>NZ_JADNYP010000022.1 GCF_015680705.1 Pseudomonas fulva | reverse complement strand
TCGGCTGGCATCTCGCCCAGGGTTTTTGTCTTTTCCAAGGCCAGGCCACTAGAATAGAGCCCATCCCATCATCCAGACCCTTGTCATGTCCGACCCTGCCGACCCCGAAGTACTGGCGCAGCTCTCCTTAGAAGACCTGACGGCTTGTCATCAGTGTGACCTGCTGATGCACAAGCCCAGGCTGGGTCATGGCGAGAAGGCGTACTGCCCACGCTGCGGCTATGAGCTGTACGCTCATCGGCACAATGTGGTGAACCGCAGCTTGGCCCTGGTCCTGACGGCCTTGCTGCTGTACGTGCCAGCAAATTTCCTGCCCATCATGCACTTGCACCTGCTGGGACAGAGCTCCGACGATACGGTATGGAGCGGTGTGGTTGGCTTGTACAATGCGGACATGGTAGCCGTCGCCGTGGTGGTGTTCCTCTGCAGCATGGCGATCCCGTTGCTCAAGCTGTTGTGCCAACTGGCCGTCTTGTTGAGCATTCGCCTGAACATGGGTCGCAGCCATGGCCTGGTCTTTTATCGCATGTACCATCATCTGCGCGACTGGGGCATGCTCGAGGTCTATTTCATGGGCGTGCTCGTCTCCATCGTCAAGCTGGTCGATATCGCCCAGCTGAACGTCGGGTTCGGGCTGTTCTGTTTCATAAGCCTGTTGCTGGTCCAGGTCTGGCTGGAGGTGGTGATGTCACCCCACCAGATCTGGATCGCGTTGTCAGGAGAAAATGTCCATGCGGGCGATTGATGCGGGCATTGTGGTTTGTAATGAATGCCATCAGTTGAACCGTCTACAGGACGGTCAGGCATCCCAGGCCTGCACGCGTTGCGGAGCGATCGTCCATGCCCGGCGGCCAAACAGCATTGCGCGCACCTGGGCCTTGCTCATTACCGCCATGATTCTCTACATCCCCGCCAATGTCCTGCCGATCATGACCGTCAGCAGTCTCGGGCAAGGCAGCCCGGACACCATCATGTCCGGTGTCGTCGCGCTGATGAAGAACGGCATGATCCCGATCGCGGCCGTCGTGTTCACTGCCAGCATCCTGGTGCCTACCTTCAAGCTGGTGGGCATCGCCTTGCTGCTGTACTCGATCCAGCGACACCAGCCGCTATCCGCTCGGCAACGCATCTTCATGTACCGTTTCATCGAGTTCATCGGACGCTGGTCGATGCTGGATATCTTCGTCATCGCCATTCTGGTGGCCGTGGTGAATTTCGGTCGCATCGCCAATGTCGAACCCAACCTGGGCGCCATCGCTTTCGCTTCGGTGGTGATCCTGACGATGTTGGCCGCCTTAACCTTCGATCCCCGACTGATCTGGGACAATACGGAGTCGGATGACGACAATGAGTGACTTGCCTACGGCCAAAACGCGTCCGGCCTCCAACTGGTCGGCCATCTGGATCTTGCCGCTGATCGCCTTGGCGATCGGTGGCTGGCTCGCCTGGAAGGCTTATCAGGAATCGGGTGTGCAGATCCAGGTGCGCTTCCAGACGGGCGAGGGCATCGTCGCCAACAAGACCGAGGTGTTCTACAAAGGGATGTCGGTAGGCAAGGTCACCACCCTCGAACTGGATGCCGAAGGCAGCAATACCGGTGTCATCGCCACGATCGAGATGAACAAGGAAGCCGAGGATCACCTGACCACCGGCACGCGCTTCTGGCTGGTCAAGCCGAGCGTGAGCCTGGCTGGCATCACCGGGCTGGAGACGCTGGTGTCGGGCAACTATATTGCCGTCAGCCCAGGCAAGGGTGAGCCAACCAAGCGCTTCACTGCCTTGAGCACGGCGCCGCCGCTTTCCGATAGCGAGCCGGGGCTGCACCTGACCCTCAAGGCCGATCGCCTGGGGTCGCTCAACCGTGACAGCCCTGTGTTCTACAAGCAGATCCAGGTGGGCCGGGTAAAAAGCTATCAGCTGTCCGAAGACCAGGACACCGTGGAGGTCAAGGTCTTCATAGCGCCTGCCTATGCCAACCTGGTGCGCAAGCATACGCGTTTCTGGAACGCCAGCGGCGTCAGCATCGATGCCAACCTCTCTGGAGTGAAGGTGCGCAGCGAGTCGCTCGCCAGTATCGTGGCCGGTGGTATCGCCTTCGCCACGCCCGAACATCGCAAGGACAGTCCGCCGACCGACCCAAGCCTGCCGTTCCGCCTGTACGAGGACTTCGACGCGGCCCAGGCCGGGATCCGGATCAAGCTCAAGCTCAACGACTATGAAGGCCTGCAGGCCGGGCGCACCCCGGTGATGTACAAGGGTATCCAGGTAGGTTCGGTCAAGCTCTTGAAGATGGCGGATGACCTGGCCAGCGCCACTGCCGATCTGACACTCGACCCACTGGTCGAGGACTACCTGGTGGAGGGCACGCAGTTCTGGGTGGTCAAGCCGTCGATTTCGCTCGCGGGCATCACCGGCATCGAGGCCTTGGTCAAGGGCAACTACATTTCCTTCCGGCCCGGCGAGAAAGGCGCCAAGCCGTTGCGCGAGTTCGAGGCCAGGACCAAGGCCCCGCCGCTCGACCTCAAGGCGCCTGGCTTGCACCTGGTGCTGTTCAGCGACCGTCTCGGTTCGCTCGAGGTCGGTAGCCCGGTGACCTACCGCCAGGTCAAGGTCGGTAGCGTCCAGAGCTACCAGTTCGCCAAGAACAGCAAGCAGGTCGTGATCGGTGTGCACATCGAGAAGGAGTACGCCAATCTGGTCAATGGCTCGACCCGCTTCTGGAACGCCAGTGGCATCACGCTTTCCGGCGGGCTGTCCGGCATCAAGATCCAGAGCGAGTCCCTGCAGACGCTCGTGGCTGGCGGGGTCGCCTTCGACACACCGACTCCGAACGTGCCGCTCAAGCGGCGCATCCCCAGGTTCCGGCTGCATGAGAGCCAGGAGGCTGCCGAGCGTACCGGGACCTTGATCAGTATCCGGGTCGACCGGGCCGATGGCCTCAAGCCGGGCACCGCTATTCGCTTCAAGGGCCTGGATGTGGGCAGTGTGGAAAGCGTCGATTTCACCGATGACCTGCAGGCGGTCCTGCTCAAGGCGCGTATCACCCAGGCAGCCGGGCGCATCGCTCGCGTCGGCACGCAGTTCTGGGTGGTCAAACCGTCGCTGGGGCTGGTGCGGACCGAGAACCTGGACACCTTGGTGACGGGGCAGTACATCGAAGTCCAGCCGGCCACCAGGGACAGGGGCGCCCAGCATGACTTCATTGCCCTGGCCAAGGCACCCGAATCACCGGAGCCTGAAGTCGGCCTGCCGCTGACCTTGAGCGCGCCGCGCCTGGGCTCGATCAAGCCCGGCGTTCCGGTGACCTATCGCCAGGTGGCAGTAGGCAAGGTAACCGGATACGAACTAGGGCAGTCCGCGGATCAGGTGCTGATCCATGTGCTCATCGAGCCGCGCTACGCCCCGCTGGTGCGCACGGGCAGCCGGTTCTGGAACAGCAGCGGCTTCGGTTTCGATTTCGGCCTGATCAAGGGCGCGACGATCCGTACCGAGTCCTTGCAGGCACTGATCGATGGTGGCGTTTCGTTCGCTACGCCGGAAGGGGACAAGATGGGTAACCTTGCACGTCCGCGGCAGACCTTCGCCCTGTTCGAAGAACCCCAGGACGAATGGCTGCAGTGGGCGCCGAAGATTCCGCTCGCCAGGTAGCGGCCCGGCGCATCGAGGTACGGCCTGCTTGCCTTCGGGAGCAGGCCGGCCCTGCGGCGAACCGGTGGCTGGCCTCAGGACAGGCCAGGAAAAAAGACAGGCAATAAAAAACCGACCCTGAGGTCGGTTTTTCAACAAGCGCTTTGCTTAGGCAGCAGTTTTCAGCGCCTTGATGTGCGCGTTCAGACGGCCTTTGTGGCGAGCAGCCTTGTTCTTGTGGATGATGCCTTTGTCGGCCATGCGGTCGATCACAGGCACAGCCAGGGTGTAGGCGGCTTGCGCTTTGTCGGCGTCTTTGGCGTCGATGGCCTTGACTACGTTCTTGATGTAGGTACGGACCATGGAACGCAGGCTGGCGTTGTGGCTGCGACGCTTCTCAGCCTGTTTTGCACGTTTCTTGGCGGAAGGTGTGTTGGCCACCGTCGAGCTCCTCGAAAGACTTTAGGTAAATAGCAAACAAATAAGGCCGCGAATCATGCCGATAGGCGCAGCGGATGTCAAGGCCGGTCGCAGGGTTCCGCCGAGTGGCAGCGTGGCGCGTCGGGAAGATTCCATTATGCGCCACGACCTGTAAACTCGGGGGCTTTGGCTGCCCTGCAATGAGCGCGGCAGTATCGCACATCCAGGCATGGTCTGGCAGCGTCTTCCTCCTTGGCATGAAATATTTTCGATGAATCTGCTCAAATCCCTGGCGGCCGTCAGTTCCATCACCATGATTTCCAGGGTGCTGGGTTTCGTCCGCGATACCATCCTGGCACGGGTGTTCGGTGCCGGCGTGGCTACCGATGCCTTCTTCATCGCCTTCAAGCTGCCCAACCTGCTACGCAGGATCTTCGCCGAAGGGGCCTTTTCCCAGGCCTTCGTGCCCATCCTGGCCGAATACAAGACCCAGCAGGGGGAAGAGGCGACACGCACCTTCATCGCCTATGTCAGCGGCTTGCTGACCCTGGTCCTGGCGTTGGTCACGACCCTTGGCATCCTGCTGGCGCCTTGGGTGGTCTGGATCACCGCGCCGGGGTTCGTCGACGACCACGAGAAATATCGCCTGACCACCGACCTGCTGCGGGTCACGTTTCCGTACATTCTGCTGATCTCGCTGTCGTCGCTGGTCGGCGCCATCCTCAATACCTGGAACCGATTCTCCGTACCGGCATTCACTCCGACCCTGCTCAACGTGGCGATGATCGGCTTCACCCTGCTGCTGGCGCCGCACTTCGATCCGCCGATCATGGCGCTGGCCTGGGGCGTGCTGGCGGGTGGCCTGGCCCAGCTGCTCTACCAGCTGCCGGCGCTGAAGAGGATCGGCATGCTGGTGCTACCGCGGATCAACCTGCGCGATGCTGGCGTATGGCGAGTGCTCAAGCAGATGCTGCCGGCGATCCTCGGTGTGTCCGTGAGCCAGATCTCGCTCATCATCAACACCATCTTCGCCTCGTTTCTGGTAGCCGGCTCGGTTTCCTGGATGTACTACGCCGACCGACTGATGGAGCTGCCGTCCGGCGTGCTGGGCGTGGCGCTGGGCACCATCCTGCTGCCGACCCTGGCCCGTACCTACGCCAACCGCGACCGGCAGGAGTATTCGCGGATCCTCGACTGGGGGCTGCGCCTGTGCTTCCTGCTGGTGCTGCCGTGCACGCTGGGCCTGGCGATCCTGGCCGAGCCCCTGACCGTGGCTCTGTTCCAGTATGGCAAGTTCAGCGCTTTCGACGCGGCGATGACCCAGCGCGCGCTGATCGCCTACTCCGTCGGGCTGCTGGCGATCATCCTGGTCAAGGTGCTGGCGCCCGGCTTCTATGCCCAGCAGAACATCCGCACGCCGGTGAAGATCGCGGTCTTCACCCTGGTCGCGACCCAGTTGCTCAACCTGGTCCTGGTCGGCCCCTTGCAGCATGCCGGACTGGCCCTGGCCATCAGCCTCGGCGCCTGCCTCAACGCCGGCCTGCTGTACTGGAAGCTGCGCAGCCAGCAGCTGTTCCAGCCCCAGCCTGGCTGGTTCGGATTCCTGGGCAAGCTGGCGCTCGCGGTGACCTTGATGTCGGCCGTTCTGATCGCCGGGCTGCACTACATGCCTGCCTGGGAGGAGGGCATCATGGCGGTGCGTTTCCTGCGCCTGGGCGGTCTGATCCTGGCGGGTGTCGCGACCTACTTCGGCTGCCTCTACCTGTGCGGTTTCCGTCCCCGGCACTTCGCCCGCAGGGCGCTGCACTGACGGCGCAGGCAGGTCAGGCGTCGGTTTTCCCCATCGTGCGTCCCGGCGTTGCGCGGTTGCCTGTCCCCAGCGCCCGGGTGCGGTTATAATCGGCCACTTTATGAGCAAGAAGCGCGTTATGCAGCTGGTTCGAGGTCTTCACAACCTGCGCCCCGAGCATCGGGGCTGTGTCGCCACCATTGGCAACTTCGACGGGGTTCACCGTGGCCACCAGGCAATCCTGGCGCGTCTGCGCGAACGTGGCCAGGCATTGGGCCTGCCGACCTGCGTGGTGATCTTCGAGCCGCAGCCCCGAGAGTACTTCGCCCCCGACACGGCCCCGGCGCGCCTGGCCCGGCTGCGCGACAAGCTCACGCTACTGGCGGACGAAGGCATCGACCGGGTATTGTGCCTGGCTTTCAACCGACGCCTGAGCCAGCTCGACGCCAGCGAGTTCGTCGAGACGATCCTGGTCGATGGCCTGCGCGTACGCCATCTCGAGGTCGGTGACGACTTCCGCTTTGGCTGCGATCGTGCCGGCGATTTCGACTTCCTGGTCGAAGCCGGACGCCGCCACGGGTTCACGGTCGAGGCCGCCGAGACGGTCGAACAGGACGGCCTGCGAGTCAGCAGCACCGAGATCCGCAAGGCCCTGGCCGAGGCGAATTTCGAACTGGCCGCACGGCTGCTGGGCCGGCCCTATCGGATCAGCGGGCGAGTCCTGCATGGCCAGAAGCTGGCGCGCCAGCTCGGTACGCCCACCGCCAACATCCAGCTCAAGCGTCGGCGCGTGCCGCTTAGCGGCGTCTACCTGACCAGTGCCGTGATCGATGGCAAGGCCTGGGCCGGGGTTGCCAACATCGGTGTGCGTCCCACCGTCGCCGGTGACGGGCGCCCCCATCTGGAGATCCATCTCCTGGACTTCGCCGGCGACCTCTATGGCCGGCGCCTGACGGTGGAATTCCACCAAAAGCTGCGCGAAGAGCAGCGTTTCGCCTCCCTGGAGGCGCTGAAGTCGGCGATCGACGCGGACATCGCCGCCGCACGTGCCCACTGGCACGCTCAACCGCTAACGAAGAGCCTGAAATGACCGACTACAAAGCCACGCTAAACCTTCCGGACACCGCCTTCCCCATGAAGGCCGGCCTGCCTCAGCGCGAACCGCAGATCCTGCAGCGCTGGGACAGCATTGGCCTGTACCGGAAGCTGCGCGAGATTGGCAAGGATCGTCCGAAGTTCGTCCTGCACGACGGCCCGCCCTATGCCAACGGCAAGATTCATATCGGTCATGCGCTGAACAAGATCCTCAAGGACATGATCGTCCGCTCCAAGACCCTGGCCGGGTTCGACGCGCCCTATGTTCCAGGCTGGGACTGCCACGGCCTGCCGATCGAGCACAAGGTCGAGGTCACCCACGGCAAGCACCTGAGCCCGGACCGCACCCGCGAGCTGTGCCGTGCCTACGCCGCCGAGCAGATCGAAGGACAGAAAGCCGAGTTCATCCGCCTGGGCGTGCTTGGTGACTGGGACAATCCCTACAAGACCATGGACTTCGCCAACGAGGCCGGCGAGATCCGTGCCCTGGCCGAGATGGTCAGGCAGGGCTTCGTGTTCAAGGGCCTCAAGCCCGTCAACTGGTGCTTCGATTGCGGTTCGGCGCTGGCCGAGGCCGAGGTCGAGTACGCCGACAAGAAATCCCAGACCATCGACGTGGCTTTCCCGATCGCCGACGCCGACAAGCTGGCCGCCGCGTTCGGCCTGGCCGAGCTGGACAAGCCGGCAGCCATCGTGATCTGGACTACTACCCCCTGGACCATACCGGCCAACCAGGCGCTCAACGTGCATCCGGAGTTCAGCTACGCCCTGGTCGATACTGGCGAGCGCCTGCTGGTGCTGGCCGAGGAACTGGTCGAAGCTTCGTTGCAGCGCTGGAACCTGCAAGGCTCCGTGCTCGCCACCGCGCCTGGCTCGGCCCTGGAACTGATCAATTTCCGCCATCCGTTCTACCAGCGCCTTTCGCCGGTCTACCTGGCCGACTACGTCGAGCTGGGCGCCGGCACCGGCGTGGTCCACTCGGCACCAGCCTACGGTGAAGACGACTTCGTGACCTGCAAGCGCTACGGCATGGTCAACGACGACATCCTCACTCCGGTGCAGAGCAATGGCGTTTATGCGCAGTCGCTGGAGTTCTTCGGCGGGCAGTTCATCTGGAAGGCCAACCCGGCGATCGTCGAGAAGCTCGCCGAGGTCGGCGCGCTGCTGCACACCGAGACCATTACCCACAGCTACATGCACTGCTGGCGGCACAAGACCCCGCTGATCTACCGTGCCACCGCGCAGTGGTTCGTCGGCATGGACAAGCAGCCGGAAACCGGCGAGAGCCTGCGCGAACGCGCGCTCAAGGCCATCGAGCAGACCAAGTTCGTCCCGGCCTGGGGCCAGGCGCGTCTGCACGCGATGATCGCCAACCGCCCGGACTGGTGCATCTCGCGCCAGCGCAACTGGGGCGTGCCGATCCCGTTCTTCCTGGACAAGCAGACCGGCGAACTGCATCCGCGTACCGTCGAGCTGATGGAAGAAGTGGCCAAGCGTGTCGAGCAGCAGGGCATCGAGGCCTGGTTCAAGCTCGACGCCGCCGAGCTGCTCGGTGACGAGGCCGGCCAGTACGAGAAGATCACCGATACCCTCGATGTCTGGTTCGATTCGGGGACCACCCACTGGCACGTGTTGCGTGGCTCTCACGACATCGGCCATTCGACCGGTCCGCGCGCCGATCTCTACCTCGAAGGTTCCGACCAGCATCGCGGCTGGTTCCACTCGTCGCTACTGACCGGCTGCGCGATCGACAACCACGCGCCGTACCGCGAGCTGCTGACCCACGGCTTCACCGTGGACGAGAACGGCCGCAAGATGTCCAAGTCGCTGGGCAACACCATCGAGCCGCAGAAGGTCAACGACACCCTTGGTGCCGACATCCTGCGCCTGTGGGTCTCGGCCACCGACTATTCCGGCGAGATGGCCGTTTCCGAGCAGATCCTGCAACGCAGCGCCGATGCCTACCGGCGCATCCGCAACACCGCGCGCTTCCTCCTGTCGAACCTTTCCGGCTTCGACCCGGCACGCGACCTGCTGCAGCCCGAGGACATGCTGGCGCTGGACCGCTGGGCCGTGGACCGCGCCTTGCTGCTGCAACGCGAGCTGCAGGAGCACTATGACGAATATCGCTTCTGGAACGTCTACTCCAAGATCCACAACTTCTGCGTGCAGGAGCTCGGTGGCTTCTACCTCGACATCATCAAGGACCGCCAGTACACCACCGCCAGCAACAGCGTCGCGCGGCGCTCCTGCCAGACCGCGCTGTACCACATCAGCGAGGCGCTGGTGCGCTGGATCGCGCCGATCCTGGCCTTCACCGCCGATGAAATCTGGCAGTACCTGCCGGGCGAGCGCAACGAGTCGGTGATGCTCAACACCTGGTATCAGGGCCTGACCGAGCTGCCCGAAGGCTTCGAGCTCGATCGCGCCTACTGGGAGCGGGTGATGGCGGTCAAGGCTGCCGTCAACAAGGAACTGGAGAACCAGCGCGCGGCCAAGGCCATCGGCGGCAACCTGCAAGCCGAGGTGACCTTGTTCGCCGAAGACAGCCTGAGCCGCGACCTGGGCAAGCTGGGCAACGAGCTGCGCTTCGTGCTGATCACTTCGTCGGCCAGCGTGGTGCCGTTCGTCGAGGCGCCAGCCGATGCGGTGGCGACCGAGGTCGAAGGGCTCAAGCTCAAGGTGGTCAAGTCGTCCCACGTCAAGTGCGGCCGCTGCTGGCACTTCCGTGACGACGTCGGCAGCCATCCGGAGCATCCGGAAATCTGCGGCCGCTGCGTCGACAACATCAGCGGCTCCGGCGAGGAGCGTCACTATGCCTAACCCTGCTGCGGGGCGCTTCGGGCGCCTTGGCTGGCTCTGGCTGAGCGTGGTGGTGGTGATCCTCGACCAGGCCACCAAGCTCTACTTCGACAGCGCCCTGGCCGATGGTCGGCAGATCGTCGTCATCCCCGACCTGCTGAGCTGGCTGCTGGCATACAATTCCGGTGCCGCCTTCAGCTTCCTCGCCGACAGCGACGGCTGGCAGCGCTGGCTGTTCGCGGTCATCGCGGTCACGGTCAGCGTCGTGCTGGTGGTCTGGCTCAAGCGGCTGGGACGTGGCGAGACCTGGCTGGCCATCGCCCTGGCACTGGTGCTCGGAGGGGCGTTGGGCAATCTCTACGACCGCGTCGCGCATGGCCACGTGATCGATTTCATCTTCGTGCATTGGCGCGATATCTGGCGCTTCCCGGTGTTCAATCTCGCCGACTGCGCCATCACCGTCGGCGCCGTCATGCTGGCGCTGGATATGTTCAAGAGCAAAAAGTCCGAGGAGCCTGTCCATGACTGAGATCCGCATAGGCCAGAACACCGAAGTGACCCTGCACTTCGCGCTGCGCCTGGAAAACGGCGACACCGTCGACAGCACCTTCGACAAGGCCCCGGCCACCTTCAAGGTCGGCGATGGCAACTTGCTGCCCGGCTTCGAGGCGGCGCTGTTCGGCTTCAAGGCCGGTGACCGGCGCAGTCTGAGCATCGCGCCGGAAAACGCCTTCGGCCAGCCCAACCCGCAGAACGTCCAGGTCATGCCACGTTCGCAATTCGCCGACATGGAGCTTTCCGAAGGCCTGCTGGTGATCTTCAACGATGCCGCCAATACCGAGCTGCCAGGTATCGTCAAGCAGTTCGACGACAACCAGGTGACCATCGACTTCAATCACCCCCTGGCCGGCAAGACCCTCGACTTCGAGGTCCATGTCCTTGCCGTGAAGGCCGTGTAGGCCCGGAGCCGAGCATGCAAATCAAACTCGCCAACCCACGCGGCTTCTGCGCAGGCGTGGACCGGGCGATCGAGATCGTCAACCGCGCCCTGGAAGTCTTCGGGCCACCGATCTATGTGCGTCACGAAGTGGTGCACAACAAGTTCGTGGTCGAGGACCTGCGCGCGCGGGGCGCCATCTTCGTCGAGGAGCTCGACCAGGTGCCCGACGACGTCATCGTCATCTTCAGTGCCCATGGCGTCTCCCAGGCCGTACGCCAGGAGGCCGCCAGCCGGGGTCTGAAGGTCTTCGACGCGACCTGTCCGCTGGTTACCAAGGTGCATATCGAGGTCGCCAAGTACAGCCGCGACGGACGCGAATGCATCCTCATCGGTCATGCCGGGCATCCGGAGGTCGAAGGCACCATGGGCCAGTACGACCCGAGCAACGGCGGCTCGATCTACCTGGTCGAGGACGAGCAGGACGTTGCCGACCTGCAGGTTCGCCACCCCGAGCACCTGGCCTTCGTGACCCAGACCACCTTGTCCATGGACGACACCAGCCGGGTCATCGATGCCCTGCGCGCACGCTTCCCGAACATCGGCGGTCCGCGCAAGGACGACATCTGCTACGCCACCCAGAATCGCCAGGACGCGGTCAAGCAACTGGCTGCCGAGGCCGATGTGGTGCTGGTGGTCGGCAGCCCCAACAGCTCCAACTCCAATCGCTTGCGCGAGCTGGCCGAGCGCATGGGCACGCCGGCCTACCTGATCGATGGCGCCGAAGACCTGCAGCGCAGCTGGTTCGACGGTGTCGCGCGAATCGGCATCACTGCCGGGGCGTCGGCACCGGAAGTGCTGGTGCGCGGCGTGATCGAGCAGCTCAAGGCCTGGGGCGCCAATGGCGCCGACGAGCTCGACGGGCGGCCGGAGAACATCACCTTCTCCATGCCCAAGGAACTGCGGGTTCGCTCGCTAAGCTGATCAGGCACCTGCGCACCGCGGCTCGGCGAGCCGTTCGGTGCGCAGGCTGACCCGGCCACTGCTGGCCCATACCACCTGATAGCGACTGTCCGGCTGGCCGCGCCGACAGATATGCAGCGTGCCATTGCGCAACGCCGCATGGCCGCCGAGCGGCACCCCTTGCGCGCTGAAGCGTATCTCCCGTTGCGCCGTGCCGACGATTTTGCTCCGACATGCCAGTTGCTGTTCGCGCAGCACTTGCGAGTCATGCATTGCTTGTACGCGCCAGCCCTGGCTCCAATCCTGTTCGAGCGCTCGTACCTGCACTGTCTGTTCGTGCAACAGGGCGTGACTGCGTGCCAGGCGCAAGGCCTGGGCCAGTTCTCGGGCGCAGGCCGCGGCATGCAGGTCGTCGCTGAGCTCGGCATAGGCGCTGCTGCCCAGCTGCGCCAGGATGGTGGTGACCGCCAGCGCCAACATGGTTTGTATCAGTGTTGCTCCGTGTTGCCTCACCGTGCATTCCTCCCTGGAAGTGCTTCGCTTAGCTTCTGGCCGAGCCGCCCGGATGTCCAGGCGGCCAATCTCGGTCAGCGGCAGGAAAGATCGCAGGAGACGCAGGATGCGGACCACGGAACAGGGCATGACGCTGCTGGAGGTGCTGGTGGCCGGGCTGGTGATCAGCCTGGCGGCGTCCGCCGCGGTCGGCCTGCAGCTGCGCGCATTGCAGGCCGGCGAACAGGCGCGCCGGGAAAGCCAGGCGGTCCAGCTCGCCCACGGTCTGCTCGAGCGCGCCCGGCTGGTGGGCACCGTCGAGGCCGAGGCTCTGAACGCCTGGCAGACCCTGATCAGCGCTTCGCTCGGCGCCGGGGCGACGGGCAGGGCCCTGCGCCTGGGCGAGCAGTGGCTGGTGGAAGTGACTTGGCCCGACGGGCAGGAGGGGCATGGCCATCGCATCAGCCTGTTGGGGAAAATCTCGCCATGAGCGGTCGCCAGCGCGGCTTCGGGTTGCTCGAGGCATTGCTCGGCCTGGCCTTGGGCCTGATGCTGCTGGCCGCGGCAAGCCAGCTGTTCGCCTCGGTGTTGCAGGCCTGGCGGGTGCAGGATGCCTCGGCGCGCCTGGCGGACGATGCGCGCCTGGTCTTGCAGCGGCTGGCACAGGACATCCGCATGACCGGCCTGGTTGGTTGCCTGCGTCTGGACTCGATCGAATACGAAGCGGCGTCGGCCCGGCAGGCGCTCGCCCAACCCTTGCGGATCGACCGCGCCAGCGATGGCACGTTGTCCAGCCTGACACTGGTGCTGGCCGAGCTGCCTGGGCTGGCCGGCCCGCCGGACTGGACGCTGCTGACCGACTGCCGCAGCTGGGCCAGGGTGGTCGCCGGGCAACGAGCCGCCCCACCAGGGGCGTTGGCTTTTCCCTTGCGCCGACACGTCTACCAGCTGCGTGATGGTACCTTGCGGCTCGCCAGTGGCGGCGGCATCCAGCCGCTGATCGACCATGTCCAGGCGCTGCGAGTCGAGGCGCAAGCGGTCGGTGACCAGCTGCGCCTGGACCTGCGGCTGATCCTGTTCGAAGCCGCCACGGGGGTCGAGCAGCAACACCATCTGAGCGTTGCCATGCGCAACCGTTGGCCTGACGCATGAGGCGGCAACGGGGCATCGTCCTGCTGGTCGGGCTGGTGCTGGCCCTGCTGCTGGGCCTGCTGGCCGCCTCGGCCATGCGCGGGGCGCTGCTGGAGACTCGCAAGGCGGGCGACCTGCTGGCCCGCCTGCAGGCATTCGAGCAGGCCGAAGCCGTCCTGTTGGAAGGGTTGGCGCTGCTTCAAAGCGAACGTCCGGCGCCTTGCACCGACTGCCTGCCGCCCGAGCGGCCGCACGAGGTGGAGCGCCAGCCGGGAGCCTGGACGCGCAGCGAACACGGTTACCTGCTGCTGCAGAACCTGGGCGACAGCACCATGGCCGGCGGCCTACCGGCCGATACGCCGGTCACGCTCCTGCGGATCACCGCTGTCAGCCGCCAGGTGCGTGCGCGTCAGGTCCTCGAAGCCGTCTATGCCGTGCCGGTCGAGCGCGCCGAGCCGCCGCAGCGGGTGCTGTGGCGGCAACGTTTCAGGGCGCCATGACATGCAACGAGGAATCAGCCTGATCGAGTTGTTGATTGTCCTGGCCGTGACCGGCATTCTGGCGGCCATTGCCTACCCCGGTTACAACGAACAGCTCAGGCGGGCCGCACGCAGCGAGGTCGTCGGGCTGCTGCATGACGCCGCACTGCGCCTGGAGTCCCACCGCGCCCGCCATGGCCGCTATGACGACTCCGGCCAGGTGCTTGCGCCGTTGCCGTCCGGCAATCGCCACTACCGTTTGCACATACGGCGCGATACCGCGACGTTCGTGCTGCGCGCCGAGCGTCTGCCCAGTGGCTTGATGACCGATGATCGTTGTGGTGATTTCCAGCTCGACCAGGCCGGTGCGCGGAGCAATCCGGGTAGCCAGGCGGCCGAGGCGGGATGCTGGGGCGGCTGATGGTCTGAGACGCCCGTGGCGTCATGGTTCACTTCAGGTGTTGGATCGATAGATGAGTAAGCAAGTAGTGATTGTCGGCGGTGGCGTGATCGGTCTGCTGACCGCGTTCAACCTGGCCGCGCAGGTCGACCGGGTGATCATTTGTGAGCAGGGCGAGGCGGGCCGCGAGGCGTCCTGGGCCGGCGGCGGCATCGTCTCGCCGCTGTATCCGTGGCGCTATGGCCCGGCCGTCACGGCCCTGGCGCACTGGTCGCAGGATTTCTATCCGCGGTTGGGCGAGACGCTGTTGGCCAGCACCGGCATCGATCCGCAAGTCCATGCCACTGGCCTCTACTGGCTGGATCTGGACGACGAAGACCAGGCGCTGGCCTGGGCGACCCGACACGGGCGGCCGCTGGCCAGCGTGGACATGCCTGCGGTCCATGACGCCGTACCGGCGCTGGGGCCTGGCTTCCAGCGCGCCATCTACATGGCCGGAGTGGCCAACGTGCGCAACCCGCGACTGGTCAAGTCGCTCAAGGCCGCCTTGCGCGCCCAGCCCAACGTGACCCTGCGCGAGCATTGCCCGGTCGTCGGCTTCGAGCAGCAGGCCGGGCGCATCGTCGGCGTGCGAACCGCCGATGGCGTCATCGAGGGCGACGCGGTGGTGCTCAGTGCTGGAGCCTGGAGCGGCCAGCTGCTGGCCACCCTTGGCCTGAGCTTGCCGGTGGAGCCGGTCAAGGGCCAGATGATCCTGTACAAGTGCGCCGAGGACTTTCTGCCCAGCATGGTCCTGGCCAAGGGGCGCTATGCCATCCCGCGGCGTGACGGCCATGTCCTGGTGGGCAGTACGCTGGAGTATCAGGGGTTCGACAAGACACCCAGCGCGCAGGCGCTGGAGAGCCTGCGAGCCTCGGCCGTCGAGCTGCTGCCGGCACTGGGCGACGCGACCCCCGTGGCGCACTGGGCGGGGCTGCGTCCCGGCTCGCCGGAAGGCATTCCGTATATCGGTCCGGTACCGGGGCATCAGGGGCTATGGCTCAACTGCGGGCATTTCCGCAACGGGCTGGTGCTGGCGCCGGCGTCCTGTCAGTTGTTCGCCGATCTGCTGACCGGCGCCGAGCCCATCATCGATCCATTGCCGTATGCGCCTGCAGGACGGTTGGGCTGAGTTTGCCATGGCTTTACCTGTCTCTTCGCAAGCGGCATTGTCACGCGGGAAGCGGGCTAGGGCTGGTTGCTGTAGCGCCTGGCAGATCAGGGACCTCTCCGGCGCCTCGGCGCGAGGCCACAGCGTGGAAGCGGGGCTTGTCCCGCGATCCCTGGCAAGGCTGTACCGGCCAATCGCAAGGCAAGCCCGCTCCCACGATTTTTTCTGTTAATGCCCCTGAAACCTGCAGCTTGCAGGCCGGCAGGCGTGCAAACGCCACCGGTTTCGCTGGGGCACGGCCTCAGCGGCTGCCCCTGAGGCGCCGAAGCGCCCCAAAGCTGTCTAAGAGGAAAATTTACTCGCCAAAGGATTGCAAGGCATTCAGCCAGCCATCGGCGCCTGCAGGTGCCGGCTCGGATAATGCTGCTCATATACCTTGCACACCCTTAGCACCTGTTGATCGGCAAACCGCCCTGCAACGACCTGCAGACCCACCGGCAACCCCTCTCGGGTAAACCCGCACGGCACCGAGGCCGCCGGTTGCTGGGTCAGGTTGAACGGATAGCTGAACGGCGTCCACTCCATCCACTGCGCCATCCCCGACCCAGGCGGCACGTCGTGCCCTGCCTCGAATGCCACCAGAGGCAGCATGGGCGACACCAGCACATCGTATCGCTGGTGAAAGGCATTCATCCTGGCGATCAGATCTGCCCGTGCTTCCAGCGCCTGGGTGTAGTCGCTCAAGCTGATCCGTGCGCCCTGTTCGGCAATCCAGCGCAAGCCTGGGTCGAGCCGCGCCCGCTGCTCATCGCTGAACTCACTGGTCAATCGCGCCGCCCCGGCAAACCACAGGGTATTGAAGATTTCCAACGGATCGCCAAAACCTGGATCGACTTCTTCTACCTGTGCTCCCAGCCGTACCAGGCGTTGCGCCGCTTGCGCCACCAGCGCCTGGACTTGCGGGTCGACTTTCACGTAGCCGAAGTCGGCGCTGTAGGCGATGCGCAGCCCGCTGAGATCCTGTTCCTGAGCCAGCCATGACGTCTGACGTGGGGCGCCGGCCAGCCCATCGCGGGCATCGGGGCGGGCGACACACTCGAGCATCAGCACCGAGTCATCCACGCTACGGGTCATTGGCCCCAAGTGCGACAACACGGTCATGGCACTGGTCGGCCACTGCGGCACATAGCCGAACGTCGGTTTGATACCGAAGGTACCCGTGAAGGCGCAGGGAATACGGATCGAGCCGCCGGCATCGCTGCCCTGGTGCAGCACGCCCAGGTTCAACGCGGCAGCAACTGCCGCGCCGCCAGACGATCCGCCAGCTGTCAGGCGTGTATCCCACGGATTGCGGGTGATGCCGTACAGCGGGCTGTCGGTCACCCCCTTCCAGCCAAACTCCGGCGTGGTGGTCTTGCCCACCAGCACCGCGCCGGCCTCGCGCATGAACGCGCTGAAGGGTGCATCGACCTCCCACGGACCGCTATCGGAGGTGGTGCACGATCCTTTGCGCGTCGGCATGCCGCAGGTCAGGGTCAAGTCCTTGATCGAGGCCGGCACGCCATCCAGCCGGCCGCAAGGCTCGCCACGCTGCCAGCGTTGTTCGCTGGCACGGGCGGCAGCGCGGGCACCCTTACCGTCAATGTGGCAGTAGGCATTGACTACCGGATTGTGCAGGTCGATGCGCGCCAGTACATCGTCGACCACCTCGACCGGCGACAACTGGCGGCGCTGATACAAGTCGAGCAGTTCGACGGCGGTGAACTCACCAATGGCTGTCTTGCTAGTCATTTCAACGGGCTCCTTGGTTGGCGGCCTGGAATAAGGCGCGCAACAGCACGTCGCAGCCGTCGGCCAAGTCCTGTGGCGCCGCATTCTCGATTTCGTTGTGGCTGATACCGCCCTCGCATGGAACGAAGATCATGCCGGTAGGACCCAGCCCGGCAAGGAAGATCGCGTCATGGCCTGCGCCGCTCACTATATCCATATGCTTCAGGCCCAGCTGGCGTGCACCCTGGCGCACGGCGTCCACGCATTGCTCGGCGAAGTAAAGCGGCGGGAAGTCGGCGGTCGGTGTCAGTTCAAAACTCAGGCCGTGTTCCGCCGCGCTGGTTTCGATCGCTTCGCGCACTTCAGCGACCATGGCGGCCAAGTGGTCAGGGTGCAGATGGCGCAAGTCGATGGTCATCTTCACCTGGCCGGGAATGACATTGCGCGAACCCGGATGCAGATCGAGGCAGCCCACCGTGCCGCAGGCATGCGGCTGATGGGCATGGGCCACACGGTTCACTGCCGTCACCACTTGCGCGGCACCGACCAGGGCATCCTTGCGCAGGTGCATTGGCGTCGGGCCGGCATGGGCTTCGATACCGGTGAGTACCAGGTCGAACCACTTCTGCCCCAGGCAGCCCTGGACCACGCCGATGGTGGTGCGTTGGTCTTCCAGTACCGGGCCTTGCTCGATATGCGCCTCGAAGTAGGCCCCCACCGCATGCCCGGTGGGTACACGCGAGCCGGCGTAGCCGATGCGCTGGAGTTCCGCGCCAACCGACAGGCCCTGGCCATCGACCTTGTCCAGCGTTTCCTGCAGGCCGAACTTACCGGCAAACACGCCCGAGCCCATCATGCACGGCGCAAAGCGCGAACCTTCTTCATTGGTCCACACCACCACTTCCAACGGGGCTTCGGTGCTCAGGTCGAGGTCGTTGAGTGTGCGTATCACCTCCAGGCCGGCCATCACACCGTAGCAGCCATCGAACTTGCCACCAGTGGGTTGGGTATCGATGTGGCTGCCGGTCATCACGGGCGGCAAGGCCGGGTCGCGTCCCGGGCGGCGGGCGAAGATGTTGCCGATGGCGTCGACGGTGACCTTGCAGCCGGCCTGCTCGCACCAATGCACGAACAGGTCGCGGGCCTGGCGGTCGAGGTCAGTCAGCGCCAGGCGGCACACACCGCCTTTGGTGGTGGCGCCAAGTCGGGCCAGGTCCATCAGCGATTGCCAAAGGCGTTCACGGCTGACCAGCGGGCCCTGGCCGAGCAGGTGTTGCGCGGGATCGATGCAGGTATTCATGGGCAATCTCCTTTCAGGCGCTCAGGGCCAGGTAACGGTTCTTGATGCTCGGGTCTTCACGGAACTGCGCAGCGCTGCCCTGATATACGACGCGACCCTGCTCGAGCACATAGTGGCGGTCGGCGAGAGCGTCGCAGACCATCAGGTTCTGCTCCACCAGCAGGATCGACAGGCCTTCGTGCCTTAGCCGCCGCAGAATCTTCACCAGCTCATCGACGATGACCGGCGCCAGGCCTTCGGTGGGCTCGTCGAGAATCAGCAGTTTGGGGCCGTTGAGCAGGGCACGGGCGATGGCCAGCATCTGCTGTTCGCCGCCGGAGAGCGCGAAGCCTCCATTACGGCGCCGCTCCTTGAGCCGCGCGAACATGGTGTACACATCGTCCAACTGCCAACGGCTGTCCTTGCGCACGGCGATCTTCAGGTTTTCCTCCACGCTGAGCTGGCGGAAGATGCCGCGGTGCTCTGGCACCAGGGCGATGCCGAGCCTGGCGATATCGAAGATTTCGCGCCCCACCAGTTGCTGGTCGTTGAAGCTGATCTGCCCCTGACGCGGGCGGACGATGCCGAGGATGCTGCGCAAGGTGGTGGTCTTGCCGGCACCGTTGCGTCCCAGCAGCGTTACCAGTTCGCCGGTTCCGACCTGCAGCGAGACGCCTTCGAGCACATGACTCTTGTCGTAGTAGGAATGAATCGATTCGACCTTGAGCATCAGGCGGCCTCTCCAAGGTAGGCGGTACGCACGCGTTCATCGTTGCGCACCTGTTGCGGAGTACCTTCGACCAGGATCTGGCCATGGCTCATCACCGTGATGCGCTGGCTGATCGACATGACGATGCTCATGTTGTGCTCGATCAGTAGCACGGTATGGTCGCGGCCAAGGTCACTGATGAGGTCGGTCATTACCGGAATGTCGTCGATGCCCATGCCCGAGGTGGGTTCGTCGAGCATCAGCAGGATGGGTCTGGCACAGATCGACATGCCCACTTCCAGAACCCGTTGCTGGCCATGCGACAGTTCACCAGCCAAGGTATCGGCGCGGGCGCTGAGCTTGAGGCGTTCCAGCACCTGGTCGGCAGTGTTCCAGTGGCTGCGCTTGTGCTCGACGCTGCGCCAGAAGTTCAGCGCGCTCAGACCATCGCGGCCCTGGGCAGCCAGGCGCAGGTTTTCCCGCACCGACAGGTTCTGGAACAAGCTGGTGAGCTGGAATGAGCGAGCCATGCCCAGCGCCACGCGGCCATGGGACGGTCTGCGAATGATGTCCTGGCCGTTGAACAGGATCTTGCCGCCTGTGGCCCGCTGCTCGCCGGTCAGGCAGTGGAACAGGCTGGTCTTGCCGGCACCGTTGGGGCCGATGACCGTATGGATGGTTCCAGCGCGGACTTTCAGGTCTACACCGGCGACTGCCTTGAACGGCCCGTAGGCCAGTTCCAGGTCTCGGGTTTCCAGGAGGTAGTCGCTCATCACAGAGTCTCCTTGGTCTTGGCTGGCGTCTTGTCACAGGTTCTGCGCGTCGGTTGCAGGCGCTTGCCCAGTTCGGCCAGGCCTCCCCACAGGCCGCCCCGCATGAACACCACCACCAGGATCAAGATCGCCCCCAGCAACATCAGCCAGCGTGGCCACAGCTGCGAAAGCACATCGCCCAGTACCACGATGGCGCCGGCTCCCAGCAGCGAACCGAACAGCGAGCCGGTGCCGCCGACGATGGTCATGATCAGGATGTTCTCGCTCATCATCAGGTCGATGTTCGACAGCGGCGCGAAGTGCAGGAGCATGGCGTACAACGCTCCGGCAATGCCGGTGATGGCTCCGGAGAGCATGAACACCAGGATCTTGAAGTGGCGGGTGTCGTAGCCGATGGCGGCGGCGCGGGTCTCGTTTTCGCGAATTGCCAGCAGGGTGCTGCCGAACGGCGAGCGGATCACCCGCAAGGCGCCAGCGAAGATCAGCAGGAACAGCACTGCGACGAACACATAGAAGTGGCGCGGGTCGCCCAGATCGACCAGCACGTGGCCAGCGATTTCTAGGTTGGGGCGGGGGACGTCGAGCAGACCGTTGTCACCTCCCGTCCAACCGCTGAGGGTATAGGCCAGGAAATAGGTCATCTGGCTGAAGGCCAGGGTCAACATGACGAAGTAGATGCCCTTGCGGCGGATCGCCAGGACGCCCACCAGCAGCGCCAGCAACGCGCCGAACAGCGCCGCACCGAGCAAGGCGCCGAACAATCCCCAATCGAGGTGAATCATCAGCAGTGCGGCGCTGTAGGCGCCCGCGCCAAAGAAGATGCCCTGGCCGAACGACAGCAGGCCGGTATAGCCGAGCAGCAGATTGCAAGCCAGCGCGGCCAGGGCGAAGATCAGGATTTCGGTTGCCAGCGTGGCCGATGGCAATGCCAGGGGCAGCGCCACCAAGCTGGCAAGTACCAGCAACATCAGGGCGTGGCCGTGCCCCTTGGCCCTAGGCAATGGGTTCCTTTCGCTCATCGTCATGCTCTCCCGAACAGGCCATAGGGACGTACGAGGATCACCGCGGCCATGGCCCCGTAGATCATCAGGCTGGCACCTTGCGGCCAGAGGCTGGTCATCATGCTTTGCACCACACCCACCAAAAGACCGCCCACCAACGCGCCGCCGAACGAGCCCATGCCGCCGATTACCACGACCACGAAGGCGATGCCGAGTATTTCTGGACCGACGAACGGCTGGGCGCCACGCAGCGGCGCGAACAGCACGCCCGCCACGCCAGCCAGGCCCACGCCCAGGGCAAAGGTCAGCGAAAACAGGCGGAAGATGTTGGTGCCCAACAGCGACACGGTTTCGGTGCTTTCACTGCCGGCACGCACCAGGGCGCCGAAGCGGGTGCGCTCGAGCAGCAACCATAGGCCAAGGCCGATCAGTGCGGCGAAGCCGATCAGGAACAGGCGGTAGTAGGGGTAGATGAAGTCACCAATGATCAACACCCCGCGCAGTTCCGGCGGCACGGCGATGTTCTTGCCCACCGGGCCCCAGATCAACACCGAGGCTTCCTGGATGATCAACGCGATGCCGAGGGTGACGAGAATCTGGAAGGTGTGCGGCAGGTGGTAGATGCGCTTGATCAGCAGGCGCTCCACTGCCCAGGCCAGCGCGGCCACGACCAACGGCGCGAGCAGCAGCGCCAGCCAGAAGCTGCCGGTGAGGGCCACGGCGGTATAGCACAGATAGGCGCCGAGCAGGAAGAACGCGCCATGGGCGAAATTGACGAAGTTGAGCAAGCCGAAAATGATCGTCAGGCCTACAGCGATGAGGAAGTAGATCATCCCCAAGCCCAGACCATTGAGCAGTTGGAACAGGTACAAATCGAGCATGAGAGTGCCCTCGACAGCGCACGGGGCGCCTGCCTGTACGAGTGTGTCTGACTAACGCCGCGGCTTCAGGCCAAGGCGCAACCGGTATGATCGACCTCGACGAACGAGCGGCCGGCGCTGAGCACTTCGGCCAGGTCGTCCTCATCGCGCATCTGTCCCCGAGGCTTGCCGCGCAGCAGGTAGTAGTCCTTGAGCACCTGATGATCGTTCGCACGAACCAGCTCTTCGCCAGTCGGGCCCTGGAAACGCATGCCCTGCAAGGCAGCGGCTACGGCGGCACCCTCCAGGCTGCCGGCCTTGATGATCGCGTCGAGCATGACCTTGGTGCCGATGTAGTCAGCCGCCAGCGGGTAGTTGGGGTTGATGCCGTAGGTCTTGCGAGTGGCGGCGACCAACTGCTTGTTCAGCGGCGTGTCGACCTGGTGCCAGTACTGTGCGCCCAGGTACACGTCTTCGAGCACGTCGCTGCCCAGCTCCTGGAACTGATCTAGGCCTGCCGACCAGACCAGCAGCACTTTCATGCGCTCCTTGATACCGAAGTTCACCGCCTGGCGCAGAGCATTGGACGACTGACTGCCAAAGTTGAGCAGAACCAGCACATCGGGCTTGGCGGCGATGGCGTTGGTCAGGTAGCCGGAAAACTCCTGCTCCTGCAACGAGTGGTAACTGTTGCCGATATGCTCGACGCCGAACTCGGCGAACACCTTGCGTGCATTGTCCAGCAGCGCATCACCGAACACATATTGCGGGGTGATGGTGTACCAGCGCTTGGCCTGGGGCAGCTTGCGGATCATCGGGACCAGCGTCTCGCGGATGGCGCCATAGGTGGGCACCGACCAACGGAAGGTCGAGGCGTTGCAGTCCTTGCCGGTGATTTCGTCGGCACCGACCGGGGTCATGAACACGCCGCCGGCCTTGTGGATTTCTTTCGACACGGCCAGCGCCGAGGATGACAGGGTGCAGCCCTGGAAGAAACGCGCACCATCCTGGCCGATGGCTTCCTGCACTTTGCGTACAGCCTTGCCAGCGTTGCCTTCGGTATCGATGACCTTGTACTTGAGCGGGTGTCCAAGCACCTGCGAATGCTCCGCGATGGCCAGGCGCGAACCCATGTCGGCGTACTTTCCGTAGCTGGCGAAGGCGCCAGACATGGACTTGAGCCCATGGAAGACTAGCGGTTGATCGGCGAATGCCCGGTGCGCCCCCAGAGGGAGGCTACCTAAGACACCCAAGGCAAGGCCTGCCTTGAGCAGGGTACGTCTTTGCATGAGGAACTCCTTGGTTGTGGTTATTAGGCAGGAGTGGCAATGACAAAGCGGGTACGGCTGGGCCTGTGTGCAGGCCTCTGTCCAGGCGGATCAGTAGGTGTGTTCGAACTCCAGGAGGAAGTTGCGGGCAACTTCACCCTCCAGCGCGGTCATGTGGTGTTCGGCATCGCACATGTGTTCGTGCATCAGGCGGCGTACGGCAGGTTCGTTGCCGGCTTGAAGGGCTAGCAGCAGTTGCTTGTGGTAATCGATATTGGCGGCGGCGAATTGCTGGCGCTTGGGCAGATAGGCTTTCTTCAGTACCACCAGGTCGCGTAGCAGGTCGTTGAGAAACACCGCCATGAAGCGCAGCAACGGGTTGGGGCAGCGATCGGCCAGTAGCGTGTGGAACTCCAGTTCCGCCAGGCGCTGCTCGCGCTGGCCTTCTTCGTTGTCTTCCGGCGTGCTGCAGAAATCGATGTTGGCCTGTAGCGCGGCGTAGTCGGCCTCGCTCAGCTTGCCCATGATCGATACCGCCAGTTCTACCTCGATGACCTTGCGCAGCTGGTACACCTGTTCGCCGTCCAGGTGCTGGAAGTGCAGGTAGTTGCGCAAGGCGCGGCTGGCCGGCTCGGTGCCGACTTCATTGAGGTAGGCGCCGCCGGTGGGACCGGTGCGAGTGCTGACCAGGCCCTCGACCTCCAGAGCCTTGAGGGCTTCGCGGGCGGTGCCTTTGGAGCATTGGAAATGCACCATCAGTTCGCGCTCGGTGGGCAGGCGATCGCCGGGATGTAGCGCTTCGGTGACGATCGAGCGCTTGACCGATTCGACGATCACGTCGGACAGCTTCTGGCGCTTGCGTCTAGGTTTGAGCATTTCGCTATTTTTCATATTTATGCGGATAAATAGGATTTAGCGAGTTTTACTGCGGTGGGTCAATGCCAAGCTCGGGGAGAAGTCGCAAATAGTGTGAAAGGGTCGGGTAGGGACATGTAGCGCAGCCTCGCCCTCGCCGGTTCGTCGCAGGCTTGCCTGCTAGAAACAGCGAGGTGCTGGACTTAGTCGCGTCGAGCAGGCCCCTGCTGCAGGTGCGCCTGGCTGCAATACCACTGGCCGCCGCGCTGCAAGGCGCGGTCATTGGGCAGGTGCACCCCGCAATGGGCGCAGCGCACCATGGCCAGGGGCTCATCCAGCCGCTGGGCAGGACGGGTCTGCTGGCTGATCTTGAACTTGCGCCACAGCCAGAATGCGGCGGCGATCAGGGCGATCCAGAAAAGTAGGCGAAGCATGGTGTCCGGCTTGTCGAATGTCGAGGGGGATAGTCTAGGGCGCGACAGGACAAAAAGGGAGACCTGGGTCTCCCTTGCGCATGGAGTGTCGGCTCAGTCGAACAGCCCGAAGGTCATGTAGCTGAACCAGGAGCGGCCTTGCTCGGCTTCCTTGGGACCTTCCGGATAGATCGGGTCGCCGTCCTCGTCCTTGGGCAGCAGCTCGACCGGCATGTCGGCGCGGGCGTCCTCGAACTGGCGGACCACGTCCTGGTTGGCGCGGGTCTGGCCAGGCGGCAGCGGCGCATCGGACTCGATCAGGCCGAGCGTGGCCTTGGACAGCCACGAGCGGTTGTCGGCTTCGGCGGTCTTGGGCTCGAACTGGCCGTCGACCAGGCTCGGGTGGTCGGGGTAGTTGAGCTTGAGGGTTTCCAGGCTAGTGGCCGCCAGCTCGTCCAGGTGCAGGTGCTGGTAGGCCTCGACCATCACCGCCAGGCCATCGCCCACGGAAGGGGTCTCCTGGAAGTTCTCCACCACGTAGCGACCACGGTTGGCGGCGGCGACATAGGCCTGGCGGCTCAGGTAGTAGTTGGCGACATGGACTTCGTAGGCGGCCAGCAGGTTGCGCAGGTAGATCATGCGCTGCTTGGCATCAGGCGCGTAGCGGCTGTTGGGATAGCGGCTGGTCAGCTGGGCGAACTCGTTGTAGGAGTCGCGGGCCGCGCCCGGGTCACGCTTGGTCATGTCCAGTGGCAGGAAGCGCGCCACCAGGCCGCGATCCTGGTCGAACGAGGTCAGGCCCTTGAGGTAGTAGGCGTAGTCGACGTTCGGGTGCTGGGGGTGCAGGCGAATGAAGCGCTCGGCGGCGGACTTGGCGGCCTCCGGCTCGGCATTCTTGTAGTTGGCGTAGATCAGCTCGAGCTGTGCCTGGTCGGCATAGCGGCCGAACGGATAGCGCGACTCCAACGCCTTGAGCTTGCTCACGGCGTTGTTGTAGCTGTGGTTGTCCAGGTCAGCCTGCGCCTGCTGGTACAGCTCGGCCTCGCTGAGGTTCTCGTCGATGATTTCCTTGTTCGAGGAACAGGCAGCGGTGACTCCGAGGATGGCGATCAGCAGCAGGTGTTTCACTTGCATGGCGGCTTGCGTCCCTTTGACGGCCGCTGTCTTGGGCGGAGCCGTCCTGTTATGATGAGCGCCCCCGGACAGACCGGGGCGAAAAAGAGACCGTATTTAACCACAAGCGCGCAGCCGAAACCAAAGGCTGTGCGCCCGCCGATTCGAGCATGTCCGAGATCATCCAACTTAGCGCAGAAGTACCGTCCGAACTGGGCGGTCAACGGCTCGACCAGGTCGCCGCCCAATTGTTCGCCGAGTACTCGCGTTCGCGCCTGTCCTCGTGGATCAAGGAGGGCCGTCTGACGGTGGACGGCGCCGTCCTGCGTCCGCGCGACATCGTCCATGGCGGCGCGCTGCTGGCGCTGGAGGCCGAGCACGAGGCCCAGGGCGAGTGGGCCGCGCAGGACATCGAGCTGGACATCGTCTACGAAGACGAGCAGATCCTGGTCATCAACAAGCCGGCCGGGCTGGTGGTGCATCCGGCCGCCGGGCATGCCGACGGTACCTTGCTCAACGCCCTGCTGCACCATGTGCCGGACATCGTCAACGTGCCGCGGGCCGGCATCGTGCACCGCCTGGACAAGGACACCACCGGCCTGATGGTGGTGGCCAAGACCCTGCAGGCGCAGACCAACCTGGTGGCCCAGCTGCAGAAGCGCAGCGTCAGCCGCATCTATGAATGCATCGTGGTCGGGGTGGTGACCGCTGGCGGCAAGATCGACGCGCCGATCGGTCGCCACGGCGGCCAGCGCCAGCGCATGGCCGTCACCGAAGGCGGCAAGCCGGCGGTCAGCCATTACCGGGTCCTGGAGCGCTTCCGCTCGCACACCCATGTGCGGGTCAAGCTGGAGACCGGGCGTACCCACCAGATCCGCGTGCACATGGCGCATGTCAACTTCCCGCTGATCGGCGACCCGGTCTATGGCGGGCGCTTCCGCATCCCGCCAGCGGCCAGCCCGAGCATGGTCGAGGCGCTCAAGACCTTCCCGCGCCAGGCCCTGCATGCGCGCTTCCTGGAGCTCGACCATCCGACCACCGGCAAGCGCATCGGCTGGGAGTCGCCGTTGCCGGATGACTTCGTCTGGTTGCTGTCGCTGCTCAAGCAGGACCGCGAGAGCTTCATCGGATGAACGAGCTGACGCGCACGTTGTTGATGCCGGACTGGCCGGCGCCGGCCTCCGTGCGCGCCTGCGTCACCACTCGCGCAGGTGGGGTCAGCCTGCCGCCGTTCGACAGTTTCAATCTTGGCGACCATGTCGGGGACGACCCCGAGGCGGTCGCCGAGAACCGGCGCCGTCTGCGCCAAACCTGTGCCGCGCGTCCCGCCTGGCTCAGGCAGGTGCATGGCCGGGTGGTCGCCGATGCCGATCCGGACGTGGTGGCCGAGGCCGACGCCAGCTGGACCGACCAGCCAGGCATCGCCTGCACCGTGATGACCGCCGACTGCCTGCCGGTGCTGTTCTGTGACCGTGCCGGGACCCGTGTCGCCGCTGCCCATGCCGGTTGGCGCGGGCTGGCCGGCGGTGTGCTGGAGGCCACCCTGGAACGCCTGGCGGTACCGGCCGACCAGGTCCTGGCCTGGCTGGGGCCGGCCATCGGGCCGCAAGCCTTCGAAGTCGGCCTGGAAGTGCGCGAGGCCTTCACCGCCCAGCATCGGCAAGCCGAGCAGGCGTTCGTGCCCGGCGCGCGAGCCGGCAAGCTGCTGGCCGACATCTACCAGCTGGCGCGTATCCGTCTGGCTGCCCAGGGCGTCACCGCCGTGCATGGCGGTGGCTGGTGCACGGTCAGCGACCCGCGCTTCTTCTCCTACCGGCGCAACCCTCAGGGCGGGCGCTTCGCATCGCTGGTCTGGCTCGAGCCACGCTGACCCACGCAACGGCGCGCGCCCCTGCGCCAGGTCAATCCCGCCGCGCTTGAATCTTCCACAATCAACCTTATCTACAGGTTATCTCTGGCAGGTTTCGTCAACAGGTGTGTCCATCGCTCCGCCTGCCCTCATCAGGAAGGTATTCCCATGCGCATAGACCGTTTGACCAGCAAGCTGCAACTCGCTTTATCCGACTCCCAATCACTGGCCGTTGGCATGGACCATCCGGCCATCGAGCCGCTGCACCTGATGCAGGCGCTGATCGACCAGCAAGGTGGCTCGATCAAGCCGCTGCTGATGCAGGTCGGCTTCGACGTCAACAGCCTGCGCCAGGCGCTGACCAAGGAACTGGACCAGTTGCCGAAGATCCAGAACCCGACGGGCGACGTGAACATGTCCCAGGACCTGGCGCGCCTGCTCAACCAGGCCGATCGTCTGGCCCAGCAGAAGGGCGACCAGTTCATCTCCAGCGAACTGGTGCTGCTCGCCGCCATGGACGAGAACAGCAAGCTCGGCAAGCTGCTGCTCGCCCAGGGCGTGAGCAAGAAGGCCCTGGAAAACGCCATCAGCAACCTGCGTGGCGGCGCCGCCGTCAACGACCCCAACGCCGAAGAGTCGCGCCAGGCCCTGGACAAGTACACCGTCGACCTGACCAAGCGCGCCGAGGAAGGCAAGCTCGACCCGGTGATCGGCCGTGACGACGAGATCCGCCGCACCGTGCAGGTGCTGCAGCGGCGGACCAAGAACAACCCGGTGCTGATCGGCGAGCCTGGCGTGGGCAAGACCGCCATCGCCGAGGGCCTGGCCCAGCGCATCATCAACGGCGAGGTACCCGATGGGCTCAAGGGCAAGCGTCTGCTGGCCCTGGACATGGGCGCGCTGATCGCCGGCGCCAAGTACCGTGGCGAATTCGAAGAGCGACTCAAGTCGCTGCTCAACGAGCTGTCCAAGCAGGAAGGCCAGGTCATCCTGTTCATCGACGAACTGCATACCATGGTCGGCGCCGGCAAGGGCGAGGGCGCCATGGACGCCGGCAACATGCTCAAGCCGGCCCTGGCCCGTGGCGAGCTGCACTGCGTTGGGGCTACCACGCTCAACGAGTACCGCCAGTACATCGAGAAGGACGCGGCGCTGGAGCGGCGCTTCCAGAAGGTGCTGGTCGACGAGCCGAGCGAAGAAGACACCATCGCCATCCTGCGTGGCCTCAAGGAGCGCTACGAAGTCCATCACAAGGTGGCGATCACCGACGGCGCGATCATCGCCGCGGCCAAGCTCAGCCATCGCTACATCACCGATCGCCAGTTGCCGGACAAGGCCATCGACCTGATCGACGAAGCCGCCAGCCGCATCCGCATGGAGATCGACTCCAAGCCGGAAGTGCTCGATCGCCTCGAACGCCGGCTGATCCAGCTCAAGGTCGAATCCCAGGCCTTGAAGAAGGAAGACGACGAAGGCGCGCGCAAGCGCCTCGAGAAGCTGACCGAGGAAATCAACCGCCTGGAGCGCGAATACTCCGACCTGGAGGACGTCTGGACTTCGGAAAAGGCCGAGGTGCAAGGCTCGGCACAGATCCAGCAGAAGATCGAGCAAGCCCGCCAGGAGCTGGAAGCGGCACGCCGCAAGGGCGACCTCAACCGCATGGCCGAGCTGCAGTACGGGGTCATCCCGGACCTGGAGCGCAGCCTGCAGATGGTCGACCAGCATGGCAAGACGGAAAACCAGCTGCTGCGCAACAAGGTGACCGAGGAAGAGATCGCCGAAGTCGTGTCCAAGTGGACCGGCATCCCGGTAGCGAAGATGCTCGAAGGCGAGCGCGAAAAGCTGCTGCACATGGAAGACCTGCTGCACCAGCGCGTGATCGGTCAGGACGAAGCCGTGACGGCGGTGGCCAATGCCGTGCGCCGCTCCCGCGCAGGGCTGGCCGACCCGAACCGGCCAAGCGGCTCGTTCCTGTTCCTTGGCCCGACCGGCGTGGGCAAGACCGAGCTGTGCAAGGCTCTGGCCGAGTTCCTCTTCGATACCGAGGAGGCGATGGTGCGCATCGACATGTCCGAGTTCATGGAGAAGCACTCCGTGGCCCGGTTGATCGGTGCCCCACCAGGCTATGTCGGCTACGAGGAGGGCGGCTACCTGACCGAGGCGGTACGTCGCAAGCCTTATTCGGTGGTGCTGCTCGACGAAGTGGAAAAGGCTCACCCGGATGTGTTCAACGTGCTGTTGCAAGTGCTCGAGGACGGGCGCCTGACCGACAGCCACGGGCGTACCGTGGACATGCGCAACACCGTCATCGTCATGACCTCCAACCTCGGCTCGGCGCAGATCCAGGAACTGGTCGGTGACCGCGAGGCGCAGCGCGCGGCGGTGATGGACGCGGTCGGCGCGCACTTCCGTCCGGAGTTCATCAACCGGATCGACGAGGTGGTGGTGTTCGAGCCACTGGGTCGCGAGCAGATCGCCGGCATCACCCAGATCCAGCTCGGTCGACTGCGCAGCCGCCTGGCCGAGCGTGACCTGCGTCTGGAGCTGAGCCCGGAAGCGCTCGATAAGCTGATCGCCGTCGGCTACGACCCGGTCTACGGTGCGCGGCCGCTCAAACGGGCAATCCAGCGCTGGATCGAAAACCCGCTGGCGCAACTGATCCTGGCCGGGCAGTTCCTGCCAGGCGCCGAGATCACCGCCAAGGTCGAAGGCGACGAGATCACCTTCGCCTGACACTGGTACCGGCGAAGGCCCCGGAATCCGGGGTGTTCGCCGGCCTCGACGATAACTCGTTGTCTGAAATGAAATTTTTGTTTGCATTTGCCTGCGAGTGGGCTTAATATGCGCCCCGCTGTCAGGCACTAAGCAGATCACCCGCAGTACCGGCGATCTGAAAACGATTTGCAAATCAGTAAGTTGAAAGCAAATTAGGTGTTGACAAGCAGTTTGAAGGGTGTAAGATAGCGCGCCTCGGAGACATGAACGCAGCGATGCGAAAGTCGAAGGGTTCGAAGGATACAGTCTTCGAAATCGGAAATACGAAGTGCAGTTCCGCGATAGCTCAGTCGGTAGAGCAAATGACTGTTAATCATTGGGTCCCTGGTTCGAGTCCAGGTCGCGGAGCCAATTTCGGGGTGTAGCGCAGTCCGGTAGCGCGCCTGCTTTGGGAGCAGGATGTCAGGAGTTCGAATCCCCTCACCCCGACCATTTTCCGGGTCGTTAGCTCAGTTGGTAGAGCAGTTGGCTTTTAACCAATTGGTCGTAGGTTCGAATCCTACACGACCCACCATGTAAAAAGGGCATCTCGAAAGAGATGCCCTTTTTCTTTTGTCCAGGGAAAGTGGTGACGAGCCTCAAGCCTCAAGCCGCAGGGCTGGAACGCGTAGTCTGCTCCAACGTGCTTGCAGCTTGAGACTTGCCCTACCTCAGTGCAGCTTCAGGCGTGGCTCGGTGCCTCGGCCGATACGGCTGCCAAGCATCAGCATCAAGGTGCGGAAGGTGCCATACAGCGCCATCTGGTGCATGCGGTACAGCGACACATAGAACATCCGCGCCAGCCAGCCTTCCAGCATCACGCTGCCAGTGAGGTTACCCATCAGGTTGCCCACCGCCGAGAAGCGCGACAGCGAGACCAGCGAACCGTAGTCGCGGTACTCGTAGGTCGGCAACGGCTTGCCTTCCAGACGCGCTTTCAGGCTCTTGGCCAGCATCGAGGCCTGCTGGTGCGCGGCCTGCGCCCGGGGTGGCACGTTGCGCTCGCTGTCCGGCTGCGGGCAGGCGGCGCAGTCACCGAAGGCGAAGATGTCGTCATCGCGGGTGGTCTGCAGGGTCGGGCGCACCAGCAATTGGTTGATGCGGTTGGTTTCCAGGCCATCGATGTCCTTGAGGAATGCCGGCGCCCGGATGCCCGCCGCCCACACCTTCAGGCTTGCCTGGATCACCTCGCCGCTGGCGGTCTTGAGGCCATCGGCGGTCACTTCGCTCACCGCGGCGTTGGTCATCACGGTGATGCCGAGCTTTTCCAGCGTCTTGTGCACCGGCACGCTGATGCGCTCGGGCAGGGCCGGCAGCACCCGCGGACCCGCCTCGATCACGGTGATGTGCATGTCCTTGGGCTGGATGCGGTCCAGGCCGTAGGCAGCCAGTTCGTGGGCCGCATGGTGCAGCTCGGCCGCCAGCTCCACGCCGGTGGCGCCGGCGCCAACGATGGCCACGCTGATCTTCTCGCTGGCGGCGTCGCCGGCATGGGCGCGCAGGTAATGGTTGAGCAATTGCTGGTGGAAGCGCTCGGCCTGCTTGCGGGTATCGAGGAACAGGCAATGCTGCGCCGCGCCCAGGGTGCCGAAATCGTTGGTGTTGCTGCCCACGGCAATGACCAGGGTGTCGTAGCTCAGGGTCCGTGCCGGCAGCAGCTCGCGGCCCTCTTCGTCGAGGGTCGCGGCCAGCTGGATCTGCCGGCTTTCCCGGTCCAGGCCACTCATGCGGCCCAGCTGGAAGTTGAAGTGGTTCCACTTGGCCTGGGCCACGTAGTTCAGTTCGTCTTCCGACGAGTTCAGCGAGCCGGCCGCCACTTCATGCAGCAGCGGCTTCCAGATGTGCGTCAGGTTGGCGTCGACCAGAGTAATGTTGGCCCGCTTGCGCTTGCCCAGGCTCTTGCCCAGGCGGGTCGCCAGTTCCAGGCCGCCGGCGCCACCGCCGACGATCACGATGCGATGAGTCATGGAGATCTCTCATAAGGTTTACGGAATGCTTGGCCGCGAGGGCCGGCAGCGACCTGAGGCAGGGGAGGGCGAGCGCGAGGCAGCTCAATGCACCAGTCCACTCAACAGGCGGCTGAGAAGGCCCAGGCCGATGGTCACCGCCAGCAGCAGCACGAGGAGCAGCAACGGCCGGAAAGGCTTGCGCTCGACTCGGTGCTGAGGGGCTTGCAGGTACTGATCGACACGACGCTGATCTTCAGGATCAAGGCGACTGGTCATGTTGGGCCTCGTCAGGTAGACGCCGGTGACTGCGCGAAGGCTACAGTGCTCGCGCAGGGTCTTGATAACGAATGATAACGCTTTGCATCAATGAGGTTCAGTGTACGTCATTATGCGGCCCGGTGGCAGTCGATCAAAGGCTTATGCCGACGTCGAACAGGATGCTGCGGCCCAGGTTGGCGCGCAGGAAATCTGGCGAGTCAGGGTGGGCGAACAGCACCCGGGCGAAGGTCGGCCCGACCAGCGACAACGAGCGCCAGCCCTGGCGCAGGTATTCGGTAGGCGGAGGGAAATGGCTGTTGAGGTCGAGCACTTCGCGCTTGAGGCTGGCGAAGGCGATGATGTCCAGCTCGGCCAGGTCCAGGCCACGCTCGCGATAGTTGTGCGCCTTCTTGCGCAGCGTTGGCCCCAGGCGCTGCAGCAGCTCCTGGGCACCGATACGTCGCGGACGGGTTTCGCGCCGCACCAGCTGGCTCAGAGAGAAGGCGCTGCGCCGTCGCTGCAACTCCTCGCGCCACTCGTCGTTCAGCCGCCGGCCTTCGTCGAGGACGAAGAACACTTCGAAGGCCGCATCGCGAAACAGCACGTCCGGTGGCTCCTGGCCGGCCGGGGTGAATTCCTCGCCACGGTAGGGAATGTTCAGCCCCTGCAACAGGCGCTGGCAGACCCAACGCTCACGCTCCCACTTGCGGGCATTGGACAAAAACGCATTGGCTTGTTCGGCCTGGATGGTGAGCAGGCGCAAGTAATCGGAGTCATCCATGCAGACAAGCTTAGCCGCAATCCATGACGGTAACGTGTTGTCGACACAGGGAAATCGTTGCAGGCGCGAGGCGGGCAGGCTTTCCGACCGGCGGGGCGCCTGGCCGCGCGCCGGTGCGCCTGCCGGGCATGGTCAGTGACGCGGTTCCAAGTCGCCGGAGTAGAGTTCGTCCTCGGCTTCGGCCGAGCCGGGGATCTTGTGTTCCTCGGCGGCCCAGGCGCCAAGGTCGATCAACTTGCAGCGATCGGAACAGAACGGCCGGAACGGGCTTGCCGCGTTCCATTCCACGGGGGCGCCACAGGTCGGGCACTCGACGGTCAGTGGCTGGCTCATGGCTGGCCTCCTTTCAAAGTCAGGTAGAAGTGATGCAGGCGATCGATCTGCTCATGCAGCCAGGGCAGGTCGCGGTCATTGACCACCACGTCGTCGGCATGTCGCAGGCGCTCCTCGCGCGCCAACTGGGCCTGGAGAATGGCTTCGACCTGCTCGGCGCTGCTGCTGTCGCGCAGCAGCGTGCGCTGCACCTGCTGCTCGCGTGGGGTGTCGATCACTAGCACCCGCTGGGTCTTGCGGTGCTGGCCAGACTCGATCAGCAGCGGCGAGACGTATACCGCATAGGGTGACTCGGCCTTGGCCAGGTAGCCGAAGATCTCCTGGCCGATCAGCGGGTGCAGCAGGGCTTCGAGCCACTGCCGATGCATGGGCGAGGCGAAGATCACCTGGCGCAGCGCGGCGCGGTCGAGCTGGCCGTCGTCGAGCAGCACGGACGGGCCGAAGCGCTCGACGATGCTCGCCAGCGCCGGGCGGCCCGGCTCGACCACCCAGCGTGCCGCCTGATCGGCATCGACCAGGTGCACGCCCAGGTCGACGAAACGCTGCGCCGCCGCGCTCTTGCCACTGCCGATGCCACCGGTCAGGCCCAGGATCCAGGGTTTGAATGCCGCAGTCGTCATCGCAGTCCGATCAGTTGCAGGTAGGAGGCGTATATTTGATCACCCCAGAGCAATGCGATCCACCCCGCCGTCGCCAGATACGGACCGAACGGCATCTCCGAGCCGAGCGCTGCGCCCCTCAGCCGCAACAGCAACACCCCGACCAGCGCCCCGACCACCGACGACAGCAGCAGAGTCAGCGGTAGGATCTGCCAGCCGCCCCAGGCACCGATCAGCGCGAACAGCTTGAAGTCGCCATAGCCCATGCCGTCCTTGCCGGTCACGGCCTTGAACAGCCAGAACACCGTCCACAGGCTCAGGTAGCCGGCCACCGCGCCCCACAGCGCATCGGCCAGCGGCACGAACAGCCCGAACGAATTGAGCAAAAGTCCCAGCCACAGCATCGGCATCACCAGCACATCCGGCAGCAGCTGGTGTTCGCTGTCGATCAGGCTCAGGCCGAGCAGGCACCAGGTCAGCAAGGCCAGCGCCAGGGCTTGCTCGCTCGGCCCCTGGCACCAGGCCACCGCCAGCGTCAGCGCGGCGCAGCCCAGCTCCACCAGGGGATAACGCAAGCCAATGGCGCCGCCACACCCGGCACAGTGCCCACGCAACAGCAGATAGCTCAGCACCGGAATGTTCTCCCAGGCGCGGATCGGCTTGCCGCAGCGCGGGCAGTGCGAGGCGGGCAGGCACAGGTCGAAGCGCTCGTGCTCGTTGACCGGCAGGCCCAGCGCCTGCTGCGCCTCGCGTTGCCACTGACGCTCGAGCATGACCGGCAACCGATGGGCCAGGACATTGACGAAGCTGCCTACCAGCAGCCCCAGCAGGCCAGCCAGCGAGAGGAAATACCACGGCCGCTGGGCCAGGAAAGTCCAGATATCCATCAGATCAGGTTGCTCAATTGGAAGATGGGCAAGTACATGGCGACCACCAGGCCGCCGACCAGGACGCCAAGGACCAGTACGATCGCGGGCTCCAGCAAGCCCGTCAACTGTTCGAGGGTCTGCCGGGCCTGTTCCTCGTAGTGGCTGGCCGCCCGCGCGAGCATGTCATCGAGCGTGCCGCTGCTCTCGCCGATCGCCGTCAGCTGCACCAGCAGCGGCGGAAACAGCGGCTCCAGCGCCATCGCCTGGTGCAACCCCTGACCGTTGGCCATGCCCTGGCGCAGTTGCAGGATCGCCTGCTCGTGCAGCGGATTGCCACAGGCCCTGGCTACCGTTTCCAGTGCATCGAGCAGTGAAACCCCGGCCGCGTAGGCCGTTGCCAGACTGCGGGCGAAGCGCGCCAGCGCCGTCTGCCCGAGCAGGCCGCCGAACACCGGCAGGCGCAGCAGCCAGCGCATCGCGCGGCAGCGAAACGCCGGCTGCCGCTGCCAGCACGCCCGCCACCCCAGCCCGAGCAGCACCGGCACCAGCAGCGCGGCGTCCACATGCCGCTGCAACCCGTCCGAGAGGTCGATCACCCACTGGGTGAAGGCCGGCAGCTGCCCGCCGAAACCTGTGAACAGCGCCTGGAAGCGCGGCACCACCTCGAGCAACAGCAACGCCGCCACCCCGAACCCGACCAACAGCAGCAACGACGGATAGAGCATCGCCTTGCGCAGCCGTCTGGCCAGTGCCTGGCCCTGTTCGAGCATGCCCGCCAGCTGCTCCAGCTGGCGATCCAGCGTGCCCGACTGCTCGCCCACCCGCACCAGGTTGCAATACAGTCCATCGAACCAGCCAGGATGGCGCTGCAACGCATCGGCCAGCCCGAGCCCGGCAGCCACGTCACGCTTGAGCGTCCCAAGCAGCGCCGCCTGGCTGCCGGAACAGCCACTGCGCCCCATCACCTCGAAGGCTTGCAGCAGCGGGATCCCCGCCTTGAGCAGCGTCGCCAGCTGCCGGCTGAAACCCGCAGGGTCGGCCCGGCCCTGGCGCGCAGGCCAGCGCCAGCCGAACCCGCCGGCCACGCCCAGCCGCGAAACCCTGATACCCTCGCGCAACAGCAGCGCGCGCACGATCGCCGGGTTGCGACCGCAGCGCTGGCCACTGACACGCACACCGTTGGCATCGATACCCTGCCAGGCATACACACGAGTCCTGTCATTCATGAAGCAATCCTTTGCATGGTCGACAAGCCCGGTAACAGCTTCCCGGGCCCTCCCGCCTGCGGGTAGGCGAGATGCGCACTAGAGTAGTCCAGCGCAGATGACGGCATGACCGGCAGGGCGTGACAAAAGGTATCCGCCGGCCACGCCCCGTCACCTTGCCCAGCCCGACCGACCCACAGGAGCAGCACCCCATGCAAGGACAAGCACAACGCGGCATCACCCTCATCGAACTGATGATCGTCGTGGCCATCATCGGCATCCTGGCGACCATCGCCATGCCCATGTACACCAACAACCAGTCACGCACCAAGGCCGCCGCCGGCCTGCTGGAAATCTCCGCGCTCAAGACCCCGATGGAACTGCGCCTGACCCAAGGCCAGGACGTCGCCGACGTCGCCAGCCTTGGTGGCCAGCCACGCACCGCCCATTGCGCCATCGACGCCAGCGGCACCGCCGCCGACGGTACCGCCCGCATCGCCTGCACCCTGGTCGACGCCCCCGCCAACGTGCTCGACAAGACCCTCACCCTGACACGCAGCCCAGCCGGCTGGCGCTGCACCACCAACCTCCAGACCGAGCACGCCCCCGCAGGCTGCGACGCCTCCTGAGGCAGGGCAGGGTGGAAAAGAATAACCGAGGCGAAACAGGGGTTTGCGTAACGACGCCGGCAGTGGTAGCGTTGCGCACACGCCGGTGTAGCTCAGTCGGTAGAGCAGCGCACTCGTAACGCGAAGGTCGCAGGTTCGATTCCTGTCTCCGGCACCAGTTCAGGTTCCAGCGAAGGCTAACAAAATCTCTGGAACCCCCGTGAAACCCGCCTTCTGGCGGGTTTTTTCGTTATGGCGTTCCGTCGGAGTCCGACAGCTACCAGCCGATTTAAGGGTACGTTTGGGATAAAGTCGATTCGATAATGGGGTTTACCCTTATGGCTCGCACTACTGCTCTCTGACCGACACTGTCCGTGAAGTGGGCGCCTGCCCATTCGAGGACCGTGCTGAGTCGTTTGAAGACTCACGTGTTCCCGCTGCTCGGCGCACGCGCCATCGTTGATCTGTGACCGCCAGCCGTCACCCACATGCCAACGTATTTGTCCTGATCTCCAGGTGATTCACCCATGGCATTTCCTCGCTTTCGACCGGACATTCAGAATGGACTTGCGGTTGGACGCACGATCAGTTCGCTGACATCGACATCCGCAGGCTGTTCTACGGCGTAGGCGATCGCCCGGGCAATCGCCGAGGCTGGAATCGCGATCTTGCGGAACTCGCGCATCTCGGCACGCCCGCCCTCATCGGAAATGCTGTCGGCCAGTTCGGACTCGGTGACGCCTGGGGCAATGACGGTGACCCGGATGTCACCGCCCACCTCCTGGCGCAAGCCCTCGGAAATGGCTCGTACGGCATATTTGGTAGCGCAGTACACCGCAGCGGTCGGGCTCACCGCGTAGGCTCCAATCGAGGCAATATTGATGATCTGACCGGCGCGCTGTTCTTGCATGAGCGGCAGCGTTGCGGCAATGCCGTGCAGGACGCCGCGAATGTTCACATCGATCATCCGATTCCACTCATCTACCCTGAGCGCTTCGAGTTTCGAAAGCGGCATGACGCCGGCATTGTTGATCAGCACGTCGACGCGTCCGTGCAGTTCGACAGCGAAGTCGACAAAGGACTGCATGTCATCTAGGTTGGTGACATCCAGCGCCAAGACATCAGCAATACCGCCTGCTGAACGAATCTCCATGGCCAGAGTTTCCAGGCGATCGGTGCGGCGAGCGCCCAAGACCACGCGAGCGCCTTTGCTGGCAAGCAGGCGGGCTGTTGCTTCGCCGATACCACTGCTGGCGCCGGTGATCACGATGACTTTTTGTTCGATGCCTTGCATTTTTTCGTACTCCTGCTTCTAGCTTGAGGGGCCACCGCCGACAGGCAGGTGGCGAAGCAAGAGTAAGAAGTCTGGGCTGTGCTGGGTTATCCGATTCCTGCGGTCAACATGCACGATCCTGCGTAAGCGGCCGGGGTTGGAGGTCATCCCAGCTCAGCCTCTCATCCTTCGGCTGCAACAGCTGGTGCCGCCGCACTGGTAGGCCGCGTTTTTCTGAGCGCGATCTTCATCCTTTCAGGTGTATCCAAGGTAAGCGCACCGGCCATGAGGATCGGCTACATCAATTCAGTTGGTCTGCCGTTTCCTTCCTTAGCGCTGACGCTTGCCATTCTTGTGAAAATAGCCGGCGGTGTAGCTCTCATCGCCGGCTATAAAACCCGTGTGGTCGCAGCAGGATGGCGCTTTTCAGTGTCCTCACTGCGGTGATCTTCCACAGTGCTCTGGCCGATCAGAACCAATTCATTCACTTCTTCAAGAACATCGCGATGGCCGGCGGTTTGCTGCAGATCGTGGCGTACGGCGCAGGCCGCTTCAGCTTGGACGCGCGTCGCCAGTAACTGACGCGCCCTGCCAAACATCGACTAGATAGACCATTACCTATAGACGGGGAAGTTCATAAAAGCTATCCAAGTGGCAGAGTACGGTCAGATTGAACGGCTTGAGCTGATAAAGCTTGAAGAGCTGGTGCCCAACGATGATCAGGTTCTCATTGACGTTGCCGGGAGCGGAGTCAATCCGATTGACTGGAAGATTCTCTCGGGGTCCATGAAGCAGTTCATCCCAATGTCCTCCCCCTACACGCCGGGTGTAGAGGTTGCCGGCACCATTGCAGCAGTTGGAAAGAATATGCACGAATACGCTGTGGGTGATGAGGTGTTCGGGTTCATTGGAATAGTCGGTGGTTACGCCACTCAGGCTCTTGCAACGCCCGACAGGCTTGCGCACAAACCCGATGGGCTATCCCTTATTCACGCCGGTGGAATTCCCGCCGCAGCGCTCACTGCTTAGCAGGCGCTGCACGAACACGTCAAATCAAGCCAGGCCAGACTGTTGTGATTCACGGTGCAGCAGGAGGGGTGGGTAGTTTCGCGGTCCAGTTAGCACGGCTGGCCGGCACTTATGTAGTGGCAGCGGGCTCGGCCAGAAACCGAGACTACCTCCGATCACTCGCCGCCCATCAGTTCATTGATTACACCGCACAACAGTTCGAGAACCTCGTCAGCAATTTCGATACCGTCATTGATCTGATCGGCGGAGAAACTCAGGATCGGTCCTGGATGGTGATCAAATGCGGTGGGGCGTTAGTCTTGCCTATCAGCACACCCAACGCGCAGAAAGCTCTTAAGTACGGCGTAATCGGCAAAAATTTCGCAACCCGGTCGGACGGGCGCCAGTTAGCGGAGATAGCGAAATTGTTTGCTGAGAAGAAGCTCCACGCTGAGGTTGAGGTCGTTCCGCTTTCCAGCGCAGTTGAGGCTTTGATGCTAAGCCGGGAAGGACGTACTCGCGGCAAACTGGTGTTCGATGTGAATCGGTGATTAATCTCGAAGGCGCTGCGCTCGGGTGAGTCTGCCAGAAGGCGGCCCGGCGCAGGAATATGCAA
>NZ_JADNYP010000021.1 GCF_015680705.1 Pseudomonas fulva | reverse complement strand
CGGGCCAGCCCGCCCGGGGCCCGGGCCCTGCCGTGGGCCGCCCCGCTCAACATTGCGCCGCCAAACGCCGGGATCGGGCTGGGAGCGATCATCGGTGGGCTGGGCATACGCCAGTGGGGGCTGGAAGTGCTTGGCCTGCTGGCGACCGGGATCGCCTTGCTGGCGGTGCTACTGGTCCTGGCGATGATCGCCAGCGCCCGACGCCAGGCCTGAGCGAACCGCCAACGCGCGCTTGGCTGCGCTCAGGTGACCTGATCTTGCTCAGGGAGCGCATGCTCCAGGTCCGCCTGGCCGGGCGCCGCGCGCAGCAGGTTGATCGGCACCGACTTCGCTGCTGGCACCTTGCTGCGCTCTGCGTGGTGCCAGAGCGGAATCAGCGGGTTGCACTCCGGGTAGTAGGAGGCCGCGCAGCCTTCGGGAATATCGTAGGCGATGATCTGGAACGGCCCCGCTTCGCGGCGCACCTCGGGCTCGATCGCCGTGCGCAAGGTCACCCAGTCCCCAGGCGTGAAGCCCAGCCGGACAATGTCGTTGCGATTGAGCAATACCACGCTGCGGGTGCCGTGCACGCCCCGGAAGCGATCGTCATAACCATACACCGTGGTGTTGAACTGGTCGTTGCTGCGTAGCGTCATCAGCTGCAGGACGTCGCGCCGCCCACGCTCGGGCGAGACATCGTCGTCCTCGTCGAGATCGCTCGGCGAGCAGAACTGCGCCCTGCCCGAGTCGGTCGCCCATTGGCGCCGGGCAGCGCCGAGCGGGCGATGGAACCCGCCCGGTTCCCACATGCGCGTCTCCATGTCATGGAAGATGTGCGGGTACACCTCGGCGATGGCCTTGCGGATCAGGGCATAGTCGCGTCGCCAGGCCTGCCATGGCACGCCGATCGGTGGATCGAGCGCCGCCTGCGCCAGCCCGGCGATGATCGCCGGTTCCGACAGCAGGTGCTCGCTGGCCGGCTCGGCCGTGCCCTGCCAGGCGCGGATGCAGCCGGTGCTGTCTTCGGTGGTATGGGTCTGCTGCTGCCCATCCTGGCGGTCGATCTCGATCCGTCCCAGGCATGGCAGCAGCCAGCCCTTCCGGCCAGGCACCAGGTGAGTGCGGTTGAGCTTGGTGGCCACCTGCACGTTCAGCTGCAGGCCGGACCAGGCCGGCTCCATGCGAGCGGTGTCCGGCACGGCGCGCAGGAAGTTGCCTCCCAGGCCGACGAAACCTTTTACCCGGCCTTCGACGATGCCCTGGCAGGCATCGACAGTGCTCATGCCCTTGTGTTCCGGAACCTTGAAGCCGAACAGTCGCTCGATCCGGTCCTTGGGCACCTTGCCCGGGTCCTCGGTGATGCCGACCGTGCGCTGGCCCTGGACATTGGAGTGTCCCCGGACCGGACAGATGCCGGCGCCACGCTTGCCGATGTTGCCGCGCATGAGCAACAGGTTGACCAGCATCTGCACGTTTTCCACGCCATGGCGATGCTGGGTCATGCCCATGCCATAGATGACCATTACCCGCTGGCTGCGGGCGTAGACCGTCGCGGCGGCCTCCAAGGCGCTGCGGCTCAGGCCGGAGCGGCTTTCCAGCTGCGCCCAGGAGCGGCTTTCGACCGCCGTGGCGAAGGCCCCGAAGCCTTCGGTGTGCTCGGCGATGAAGGCATGGTCCAGAACCGGCGCCTGGCCTTGGACACTGGCCTGACGATCCATTGCCAGCAACGCCTTGGCGATGCCCATTACCGCGGCGGTATCGCCGCCAATGGCCACCTGATGATACTGGGTGCTGATGACCGTGGAGCCAGGCCCAAGCATTTCGCTCGGCGACTGTGGGTTGACGAAGCGCTCCAGGCCGCGTTCACGCAACGGGTTGAAGGTGATGATCGGCACCTTGCGCTTGCGTGCCTCCTGGAGTGGATGCAGCATGCGTGGGCTGTTGCTGCCAACGTTCTGGCCGAAGAAAAAGATGCAATCGGTGTGCTCGAAGTCTTCCAGGGTCACGGTCCCCACCGGCACGCCGATGCTCTCCTGCAGGCCCACCGAGGTGCTTTCATGGCACATGTTGGAACTGTCGGGCAGGTTGTTGGTGCCGTAGGCGCGTGCCAGCAGCTGGTACATGAACGAGGCTTCCAGCGAGGCGCGGCCAGAGGCGTAGAAGACTACCTGGTCAGGCGCGAGCGCGCGCAAGCGGGCGCCGATGCCGGCGAAAGCCTGCTCCCATGACACCGGGCGATAGCGATCGCTGGCCGGGTCGTAGCGCAGCGGATGGGTCAGGCGCCCGTGCTGCTCGAGCGCGTAGTCGCTCCACGACCGCAGTTCGCTCAAGGTATGGCGCTCGAAGAACTCCGGCCCGGTCCGTGCCGCGGTCAGCTCCCATGCGGTGGCCTTGGCGCCATTCTCGCAGAACTCAAGCGCATGCGGATTGCCTGGCTTGGCCCAGGCACAGCTGACACAGGCGAACCCCTTGGGCTTGTTCTGCTTGAGCAGGGCGGCCGGGCCCTTGCGCAGCGCCTGTTCGTGCCAGAGCACGCGCATGACCGAATGGGCCGACCCCCAGCCGCCCGAGGCGGACGTATACGGACGAAAACGCGCATGTGGATGGATCAGCCGCATCGAACCGTGCTCCCCTCGAGTTGTATCTAAAAATTACGAGCTTGGCTGCCAAGAAAGGTTCGAACTGTTTGTCGCCTGCTGGCCGAGGCGAGCCTTCAGGTGGGCAGGGCACCTGCCCGCCAGGTGCGATCGATCAGGCGGATACTGTTCCGGCCGCTGCGCTTGGACTGATAGAGCGCGATGTCGCCTTGCTCGATCAAGGCAGTCAGGCTTGCTGGCGGGCGGTCGAAGAGGGTCGCGCCGATGCTCAGTGTCACCGGCTCCGGCGTGTCGAAGGCCCGCGAAGCGGTGTCCTGGAAGCGCGTGCGCAGCAGGCTGCCCAAAGCCATGACTCGCTCGCCCGAGGCGTCGGCCAGCAGGATGACGAATTCGTCGCCGCCCAGTCGGGCCGGCAGCGCGCCCTGCGGGACCAGCGAGCGGATCATCTCGCTGAGCGCCACCAGCAGCCGATCGCCGGCCGTATGGCCATGCAGGTCGTTGACCAGCTTGAAGTTGTCGATGTCGATCAGCAGCAGCGCTCCCGGTCGCGCGGGCGAGACGTCCTCGAGCAGGCGCGGCGCCCGCATTTCCAGCGCGCGACGGTTGTAGAGCGCCGTCAGTGGATCGCGCGCGGCCAGCCGGGCAATGTGCTTTTCCCGCCGGTAACGTTCGGTTCCGGTCATCGACAGGGCGATGAGCATGATGGCCATGACCCCCTCGACCAGTGAAACCTGGATGATCGCGCCGCGAAACGCCGCCAGGTCGATCAGGCTGCCAGGCGTGACGGCGATAGCAGCCTTGGCCAGGTAGAAACAGCCATGCAATAGCAGCACGTAGCGCAACTGTACCGCTCCGATGCTCAGCGATCGGCCATGGGGTCGGAGCAGGAAGCTGGCCCGCAGCGAAAGCAGGGCGACCAGCAGCGAGTTGACCAGCAGCATGATCTTCGACCAGTGCTGCTCGTTCGGCAGCAGCAACATCAGCAGCCAGGCGACGAAGACCAAGTACCAGGCCCGTGACAGGCGCGCCTCGGTAAAGCGCGCCACGCCCAGCAGGAACAGCCAGTGGGCCGTCACCAGCAGGCCGTTGGCGAACCAGATGCCGACCAGCAGCCAACCGCTGCCGCGCAGCAGCGACAGGATGCAGCCCACCGTGATGGTGGCGAAACCGGCGCTCCAGTACAGCAGCGAGCGTTCGCGCACGGTGCCCCATTCGATCGCCAGGTACAGGGCCGCCGCGGCGGCCAGGGCGACCGTCATCATCAACATCGTGGGTGGATCGAGCGCCATGACGGCCTGGCCTGTGGGAGCATGGGGAAAGAGTGCTGATTGTATGCCTTCGCAGCGGATTTTCGCAGCGTTACCCATCGTCTCGAGCCGCAAGCGAAAGCGCACCGAGTCGCCTGTGCAAGCGACTCCAGCTTCAAGGCGGTCATCGTTGGCAAGACCGACACGTTCAGCATGCCGCTTGCCGCTTCATTACCCTGAGCGTAACGATGGAGCAGGCTGCTTGATTGATGACCTTGCAGCACGGACCTAAGGTGAGTCCACGACAGCCCGAACGTGGAGTCACCGAATGACCGCATTGACCTCCCCACCGCCGCAGTGGTCACGGCGGCGCGCCGAGAAGCAGCGCCGTCTCGACCGGGTTCGCCACCTCGCCGATGGCGCGGTGCTGCCTACCGAGCGGATCGTCGAAGCCCTGGAACTGCTCATCGCGCCAGGCGACCGGGTGGTGCTCGAAGGCAACAACCAGAAGCAGGCGGACTTCCTCTCACGCGCGCTGGCCAAGGTCGACGCAGGCGTGCTGCATGACCTGCACATGATCATGCCCAGCGTCAGCCGCAGCGAGCACCTGGACCTGTTCGAGCGTGGCATCGCGCGCAAGCTCGATTTCTCCTTTGCCGGCCCCCAGAGCCTGCGTATCGGGCAACTGCTCGAGGATGGGCTGCTGGAAGTCGGGGCCATCCACACCTATATCGAGCTCTATTCGCGCCTGTTGGTGGACCTGATCCCCAACGTCACCCTGGTGGCCGGTTTCATGGCCGACCGCGACGGCAATCTCTACACCGGGCCGAGCACCGAGGATACCCCGGCGCTGGTGGAGCCCGCGGCGTTCAGCGACGGTATCGTCATCGCCCAGGTCAACCAGCTGGTGGAGCGTTGCGACGACCTGCCTCGGGTGGACATACCCGCCAGCTGGGTCGATTTCGTGGTGGTGGCTGACCAGCCCTTCTACATTGAGCCGCTGTTCACGCGCGATCCACGGCATATCAAGCCGGTCCACGTGTTGATGGCGATGATGGCCATCCGTGGCATCTACGAGCGCCACCAGGTGCAATCGCTCAATCATGGGATCGGTTTCAATACCGCGGCCATCGAGCTGATCCTGCCGACCTACGGCCAGTCGCTGGGGCTCAAGGGGCGGATCTGCCGCAACTGGACGCTCAATCCGCATCCGACGCTGATCCCGGCCATCGAGACCGGCTGGGTGCAGAGCGTGCACTGCTTCGGCACCGAACTGGGCATGGAGAACTATATCGCTCAGCGCCCGGATGTGTTCTTCACCGGTCGCGACGGCTCCCTGCGCTCCAATCGCATGATGTGTCAGCTGGCCGGCCAGTATGCCGTGGACCTGTTCATCGGCGCGACCTTGCAGGTGGACGGCGATGGTCACTCCTCGACCGTCACTCGAGGCCGGCTGGCCGGCTTCGGTGGCGCGCCGAACATGGGCCATGATCCGCGTGGGCGCCGGCATGCCACGCCAGCCTGGCTGGACATGACCGTGCCCGAGACGCTGCTCGAGCGTGGCCGCAAGCTGGTGGTGCAGATGGTCGAGACCTACCAGGAGGGCGGCAAGCCGACCTTCGTCGAGTCGCTCGACGCCGTCGACGTGGCGCGCAAGACCGGCATGCCGCTGGCACCGATAATGATCTATGGCGATGACGTCACCCACCTGCTGACCGAGGAAGGCATCGCCTACCTGTACAAGGCGCGTAGCCTGGAGGAGCGTCGGCAGATGATCGCCGCGGTCGCCGGCGTCACCGCGATCGGTCTGCGTCATGATCCCAGGGCTACCCTGCGCCTGCGCCAGGAAGGGCTGGTGGCCTTGCCCGAAGACCTGGGCATTCGCCGCACCGATGCCAGCCGCGAGCTGCTGGCCGCCCGCAGCATCGCCGATCTGGTGCAATGGTCGGGCGGGTTGTACGAGCCGCCCGCGCGCTTCAGGAGCTGGTGATGAACGCGCTCGATCATGGCATTGAGGCTCTTCCGTTGCCGGACCGGCTGGCCGACCTGGCCGTCGAGGCGCTGATCGACGAAGCCGACCTGTCGCCCAAGCCAGGGTTGGTGGATCGCCGCGGCAGTGGCGCGCACGGTGACATGAGCCTGGCCTTGATGCAGGCCTCGGCGTTGGCGCTGTGGCCATGCTTCTGGCGGATGGCGTGCGCGGCCCAGTCCCTGGGCGAGATCGGCGTGCCGCTACGCAGCGCGCTGGGCCGTATCGGCCGTGAAGGCGAAGCGGCCATGCTCGAGGCCACGGGTGGGGTCAACACCCACCGTGGCGCGATCTGGGCCTTGGGTCTGCTGGTGGCGGCGCGAGCGCTGCGCGCCGAGCCCCTGGAACCGGCCAGCCTGGCCTCACGCGCCGGACGCATTGCGCTGATCGATGATCCAGCCGGCACCGTGGCCAATACCCACGGCGCCTGGGTACGCCGTCGACATGGCAGCGGTGGCGCCCGTGAGCAGGCTCAACTGGGCTTTCCTGCGGTGATCGCCGCTGGCCTGCCACAGCTGGCGCGCAGCCGGGCAGCCGGGGCTTGCGAAAGCCATGCGCGGCTGGATGCGCTGCTGGCGATCATGGCCGGTCTGGACGATACCTGCGTGCTCTGGCGCGCCGGGCCGCAAGGGCTCAGGGCGGTACAGCAGGGCGCGCTGTTGGTCCTCGCCGCGGGCGGTGCCGGCAGCCTGGCTGGCCGTCGCGCACTGCGCGCGCTCGATCGCCAGATGCTCAGCTTGAATGCTTCGCCGGGTGGGGCGGCCGATCTGCTGGCCGCCAGCCTGTTTCTCGACAAAGCCGGGAGTCACTGATGGAAACCCTCAACTTTCAATTTCCCGCCGCGCTCGTCGGGCGTGGGCGGGCCCTGGTCGGCTGTGTCAGCTCCGGAGACCTGGAAGTGCTGATCGAACCAGGTGTCGCTGGCCAGCTGGACATCCAGGTGCTGACGTCGGTCAATGGCAGCGCGGCGCGCTGGGCGCAGGTGTTCGAGCGTCTGTTCGATGGCCGCGCCCTGCCAGCCGTGCGCATCGACATCCATGATTTCGGCGCCACGCCTGGCGTGGTGCGCCTGCGCCTGGAGCAGGGCCTGGAGGAGATCGCCCATGACTGACACGACGCGTCTGCTGCAAGGCCGCAGCTTCGTCGAGCTCGCCGCCCGCCAACGTGCCCAGGCGCTGCTCGACCCTGGCTCCTTTCGCGAACTGCTGGGGCCCTTCGAGCGTCTGATGTCGCCCTGGCTGCCACGCCAGGGCATCGTGCCCCAGGCCGACGACGGGGTGGTCATCGCCAAAGGCACGCTCGATGGCCGCAACGCCGTGGTCGCGGCCATCGAAGGGGCTTTCCAGGGCGGCAGCATGGGCGAGGTCGGTGCCGCCAAGATCGCCGGGGCCCTGGAACTGGCCATCGAGGACAGCCGCAATGGCACGCCGACCTGTGCGGTGCTGTTGCTGGAAACCGGTGGTGTGCGTTTGCAGGAAGCCAACCTGGGCCTGGCGGCGATCGCCGAGATCCAGTCGGCCATCGTCGAGCTGCGCGATTACCAGCCGGTGATCGGCCTGATCGCAGGAGCGGTTGGCTGTTTTGGCGGGATGTCGATCGCCGCCGGGCTGTGCAGCCATCTGCTGGTCACCCGCGAGGCGCGGCTGGGGCTCAACGGGCCTCAGGTCATCGAACAGGAGGCCGGCATCGCTGAATACGATGCCAAGGATCGACCGTTGATCTGGAGTCTGACCGGTGGCGAACAGCGCCATGCCAGCGGCTTGGCGGACGCCTTCGTGGCCGATGAGGTCGAGGCGGTCCGCGAACGGCTGCTGGCGCTGCTCGATCGTCCGTCGGCTCGGCGCAGCCAGCGACACGCCTGGTTCCTCGAGCGCCTACGGACGCTGCAGGCAGCAGGCACCGCTTGTCCGCAGCTGGATGCCGCCGCCGTTCGCACCCTCTATCAAGGAGCAAGCTCATGAGCCGTGCCTGGAACTGGCTGAGCGGACTGGCTGACGGCCCGTCACGCCCAGGTTTCCCTGCCTCCGTGCAGGTCGTCGACGGCGAGCTGGGCAATCGCCCGGTGCGCTTCATCGCCGTGGTGCCTGACCCGGACAATCCGTTCCCTCGCGCGCGCGCCGGCGAAGTCGGCCTGCTCGAGGGTTGGGGGCTGGCCAAGGCCGTGGATCAAGCCATCGAGGCGGACCGGGGCGGCCAGCCGCGCGCGCTGGTAGCGATCATCGACGTCCCCAGCCAAGCCTACGGCCGGCGCGAAGAAGCCCTGGGTATCCACCAGGCCCTGGCCGGTGCCGTCGACGCCTATGCCCGGGCCCGCCTGGCCGGGCATCCACTGATCGGGCTGCTGGTGGGCAAGGCCATGTCCGGCGCTTTTCTCGCCCATGGCTACCAGGCCCAGCGGCTGATCGCGCTGGACGACGATGGGGTCATGGTGCATGCCATGGGCAAGGCCGCGGCGGCGCGCATCACCTTGCGCAGCGTGGATGAGCTGGAACGCCTGGCCGCCGAAGTGCCGCCGATGGCCTACGACCTGGCCAGCTACGCGTCGCTGGGCCTGCTCTGGCGCCGCCTGGCGGTCGCCGATGCGCAGGCGCCAGGCGCCGACGACCTGGCCAAGGTAAACGCCTGTCTGGTCGAGGCCCTGCAGGACATCGGCGAATCGACCGACCTTGCTTCACGCCTGCACGGCGAACATCGCCAGGCTTCCCGCGAGGTTCGCCGGCGCCTGCGCGCCGAATGGCGGGAGGCCTGAGGTGAAGCTGCGCCCACACGACCTGCTCTGGGGCCTGACGCCGGACGCCTTGCCCGCCGACGCGCCGGCATGGGCATGGCAGGTGGTGGCGGCAGGGCATCCGGTGGTGGTGCGGCGAGCCCTGGCAGAGCCGCACATGGTCGCGGTAGGTCTGCGCGGCGAACGCCGGGACGAACGTCTGGCCTGTTTCATGAGGCGGGCCTGGGTCAGCGCCAGGACAACGCCGCAAATGCTCCGCTGGCGTGGCCGGGACGACTGGCCGGCATTGCGCGCGCTTGCCCAGGTCGAACCCTGGCTTGATGCCTGCGGTTGTGCATGGGGACCTACCGGCAGCGTGGGCTACCAGCTGGCGACCGGCCAGCCAGTGCTGCATGCCCGCAGCGACCTTGACCTGGTGCTGCACGCACCGCTGCCGATCGCTCGCGAGCAGGCGCGAGCGTGGCTTGCCAGGCTGGATCGGCTGGCGTGCCGTGTCGACCTGCAACTGGAGACGCCAGCCGGTGCCATTGCCCTGCGCGAGTGGGCTGGCGCCTCGCCACGCGTGCTGCTCAAGGCCATCGACGGCGCGCGCCTGGTCAGCGATCCATGGGCGGCGCGGGCACGACCGGAGCAGGAGCGGGTAGCATGAGCAGTCTGTTCGTGTTCCCCGGACAGGGCGCCCAGCAGCCCGGCATGCTGCACCGCCTGCCTGACGACGCTGGCGGCGTGCTCGAGCAGGCCAGCGATGTGCTGGGCGAGCAGGTCCTGGCGCTCGACAGCCCCGAAGCCTTGCAGGCGACGCGCGCCGTACAGCTGTGCCTGTTGCTGGCCGGGGTCGCCTGGGCACGCTGGCTGATGCGCCGCAGCCCGGCCCCGGACCTGGTCGCCGGCCTGTCCATCGGTGCCTACGCCGCGGCGGTGAGCGCCGATGCGCTGGAACTGGCCGATGCCGTGCGCCTGGTGGCCTTGCGCGGCGAGCTGATGCAGCGCGCCTATCCTGCCGGCTACGGCATGACCGCGCTCAGCGGCCTGGACCTGCCCAGCGTCGAACGCCTGCTCGAGGATGTCGGCGGCCCGGTCTACCTTGCCAACCTCAACAGTGATTCGCAGATCGTGATCGCCGGTAGCGATACGGCCATGGCCGAAGTCGCGGCCAGGGCCCGTGGCATCGGCCGCGGCATGGCCCGTCGGCTGGCGGTGAGCGTTCCGTCACACTGCGCATTGCTCGATGCGCCTGCCCGGGAGCTCGCCGCGGCCTTCGCCGAGGTCAGCCTGCGCCGACCCCGGATCACCTACCTCAGTGGCAGCACGGCGCGTCCGCTGTTCGACCCGCTGCGCCTGGCCGACGACCTGGCCGGCAACATGGCCCGGGTGGTCGACTGGCGTGCCACGTTGCGCAGCGCCTACGAGCGTGGCGCGCGCCTGCACGTCGAACTGCCGCCGGGCAGCGTGCTCAGCGGCCTGGCTCGGCCCGTGTTCGAACAGGGACGGGTGGTGGCGGTCGAAGATACCCGTGCCGATACCCTCGACGCGCTGTTGCGCCAGGAGGTGACCCGCCAGCGATGAGCCTGTTTCTCGAAGGACAATAACAAGCCACTTCGACACGAGACCGAGGACAACGACAATGATCATTTATGGTGTGGCTCTATTGGCGGTATGCACGCTTGCCGGCGTCATCGTCGGCGATCTGCTGGGCGTGCTGCTCGGCGTGAAATCCAATGTGGGCGGGGTCGGCATCGCCATGATCCTGCTGATCTGCGCACGGCTGTACATGCATCGGCACGGTGGCATGAGCAAGGAGTGCGAATTCGGCGTCGGCTTCTGGGGCGCACTGTACATCCCCGTGGTAGTAGCGATGGCGGCCCAGCAGAACGTGGTAACGGCCTTGCACGGAGGGCCGGTGGCGCTGATCGCGGCCGTTGGCGCGGTACTGGTCTGCGGCGCTACCATCGCGCTGATCAGCCGGACCCACCGTGGCGAGCCGCTGCCTGCGCTGGAGCCGAGCACCGCTGCCGCGACGCAGGCCGTGCCGGCGGGAGGTCGCTGACATGCTCGAGATCATCGACAAGGCGCTGGAGCACAACGGCCTGGTCACGGCCTTCGCCGTGGTCGGCGCGATCATGTGGCTGTCGGTGCTGCTATCCCGGCACCTGACGTTCGGGCGGGTCCATGGCTCGGCCATCGCCATCGTCATCGGCCTGGTGCTCGCCTGGGTGGGCGGTACCCTTACCGGGGGGCAGAAGGGCCTGGCGGACCTGGCCTTGTTCTCCGGCATCGGGCTGATGGGGGGCGCGATGCTGCGTGATTTCGCGATCGTCGCCACGGCCTTCGAGGTCCAGGCCACCGAGGCGCGCAAGGCCGGCATGATTGGCGCGCTGGCGCTGCTGCTCGGTACGGTGCTGCCGTTCATCGTCGGTGCCGCGGTGGCCTGGGCCTTCGGCTATCGCGATGCGGTCAGCATGACCACCATCGGGGCGGGCGCGGTGACCTATATCGTCGGCCCGGTCACTGGCGCTGCGCTGGGCGCCAGCTCCGATGTCATGGCCCTGTCGATCGCCACCGGCCTGATCAAGGCGATCCTGGTCATGGTCTTCACGCCGGTATCGGCGCGCCTGCTGGCGCTCGACAACCCCCGCTCGGCGATGGTCTTCGGCGGCCTGGCCGGCACCGTCTCAGGGGTCACGGCAGGCTTGGCGGCGACCGATCGCAGGCTGGTGCCGTACGGTGCGCTGACCGCAACTTTCCACACCGGACTTGGCTGCCTGATGGGGCCGTCCATTCTCTACTTCTGCGTACGTGCCCTGGTGGGGTGAGCCCGTCGCGGTTCAGGCATCCTGCTCGCGCCGATACATCCTGCATTCGGCCAGCAGGGCCAGCAGGTTCGGCTCGCGCTCCCGGGCCTTGAGGAAGACCACGCCGATGTGCTGTTGCAGACGGTAGCGCGGTTGCAGTGCGATCAGGCGGATGCGGTTTTCATAGACCGCGGCGATGCGCCCTGGCAACAGGGCGTAGCCGACCCCGGAACTGACCATGCTGAGCAGGGTGAAGATATCGTTGACTTGCATGGCGACCTGCGGCTCGAAGCCGGCCTGCTGGAAGACCTGGGCGCCGTCACGGTGGGTGGCGAACCCTCGGCTCAAGGTGATGAAAGTCGAATCGGCCAGGTCGGCCAGGTCGACCTCGGCCTGTTCGGCGAATGGCGAGTCGGTCGGCACGGCCAGGAATATGTCATCGGAAAACAGCGGTAGCTGCTCGCACGCCGGATCGCGCACGCTTTCATCCAGCGAAACGAGGATGGCATCGAGTTCGTGGCTTTTCAGCCGATGCATCAAGTCGAGGTTCGAACCGAGGTTCAGGTCGATGTTCAGCGCGCTGCGCCGCAGTTTCAGGCCCATGACCAGCTTCGGTACGGTCCTGACCGTCAGCGAGTAGAGCGCGCCGAGCTTGAAGCGTTCGGCATAGAAACCTGCCGCTTCGCGCGTCTGGCGAACCATCTGTTCGGCATCCTGGAGCAGCTGGCGAGCCTTCTTTTCCAGCACGTAGGCGCTTTCCAGCGGGATCAGGTGCCGCCCTTCATGCTTGAACAGCGGGCAGCGCAGGGCGTTCTCCAGGGAATGGATCGCCCGATGCACGCTGACCGTGCTGGTCGACAGCGCGCTGGCGGCGCGGGCGAGGTTGCCGCTGCGCATGAAGGCCAGGAAAGTGTCGAGCTTCTTCAGGGTGAGCTCTTCGTCGATCGGCATGCAGGAACGGCCTCATGGTCGGCATCGCGGTGACAAGACTGCACACGATAGCGGACAAACCCACGCCGATGCACGGGGTCGCAGGCCCAGCGTGGCCCCGCTCAGTCGCTGAGCGGCCCGGCGAACCTGGCTTGCACCGCGGCCAGCTCGGCCAGCAGCGGGTCGCAGGCCAGGCGGCTGCCCTGGGCATCGGGGTAGCCGAAGGCGCCGGACGGGCAATAACGGTCATCGTCCCAGCCCGGATAGTCGAGGAAGGGATACCAGCACAGCCCCTGGATCGGGACGCCACGGCGCATGGCGTGCGCCACCTGCTCGGCGACATGCCGCAGCCATGGCAGACGCATGCTGCCTTCGGCGCCGGTTTCCGACAGCAGGATCGGCCGCTGGTAACGCTGGTGAAGCTCGGCCAGCATGCCTTGCAGGGGGCGATAGTCCGGGTCGCTTGGCGCGATCTTCGGGCCGTTGAGGAACCACTGGTTCTGTGGGTAGAAGTTCGCGCCGAGGATATCCAGGTAGTCCTCGCGTCCGCCCAGCCCTGGCCAGCATCGGCCGGCCAGCAGGTCCCAGGCTTCGAACTGTGCCTGGCGATAGGCCTCGGCATCGGCCACATCCCGGGTTCTCCGGGACTGGCTGCGCACGTTGATCAGCGGCTCGCTCTGGACGAAGCGCGCCTGCGGGCTGATTTCGCGGATCGCCTCGATCGCCGCGATGCTCGCGCGTACCAGCTGGTGCTTGAGTTCCTGGCCGCGACGGTGCTGGGTGGGATGGAAGTAGCCGACTTCACCGCCGGCCCAGCTCCAGAAGGAGATCTCGTTGATCGGGCAGAACAGTGGTGTGTCGTTGCCCAGCTCGCGCAGCAGGCTGGCGACCGCGCCGGCGAAGCGGGCGAAACGTTCGACGAAGGCCGGGCGCCAGATGTCCAGGTCGTCGGGATAGCCGTAGTGACAGAGGTCCCAGATGACCTGCACGCCGCTGTCGTGCGCCGCCTGCAACATCGGCAGCGCACTGCTCCAGTCGTAGACATGCGGCGCCTGTTCGATCAGGTGCCAGCGCACGCCATCGCGAGCGCAGCGGATGCCCATCGGCGCCAGTGCCGCGTAGTCGCGCATGCACCAGCGCGCGTGGCCGGTGGAGTCCAGCAGGTCGAGTCGGCGGCCGTCGGCGCGGCGCTGGGAAGAACACTCGTATCCGGCCATCACGAAGCTGTCGAAGATCCCTCTGCGCATTTCGTGGTTCTCGTGAGAAGTTCGAATGGGTGATGCGGTGGTGAAGGCCCGGTTGGGTTCCAGGGCGCGTGGCGGGCCGGCTAGGCGGGCCGCTGCTGCACAGGCACTGCCATGCGCAGCGGCCCTCTGGGCTCAGCCAGGTTCTTGTTCGTGGCTTTCCACTTCGACGCCCGCTTCCCGGGCGATGCGCTGGTAGAGCGCCAGCGCCTGGCCGACCACCTGGTCCATGTTGTAGTACTTGTAGGTCCCCAGCCTGCCGAGGAAGGTCACGTTGTCCAGCTCCTGAGCCAGGGCCTGGTAACGCTTGTACAGCTCGGCGTTCTCCGGACGCGGCACCGGATAATAGGGGTCACCCTCGGCGCAGGGATATTCGTAGCTGATGCTGGTACAGGCATGCTGCTGGCCGGTCAGGTGCTTGTATTCGGTGATCCGGGTATGAGGCACGTCCTGGTCAGGGTAGTTGACCACCGCGACCGGCTGGAACTGCGCCTGCTGCAAGGTCTCGTGGCGAAAGCGCAGGGAGCGGTAGGGCAACGGCCCGAAACAGTGGCCGAAATACTCGTCGATCGGGCCGCAATACACCAGCTGGTCATGCTTGACCTGTTGCCCCAGCGCCTTGAAATCGACACCAAGCAGCACATCGATCGACGGGTGGTCGAGCATGCGCTCGAACATTCGGGTATAGCCGTCCTTTGGCATGATCTGGTATTTGTCGGTGAAGTAGCGATCATCGCGGTTGGTGCGGGTAGGCACCCGTGAAGTGACCGACTTGTCCAGCTGCGACGGGTCCAGGCCCCATTGCTTGCGGGTATAGCCGCGAAAGAACAGCTCGTAGAGTTCGCGGCCGATCTGGTTGACCACCACGTCCTCGGAGGTGCGGATGCTGGCCACGGGCTCTGCGCGCCTGGCCAGCAATGCCTGGGCCTGCTCTTCGTCCAGGTCGAGGTCGAACAGCAGGTTGAGCGTGGTCAGGTTGATCGGCACCGGCACCAGGCGCTCCCGGACATGAGCCAGCACCCGATGCTCGTAGGGGCGCCAGTCGGTGAAGTTGGACAGGTAGTCGACGATGCGCTGCGCATTGGTATGGAAGATATGCGGACCATAGCGATGGACCAGCACGCCCGCAGCGTCGTGTTCATCGAAGGCATTGCCGCCGACATGGTCGCGGCGGTCGATCAGCAGGATCCGCTTGCCCAGCCCGGCGGCCAGGCGTTCGGCCAGCACGCTGCCGGCGAAGCCGGCGCCGACGATCAGGTAGTCGTACCGCTCGGCCGCCACCTGCTGCAAGGTTACCTTAGGCATTCGATGTGCTCCTTCATGTCGGCGCAGGTGCGGTCCCAGGACTTGCCTTCCAGGGCCTGGTCGGCCAGGGCTAGCAGCCGTTCGGGGTCGCGGCGCAGGGCCAGCGCGCCCTCGACCGCCTCGATGAATGCGCCGGGCGATCCGGCGATGCTCACCACGCCGCTCAGGCCATAGCCATCGATGACGTCGCGGATCGGTGTCGATACCACTGGGCGTCCACCGGCGAGGTATTCCGGCGTCTTGGTCGGGCTGATGTAGCGGGTCGATTCGTTGAGGGCGAAGGGCATGAGCGCGACGTCCCAGCCCGACAGGTAGCTGGGCAGCTCTTCGTAACGCTTGCCGCCCAGGTAATGGATATTGGGCATGCGCGGCAGGGTAGCCGGATCGATCTTGACCACCGGTCCTACCAGCACGATCTGCCAGTCTGGACGCTGCTGCGCCATGGCCTGCACCAGCGCGATGTCGAAGCGCTCGTCGATGACGCCGAAGAAGCCCAGCCGCGGATGGGCGATTCCGGCCTGGTCGGCAGGTTCAGGCAGGGACTGGCGTGCCGCCGCGAAATGCGCGATGTCGACGCTGCTGGGCATGGCATGGACGTTGGCATGCTGCTGGCGCTTGGCTTCCCAGAGGCTGTAGCCACCGGTGAAGACCACATCGGCGCGTTCCATCAGCTTGCGCTCCATTTCCACCAGCGCGGGCGGGGCGTACTTGAACGCCGACAGTTCGTCCATGCAATCGAAGATCACCACCTCGGCCTGCAGGTGATCGGTAAAGGCCAGGCTCATCGGCGTCAGGTACCACAGCAGCAGCGAGTTGGCCGGATGCGTGTCGAGCCACTGGTCCAGCAGCTGGCGCTGAGCTGCGCAGGCCTCGGTTTCATCGAGCCCCTCGGGAAGCACGGGTACCAGCAAGGTCACGCCGGGCGCGGGGCGCTCGACATCCAGGCGCGGCGCGGCGATCGGCTGATGCACCGGCTCTTCGAAGAACAGCACGTCATAGCCCTGGGCAAGACGGCTCATGACATGTTGCGGCCGCTGGTAGACGAAACCCCAGCGCAAGTGCGAAAGGCACAGCAAGGTAGGTCGCAGATGGGTCTTGGGATCAGCTTGCTGCTGGGTGGATACCGGGCTGCCAATGATGGAACGTTCTGCCTGATTCATCGAGTCACTCCTTTGCGGACATGCAGGAACCGATGACTGCTTCGCAGGCCGGGATGGCTGCGCATTGGCTCGGATGAAACTTGGAAGAAGCGTAGATGATCGGCGTTCAGCCAAACCGATGAAATGCGCGTCCCGGCGATCACTTTCACTGAACCATGGCGTCGATTCGCGCCCTGAGCTACAGGAGGCACCTTGCGGGCGGCCTCCGTCACTGCATGCAATACTCCCTGTCACCATCTGCCGTATCGATGACCGCGGGGCCTTCAGGCGAACCATGGAGACGATGCGATGATCCTGATTACAGGCGGTGCCGGCTACATCGGCGCGCACGTGGCGGTCGAAGTGATGGCTGCCGGCGACGATGTGCTGCTCCTGGACAACCTCTGCAACAGTTGCAAACAGAGTGTGGGCAGAATAGCCGAGATTGCCGGACGGCAACCGGGTTTCATCCTGGCCGACGTCAGGGACGCACAGACATTGGGCAACATATTCGCCGATTATCCGATCGAGGCGGTGATCCACTGCGCTGGCCTCAAGGCCGTCGGTGAAAGCGTGCGCGAGCCGTTGCGGTACTTCGAGAACAACGTCGGAGGCAGCGTGGCCCTGTGTCAGGCGATGGCCGCGGCGGGCGTCTTCAAGCTGGTATTCAGCTCTTCGGCCACGGTCTATGGCGATTGCCCGCGAATGCCGATCGACGAAAGCTGCCCCACCGGGCAGCCCACCAACCCGTACGGCGAATCCAAGCTCATGGCCGAGCATGTGATGAACTTCACGGCTGCCGCGGATCGGCGCTGGTCGATCGGCCTGCTGCGCTATTTCAACCCTATCGGCGCCCATGCCTCGGGGCTGCTGGGAGAACAGTGCAACGACACGCCCAACAACCTGTTGCCCTACCTGCTGCAAGTGGCCAGGCGCGAGCGCGATAGGCTACACGTGTTCGGCAGGGACTACCCGACGCCTGACGGCACGGGTATCCGCGACTATGTCCATGTCGTGGACCTGGCCGAAGGGCACCTGCGCGCGCTGCGCTTCCTCCAGGCCCATGCCGGTGTGCATGTCTGGAATTTCGGCACCGGCCAGGGCCACTCGGTGCTGGAAGTCGTGGGGGCGTTCGAGCAGGCCACCGGCATCTGCGTGCCGCTGAGCTTCGAGCCGCGTCGGTTGGGCGACATCGCGCAATGCTGGGCCGATCCCAGCAAGGCGGCGCGCGAACTCGGCTGGACCGCCCGGCGCAGCCTGGAATGCATGCTGACCGATGCCTGGCGTTGGCAGCAACGCATCTAGGCGTGCTTGGCGTGGTGCTTGCGCGCGAACGTCTCGCCAGGGTACCGCGGGCCGGTACCGGCGAGCCCCCCTGAACCAATGAAATGCCCGCGACGTCTATCGAGCAACTGACATGGGAAGGGATTTTCGATGAAAAACGATCCGCTCGACGAGCTTTTGGATTACCTCAAGCGCCACGACCTGGTGCTCACCACTGCCGAGTCCTGCACGGCAGGGCGGATGGTCGCCTTGCTCTCGGAAAAGGAAGGCATCGGCAGCGTGCTGGAAAGCGGTTACGTGGTGTATTCCCCGCAAGCCAAGCAACGTCTGCTCGGGGTGCGCCCGCAGACCATCGAGCGCTGCGGCCTGACCAGCGAGGAAGTGGCTCGCGAGATGGCCCAGGGCGCATTGCTCGACAGCACGGCCAACGTGGCCATCGCCACTACCGGAGTGGCGGGGCCTGGGCCTGCTGGCGACACCCCGCCTGGCACGGTGTGCTTTGCCTGGGCCTTCGCCGGCCAGTCGACTCCGGCGGTCTTTAGCCGCACCGAGCGCTTCTTCGGCGATCGCCAGGCGGTGCTGCGGCAATCTTCCCTGCACGGTCTGCTGCGTCTGATGCACTTTCATCAACGCTGGCTACATGGCGAGCGCGCCTGATCAACACCTGTCGGAGACGCGATCATGGAGATCGAGCAACAACCAGCACCAGGACGCTACCCGATCGAGGAGGATCTGGACAGGCAACGACGTGTCTGGCGCTTCGAGCGCATTGGTTGGTACGTGCTGCTGCTGATCGTGCTGGTGAGCCTGGCCGGGCTGTTCGGCAATGGCCCGCTCAGCCAGCGCAGCGTCACCAGCAGCGATGGGCGGATCCAGGTGGAGTATGCACGATTCGTCCGCAATGGCGCCTCGCAGCAGCTGAGCATTCGCGTCCAAGGCAAACCCGACGCCGAGGTGAAGCTGCTGCTCGACGGCTCGATGTTCCGCGCGCTGCCTGTCGAGACCCTGCAGCCCCAGCCATTGCAGTCGGTGAGCCAGGGACGGGCACTGCTGCTGCATCTGGGCACCGATGCCGAGGGGATCGCCACCTTGTACCTGGGCTTGCGCAACGATGGCGTCGGCCCGTTCGACGGCAAGGCCCGGGTGGGCCCGGACAGTGTCGTGAACTTCTCCACGTTCATCTATCCCTGAGGATTGGCAATGGATTCGGTTCTTCGCGCCGGTGCCATGTACGTGGCACTGATGGTGTTGTTTCGCGTCGCTGGGCGTCGTTCGCTAGCCGACCTGACCACGTTCGACTTCGTGCTGCTGCTGATCATTGGCGAAGCCACGCAGCAGGCACTGCTGGGAGACGACTTTTCGTTCACCAACGCGGTGCTGGTGATCATCACCTTGATCGTGCTGGATGTCGGCTTGTCGCTGCTCAAGCTCAATTCGGTGCGGGTCGCGCGTTTTCTCGATGGGCATGCCACGGTGGTGGTCGAGGATGGGCGCTTTCTGCATGGACGCATGCGTCGCTGCCGGCTGACGGAGGACGACATACTCGAATCGGCAAGGGCCAACCAGGGGCTGGAGCAGGTTGCCCAGATCAAGTACGCCATCGTCGAGCGCAACGGCAAGATCTCGATCATCGAGCAGGAGGCGGGGGGAAAAGCGGGATGACCCGTTCGGAAACGACAGCCAGGGGGGAGAAGCCCTGGCTGCCGGGTGACGCTTAACGCGAGCGGCTATTGTCGCTGCTGCGGCCGCCGCCGTGGCTGTGCTGACCACCTACACGACCTGCTTCGGAGGCTTTTTCACGGTCGTTGGCGAAGTTGCCACCAGAATTCTGACCGCCCTTGCGCCCAGCTTCGGACGCCTTCTCGCGATCGTTGGCAAAGTTGCCTGGATTGGTGTTACCGGTTTTACCTTGATTGTTCGCCATGATCTTTCACCTCATGTTGAGCACAGGACATTCTGTGCACTTACTCTGAGTGACTCAGGAACGAGACGATCCATTGATCTTCAACTCCGGGACCAAAGGTCGTAAAGATTGTCTCGGGACTTTTTAGGGCGCAAATCAATGGGTTGGCAAAAGTCCTGGTCAATCACGCTGACTCCGGCGCGAGACAGTCTGGAGAAGACGGGCGCAAGGAACGGGCTCGGCAGGGCGAGGCCTTGTACGAAAAGTCGCCGAGCAGCGATCAGGCACGGCGAAAACAGGCGAGCAGCGGCCGGGGTCGCGCTCGACCTTACTGGTTGTAAAATGAGCATTCCGAGCCTGGTTCCAACGTAGCCTGATCGTCGCGCAGGCACTTTTCGTACAAAGCCAAGGACGGTTGTCTCAGGTTGCCTGCGAGGTTCTGGGGCTGCGCGGCAGCCCCAGAATCAACACAGCCTCGGGCACGCTCGAGAGACAGCCGGCCCTGCGGCGCCATCGCCGGGCGCTTGCGGGCCCGGGCAAACGAGGGAGCGGTGCGGATCAGAAAGCCAGGCCGACCTTCACGCCGAATTCGTCACGCTTGAGCTTGGTGTTGTCGGCGACCGGGGAGTCATCGTCCAGCTTGTATTCGGTGCGGGCATAGTACACGCCGGCCTGTACCGGCAGGTCGCCGTTCTGGTTCATCAGCAAGGTGACTTCCGCATACGGATTGGTACGGTCCTTCAGGTCCACGCTGTCACTGCCGAAATCCTCGACCTTGAGCTTGGCGCGTCCGTCGATGGTATGCCGGGCACCGAGCTCGACGCGCAGGGTCGCGGTGTCGAACTGATGGTTGTAACCCAGCGCGGCCTTGGCGAATGGCGACTTGTTGGTCAGCTCGACATCCAGGCGGTTGATCTCCGGTTCGTAGCGCGACCAGCCGTAGCCACCGCCCACGATCACATCGACGAAGTTGCGCGCATCCAGCGCGGCACGCCAGCCAAGGTCCAGGTCGACCTGGGCTTCCTTGAGCTTGTTGTCATTCTTCTCACCGTATTTGGCCAACGCACCGATCTGGTAGACGAAGCCCGATTCGGCAGTCATCTTGTTGCCGAAGTTGGCGAATACGCCGCCCTGGCCCAGGTGATCGGTGTCCGATTCGCTACCGTCTTCGAACTTGAACTTGTCGTAGCTGCCCAGCAGGCCGAAGGTGAACAGCGGATCGGTGCTCGGGGCCGCCATGGTCGCCAGAGGGGTGCCCAGCAGGGCCAGGAGGCAGGTATGGCGCAGCAGTTTGCGTGAGGACATTCGTGATATCTCCATGACATGAATGCAATGACAGACGCGGCTGTTCGGATACACCCTGCATGGAAAAGTTCAGAAAATGAGTGGCAAGCTACAAGCAAGCGCCGATAGCGCTGTGCTCGCTTGCGGCGATGGCCGTCGTGACAGGCATTCGCCTGACGACGCGGTCTGCTTGCAGCTTGCCGGCCTAGACCTTCAGCACCAGCTTGCCGAAGTTTTCGCCGCTGAACAGCTTGAGCAGGGTATGCGGGAAGGTTTCCAGGCCTTCGACCACATGTTCCTTGCTCTTGAGCTGTCCGCTGGCCAGCCAGCCGGCGATTTCCTTGGCGGCCTGGGCATAACCGGCGGCGTGATCGGTGACGATGAAGCCTTCCATCCGCGCCCGGTTGACCAGTAGCGACAGGTAGTTGGCCGGGCCCTTGACCGGCTCTGTGCTGTTGTACTGGCTGATGGCGCCACAGATCACCACCCGGGCCTTGAAATTCAGGCAGGCGAGGGCGGCGTCCAGGATGTCGCCGCCGACGTTGTCGAAATACACGTCGATACCCTTGACGCATTCGCGCCGCAACGCCGCCGGTACTGCTTCGGCCTTGTAGTCGATGACCGCGTCGAAGCCGAGCTCCTCCTTCAGGTATCGGCACTTGCGCTCGCCGCCAGCGATGCCGACCACCTGGCAGCCCTTGAGCCTGGCGATCTGCCCGACCATGCTGCCGACCGCGCCGGCCGCACCGGAGATCACCACGGTGTCACCGGCCTTGGGCTGGCCGACTTCGAGCAGGGCGAAATAGGCGGTCATGCCGGTCATGCCCAGCGCCGACAGGTAGCGTGGCAGGGGCGCGAGCGAAGGGTCGATAGGCTGCAGCTCCTTGGCTTGGCCGAGAAAAAAATCCTGCACGCCCAGCGTACCGCCGACGTGGTCGCCTGGCTTGAAATCGGGATGCCGGGAGGCGATCACCTCGCCCACGCCCAGCGCGCGCATGACTTCGCCCAGGGCGACCGGCGGCACGTAGGACCTGCCTTCGTTCATCCAGCCGCGCATGGCTGGGTCCAGGGACAGGTAGAGGTTCTTCACCAGCACCTGGCCTTCGCTCGGCTCGGCGACGGTGACTCGCTCGAAGTCGAAATCCTCGCGGCGCACGGCACCGACGGGGCGTTTGGCAAGCAGGAAACGGCGATTGGTCCGGGACATCGGGCAGCCTCGCTGGAGTGAGGGGTTCGTGGGGGCGAGGCCGGGGACAGCCTGTTCGGCGAACGAGCGCCCCCGGACTGGCCTATTCGGCGATCTGAAGCTTGCGCGCCTGAGTATAGACGTAGCGGATCTTCTCGTATTCGAACGGCGAGTTGAGCTGCCCGTAGCGGAAGCTGGTGGTGTAGCGCCTGTCCACGGCCCGCAGGGCAAAGAATTCGGGGTGGTCGGTGCTGGCCTTGGCCATCCCCAGGTAGTCGGCCGAGCGCTCCCCGGCGTAGTCCACTACCAGGCCCGTGGTGTCACGCAGGTTGGAGGGGCCGAGGATCGGCAGCATCAGGTAAGGTCCTTCCGGCACGCCATAGAACCCCAGTGTCTGCCCGAAGTCCTCGCTCTGGCGCGGCAGGCCCATGTGGGTCGCCGGATCCCATAGCCCGCCCACACCGATGAGGGTGTTGAACATCAGGCGCGCGGTGATTTGCGCGGCACGCTCGCCCTTGAGCTGCAGCACGCTGTTGAACAGGTTCGGGACGTCGCCCAGGTTGTTGAAGAAGTTGCTCACGCCGGTGCGCACGAAACCTGGAGTGATGCGCTTGTAGCCGTCCACGACCGGCAGGAACACCCATTGGTCGAAGCGGTAGTTGAAGTGGTAGACGCGCCGGTTGAACGATTCGAACGGGTCTGGAACGTTCAGCGCATCGAAGGTCGAACGCTCGAATTCGCGCTGGTCCAGGCCTGGGTTGAACTTCAGTTCCCGCAGCGGGTTGGTGAAGCCGTCACTCTGGATGCTGTGGGTATCGAGGGCATCGGACTCGATGATGCTGGTCCGAGGCGCGGTCTCGGCTGCCAGGACATTGCCGCAGGCCAGGAATGCAGTGACGAGCAGAAGTCTGTTAACCACGGAAGAACTCCAGCATGGCGTCGCTGTTGACGCGGTAGTTGAGGTTGCCGCAATGACCGCCATGAGGGTAGAGGGTCAGTCGATCACCGAAGACCTTGCGCAAGAAACCGATATCGCCGGGGCCGAGAATGACGTCGTCGGCATTGTGCATCACGGCGATCTTCGGGCTGCTCGCCAGGTAGTCCTCGAGCGCGTACAGGCTCACCTGGTCGATCAGCTGCAACAGGCTGCCGCCGTCGCTGCGCGCGCGCCACATGGGGATCACCTGCTCGGTGAGGTAGCAGTCGAAGTCGCATTGCAGGGCGCGCTTGAAGAATGGGGTCAGGCTGCTGCCTTCGCTGATCGGGTACTTGGGCGGCGTGATCAGGCCGCGCCGGTTGATCAGGTCGGAAGTGAAGGCGATATCCGCCGACGAAAAGCGGAACGAGGTGCCGATCAGCATCGCCATCTGCTCGTTGGACAGGTGCTGGCGCGACTGCTGGAAGTCGTACAGCAGGGCTTCGTTGAGGTCGACGTAGCCTTTCTGGCGGAAGTACAAGGTCAGCTTGTGCAACATCAGCTCATAGAAGGTCGTGCCGTTGTCGATGCCCTTGACCCGAGTCTGAACCAGCTTGTCCAGGTTCGAGATCGAGGTATGCAGGTTCACGGGCGGATTGAGCAGCAGCACGCGCTTGAAGTTGAAGCTGCGTCGGGTTTCGTCCAGGCGGCTGACGAACGCCGCGTCGAGCGCACCGAGGCTGTAGCCGGTCAGGTAGAACTCGCTCACCGGCAGGCGTGCATGCTGGGCACGTACCGCCTGCATCACCCGATACATGTCTTCGGCATCTTCCTGGCTGATGCCGGGCGTGGCGAAGCGCGAGGCGGCGCTGATGAAGTCCCAGCTGGTCGGCGAGGACAGCTGCACCACATGGTAGCCGGCCTGGTAGAAAAGCTTCTTGAGGTACTCGTTGATGCTGCTCGAATAAGACGCCCCGGTGCCGGCGATGAGGAAGATCAGGGGGGCCTCGTGGTCCTGGCGAGCAAGACGGTACTTGAGTTTCTTCACCGGCCAGAAATTGTCCGGCAGGGTGAAGGCCCGTTCCGGGCGCAAGTTCAGGCTGTAGTCGTCCTGGTCGATGTCTTCATCCTTGGGCAGGGTTGGACGCTGTTCCGGGGGCGTGGTGGCGATGGTCGCCTCGAACGGATTGGTCAGGGGGTAGCCATAGCTGGCGGCGTCTATGTCTCGCGCCGTGGCGGCCGCACTCAGGAACAGGCCGCCAAGCAGGGCAGCGAGGCGCAAGGATCGAAGCATGGATTCCCCCAGGAGGACAGCAGTGATGCGATATGCAGGCTCAGACTGCCCGACCCCTGGCAAAGTTGCCGGTCTGGCCTGCATTTGTTCGTCGTGATGTTGCCGCGCCCGCGGTCTGCGCGGCAAGCCTGCCGGACAGTGGCTCGGCCCCGTCTCGATTGTCTTGCTCGGCGAGGAGGGCGATGATTGGCCCAGGCAGCAGGCCGTCATGAGGGAAGACAGATGAGTCGCTGGATACCATTGTTGGTGTTGCTCCTGGCCCTGGGGTCGTGCCTGGCGGCCAGCCATGGCGTGCGTCTTGGGTTGATGGAGGATGCACGCTGGGTCGGTCGTTGCTTGCAGCCCGGCGGGGCGTGGCAGTGCCAGGCTCGCTCGCTGCTGGGCTTGGCGATTCATTACCAGGTGATTGCCTGGGCCGCGCTGGGCCTGGCGTTGCTGGCGCAAGCGATGCGTGGAGGCAGAGGCCAAGGCCTGGCGTTGGCCGGATTGCTGCTGGGGATACCGGCATTGGTGTTGTATACGGCGAGCATCGCATCGTTCGCGGTCGTGCTGGCCGGATTGCGGCTCGTGCGCGGGGATGTGCGGTGATCCCGAGTCGGAACACGGGCGTGGACGGTCGCAGGCAGGCGTCCGGGCGGATGTTTGGATCAGGTAGCGCGGCCGCATCGAGGGCGCCGGCACTGTTGGCGTCCTGGCGGCAGCCGGCCCACGGTGTCCGTGGCCGTTACCTTGGACGGTCATGAGTGGTGCAAGATCCTGGGGCCGCTTGGCGGCCCATCGTGGCCGGTTCGGCGTTCCGGCGACGAGCGCTCCTGCACAGGGCTCCGGCCATCAACCCGCTCACCAGGGCCCAGCCCCAGGCCTGCTGGTTGAGCAAGCCTTCCTGATACAGCTGCGGCACTATCCCGGCGGCGACGACCCCGCCGAGCAAGGCGAGCTGCGCCCTGGGCGCCGCGACTGGCCTGGTCAGGTACACCAGTGCCGGCACCAGCAGCGCCGCGCTGGGGAAGCTGCGGTAGCGTGGATCGAAGACCAGCGCTAGCATGCTGACCGCCGCGACGAAGCCTGCGGCCAGCAGCAGCCAGCCCGAGCGAGCCTGCAGCCAGGCGAACGTCCGTTGGCGCCATCCCGCGTGCCTGGCCAGGCCGATAGTCGCATGGGCCAGCACCAGCAGGTTCAAGGCCGCCAGCGCAATAGCCCATAGCCACTCGAAGGCAAAGCGCGCGTGGCTGCGCATCAGTTCCCCCCATAGCCCGAGGCTGATCCCCGCGACGCCGGCGAGCAATGGCAGCAGCATGGCCGCGCGACGATCCTGCGGGCGACCGGCCAGGCACGACACGCCAGCCAGCACGACCACTCCGAGCAGCCACCACTGACGCCACAGCGGCAGATTGCTGACCGGCCCCGCCAGCACGCCCTTGTCCTGGCGATCGGCATCGTACAAGCCCCAGTATCCGCCCACCGCGCCTTCATTGGCGCGCTTCCATGGCTGGTCGAAGGCTTCGATCAGGTTGTAGCGCCAACCCTCGGCCTCGGCCTGGGCGACGAAGCCGCGAATGAACCGGGCTTCGTTCACCCGGCTGGGCAAGGCGGTTTCGCGTTGGCGGCCTTCGCTGGGCCAACCGGTCTCGCCGATCAGGATCTGCTTGGGCGCGAAGCGCTCGCCGAATGCCCGGCGAACCTCGGCCACATGGGCCAGGGCCTCGTCGATGCCTCGGGGATCGTCCTCCCAGTACGGCAACAGGTGGATGGTCAGGAAATCCACTGCCGGCGCGATCTGTGGATGTCGCAACCAGAACTCCCAGACGTCGGCATAGGTGACCGGAACCTTGACCTGGCGCCTGACCTGGTCGATCAGGCTCGCCAGATGCTCGCCGGTGACCTCCTTGCGCAACAGCGCTTCGTTGCCGACGATCACCGCCGTGACCACGTCCGGGTTGGCATTGGCCGCCGCGATCAGCGCCTCGATTTCCTGCGCGGTGTCGATCGAGTTGGCATTGACCCAGGCGCCCAGCATCACCTTCAGACCGTGCTTGCGCGCCAGGGCCGGAATGGCTTGCAGGCCCGTCATCGAATAGGTCCGTATGCATTGGAAACGCCTGGCCAGCAAGGCCAGGTCGGCATCCATCCGAGCCGGGCGCAGCTGCAAGGGTTGGTCGAAGGGCGACTGGTCCTTGTCGAACGGTGTATAGGAGGCACATTGCAGCTTGTGTGCCGGTCCTGCGGCGTCGGGCAGTTGCACGGGCTTGCCGAGCCAATGCCAGAAGGCCCCCAGACCAAGCACCACGGCCAGGCTGGTGAGCAGGTAGAGGGTCCAGGCGTGGCGGGCGGAGGCGGGCATCGAGGCGGTCCATCGTCGGGGCTCGGAGCTGTGAAGCTACAAGCTGGAAGCGGCAAGCGGCAAGCTGATGGTGTCGCGATTCGTGCAGCGAACGCCTGCTCCTGCTTGCAGCGCATGTCGCGCATCGCTGGCTGGAGGTCGTTGTTGGAGCAGGTGGCGGGTCAGGGGAGGCCGATGATGCGATTTCCAAGACCTACGAGGATGCCTTGATGAAGATGCGACGTTTCCTGGGGGTGGGTGCTGCCCTGGTGCTGGCCATGGGTGCCGCGCAGGCCATGGCCAAGCAGGTGAGCATTGGCTACGTGGATGGCTGGTCCGACAGCGTGGCGACGACCCACGTGGCCGCCGAGGTGATCAAGCAGAAGCTTGGCTACGATGTCGACCTCAAGCCGATCGCCACCGGCATCATGTGGCAAGGCGTGGCCACCGGCAAGCTCGATGCCATGCTGTCGGCCTGGCTGCCAGTGACCCATGGTGAATACTGGGCCAAGAACAAGGACAAGGTGGTCGACTATGGCCCCAACTTCAAGGACGCGCGGATCGGCCTGATCGTCCCGGAATACGTCAAGGCCAGCAGCATCGCCGACCTCAAGGGCGATGACAGCTTCAAACGCAAGATCGTCGGCATCGATGCAGGCGCTGGGGTGATGCTCAAGACCGACCAGGCAATCAAGGACTACGACCTGAGCGGCTACAAGTTGCAGGCCAGCTCCGGCGCGGCGATGACCTCCGAACTGGGCCGTGCCTACGCCAAGCAGCAGTCGATCGCGGTGACCGGATGGGTGCCGCACTGGATGTTCGCCAAGTGGAAGCTCAAGTTCCTCGACGACCCCAAGCAGGTGTATGGCGCCGCGGAGACGGTCAACAGCATCGGCAGCCAGCAGCTGGAAAGCAAGGCACCGGAGGTGGCGCAGTTTCTCAGGAACTTCTCCTGGCAATCCAAGGACGAGATCGGCGAGGTGATGTTGGCGATCCAGGAAGGCGCCAAGCCGGAGGCGGCGGCCAAGGACTGGGTGGCCAAGCATCCGGAACGGGTCAAGGAGTGGACCGGGCAATGACAGGATGAGCATCGGGTCGAGCATGGCCGGATGATTCAACCGTGGGTGCCTGGCAGATCTTGGGGCCGCTGTGCGGCCCATCGCGGCACTGAGGCCGCTTCTGCAGGATCGGGCTACCACACCACTGCGTGGGATCGGCCAGGGCCAACGGCCGGTCCTATTGTTACTACCTCTGCAATACACCCTTGCATCTAAGACTAAGGTCGTCTGGTTGACGTCCAACGGCAGCATAAAGTGAAGGTGGGTGCTATCCAATCCGTGCTGCTAGGACAAAAACAATGAACGACAGCATTTATCTTTCGATTCAAAACAGCCCGCGCTTCAAGGAGCTGGTCAGAAAACGCGAACGCTTCGCCTGGATCCTCTCGATCATCATGCTCGGGCTCTACTGCGCTTTCATCCTGCTGATCGCCTACGGGCCGCAGGTGCTCGGGACGCGGCTGTCGCCCGACTCGTCGATCACCTGGGGCATACCGCTGGGCGTGGGGCTGATCGTCTCGGCCTTCATCCTGACCGCCATCTACGTGCGTCGTGCCAACGGCGAGTTCGATGAGCTGAACAAGGAAATCCTCAAGGAGGCGCAGCAATGAAAGGTCCAGCCAAAGCCCTGGCCGGCTTCGCCGCCGGCGTGTTCCTGCCCGGCGCCTGGGCGGCCGATGCCCTGACCGGCGCCGTCGAGAAACAGCCCTTGAACGTCTCGGCGATCGTCATGTTCCTGGCCTTCGTCTGCTTTACCCTGGGTATCACCTACTGGGCCTCCAAGCGCAACAAGTCGGCCTCCGACTACTACGCTGCCGGAGGACGCATCACCGGTTTCCAGAACGGCCTGGCGATCGCCGGCGACTACATGTCGGCCGCCTCGTTCCTGGGCATCTCGGCACTGGTGTTCACCTCCGGCTACGATGGCCTGATCTACTCGATCGGCTTCCTGGTCGGCTGGCCGATCATCCTCTTCCTGATCGCCGAGCGGCTGCGCAACCTGGGCAAGTACACCTTCGCCGATGTGGCGTCCTATCGCCTGGGCCAGAAGCAGATCCGCACCTTGTCGGCTTCCGGCTCGCTGGTGGTGGTGGCCTTCTACCTGATCGCGCAGATGGTCGGTGCCGGCAAGCTGATCCAGTTGCTGTTCGGTCTGGACTACCATGTCGCGGTCATCCTGGTCGGCATCCTGATGTGCCTGTACGTGCTGTTCGGCGGCATGCTGGCGACCACCTGGGTGCAGATCATCAAGGCGGTGCTGCTGCTCTCCGGTGCCAGCTTCATGGCGCTGATGGTCATGAAGCACGTCAACTTCGACTTCAACGCACTGTTCTCCCAGGCGATCGACGTGCATCCCAAGGGCGAGGCGATCATGAGCCCGGGCGGCCTGGTCAAGGATCCGATCTCGGCATTCTCCCTGGGCCTGGCGCTGATGTTCGGTACCGCCGGCCTGCCGCACATCCTGATGCGCTTCTTCACCGTCAGCGACGCCAAGGAAGCGCGCAAGAGCGTGCTCTATGCCACCGGTTTCATCGGCTACTTCTACATCCTGACCTTCATCATCGGCTTCGGCGCGATTCTGCTGGTCAGCACCAACCCGGCGTTCAAGGACGCGGCCGGTGCCCTGATCGGCGGCAACAACATGGCGGCGGTGCACCTGGCCGATGCGGTCGGCGGCAGTGTCTTCCTCGGCTTCATCTCGGCGGTAGCCTTCGCCACCATCCTGGCAGTGGTCGCCGGCCTGACCCTGGCCGGCGCCTCGGCGGTGTCCCACGACCTGTACGCCAGTGTCTGGCGCAAGGGCAAGGCCAACGACAGGGATGAGATCCGCGTGTCGAAGATCACCACCATCGCCCTGGGCATCCTGGCGATCGGCCTGGGGATCCTTTTCGAAAGCCAGAACATCGCCTTCATGGTCGGCTTGGCATTCTCCATCGCTGCCAGCTGCAACTTCCCGGTGCTGCTGCTTTCGATGTACTGGAAGCGCCTGACCACTCGTGGCGCGATGATCGGCGGCTGGCTCGGCCTGGTCAGCGCGGTGACGCTGATGATCCTCGGCCCGACCATCTGGGTGCAGATCCTTGGCCATGCCACGCCGATCTACCCGTACGAATACCCGGCGCTGTTCTCGATGCTGATCGCCTTCGCCGGTATCTGGTTCTTCTCGGTCACCGACAAGTCGGCGGCGGCGGAGAAGGAGCGGGCGTTGTTCTTCCCGCAGTTCGTGCGCTCGCAGACTGGCCTGGGAGCCAGTGGGGCGGTTTCGCACTGAAACCGCGCGCGATAGCCTGGCCTGGGCTATCGCATCGATTTCCGGGGGGCCAGCAATTGGCCCCTTCGCGAGGTTGCTCGCCATGGCATGGATCATGACCTGTGTCAATTCGTAACTCTTTCCAATGCTGGCGTTTTGAAAAAGCGCGCGTGGGAAATTTCCACACCATTTTGGGAACCGTCTGGATCCAGATTCACATGCTTTTCCAAATAATCCCCTTGTCAGCGGCATGTCGCCGGGCTGACAGCTCGTCTGCGGCCTGTTCGCAGGCCTTTCAAGGAGATCAAAAATCGTGAAACGCATCCTTCTGGCCCTTCCACTTGCCCTTCTGGGCGCAACCTGCGCCCTGGCTGCCGACCCGATCGAGAAGCAGGTGCAGGTCATTGCCACCGTACCGACCGCCACCTTCTACGTGGAACCGGTGGGCGGCGGCTGGATGAACGACCCGCAAGAACTTCCGTGGAACTCGTTCCAGTCCGCGTTCGGCACTATCAATAAGCAGCTGCAGGTCAAGAGCACCGTCGGAGCGATCGCGGCGTACCTCATGTCGCCCGCAGTCATCTCCGATGGCGCCAATTCCATCGGCCTGGACGTGAAGGTTGCCGGGAAGTCGCTGGGTACGGCGTCGGCTGAGGTCGTCAATGCCGCCGATGCCAATGCCGGCAGCGTGGTCGGCTTCCAGATTGCAGCCAAGGCGCCCGGCACCGGCAGTTTCGTGCCAGGCAACTACCAGGGCTTGGTCAGCATGGTCTTCGAAACCGCCGCCCCCTGATCTGCGGCGCTCGATTCTCTCTTTATCCGTCATTGCCGACTCTCGCCTCTCGCGCTCATTCGCGAGGGGGAGGGTGGGTATTGCCTGCGGAACGTGTCATGGTCATATCCCGATTATCATTTCGCTGGCGTCGCTGGGCCGTTACTGGACTGTGCCTTGGTCTGTTCGGCAGCCCCGGTATGGTCTCGGGCGCTGTGCTGGGCGACATCGCCAAAGGCTTGCCCAGCGAGTTCGAGGCGCATTTCTTTGACGTACCGCTCGCGGTGCGGGTCGACCTCGACGGGCGCTATCTGGGCGATGCACTCGTGGTATTGTCCCGCGATGAGCAGGTCCAATTACTCGAATTTACCGATGTGCAGCAGAGCCAGGAGCCGGCCGCCGTTCGTCGACGCTGGCAAGAGCGCCTAGCCGAAGGCCGCTCGCTGGGAGAGTGTCAACGGGATTGCCCGGAAGGCTTGAAGACGATCCATTACAGCCTAGTCAATTCCCAGCTGTCGCTGCTCACCAACCAGGCCGAACAACAAGGTGACGCACCGCGCTACTACAGCTTGCCCGAAGAAGGTAGCTATGGACTACTGCTGCGCAACCAGCTCAATCTGGTAGGAGGCGGGCAGAGCACCACAGGCCGTTATGCCTTGCAGGGTCAGGGCAGCATCGGCAACTGGACGACATTGGCCGATGCGCAGGTGGTTCGAAACAGCGATCAGCAGCAGCGCACCCGTCATCGGCTCGACCAGTTGTATGGCGAGCGGATCGTGGACGATCACTTCTACCGCCTGGGATACTTCACACCAGGTGCCCAAGGCTTGACGCGTGAGCCACGGTTCTACGGCGCCACGCCAAATTCGACGCTCGGCCTGATGTTCGGCAGTAGCGACAGCCTGTTGATCGACAATGGGCAGCCCAGCGCGACGCCGATCTACGTAACGCCCAACCGTCCCGGCATAGTGGAGATCTATCGTAACGGTGTCCTGATCAATAGCCAGGCGGTGGAGCCTGGGTTGCAAACGATCGACACCCGGGTGCTGCCCGCTGGTATCTATGAGGTCGAAGTCCGGCTGGTCGAAGACGGCCAAGAAAGCACGCGTACCCAAGCGTTCATCTACAAGCCGTCCAACTGGAGCAACATGGACAGCCGTTGGCGCTACAACGCGTATGTAGGTCAGCAAACCGCGTTGCTGAGCAACTGGGACGACGACAACTCTGACGGGCTCAACGCTGGCGTGCTGACTAATTACCTGCTGCGCCCAGGCGCCGTGCTGGGCCTGTCGGCACAGCACGTCGACCGAACCTTTCAATACAGCACCTCGTTGGACTGGGACATCAACGACCGCCTCAAGCTCTACGCCAATGCTTATCAGACCGATGGGAAGGGCAATGGGTACGACATGCAGTGGATCGGCACACATGCGCTTGGCTCCTGGGTGTTGAGCCACAGTCGCAGTCGTGTGCTGCCCTCGCGGACCGTGCGCGACGCCCTGGCCAACGCAGGTGACGTTCGAGAGACGTCGTTGTCGCTGAACCATCGCATCGGCAATCGCAACACCGCAACCGTAAGGCTTTCGCATGCTTCGGGTGCCGCCAGCGGCCTGGGCATCGACCTGGGTTGGGCGTTCTACGGCAAGGTATTGGGTTCTGACGCCAACTGGCGGCTATCGGTATTCGATCGTCCTGGTTCGCTCAGCACCGGGCAAGCACGTAACCGTGGCATCAATCTGGGCTTGAGCATGAGCCTGGGGCAGCCAGGCAAGCGTATTGGCGCCACTCTTGGTAGCCGCACCTCGCGCGACGGCCGGCGTGACCAGAACGCCTCGCTGACCTATCGGCAGGACATGGAGTTGGGGCCGCTGCGCATGCTCTCCGGCACGGCGACGTTCGATCGCTACGGCACGGGCCTGTCAGGCAACGCACAGTTCAATAACCAGTACCTGTACGGCGATGCCTTCTTGCAACGCTCCTCCTACAATGCCGACCTCAGTGGGGGGCTCAACCTGCATAGTCTCGTCGCCGTGGGCAAGGGCGAACTGGCGATGAGTGGGCAGTTCATGCCGCCCGAGGCCGGGCTTATCGTGGACGTAGAGACCGACCTTGACGCCCTGGAGCTGCAGGCCTACGAGGCGCAAGGCACAAGTGTCCGCCTGCGGCCTGGCCGCAACGTCGTGCCGGTCGCCGCCTATCAGGCAAGCCATGTGCAGTTCGATTTCGCCGGCAACCACGACCCTGCCGCCGTGATTCAGCCCAGCAGTTTCGACTATCACCTCAATCGTGGCGCGGTCGAGCACCATACGGTACGGGTACTGCGCACCGTCACGGTATTGGGGCGCCTGGTGGACGGGCAGGGGCGGAGCCTGGGCGGTGTCTCGGTCATCAACCATGCCAGTCGCAGCGTCAGCGAGGCAGACGGGTATTTCTCGGTGCAGATGAGCGCCTCATCGCCGTCCCTGGAGGTACGTCGTGGGGGCAATACGCTGTGCAACCTCGTGCTGGACCTCGAGCGCTTCACCCAGGAACAGGATGTACTGCTGACCGGCGATTTGCACTGCGTGCGTAACGAACTGGCCACCAATGCGCCCGCGACGCGGGCTGGCGACAGCTGAGCATGGTCGGCGAATCTTCCCTCGAACGACCGCCGTTCGGCGTACTGGCTCGGGCTGCGGAAGGATGTGTGAAATGAACAACAAGCAGCAGTTCTGGAGACGCTGCCTGCCCAGGCTGGCCTTGTGCTTGCTGGCCTGGGCCGCCATGGATACGGCCAAGGCATCGGATATGTACATCACGGCCGTCTACGATGGCAGTATCGATCGCGAATTTCGTAACACGACCACCCCTTCAGGGTTCTGTTACGAAAACCCCGAGTTTTGTAACGGCTTCGAGACCATCGCCACGCCGCTCACCTACGAAAAGGTAGCCGAGCACAGCGCCAGCGACGTGCGCGATCGGTTCTACATACGCTTGCCTGGGGCTCGCAAGGTCAGTGTGCAGAATGCGCGGGGCGAGCACTACGAACTGACGCTGATGTTTACGGCCATTGGTCAACGCGTCAGGTCGCACAACGGCTTCGGTTCACCTTCCGCAACCGGCAAACCGCAAGGCGGTTGCAGCTTCTTGTCTGGCGAGATCGAAGACCCTGGGCCTGGAGGCGAGCAGCAACCGGAGTCTTACTACGCCTGGCTGGTAAAGAACCCCCGGAACCCGCAGGGTTGCTATTCGGACTATCACGCGGGTAAGCCGGGTGACCGTAGTGTTTCGACGGTCTCCGACGTATCGATCGGTTATCGGCTACTGATGCCCAACCCGCACAATATGCGGCAAGGGCTCTACCACGGAACGGCTACCTTTCGTGTGGGACAGGGCGCAGAGTTCGACCTGGGCAATGGCGTGACGGGGCTGAGCAGCGACGTGCTGAACATTCATTTCAGCGTGGATGTGCAGCACGCCTTCGACCTGCGTTTCCCACCCGGTAGCGAGCGTGCGGTGTTGGAGCCGCCAGGTGGCTGGCAGGCATGGTTGAGTGGGCGAGGCGAGCCCCCCTACCTGGAGCGCGACCTGCCGTTCGACATTTGGTCGACTGGGCCTTTCAGCGTTTACAAGACGTGCGGCTACTTGGTCGCCGGACGCTGCACCCTGCGCAACCAGCGCAATCAGGAAGTCCCCGTCGAGGTGGCTGTGAGCATGCCCCCTGGCGTGACCTACAACAATGCGCCGGTGCGCAGGGTAAATGTGCCCACGGGCCTGCTCGCGCCCTTGGAATTGAGCCAGGCTACGTCGTTGGCCAATCGACCCGGACAGCTGCACTTCCGAATCGACAAGGCGGGTGTTCAGGCGATGGTTCGTGAGGCCGGTACGACCTATACGGGGGTGGTCACTGTGGTGTTCAACTCGGAGATGTAGGTGTCTATCAGAAATTTCTCTGTTCTTTTAGGAAGATTCCCACAGTTCACTTCCTGCTCAGCATTGATAATAGCGCTGTGCTATCAAGCGGCCATTGTCTGGAGATTCATCATGATTGTTCGCAGGTACAAGATGCTCCTTGCTGCGCTGTTGTTGCCCAGCCTGGTGCATGCCGCTCCCGAACTCAATGTCGGTGCGCTGTACGACTATCTGGAGCCTAACACCAGTACCTTGCTCAAGCGAGTGCGCAACGGCGGTGACAACACGGCCTTCGTCAAGGTCAGCGTGGCCGAACTGGTGTACGACCAGCAAGGCAAGCCGCAAGAGGTCGATCTGGAGGGGGTTCCCATGGAGCGGCGGGGCCTGGTGGTGAGCCCGTCACGCCTGATCGTGCCGGCGCGCGGCATGCAGACGATGCGTATTCTGTACCGCGGCGAGCGCGACCGCGAACGCTATTTCCGCCTGCGCTTCATGCCGGTGCTGCCCGAGCAGGGCGATGGCTTCGCCCTCAGCGAACAGGAGGCCAAGGCCTATGGCGACAGCCTCAAGGCAGGCGTCCAGCTGCTGGCCGGCTATGGCACATTGCTGTTCGTGCGGCCCTCGCAGGTGCGCTATGACACCTCGGCAGGCATGGAAAACGGACGCCTGCATATACGCAACAAGGGCAACGCCACGGTGGTGCTCGATCACTTCCGGCACTGCGACCCGGACGGCCAGGCCTGCGCCACGGCCACCAAGCATCACCTGCTGCCGGGTCGCGAGCGTGACTTCCCTGGCCAGCCCGGCCGTGTCTATCAATTCGAGCTGCGCGAGGGCGACAAACGCCAGGACATGACAATCAACGGCTGATCGTGGATCGATCGGAGGAACGGAGCAATGGAAAAGTACAAGGCACTGGTGGTCGATGACCATCCTTTCATCCGCTCCAGCGTTTGCCTGCAGTTGCAACGTGACAATGTGCAGGTGGTCGGCGAAACCGACAACGGCGTGGAGGCCCTGCGCCTGGCCAAGGAGCGCACGCCCAACGTGGTCATTCTCGACATCGCCTTGCCAGGCCTGGATGGCATGCAGGTGCTGCAACGGCTCAATGCTCTGGAGCGACGACCCAAGGTGCTGATGCTTACGTCGCAACTGCCCGATGCCTATTCTCTGCGCTGCATGAAGGCCGGTGCCGCCGGATTCATCTGCAAGACCGACGACCTGGCCGAGCTGAGCAAGGCAGTCCTGGCGATCCGCTCCGGCTATACCTACTTCCCCGAGGTGCTGCTCAGCTCGGTGCGTCGCCAGGACATGGCCACCAGCGAAAGCCGTTGCCTGGCCAGCCTCAGCGATCGCGAGCTGGTGATCCTGCAGTACCTGGCCCGCGGCATGAGCAACAAGGCCATCGGCGAGATGATGCTGCTGAGCAACAAGACGGTCAGCACCTACAAGACGCGCCTGATCGAGAAACTCGGCGTGGCCTCGCTGATCGACCTGGCCGACCTGGCCAGGCGCAATGGCCTGGTGTGATTGCCTGGTCCAGGCGCCTGTCGTGGGCCCTGCTGGCACTCCTTGCCCTGCTGCCGCTCCCCTTGCAGGCGGACGAGCCTGCCTTGCAGTTGCAAGGCCGTTCGAGCCTGGGGCGGTCGCTGGCTCTGCCGGACGACAGGCAGCTGCGCTGGCTGTGGGCGCGGCGCAAGCTCGACCTGGGCGTGGTCCCGCCGGACAGCCCACCGTTCAACCTGGTCGGGCCCAGCCATGAATACGAGGGCATCACTGCCGACTATGCCGGTCTGCTGGCCGAGTACCTGCAGCTACCGGTGCGGGTGCATGCCTTCGATTCTCTGGCCGAGGCGATCGCAGCGCTGCGCGACGGCAGGCTCGACCTGCTCGGTGGCATCACCGCGTTGCAAGCCGAACAGGCCGGGTTGCGCCTGTCCCGCGGCTACGCCCAGGACCAGCCACGCGTGGTGGTGCGCGACGAGGGTGGAATCGGCTGCGAAGCCGACGAACCGCTGCGAGTGGCCATCAACGAAGGATACCGAAGCCTCGAGCAAGTGCGCGCGCGTTACCCGAAGGCCCAGCTGCGGGTCTATTCGTCCACGCGCCAGGCGCTGGGCGCGGTGGCCTTCGGCCAGGCCGACCTGTTCATCGGCGGCGCGCTGGAAAGTCATTACCTGATCGGGCGCGGACAGGTCAGCAATCTGCGCCTGCGCCGCTGCCCCGGCTGGCCGGCGCAACCTGTGGGGTTCGCCATCAATCCGGGCGATACCACGCTGGGCGCGCTGCTCGACACCTTGCTGGCGAGCGTGCCGCAAGCCGAGCAGGAAGCGATCCGCAAACGCTGGGTGCCTTTCGTCGATCACCTGTTCGAGCATGCTCCGTTGCGGCTGACGGACGCGGAGCAAGGCTGGCTGAGTCGTCATCCGGTGCTGCGGGTCATGCTCGATGAACAGCTCCTGCCGCTGAGCTATCGCGACAGCGACGGGCGCTTCAAGGGCCTGAGCGTCGATGTGCTGCAGCGTGTCTCGCGCATGACCGGCCTGCGCTTCGAATTCGTCGCCGGTGGCAGCGTCGAGCAGATGATTCGCCAGGCGCGCCAGGGGCGAGCCGAGATCATCGGCGCGCTGACCCCCAGTAGCAGGCGCGAGCAATTGCTGTCGTTCACTCGTGCCTATCTGACATCGGCTCGTGTGCTGATCACCACCGCCAAGGAGCGACCCTTGTCCGAGCTGGAGGAGCTGCAAGGGCGACGAGTAGCGGTATTGCCCAACGGCATCCCGGAAGCCTACATGCGCGAGCATTACCCGGCCGCGACCCTGGTGGAAAGCCAAGGCACGCTGGATGCCGCTCTGAAGGTGGCCAACGGGCGCGCCGACGCCGCCATCCTGCCGCTGGCATCTGTGCGCTCGCTGAGCGCCAGGCTGCCGTCGGGCAGTTTCAGGATCAGCGCCAGCCTGCCGCTGCCTCCGGCCTATTTCGCGCTGGCCGTGCCGAAAGGCGAGCCTGAGCTGCTGTCGATCCTCAACAAGGCGCTTGCCAGCCTGTCGCCCCAGGAGCTCGACGCCATGGCGCGGCGCTGGCAGGGCGAGGTGATCATGGAGGACAGCTTCTGGCATCGCCATCGCCAACAGGTCCTGCAGGGGTTCGCCGCGATTGCCATCATGCTGCTGCTGTCGCTGGCCTGGGTGCGTTACCTGCGGCGCCTGGTCAGGGTGCGCGAGCAGGCCGAGCGAGCGCTGGCCGACCAGCTGGAATTCATGCGCGTGATGATCGACGGTACGCCTCATCCACTGTACGTCTGCGACCGCAACGGTCGCTTGCTCACCTGCAACAGCAGTTATCTGGAGACGCTCGGCGTCTGCCGCGACGAAGTGGTCGGTCGGCCGCTCGGTTGCCTGCCGCACCTGGCCTGGCAGCGTGGCTGGCGCGAGGTGCTGTGCAGCGGCAAGGTCCAGGTCGAGGATCGCCGAGTGGTGCTGGCCGATGGGCGCGAGCGAACCTTCTATCACTGGATGCTGCCTTGCCGTGGCGGACATGCCGGTGCCAGCGTGATTGCCGGCTGGATCGATGTGACCGAGCGCCACCAGCTACAGGCTGCGCTGCAGCGGGCCAAGGAGGAAGCGGAACAGGCCAACCAGGCCAAGACCGATTTCCTGGCGGCCATGAGCCATGAGATCCGTACCCCGCTCAATGCCGTGCTCGGCATGCTGGAGCTGGCCGTGCGCAAGGCCGAGCAGGGCATCTTCGATCGACTGTCCATCGAGGTGGCCTCGGAAGCCGCGCGAGGGCTACTGGCCCTGATCGGCGATATCCTCGACGTCACCCGCATCGAGTCCGGCCACCTCGAGCTGAAGCTGGAGCCGGTGCAACTGGCCGACCATGTCCGCAGCGTGGTGCAGCTGTTCCAGCAGCAGGCGCATGTCAAGGGCTTGCAGCTCGAGCTGCACTTCGAAGGTGAGGTGGAGTCGCAGGTCATGCTCGATCCGCTGCGTTTCAAACAGGTACTGGCGAACCTGTTGAGCAATGCCATCAAGTTCACCCACGAAGGTTGCGTGCAGGTGCGCGTTAGCCTGGCGCCTTGCGGGGCGCGCCAGATGCTCGGGCTGGTGGTGGAAGACACCGGCATCGGCATCCCCGAAGCGGACCTGCCACGCCTGGGCGAGCCATTCTGGCAGGCCTGCAACCACCAGCAGTCGGCTCGGCGGGGCGCCGGGCTGGGCCTGTCGATCAGCCGTACGCTGTGCGACCTGATGGGCGGCAACATGCTCCTGCAGAGCACCTTGGGCGTGGGCACTCGCATCGAGATTCACCTCCCCGTCGATGGCATGGCTCGTGCGCCGGCCCCACTGGCCGACAGTCAGATGCCCGCCCCGGTCGAAAGCTGCACGCGCACCGGCCTGCGGGTGCTGGTCGTCGACGATTACCCGGCCAATCGGCTGCTGCTGGGCAACCAGCTGGCCTATCTTGGCCATCAGGCCAGCATGGCCGAGGAGGGCATGCAGGCGCTGCGTCTGTGGTTGCAGGAAGGTTTCGACGTGGTCATCAGCGATTGCAGCATGCCAGGGATGGACGGCCATGCGCTGTGCCGGGCGATCCGTCTGCATGAACGCCGTCACCACTTGAGGCCTTGCACGGTCCTGGGCATCACCGCCAATGCGATGGTCGACGAACGCCGCCGCTGTCTGGCCGCGGGCATGGATGACTGCCTGTTCAAGCCCTTGAGCCTCAAGACCCTGGCCGACGTGCTCGACCAGGTGGCCGGTCGGCCTGGGCTTGGCGATCCGGCAGTCACGGCCCATGGCAGCGTAGCCGACCTGAGCAACTTGCAACGGCTTGCCGCAGGCGAGCCCCAGGCGTTTTCGGCCTTGCTGCACGATCTGCTGCAAAGCAACCGCCAGGACCTCGAGCAACTGGCGCGCCATACCGATGGCAACGACCTGGCCCGCTTGGCCGAACTGGCTCATCGTATCAAGGGCGGTGCTCGACTGATCCGTGCCACCAGGCTGATCGAAGCTTGCGAGCAGGTCGAGCGCAGCTGCGCTGGGCAGCAGGTTCCATTGACTCGGCTGCAGGATCAGGTCGATGCCGTGCGCCTGGCCATGCGGGCCCTGGAGCGAGAACTGCGCACAGACCCTGCGGCGCGATCCACAGCTGGGTCGCGCAACAGGCGCGAAGCCAATACCGGAGTGGAGATCCAGCCCGGAGGATGAGTGATGGTGGGCCAGAAACTGCGGGTACTGGTGCTCGAACCCCATGTTTTCCAGCGGGCCGTCGCGGTCCGGATCTTCCAGTGCCTGGACTGCGAGCAGGTATACCAGGCGGCCAGCGCGGCCCAGGCCCTGACCTTGCTGCAAGACGCCGGAGGCGTCGACCTGATCGCCTGCAACCTGCGTGACGTGGATGACCGGCACATGGATAGCCTGGAGTTCATCCACCGGGTCGGTCGCGACAAGCTGGCCAAGGGTGTGCTGGTCTGCGGCAGCCTGACGCCGACCCTGCGCGCAGCCTTGCAGCGCATGATCGGCGAGCTGGGCATGCACTTGATCGGGGTCGTGGATCCACCCCTGTCGCTCGAGCCTGTACAGGAGTCGTTGCGCGCGCCGGTGCCGCTGTTGCCCGTGAGTGCCATGCCAGTGCGCTACTGGCCGGACGAGGCGCAAGTGCGCGAGGCCCTGCGTGAAGGCCAGTTCGTGGCCTGGTTCGTGCCCAGCTTCGAGCTGGCCACTGGCCGCATCGAGGCGGTAGAGCTGGTCGCGCGCTGGAATCATCCCTTGCTCGGTATCCTGGCGCCGGAGCTGTTCCTGCCAGTCGTAGAACGCTGCAACCTGCAGGAAATGCTATGGCACACGTTACTTGAGCAGGGCCTGGCCCTGCAGCGTCAGCTGGCCGCCGAGCAGCGACCGCTGCGCCTTTCGTTGCGGCTGCAGGCCAGGCAGTTGTCGGACCGCCAGACCTGCCAGAGGATCCGCGCGTTGCTGCGGCGCTTTCGTTGCCAGGCCCGCCATTTGTGCCTGGAGCTGGCTGATCATGGCCTGCACCGCCTGACCGTCATCGAACAGGAAAACCTGCTGCGCCTGCGCATGCTGGGCTGTGACATTGGCCTGGCCAGATTCGGCAGCGAGCAAGGCGGCAGCGAACTGCTGTGCCAGCTCCCGTTCAGCCGCATCAAGCTCGATGAGCAATTCGTCAAGGGCTTGCCGACAGAGCCCAGGTGCCAGGCCGTGGTGAAGAACGGCCTGGCGCTAGCGGCCGAGCTGCATCATCCGTTGACCGTGCCAGGCGTGGACAGCGCGGAACAGCACCTGGCCCTGCTGGCCCTAGGTTGCGAAAGCGCCCAAGGCAACTATCTGGCACCGCCCCTGGAACGTGAAGAGTTGCTGCGTCGGTTGCGCCGTGAACGGTGTCCAGGGGCGTCTGGGTGAAGGGCATGGCTCCGAGCGGCCATGGAACGTCATGCCCAGCGCCATGGGTGGATGTTACGGGGCAAGACGGCCGCCAGCGCTCGCCCCGCCCAGTCATATCCGCCCAAGCAACAACAGCACCAGCAACACGACCAACACCACGCCGATGATGCCGGACGGGCCGTAGCCCCAGCTGCGCGAATGAGGAAACACCGGTAAGCCACCAATCAACAGCAGGATCAGGATGATGATGAGGATCGTGGTCATGTCGAAACCCTTGTGTGATAGGGAAGATGGCGGCCGCCTCACTGCGGGCCGCTCGATATTGGGACCGGCGCGCTGGCGTAAAAATTCATTTCCAAGCGAAGCGTTACTTGAGGATCCGGGATTTTTCTGTAGGTCGATTCGTTGGGCTGGGTAGGCTGCGTCTATTTTCATGCCGACCGCTTGAGCATGCGCCACGCGCTCTCCACGCTGGTGTTTTCACAGGGCAGGAGATGGACCATGTTGGTATTCGGACGTGAGGTCGGCGAGTTCTTCGTCATCGGCGACAAGGTTCGCATCAAGATCGTGGGCGTTAGCGGAGGGGACGTGCGTTTGGGGATCATCGCGCCGCGTTCGGTCACGGTGAATCGCCTGGAGGTGCATGAGCGGATGAAAGCCCGGGAGCGGGCCAAGGCACCGTTCAGGTAAGGCGGCTGGTCAGTCGAGCAGCTCGGGCGGCACGTCGTGGCGTGCGAGCAGCTGGCACTGCTGGCTTTCCGGATCGAACAGGATGAAGGCCTGGCCCTTGGCCAGGGCGTGCCGGACCCGCAGCACACGCGTCTGCAATGGCGTCTCGTCGCCATTGTCGGTGCCGTCCCGGGTCACGAAATCCTCGATCAGACGCGTGAGGGTTTCGGCTTCCAGTTGGTCATGGGGAATGAGCATGATGAGGCTATCCAGTCGATTGTTACCTGATGCTACGCCAAAAAATGATCAGGGCAAGCGGCTTCGATTGATCGCCGTCCCGACGCAACGGCGTAGGGACGGCCAGTCCGGCGTCCCCGGCTGCGGCCGCTTGCGCACGTCGCCGGGGGACGTTGGTGCCGGGGTTATCGGGCCAGGTGATCAGTCGTGATGTTTCAGCAAGCTGTCGACCGCCGGCACGCGGGTTTCGCTTTCCATCTGGGTGTCATGTTCGAGCTGGTGGCTAAAGCGCTCCAGAGAGGCGTTGGCGGGATGCGAGTCGCTGGCGAAGACCGGCGGGCTGAGCAGGTAGGCGGTGAGCAGGCGGCTAAGGGCCGCGAGACTGTCGATGTGGGTGCGCTCGTAGCCATGCGTCGCGTCGCAGCCGAAGGCGACCAGCGCCGTGCGGATGTCGTGCCCGGCGGTCACTGCCGAGTGGGCGTCGCTGAAGTAGTAGCGGAAAAGGTCGCGGCGCACCGGCAGGTCGTGTTCACCCGCCAGCTTGAGCAGGTGGCGAGACAGGTGATAGTCGTAGGGGCCGGAAGAATCCTGCATGGCCACACTCACCGCATGCTCGCTCGAAGCCTGTCCAGGGGCCACCGGCGCGATGTCGATGCCGACGAATTCGCTGACATCCCAGGGCAGGGCACCGGCCGCACCGGAGCCGGTTTCCTCGGTGATGGTGAACAGCGGATGACAGTCGATCAGCGGCTGGCGGTCGCTTTCCACTACCGCCTTGAGCGCCGCCAGCAAGGCCGCCACGCCGGCCTTGTCGTCGAGGTGCCGGGCGCTGATGTGCCCGCTTTCGGTGAACTCGGGCAACGGGTCGAAGGCCACGAAGTCGCCGATGCCGATCCCCAGCGCCTCGCAGTCGGCACGCGTGGCGCAGTACGCGTCCAGGCGAACCTCCACATGGTCCCAGCTGATCGGCATCTGGTCGATCGCGGTGTTGAACGCATGACCGCTGGCCATCAGCGGCAACACGCTGCCACGGTAGACGCCGGTGTCGGTGAACACGCTGACCCGGCTGCCTTCGGCAAAGCGGCTCGACCAGCAGCCCACCGGTGCCAAGGCCAGGCGACCGTTGTCGAGCAGCTGGCGCACGCTGGCGCCGATGGTGTCCAGGTGTGCCGATACGGCGCGGTCAGGTGAACTCTGCCGACCTTTGAGCGTGGCGCGGATGGTGCCGCGCCGGGTCAGTTCGAAGGGTATGCCCAGCTCTTCCAGGCGCTCGGCGACATAGCGCACGATGGTGTCGGTGAAACCGGTGGGGCTGGGGATGGCGAGCATTTCCAGGAGTACCCGTTGCAGGTACTCCAGGTCCGGTTCGAGGGGTTGTTCAGTCATGCGCACTCCTTCGGTTCAGGCGATGGAACGACTGTGCGGGAACAGCAGGTCGATGAAGCGTTCGGCGGTCGGTTGCGGCTCATGGTTGGCCAGTCCGGCGCGTTCGTTGGCTTCGATGATGACGTACTGCGGCTGGTCGGCGGCCTGTACCATGAAGTCAAGACCGACCACCGGGATGTCCAGGGCGCGCGCCGCGCGGATGGCAGCTTCGGCCAGGACCGGGTGCAGCCGCTCGGTGACATCCTCGAGGACGCCACCAGTGTGCAGGTTGGCGGTGCGGCGCACGTCCAGGCGCTGGCCAGCCGGCAGTACGCTATCGTAGTCGAACCCGGCAGCGCGCAGGGTGCGTTCGGTTTCATCATCCATCGGGATGCGACTCTCGCCACCAGTGGCGGCCTGGCGACGACGACTTTGCGCCTCGATCAGCGCCTTGATGCTGTGGCTGCCATCGCCGATCACCTGGGCCGGATGACGGATGGCCGCGGCCACCACTTCCTGGCCGATCACCAGGATGCGCAGGTCGAGTCCGGGATGGAAGCTCTCGAGCAGTACCCGGCTGTCGAAACGGCGAGCCTGCTCGATGGCATGCAGCAGCTCGTCCAGCTCGGTGATGTTCACCGCCACGCCCTGGCCCTGTTCGCCATCGACCGGCTTGACCACCACCGCGCCGTGTTCTTCGAGGAAGGCCAGGTCTTCGTCGGCCTCGCCGGCCAGTTGCTGCGCCGGGACGCGCAGGTCTGCCTGATGCAGCACCTTGCGGGTCAGGCGCTTGTCCTGACAGAGCGTCATGCTCACTGCGCTGGTCAGGTCGCTCAGCGATTCCCGGCAACGAATCCGGCGTCCGCCCAAGGTCAGAGTGAACAGCCCACCGGCGGCATCGTCGACCTGCACCTCGATGCCTCGACGCAAGGCCTCGTCGACGATGATGCGCGCGTACGGATTGAGCCCGGCCTCGGGGCCAGGGCCGAGAAACAGGGGCTGGTTGATGCCGTTCTTGCGTTTGACGGCGAAGGTCGGCAGGTTGCGAAAGCCCAGCTTGGCATACAGGCGCTTGGCCTGGCGGTTGTCGTGCAGCACCGAAAGGTCCAGGTAGGCCAGGCCGCGACTCATGAAGTGCTCGATCAGGTGCCTCACCAGCACCTCGCCAACGCCGGGGCGGCTGCATTGCGGGGCGACGGCCAGGCACCACAAGCTGCAGCCGTGTTCCGGATCGTCGAAGGCCTTGCTGTGATTCAGGCCCATGACGCTGCCGATGATGGCGCCGGTATCCTCGTCTTCGGCGAGCCAGTACACCGGCCCGCCCTGATGGCGTGGGGTGAGCAGCTGCGGGTCGATCGGCAGCATGCCTCGCGCCTGGTACAAGGTATTGATGGCCTGCCAGTCAGCTTCCGATTGCGCGCGGCGGATGTTGAAGCCGCGAAACACGCGCTGCGCCGGCCGGTAGTCGGTGAACCACAGGCGCAAGGTATCGGAAGGGTCGAGGAACAACTGTTGCGGGGCATAGGCCAGCACTTGCTGGGGCGCGCACACGTAGAGCGCGATGTCGCGTTCGCCAGGTCGTTCCTCGAGCAGCGCCTCGGCCAGCGTAGCCGGCTTAGGGTAGGTATGGCCGATCAGCAGCCTTCCCCAACCGCAATGAATGGCGCGCGGTTGATCGTGGGGCTCGCTGCCGTCGCCGGCCAGACGTGCCTGGAGCCGTTCGTAGGATGGAGCCTGGCCACGCAGCAGTCGCTGGCCATAGGCATTCTGATGGGCTTTCATCGATCAGATTCCTTGTTCGCTGAGCCAGAGGTTCAGCGCGGCCAGTTGCCACAGCTTCGAGCCGTGCAGCGGGGTGAGCTGGCCGTGCGGGTTGCTCAGCAGCTTGTCGAGCATGGCCGGGTTGAACAGCCCGCGATCCTGGCTGGAGTCGGTCAGCAGTTCGCGTACCCAGCCCAGCGTGGCGCCTTCCAGATGCTTGAGGCCCGGCACCGGGAAATAGCCTTTCTTGCGGTCGATCACCTCGTGGGGAATCACTCGCCGCGCGGCTTCCTTGAGCACCTGCTTGCCACCGTCGGGCAACTTGAAGCGGGCCGGGATACGCGCCGACAGTTCCACCAGGCGGTAGTCGAGGAACGGGGTGCGGGCCTCCAGGCCCCAGGCCATGGTCATGTTGTCCACACGCTTGACCGGGTCGTCGACCAGCATCACCGTGCTGTCCAGGCGCAGCGCCTTGTCGACCGCCGCCGACGCGCCCGGACGGGCGAAGTGCTCGCGGACGAAATCGCCGGCGGCATCGTAGTCCAGCGCCCAGGGCGCCTGGACCGTTTCGCGGTATTCGTCGTAGCTGCGGTCGAAGAACGCTGCCCGGTAGGCGGCGAAGGCATCCTGGGAGCCATCGATCTGTGGATACCAGTGATAGCCGGCGAACAGTTCGTCGGCGCCCTGGCCACTCTGCACGCCCTTGCAATGCTTGGCGACTTCTCGCGACAGCAGGTAGAAGGCGATGCAGTCATGGCTGACCATCGGTTCGCTCATGGCGCGGAAGGCCGCGGGCAACTGGTCGATGATCTCGTGTTCGGCGATGCGCAGCTGGTGATGTCGGGTGCCATAGTGGCGTGCGATCAGATCGGAATACTGGAACTCGTCGCCGCGTTCGCCGCCGGCATCCTCGAAACCGATGGAGAAGGTCGACAGGTCGTCGACGCCGACTTCGCGCAGCAGGCCGACCAGCATGCTCGAATCGACACCGCCGGAGAGCAGCACGCCGACATCCACCGCGGCACGCTGGCGGATGCTCACGGCTTCACGGGTGGCGTCCAGCACGCGGGTGGTCCAGTCTTCCAGGCCAAGCCCCTGTTCATCTGGGCGAGGGCCGTATTGCAGCTCCCACCAGGTCCGTTGTTCGACCTGACCATGGCGGTCGACGCGCATCCAGGTACCCGGCTCGAGTTTCTGCACGTTGGCCAGCAAGGTGCGCGGCGCTGGCACCACGGCATGGAAGTTCAGGTAATGGTTGAGCGCGACCGGGTCGAGCATCGGGTCGATGTCGCCACCCTTGAGCAATGCCGGCAAGCTCGAGGCGAAGCGCAGGCGCTCGCCATTGCGCGACAGGTACAGTGGCTTGACGCCCAGCCGGTCGCGGGCGAGGAACAGGCGCTGGCTGTCACGTTCCCAGATGGCCAGGGCGAACATGCCGTTGAGCTTGGGCAGCATGGCTTCGCCCCAGGCGTGATAGCCCTTGAGCAGCACCTCGGTATCGCCATCGGAGTAGAAGGTGTAGCCCAGGTCTTGCAGCTCCTGGCGCAGCTCGGGGAAATTGTAGATGGCGCCATTGAAGGCCAGCGCCAGGCCCAGCGGACTGTCGATCATCGGCTGCGCCGATCCATCGGACAGGTCCATGATCTTCAGCCGTCGATGCCCCAGGGCGATCGGCCCTTGGCTATGGAAGCCCCACGCATCCGGGCCCCGGGGCGCCAGATGATGGGTGATCCGCTCTACCGCGGCGAGGTCCGCCGGGCGCGAGGCTTGATCGATCGGGGTGAAGCGCAACTCTCCTGCTAATCCGCACATAGGTCCTTACCGGTTTTTCCGTTGGGGAAGATGCCCAAAAACAGGGCACTTAGGAAATGACCAAGGTGCGGAGCGAGAGTTTTAGAACAATCGGTTATATAGGACGGGCGGTTGAAAGAAGGCAAGTCTAGCGCCAATCTGGCGCAATGCCAGGATGACATCAATCATCCGCCTTTCCTGCCGTCCGCTTTAGTGGCGCGTCTTCTGCCGGAGTATGTAGAGGGAGACCAGCATGGCGCTGACGATCATCAGCAGCCGTGCCCAGAATAGGGGCACCAGCCAGCACGAAAACAGGATGCTCGCCCACATCAGGCCGATGGCATAGGCCTTTGCCTTGAGTGGAATGCCCTCGCCATCGAGATACCCACGTATCCATGGGCCGAGCCTAGGATGATGGATCAGCCAGGCGTGAAAGCGTGGCGAGCTTCGAGCGAAGCAGGCCGCTGCCAGCAGCAGGAAAGGGGTGGTGGGCAACACTGGCAGGAAGATCCCCAGCACCCCCAGCGCGACGCTGAGCCAGCCGATGGCCAGCAGCAGGTAGCGCACCACCGGTCAATGGTGGCGCGGCTTGAGCAAGGCAGGCTTCTCGTCGGGCGCGTGCAGCAGCAGGAACAGCGCGGTCAGTGCCTCGGGAATCTGCACGACCATGTCCTCCTGCAGATGCTGGTTCGCGGCGATGTCGGCGAATTCCGGCTGCTCGTCGAACAGGCCGGAGCCGACCATGATCGGCAGGAGCATCTCGCTGACTTCCTCCTCGGCGTTCTCGAACCAGGCTTCCTCGCGCAGGAAGACGCCCTCCATGAAACCGATGCACCAGCCGCGCAGGTCGGAATCGTCCGGGTCGTCGCCCAGGTCCAGGTCGCAAGGCAGCTCGAATTCGTCATCGCTGGCCAGCTGCCGGCCGATGTGAGCCTTGAGCGCGACCAAGGTGGCTTCGATCTCCACGCGCTGGGCCTCGCTGTCGTAGTGGGGTTCCTCGGCGAACAGCGCGTCGATCCATTCGCGCTCGGGAACGTCCTCGGCGCAGATCGACAGCGCGGTCAGGTAGCCGTGGGCGGCGACGTAGTCCAGCGCTTCTTCGTGCAGCTCGTCGGCGTCGAGGAAGGCTTGCAGGCGGGTCAGTTGCTCGGCGAAGGACATTACAGGGCTACCTTGGGAATAAACGATACCGAATTCTAGCACCTTGCAGCGACAACGGTACAAAGGGAACGTCCGTCACGCAGCGCCCTGCCAGGCGGGGCGCTGGGGTATACTCGGCGATTTTCGGCCGGGACGGCTTTTTTCGTCATCGGCAACAGCCGCTTACGCATTCGCAGGTGTGCCAAGCGGATCCATCGTTCAGCCTGTCGCCAGGATGGCAAGACGATTCGTGGAGTTCCAAATGCTTGAACAGGCTCAGCGCGTCCTCAAGGACGTCTTCGGCTACGACAGTTTCCGCGGGCGCCAGGCAGCGATCATCGAATGCGTGGCCAGTGGCGGCGATGCCTTGGTACTGATGCCCACCGGGGGCGGCAAGTCGCTGTGTTTCCAGGTGCCTGCCTTGTTGCGCCCTGGCCTTGCGGTGGTGGTCTCGCCGCTGATCGCGCTGATGGACGACCAGGTGGCGACGCTCGACGAACTGGGGGTGGCTGCCGCGGCGCTCAACTCCACCCTCAGCAGCGACCAGCAGCGCGAGCTGGCCGCCCGCCTGCGACGCGGCGAGATCAAGATGCTCTACCTGGCCCCCGAACGGCTGGTCCAGCCGCGCATGCTGGAGTTCCTGCGCACGCTGGACATCGCTCTGTTCGCCATCGACGAAGCGCATTGCGTGTCGCAATGGGGGCATGATTTCCGTCCCGAATACCTGCAGCTGGGCCAACTGGCCGAGCTGTTCCCGCACGTGCCGCGCATCGCCCTGACCGCCACGGCCGACATGCGCACACGCGAGGAAATCGTCCAGCGCCTGCACCTGCAAGGCGCCGAGCGCTTCCTGTCGAGCTTCGACCGGCCGAACATCTTCTACCGCATCGTGCCCAAGGAGCAGCCGCGCAAGCAGTTGCTGGCGTTTCTCGGCGAGCGTCGCGGCAACGCCGGCATCGTCTATTGCCTGTCGCGCAAGAAGGTCGACGAAACCGCCGCCTTCCTCTGCGACCAGGGCATTCCGGCCTTGCCCTATCACGCCGGCCTGGCGGCCGAGACCCGCGCGGCCAACCAGCACCGTTTCCTCAACGAGGAGGGCCTGGTGATGGTGGCGACGATCGCCTTCGGCATGGGCATCGACAAGCCCAACGTGCGTTTCGTCGCCCACCTGGACTTGCCCAAGTCGCTCGAGGCCTACTACCAGGAAACCGGCCGCGCCGGTCGTGACGGCTTGCCCGCCGACGCCTGGATGGCCTATGGGCTGCAGGACATGGTGATGCTCAAGCAGATGCTGCAGAACTCCGAAGGCGATGAGCGACACAAGCGCATCGAGCAGCACAAGCTCGATGCCATGCTCGCGCTGTGCGAAGAGACACGCTGCCGCCGGCAGGCGCTGCTGGCCTACTTCGACGAGCGGCTCGAGCAACCCTGTGGGCATTGCGACAATTGCGTCGACCAGGTGCAGACCTGGGACGCCACCGAGCCGGCGCGGCAGGCCCTGTCGACGGTCTATCGCACCGGCCAGCGCTATGGCGTCGGTCATCTGGTCGACGTGCTGATGGGCAAGCAGACCGAAAAAGTGCGCAATTTCGGCCATGAAAAGCTCTCGGTGTTCGGCGTTGGCAAGGCGACCTCGGAGAGCGAATGGCGCTCGCTGTTCCGCCAGCTGGTGGCACGTGGCCTGGTCGACATCGACCTGGAAGGCTACGGTGGCCTGCGTCTGTCCGACAGCTGCCGGCCGCTGCTGCGTGGCGAAGTCAGCCTGCAACTGCGCCGCGACCTCAAGCCGCAGACCGTCGCCAGGAGCAGCGGCGGCAGTCCGGCCAGCCAACTGGTACGTGGCGAAGAGCGTGAGCGCTGGGAGGCCCTGCGTGCCTTGCGGCGCAAGCTTGCCGAGGAGCACAGCGTGCCGCCCTACGTCATTTTCCCCGATTCGACGCTTCTGGAGATGCTGCGCAGTCAGCCTGGCAGCCTCGCCGAGATGGGCCGGGTCAGCGGTGTCGGTGCGCGCAAGCTGGAACGTTATGGCCAGGCGTTCCTCGAAGTGCTCAACGGCGGCGAGCAAGCGCCCAAGGTGGTCCTCGACCTGCGTCACGAGCTGGTCGTGCTGGCCCGCGCCGGCATGACTCCGGCGCAGATCGCCGGCCAGCTCAAGTGCAGCGAGAAGAATGTCTATGGTCTGCTGGCCGAGGCGCTCGGGCGCCAGGAACTGAGCCTGGAGCAGGCCCTGGACCTGCCGGAAGACTTGCTGAGCGAGATCCAGGACGCTTTCCTCGATGGCGAGGGCGAGTTGCCGCCGGTCTCGGCCGTGGCGGCGCAACTGGGCAGCCGGGTACCGGAAGGCGTGTTGCACTGCGTCCGCGCAGCCTTGGCGGCAGAGTTCGAGCTGTAAGCATTGACCCGGGTCGGGCCGTGTCACGCTTTTTCACGATTATCGAGCATCCTCGACCAGCCGTTTCTTGCCTGGAAGGCTCGGGCATGGTTAGCTAACTAATGATTAGTTCTGTAAGTCGAGTTACCTTATGCCCCTGACCGACCACCAACATCGTTTCGGCATGCAGCTGGCACAGATGTCCCGTGGCTGGCGCGCCGAACTGGATCGCCGCCTCGCCGGACTGAACCTGTCCCAGGCCCGCTGGCTGGTGCTGTTGCACCTGGCCCGTTTCGAAGAAGCCCCGACCCAGCGCGAGCTGGCCCAGAGCGTCGGTGTGGAGGGGCCTACCCTGGCGCGCCTGCTCGACAGCTTGGAAACCCAGGGGCTGGTGCAGCGCCAGGCAGTGCTGGAAGATCGGCGGGCCAAGAAGATCCAGCTATGTCCGCCGGCCAGGCCATTGATCGAGCAAATCGAGACCATCGCCAACCAACTGCGCGCCGAGCTGTTCAGTGGCATCAGCGAGGCGGACCTGGAGACCTGCATGCGCGTGCATGCCCGGATCCTCGACAACTTGGAGAAGTCCTGAGGCCTGGGCTGCGCCCCGGCTGCCGCTCGGCAAGGGCGAGCCAGCGTCGTCGATGGGTTTGTGGCCGTTCTTGCAGCGCCGTCGATGGGTGGCCGGCTGCGACGCCACTACTCATGCACAGGGCGCTTGCAGTGGCAGCGCGACGCAAGGGGCCGCACACCAACCCATCCACCCTTCATCAGGACGCTCCGGCATGAGCCACCCGAAACCCGAAATCGTCATCACCTATTGCACCCAGTGCCAATGGTTGCTGCGTGCTGCCTGGCTGGCCCAGGAGCTGCTGAGTACCTTCGCCGAGGATCTGCGACGGGTTGCTCTGGAGCCGGGACATGGCGGGGTGTTTCGCATCACCTGTGACGAAGTGCAGATCTGGGAGCGCAAGGCCGACGGCGGTTTTCCCGAGGCCAAGGCACTCAAGCAGCGAGTGCGCGACCAGATCGACCCGCAGCGCGACCTTGGCCACAACGATCGCTGATCAGTTGCCTTCGCTCGCTGGAGTCGCTTTGCCAGGGTTGCCAGTTGCCATCCGGCTGGACAGGACGATCGCCAGGATGATCAGCGAGCCTCCAGCCAGCATGCGCAGGGTGGGTGTCTCGGCGAATATCACCCAGGCCAGGGCGATGCCGTAGACGGGCTCCATGGCGAACACCACGGCGGCAGTGCGCGCCTTGACCACTGCCAGGCTGGCGACGAACAGACTGTGCGCCACTCCCGTGCAGAAGATGCCGAGCAAGGCGATCCACAGCCAGTCCATCGGCCTTACCTGGGCCAACCCCGGGGTGGCGAACGGCAGCAGGCACATGGCGACCACCAGGTTCTGCCAGAGCGCTGCCTGGACAGCTGGCACCCGGCCCGAACCGGCACGGTTGGTCAGTGAAAGCAGAGCGAACAGCAGTCCAGACAGCAATGCCCACAGCAGCCCGCCGGTGGCTGCGCTGGCCAGGTCGAACGCCGGCGTGACCAGTACCAGGCCGACGCTGACCAGCAACACCAGCCAGGCCTCGTGGCCACGCACCCGTTCGCGCCACAGCATGCCTTCCAGAATCACCGTGAAAGCCGGAAAGCTGGCGAAGCCCAGGGTGGCGATGGCCACGCCCCCGACCTTGACGGCGATGAAGAAACTGACCCAGTGTCCGGCCAGTAGCAAGCCCGCGCAGAACAGTCGTCGCGCATCCTGGCCGGCCAACGCCTGCCAGCGCTGGCGCGCCATGCTCATGAACACGGCCAGGGCGAGCACGGCGAAGGCCGCTCGGCCCAGGACGATGATCGTCGCGCTGGCGCTGCCGGCCAGCTTGCCGAACACGCCGGTGAGGCCAAAGAACAGGGCGCCTATGTGCAAGGCGCCGAGGGCGGTGCGGTGGTTCATGAAAATCCTTGTGTCGTACCAGGCTGCTGCGCTATGTGTCACGAAATGGGAGTGCCGTTTGCTGTTCAGCCTAACCTGAACCTGGCACGAAATCTGTCGCCAGGCTCTCGTCAGTTGTCGCCAGGCTCGCGGCGCAGGGCCAGGGGCGAGTGACCGAAGGCGCGTTGCATGGCCGCGCTGAACGCGCTTTGCGAGCCATAGCCGACCAGGGCGGCGACTTCGCCGATGGCAAGCCCGGTGGTGCGCAGCAGATGCAGGGCATGCTGAAGCCGGCGCCGACGGATGTATTGCATCGGCGTCAGCCCGACTTCGCTGGCGAAACGGGCATGAAGCCTGGCGTTGGAAAGTCTGGCCAGACGCGCCAGGTCGGCTACCTGCAACGCATGGGCGGCATGTCGATCGATGTAGGCATCGAACTCGGCATAAGGCAGCCGGGCAGGTTCGCGGCACGCTGGGCCCTGGGCATTCAGGCTCGCCAGCAGCAGCGCCGCCCCTTGGCGAGCGATCAGGGCATCCTCGACCGGGCTTGCGGCAAGCCAGTCGACCAGACGCTGCTGGTGGCTGTCGAGGCGCAGGGCAGCGGGGCGCCCGAGCAGGCGGCGGCTGGCGTCTGCCTGCTCGCCCAGTTGCTCGGCCAGCCAGCATTCCCCGGGAACATCGAGCACCAGGCAATCGCTGCCGGTCTGGCTGGCGCAGACGTGGTGGGTCCCAGCCGGCACCACGATCATCCGCTCGCGGTCGATTTGTCCGCCCCGGCCCTGGAGCTCGAAATCCAGGCGGCCGCGCAGGCCGAAGACCAGTTGCGTATGCTCGTGGCTATGGGCGACCAGGCTTTGCTGGTAGTGGCGTACGGAAAGAATGGCCTGGACACTCATGCCGCAACCTGGCCATCAGTCATAAAGGGTCTTCTTGCGCCAGTTTTCGTTCTCGTCGGTCTTGAGTCCCTCGGTCAGCTCGTTCTCGTCGGTCTCGGCAGGCTCGAGCTGGTCCAGGGTCAGCGCATCGGCCCGGGCCAGCAGTTTTTCCAGGTAGGCGACCTGCTCCTTGTAGAAGACCTGGTCCGGCTGCTTGCGCAGGTACTGCAGGCCGCGCTCGAAAGCCAGGCGCGCCTGGCCGGGTTGTTCCTGGGCTAGCGCCTGCTGTCCGAGGTTGTTGAACAGCTCCAGATGCAGCAAGACCACGATATGACGTATTTCCTTGACCCACTGCTTGCCTTCTTCCTTGCTCAGGAAGCCTTCGTGGACAGCCCTCACGACCTGTTGATGGAGCGCCTCGAGCAAAAAGCGCACGTCCTTGGCCTTGGCTTCGGTGAGGATCGGGCCGGGCGGGTTGCTGACCGGGATCTGCTGCCCCAGCGCGATCAGACCTTCGAGTTCGGCCACGCGGGCCTTCAGCTCGGTGTTCTGTTTGTCCAGCAGCAGCAGGCGCCGGTTGAGGTTGAGTTCCAGCCGGGCCAGCAGCAGCTTGAGCGCTGGCGTCATCAATTGACCAGGGAAGGTTTCGGTGATCTGGCCGCAACGACGTAGGCGTTCGTTGAGTTCGATTTTTGCCCGTGTCCGTTCGAGCTTGGCGTTTTCCACCATGTTGTTGAAGTAACCGATGACGATCAGCAGGGTGATGCCGGCGATGACGAGCAAGGTGATCAGGAATGGGGTCACCGGTAGAGCCTCTGTCAGGATGCTGTTTTTGCCGAGTGTAGTGAGTTCGCCGCCCTGCGAACAGCTCGATCGATGGATTGGCTGGCCTGCCGTCCGAATGCCCACCGCACTGTTCGACCCGCTGGGCCAACGCCCCGTCACGCGGCGCCTTGGTCGTCCGGAAGTCATTGATTTGAATAAATTTATAGAAAAGTGTTGACGGCTTTCCAATGCCTCCATAGAATGCGCGCCACTTGCAGCGCAAAGCACAACGCGAAGCGCGGCAGGCAGTGAATGTTGTAGCGTGTCCCCTTCGTCTAGTGGCCTAGGACACCGCCCTTTCACGGCGGTAACAGGGGTTCGAGTCCCCTAGGGGACGCCATTGCGGGAATAGCTCAGTTGGTAGAGCACGACCTTGCCAAGGTCGGGGTCGCGAGTTCGAGTCTCGTTTCCCGCTCCAGTTTCTCCGGCAACGCCTTATGGCGGGGCAGGAAAAGGAAATCCAGGCTGAATCGTGAGGTTCACGTGCTGGTGCACTGAAAAGTGTCGTGTGTCCCCTTCGTCTAGTGGCCTAGGACACCGCCCTTTCACGGCGGTAACAGGGGTTCGAGTCCCCTAGGGGACGCCATTTGCGGGAATAGCTCAGTTGGTAGAGCACGACCTTGCCAAGGTCGGGGTCGCGAGTTCGAGTCTCGTTTCCCGCTCCAGTTTGCAAACTGTGGCGTCTGTGCGGTGCAGTGGTGGTGAAGGTCTCAAAGGCGCTTCACGCCGACAGTGGTAAAGCTCAAAAAAGCGGGAATAGCTCAGTTGGTAGAGCACGACCTTGCCAAGGTCGGGGTCGCGAGTTCGAGTCTCGTTTCCCGCTCCAATTCTTCATCCATAGACGATTACCCAAGTCTATAGGTTCCTGATTCAAAAGGGTTTTAGCCCTGGAGAATGTCTAGCGAAAGCTACTCGATTCCACTCTCAACCATGCCCTACCAGTACACGAAACAGTACATGAAATCCGGGCGGTTGCTGGTGCGGATTGTTTGCTGAGTCACCGCCCCTGAGCACGGTACACCTCTCCTCAACCTGAGAAGGAGGCGTACCCATGGCATTAACCGATGCCGTTGTCCGGCAGGCCAAGATCACCGGCAAAGACTACACCCTCGACGATACTGACGGCCTGGTGCTGTTCGTCACCGCCCGAGGGGCCAAGATGTGGCACTTCCGCTTCACCTGGATGGGCAAGCAGCAGCGCGTTGCCGTTGGCAGCTACGCGGAAATGTCCCTCAAAGATGCGCGCGCAGGTGGCTCATGATGTCGATCCGCGTGTTCACCGTCTGCATTTCAAGGCGGCAGAGCTGGCCGCACCCCTGAACACCTTTGCTTGCGTCTTCAAGGCCTGGCGCGACTTCAAGGCGCTGAACCTGAAAACCGGCCGCCAGAGCACTCTGTCGCAGATCGACCGCATTTTTTGCCCAGGACGTGCTGCCCTGGCTGGGCAGGTTCTCCATCTTCGATATCGACAACCGTGGCAACCAAAAAGGAGAAGTAAAATGCCTGAACTGTCAATGCGAGATATGGAGCTGGTGTCCGGGGCCTTCGGCCCCGTTGGTGTCGCTATTGGTGCCGCCAGTGGCGCTGCACATACATCGGGGCGACGATAGGATCGGGTGAGGGAAGCGTGGCTGTGCCGCTTGGAAGCACAGTCACGGGGGTCATTGTGGGCGGTCTCACCGGCCCGGCAGGAATATCTGCTATGCAGGCGGGGGTATATATCATTGTTGGAACCCCAGGACGGATTTCTTGGGGAATGGCTGGAGGGCTTACGCAGCGAACAAGCATTCGCACTTTCGCCTCATCTGCCCAGGCATGACATCGCTGCCGCCGAGGCCGTGCTCGTCAACGGTAATTGATGGTGAAGTTCAAGGCGCCCTTGGCCAGGCCCGGGGTGACCCGGTTGTTCGTCTGGTAATACTGGGCGCGAAGATCGAGACGCACGTTGCCAGGCGTCAGCGCAGCCATGTCGACGAACTCTTCCAGCTTCACAGGCGTGTTGTCGCTGCGCAGTACCTGAATGCCAAGCCCGGTGGCGGTCGAGTCGCTGGTCAGGCTGAACAGGCCGCGATCACGATCCAGCGCGGCCGAGCCGTTCACGCCGTCCAGGCGCATGAAGGCGCGGGCCACGCTGCCATTTGGATCATCCTCGCAGTCGCTGAGCGTGATATGGAAATCGACCGGGGCGGTGGTGGTGCCGACGCCACGGAACTGGGCGATGTCCTGCGTACCGAGCTGCACCGGGTTGGCGCTGACCGCGTCTGCCTTCAAGGTGCACTGCGCCTGCTGGACCTGGCCTCGCAGGGTCAGTCTGGCGGCATCGCCCACATCGCTCATCGTAGCTCTGGCGACCTCGTCGTTGAAGGCTTGCAGTCCAGGCGCGATCGTACCGGTCTTGATCAGGGCGACGTAGTTGACCACCATATGATTCACGATCAGGTAGCTGGGCCTCATGTGCTCCTGGTGCTCGCTGACAAACGGCACGGCGCCTTTGCCGTCGGTGGGCTTGAAGTGATTGTTCGCATGGCCGTTAAAGGGTATGCCGAGCTCCACGTACAAACCGACCCCTGGAATGCTGGTGCGCAAGACCTTGCCTGTCACGTCCTTGCCGTCCACCGGGGGCAGCGTGCCTGGCTCTATGGGCCGTGGCGTGTTCACGGTAGCGGTAAGCAGTCTGCTGCCATCGTTGTCGCATATGAGCTGGACACCTGGCTGCTGGAGGATGGGAAGGCGATTGAGCGAGGCTATCTTTGTTCCGATTTCGGCATCGCGGGGCACCCAGAACGTGCCCAGGTCGGCCGTATAGAGCAGCGGACCGGTCCCCATGCTCCATTCACACCGCGCGATGGCCAGGGCCTGCTCTGGTAGCGCCATCGTCGCCGCAGCAGTGACGATGGCGACGGCAAGAAATTTCAGACGTGGAATGGAAGGCATTGTCAGCATCCTGTCGGGCATGCGAGTGGGCCGCATGGGCAAGGTCATGGGGCAGGGCAGCGCAAGGTTTGCATGCGATAGCCCTGGTCTTCCTGCATGGACGAAGGGTCGATGGCCAGTTGGCAGCGCTGGTCCGGTCGGTCTCCCCAGCGGGCTTCCAGGATCTGCGCCGTGGCTTCGGTGGCCACCAGGGCCTGGCCAGCCTGGCCGACCACCGCGAGGTGCTCGCCCTGCTGATCGCTCAGTTGCGTACCGAATGGCAGCGCACGACCGTCGGCATGTTGCAAGGTCAGTATCAGCCGGCTTACCTGGCGCGCCTTGAATGCCGCCTTGACCACCGCGCCGCGGCGCGGAACGACTTGCGTGGCGCCGTTCTCGATCTCCACGTCGGGGCCGAGCTGGTCGGTCTGCAGAGCGATCTGGTTGACCCGATAGGGACGCAGGTGCGGCGCCAGCAGATAACCGCTTTCATTGGTCTTGGCACCTGGAGCGTTATCGACGCCGACACCGGCGACATCGGGTACATGGACCAGAGCCGTGGTTTCACCCAGGTACTGGCCAAGCACGATCCCGTCGGAATGGGCCAGCACCGTACCGCTGGCGTTTACCGATACGCTGCGATAGCCATGCGCTTCGGTATATCCGGCACCCAGGCTGCCTTGCTGGGTCTGGTAGCCGAGGGCGACCGAAGCGGTCTTGCGCTGTCGTTCATCGTTGGCCAGCGAGGCGAGATAGCTCAGACGGTTGTCCAGCGCGCCGCCACTGAGGCTGGCGCGCTCGCTGGTGCGGCCATTGCTTTGCTGGATATCGAAACTGGCACTGCTGGATGAGCCGAAGTCCAGCGGGACGGTGACGCCCAGGCCGATGATGCGATCGTTGCGGTCATGGCGCTGACTGTCGCTCAGCGACTGCGAGGCGTAAAGATTGACACTGGCCCGGCGGTAGAGCGTGGTGAACTGGAACTGATACTGGCGCCTTTGCAAATCGCGGTGCCAGTAGTCATCCTGCGACAGGGTCAAGCTGAGCGAGCTGCGGGTGCCGATATTCTGGTAGATCGAGGTCTCCAGGCGGCTACGGCGGTTGCCCAGATAGCGACTGGAGGCATTGCGTTGCTGCACGGCCTCGTCGAACTCCCGGTAGCCTTCGGTGGAATAGCGATACCCGGCGAAGCGCAGGCTGGTCCCGGTCTGGAACGATTTGCCGTAGCGGGTGGCATAGCTTTGCCCTTGTACTTGCCCTTGTTCGCCGAGGTCGCTTTGAGCCTGGGTGACGTCGAAGGAAAGGGCGCCGAGCGAGCCGAAATCACGTGCCACGCCCAGGTTGGCGGCGCGGTAATACTCACTGCCGAGCAGGCCGCCATACAAGGTCGTATTCCAGCTGCCTCCACGCGCAAGAGTCGCTTGACCCAGCAACGGAGCGTCCAGATCCTCGGCACCGTTGTAGCGGCCCACGGCGATGTTGTAGCGCCATACGCCTTCGCGTAGCAGGTTGCCCAAGGTAGAGTACGGTTGAATGAACCGGCGCACCTGGCCGTCGGCTTCGGTGAGGACGATTTCCAGGTCGCCACTGCTGCCGCCGATACCCAGGTCATCGATTTCGTAGGGGCCGGGCGCCACGTAGGTGGAGTAGATCGGGTAGCCGTTCTGCAGGACTTCCAGTTTGGCGCGGGTCTGGGCCACGCCGCGTATCACCGGAGCATAGCCCTGCATCACGTCCGGCAGCATGTTCATGTCGGTCGCCAGTTGCACTCCCTTGAACGGCAGGCTGCGAAAGACATCGCCGTTGCTGAAGGTTTCGCCCAAGGTGAGGGTGCCCCAGGTGCCGGGCAGGTCACGCTGGGCATAGGTGTTGGCCCGTGTCCAGCGCCGCTGGCGGTTGCCGTTGTCGCGCCAGCTCTGGCTGCTGCGCAAGCGCCAGCCGGCGAAGTTCACGCCGCTGTTGAGGTACAGGTCCTGGCTGCTGCGCGAGACGCCGTTGGCACCGCTCCAATGCTGCGCGGATGCCTGATAGCTGACGAAGGCAGTATCGATCCCGTCATCCCAGCGCTCTGGCGCGACGCTACCGGCCACGTCGCGACGCAGGAAAGCCTGGGGAATCGACAGCGCCAGCTGGAGTTTGGCCGTATCCAGCGCCGCCACCGCGTCGGGAGCCAGCGCGCGAAGATCGACGCAGCGGTCTTCTTCTGGCAGCGGTTCGGCCAGGCTCTTCTCGCGCAGGCCGAGCTCGCGCAGCAAGCCTGCGCCAAGGCATGGTTCCAGGCCCTGGCCGTCGCTGCGTTGGCGAAACTCTATCTCGTATTGTCCGGCCGGGGCCAGGTTGACCAGCACTTCGACCCGATAACGTCCAGGCGCCAGGGGCGTTTGCATGGCCAAGTTGCTCAAGGCCGCTGCGCTGGCTTCGACCGACTGGCCAGGTGTCTGGCGCATGAAGTTGGGATTGAATTGCAGTTGGCGCCCTTGAGCCAGCGTGGGGGTAAAGACCAGAAGCATGCTGCAACCGGCAGTCGTCAGGAATAGAGCGAGACGAGGGCGTGTCGGCAGTTGCCGACGCCGAATTGGCTTGAGCATTGGAAGATACCGTTGTTTGGCGCCGATTGTGGAACTACGGCACGGCGTTTGAAGCAGAAGATAGAGAGGCTGCGGGGCTTCAGATGTAGGAGAATTCCGAGTCTTTATATGGGGAATTCAACAACGACAAGGCAGGGTCTAGCAGGCGGCGATCCTTGCAAGGACCACCGCCACGGATCATTGAGCGCTCGGGGCTAATCGATATCGTCCTTCGACGAAATAGATAGGATCGACTTTCCACTTGAATCCGGCTTGGCCCTGCGCTGGCGCTGCCGGAGGCGTTATCGAACTCACGCCTCCAGTGATTTCGCGGCTAGGACCGGGGCGAACAGTAGTGAAGTCATTGGAAAGGTCGTCGGGCACGAACAAGGGGTTGAGTTTTTCAAGATCCTCTGTTCCCGGCAGGACATTCCAATCCAGTTCGGGATTGGAGGCAGATGCTGGCCTCACTGAGCCGACGACACCATTCATGCTGCTTCGGGAGACACTCGCCGAACGACCAGCTACCGACCCGGCTGGCGTGGCACTGGCTGAACTGGCTGCACGGCTCAGGATCGACCCGCGTGGCGTTCCGCCGACACCTGTGCTAACCGCCCGGGAGGCAGTCTGCGTGCCCTGGCTCAGGCCTTGCCTGGCTCCCTGCGCGGCACTGCGACCAGCGAACCTGCTGTAGCCGATGACCCCCAGGGTGCTCGCCGCACTGCCTATGCCAAGCCAGAACGAGGCATCGAGGGCCGCTTGGTTGCCTGTCACCAAGGCCGCCGCAGTTGCGGCGGTGCTGGCTACGTCGAGCGCCAGGCTGGAAGCGCCCAGGGCAAAGGCGAATGTCGCACCGACCGGCGGCAACAGTGCAAAACTCACCACGGCGAATACCGCGCCCACCGCCACGCCAAGCCAGGACCGCCAGTCAGCCTTGGGCTTGGGTGCCGGCCTCAACGGGACATATGGCAGTTCCTGGCTGTAACGCTCGCCCAGATGACCGCTTGGGTCACGCCAGTTCACCGGGTCGCCGCCGCAATAGGCATAAGGATTGATTCCGGCGTCTTCCGGAGCCAGCACGTCAGGGCTGTGGAATCGCATCAGCGCAGGGTTGTAGGCCCGGTAGCCGCGGCCCAGCAGATACCAACCCAAGGCGCGTTCGCGGGCTTCGCCGTTGAAGCCAAGCAGACCCAGCAGCTCGCTGTCCTCGGGCGCTTCGCCGTAGGCGCTGTAAGAGGTGCGATGCAATGCGGTGGCAGTGCTTTCCCCGACCACACTGTTGCCGGGATCGGTCAGGAACAGGCGTGCCTGTGCTTCGTCGGTCGAGCGTTGCAGTCCCAGCGGACGGTCTGCGGCATAGAGGTACTGGGTAAGCAGGCCATTCTCCAGCGTGGCGCTGACCCGATACCCTTGATAGCGGCGCACTACTTCGGGGCCTTGGCCCTGACTCACGCCAAGCAGGTGGTCATGACCATCGAAGCGATAACGGTATAGGGTCCGTGCGTCGTCGGCGCTGCGCACCTCGACGAGGCGCCCCGCTTCGTCGTAGACCAGCCGGTTGCCTCGTTCATCGTTCAGCAAATTGCCGTCGGCGTCATGCTCGAACGCCTGGCTGGCAGGATAGTCTGGCTGAAGGCTGTGTTCGACCTTGCGCAGAAGGAAACCTTCGTAGGTAAAAGTGGCTTCGTCGCTCTTGCCATCGGCGAAATCCGTGTAGCATTCGACGAGATTATCCAGCTCGTCATAGACGAAGAACTGGTTGACGATTTCCCGACCATGGGCGTTGCGTGGCAGGCGCGAGCCGCTACAGGCGTGATTCTCGAGCCGATCGAGCATGTCGTACTCGAACGTTTCCTCAAGCAGCTGCTCCCCGTCGCAGCTCAACGTGCGGCTGCGCAACTGATCATCCTCGCGCCACTGCTGTTCGACGGTCTGGCACAGGACAGTCCCGTCGCGCTTGCTCAACGTCAGTGTACGCAAAATCTCCCGCCCCAGATCGTCGTAGCCTTGTTCGCACGACAGGGTTTGGGCGTTTGCCAGGTCCTTGGTCTGCGTGGTGTGCAGGCGGCCGGCCGAATCGTAGGTGAAGGTGGCTTCAAGCTGGCCTTGGCAAGTCTTGATCAGTCGACCCAGCTCATCGTAGGTATGCGCCACCGTCACGCCGTCGCTGTCGGTATAGCCCAATGGCAGCCCCTGGAAGGAACTGGTGTACTGGCACGTATATTCATCTCCAGCTGCGTCCTTCCACTGGGCCTCGCGCAGGTAGCCTTGCTCGGTATAGGCATAGGTATGCGAGCCTTGTACGTTGCGGGCGCTCTTGATCGCGGCACTGCGCCAGTCGTAATCGAACTCGGCCTTGCTCGCCGCGACTTCTATGAGCTTGGGCTGGGCAGACAGGCTTGGACGATAGCTGTAGCTGAAGGTGCGCTTGGCCGCGGTCGTGCGCGTTGCAATCAGCGAGATATCGCCCTGATAGCGATAGGTTTCCTTTCGCAGGCCAACACTGAGGGTCTTGAGGCGCTCGATCCCATCGAACGTGCGGTCCCAGGCAAGAATCGAATCGGTGGTCCCGCGTCGCTTGACGCTCAGGCGCTCGGTCAGTTCATTGCTGCTGTGCGTTGCGAACTCACGACTCACGGTCGAAGCGTCCGCACGCACGGTCTGGGTGATTCGCCCCAGAGGATCGTAACGATAGCCGGTCGTGCGAAGTGTTGGCCGCCTGGCCTTCGTCTGGAAACTCGATGCCTCGCTGGTGCATTGGCCCAACCCATCGTAGGTGAAGTCCCGCCGCCCGACCTGCTTGCCTGTTTCGTCAACTCTGCACTGCCAGGCCGGCTTGTCGAAGCGGTTGGTTTCGATGATCGACTGCTGCTGCCGTATATCGGGTCTATCAGGTGTTTCCATCCAGCGCGTGATCGTGTCACCGTGCTCGCCAAACGGCGAATGCTGGATGTGCAAGGTAGCACCGGTAGGCAGTTGGGTCTTGCACAGATTCCCCCAGGCGTCATATTCGAAGGTGGACTTCAACGACACTACCTGATCATTGCAGTAGTCGAACGTGGTTTGCTCGATCACCTGGCCCAAGCCGTCGTGATTCGTCTGCGCGATCAGTTTCCTCCAGCGGGGGCGTTCGTCCCCCTCGGGTGCTTCCGTTTCGCGCTCTTGCTTGACCAGCCTATTGCAGCCGTCGAGGGTCAGGTAAGTGACCACGCCACTGCTTTCGGTGACTGCTTGTACAGCCTGGCCACCCGCTTCGGTGACTAACGTGTAGTCGAGGCGCGTACGGGTTTCGTCTTCGCTGTCTGGCGCAACGATTTCCTCCACCAGTCTGGTGAGCTTGTCGTAGCGCAAACGGGTGGCGTTGCCCAGGTCATCCTGCAAGTAGGTGGGCTGGCCATGCAGAAGGGACAACGCCTGGGTCTTGCGTTTCTGTACCAGGTCGAAACCGGTGACTGTCTCGTCGATCCAATGCTCAGGCCCAAGCTCGGGGTGCGAGGCCTTGCTGTAGTGCCAGTCGGTGCGGGTCGTGCGGCTTTCCATGGTCTTGCGCAGCGGGTCGGTGAGATCCGATCCGTAGCGCGTCGTTTTCTGATAATCCACACGACCATGCAGGTAGGCGTCGGCGGGTGTTTCCAGGTAGCCTCGCTCGATCAGTTGCAACAGCTGCTCCGATTCGCCTTTGCGCTCCTGCTCTGTCACTTGGAGCAATGACTCCTGGATGACGGCGAGCCAGGGCGCAGGCTCGACGGCACTGGTCAGGGGAGGATAGGCCGCATAGCTGAGACGAGTGCGAGTGACCGGCGCGGCGGCATCCTGACCGGGAGCAGGGTAGACAGTCATGCACTTGAGGTGACGGACGAAACCTTGCGGATCGGCCGGGCACTGCCAGTCCTGGGATCGTTCGCCTCCTTTGGGGTAGTACTCGTAGACGGTACGAATGCCGGTGGGCTGGACTTCCTCGACCAGATTGCCGTGCTCATCGTACCGGGTGGTCGCTTGCTCGATACGCACTTGGCTGGCGTCATCGCGCAGTTTCCAGCGTTTGGTCACTGTATGGGGTAGCTGGAAATTGGCAGGTTGCCCTTCGAAGTCGGCGTCGGGCCGTTCATGGAAGCGGGTTTCGGTCTCTTCGATGTGGCCGTCCTGCTCGACGGTCTGCAGCGTCATCAGATGGAACCGATTGTAGGTCCGGGTCTGCTTGCGCACTATCTTGTCATCCTGCCAGTGATGGGAGGTGACGCTGTAGCGGTAGCTTGCCTGGGCGCGATACAGGTTGTCCTGGCCATCGTCGCGCCAGGTGATACCGCTGTTGTTGCCCAGGAAGTTGTTCTGCGCCTGCTGGCCGGTGTCTGGATCGCGG
>NZ_JADNYP010000020.1 GCF_015680705.1 Pseudomonas fulva | reverse complement strand
GCGGGGCCCCAACCCCCCCGGGGCCGGCGGGGGGGGCCCGGGGGCCCCCCCCCCGCGACGACGAAACCATGCGCCAGCTCAACGCCAAGGTCGATGTCGAGCACCAGAACCCCTCCAGCGTGGCCGCGGCCTTCCTGCGCGAGCATCCATTGAGCGAGGTGCGCCCATGAGCTTGCTCGATACCTTCGCCCACCTCGACTGGGCCCAGGTGCTGCAACTGACCTGGCAGCACGTGACCTTGGTCGGCATCGCTGTCGGCCTGGCGATCCTCATCGGCGTGCCGCTGGGCATCCTGATGACGCGCTTTCCGGTCCTGGCCGGCCCTCTGCAAGCCTGCGCCACCGTGCTGCTGACCATACCCTCGATCGCCCTGTTCGGCCTGCTGCTGCCTTTCTACTCCAAGTTCGGCCAGGGCCTGGGGCCGCTGCCGGCCATCACGGCGGTATTCCTCTATTCGCTGCTGCCGATCCTGCGCAATACCTACCTGGCCCTGACCAATGTCGAGCCCGGCATCCGCGAAGCCGCGCGCGGCATCGGCATGACCTTCGGCCAGCGCCTGCGCATGGTGGAGCTGCCCATCGCGGTCCCGGTGATCCTCGCCGGGGTGCGCACCGCGGTGGTCATGAACATCGGCGTCATGACCATCGCCGCGACCATCGGCGCCGGTGGCCTCGGCGTGCTCATCCTCACTTCCATCAGCCGCAGCGACATGTCGATGCTGCTGGTCGGCGCCGTCCTAGTCAGCCTCCTGGCGATCATCGCCGACCTGCTCCTGCAGACCTTGCAACGTGCCCTCACCCCAGAAGGACTTCGCCCATGATCGAATTGCAGAACCTCAGCAAGACCTTCAACAGCAACGGCAAGGACATCAAGGCCGTCGATTCGGTCAGCCTGACCGTCAACGAAGGTGAAATCTGCGTCTTCCTCGGCCCATCGGGTTGCGGCAAGAGCACCACGCTGAAGATGATCAACCGCCTGATCGCGCCGACTTCGGGCAAGGTGCTGATCAACGGCGAAGACACCAGCGGCCTGGACGAGGTGACCTTGCGCCGGCACATCGGCTATGTGATCCAGCAGATCGGCCTGTTTCCCAACATGACCATCGAGGAGAACATCACCGTGGTCCCGCGCCTGCTCGGCTGGGACAAGCAGCGCTGCCACGAGCGCGCCCGCGAACTGATGAGCATGATCAAGCTCGAGCCCAAGCAGTACCTGCAGCGCTATCCGCGCGAGCTGTCCGGTGGCCAGCAGCAGCGCATCGGCGTGATTCGCGCACTGGCCGCCGAGGCGCCGGTCCTGCTGATGGACGAGCCGTTCGGCGCGGTCGACCCGATCAACCGCGAGATGATCCAGAACGAGTTCTTCGAAATGCAGCGGGCCTTGAACAAGACCGTGATCATGGTCAGCCACGATATCGACGAAGCGATCAAACTGGGCGACAAGATCGCCATCTTCCGCGCCGGCAAGCTGCTCCAGCTCGACCATCCGGATACCTTGCTGGCCCATCCGGTGGATGATTTCGTCAGCAACTTCGTCGGCCAGGACAGCACCCTCAAGCGCCTGTTGCTGGTGCGCGCCGAGGATGCGGCAGACAACGCGCCGGCGCTCAGCCCCGAAACGCCGGTCAACGAGGCGCTCGAGCTGCTGGACGAGCATGACCGCCGCTACGTGGTGGTCACCGATGCCCGGAACAGGGCGCTGGGCTATGTGCGCCGGCGCGACATGCATCGCCAGCAAGGCACTTGCGGCGACTTCCTGCGTTCGTTCAACGCCACCGCCGCGCACGACGAGCACCTGCGCATCCTGCTGTCGCGCATGTACGAGTTCAACCGCGCCTGGCTGCCGGTACTCGATGCCGAGCGGGTGTTCCTGGGCGAGGTCACCCAGGAGTCGATCGCGGCCTACCTGAGTTCGGGACGCTCACGCGGTGGCAAGACCAGCATCGTCTCGCCTGCCGAGGCAACGACCTGCTGAAACCAGCCTGTGAACCGCTGACGCCGTCCACGGCGTCAGCTTGCCCTGCACCCCGCTTCCCTGGCGACGCCGAATGAACGGCGCCCGGCACGCCAGCACAAAAAGATTCTCCTCCCGGCCTCGCCCTGCCTTGTAACCGAGGTGGCCATAAATATGCACAGCTTGCCCTTGCGGATCGACTTTTCATATTGAGCGACAGTGTGTCACGGGCAAACTTATTTACTTGTTTCGTGCCGAAACTCGTCGAACGAGTCGATGCAAGAAGCTGTTCTTGTCGTAGCGTCAATTCATCATGGTTCCACAATATTTGACAGGCGGTTCACGCTCGGGAACATCCGCCCGTGACAGGGGTCGTCCATTAGGGTGATGGGCCGGCCATCCACGACGAACGCGCCGGGATCGGCTATTGATCTTGCGTGCTTCACGCCCTAAAGTGCGCGCCGAACATCCATGCTGGAAACGATCCATCCGGCTCAAGTACTGACGACGAGACAGCAAGGCCACTGTCATTCCGCGCGCGGACACGGCTGCCTTCTTGCTTTCGGCGACATGCCTTGGGAAGTAGGCGAACCAAAGTGGGGATACGGAGGGTGTTCAGTTGCAGCCACTTAAATTTTCAGTTTGCCCATGGAGTCCTTGAGCATGTCGATCCAGGTCGAAGATTACTTCGCACGCGACACCTTCCAGAAGATGAAGGCGTTCGCCGATACACAGGAAACCCCGTTCGTTCTCATCGATACCCAGATGATCAGCCAGGCCTATGACGACCTGCGCGCCGGCTTCGAGTTCGCCAAGGTGTACTACGCCGTCAAGGCCAACCCGGCAGTCGAGATCATCGACCTGCTCAAGGACAAGGGATCGAATTTCGACATCGCCTCGATCTACGAGCTGGACAAGGTGATGAACCAGGGTGTGTCGGCCGAGCGCATCAGCTACGGCAACACCATCAAGAAAGCCAAGGACATCCGCTACTTCTACGAGAAGGGTGTGCGCCTGTACGCCACCGACTCGGAAGCCGACCTGCGCAACATTGCCAAGGCAGCGCCAGGGTCGAAGGTGTACGTGCGCATCCTCACCGAAGGTTCCACCACCGCCGACTGGCCGCTTTCGCGCAAGTTCGGCTGCCAGACGGACATGGCCATGGATCTGCTGATCCTGGCGCGTGACCTTGGCCTGATCCCTTATGGCGTGTCCTTCCATGTTGGCTCGCAACAGCGTGACATCAGCGTGTGGGACGCGGCCATCGCCAAGGTCAAGGTGATCTTCGAGCGCCTGCGCGAAGAAGACGGCATCGAACTGAAGATGATCAACATGGGTGGCGGTTTCCCGGCCAACTACATTACCCGCACCAACAGCCTGGAAACCTATGCCGAGGAAATCATTCGCTTCCTCAGGGAAGACTTCGGCGACGAGCTGCCGGAAATCATTCTCGAGCCAGGCCGTTCGCTGATCGCCAACGCTGGCATCCTGGTCAGCGAAGTGGTGCTGGTGGCACGCAAGTCCCGTACCGCCGTGGAGCGCTGGGTGTACACCGATGTGGGCAAGTTCTCCGGCCTGATCGAAACCATGGACGAATCCATCAAGTTTCCCATCTGGACCGAAAAGAAGGGCGAGATGGAAGAAGTAGTGATCGCCGGGCCGACCTGCGACAGCGCCGACATCATGTATGAGCACTACAAGTACGGCCTGCCCCTGAACCTGGCCAGCGGTGATCGCCTGTACTGGCTCTCCACCGGGGCATATACCACCAGCTACAGCGCCGTGGAGTTCAATGGCTTCCCGCCGCTCAAGGCGTTCTACCTGTAAACGCAACGGGGCCGAAAGGCCCCGTCTCGCCTTCTGCGCCTGGCTTCAGCGCCCCTGGATATGCCTGAGCCTGTCGAAGCCATCGAACAGCGGCACGTTCACATGCTCGACGCCCAGGCACATGATCAGCTTGTTCGCCCCGCCCGCCTGCACATAGCGGTTCTCGTAGACTTTCCTGTTGCGCACCCCCAGCGGCACGCTCCCCACCGCGGCAATGGTCACGCCCTCTTGCCCACCGACCTCGGGCACGCCAAGTCGCTCGCCATGTGCCCACAAGCGCCACAGCACAGGTTCAGGGCGGGTAAGGTAGTAGCCAACCCAGTTTCCTTTGAGATCCCAGGCCTCGTAATGGGCATCCCCTTCGGCGAACTCCACTGCCCTGACCCGATAGCCGGGATACTCTCCATCGAAATAGCCAAACCAGAACCTTTGCTGTGACTGGACCGAATGCATGGACGAGACAGTCAACCATTCGTGCTTGCGCTCGAGCATCGAGTTCGAGGTCAGCTCCACCGAATCGAGAATGCCTTCATAGCCCGGCGTGCGGGACGTCAACGTAGCGATGAAAGAGCGTTGCTGGATGTATTGCATGAACATGATCCTCCCAGGTTGGAAGGCTCGAACATTTCATGCACGGGTGCGCCCAGGCAGCGAGCAGCGTTTCCTGGTCCGGTGGGCCTGCCTCTCGGCGACCGGCGCGGTGGCCATTCGATCGACCAAATGTCAGCACAAGGTAAAAGTCGCTCTTGAGAGCGCGAACTGTTTGCATTGGAAGGCATAATGCTCGCCGCGTCGCTGGAGATGGTCATGCAAGGTAGGGATGAGTGAAGAGAATACTGTTTCAACTGCACTGGTTCTTCGGAATCACCGCCGGGTTGGTACTGAGCGTGATGGGCATTACCGGGGCCATCTGGTCGTTCCAGGATGAACTGCTGCGCCTGTTCAATGCCGATGTCATGAAGGTTCAGGTCCGCCAGGAGAGCGTTCTGCCGCCCGCCGAGCTGGTCCGCCGCGTCGAGGCAGCACAGGGCGAGCAGGTCTCGATGCTATGGGTCGACACCCGCGACGGCAATGCCGCACGGGTCTTCTTCACCCCGCCACCTGGAGAGCGTCGCGGTCAGTTGCACCATGCCGATCCTTACACGGGTGAGCTCCTGGGCCCTGCCGCGGGCCAGGACTTCTTCAACCTGATGCTGCAACTGCATCGCTTCCTGGCCATGGGCGATAGCGGCCGACAGATCACCGGGGCCTGCACCTTGATGCTGATCTTCTTCTGCCTTTCCGGCCTCTACCTGCGCTGGCCGCGCCGGGCCCTGGACTGGCGTGCCTGGTTGACCCTGGACTGGGCACGCAAGGGCCGCGCGTTCAACTGGGACTTGCATGCGGTGGCAGGCACCTGGTGCCTTCTGTTCTACCTGTTGTTCGCACTGACCGGCCTGTTCTGGTCATACGAATGGTATCGCTCAGGCCTGAACAAGCTGCTGGCCGATGCGCCAGCAACCGGCCAAACACGCGGCAACGGCGAGCAGCGCGGTCATGGCCGGGTCGCACAGCCCATTGGCGAGGCGTCACGCCCGGTAGTGAACTACGATGCGCTGTGGACCAGCCTGCAGGGCGCGGCGGGTCCTGGATTGGCCAGCTACAACCTGCGCTTGCCAGCCCAGGACGGCCAGCCAGCCATGGTTTTCTACCTGCTTGCCGATGCGCCGCACGAACGAGCCTTCGACAGCCTGACCCTCGACCCTGCCACTGGGCAGATCGCGCGCCACGAACGCTTCGCCGACAAATCCTTCAAGGCGCAACTGTTGGCCAGCGTCTATGCCCTGCATGTGGGCAGCTACTTCGGCCTGCCCGGACGCATCATCGTGACCATCGCCAGCCTGGGCATGCCGGTGTTCTTCGTGACCGGTTGGCTGCTGTATCTCGATCGCCGACGCAAGCAGCGGCAGGTGCGGGCCGCGCGTGATCGACTTCGGGACACCCCAGGCACGAGCGACGCCTGGCTGGTAGGCTTCGCCAGCCAAAGCGGCTTCGCCGAACAGTTGGCCTGGCAGACGGCCGAACAACTGCAGGCCGCGGGCCTGCCGGCGCGGGTCAGGCCGCTGGCCGAGCTGGACGAGCGTGAACTGCGCGAGGCGCGTCGGGTCCTGTTCGTGGTCAGCACCTTCGGTGACGGCGAGGCGCCCGACAGTGCGCGTGGCTTCGAGCGCAGGGCGCTCGGCCAGCCATGGTCGCTGTCGCACCTGCACTATGCCTTGCTCGCGATTGGTGATCGCCGCTATCCCTCTTTCTGCGGGTTCGCCCGACGCCTGCAGGCCTGGCTCGAGGCGCGTGGCGCCAGCAGCGTCTTCGCGCCAATCGAAGTCGACGATGGCAACCCTGTAGCGTTACAGCAGTGGCACCAGGCATTGGCCGGACTGACCGGAGCTCAGGTCGCGCCAGCCTGGAAGCCGCCCATGCATGGCAGCTGGACGCTTTGCCAGCGCACCCTGCTCAACCCTGGCAGCCAGGGACGTGCAGTCTACCTGCTAGGCCTGCGTCCGGAGACACCTGCGACCTGGGAAGCCGGCGACCTGGTGGAAGTGAAACCCTGCAATGGCCAGGCGAGTATCCAGGCATTTCTGCGCGGCCTCGGCCTGGAGGCCAGCGAGCCGGTGCAGCTCGATGGTTTGCCCATGACCCTGGGCCATGCCCTGACGATCCGTCACTTGCCTACCGGTCGCGAGCATCTGGTCGGTCTGCATGCGCAAGCGGTAGTAGACAGCCTGGCACTGATCGCACCACGCGACTACTCCATCGCCTCGATTGCCAGTGACGGCATTCTCGAACTGATCGTGCGCCAGGAGCGCCAGCCTGACGGCCAGCTGGGCCTGGGCTCCGGCTGGCTGACCGAACATCTTGCCGTAGGTGGTAGCACCAGCCTGCGCGTGCGCCGCAACAGTGCCTTTCACTTGCCCGAAGCACCGGCGCCCATGATCCTGATCGGCAATGGTACCGGCCTGGCAGGCTTGCGCAGCCTGCTCAAGGCCCGCATTGCCGCTGGCGAGCGACGCAACTGGCTGCTGTTCGGCGAACGTCACCGTGCGCATGATTTCTTCTGCGCCACAGAGCTTCGGCAATGGCTGGCCTGTGGCGACCTGGCGCGGCTGGACCTGGCGTTCTCACGTGACCAGGCGCACAAGCACTATGTCCAGGATGCACTGGCCGAGCAGGCCGAGGAACTGCGCCGCTGGGTGCGAGAAGGTGCCTGCATCTACATTTGCGGTAGCCTGCTGGGCATGGCCAGCGGGGTGGATGCGGTGCTGCAGGACGTTCTGGGCAAGCACGAACTGCAGAAAATGATCGAGGACGGGCGCTATCGTCGGGACGTCTACTGACCGCCGGCATGCTTGGCCAGGCAGCGCCTGGCCCGCAAGCGGTGCACGCAAACTCAGCGCAGTTCGAAGGTATCGGCATCCAGGTTGGCCGGGAAGCGAGTGCGGTAGGCAGCCAGGTCGGCCGCTTTGAGCGTCACCTTGAAGACCCCGTCGGCCTCGCCGGCGTTGAGCATGGTCTCGCCCTGGAAGTCCAGCACCTGGCTGTCGCCTGCATAGGCGAAGCTCTTGCCATCGAGGCCGATACGGTTCACCGCCGCCACATAGCACAGGTTTTCGATGCCCCGTGCCGGTAGCAGGCGGTTCCAGTGATGACGCCGCGCCGCGGGCCAGTTGGCGGTGTACAGCAGCAGGTCGGTATCCTGCGGATCGCGGCTCCACACCGGGAAGCGCAGGTCGTAGCAGATCAACGGGCGAATACGCCAGCCCTTGAGTTCGAACCGTACCTGTCGCTCGCCAGCCGTGTAGTGCTCATGTTCACCCGCCATGCGGAACAGATGGCGCTTGTCGTAATGCAGGATTTCTCCGTCCGGGCGCGCCCACAGCAGCCGGTTGCGATGGCTGCCATCGGCAGCCAGGACGATCAGGCTGCCGGTCACCACCGCGCCCAGGCGGGCGGCCTGGCTCCGCATCCAGGCATAGGTCGGACCGTTCTCGGGCTCGGCCAGGCGCTCGGACTCCATGGAAAAGCCGGTAGTGAACATTTCCGGCAGGATGACCAGGTCCATGCCGCTGGCCTGCTGCAACAGCATGTCGAAATGAACGAAGTTGGCCTCGCGGTCATGCCAGACGAGGCTGGTCTGCACAAGGGCAACCTGCAGGTCGGGCAATTGGGTCAGATCGCGCATAGTCTTTCCGCTGCCTGACGCAGCGTCTCCTCACGTTTGGCGAAGCACAGCCTGATCAGGCGCTGTCCAGGCACCGGCTGCTGGTAGAACACCGAGACCGGAATGCTCGCCACGCCATGCTCGCGGGTCAGCCAGGAGGCCATCTGCACATCGTCCAGGTCCGGACGGATGGCGCTGTAGTCGACCAGTTGGAAATAGGTACCGGCCGCGCGCCGCAAGCTCAAGCGCGACTGCGCCAGCAGGTCGCAGAACAGGTCGCGCTTGGCCTGGTAGAAGGCCGGCAACCGCTGCACATGTTCAGGATGTTCGGCCATGAAGTCGGCCAGTGCGTGCTGCAACGGAGTCACGCCGCAGAAGTTGACGTACTGGTGGACCTTGCGCAGCTCCGCGGTCAGTTCGGCCGGAGCGACGACGTAGCCGGTCTTCCAGCCAGTGACATGGTAGGTCTTGCCGAACGAACTGACCACGAAGGCCCGGGCATACAGCTCTTCGTGCCTGAGCACGCTGGCATGCGCCACTGCGTCATAGACCAGATGCTCGTAGACCTCGTCGCTGAGGATGTGAATATCACGCCCACGAATCAACCCGGCCAACCGGTCCAGGTCCTCCCTGGTGATCAAGGCTCCGCTGGGGTTGTGCGGAGAATTGAGCACGACCATGCGGGTACGCGGACTCAGCGCATCCGAAAACCGTTGCCAGTCGATCGCGAAGTTTCCATCGCTCAGCTGCACATGCACGCAGCGTCCGCCTGCCAGCGTGACCGCGGGGTCATAGCTGTCATAGCACGGGTCGAAGACGATCACCTCGTCTCCCGGCCGCACGACTGCCTGGATGGCGCAGAAGATCGCCGCCGTGGCGCCTGGAGTAATGGTCACATGCAGGTCTGGATCGACCTCGATGGCATGAGACTGGAAGATCTTCGCCGCCACCTGCTGGCGCAGCGCCGGCAAGCCAGTCATGGGCGCGTACTGGTTGTGCCCGGCCGCCACGTGCCGCCCGACCGCATCGAGCAAGGCTTGCGGCCCGTCGAAGTCCGGAAACCCCTGGGACAGATTGAGCGCGCCAGTCTGGGCAGCGAGCTGCGACATGGTGGTGAAAATGGTCATGCCGACGTTCGGCAACTTGCTGTCGATCATGGGCTCTCCGTAGGTGCTGGGCCGCTGCAAGCTGCAAGCTGCAAGCCATCAGAGCAGATACCTGTCCTGCAGACGCCTCGATGAGCTTGCAGCTTGCCGCTTACCTGCGCTTGTCCTTGCGTTTTTTCTCGGCCTTCTTGTGGTGAGACATCAGTCGGCGCTTCTTGTTGACCTGACGATCGGTCAGCGTGTTCTTGTTGCCCTCGTAGGGGTTGTCGCTGCCCTTGTACTCGATGCGGATCGGCGTGCCGACCAGCTTGAGCACCCGGCGGTAGGTGTTTTCCAGGTAGCGCGAATAGGAACGCGGGACCTTGTCGACCTGGTTGCCGTGGATCACGATGATCGGCGGGTTGGCGCCTCCCAGGTGAGCGTAGCGCAGCTTGATGCGACGGCCATTGACCATCGGCGGCTGGTGTTCGCTGACCGCATCCTCGAGGATCTGCGTAAGGCGGCTGGTCGGCCAGCGGGTGACGGCCGACTTGAACGATGCCTGTACCGACTTGTACAGGTGGCCGACACCAGTGCCGTGCAGGGCGGAAATGAAGTGGATGTCCGCGAAGTCGACGAAGAACAGCCGGCGCTCCAGTTCGGTCTTGACATAGTCCCGCTCGCTCGGCGCCATGCCGTCCCACTTGTTCAGGGCAATGACGATGGCACGACCGGCTTCCAGGGCGAAACCGAGCAGGTTCAGGTCGTGATCGACCACGCCTTCGCGCGCGTCCATGACGAAGATCACCACGTTGGCGTCCTTGATCGCCTGGAGTGTCTTGACCACCGAGAACTTCTCGACTTCCTCGTGGATCTTGCCGCGCTTGCGCACCCCGGCGGTATCGATCAGGGTGTACTTCTCTTCATCACGCTCGAATGGAATGTAGATGCTGTCGCGCGTGGTGCCTGGCTGATCGTAGACCACCACTCGCTCTTCGCCGAGCATGCGGTTGACCAGGGTCGACTTGCCCACGTTCGGTCGCCCGATGATGGCGATCTTGATGCCATCCTTTTCGCTCGGGCCGGGGATGCGCGCGGCCTCCTCGCCCTCTGCGACGTCTTCGTCCAGGGCCTCGTCTTCCTTGTCGCGCGGCAGGTGACCGAGCACTGTTTCCATCAGCGCGTTGACGCCACGCCCTTGCGAGCCGGCCACCGGGATGGCGTTGCCCATGCCCAGCGGAGAGAACTCGGCACGCGCGGTATCCGGGTCGATGTTGTCGATCTTGTTGGCTACCAGCACGGCCTGCTTGTTGCGCTTGCGCAGGTGCTCGGCGATCATCTGGTCCGCCGCGGTCATGCCGGCACGCGCGTCGACCAGGAACAATACGTAGTCGGCTTCCTCGATGGCCATGAGCGACTGCTCGGCCATCTTCTCGTCCATGCCGACTTCGTCGCCGGTGATGCCACCGGTGTCGATGAGGATGAAGGAGCGACCCTGCCAGCGCGCCTCGCCGTACTGGCGGTCGCGAGTCAGGCCCGAAAGATCGCCGACGATGGCGTCACGGGTCTTGGTCAGGCGGTTGAACATGGTGGACTTGCCGACGTTCGGCCGACCCACCAGGGCGATAACGGGAACCATGCGGCTCTCCAATGCTTGAATTCTTGAAAATGCAAAGGCCGCTGCAAGGCAGCGGCCGGAGTTCGTGCGGTACCCAAGGTACCCGCCCGAGGCCAGCACGGCCTCAAGCATAGCCTCAGCGGATGGTCAGTGCCTCGAGCTTGCCGCTGTTGCCAAAGACGTAGATGGTGTCGCCGACCACCAGGGGCCGGGCGCGCAAGCCATCGCTGTCGATACGCTCGCGACCGACGAAGCGACCGTCCACCTGGCTCAACAGATGCAGGTAGCCTTCGAAGTCGCCAACGGCCACATAGCTGGAGAACACTTCCGGCGCCGACAGCTGGCGACGCGCCATGGAATCGTTGCTCCACAAGGCGCTGGAGGAGCGTTCGTCGATGCCCTCGACGGTGCCGGACGCCTGGCTCACATAGACGTTGCCGAAGCCGTGGGCGACACCCACATAGCTGGACGCATCACGCTGCCACAGCGAGCGACCGCTTTCCAGGTCCAGGGCGGCGACACGCCCCTGATAGGTGCTGACATAGATCACGCCGCCGGACAGCAGCAGGCCACCATCGATGTCGACCACCCGTTCCAGCTCCGAACGCCCTTGCGGCACGGCTACGCGCGCCTCCCATACCGGCACGCCATTTTGGGTATCCAGGGCGATCACCTTGCCGCTGGACAAGCCGGCCACGGCCAGGCGATTGGTCACGATCGGCGCGCCGGTGCCACGCAAGGTCAGGACGGCCGGCGTGCTTTCGTAGATCCAGCGACGTTCACCGGTAGCGGCATCCAGGCCGATCACGCGGTCATCCTGGGTCTGCACCACGACCACGTCGCCGTTGGTGGCAGGTGGCGCCAGCACTTCGCTGGTCACCCGCGAACGCCAGCGCTCTTCGCCGTCGGTGGCATCCAGGGCGATCACCTCGCCCTTGAGCGTGCCAAGCATCACCATCCCGTAGCCAACGCCCACGGCTCCGGAAACCGGCAGGTCCAGCTCCTGCTTCCAGATCACGTCGCCATTGCCACGGTCCAGGGCCATGACCAACCCATTGACGTCCGAAGCGTAGATACGGTCGTTCTCGATGGCCGGGACCAGGGTGTTGTAGGTCTTGCCCTGGCCATCGCCGATCGAACGACTCCACTGCTTGGTCAGCGTGACCTCCTCGGTGAAGGGGGTCAGCTCCGCCGGCGGCAGTTCCTTCTTGCTGTTGCTGCTGCAACCCGCCGCCAGGACGGCAAGGGCCAGCACTGCTGCTTGTTTCCAACCGATCACGTCAAGCGTCCCCTTTGGCCAGGTCATCCAGCTTCAGTTGCAGGCCACCGACCGCGGCGTCGTCGGACAGCGCGGCCTTGGCTTTCTCGTAGGCCCCATGGGCATCATCGTCGCGACCGAGCTGTACCAGCAGGTCGCCCTTGAGCTCTTCGCGACTGGCCTGGAAGGCCTTGTCGGCTTCACCGTCGAGCAGCTTCAGGCCTTCCTCGGCCTTGCCCTGTGCGGCCAGCACACGTGCCAGGCGCTGGCGCGCAATCTCGCCCAGGGTGACGTCGGCCGGCTTGTCCAGCACGCTCCGAAGCTCGGCCGCGGCGTCGTCCAGCTTGCCGCTGTCGACCGCCACCTTGGCCACGAACAGGCTGCCGTACTGGGCATAGGCAGTGCCGCCGTACTCGCTCTTGAGCTTGCCGGACAGCTCGGCGACCCGGGTCGGATCCGGCTGACCAGCAGGCGTCAGCGAGCTTTCCAGCAGGGCCTGGTACAGGGCCGAGGCGCCTTGCGACTGGTTGGACTGGTACTTGTGCCAGGCTTGCCAGCCCACCACCACCGTCGCCGCCAGCAGCGCGCCGGTTACCAGCGGCTTGCCGTTGCGGTTCCACCAGTCCTTGGCCACGGCCATCTGGTCATCATCGGTACTCGACACCCCAATACTCCTTTTCAGCAATTCGGCTGTTCAACCACGTCACGCTTGCGCGAACGCGGTCTCCAGGTGCCCCGCCAGGGCATCCCAGGCAATGTTCTGTTGGTCGCCCTGGCCACGCAGGGGCTTGAAACCTACCACTTGGCCGGCCAGTTCGTCGTCCCCGAGGATCAGCGCATGCAGCGCACCGCTCTTGTCGGCCTTCTTGAACTGGCTCTTGAAGCTGCCGCCCCCGGCGTTGACCTGCAGGCGCAGCCACGGCAGGCGGTCACGCAGCGCCTCGCTCAGACGCAAGCCGGCCAGCTCGGCCTGCTCGCCGAAGGCGCACAGGTAGACGTCGACTTGCCGGCTGATCGACTCGGGCACCTGCTGCAGCGTCTCGAGCAGCAGGATCAGGCGCTCGATGCCCATGGCGAAGCCCACCCCAGGCGTGGGCTTGCCGCCCATCTGCTCGACCAGGCCGTCGTAGCGACCACCGGCACAGACGGTGCCCTGAGCGCCGAGCTTGTCGGTCACCCACTCGAACACGGTCTTGCTGTAGTAGTCCAGGCCGCGGACCAGCTTGGTATTGATCACGAAGGGAATGCCGGCGGCGTCCAGGCGCGCCTTGAGCCCTTCGAAGTGGATGCGCGAGGCCTCGTCGAGATAGTCTTCCAGTTTCGGCGCGCCGACCAGCACCGCCTGGGTACCAGGATCCTTGCTGTCGAGGATGCGCAGCGGGTTGCTCTTGAGGCGGCGCTGGCTGTCTTCGTCGAGCTGCTCAAGGCGCGCGGAAAGAAACTCCACCAAGGCGTCGCGATAGTGGGCGCGGGCCTCGCTGGTGCCCAGGCTGTTGAGTTCGAGCCTGACCGCGTCCTGGATGCCCAGCAGGCCCCAGAGGCGCCAGGTCAGCACGATCAGCTCGGCATCGATGTCCGGGCCGTCGAGGTTGAAGACCTCCACGCCGATCTGGTGGAACTGCCGGTAGCGACCCTTCTGCGGACGCTCGTGGCGGAACATCTGGCCGATGTACCAGAGTTTCTGCACCTGGCCGTTGCCGGTGATGCCGTGCTCGAGCACCGCCCGCACGCAGGCCGCGGTCCCTTCGGGGCGCAAGGTGAGCGAGTCGCCGTTGCGGTCCTCGAAGGTGTACATCTCCTTCTCGACGATGTCGGTCACCTCGCCGATCGAGCGCTTGAACAGCTCGGTGAACTCGACGATCGGCGTGCGGATCTGGCTGTAGCCATAGGTATCCAGCAGGCCCGCCACGGTGCCTTCGAAATAGCGCCACAGCGGCGACTGCTCGGGCAGGATGTCATTCATGCCACGGATGGCTTGCAGCGATTTGCTCACGAAAAATCCTTACGCATCTGTCTGTCAGCCGCGGACGATCAACGCCGCGTCGGCCTCGGCCTTCTCGGCCGCTTTCTGGCGGATGAGCTTCTCCAGCTCGTCGACCAGGTTGTCATTGGTGAGTTTCTGCGACGGCTTGCCGTCGATGTAGACCAGGTTCGGCGTACCGCCGGTCAGGCCTACATGGGACTCCTTGGCCTCACCCGGCCCGTTGACCACGCAGCCGATCACGGCGACGTCCATCGGGACCAGCAGGTCCTCCAGGCGGCCTTCCAGCTCGTTCATGGTCTTGACTACGTCGAAGTTCTGTCGCGAGCAGCTCGGGCAGGCGATGAAGTTGATGCCGCGCGAGCGCAGGCGCAGCGACTTGAGGATGTCGTAGCCGACCTTGACTTCCTCGACCGGATCGGCGGCCAGCGAGATCCGGATGGTGTCGCCGATGCCTTCGGCCAGCAGCATACCGAGGCCCACGGCGGATTTCACCGTCCCCGAGCGCAGGCCGCCGGCTTCGGTGATGCCCAGGTGCAGGGGCTGCACGATCTGCCCGGCCAGCTGCCGATAGGCTTCCACGGCCATGAACACGTCGGACGCCTTCACGCTGACCTTGAAGTCCTGGAAGTCCAGGCGATCCAGGTGCTCCACGTGCCGCAGCGCCGACTCGACCAGCGCCGCCGGGGTCGGTTCGCCATACTTCTTCTGCAGGTCCTTTTCCAGGGAGCCGGCATTGACGCCGATACGGATCGGGATGCCGCGATCACGCGCGGCGTCGACCACGGCGCGCACGCGGTCCTCGCGGCCGATGTTGCCGGGGTTGATGCGCAGGCAGTCGACGCCCAGCTCGGCCACCCGCAGCGCGATGCGGTAGTCGAAATGGATGTCCGCCACCAGCGGTACGGCAACGCGCTGCTTGATGCGACCGAAAGCCTCGGCGGCGTCCATGTCCGGTACCGAGACGCGGACAATGTCGACGCCGGCATCCACCAGGCGCTGGATCTGCGCGACGGTGGCCTCGACGTCGTTGGTGTCGGTGTTGGTCATGCTCTGCACCGAGATGGGCGCATCGCCACCTACCGGTACATTGCCGACCCAGATCTTTCGGGATTCACGACGCTTGATCGGAGATTCACCGTGCATGGATTACTGTCCCAGCTTGAGGCGAGCGGTTTGCCCGCTTGTGAATGGGGCGACGTCGACCGCCTGGCCGTTGTAGCTGACCTGGGCGCCCCGGGCGAAGCCCAGGCGCACCGCGAACGGCGGCTTGCCGGTCAGGTCCAGGCGATCGCCCTTGCGCTTGACGGCACTGAACAGCACCTTGCCGTTACCGTCCGTGACCTGGGTCCAGCAGTCGGCGGAGAACTGGATGCTCAGTTGCCCGGCACCGGCCGGTACGGCGTCGGCGGCCGGCGTGGTAGCGCCGGCGGGAGCCGCGCTGCCGGTGCCGGCTGCAGTGGGCGCGGGCGCGACGGCGAGCGGAGCCGTGGCGGGCGGCAGCGAAGGGCTGGCCGATGGGGCTGGCGAGGCCGTATTTGCCGGTGGCGCAGGGGCATCGCCGGCTCCGCTCGCCTCGCCCGGGCTGCCGCCAGCCGGCGACGCCTCGAGTGCCAGCGGCGCGCTTTCAGGCTGCTGGCCGGCGCTCACGGCCTGGTCTTCCGGCTCGTCCAGCGGATGGATCTGGGTGGTGCCGTCGGCACTCTCGACCTCGACATGCTCCAGGGCCATGCGTGTCAGGTCCTTGCCACGCGTGCTGCTCTGGTCCTGCCACCAGAAGAAGCCACCGCCGACCAGCACCAGCAGCAGCAACAGGCTGACCCCGCGCAGGATGTTGTGGGACAGGCGGATCGGCTCTTCGATTCGCCCCAGCGAGTGGACTTCGCTGCCTTGGGCGTGGGTGCCGGTATACCGGTCGAACGCCTCGACCAGTGGCGCCTGGTCCACACCCAGCAGCTTTGCGTAGGCGCGGATGTAGCCGCGGGCGAAGGTATGGCCAGGCAGCTTGTCGAAAGCGCCGGTCTCGAGATTGTTCAACGAACTGACGGTCAGGTTGAGCTTGCGGGCCACCTCGGCCTGTGTCCATTCCCGGCTTTCGCGGGCCTGGCGCAGGAGTTCACCGGGATTCTGGCCAGGCGCTGCTGCTACTTCGGAATGCGCGGCTTTCATCGTTGCTCCGACAGGTATTGCTGATATTCCGGCGTACCGGGATAGAGTCGTTGTAAGTGCTGGCCCTGTTCGGCCAGGTCGCTTCGGTCGCCCAGCGCTCGCGCCAGGCGGCTGCCCAGCAGCAGGCTGCGCGCATCCGGTTCGGCCACCTGATGGAATCGCTGGTGGAAAGTGCTTGCCAATGCCGGCTGGCCATCCTCGAAATGCCACTGGGCCAGACCGAGCAAGGCTCGAGGCTGGTACGGATCGAGCGCAAGGGCACGTTCGAGCTGTTCGCGTGCCTCCTGCCGACGTCCCAGCTTCAGGAGCGTGGCACCCAGGTTGCCATGCACCTGCGAACGCTCAGGATACAGGGTATCGGCTGCTGCTTGGCGAAACATCTGCTCGGCCTGGAGAAAATCTCCACGAGCATAGAGGAAGCTGCCGTAGTTGTTGCGAATCTTCGGGTCGTCAGGGCGTTGCGCGAGCGCCTTGAGGAAGTGCCCTTCGGCGGCTTCGGGCTCGCCCTGCGCCTGCAGGACCAGGGCCAGCGCGGCATGCGCATCGGCATTGCCGGGATCCAGGGCCAGGGCCTGGCCGAGCGGGATCTTCGCGCGCTGCGTCATGCCTTGTTGCAAATAACCGAGCCCCAACTGCACATAGGCCTGGCCAGCCTGTGCCCTGCCCTGGCGGCTGGCCAACGGATCGAGCGCGCCGCTGGAGACACAGCCGGCCAGCAGCGAAAGCGACAGGATCGACAGCGTGGCGCGCAGGCTCATTGGCAGGATGCTCGTCAGTTGCCCATGGAGCCGTCACGCACTTGAGCATCGGCATCGAGCTGACGCACGGCGATGTAGCGCTCGCTGCGCCGCGTACGGTCCATGACCTGGCCGACGAGCTGGCCGCAGGCGGCATCGATGTCTTCGCCACGGGTGGTGCGCGTGGTCACGTTGAAACCACCGTGATGCAACAGGTCCTGGAAACGGCGGATCGCATTGTTGCTCGGCCGCTCGTAGCCCGAGTGGGGGAACGGGTTGAACGGAATCAGGTTGATCTTGCACGGCACGTCGCGCAACAGCTCGATCAGCTCGGCGGCATGCTGCGGCTGGTCGTTGATGTCCTTGAGCAGGGTGTACTCGACGGTGAGCACGCGCTTGCCCCCCAGGGTGGACATGTAGCGCATGCACGACTCGAGCAGGACCTTGAGCGGGTATTTCCGATTGATCGGCACCAGCTGGTTGCGCAGCTCGTCGTTCGGCGCGTGCAGCGAGAGCGCCAGGGATACATCGATATGCTTGGCCAGCTCGTCGATCATCGGCACCACGCCCGAGGTGGACAAGGTGACGCGACGCTTGGAGATGCCGTAGCCCAGGTCATCCATCATGATCTGCATGGCGGCCACGACATTGTCGAAATTCAGCAGGGGTTCGCCCATGCCCATCATGACCACGTTGGTGATGGCGCGGTCGATCTTGGCCGGGACGGTCCCGAAGGACTTGTTCGCCACCCACACCTGGCCGATCACTTCGGCGGCGGTGAGGTTGCTGTTGAAGCCTTGCTTGCCGGTGGAGCAGAAACTGCAGTCCAGGGCACAGCCGGCCTGGGACGAGACGCAGAGGGTACCGCGGTCGTCGGTGGGGATGTAGACGGTCTCGACGCAGCTGCCCGAGGCGACCCGGACCACCCACTTGCGCGTGCCGTCGGCGGAAATGTCTTCGCTGACCACTTCCGGCGCGCGAATCTCGGCAACGCCCTTGAGCTTTTCGCGCAGGGCCTTGCCGACATTGGTCATGGCGTCGAAATCGTCGACGCCGAAGTGGTGAATCCATTTCATGACCTGGCCGGCACGAAAACGCTTCTCCCCGATCGACTCGAAGAATTTTTCCATTTCCGGCTGGGTCAGGCCCAGCAGGTTGATCTTGCCAGTCATGTCACTCATGGAATCACCCAGGACCCTGTTCGCTTAGCGAATGCGGTCGCACAGCTCGGTAGCGGAGAAGAAGTAAGCGATTTCGCGGGCAGCCGAAGCTTCCGAGTCGGAACCGTGGACGGCGTTCTCGTCGATGGAGACGGCGAAGTCGGCGCGGATGGTGCCGGCGGCAGCTTCCTTCGGGTTGGTGGCGCCCATCAGCTCGCGGTTCTTCAGGACGGCGTTCTCGCCTTCCAGCACCTGGACGATGACCGGACCGGAAGTCATGAAGGCGACCAGATCAGCAAAGAAGCCACGCTCCTTGTGCTCGGCGTAGAAACCTTCGGCCTCGGCCTTGGACAGCTGCTTCATCTTCGAGGCGACGACGCGCAGGCCGGCTTCTTCGAAGCGAGTGGTGATCTTGCCGATGACGTTCTTGGCAACTGCGTCGGGCTTGATGATGGAGAAGGTACGTTGAACAGCCATTGGAAACTCCGGAATTTGAGTGTTGCGAAAAATTGAACCCGCGGATTATACGCGGGTTCCTGGGGATTGCCTAACCTGCAGCGCGCTTCAGTCGAGCTCGTCGATCCAGGCTGCCTGGATCGCTTCCAGGACCTTCTCGCCGCCACGCTGCGGGTCGTCGCTGAACTCCGGCAGCGCCAGGACCCAACGATGCAGCTCGACGAAATTCAGGTAGCGAGGATCGACTTCCGGCTTGCTCTCGGCCAGCTGGATGGCGATTTCGAGTACATCGACCCACTTCAGACTCATGAGCGGCTCCTGCCTCAATGCGGCGCCTCGGCGGCGTGGTTGAGCGAATACTTGGGAATCTCGATGGTCAGGTCCTGGTCGCCGACCAGCACCTGGCAGGCCAAGCGCGACTGAGCTTCCAGCCCCCAGGCCTTGTCCAGCATGTCTTCCTCGAGTTCGTCGGCCTCCTCGATGGAGTCGAAGCCCTTGCGGATGATGCAATGACAGGTGGTGCAGGCACAGACACCGCCGCACGCGCTTTCCATCTCGATGTGGTGCTCGTGGGCCAGTTCCAGGATATTGGTACCCGGCTCCACCTCCACCACCAGCCCGTCCGGGCAGAACTTTTCGTGCGGCAGGAAAATCACCTGGGGCATCGGTTACTCCTCGATCTCATTCAGGTTGCGCCCGGCCAGTGCGGCTTTGACCGTCGAATCAAGGCGACGGGCGGCAAAAGCATCGGTCACTTGCGACAGACGCCTGGTCTGTTGCTCGATGGCAGGACCATCGGTGCCGGCAAGCAAATCACGCAGCTCCTGCATCTGCAGTTCGATGGCCTGGCGCTCTTCGGCATCGAGCAGGCGATCGCCGTCGGCCTCCAGGGCGCCCTGCACGGCCTCGAGCAACCGCTCGGCGTCGACCTGGTGCTCGCGCAGCTGGCGCAGCTGCTTGTCGCTCCCGGCATGCTCGAACGAATCCTTGAGCATGCGGGCGATCTCGCCATCGGTCAGGCCATAGGAGGGCTTCACCTGGATGCTGGCCTCCACGCCGGAGGTGACTTCACGAGCCGCGACCCCGAGCAGGCCGTCGGCGTCGACCTGGAAGGTCACGCGGATCTTCGCGGCACCGGCGACCATCGGTGGAATGCCACGCAATTCGAAGCGCGCCAGCGAGCGGCAGTCGGCGACCAGCTCGCGCTCGCCCTGCAGCACATGGATCATCATGGCCGACTGGCCATCCTTGTAGGTGGTGAATTCCTGGGCTCGCGCCACTGGAATGGTGGTGTTGCGCGGAATGATCTTTTCCATCAGCCCGCCCATGGTCTCGAGCCCCAGCGACAGCGGGATCACGTCGAGCAGGAGCAGTTCGCCCCCTTCACGACGATTGCCAGCCAGGGCATCGGCCTGGATCGCAGCGCCGATGGCGACTACCTGGTCCGGGTCGATGGAGGTCAGTGGCGTGCGCCCGAACAGCGCGCCGACCGCCTCGCGCACGCGCGGCACGCGGGTCGAACCGCCGACCATGACCACCTCGCGCACGTCCTCGAGTTCCACGCCGCTGTCACGCACCGCGCGCCGGCAGGCCTTGAGGCTGCGGGCGACCAGCGGCTCGATCATGGCTTCGAAGGCCGCGCGGCTCAACTCGCCCTGCCAGCCAGCATGACCGACCATGACCGACTCGACATCGGTCAGCGCCTGCTTGGCCGCGCAGGCGGTTTGCAGCAGCTCGCGCTGCGTGGCCGGGTCGAGGTCGGCGGACAGGCCGGCCTGGTCGATGATCCAGCTGGCGATGGCATGGTCGAAGTCATCGCCCCCGAGCGCCGTGTCGCCGCCGGTGGCCAATACCTCGAAGACGCCGGCGGTCAGGCGCAGGATGGAGATATCGAAGGTGCCGCCGCCGAGGTCGTAGATCGCCACGAGCCCTTCGGCATTCTGGTCCAGGCCATAGGCCACGGCAGCCGCGGTCGGCTCGTTGAGCAGCCGCAGGACATCGAGGCCGGCAAGGCGCGCGGCATCCTTGGTCGCCTGGCGCTGGGCGTCATCGAAATAGGCCGGCACGGTGATGACCGCCCCGACCAGCTCGCCGCCCAGGGTCTGCTCGGCGCGCTGACGCAGGGCACGGAGGATGTCCGCAGACACCTCCACCGGGCTCTTCGGACCTTGGACGGTGTCGATGAACGGCATGTGCGATTCGCCCCCGAGGAAGCGATACGGCAGCTGCTCGCCCAGCTGCTTGACGTCGGCCAGGCCGCGCCCCATCAGGCGCTTGACCGACAGGATGGTGTTCAACGGATCCTGGGACGCCGCTTCGCGCGCGGCGAGGCCGACCTCGCTGCGACCCTCGAGGTAGCGCACGGCCGAAGGCAGGATGACATTGCCCGATGCATCCGGCAGCGGCTCGCTGCGGCCGCTGCGTACCGCGGCGACCAGGGAATTGGTGGTGCCCAGGTCGATCCCCACCGCCAGGCGACGCTGGTGCGGCTGGGGGGTCTGACCGGGTTCGGCGATCTGCAGTAGGGCCATGCTTATCTGAGTACCTTAGGCGTCCTCACGGTCGACGCCGGGTTAATCGTCGAGGCGCTCTTCCAGTTGGCGCACTTCTTGGGCGAGCTTGTCGAGAAACTGCATGCGGCGCATCAGGCGCTCGGCCTGGTCACGCCGCGCAGAGTCATCCCAACAAGCGGCAAAATCGTCGTTCAACGTGTCCTGCGCCTGCCTGAGGCGTCGCTTGAACAACGCGACACCGTCCAGGTCGGCTTCGTCCTGCAACTCTTCGAGCTCCTCGCGCCACTGCATCTGCTGCATCAGGAAGTCCGGATCGTGGACCGTGACTTCCTGGGGCACCGCGTGCCCGCTGATGGACAGCAAGTAGCGGGCGCGACGCGAAGGGCTGCGCAGGGTCTGGTAGGCTTCGTTGAGCGCGGCCGATCGCTCGAGGGCGACCCGCTGCTCATGCTCGGAGGCGTCGACGAAGCGGTCCGGGTGCACCTCGCGGGCCAGTTCGCGATAACGCGAAGCGAGCTTGTCGAGGTCCAGACGAAAGTCAGGCTGCAGGTCGAACAGGGCGAAATGGCAAGGAATACCCACGGTCGGCCTCAGACGTTGAAGCTTTCGCCGCAGCCACACTCACCGCGCACGTTGGGATTGTTGAACTTGAAGCCTTCGTTCAGCCCTTCCTTGACGAAGTCCAGCTCCGTGCCGTCCAGGTAGACCAGGCTCTTCGGGTCGATGATGACCTTGACGCCATGGCTTTCGTAGACCTGGTCCTCGTCGGCGAGTTCGTCGACGAATTCCAGTACATAGGCCAGGCCGGAGCAGCCGGTGGTGCGTACGCCCAGGCGGATGCCCTCGCCCTTGCCGCGCCCTTCCAGGGAGCGCCGCACGTGATTGGCGGCGGCTTCTGTCATGCTGATAGCCATCGAGACTCCTTACCTTTTGCCAGGCGGCGGTTAGAGCAAGCCTTTCTTCTGCTTGTAGTCACGCACGGCCGCCTTGATGGCGTCTTCGGCGAGTACCGAGCAGTGGATCTTGACCGGCGGCAGGGCCAGTTCCTCGGCCAGCTGGGTGTTCTTGATGGTCTCGGCTTCGTCCAGGGTCTTGCCCTTCATCCACTCGGTGGCCAGGGAGCTGGAAGCGATGGCCGAGCCGCAGCCGTAGGTCTTGAACTTGGCGTCCTCGATGACGCCCTGTTCGTTGACCTTGATCTGCAGGCGCATGACGTCACCGCAGGCCGGGGCGCCGACCATGCCGGTCCCGACGTCCGGGTCCTCGGCATTCATCTTGCCGACGTTGCGAGGGTTTTCGTAGTGGTCGATGACCTTTTCACTGTATGCCATGGTGCAATTCCTTCCTCATCAGGGAGCCGCTCTGTCGGCGACTGCTTAGTGGGCGGCCCACTCGATCTTGGAGATGTCGACGCCGTCCTTGTACATGTCCCACAACGGCGACAGCTCGCGCAGCTTGTTCACGGCCTCGCAGACCTTCTGCGCGGCGTAGTCGACTTCCTCTTCGGTGGTGAAGCGACCGAAGGAGAAGCGGATGGAGCTGTGGGCCAGTTCGTCGTTGCGACCCAGGGCACGCAACACGTAGGACGGTTCCAGGGACGCCGAGGTACAGGCCGAGCCGGACGATACGGCAATGTCCTTGAGGGACATCAGCAGCGATTCACCCTCGACGTAGTTGAAGCTCAGGTTCAGGTTGTGCGGCACGCGCGCGGTGCGGCTGCCGTTGACGTACAGCTCCTCGAGGTCCGAGACCTGCTTGAAGAAGCGGTCGCTCAGGGCCTTGATGCGCACGTTCTCGCTGGCCATCTCTTGCCTGGCGATGGCGAAGGCCTCGCCCATGCCGACGATCTGGTGGGTCGGCAAGGTGCCCGAACGCATGCCGCGCTCGTGGCCACCGCCATGAATGGTGGCTTCCAGCCGCACGCGCGGCTTGCGGCTGACGTACAGCGCGCCGATGCCCTTGGGACCGTAGACCTTGTGCGCCGAGAAGGACATCAGGTCGACCTTGAGCTTCTGCAGGTCGATCTCGACCTTGCCGGCCGACTGCGCGGCATCGACATGCAACAGCACGCCGCGGCTGCGGGTCAGCTCGCCGATGGCAGCGATGTCGTTGATCGAGCCGACTTCGTTGTTGACGTGCATCAGCGAGACCAGGATGGTGTCGTCACGCAGGGCCGCCTCGACCATCATCGGCGTGACGATGCCGTCTTCGCCCGGCTCCAGGTAAGTCACCTCGAAACCTTCGCGCTCGAGCTGGCGAGCGGTATCGAGGACCGCCTTGTGCTCGATCTTCGAGGTGATGATGTGCTTGCCCTTGGTGTGGTAGAAGTGCGCCACGCCCTTGAGCGCCAGGTTGTCGGATTCGGTCGCACCGCTGGTCCAGACGATCTCGCGCGGATCGGCATTGACCAGCTCGGCGACCTGGCGACGGGCATTCTCGACAGCTTCCTCGGCCTTCCAGCCAAAGAGGTGGGAGCGCGACGCCGGGTTACCGAAGTTCCCGTCGAGCGTCAGGCACTCGCACATCTTCTGGGCGACACGGGGATCGACCGGCGTGGTCGCGGAGTAATCGAGGTAGATCGGCAACTTCATTACTTGTCTCCTATCAGGCGGTCGCGCCGCTCGCCGAAACGTTCATTCGACGGCGGACGTCTCAATCTTGTCCATCTGGGCAGCCCGGCCGGCGACACGGCGCAGGTCCTGGCGCTGGGCGACTTCCTGCACTTCGCGGCGGGTGACGAGGTCGGCCAGGCTGATGCCACTGAGGAACTCGTGGATCTGCTGGCTGAGATCGCACCACAGGTGATGGGTCAGGCAGGTGTCACCGGAGTGGCAGTCTCCCAGACCCTGGCAGCGGGTGGCATCGACCGATTCGTTGACCGCATCGATGACCTGGACCACCTGGATGGTCTCCATGGCGCGGGACAGCTGGTAGCCGCCACCGGGGCCACGCACGCTCGAGACCAGGCTGTTGCGTCGCAACTTGGCGAACAGCTGCTCCAGATAAGAAAGGGAAATGCCCTGGCGCTCGGATATGTCGGCCAAAGACACCGGCCCCTGCTGCGCGTGCAATGCCAGGTCGAGCATGGCAGTGACGGCGTATCGGCCTTTGGTAGTCAGTCGCATGGCTATTGGGTACCACGGGATTTACAGGATGTGGGCAAGTATGCAATTCCCGAGCATTCAAGTCAACTATAAGACCTACTGCTTTAGTCGGGTTTGCAGCCGAAAGGCGGCCGGCATCATAGCAGGTGCGGAGCGCAAGCACACGCCCCGCCGTGCCGCGCCGTCAATGCGACGGGCTGTCGCCGGGCGCCGTCTCCTTGACCTCGGCGAAATCCTCCTCGCGCAATGCCGGCATCGCCTTGGCACGGTAGCTGCCATCGAGCTTGGTCAGCTCGCGGCACATGTCCTCCAGGCGTCCGTCGACCGCCTGCAGGTGATCGAGCAACTGGCCGATCGCCCGCGCTACCGGATCGGGCATGTCGGCGCTCACGCCATAGGCATCGAAGCCGATCTTCGCGGCCATCGCCTTGCGCTTGACCTCGACCTCGTCATCCTCGGTCTTGACGATGATGCGCCCGGGAATCCCCACCGCCGTGGCACCCGGCGGCACGGCCTTGGTGACCACGGCGTTGGAGCCGATCTTCGCCCCGGCGCCGACGGTGAATGGGCCAAGCACCTTGGCCCCGGCACCGACCACCACGCCATCGCCCAGGGTCGGGTGGCGCTTGCCCTTGTTCCAGCTGGTTCCACCGAGAGTCACGCCCTGGTAGAGCGTGACGTCGTCACCGATCTCGGCCGTCTCGCCGATGACGATGCCCATGCCGTGGTCGATGAAGAAACGCCGGCCGACCTTGGCCCCCGGATGGATCTCGATTCCGGTCAGCCAGCGACCGAAGTTCGACACCAGACGCGCCAGCCACTTGCAGTCGCGAGTCCACAGGGCATGGCCCAGCCGATGCAGCCAGATGGCATGCATGCCGGGGTAGCAGGTCAGGACCTCGAAGGCATTGCGCGCGGCCGGGTCACGATGAAAAACGCTCTGGATATCTTCACGCAGACGCTCGAACATCTATTATGTGTCCTTCCGTTTGTGCGGCTCGCCCCGGACCGCCTTCTGGGTCTCGGTGAGGATGCCGCGCAAGATGCTCATTTCCGAACGATTGACCGCGCTGCGCCCATACAGCCGGCGCAGGCGCGGCATCAGGTGCTTGGGCTTTTCCGGGTCGAGGAAGCCGATCTGCACCAGGGTCTGCTCCAAGTGTTCGTAGAACAGCTCCATTTCGTCCATGGTCGCCAGCTCGCCGCTGCGCAGCGAGTTGGCCTCGAACTTCTCGACCTTCGAAGGCGCGTCGCTGGCGGACAGCCAGGCCATGCGCACCTCATAGGCGAGCACCTGCACGGCCGCGGCCAGGTTCAGCGAGCTGAAGTCGGGGTTCGAGGGAATATGTACATGGAAGTGACATCGCTGCAGTTCCTCGTTGGTCAGGCCGGCATGCTCGCGGCCGAACACCAGCGCGATCTGCGCCTGCTGGGCGGCATGCTCGACCACCTTGGCACCGCACTCGCGCGGGTCGAGCAGCGGCCAGGGAATGCGCCGGTCGCGGGCGCTGGTACCCAGCACCAGGCTGGTGCCAGCCAGCGCCTCTTCGAGACTATCGACCACGACGGCGGCCTCGAGCACATCGTCGGCGCCGGAGGCGCGCGCGCAGGCGTCGGGCGCCGGGAAGTGCTGAGGCTGAACCAGCACCAGGCGCGACAAGCCCATGTTTTTCATGGCACGCGCAGCGCCGCCGATGTTCCCGGGGTGGCTGGTATTGACCAGAACAACACGAATATTTTGCAGCAAGGTGAGGGGCTCACAGAGGCAGTTGACGGAAAGGGAATCTTACAGAAGCGTTCCTGGTTACGCCACGAAAGCAAATGTCACGCTTCAGCCAGCGAACTTTTCTGCTAGAATGTCCGGCTTTCTTTAACACTCCAGGTGAACCGCCCATGCAGCCTATGCTGAATATCGCGCTGCGCGCCGCTCGCAGCGCCAGTGAACTGATTTTCCGCTCCATCGAACGCCTGGATACCATCAAGGTCGACGAGAAGAACGCCAAGGACTACGTTTCCGAGGTCGATCGCGCCGCCGAACAGAGCATCGTCAACAGCCTGCGCAAGGCCTACCCGAACCACTCGATCCTGGGCGAGGAAACCGGCCTGCACGCCGGCTCCGGCGAGGAAGGCAAGGATTACCTGTGGATCATCGATCCGCTGGACGGGACCACCAACTTCCTGCGTGGCATCCCGCACTTCGCCGTCAGCATCGCCTGCAAGTACCGCGGTCGCCTGGAGCATGCCGTGATCGTCGACCCGGTACGCCAGGAAGAATTCACCGCCAGCCGCGGTCGCGGCGCCCAGCTCAACGGCCGCCGCCTGCGCGTGAGCTCGCGCACCAGCCTGGACGGCGCCCTGCTCGGCACCGGCTTCCCCTTCCGTGACGACCAGATGGCCCATCTGGACAATTACCTGGGCATGTTCCGCGCCCTCACCGGCCAGACCGCCGGCATTCGTCGCGCTGGCGCCGCGAGCCTGGACCTGGCCTACGTCGCTGCCGGGCGTTTCGATGCCTTCTGGGAGTCGGGCCTGTCCGAATGGGACATGGCCGCGGGCGTGCTGCTGATTCAAGAAGCAGGCGGCCTGGTGAGCGACTTCACCGGTGGCCACGACTTCCTCGACAAGGGACACATCGTGGCCGGCAACATCAAGTGCTTCAAGGCGGTACTCACCGCCATCCAGCCGCACCTGCCGGAACACATGAAGCGTTGATCCTGGCACGGGAATGAAAAAGGCGATCCATGCGGATCGCCTTTTTTCATGCTACTTGACCACTTTCAGGCTTGGCGGACCACTCGGGCGCGGCGGCTGCCCACCATCGTCCGGCCGAGCAGCGCCAGGCGCTTGCAGCGCCTCGTCGTCGAGTTCGTCTCCCTCGATCAATGGCGGCTCCAGTTCGAACACCATGCCTTGGCCGTTTTCCCGGGCATAGATGCCAAGGATCGCGCCGACCGGCACGTACAGGGTATGGGCCACCCCACTGAAGCGGCCCTCGAAGCTGACCGCCTCGTTGTCCATGTGCAGGTTGCGCACGGCGCTGGGCGAGATGTTCAGGACGATCTGGCCATCGCTGGCGAAGCCCTGAGGTACCTGGACCGCCGGATACTCGGCGTTGACCAGCATGTGCGGGGTGCAATCGTTGTCGACGATCCATTCGTACAGCGAGCGCACCAGGTAGGGGCGACTGGATTTCATCAACGGCTCCTTAGATATTGCGCATTTCGCGTTCGGTAGCGGAGAGGCTCGCCAGGAAAGGCTCGCGGGCGAACTGTCGCTCCATGTAGTCCAGCAGCGGCTTGGCCTGCCGCGGCAATTCGATCTTCATGACGGGTAGACGCCATAGTATTGGCAATAGACAGCAGTCGACCAGACTTTGCTCCTCGCTCATGAAACAGGGAAACTCGCCGAACAAGGGCGAGACGCCAGTCAGGCTCTCGCGCAGCTCCTTGCGCGCCTCGGTGCGCTCGGCGTCCTGGCTGCGCGGGTCGAGAATCCGATCCACCAGCGTGCACCAGTCGCGCTGGATACGGTGCATCAGCAAGCGACTGTTGCCGCGCGCCACCGGATAGGCCGGCATCAGCGCCGGATGCGGGTAACGCTCCTCGAGGTACTCCATCACCACGCTCGGTTCGTACAACGCCAGGTCGCGATCGACCAGCGTCGGCACGCTGCCATAAGGGTTCACTTCGATCAGCCGGGACGGCAGCCGACCAGCATCGACATCGATGATCTGGACGATGACGCCTTTCTCGGCCAGCACCAGGCGTACCCGATGAGAATAATGGTCAGCGGGGTCGGAATAGCAGGCTAACCTGTTGGTCGCGCCCATGGTGCTCCTCCTCGCATGGGAAACTTGTAAAACTGCAATACGAACGCGCCCCGGAGGCCCCCGCGGTATCGCGAGAGCGCCCCAGGGCGCGTCCAACCACCGGAAACCTGTCAGTGCTCAGTGCACATCCTTCCAGTACTCACGCTTGAGCAGATAGGCCAATACCAGCAAGACAGCCAGGTACAAGAGCACGTAGGTACCGATGCGCTGGCTTTCGAGCTTGACCGGGTTGGCCGAGTAAGCCAGGAAGGTCACCAGGTTCCTGATCTTTTCATCGAACTGCTCGGGCGTCAGGGTACCGGAATTCGGCTCGATGGTCAGCTGGTCGCATGCCTGGTGGGTGAGCGGGCTGCCGGTCAATGGGTCGAACTGCTTCTTGCCGTCGACCACGCTCTGTACCTGCTTGCAGCCTATCACCTGGTTGCCCTGCAGCCCGGCCAGCACGTTGGGCATGCCGACATTAGGAAAGACCTTGTTGTTGCTGCCAAAGGGGCGCGACTTGTCTTCGTAGAAGCTGCGCAGGTAGCTGTACAGCCAATCGTTGCCGCGCACCCGGGCGACCAGGGTCAGGTCCGGTGGCGCCGCGCCGAACCAGACCTTGGCATCCTCGGGGCGCATCGCGCTGTTCATGTGGTCGCCGATCTTGGCGCCGGTGAACACCAGTTTTTCCAGCATCAGTTCATGCGGGATGCCAAGGTCGTCGGCAACACGCTCGTAGCGCTGGAATCTGGCTCCGTGGCAACCCATGCAATAGTTGACGAATGTTCGCGCACCGTCCTGCATGGCGGCCTTGTCGGTCAGGTCGATGTCGACCGAGTCGAGTTCGAAGGCCGGCTCGGCAGCCATGGCCAGCATGGGCAGGATCATCAGCATCAATGCCGCAATGAGCTTGTTCATCAGCCTGTCACCCTTTGCGGAACCGGTTTGGTCTTTTCCACCGCCGTGTAGAACGGCATCAGGATGAAGTAGGCGAAATAGAACACGGTGCAGACCTGCGCCAGCAATGTCCGGCCCGGGCTGGGCGCCTGCACGCCAAGCACGCCGAGCGTGACGAAGGCCACGCAGAAGATCGCCAGGGCGAGCCTGCTTGGCCAGCCCTTGTAGCGCATCGAGCGCACCGGGCTGCGATCGAGCCATGGCAGCACGAACAGCGCAGCGATGGCCGCGCCCATGGCCATGACCCCGAACAGCTTGTCGGGCACGGCGCGCAGGATCGCGTAGAACGGCGTGAAATACCACACAGGTGCGATATGCTCGGGCGTCTTGAACGCATTGGCTGGCTCGAAGTTGGGCTTTTCCAGGAAATAGCCGCCCATTTCCGGGAAGAAGAACACCACGGCGCAGAACACCAGCAGGAACACCACGACCCCGAGGATGTCCTTCACGGTGTAGTACGGATGGAACGGGATCCCGTCCAGCGGCACGCCGTTCTCGTCCTTGGTTTTCTTGATGTCGATGCCATCGGGGTTGTTCGAGCCGACTTCGTGCAGCGCCAGGATGTGCAGGGCCACCAGGCCAAGGATGACGATCGGCAGGGCCACCACATGCAGGGCGAAGAAGCGGTTCAAGGTGATCCCGGACACCAGGTAGTCACCCCGGATCCACTGGGTCAGGTCATCGCCGATGACCGGAATGGCGCCGAACAGCGAGATGATCACCTGCGCGCCCCAATAGGACATCTGCCCCCACGGCAGCAGGTAACCCATGAATGCCTCGGCCATCAGCGCCAGGTAGATCAGCATCCCGAATACCCAGACCAGTTCGCGCGGCTTCTGGTAGGAGCCATACAGCAAGCCGCGGAACATGTGCAGGTAGACCACGATGAAGAATGCCGAAGCGCCGGTCGAGTGCAGGTAGCGCAGGATCCAGCCGTATTCGACATCGCGCATGATGTATTCGACCGAGGCGAACGCCTCCTCTGCCGTGGGCGTGAAGCTCATGGTCAACCAGACGCCGGTGACCAGCTGGTTCACCAGCACCAGCAGCGCAAGGGAGCCGAAGAAGTACAAGACGTTGAAGTTCTTCGGCGCGTAGTACTTGCTCAGATGCTCTTCCCACATCCGAGTGGCCGGAAAACGAGCATCGATCCAGTCCATCAGCTTGCTCATCACGCGTTCTCCTGATCGATGCCGACCACGATCACCTCATCCGTCTCGTACGAATGCGGTGGCACTGGCAGGTTGAGGGGGGCAGGCTGCGACCGGTAGACGCGCCCGGCCAGGTCATAATGCGAACCGTGACAGGGGCAGAAGTAGCCACCGAGCCATTTCGGACCGAGATCGGCCGGGGCGACTTCCGGCCGGAACGTTGGCGAGCAACCCAGGTGGGTGCACAGACCGACCAGCAACAGGATCTCGGGCTTGATCGAACGGGTGCGCGGGTCGACATAGGTCGGCTGCTGCGACGCCTCGGACTGCGGATCGGCGAGCTCTGCCTCGAGCTTGGCCAGGTTGCCAAGGATCTCTTCGGTTCGTCGCACGATGAACACGGGCTGCCCGCGCCACTCCGCCACCATTTGCTGGCCAGGCTCGATCTTGGAAATGTTGATCTTCACCGGCGCTCCGGCGGCCTTCGCCTTGGCGCTGGGGAACCACGACCCTACGAACGGCACTGCAGCACCTACCGCCCCTGCCGCCCCCACCACGGATGTGGCGGCCACGAGGAAGCGACGCCGGCCTGCATTGACAGCGTCATTGCTCATTCAGTCCTCTCCCCATCAGCTTTTCCTGGCCTGCTCGACAGGCATCTTCGAATAATGTCTGTGGCGCTAAAAAATTGGCCGAATGGTAAAGAACAAAACCTTACAGTGACAAGGTGATTACCGGCCGGAACGGCTGCAACCCGCGCGATGCTTGATTTGCGTCTATGCGACAAGTTGCCACGGACATGCTCACAGGTTAGTTCAACGGACAAAAAAAACCCGGCTCCAGGAGCCGGGTTCTCTTGACCACCGAAGCGAATTAACGCTTGGAGTACTGAGGACGCTTACGCGCCTTGCGCAGACCCACTTTCTTACGCTCGACTTCACGGGCGTCGCGGGTGACGTAGCCAGCACGACGCAGAGCGCCACGCAAAGTTTCATCGTATTCCATCAGGGCGCGGGTGATGCCGTGGCGGATCGCACCGGCCTGACCGCTGACACCGCCACCAGCGACGGTGACGTAGATGTCGAACTTCTCGACGGTCTCGGTCAGCTCCAGCGGCTGGCGAACAACCATGCGAGCGGTTTCGCGGCCGAAGAAGGTGTCCAGGGGACGGTTGTTGATGGAGATGTTACCAGTGCCCGGACGCAGGAAAACGCGTGCGGTTGCGGTCTTGCGACGGCCAGTGCCGTAATTTTGAGTCGCCGACATAATGAACTATTCCGTTAAATCTTCAGTTCTTGGGGCTGCTGAGCAGTATGAGGGTGGTTGGTGCCCGCATAGACCTTCAGCTTGCGGTACATGTCGCGACCCAGCGGGTTCTTCGGCAGCATGCCTTTTACCGCGGTCTCGATCACACGCTCAGGGGCCTTGGCGATCAGCTTCTCGAAGTTGATTTCCTTGATGCCGCCCGGGAAACCGGAGTGGGAGTAGTACATCTTGTCCGAAGTCTTGGCGCCAGTGACACGGACCTGCTCGGCATTGATGACGACGATGTAGTCGCCGGTATCAACGTGAGGGGTGTACTCTGGCTTGTGCTTGCCACGCAGACGACGAGCGATTTCGGTAGCCAGACGACCCAGGGTCTGACCAGCGGCGTCGACTACGTACCAGTCGCGCTTTACTGTTTCCGGTTTAGCAGTAAAAGTTTTCATTCTTTATAGCCTCAGGGGCCGCCCAGCGAAAATAAGACGGCGGATCTTACTGGATAGTGCCTCGCTTGACAAGGCAAGCGCGCAGCCGCATAGGGACGCTATCGGGGGCTCGGGTCAGCGCGTCCAATATTCGGCAGGGTTCTTCCTGTGGGTGGTGCATCACTCCCACCACACGGAGAGGGTGAGGATTATCCAGATTGCGGGAAGAATTTCAACCCGCTTCGTCGATTCGCGGCGCATCGGCGTGAGAGTCGCCGCCCTTGCTCGCTATCTGCCCGATTGGCCTGACAGCTTTGCGTGCAACTCGAGCCAGAAGCATGAGCGCCTGTTACAGGCTGGACACGGCCAGGGAAAAATAAGACGATCCAGCCAGTGATTGACCACTCTCTCCTATATAAGAACAACGAAGAATGATGCTTAATCAACCCTGCGCCTCGCTCCGCCGCGTCAGCATCCTGGCCATCGACACGGTGTTCGCCTCGACGCTGATGCAAGCCAAGGACTTCTTTCACCTAGCCAGCCTGCGCCATGGCAAGCAGATGGGGCTGGGCCTGCAGCCGACGTTCGAGATCCGCCTGGTAAGCCCCGGCGGCAGGCCGGCGGACAGCTTCAGCGCCGTGCAGATCCCGGTCGACGGCGACCTGGAGGACGCCGACATCATCATCCTGCCAGCGTTCTCCGACGACTTCGATGCGCTCTGCCTGCGCTACCCCCAGGTGCTGCCCTGGCTGCGCCAGCAGCATGCCCGCGGCGCCGTGCTCTGTGGCGAGGCCAGCGGCGTGTTCTGGCTCGCCGAGGCCGGCCTGCTGGACGGCAAGGAGGCGACCACCTACTGGCGCTTCTTCGACAGTTTCAGCGAGCGCTTCCCCAGGGTGAGGCTGAATCAGGACAAGCACCTGACCGACGCCGACAACCTGTATTGCGCCGGCGGCAGCACTTCGGCCTGCGACCTGTACATCTACCTGATCGAGCGCTTCTGCGGCGCCAGCATCGCACGCACCGTGGCCCGCGACATCCTCTACGAGGTCCAGCGCAGCTACACGCCCGGGCGCATGGGCTTCGGTGGCCAGAAGCTGCACCAGGACCTGACCATCCTGCAGATCCAGCACTGGCTCGAGGAGCACTTCGCCGACAAGTTCCGCTTCGAGGACGTCGCCCGCAACCATGGCATGAGCATCCGCAACTTCATGCGCAGGTTCCAGGGCGCCACCGGCGACAAACCCCTGCACTACCTGCAGCGACTGCGCATAGAGACCGCCAAGGGCCTGCTGTCGAGCACCCGCAAGAGCATCAAGACCATCAGCTACGAGGTCGGCTATGACGACGCGAGCTTCTTCGCTCGCCTGTTCCGCCAGCACACCGAGCTGTCACCCAACCAGTATCGGCAGCTGCGGGCATCCGGAGGGTAGTCGCGAGCTTCACGCTGCAAGCTGATCGGCGAACCTGCGGTATCGCGGCTTTGGCTTGTAGCTTGCGGCTCGCGGGCTTGGGGCTCAGGGCTTGTGGGCGCGAGACAGGAACTCGTGGGACTGCATCTCCAGCAGACGACTGAGGGTGCGCTGGAACTCAAAGCTCAGGCGTCCGCCGGTGTACAGGTCCTTGAGCTCCACCTCGGCGGAAATGATCAGCTTGACGTTGCGATCGTAGAACTCATCGACCATGTTGATGAAGCGTCGGGCAATGTCGTCGGTGGTCACGCCCATCTGTTCGACATTGCTCAGCAGCACGGCATGGAAGATCTTGCCCAGCTCGATGTAGTCGTTCTGGCTGCGCGGACCGTCGCACAGGGCGCGGAAGTCGAACCAGGCGACGTCGTCGCAGGTACGCAGGGCGTGGATCTCGCGGTTCTCGATCACCAGCACGTCGTTCTCGACGGCCTGGGTGCATTCGGGCGTCAGCGCCTTGAAACTCTGGCGCATGCTGCGCTCGGCCGCCTCGTCGAGCGGATGGTGGAACAGTTCGGCCTGTTCTAGGTGACGCAGGCGGTAATCCACCCCGCTGTCGACGTTGACCACCTCGGTGTTCTGCTTGATCAGGGCGATGGCCGGGAGGAAGCGGGCGCGCTGCAGGCCATCCTTGTACAAGCCGTCCGGCACGATGTTGGACGTCGCCACCAGGGTGACACCGTTGCGGAACAGTTCTTCCATCAAGGTCCCGAGGATCATGGCATCGGTGATGTCGGAGACGAAGAACTCATCGAAACAGATGACCTTGGCCTCTTCCGAGAAACGCTTGGCGATGATCGTCAGCGGGTTCTTCTCGCCCTTGAGCGATTTCATCTCCTCGTGCACACGCTTCATGAAGCGGTGGAAGTGGGTGCGCATCTTCTGCTTGAACGGCAGCGCCTCGTAGAAGGTGTCTACCAGGTAGGTCTTGCCGCGACCCACGCCGCCCCAGAAGTACAGGCCCTTGACCGGGGTCTGCTCCTTGCGGCCGAACAGCTTGCCGAACACGCCGGGCTTGTTGTTCTGCGCCGCCAGCAGGTCATCGTACAGACGCTGCAGGTGGCGTACCGCTGTCTCCTGCGCCGCGTCATGGAAGAATTCAGGGCGTTTGAGGTCTGCTTGATATCGTTCTAGAGGCGTCATATACGTAGGCGAGGTAACGAAAAGCGGGCCGTCACTGTAGCGACGGCCCTGGATAATGGCAATCAGACTTGCGACAAGATGCCTCAGTCTTGCTGGGGATGCAGGGCGGCCCGCAGCTCGTCGATGGCGCTGTCACGCGCAGCGGCATCGGCGAACTGCGGGCCCTGGGCAACGCTTTCGTCGTCCAGCCACACGCTGAAGCCGAGCGCCTCGATCCGCAGGTCGAGCGCATCGCCCTGCTGCAGGCGCCTGCTCACCGCACCGGCGCTCTTGCCATCGGCGAAGCCGCGCGAGAGCAGCAACTGCTCGCCATTGGCCGCCAGCAGGCGGAAGCGGAAACTGCCGTCGTCGTCGCGGAAGCTGACGAAGCGAGCTGCCTTGGCCGCCTTCTTCTTCGTCTCGCCACCGACCTGCGGGCTGTTGCGGAACGAACGCAGGCCGACCGCTTCACGCAACTGCTCGAGGAACGGGCTGGCAATGCGGCGAGCCTTCTGCGCTCCGGCCAGGAGAATGTCTTCGAGGTCGGCCGGCCGCGCCATCAGTTCGTGGTAACGCTCGCGACCTTCGCCGAGCTGACCGTCGAGCAGCTCGAACAGGCGCTGCTTGGCCTCGCCCCAGCCCAGTCCCTGGAGCAGCTCTTCACGCAATTCGCTGGCTTGCGCCGGTGTCGAGAACGCCTGGTACAAGGTGAACAGATGTGAATCGTCCGGGTCCTTCGGCTCGCCAGGTGCACGCGAGTCGGTCACGATCCGGGAAATGGCGCTTTTCATTTCCTTGGCGCTGGCGAACAGCGGAATGGTGTTGTCGTAGCTCTTGGACATCTTGCGGCCATCCAGACCGGGCAAGGTCGCGACGCTTTCCTCGATCAGCGCTTCGGGCATGACGAACAGCTCCTTGCCCTGGCCGAACAGGTGGTTGAAGCGCTGGCCGATGTCGCGGGCCATCTCCACATGCTGGATCTGGTCGCGACCGACCGGCACCTTGTGCGCGTTGAACATGAGGATGTCAGCCGCCATCAGCACCGGATAGCTGTACAGGCCCATGGTCACGCCGGCGTCCGGGTCCTCGCCGCTCTCCAGGTTCTTGTCCACCGAGGCCTTGTAGGCGTGCGCACGGTTGAGCAGGCCCTTGGCGCTGACACAGGTCAGCAGCCAGGTGAGCTCGGGAATCTCGGGGATGTCGGACTGGCGATAGAAGGTCACCTTCTCGTGGTCCAGGCCACCGGCCAGCCAGGTCGCGGCGATCTCCAGGCGCGAACGCTGGATGCGCAGCGGATCGTCGCACTTGATCAGGGCATGGTAGTCGGCCAGGAAATAGAACGAGTCGGCACCGGGCTGCTGGCTGGCGAGGATCGCTGGGCGGATGGCGCCGGCATAATTGCCCAGGTGCGGAGTGCCGGTGGTGGTGATACCGGTGAGGATGCGCGTAGTCATGGGTTATCGCTTGATCAGGCTTGGCTCAGTTCGAAAGGCGCGGCAGCAGCAGATCCTTCAGATCGGTCAGCTTGCCATGAAAGAAGTGTCCGCATTCTGCCACTTTCAGCAGCTCGTGGGGGCGCCCCAGCGCCTCGGACCATTCATACACCAGCCGCGGCGCGACCACTTCGTCGGCGTCGGGCTGGATCAGGGTCAACGGGCATCGTTCGGGCAACGGGAACTCGTCGGTCAGGCGCATGACCGCCGGAGCGACCATGAACAGGTGCTGCAGCGGCACGCCACGAGCCTCTAGCCGCCCTGCCAGGCTGGCAGCGACGAAGCCGCCAAAGGAGAAGCCCAGCAGGACCAGTGGCAGCTCGGGGTAGCGCTCGCGCACCCAACCGGCCACGGCTTGCGCGTCGGCCACTTCCCCCGCGCCCATGTCATGGCTGCCCGCGCTCTGGCCGACACCTCGGTAGTTGAAGCGCAGCGTGACGTAGCCGGCATCGCGGGCGGTGCGCTGCAAGGTCGAGACCACCTTGTTGAGCATGGTGCCACCCTGAACCGGATTCGGGTGGCAGATCAACGCGACGCCACGCGCTTGGGCGACGTCCAGGTGCAGGGCTTCCAGGGGGCCGCAGGGGCCATCGATCAACAGGGGGGTTTCGCGGGCAAGCAAGGCACTACTCCGTGACCTTGAAACAGGTCGACTCGTCTAGCTGAGGAATTCTGTTCTGGCATATTTGCGATCGCTCGCGGTATACAGCGCAGGTCTGAGCCGTTAACGTAAAGCAAAGCCGTTTATAGAGGAAGGACTCGTGGAACTCTCGCTTCTAGTTTGGTTGCTGCCGACCCTGGCCCTCGTGGTCGGCGTCGTGGTCGGTTTCGCCCTTGCCCGCCTGCTGCCCAACGCGGCGCCGAGCAGCACCCAGCGTCAGCTGGACGACATCCAGCAGCGCTTCGACAATTACCAGAACGAAGTGGTCACCCACTTCAACAGCACGGCCACGCTGGTCAAGCGGCTGACCCAAAGCTACCAGGACGTGCAGGACCACCTGGCCGATGGCGCCAACCGCCTGGCCCTGGACGAACTGACCCGCCAACGCCTGCTGGCTTCGCTGCATTCCGACGCAGCCCAGCCCGCGCGCGACCGCCTGACCCCGCCGAAGGACACCGAGGCACCGCTCGACTACGCCCCCAAGTCGCCGAACGCACCAGGCATGCTCGACGAGAGCTACGGGCTCAAGCGTTGAATCGCTGAACCTGAAAAAGGCCTCGCTCGAGGCCTTTTTTGTGCACTGGATTCACTGCCCTCTCCGCGGGCACGCTCGCTCTCACAGCTACGCCACATCGTTTGAAATCTGCGAGATGCCTGGGGGACGGGCGTGCCCGCGAAGAGGCCCGAACGAACAGCCTAGCTGCAAGCCTTCAAAGCCTGCTCGATATCCGCCAGCAGATCCTCCACATCCTCCAGCCCCACCGACAACCGCACCAGCCCCTCGGAAATGCCGTGGTGCGCCCGCTCTTCGGGCGTATAGCTGGAATGGGTCATGCTCGCCGGATGCTGCGCCAGCGATTCGGCATCGCCCAGGCTGACCGCCCGACCGAACAGTTGCAAGGCATTCATGAAGCGACGTCCAACCTCGACACCGCCCTTGAGCTCGAATGCGATCATGCCGCCGGGAAGGCGCATTTGCCGTTGCGCCAGCTGATGCTGCGAAAAACTCGCCAACCCGGGGTACCTGACCAGCTCGACCTGTGCCTGCCGCTCGAGAAACTGGGCCACCGCCAAGGCATTCGCGCAGTGACGGTCCATGCGCAGCGCCAACGTCTTGATACCGCGCATCAGCAAGGACGCATCATGCGGCGAGAGCACGGCACCGGTCAGGTCCTTGAGGCCTTCCCGGCGAATCCGCTCGATCAGCGCCTTGCGTCCGGCCACCAACCCGGCAGTGACATCACCATGGCCACAGAGGTATTTGGTCGCCGAATGCACCACCAGGTCGGCTCCCAGTTCCAGCGGCCGTTGCAGATAAGGGGTGCAGTAGGTGTTGTCGACCACTACCGGCACGCCATGACGACGAGCGACCGCGGTGACCGCCGGGATATCCACCAGCAGCATGTTCGGATTGGCCGGCGTCTCGAAATAGATCATCCGTGTCCTGGGCGTGATCGCGGCCGCCAGGGCCTCGGTGTCGTTCAGGTCGACATGCCGGATCCTTACCCCGAATTCGCCGATACCATGGTGCAGGAAGGCGAAGGTGCAGCCATACAGGGTCGACCCGACGATCAGTTCGTCTTCAGGGCGCAGCAGCGTCCACAAGGTCGAGGTGATCGCGCCCATGCCCGAGGCCAGGGCCAGGGCGGCCTCGGCGCCTTCGAGCGAAGCGATGCGCTGTTCCAGCAGCGCCAGGGTCGGATTGGAGATACGGCTATAGAAATGCCCTTCCCGCTCCCCTGCGAAGCAGGCAGCCCCCTGTTCGACATCGGAGAAGGCATAGGTGCTGGTCTGGTAGATCGGCGGCACCAGGGCGCCACCGTGGGACATCGGGTCGTAGCCATGATGAATGGCTCGGGTGGAAAACCCGTGCTGCGGGTCGTGCTTGCTCATGACGGAAGCCTCCGGCGCTTTGCTATAAGCTTATGCCACGATAGCCTCGACCCCATGCCAAAACGCTGCGTTTGCCGATGACGTTTTGGAAAGAAATACAACAGGCAACGATCATGGAGGGCACATTATGCCTTCGCCACTCGACCGTACCGATCGCGCCCTGCTTGCGGCATTGCAGGACAATGCCCGGCTCACCGTCGCACAACTGGCCGACCAGGTCGCGCTGACCACTTCGCCTTGCTGGCGGCGCTTGAAACTGCTCGAGGAGAACGGCTACATCACGGGCTATCAGGCGACGCTCTCACCCAAGGCCCTTGGCTTCGGTGTCACGGCGTTCGTCAGCATCATGATGGATTCGCACACCAAGGACATCGCCCTGGCGTTCGAACGGCGGCTGATGGAAATCCCCGAGATCGTGGCCTGCCACAACATTTCCGGTCGCTATGACTTTCTGCTGGAGATCCTGGCCCGCGACCTGGAGTCCTTCGGCGAGTTCGCGCGCGAGGTGCTGCAGCGGCTGCCAGGCGTGAAGGAGATCTATTCGAGCTTTTCGTACAAGGCCATGAAGGCGCGGCGGGTGATCCCGGTTTCCGAAACGCATATCTGAGACGGACGTTCGTTGACGTGCATACGGCCGACGAATCAGGTCCCTACCTGGCGTTACGCTGGCAATTGCCTGCTTGCCATGGGCTGGACGAAGCAGCGGCGAAGCACTTGCAGAAGTGGATCGAACCATCAAGGCCAGGACCATCGACAGATTCCGGGGCTGGCCTTGCAGCCCCAGGATCATGTCGTGGACAACGCGGAGCTAGATCGCGCCGCGCTGACGCAGCACGTCCAGCACCTGCTTCACGGCCTCATCGACCGCGGTGGCCTGGGTATCGATCACCAGGTCCGCGTCCAGCGGCACATCGTAGGGGAAGCTCTCGCCCGGGATGTTGTCGCCGTCAGCGGCATACAGCCCCTGCGGGTCACGCTCGCGGCAGACCTGTGGGGAGGCCTGGACGTAGACGGTAACCAGGCGCTCCTGGCCGATCAACGCCTTGGCCTGTTCGCGGCCTTCGGCATCCGGTGCGACGAAAGCGGCCAGGGTCAGCAGGCCGGCCTCGTTGAACTGGCGCGCCACATGGGCGGCGCGGCGCCAGTTCTCGGTACGCCCGGCGCGGTCCTGCGGCAGGCCCTTGTTCAGGTCGTGACGCAGGTTCTGGCCATCGAGCACATAGACCGCGCGACCCATGTCGAACAGCTTGCGTTCCACGGCGTAGGCCAGGGTGCTCTTGCCCGCGCCGGACAGGCCGCTGAACAGCACGGTGGCTGGCTGCTGGCCGAAGCGCAGCGCGCGCTCCTCGGTGGAGACGTGAGCAGCCTTGCCATGCTGGCCGCTGCCGCCGTGCGGCAACACTGGCGGGGCGATGATCATGCCGGCGCCAACGGTGCCATTGGTCAGCCGGTCGATGACGATGAACGCCCCCGTGGTGCGATTGCTGTCGTAGCCGTCCAGGGCGATGGCCGAGTCCAGGCTGACCTTGACCCGGCCGATCTCGTTGAGCTGCAGCGCACTGGCCGCGCCACGCTCGAGGGTGTTCACATCGACCTTGTGGGTGATGCTGGCGATCGAGCCCGGCACATAACTGGTGGCGCGCTTGATATCGTACTTCTTGCCCGGGAGCATCGGCTCCTCGGCCATCCACACGAGCATGGCGTCGAACTGGTCGGTGACCGGCGGGACGTTGTCGGCATGCACCAGCAAGTCGCCACGGGAGATGTCGATCTCGTCTTCCATGGTCAGAGTCACTGCCTGGCCTGGACCGGCATGCTCCAGTTCGCCTTCGTAGGTGACGATGGACTTGACCCGGCTGCTCTTGCCCGACGGCAGCACGACCACTTCGTCGCCCTTGTGCACGATACCGCTGGCCAGGGTGCCGGCGAAGCCGCGGAAGTTCAGGTTGGGACGGTTGACGTATTGCACCGGGAAGCGCAAGTCGGTGAAGTTGCGATCGGCGGCGACTTCGACGGTTTCGAGGATTTCCATCAGCGCAGGGCCGGTGTACCACGGCGACCGCTCGCTACGGTTGACCACGTTGTCGCCCTTGAGGGCGGACATCGGCACGAAGTGCAAGCTGCTCGGCTTCAGGTCGATGGCCTCGGCGAAGGCCAGGTAGTCGGCCTTGATCGACTCGAAGACCTGCTCGTCGAAGTTCTTCAGGTCCATCTTGTTGACCGCGACGACGATGTGCCTGATGCCCAGCAGCGAGGCGATGTAGCTGTGCCGACGGGTCTGGGTCTGCACACCGTAGCGGGCATCGACCAGGATGATCGCCAGGTCGCAGGTCGAGGCACCGGTGGCCATGTTGCGGGTGTACTGCTCGTGGCCCGGGGTATCGGCGATGATGAACTTGCGCTTGGCGGTCGAGAAGTAACGGTAGGCGACATCGATGGTGATGCCCTGCTCGCGCTCGGCCTGCAGGCCATCGACCAGCAGCGCCAGGTCGACTTCCTCGCCCGTGGTGCCGGATTTCTTCGAATCGCGGGTAATGGCCTCGAGGTGGTCCTCGTAGATCATCTTGGAATCGTGCAGCAGGCGCCCGATCAGGGTGCTCTTGCCGTCATCCACGTTGCCGCAGGTGAGGAAACGCAGCAGTTCTTTGCGCTCGTGCTGAGCCAGATAAGCGAGGATGTCTTCGCTGATCAAATCGGATTGGTGCGACATGGAGTAACCCTGAGAATTAGAAGTAGCCCTGACGTTTCTTGTCTTCCATGGAACCGGCGCCATCATGGTCGATGACTCGGCCCTGGCGCTCGGAAGTGCGCGTCAGGAGCATTTCCTGGATGATGTCGGTCAAGCTCTCGGCCTGCGACTCCACCGCGCCCGTCAACGGGTAGCAGCCGAGGGTGCGGAAACGCACCTTCTTCTTGACGATGCGGGCCTTCTCTTCCTCGGAGAGGTGCTCGAGGATGCGCTCGTCGTCGATCATGATCAGGGTGCCGTTCTTCTCGATGACGTCGCGCTCGGCAGCGAAGTACAGCGGCACGATCGGGATGCCTTCGAGATAGATGTACTGCCAGATGTCCAGCTCGGTCCAGTTCGACAGCGGGAAGACACGGATCGACTCGCCCTTGTTGACCTTGCCGTTGTAGATGTTCCACAACTCCGGACGCTGGTTCTTCGGGTCCCAGCGGTGCTTGCTGTCGCGGAAGGAATACACGCGCTCCTTGGCGCGGGACTTCTCCTCGTCGCGCCGCGCACCGCCGAAGGCGGCATCGAAGCCGTGCTTGTCCAGCGCCTGCTTCAGGCCCTGGGTCTTCATGATATCGGTGTGCTTGGCACTGCCGTGGGTGAACGGGTTGATGCCCTGCGCCACGCCTTCGGGGTTGACGTGGGTGATCAGTTCCAGCCCCATTTCCTCGACCATGCGGTCACGGAAGCGGTACATCTCCTGGAATTTCCACTGGGTGTCGACGTGCATCACCGGGAACGGCAGCTTGCCCGGGAAGAAGGCCTTGCGCGCCAGGTGCAGCATCACGGCGGAATCCTTGCCGATCGAGTAGAGCATCACCGGGTTGTCGAACTCGGCGGCCACCTCGCGGATGATATGGATGCTCTCCGCCTCCAGCTGTTTCAAGTGCGTCAGTTTGTCGACCATGGCTACTCACGAAAAACGATCTTATGGACGGCCAGCGGGCCGTGTTCGAGCAGATCACTTTACCATGGAGACAGGTTCTATTCAGGAGGCCGGATAGATCGAAACAATCTATCGATATACCTGCGGGTTTGGGTTCATCGGGACGTGCCGAAGGCCGATACGTCGGCCCGGCCCCATGGGCCGCCGGGCGGCCCATGGGCAATTGCAGACGTTCAGACTGGCTTCAACAGCTCCTGCGGCGGCATTTCGCACTTGATCTTGCGGCCCAGCAGCGCCTCGATGGCCGGCAGCTGGTAGGCGTCGTCCTCGCCAGCGAAGCTGATCGATACGCCACTGGTACCGGCACGCCCTGTACGGCCGATGCGATGCACATAGTCGTCCGGGTCTTCGGGCAGGGTGAAGTTGATCACGTGGCTGATCCCGTCGATATGGATCCCGCGTCCGGCCACATCGGTGGCCACCAGCACGCTGATGCGGCCTTCGCGGAAGTTCTCCAGGGTGCGGATGCGCTTGTGCTGGGGCACGTCGCCGGACAGCTGGGCGGCGTTGACGCCGTCGCGCACCAGGCGTTCCTCGATACGCCGCACCTCGTCCTTGCGATTGGCGAACACCATCACCCGCTCCCACTTGTTGCGCGTCACCAGGTTGTACAGCAGCTTGTACTTGTCGCTGCCGGCCACGGCATAGACATGCTGCTCGACGGTCTCGCTGGCCACGTTTTCCGGCTCGATCTCGACGATTGCCGGGTTGCTCGTCCACTGCTTGGCCAGGTTCATCACGTCATCGGTGAAGGTGGCGGAAAACAGCAGGGTCTGGCGCTCGCTCTTGGGCGGAGTCTGGCGGATGATCTGGCGCACCTGGGGTATGAAGCCCATGTCGAGCATGCGGTCGGCTTCATCGAGCACCAGCACCTCGACCATGTCCAGGTGCACCTCGCCGCGCTGGTGAAAGTCCAGCAGACGGCCAGGCGTGGCCACCAGGATGTCGCAGTGGCGCGCCTCGAGGCTCTTGAGCTGCTTGTCGAAGTCCATGCCGCCGACGAAGGTCATGACGTTGAGCCCGCTGTAGCGGACCAGTGCCTGGGCATCCCTGGCGATCTGCACCACCAGCTCGCGGGTCGGCGCGATGATCAGCGCCCTCGGCTCGCCCATGTAGCGCTCCCTGGGCGGTGGCACCTGCTGCAACTGGGCGATGATCGAAATGAGGAAGGCGGCGGTCTTGCCGGTCCCGGTCTGGGCCCTGCCGATGGCATCCTGGCCACGCAGCGTGTGGCCGAGGACCTGGGCCTGGATCGGCGTGCAATAGGGAAAGCCGAGGTCGTGGATCGCGTGCATCAGCTCGTTGGAGAGCCTGAAATCGTGGAAACGTGTCTTGCCCTCCTGTGGCTCGACCACGAAGTCTTCCGGCTTCCACAGCGAGGCCTGGGGCTTTGGCTTGCGCTCGCGGCGCGGCTTGCCGCGGCTTTGGACCGGCGCTTGCGGGTCGGCCGGGCGCTGCTCGTCCACGCCTGGGGGCTGGGCCTGGACAGCAGCGGGAGCGACAGGTGGGGCAGGCGCCGCGACGTGCTGGGTCACGGCCTCGGGGACGGCGGCCGAGGTCTCGGCGCCTCCCTTGGCGAATATTTTCTTGAGTGCCTTGAGCACGGTCGTCTCGTCGGTTGGTTAAGGAATGTACGCCGGGCAGTGTAATGCAAGAATCGGGCTCGGCGTAGTGGCTGTCACGCTCCGGCTACAAGCGCAACCGTCGCTCAACGCAGCTTCTCGCTCAGCCAGGCCAGGATATCGTTGAGTTCGGCCACCGCCACCTCGTGTTCCATCGGATACTCCATCCAGCGCGCGGCCACGCCCCAACTATCGAGGTACTCGAATGCGGTACGCCCCATGGCGGGGATCACCACCGGATCATGCACGCCGTGCAGGCAGAGTGCCGGGGTGCGCTGCTGACCGGCGCTGAGCTGGTGCTGCTCGGCGAAGGTCGGTGCGTAGGTGGACAACGCCAGGACGCCACCGAGCGACTGCTGCCACTGGATGTAGGCCGTGTGCAGCACCACCGCGCCGCCCTGGGAGAAGCCCGCCAGGAAGATCCGCGCCAGGTCGATGCCCTTGGCACGCTCGGCCTCGATCAGTTCGATGACCTGCTCGGCGGAGGCTTCGAGCTGCGCCTCGTCGATCGCGCGCGCTGGGGTCATGGCCTTGATGTCATACCAGCTGGGCATGGCATAGCCGCCATTGATGGTCACCGGCCTGGTGGGCGCCTGCGGCATGATGAAGCGCGTACTGTGCAGGTGCTGCTGAAGGAATTCGGCCACCGGCAGGAAGTCGTAGCGATCGGCGCCCAGGCCGTGCAGCCAGATGACACAGGCATCGGCGGTCTGTTGAGGTTCAAGGATCAGCGGGTTGGTCATGACGACTCCAGTCAGGTGCAGGTTCTCGCAGCGCAGGCGCAGGACCGCTTCCCGACGGCCCCGCACCTGCCTTGCAACGTTTGGCGACAAGCGCTGCCGGTGACGTTAACACCCTTTGCGCCCAGGTGCTGACGCGAGCACGCCACCAGGCCGGCTGGCGGGCCGCTACTTGGCGTCCTTGGCGGTCACCGGCGCCGGTGGCGGACGCAGTCCTACCTCGGCCACTAGCTTGAGCGACTTGCCGTTGCGCACCACCTCGATGGCGACCTTCTCGCCGGGCTTGATCCGGGCGACCTGGTTCATCGACTTGCGGCCATCGCCGGCGGGCTCGCCATTGATGCTGACGATCACATCGCCCAGTTGCAGGCCGGCGCGCTGGGCCGGGCCGTCGCGAAAGATGCCCGCCACGACGATGCCGGGGCGTCCGTGCATGCCGAACGACTCGGCCAGGTCCGGGCTCAGCGGCTGCACTTCGATGCCCAGCCAGCCGCGAATCACCTGACCGTGCTCGATGATCGACTTCATCACCTCCAGCGCCAGCTTGACCGGGATGGCGAAACCGATGCCCTGCGAGCCGCCTGACTTGGAGAAGATCGCGGTGTTGATGCCGATCAGGTTGCCGCTGGCGTCGACCAGGGCGCCGCCGGAGTTACCGGGATTGATCGCCGCGTCGGTCTGGATGAAGTCCTCGTAGTTGTTCAGGCCCAGCTGGTTGCGACCGGTCGCGCTGATGATGCCCATGGTCACGGTCTGGCCGACCCCGAACGGGTTGCCGATGGCCAGGGCGACATCGCCGATGTGGATGAAGTCGGAGCGCCCGATGGTCATGGCCGGCAGCTTGTCCAGGTCGATCTTCAGCACCGCCAGGTCGGTTTCCGGATCGCTGCCGATGACCCTGGCCAGGGTCTCGCGCCCGTCCTTGAGCGCCACCACGATCTGGTCGGCGCCGCTGGTGACATGGTTGTTGGTCAGCAGATAGCCCTCGGGACTCATGATGACCGCCGAGCCCAGGCTCGACTCCCAGCGGCGCTGCTTGGGCAGATTGTCGCCGAAGAAGCGGCGGAACTGCGGGTCCTCGAACAGCGGATGAGCGCTCTTGTTGACCGCCTTGGTCGTGTACAGGTTGGCCACCGCGGGCGCGGCCAGCGTGACGGCCTCGGCATAGGAGACCGGACCTTGCGTGATCTGCGTGGTCTGCGGTGCCTGTTGCAGGTTGACATCCTGGCTGGGCAAGCCCACCCATTGCGGAAAACGCTGAATGACCAGCAGGGCGATCAGCACGCCGGTCAGCAGCGGCCAGCCAAAGTAACGCAGAGCCTTGAGCATCGAATGGATCCTGGAATGAGCGGAGCCGCTGCCGGAGCGGCCTGGGACGCGCGCGATCATACACATCATCAACGCGCTCGACGACGGTTGTACGTCGCGCCTGGCCAAGCGCCGTCATCCAGTTGCCCTGGAATCGGCGACGCTCCGTATAATGACGTCCATCAGCCGGCCTGCGAGCCGGTACCACCCTCGATCACGGAGACCCTCCCATGGCCGTTGCCCTGAGCACCCTGGTCGCAGAAGCCGAACGCTATCTTTCCAGCTCGAAGATCCAGGACTACTGCCCCAACGGCCTGCAGGTCGAGGGGCGTGTGCAGGTACGCCGTATCGTCAGCGGCGTGACGGCCAGCCAGGCGCTGCTCGATGCCGCCGTCGAGGCCGAGGCGGACCTGGTGCTGGTGCATCACGGATACTTCTGGAAAGGCGAGAACCCCTGCATTACCGGCATGAAGCAACGTCGACTCAAGACATTGCTGCGTCACGACATCAGCCTGCTGGCCTACCACCTGCCCCTGGATCTGCATCCGGAAGTGGGTAACAACGTGCAGCTGGCCCGTCAGCTGGACATCATCGTCGAAGGTCCGCTGGATCCGGACAACCCACGGGTGGTCGGGCTGGTCGGCGCGCTCGCCGAGCCGCTCTCGGCCCGCGACTTCGCCCGGCGTGTGCAGGAGGCGCTGGGGCGCGAGCCGCTGCTGATCGAGAGCGAGCAGATCATCCGCCGAGTCGGCTGGTGTACCGGAGGTGGCCAGGGCTACATCGACAACGCCATCGCGGCGGGTGTCGACCTGTTCCTCAGCGGCGAGGCATCCGAGCAGACTTTCCACAGCGCCCGCGAGAACGGCATCGCCTTTATCGCCGCCGGGCATCATGCCACCGAACGCTATGGGGTGCAGGCATTGGGCGACTACCTGGCGCGGCGCTTCGCCGTGGAACACCTGTTCATCGATTGCCCCAACCCGATATGAATGCCAATGGCAGGCTCGCCCGCCGCGGCGCGGCCCCATGAGCGACCAGACAGCAACCGGAATACCCGGTGAGCGGGCACTGGCCCGCTACCAGCGCCCTGCCGCATCACGGTCGCTCTGCTTGTCCTCGACCCAGCGCGGCCCTTCGCCGGTGGTCTCCTTCTTCCAGAACGGCGCCTGGGTCTTGAGGTAGTCCATGACGAAGTTGCAGGCATCGAAGGCGGCCTGGCGATGGGCGCTGGCGACACCGACGAAGACGATCGGCTCGCCCGGCTCGAGCGCGCCGACCCGATGCAGCACCTCGACCTTGAGCAGCGGCCAGCGCTCGCTGGCCAGCTGGACGATCTTCGCCAGCGCTTTCTCGGTCATGCCCGGATAATGCTCCAGGAACATTCCGGCCACCTCGCGCCCGTCGTTGAAGTCCCGCACGTAGCCGACGAAACCGACCACCGCGCCGACACCGACATTGGCGGCATGCATGGCAGCGAGCTCCAGGCCCGCATCGAAGGGCGCCTGCTGGACACGTACGCCCATTGTTCAGCCCCCCGTGACCGGCGGGAAGAAGGCAATCTCGTCACCCTCCTCCACCGGTTCGTCGAGTCGGCACAGTTCCTGGTTGCGCGCGCACATCAGGTTTTGCTCGGCAAGCACCGCGCAGGCCTCGTCGCGCGCCAGCAAGGCCCTGCGCACGTCGTCGAGGACCATGAACGCGCCCTCCAGCGTCTCGCCATCACGCCCGATCAGTTCGCGATAGCGGGCGAAGTAGACCACCCGGACGTTCATCGTTGCTCCGCCTGGTAGTGTCCGCTCTTGCCGCCGCTCTTCTCCAGCAGGCGGACCTGCTCGATGAGCATGCCCTTGTCGACGGCCTTGCACATGTCATAGAGGGTCAGGGCCGCCACGCTGGCAGCGGTCAGCGCCTCCATCTCCACCCCGGTCTGGCCAGCCAGCTTGCACAGGGCGGTGATACGCACGGTCCGGTCGCCCTCGGCCTGCAGCTCGAGCTTGATGCTGGTGAGCATCAACGGATGGCACAGCGGGATCAGCTCGCTGGTCTTCTTGGCCGCCTGGATGCCGGCGATGCGTGCCACGGCGAACACGTCACCCTTGGGATGGCCGCCCTCGACGATCATGCGCAAGGTCGTCGGCAACATGCGCACCCGCGCCTCGGCAATGGCCTGGCGCGCGGTCACGGCCTTTTCGGTGACGTCGACCATATTGGCGCGCCCCTGGGAATCGAGATGAGTCAGCACGGCTTTCCTCCTGTACACGAGCCGGCAGTGTAAACCCGACGATGCCCTGTGCGCAGCGAAAAAGGCCGGGCGGGGCCCGGCCTGCGGCCTGCCGGATCAGAGATGCGACTCGGCGTATTCGGCCAGCACCGAGCGCGGCACGCCTTGCAAGGTGACGTGGACGCCGTGGGGGAAGTCCTTGAAACGTTCCGTCAGGTAGGTCAGCCCCGAACTGGTCGCCGAGAGATACGGGGTGTCTATCTGTGCCAGGTTGCCCAGGCACACCACCTTCGAGCCGGCTCCGGCGCGGGTGATGATGGTCTTCATCTGGTGAGGGGTGAGGTTCTGGCACTCGTCGATCAGGATCAGGCTCTGCTGGAAGCTGCGCCCCCGGATGTAGTTGAGTGACTTGAACTGCAACGGCACTCGCTCGAGGATGTACTCGACGCTGCCGTGGGTATTTTCGTCGTCCATGTGCAGGGCTTCGAGGTTGTCGGTGATGGCGCCCAGCCAGGGCTCCATCTTTTCCGCCTCGGTCCCTGGCAGGAAGCCGATCTCCTGATCCAGGCCCTGCACGCTGCGGGTGGCGATGATGCGCCGGTAGCGCTTGCTGACCATGGTCTGCTCGATGGCGGCCGCCAGGGCCAGGATGGTCTTGCCCGAGCCTGCCGCGCCAGTCAGGTTGACCAGGTGGATATCCGGATCGAGCAGCGCGAACAGCGCCAGCGCCTGATGAATGTCGCGTGGCTTTAGCCCCCAGGCTTCCTGGTGCAGCAGCGGCTCCTGATGCAGGTCGAGCAGCAGCATCTCGTCGTTGCGCACCCCCTTGACCCAGCCGACGAAGCCTTGCTCGTCGATGATGAACTCGTTGACGTGGACCGTCGCGATGGCTTCGGTCAGCTGCACGCGGTGCCAGGTACGGCCTCGTTCCTGGCGGGTCTCGACCTTGTTGACCCGATCCCAGAACGAGCCGGTGACCGAATGGTAGCCGCGCGACAGCAGCGAGACGTCATCGACCAGCTGGTCGGTGCTGTAGTCCTCGGCCAGAATGCCGCATGCCCGCGCCTTGAGGCGCATGTTGATGTCTTTGGTGACCAGGACCACGTCCAGGTCGGTGCGCTTGGCACGCAATTCGAGCAGCTGGTTGATGATGATGTTGTCGTTGAGCGTCTCTGGTAGCAGGCGATTGGGTTCGTTGCGCGGGCTCATGACGATCGAGAGGTAGCCCTTGGGCCCGCTCTTGCCACGCTGGATCGGCACGCCCAGCTCGACATCGCTGGGCGAGGCAGCGCCCAGGGTCTGGTCGATCAGGCGAATGGCCTGGCGACATTCGGCAGCCACCGTGTGCTTGCCGGTCTTGAGCTTGTCGAGTTCCTCCAGCACCGTCATCGGGATGGCGACGTGATGTTCCTCGAAATTGAGCAATGCATTGGGATCGTGGATCAGGACGTTGGTATCGAGCACATACAGGATTGGCCGATCGGAGGAAGGGGTGCGTCCTTGGTCATCCATACTCTGTCACCTTCTGTGGGAACCAGACGACGCGCTACCGCTGCGCCGCAGAGTGACCGCCGTTCCCCCCGTATCCGCGTCGTTACGGGCGGGGAGCGCACCTGCAGGGGATGGGCCTGATGACGCCACCTGTGCTGCAGGATTCGGCTGTCCACCTCCTACATACCGCAAAACCCATGAACGGAAAAAGCATTTTCGCCTGCGTTTGAAGTTTATTTTGCAGAATGACGAAGGCGCCTTGGCGCGGCTGCCGACTGCCGCTACAGTCAGTGATGGACATGCTTGCGCGCGGCCTCGTCAACCTGCCAGCGCCTGGCGGGACGCCTGATGGCAGTCGGCCCAGCCGATCCCGCTTCGCGCGGTCTGGCGCAGCAACCCTTCCAGTGCCGGCTGCGCCCTGGCCGAAATGCCACTGAACTGGATCACGCCGTTGCGCCACAGCAGCATCAGGCTCAGGACACGTTGCATCGACTGCTCGGCGCTCAACGAACCATTGTCCTGGGCATCGATGTCCCACAATGCCACGCCCAGTCGCTGGCGCTCCATGAAACCTTGGTCATCGACGCGCCGCTGGGCATAAGGTGGTCGAAACAACGGCACGTACTGTCCAGGCAGCTCGGCCTGGACCAGCGCCTGGCTGCGCTGCAACGATGCCTGCCAGCCCTGCCACTGCGCATGGGAACGATACTCCCACCCCTGGATACCGACGCACTGGCCGGCATAGAGCTGGCGCAGCGCGTCTGCCGCGCCGGCATCGCGCCGTTGCTGCAGGCGGTTGCCAAGCACGAAGAACACCGCTTCCAGGCGCTGCTGGCGCAGGTAGTCGGTCAACGCGTCGACCGGGCTGCCTTGGGCACCAGGCCCGCCAGCGAAGGTGAGCAGGAACAGGCGGTCGGAGAACACGCCGCCGGTGCCCTGCGGGTCGAGCACACGCTCGATCTCGCTACCGGTTGCTGGCAGCAAGGCAGCCTTGCGCAGCAGCTCGTCGAGGTAGCGGGCATGGAACCGCTGGCTCGGCTCGGTCCACTGGGCATAGAACTCGCCTACTTGGGTCGCGAAGGTCGCGGCCTGGGTACGCAGCTCGTCCAGCGATTCGATCGGGAAGCAGAACGAGGCATCCTGTTCGCAGCTCTGCGCGGCCTGCTGGTAGTTCTGCCATAGCCGTCCCCAGAGCCGGGCGCGTACCGCGCGCACCTGCTGCACGTTGATCTGGCGGAGCTGCAAGCGAGCCGCCAGCGCCTGCTCGTCGAGCATTTCGCTTTCCTGCAGGGCCTGGGCGAAGGAAAGGATTTCCGCCCGCGAAGCCACATCGAACAGCGCCGGGCTGTCGAGTGTCTCGGGCCAGACGCTGCGGTCGAAGCTGGCCAACGGACTGGCAGCGGCCTGGATGGCGACGCTCAGCAGACCGGCCAGCACGGCCCAGGCAATGCGCATGATCGAGATCTCCATGAAAAGGACCAGGCGCACTATAGCGTCTGCGCCGCCCCATGGGCTGCGGCTATCGCCGACATAGTTTGGCGAGACCCGTCCGGGTCTCTACAATCGCCGGACGATCCAAGGAGCCGAACCCATGCTGACGGTGATTTCCCCCGCCAAGACGCTCGATTACGAAACCCCGCCCGTCACCACGCGGTACACCCTGCCGCAGTACCTGGACCACTCCCAGGAACTGATAAAGCTGCTGCGCGACCTGTCGCCTGCCCAGCTCAGCGAGCTGATGCACCTGTCGGACAAGCTGGCTGGCCTGAACGCCGCACGTTTCGGCAGCTGGCAGCCGCATTTCACCCCGGACAACGCCAAGCAGGCGCTGCTGGCGTTCAAGGGCGACGTCTACACCGGACTCGATGCCGATACCTTCGCCGAAGACGACTTCGCCTACGCGCAGGAGCACCTGCGCATGCTGTCGGGTCTCTACGGCCTGTTGCGACCACTGGACCTGATGCAGCCCTACCGGCTGGAAATGGGCACTCGGCTGGCCAACCCCCGGGGCAAGGACCTGTATGCCTTCTGGGGCACGCACATCAGTGAGTGGTTGAACCAGGCCCTGGCCGACCAGGGCGACGACCTGCTGCTGAACCTGGCCAGTACCGAGTATTTCAGCGCGGTCAAGCGCGGTGCGCTCAAGGCCCGGGTGATCGACGTGGAGTTTCGCGACTGGAAGAACGGCCAGTACAAGATCATCAGTTTCCACGCCAAGAAGGCGCGCGGCCTGATGAGCCGCTTCGTCATCCAGGAGCGCATCGACGATCCCGAGCGGCTCAGCCAGTTCGACCTGCAGGGCTATTACCACAGTGCCGAACAGTCGCGCCCCGACAAGCTGGTGTTCCTGCGCGACCAGCCTCCGGCGTGATCGCCAGACAAGGCCATCGGCTGGCCTGCGCGGCGCCCTGCGAACCAGGTCAGCTCCGTCGACGGCTCACATCGAGCGTGCCCTGCACGCGATGGGCGACCTGCTGCTGGCTGAAGTCGAACCGGTAACCGATCGTCAGCCGTTCGCCCCGCGCACTCCAATGGGCATCATCGACCTCCAGCCTGGCGCCGGGCAGGCCGGTCACCCTTTTGAGCCAGCCGGCATTTACCGCTACGATGAGGCGATTCGCTTCCCAAGGACTTGTCCATGCTCATCGGTGCACTGCTCATCCTCACCTGGCTGGTCTTGCTGCTGCGCTATCCGGCCAAGGCACTGCCCGTTTCCCTGGCCGCGGTGTGCGGGCTCGGCCTGGTCGCGTTGTGGGTGGTGTGGCAGGACACCCGGGAGGCTTCGCGGCTGGCACGCCTGGACTTGCGCCTGACCTATGCGCCAGAACGTTGCCCGGCCGATCGCACGCTGCGGGTCGAGATGAACAATGGCAACCAGGTGCCGTTGACCGAATTGCGCTGGCGAGTCGCGGCCTACGCGCCCGGCGATACCGTCAACCTGGCGGAAAACACCTACTACGTGCCGCGTTATCGTGGCCCCGGCGAGTTGCAGCCCGGCGCCAGCTGGGACGACTGCCTGCCGCTTCCGCCGCTGCGTCCGGGGTATCGGCCGCAGACCTTGGAGTTCCGTGCCGAGCATGTGCAGGGAGCCTTTGCCAACTGATTCACCGGCAGTTCATGCTTGCCCCCGGCGCTGAACGTTTCGATGTTCGAATCGATCCACGGCGCCTTCGATTCCAGTCCTTGCCAGGTCCTGCTCATGCCCACCGTTCTGATCACCGGTTGTTCCAGCGGCATCGGCCGCGCCCTGGCCGATGCGTTTCGCGACGCAGGCCACCAGGTCTGGGCGACGGCGCGCCAGCCAGCGGACGTCGAGCGCCTGGCCAGCGCAGGCTTCGTCGCCCGGCAGCTGGACGTCAACGATTGCGAAGCCCTGGCCCGCTTGGCCGAGGCATTGCAAATGCAGCAAGGTGGCCTCGACATCCTGATCAACAACGCCGGCTATGGCGCCATGGGCCCGCTGCTCGACGGGGGCGCCGAGGCGCTGCGCCAGCAGTTCGAGACCAACGTCTGCGCGGTGGTCGGCGTGACCCGCGCCCTGTTCCCGCTGCTGCGCCATCGTCGCGGCCTGGTGGTGAACATCGGCAGCGTTTCCGGGGTGCTGGTCACCCCGTTCGCCGGCGCCTATTGCGCCTCGAAAGCCGCCGTGCATGCGTTGACCGATGCCTTGCGAATGGAGCTCGCACCGTTCGGCATCCGGGTCATGGAGGTTCAGCCTGGAGCGATCGCCTCGCAATTCGCCAGCAACGCCCAGCACCAGGCCGAGCAGGTACTGACTAGCGATTCGCCATGGTGGCCACTGCGCGAGCACGTCCGCGCCCGAGCACGCGCCTCGCAGGACCAGCCGACCTCGGCGCAGGCATTGGCCAGGGGCGTGCTGGAGGCGACACGAAAGACCAGGCCACCTGCGCTGGTGCGGCTGGGCAATGGCAGCACGGCGCTGCCACTGCTTGCCCGACTGGTGCCGCGCTGGCTGCTTGACAAGGTGCTGCGCAAACGCTTCGGGCTGTCGCGTTCGCTGTGAACGTGGAGGGCGGTATTGCGGTGGCCGCGAGCACCTGGGCCGCTCTGCGGTCATCGCGGCCGGCCCGGCGCCCCGCCGATCGCGGCACGGCGGCCGCTCTCACATCAGGCGATGGAGCGCACCACCCCGCCATCCACCCGCAAGGCCGCGCCGGTGGTCGCGCTGGCCTGCAATGACGCCAGGTACACCACCATGCTGGCCACCTCCTCCACCGTCGCCAGCCGCTTGAGCAGCGACGTGGGCCGGTGTTCGGCGAGGAAGCTGGCTTCCAATTCCTCGGTACTGCTGCCCTGCTCGCGGGCCATGTTGGCGAAGAACTCACCGACGCCTTCCGAGCGGGTCGGGCCCGGCAATACCGCGTTGACCGTCACCCCGGTACCTGCCAGGGTCTCGGCCAGGCCTCGGGAAATCGCCAGCAGCGCGGTCTTGCTCATGCCGTAGTGGACCATCTCGGTCGGGATCTGCATGGCCGACTCGCTGGACAGAAACAGCACCCGGCCCCACTTGCGCTCGGCCATGCCTTGGGCGTAGTGCCGCGACAGGCGCACCGCGCTCATCACGTTGACGTCGAAGAAGCGCTGCCAGTCCTGGTCGCAGATCTCGAAGAACGGCTTGGGCTCGAAGATCCCGAGGTTGTTGACCAGGATGTCGGTATGAGGCACCTGCGCGAACAGCGTCTCGGCGCCCGCCGCCGTGCCGAGATCGGCCGCCACGCCGATGATCCGTGCTGCCGGCACGCGATCGCGCACGCGCTTGAGGGCCTCGTCGACCCGCGCACGGGTACGGCCGTTGAGCACCACTTCGGCCCCTGCATCGGCCAGACCGGTGGCGATCGCCAGGCCGATGCCGCCGGTCGAGCCGCTGACGATGGCGCGCTTGCCGTTGAGGGAAATGTGCATTGTCCTGCCTCCTCTGCTTTGAAGAACCGTCCAGGCGCTGTCTCGTGCCTAGGCTTTCGGGGGTTGCGCGTCGAAGGCCTGCCAGCCGCCGCCCAGCGCCTTGTACAGCCCGACCAGGGCCTGCGAGACCGCCGCCGAGCTGTCGATCCACTGCTCCTGGCTGGCCAGCAGCGCGCCCTGTACGGTCAGCACGTTGACGAAGTCCACCGCGCCTTCGACATATTGGCGCTGGGCAGTCTCCAGGGCCACGCGGTTCTGCCGCACGGCCTCGGCCAGGTGGTCGCGACGCAGCTGGCTGGCGTTGTACAGGCGCAGCACGTCGTCGATCTCGTGCCAGGCGCCCAGCACGACCTTGCGGTACTCGAGCGCCGCTTCCTGCTGCTGGGCCTGGCGCAGCTGCAGCATGCCCTTGAGCCGTCCGCCTTCGAAGATCGGCAACGACAGCTGCGGACCGAAGGCCAGGCGCCGCGAATCCCAGGCGCCGAAATCAGCCAGCTGCATGGCCTGGAAGCCAACGTTGCCGGACAACCGGATGCTCGGGTAGAAGTTGGCCTTGGCCACGCCGATGCTGGCGGTGGCGGCATGCAGACGTGCCTCGGCCTGGCGGATGTCCGGTCGACGTTCGGCCAGCTGCGAAGGCAGGCCGATGGCGAACGTCTGTTGCGGCGCGGGCAGTTCGCCCTTGGCCAGCAGCTCATCGCGCAGGCTGCGCGGTGGTTCGGCGGCCAGCAGGCCCAAGGCATTGATCAGGTCGTCGCGACGCGCCTCGAGGGTCGGCAAGCGTGCCTCGATCGAGGCGACCTGGGCGCTGGCCTGGGCCACGTCCAGCCGGGTGGCGACGCCTTCGGCCTGGCGATCCTGCGACAGCTTGAGACTGTGGCGAGCGACCGCGAGGTTCTCCTGGGTGATGTCCAGGGTGTGCTGTACGGCACGCAACTGGATGTAGTCGCCGGCAGTCTCGGCCAGCAGTGCCAGCAGCACGCCGCGGCGATCGTTCTCGGCCACCTCGACGCGGGCGTCGGCGGCCTCGACCTGGCGGCGTACCCGCCCCCAGAGGTCCAGCTCCCAGCCCGCGACCAGATCACCTTGCCAGAGACTGAAGGCCGAGCGGCCATTGTTGCCAGACGGGTCACTGAGCCCTTCGGCGCTATTGCGAGCACGGCTGTAGCCAGCATCCAGGCCCACCGCCGGCGTTTCGTCGGCAGCCACGCTGCTGCGCGCGGCGCGGCTTTGCAACAGCCGTGCGCTGGCGATCTGCAGGTCCAGGTTGCGCTCGACCACGCGCTGGATCAACGTGCTCAGGCGTGGGTCATGGAAGTTGTCCCACCAGCGTAGCTCCAAGGGCTGCGCCACCGGCTGGCTGGCTGCGGACTCGCCTTGCACGGCGGCCCACTGGCTCGGCGCCTGGCTGTCAGGGCGCTGGAAATCCGGGCCCATGCTGCAACCAGCCAGCCAGGCGGCCAGCAGCAACGGTGTCAAGCGTGATGCAGGCTTCATCGTGCGCTCAGCTCCTTGCCTTCGAGCGTGTCGCCCTGGGTATCGATGGTCGCCTCCACCGACATGCCGACACGCAGGCGCTCCAGCAGCGGCTGACCAGCGTCGAAGACCACCTTCACTGGAATGCGCTGGACCACCTTGGTGAAGTTGCCGGTGGCGTTGTCCGGCTTGACCGCGGCGAACGTCACCCCGGTGGCCGGCGCGATGCTGTCGACGTGGCCGTGCAAGGTCTCGCCAGAGAAGGTGTCGACCTTGACGCTCACCGGCTGGCCGGTGCGCACGTGGGTCAACTGGGTTTCCTGGAAGTTGCCGATCACATAGGCACGCTGCAGCGGTACCACCGACAGCAGACGCGCGCCTGGATTGACGTAGGCGCCGACTCGCAAGGCGCGCTCGCCGACCATGCCGTCCAGCGGCGCGGTGATACGGGTGTAGGACAGGTCCAGGCGGGCTTTCTCGACCTCGGCCTCGGCGCGCTTGAGCTGGCCATCGGCGCTGGCGACCTGGGCCTGAAGGATGTCCACCTGCTTGCGTGCCGCGACCGCCGCGGCCTGGGCCTTGGCCAGGTTGGCCCGGGCCTGGTCGCCCTGGCTGCGCGCCTGCTGGGCGTTCTGCACGGTGCCGGCTCCCTGCTCGGCCAGGCGGCTGTAGCGCCCCAGCTCATGTTCGGCGAAGGCCTTCTCGGCCTGGACGGCCTTGACCGCGGCCTCGGCCTGGGCAATCAGCGCAGCCTGGCGCTCCAGCGTGGCGCGGGCGTCGGCGCTGTGCGCCTTGGCCACCAGTAGCTGCGCCTCGGCGGCATCCAGCGCGGCCTGGTAGTCGCGCTCATCGATGGTCGCCAGCAACTGGCCTGCCTTGACCTGCTGGTTGTCCTCCACCAGCACTTGCTTGATGAAGCCGGCCACCTTGGGCGCCACCACGGTGTAGTCGGCTGCCACGTAGGCATCGTTGGTGGTCTGCCGCTGGTCGCTGCCAAGCATCCAGGGGCCGACGATGGCGGCCAGCACAGCCACGGCCAGTACCGAGCCGATGACGAGGGTCTTGCGGTTGTTGGTCATTTCAGCAATCTCGAATTCGTCCGGGCAGTCAGGCCACCGCGCGCGGTGGATAGACCCGGGTAGGGACCACAGGGATGAGGCAGATCAGCGCCACGGCGATACCCGCCATGACCAGGTAGAGGTCGGCCGAGGTGAGCACCACGGCTTGCTCGTGGATCCGTCTGGCCAGCCCGACGGCGCTGTCGTCGACCAGCGGGGCATTGCCCAGGCTGTCGACCAGATGGTTGGAATGGAAATGCCGGCGCAGTGTGCCCAGCGCATCGAGCAGGCCGGCGGCGATGACCGCCGCCAGCCCCTTGACCGTGTTGAACCAGGCCGAGGCGAACGGCCCTTCCTGCGGCGTCATGCCATTGGTCGAGAGCATCAGCAGCGGCAGTACCGACATGGGTTGGCCGAACACCTGCAGCAGGTAGAACACGTAGAAGTCATCGCGAATCCAGGCCGAAGTCAGCAGGCTGTTGCCCGCGCAGGACAGCGCCAGCATGCCCAGTCCCAGCGCCAGGACCCAGCGGCAGTCCACCGCGCGGATGTTGCACAGCGCGGCGGTCAGCGGCAGCGCGATCAACTGCGGCATGGCCACCAGCATCATCAACGGGCTGGTCTGCGCAGGCCGGTAACCCTGGATCTGCGCCAGGTAGGCCGAGGGGATGCTGCCCACTCCCGACAGCACGATCAGCACGCCAGCCAGGGTCACCAGGGCGAAACTCAAGTTGCGCCGCGCAAGCATGCGCAACTGGAAGAATGGCAGCGGCTCGGACCATTCGTTGTACAGGAACAGCACCAGCAACAGCAGGCCGCCGCCGAGCAGCCAGCAGATCAGTGGCGAATCCAGCCAGCCCCAGCGATCGCCCAGGCTCAGCCCCAGCACCAGGCAACTGAGCGCCGGCAGGCCGAGCAGTACCCCGCGCCAGTCCAGCTGCTTGAAGCGCTCCAGACGCAGCGGGTCCTGGGGCAACCCCCAGGCGACACAGAACATCGCCAGCAGCGATGGCAGGATGATCTGCCAGAACGCCCATTGCCAACCAACGTATTCGGTCCACAAGCCAGCCAGCGGCGTGCCCAGGTTCGGACCGAAGGTCGCGGTGAGCGCATAACAGGCCAGCCCGTAGATCTTGATGCCTGGCGGCAGAAAGCGCAGAGCCACGCTCATCAGCATCGGCGGCAGCGCTCCAGACGCCAGTCCCTGCAGCACGCGCAGCAGCATCAGGCTGTGCAGGTTCGGCGCGTAGGGCTGGACCAGGCCGAACAGCGCGAACAGCCCGATCGCGCACAGGGTGAAGCGGCGCAGGGAAAACGTCGTCGCCAACCACGGCGCGAAGGCCATGGCCGACACCGAAGCGGCCGAGTAAACCGCCAGCAGCCAGGCGCCTTCGTCGGCACCGATGCCCATGCCGCCCCGAATGTCCGCCAGGGAAATCTTGGTCACGGACTCGTTCAGGCCCGCGCAAAGTACCGCGAGCAGCACGCCGAACAGCCCGGTCACCACCCGCAGGCCGAACGCCGCCTGCGCAGGTGCCGCAGGCGCGGTGGCAGTAGGCAGATTCAGCGAGGTCATGCTCAGACATCTCCAGCAACAAATTAGGTGGGGGAGTTTAAAAAAGACCAATGCTTACGAAAACTGACTTATCAGCAGCTTGACATTGCGCCTGACGCAATCCGCATGAGCCCGATCAAGGGTCCGCGCTGCAACAGTTTTTCAATGTCTGGCGCAACCAGCGATGCGCCGGGTCATGGTGAAAGCGTGGATGCCAAGCCTGCATCACCGTGACCCGCTCCAGCGCCAGGGGGATCTGGAACGAGCGCAAGGGCAGCCCGAGCTTGGCCACGCTGTTGAGGATATTGGCCGGCATGGGCAGGATCAGGTCCGAGTCGGGCAACGAGAACATGGCCGAGTGAAAGCTCGGCGTGATCAGCGCGACCCGGCGCTGGACCTTGTAGTTGGCCAGTTCGGCATCGATCGGGCCGTTGGCGCGGCCGCGGCGCGACACGCTGATCTGTGGATAGACGGCGAAGCGCTCAGGGGTGATCTCGGCATCGAAGATCGGATGATCGCGGCGCGCCAGGCCGACGTAGACCGTATGGAACAGCCGCTGCACCTTGATCTCCGGGCCCAGGTCGATGCTCGAGCTGATGATCAGGTCGGTACGCCCGTCACGCAACACCGCATCGTCGTCCTCGCCACCGCTCTCCGGTACGAAGCGCAGCACCGTGCGCGGCGCCTGCTCATGCATCATGCGCAGCAGCTGTGCCCCGTAGAGCGCGATGAACAGGTCGTTGGTGCGGATGTTGAAAGCGCGCTCCAGGCTCGGCAGGTCGACATCATCGCCGCTGCGAAACACCTGGCCGGCCTGCTCCACCAGCGCACTGACCTGCTCGCGCAGGGCCAGGGCCCGCGGCGTTGGTACCAGGCCGCGCCCGGCACGCACCAGGATCGGGTCGCCAAGCGCCTCGCGGATGCGTCCCAAGGTCCGGCTCATGGCCGCCGGGCTGAGGTTCATGCGCTGCGCCGCGCCGACCACGCTACCCTCATCGAGCAGGGCATCGAGGGCAACGAGCAGGTTCATGTCGGGGAGTTGCATGGCCATGTTCCGTGACAGCTGCGGGACATGCGATCTTAGCAGCTTCGCGGAATGCGCCAGGCGCAACCTGTGGTTGCGTGGCGGGCCATTTATCGCGGCTCACCGGGCGTGGTAAACCTGTCCGTTGGAGATGCCAGCCAGGCAAGGCGTCGCGCCCTCAATCGCCAAGGAGTCCTTCATGCCTCATCCCGTCCTGATCGCCATAGACGCCTCGAGCGCCTCGCGTGCCCTGCTCGATCTCGCGCTTCGGTATTGCCGACCGGACACCCACGAACTGCATGTGCTGCTGGCCATCGATCCGACCTTCGCCGTGCATGACCGCCCAGCCGCCTTCACCGAGCAGGAGCTGGAGCAGTATCCGGCCGCTTGCGAAGAACAGCGGCAGGCCGAGCGTGCCGTCGGCGCTTCGCTGCATGCCTTGCGCGAAGCCGGGTTCGCCTGCTGGGGCTGCCTGGTCGCCAAGGACCCGGTCGAGGCGATCGTCGGCAAGGCCGCGCAGCTGGGCTGCGAGCTGATCATCATGGGCCATCGGCACCTGTCGCGTCTGGGACGCCTGCTTGACCCTTCGATCAGCGCCAAGGTACTCGATCGGGTCAAGGTCCCGGTGCTGGTGGGGGCGGCCTGAACGGGCAGGCGTTCGCTCAAGCCTTTCAGACTAGAGCTCGGCCAGCTCCGGAAGCTGGCCTCCTGCCTCCCCAGCGACCCTGCTCCATGAGGGTACGGTGTCACTCCCGATCCGGCTTGACCACCACCGTGCACGTCATTCCTGCCGCCAGCAGAAAGCCTTCCGGCACCTGATCCAGATGAATCCGCACCGGCACCCGCTGGGCCAGGCGCACCCAGTTGAAGGTCGGGTTGACGTCGGCGATCAGCTCCCGGCTCTGGGGATTGTCGCGGTCATAGATGCCACGGGCGATGCTCTCCACGTGCCCCTGGACATGCTCGCCGCTCATCATCTGCAGCTCGGCCGGATCGCCTACCTTGACGTGTGGCAGCTTGGTTTCCTCGAAGAAGCCATAGACCCAGAAGGAGTGCTCGTCGACCACCGCCATCACTGCCTCGCCGGTGCGGGCGTAGTCGCCACGATGCACGTTGAGGTTGGTCACGTAGCCGTCGACGGTGGCCAGAATACGCGTGCGTCGCAGGTCGAGCTCGGCAGCCGCCAGCTGGGCCAGGGCCTGCTGGTAGTCGGCCTGGGCGGCGTTGGCGATGTTGCTGGCATCGTCGCGGTTTTCCGTGGAAATCACCAGGTTGTCCAGATCGGCGCGGCGCCGCGCATTGACCTTGCGCATCTCCCAGGTGGCCTTGCGTGAAGCCACCAGGGCCTGGGCTTGCTGCACGGCCAGGCGATAGTGCTCGGGGTCGATCTGGATCAGCAGGTCGCCCTTCTTCACCCGCTGGTTGTCATGCACCGGGACGTCGACCACGTAGCCAGGCACGTCGGCGGCGACGTTGATGATGTCGGCGCGCACTCGGCCGTCGCGGGTCCAGGGTGTGGTCATGTAGTGCAGCCACAATTGCCGGCCAATCGCCACGGCAGCGGCCAGGACCAGCAGCGTGGCGATCAGGCTGAAGAATCTTTTCATCGAGGGTCTCTCACCAGTAGACGCACAGCGCCAGGGCGCCGAACAGGCAGACGAACAGGCTCAGGCGCAGCAGCGCCGGATGCCAGAAGAAGCGGTAGCCATCGTGGCTGGCGATGAAACGGTCCAGCCCCCAGGCCAGCCCCGCAGCCAGCAGGAACAGCAAGGTCATGGTGGGCAGGTACACGCCATGGAAGGCGATCTCACGAGGCATGGGGCATTCCTTGGGCCGGGGCCAGCGGCGAACGAGGGTCGAGCAGCGAGGTACGGATGAAATGCAGGTAGCTCTGCACCCGACGCAACGCCGAGGTATCGAAGTGCCTGGCGAAGGGCTCGTCGGCGGCCCGCACGCTGGCGATGGCCTGGTCTACCGCCAGCAGCGCGCGCTCATGGTTGCTGGCACCGGGCTGCAGGAACAGTCGCGCCAGCGCCCGCCCCATCACCCGGATGGCCTGGCGCCATGGTTGCCATTCGGCATAGGCCGGATGCACTGGCAGGCCAGCCTGCTCCTTGCGCAGCTCGATGATGGCATGGCCGATTTCGCTGACCGAGAACATCCAGCGCAACAGTTGCCCCTGCACCAGCGGCTTGCCGGCAGCCAGGCCGTAAGCCTGGTGCAGCAAGTCGCGGGTGCGGCTTTCGAAAGCCGAACCGAGGCCACGCAACCGTCCGCTGATCGCGAAGAGCACCTGTTCGCGCAGCTCGCGCTCCAGCCGGCTCCATAGCCAACGACTGTTGGGCGGCAGGACGATCGCGCCTGCCGCGGCGCAGACCAGCATGCCGACGACCATGCCCAGGTAATCGTTGATGAACACGTAAGGGTCGTACACGGTCGGGTTGTTGGGCACCGAGCCGATGGCGAAGAACACCAGCAGGCCGACGCCATAGCCGGCATAGGCCGGCCGCGAGGCGAGGAACGCGCCGAGCATGAAGACCGGCGAAAGCACCAGGCACAACAGCGCGAAGCCGTCGATCCAGGGGAACACGAAGAACGTCTCGAAGAAGCCGACGAACGCCCCGAGCAAGGTCCCGCAGGCCATCTGGAACGACAGCCGCTTGGGGTTGGGCGAGGTCGCCGACAGCCCGGCCGTGACCGTGGCGATCAGGGTCATCATCGCCCCGCTCGGCCAGTCGCTGAGGATCCAGTAGCTGCCCAGCAGCAACAGCACGGCCGCCGAGCGCACGCCGGCGGCCAGCGACACCAGCCAGCTGGTCTGCGCGACATAGGGCTCGGCCCCACGCTCGCGTTCATGGTTGTGGGCTGCCAGCGAGGCGTGGGTCTGGGCGTAGCTATAAAGATCATCGATGAAGCGGTACAGCAGCTCGAAGGCGGTGTGGAAGTCCAGCAGGTCGGCTTCGCTCGGGGCGGTTTCCAGGTAGGCGGCGCGCAGACCGCGTACCTGGGCCTGCAGGCCGTCCTTGTAGGCTGCCAGCTCCAGGGTCAGGCGCAGCGCATCGGCATCGGTCAAGGCCCGACCGACGTAGGGCTCGAGCAACTGCGCCAGCGTATCCAGGCCCGGCTCGATGGCGCCGACGATCTGCAGCGGCCCACGCAAGCGCAAGCGCTCGAGCAACTGGTGCAAGGCGTTGAAGCGGGTGGTGATGGCCATGAATTCGCTGTTCATGCGCACCAGCCGGCCACTGCGCCGGCGCATGTGCGGGTCTTCGAAGGCGGTGACGTTGCGCAGGCTTTCCAGGCCCACCGCCTCGGCGATGAAACGTACGTTGCTGCTTTCGAAGCGGTCGCGCTGGCTGTTGCCGCGCAGCGCCTCGACGACGAAGCCGGCGAAGGTGCCGAAACGCTGGTAGAGCGCATTGCGCATGGCGGCGCTGGCCGATTGCGGCAGGATCGCCGCGCTGACCATGGTCGACACCAGGATGCCCAGGCAGATCTCCAGCACCCGCCACACGGCGGCCATGAAGGCTGCCTGGGGATGCTCCAGCACCGGCAGGCCGATCATCGCCGCGGTGTAGCCGGCCAGCACGAAGCCGTAGGCGCGGAAGGTGCGGTAGCGCATCGCCCCGGCCGAACAGAGCCCGACCCACAATGCCAGGCTCGGCAGGAACAGCTCGGTGTTCTGCGGGAACACGGCGATCAGCGCCACCATCATGGCCGAGCCGGCCAGGGTACCGAGGATGCGGTAGAAGCTCTTGGCCAGCACCTGCCCGCTCTGCGGTTGCATGACGATGAACACCGTGATCATCGCCGTGCGCGGCTGCGGCAGTTCCAGGCGCATGGCCAGCCACAAGGTCAGGAACGCGGCGGCCAGGACCTTGAAGATGTAGACCCAGGTCACCCCATCGGTACGCGCCCAGGCGAAGAAGCCACGCCGCCATTCCAGGCTGCCCAGCCAGCGCAGCGGCAGGCTCGCGGCGCTCATCGGGAACGATCCGGCTGGTCGAAGAGCGCCAGGGTGGCGGGTGTCTTCGGCGCTGCCTGACGCTCCTCGGCCGGCACGTCGCGCCCAGCCTGCAAGCCGCCGCCCAGGGCGGTGACCAGGTCCGCATGCACCAGCAGGCGCGCGGCCTGGACCTGCTGCTCGATCTGCTGCTGGCGGAACAGCAAGGTCTGCGCCTGCAGCACCTCGAGGTAGTCGGTCAGGCCGCGCTGGAAGGCGACCGTGGCGATGTCGTAGGTCTTGCGCGCGGCGGCGACCGACTCGGCGGCCAGGTGCGCCTGCACCTGCATCGACTCGCGACGGATCAACTGGTCGGACACGTCCTTGAGCGCCTGCACCACGGTCTGGTCATAGCGCGCCACCGCCATGTCGTAGCCGGCCGCGGCGACGCCCAGCTGCGCGCGCAGGCGACCGCCGTCGAATATCGGCAAGCTGATGGCCGGGCCGACGTTGTAGTTGAACTTGCGGCCCGTGATGAATTCCAGCGGGCCGCCGCCGGTGGCCATGAAGCCCAGACCGCCGACCAGGTCCACGTTGGGGAAGAAACCGGCATGGGCGATGTCGATGCCACGCGCCTGGGCGGCCACCTGCCAACGGCTGGCGACCACGTCGGGACGCTGGCCCAGCAGCTCGGCCGGCATCGCCGAAGGCAGTGCCAATGGCGCTGCCAGGGTCAGGCTGGGGCGCTGGATCGCGGCGCCCGCCCCCGGCCCCTGGCCGGCCAGCGCCGCCAACTGGTTGCGGGCCAGGGCAATCTCTTCCTGCAAGGCATCGAGCTGGCGATGGGTCTCGGGCAGCGGTGCTTCGGCCTGGCTGACTTCGAAGTGGGTGCCGATGCCGGCCGCCAGTCGCCGCTTGGCCAGGGAGACGATCTGCTCCTGCTGGGCCAGCTCGGCCTTGACGATGTCCTGGCGGGCAAACTGCAGCGACAACTGGATGTAGGTCTTGACCAGGTTGTTCTGCAATTCCAGTTCGGCCTGGCGCGCTTCGGCCACGCGCATGTGCGCCTGGTCCACGGCCTGCTCGCTGGCATTGCGTTCCCGCCCCCAGAGGTCCAGGGCATAACTCAGGCCAAGGGTGGCGTTGTTGTCCCAGGTATTGGCGCCGGACAGCGCGCCCGGCCCATAGAATTGGTCCTCAGGCCAGTTGTGCCGCTTGAGCACGGCCTGGCCATCGCCTTGCAGCCGCTCGTTCGACTCGACCACGCCGGCCATGGCCTTGGCTTCGCGCACGCGCGCGGCCGCCAGGGCCAGGCTGGGGCTGCCGGCCAGGGCCAGGTCGATCCAGTGATCCAGTTGCGCGTCGCCGAACGCTCGCCACCATCGCGAGTCCGGCCAGCTGGCTTCGCGGGCGGCTTGGCGAATCGCTTCGTCGGTAGCCAGGCTATTGGCTTGCAGCAGGGTGTCTTGCGGGGCGATGCCCGAGGTTCCGATACAGCCGCTCAAGGTAAGACTAAGGGCACAGGCACTGAGCGCATTGAGCGCTCTGATCATGCGACGCGGCACAGCTGCAGTTTCCCGAGGAAAGAGATGGAGGGGCGGCGCAATTCTAAGGGGGCGCCGGCACTGGCGATAAGCGTGGTTTCCTGCGAATCTTTGTTACCGAATCGGTGATAATCAGGCTTTGGTCTGAGGACCTCCCCGGTAACTTTGTGCAACACTTTGTCGTCTACTTCGAGAGCGACCCATGGACACCCTGCAAAACATGCGTGCTTTCAGTTGCGTCGCCCAGGTGGGCAGTTTCACTGCCGCCGCCGCGCAGCTCGATACCACCACCGCGAACGTCTCGCGCGCGGTCTCCAACCTGGAAGCCCACCTGCAAACCCGCCTGCTCAACCGCACCACCCGACGCATCGCCCTCACCGAAGCCGGCAAGCGCTACCTGATGCGCTGCGAACAGATCCTCACCTATGTCGAGGAAGCCGAAGCCGAGGCCAGCGACGCCCATGCCCGCCCGGCCGGCGTATTGAAGGTGCACTCGATGACGGGCGTGGGCCAGCACTTCGTCATCGATGCGATTGCCCGCTACCGCGAGACCCACCCTGACGTGACGTTCGACCTGACCATGGCCAACCGCGTGCCGGACCTGCTCGACGAGGGCTACGACGTGTCCATCGTGCTCGCCAGCGAGCTGCCGGACTCCGGCTTCGTCTCGCAGCGCCTGGGCATCACCTACAGCATCGTCTGCGCCTCGCCCGACTACGTGGCCCGTCACGGCATCGCGCAGAAGCCGGCCGACCTGCTCCAGCATGCCTGCCTGCGCATGGTCAGCCCGGTGATCCCGCTGGAGAAATGGCAGTTCGACGGCCCGCATGGCCAGGAAGTGGTCAACATCACCCAGTCACCCTTCCAGGTGAATTCGGCCGATGCCATGAAGACCGCCATCCGCAGCGGCATGGGGGTCGGGGTGCTGCCGATCTATTCGGCGATCGACGGCCTGCGCGATGGCAGCCTGTTGCGGGTCATGCCCGACTACCGGCTGCAGGAGCTCAACCTCTATGCCATCTATCCGTCGCGCCAGTACCTCGATGCCAAGATCAAGACCTGGGTGGAGTACCTGCGCAACTCGCTACCTGAAATCCTCGCGGCCCACGAGGCGGACCTCAAGACCCACGAGCTGATGATCGTCAACTGAAAAACCTGCTGCGTCGGGTGGGAGGACAATGGTAGCGTGCTACCGATCGTTCCATTCACCATGAGAGAAGTCGCCGATGAAAAAGACCGTCCTGGCCTTCAGCCGCATCACCCCGGCCATGGCCGAGCGCCTGCAGCACGATTTCAACGTGATCCTGCCCGACCCGGCCGTGGGCGATCTCAACGCCCAGTTCAACGAGGCGCTTCCCGAGGCGCACGGGCTGATCGGCGTCGGGCGCAAGCTCGGTCGCGCCCAGCTCGAAGGCGCGGCCCGGCTGGAGGTGGTCTCGAGCGTATCGGTCGGCTACGACAACTATGACCTGGCCTACTTCAACGAACGCGGGATCGCTCTGACCAACACCCCCGACGTGCTCACCGAAAGTACCGCGGACCTTGGCTTCGCCCTGATCATGGGCAGCGCCCGACGCATCGCCGAGCTCGATGCCTGGACCAAGGCCGGGCATTGGAAGGCCAGCGTGGCCCCGGCGCATTTCGGCAGCGACGTGCATGGCAAGACCTTGGGAATCGTCGGCATGGGCAACATCGGCGCGGCGATCGCCCGACGTGGTCGCTTCGGTTTCGGCATGCAGGTCCTGTACAGCGGCAACAGTCGCAAGACCGCGCTGGAGCAGGAGCTCGGTGCCCAGTACCGCAGCCTCGACCAGCTGCTGGCCGAATCCGACTTCGTCTGCCTGGTGGTGCCGTTGAGCGATGCCACGCGCAAGCTGATCGGCGCGCGCGAGCTGAAGCTGATGAAGCCCAGCGCCTTCCTCATCAATATCGCCCGGGGCCCGGTGGTGGACGAAGCGGCGCTGGTCGAGGCACTGCAGGCCGGTACCATTCGTGGCGCCGGGCTGGACGTCTACGAGAAGGAGCCGCTGGCCGACTCGCCCCTGTTCAGTCTGCCCAACGCCCTGACCTTGCCGCACATCGGCTCGGCCACCGCCGAAACCCGTGAAGCGATGGCCAACCGGGCGATGGAGAACCTGCGCTCGGCCCTGCTCGGCGAGCGCCCACGGGACCTGGTCAATCCGCAGGTCTGGAAAGGTTGAGGCTACGTTCTTCCAGGCCGTTTCGAGGAGTTGGCACTTCACCCCATTCAACGCGTCAGCGCGGCCGTGCGTCCAGGCACGGCCCGGGGCTTGCGGAACACCAGCACGTTGCCCGCCATCACCAGCAACAGGCCGAGCAGCGCCGGAGTGGTCCATTGGTAGCCTTCGGCGAACGCCGAGACGTTGAGCGCGACCAGGGGAAACAGCACGGTGCAATAGGCGGCGCGCTCGGGACCCATGCGCCCGACCAGGGTCAGGTAGGCAGTAAAGCCGATCACCGAGCCGGGAATCACCAGGTACAGAAGCGAGCCGACATAGCGGCTGCTCCAGTCCATGCCGAAGGGAACACCGTCGATCAGGCAATACACGGCCAGCATGCTGGCACCGTAGAGCATGCCCCAGGCGTTGCTGGTCATCGGCCTGAGCCCGGCTTTCTGCTGCACGCTGGAAAGCAGGTTGCCGGCCGAGAAGCACAAGGTGCCGAGCAAGGCCAGGCCCAGGCCCAGCAGGGTCTGGCGACTGGCCGCGTGCGCGCCTAGTTCGGGCCAGAACAGCAGCGCGAGCCCAAGCAGTCCGCAGGCGCCACCGCCGAGCACGTTGGCAGCGATGCGCTGCCTGAAGAACAACCAGGCATTGAGCGCGTTCCACAAGGTCGCGGTAGAGAACACCACGGCCACCAGGCCGCTGGCGATCCATTGGCTGGCGGTCAGAAAGCACATGAAGTTGACGCAAAACAGGCACAAGCCCTGGGCCAGGCAAACCAGGTGGGCACGCTTGCCCATCGGTTGCAGGCGACGGCTTAGCAGCAGGATGACGAACAGTATCAGACCGGCCAGGGCGAAGCGGTAGACGATCGATACCGGGATGGCGACCAGGCCCAGCTGGAGTTTCAAGGCGATCCACGTGGTACCCCAGATCAATACGGTCAACAGATACAAGAACAGGTTCATCGGCGGCGCTCCTCGATCGAGGCGCCCAGTGTCCGCCCGAACCGCAACGGCCGGCTTGCGCAAACTTGCGCTTTTGCACGCTCGCCTGCTGCTAGCGGGACGATGGCGCAGTAGGATGTACGCGGAGGAATCACCCATGACGCCACTCAACCAGCTGCAGGTCTTCAATGCCATGCACGCTTCGCCGCACGCCCGCCTGGAACTCGGCGCGCAGCTGGGCGACGGCCTGGCCGCGGCATTGTGGAGCAATCGCGACGACGCCCGCGACTACCAGGCGCCCAGCCACCATACCCTGTCATGCTACATCGCCGATGGCACCGGCACCTTTCGTCGCCAGCGGCCGGCCGACAAGGGCGCGCCGGACAAGCTGTGCATCATGCCCGCCGGACATGAGTCCAACTGGATCGTCAACGGCGCGATCCGCCTGGCGCACCTGTACATCAGCGAAGAGCAGTTCGCCCTCGGCTGCGTCCGCCTGCTCGACCGCGAACCTCGGGAGATGCAGCTGCAAGAAGCGACCTTCGTCGACGACCGCCAGCAGGCGGCGCGCTTTCGCCAGCTGGTCGCCCTGGACTGGCGCGAGCCGGGCGAGCGCCTGCTGGCCAGCAGTCTGGGGCACGACATCATCGACCATGCGCTGCTCAGCCAGGCTGGCCCGCGCAGCGGCCTGCGTCTCAAGGGCGGGCTGGCGCCGCACCAACGGCGACAACTGGCCGACTACATCGAAGCGCACCTGGAACAGCCGATCACGCTCGGCGAACTGGCCACGCGCTGCAACCTGTCCGAATACCACTTCGCCCGCATGTTCCGGACAAGCTTCGGCGTGCCGCCCCATCGCTACCTGCTGGCGCGGCGCATGCACCGGGCCTGTCGGCTGCTGCGTGGCGGGGACTTGGCGCTGGGCCAGATCGCCCTGCTATGCGGCTTCGCCAGTGCCAGTCACTTCAGCAACCGCTTCCGCCTGGCCATGGGGGCGACGCCAAGCGACTACCGCGGCGCGTTCTGAGCAGCGCCAACTCAGGCCTGCAGCAGCACCAGGAGCGAACCGGCCAGCCAGCTCGTCGCGGCCAGGCCAAGCAGCAGGCGCGGCTGGTAAGGCAGGCCGAAGACCCACAAGGTCACGCTGGCCATCAGTACCGCGAACCATTCCACCAGGCCATGGGCCCAACCGCGCAAGTGCACGGCAAGGACCAGCGACAACAGTAGCAGGGCCCAGCCGCCCGCTCGCAGCACGCGGGTCTGCGCTTGGCGGGGCTTGCGGCCAAGCAGGTCGTTGAAATGCTTCTCCATGGCCAGGCACAGCGCGGCGAAGCCGGAAAAACCAAGCAGGGCAACGCTTAGCATCAGTTCATCTCCGGTTCGGCGCCAGCACGCTCGGATGCTCTCGGTGCGCGCTTGGCCAGCGGCCGCGGCGCCTTGAGCATCTGGCTGCCAACCCAGGCCAGGAACAGGGCGCAAGCCAGGGCAGTCAGGTCGAAGCCCGCCATGGCCCAGTCACCCACGGCGATGGAGTGATCCAGGCCCTGCCCAGTGGTCACACCGTTGAGCACCGGCAGCGCGCCGAACAGCGCCGCGCCCAGCAGCAACTGTTCGGCCCAGGCACGCCGGCCCGGGCGCAGGGCGGCGTGAAGCAGCGCTGCCGCCCAGGCCAGGAAGAACACCTTGACCTCCCAGTCGCCTCGCCCCTCGAGGGCAATCGGCAGCAAGCGGTTGGCCTGGAAGAACGCCGCCACGGCGATCATCAGCCCGCTCATGCTGGCGATGTTGAGCACCTCGACCAGCCGCAGTTCGCCCGACATGCCCTGACTCTTGGCGTGCTTGAGCTGGCGCTTGCCCAGCCACATGACCAGGCCGGTGCCGATGACCGCCGTGCCGGCGACGCCGAAGACGAAGTACAGCCAGCGCAACCAGGGCCCGGCGAAGTGGCCCATGTGCAGGCCGACGAAAGTGAACGAAGTCATCATCGCCAGGCTTTCCGGCGCACCGCCCGACAGCTGCTGGCCACTGACGCCATCGAAGGTCCAGCTTTCGCTGCGCTTGTAGGGAACGCTATCGGCCGATGAGCGAGCGAAGCTCACCCGAGCGTTGCGGTCGCCTGGATTTTGGACCTGGATGAAGCCCATGCGCGCCCCAGGCGCCTGCTCCCCGACCTTGGCGTACAGGGTCGGCAGCGCCACCAACGACGCCGGCTCGCCGGCTGCCGGGGGCGCCTGGACGACGCCGAGCAGGTCCTTGAAGTAGCCGCTCGGACTGCCATAGCTGGCGAGGATGGGCGCCGGCATCACCATGTACATGAAGATCACCAGGCTGCTGTAGCTGATCATCAGGTGGAACGGCAGCACCAGCACGCCAATGGCGTTGTGCCCATCGAGCCAGGAGCGCTGGCCCTTGCCTGGGCGGAAGGTGAAGAATTCCTTGAAGATCTTCTTGTGGGTGATGACGCCCGTCACCAGGCCCAGCAGCATGATGAAGGCACAGAAGGTCGACAGCCAGCGGCCCCAGGGGTGCGGCATCTGGAGCTGGAAATGGAAGCGGTAGAAGAATTCGCCGCCCCGGCTATCGCGCGCCAGGACTTGCTCGCCGCTCTGGGCATCGAGCTCCTTGCTGACGAAGCCGCCTCGCCCGACTGCGTCCCTGGCGCGCCAGCCGACGCTCAGCGCGGCCTCGCGTTCGCTGGGCAGACGGATGAACCAGCTGGCCGCATCCGCGGCATTGGCCTGCAGGTAGCGTTGGGCCATGGCAAGACTGGCCGCCGGGTCGAGCGCGTGGCTGCGGATTTCCGGCTTGGTCCAGTGATCGATCTCTTCCTTGAAGTAAGACAGCGTCCCGGTCAGGAAGATGGCGAACAGCAGCCAGCCGAAGATCAGCCCGACCCAGGTGTGCAGCCAGGCCATGGCCTGGCGCAGGCCCTCTTTCATGGGTTTTTCATCCAGTAGGCCAAGCCATCGACCAGCCCCAGCGCCAGGCTCGGCGCCAGCACGCCCAGCCAGGCGCGCGTCGCGCTACGACAGGCGAAGCACCAGATGAATGCCAGCAGGTAGAACAGGAAGGACAGCAGCAGGCCGGTGAGCACCGCGTCGACCTGGGCCAGCGGGCTGAGCAGCGCAATGCAGGTGCTGGCCAGCGACGCCAGCAGGTAGCCCCCCAGCAAGGCAGCCAGGCTGCGCGAGGTCACGGCCAGTCGATAGTCGAGCGCAAGCCCGGCGGCTTTGCTTTTCATGGTGAGTTCCGATTGAGCGGGTCACCGATAATAATGATTTCAATTCTCACAAGCAAAGCACTGTTACATCTGCCTGCCGGATCGGTTCACTCGCCGTGGCCGGGAGCCTGGCCGAAGACCGTGGCCAGATGCGCCTCGTAGGCTGCCAGTGTCGCCGGCACGTCGGGCCGCTTCATCACGTCCACGGCCACGAAAGTCGGCAAGCCGCTCATGCCGAGGAACTGGTTGGCCTTGTGGAAAGGGAAATACACGGCATCCACGCCCTTGCCCTCGAAGAAGTCGCTCGGATCGTCGAACGCTTGCTGCGGCGCGTTCCAGGTGGCGCTGATCATGTAGCGCTTGCCATGCAGCAGGCCGCCGCTGCCGTATTTCTGCGAAGCGTCCGCGCGGGTACGTCCGTCATTGGCGTAGAGGCTGCCATGCCCGGCGGTGAACACTTCGTCCAGGTACTGCTTGACGGTCCATGGTGCCCCCATCCACCAGCCAGGCATCTGGTAGATCACCACATCGGCCCAGAGGTAGTTCTCGACCTCTTGCTCGACATCGTAGCCACCGTCGATGAAGGTCTGGCGTACTTCATGGCCAGCCCGGTCGAAGTACCCCAGGGCCGCTTCGTGCAGGGTCTGGTTGAGTTGGCCAGCGGAATGGGCGAAACGTTTGCCACCATTGAGTAGCAGGATCTTGTTCATGCAATGCCTCTGCGAGTCGGTTTCGGTCAGCGACCAGATTTTTCGATGGCCGGCAGGTTAGAGGCTGCGCTGCGCTGGAAAAAGACGATGACAGTCAAATGTGCTTTGCCTGCACCGCACGAATCGACAGTGTATTGTTGTTCCGGAAACGTTTAACTGCCCAAGGGAGCGCCCGATGACCACCCACCATGCATTTCTTCTCAAGGCCAAGACACGCCCGGAGCAGGCCGACGCCTTCGAGGCATTGCTGCGCCCCCATGTGGAGCCCAGCCGCCAGGAACCTGGCTGTATCGAATACCACATGTTGCGCGACCTGCAGGACCCTACCCTGTTCATCTTCTACGAAGTCTGGGCAAGCAAGGCCGACCTGGATGTGCACCTGGCCCTGCCGCACATGCGCGCGTTCTTCGAGCAGCGCATGGACTACCTGGAACAGGACCTGGAGATCCAGCAAGTGGAAATGCTCAGCCCTTCCTCGGCTAGCCGTTGAGCAACAGGTGCGTGCCCAGCAGTGCCAGGCCAATGAAGAAGCAGCGCCGGAACAGCGTTGGATGGATCCGTCGACGCAGCCACTGGCCGCAGAACATGCCCAGCAGCGCGGGCACGAACATCAGCAGCGAGGCCCCCAGGGCCTGGCCGCCGAGGGCTGACTGGCCAGCCAGGCCAAACGCCAGAGCGATGGTCGACACGGTGAACGACAGGCCCAGCGCCTGGACCATCTCGTCGCGCGCCAGCCCCAGCGCCTGCAGGTAGGGCACCGCAGGCATCACGAACACGCCGGTGGCCGCCGTCACCACGCCCGTGACCAGGCCGCACAGCGGGCCGAGCCAGCGCTCGTGCCGAGGCGCGATACGCAGCTGCGGCCCGCTGAGGCCGTACACGGCATAGACCAGCAGCGCGCCGCCCAGCGCATGCGCCGCCCAGGGGCTACTGTCGATGCCCAGCCAGAGGCTGCCCAGCAACGTACCGACGACGATCATCGCCAGCAGGCTGCCCAGCCTGCGCAACAGCCCCAGCAGATGCCTGCCCGAAGCCAGTTGCCACAGGTTCGTCAAGGTCGAAGGCACGATCAGCAGCGCTGCCGCCTGTGCCGGAGGCATGGCCAGGCCGAGCAGGCCCATGGCGATGGTCGGCAGGCCCAGGCCTATGACTCCCTTGACCATGCCCGCAAGCACGAAGGTCAGTATCACCAGCAGTGACAACCAGGACCCCAGATCCTGGTAGAACGCGAAAAGATTCGACATGGCTGTCCTTTGCCCTGGCAGGGGACGTTGAAGAAGCCGCCATAGTGGCATTGGTCATGCCGTCCAGGCGACAGCCATGATGCTGACCGGCCCGTCGCACAGGTCCGGCTTGCCGAGCGAGCTCTCTTTTCCCCACAATCGGCACCTGGACTGGCATGCAGCCATGACCCGGAAAAGGAGCGTTCCCGTGCCGTCGATCTACCAGCTCAAACCCCGCTTCCAGGCGCTGTTGCGGCCTTCGGTCAAGCGTCTTCATTCACGCGGCGTCAGCGCCAACCAGGTGACCCTCGCAGCCGGCGGCATCTCGGTACTGCTGGGGCTGTTGCTGGCCTGGCGCGCCGATGTCGCCTGGCTGTTCCTGCTGGTACCGCTGTGGATGCTACTGCGCATGGCCTTGAACGCGATCGACGGCATGCTGGCCCGTGAGTTCGGCCAGCAGTCCAGGCTTGGCGCTTATCTCAACGAACTCTGCGACGTGGTCGCCGATGCCGCCCTCTACCTGCCCTTCGCCTTGCTCCCAGGCGTTTCGCCGACGCTGGTGGTCCTGGTGGTGATCAGTGCCCTGCTGAGCGAATACGCCGGAGTCATGGGCCCGCTGGCAGGCGCATCACGGCGTTACGACGGGCCGATGGGCAAGAGCGACCGGGCCTTTGCCTTCGGTGTGCTGGGCGCGGGCGTCGCCTTCGGCTTGCTGGCCGCGACATGGATCAACGGCCTGCTGGCGCTCATCCTCGTGCTCTCGATCCTCACGCTGGGCAACCGGGTCCGCCAGGGCCTGGCACAGGCCAGCTGAATCCCTGCGGTCAGACAAGGACCTTGCCCATGCGTCAGGCACAATCGCTGCACTTCACCACCCACGATGGCGTCGAGCTGCACTACCGTCATTGGCCGGCCATCGGCAATGAACATCAGCCACGCCGCGCGGTGCTGATGTTCCACCGCGGCCATGAGCATGGGGGGCGCATGGCTCACCTGGTCGATGAACTGGACATGCCAGGTTATGACTTTTTCGCCTGGGATGCGCGCGGCCATGGCCAGTCGCCCGGCGAACGTGGCGACAGCCCGGGTTTCGCCACCAGCGTGCGCGATGTGCAGACCTTCATCGACCACGTGCAGGCACGCCACGGCATGGTCCAGGAGGACATGGTGGTCCTGGCGCAGAGCGTCGGCGCCGTGCTGGTGGCCACCTGGGCCCACGACTACGCACCCCGGGTGCGCTGCCTGGTGCTGGCCTCGCCAGCCTTCGAGGTCCGGCTCTACGTGCCGTTCGCCCGCGCCGGGCTCAAGCTGCTCAAGGCGCTGCGGGGCAACTTCTTCGTCAATAGCTATGTCAGGCCGCGCCTGCTGACCCACGACCCACAGCGGGTGATGTCGTATCTGGCCGACCCGCTGATCAGCCGACCGATCTCGGTCACCATGCTGCTGGGGCTGCAGGAAGCCGCCGAGCGGATCGTGGCCGACGCCCAGGCGATCCAGGTGCCGACCCAGCTGCTGGTGTCCGGCGCCGACCTGGTGGTCGAGCAGGCGCCCCAGCGGCGCTTCTTCGAACGCCTGGGCAGCGCGCGCAAGGAGCTCCATGTGCTGCCTGGCTTGTTCCACGATACGCTCGGGGAACGCGATCGCACCCATGTCCTGGCGCGGATCGAAAGGTTCGTCGAGCACTGTTTCGAAAGGCCGGCGCCGCGCCCTGCCCTGCTCGACGCCGACAAGGTCGGCGCCAGTTGCGCCGAAGCCGAGAGCCTGGCGGCGCCGTTGCCGCGCGGCTCGCTGCGGGGCCTGTACTGGAGCGCCACGCGCGCCGGCCTGCGCCTGGCCAAGGGCTGGTCGGCCGGCGTCAAGCTGGGCTTCGACAGCGGCTTCGATTCTGGCAGCACGCTCGATTATGTCTATCGCAACCAGCCGACCGGCAAGGGCCGCCTGGGCCGCGCGATCGACCGGACCTACCTCGATTCGATCGGCTGGCGTGGCATTCGCCAACGCAAGCTGCACGTCGAGCAATTGCTGCGCCTGGCCATCGGGCAGTTGCGCGCGCAACAACGGCCGGTGCATATCGTCGACATTGCCGCCGGGCACGGCCGCTACGTGCTCGAAGCGTTGCAGCAGCTCGAGTGCCTGCCTGATTCGATCCTGCTGCGCGACTACAGCGCGGCGAACGTGCGGCAAGGCGAGGCGCTGATCGCGGAAAAAGGCCTGGCCCAGATCGCCCGCTTCGTCCAGGCCGATGCCTTCGACCGGCAGAGCCTGGCCAGCCTCGATCCGCGACCGACCCTGGCAGTGGTCTCCGGGCTCTACGAACTGTTCGCCAGCAACCAGCTGGTCGGCCAGTCCCTGGCCGGATTGGCCGAGGCGGTCGAGGATGGCGGCTACCTGGTCTACACCGGCCAGCCCTGGCACCCGCAACTGGAAATGATCGCCCGCGTCCTGACCAGCCACCGCGACGGCCAGGCCTGGGTCATGCGCCGGCGCAGCCAGGCCGAGATGGACCAGCTGGTGGAGGCCGCAGGCTTTCGCAAGATCACCCAGCGTATCGACCAGTGGGGCATCTTCAGCGTCAGCCTGGCGCAGCGGGTGCGCTGACGCGCGAGGGGCCGCGTGGCGGCGGCCCTGGCCGACTCGAACCGACCTTTGAGACCTTGACCCCGTACCACGCTCCCAGGCCAGCAACGCAAGCGCCCGCGACCAGCCCCTGGCAGCCCTATCGACACTTTCACTGACAGGACGACACCCGTGCCATGTTCGCCGAACTGACTGCCTTTCTGATCACCTCCGCCGCGCGCCTGATCACCGGAGCCCGCGCCCTGTGGCTCGGCTGCACGCCACAACCGGTCCGGCGCCTGTACTTCGCCAACCACACCAGCCATGGTGACTTCGTGCTGCTCTGGGCCTCGCTGCCAGCGGCGTTGCGCCGACGCACCCGCCCGGTGGCTGGCGCCGACTACTGGAACAAGCCTGGAGTCCGCGACTTCCTGATCCGCGAGGTCTTCAACGGCGTGCTGATCGAACGCAAGCCTGGCCAGACCCACGACAACCCCCTGCAGCCGGCCCTGGATGCGCTGGCGCAGGGAGACTCGCTGATCTTCTTTCCCGAGGGCACGCGCAACCTGGGCGACGAGCCGCTGCTGCCGCTCAAGAGCGGTTTGTTCCACCTGGCCACGGCGCAGCCGGAGGTAGAGCTGGTGCCGGTATGGATCGCCAACCTCAACCGGGTCATGCCCAAGGGCCGCGCCCTGCCCCTGCCGCTGCTGTGCACCTTGAGTTTTGGCGAACCCCTGCGCCTGCATGCCGACGAGAGCAAGCAGGCTTTTCTCGAGCGGGCCAGCCAGGCCTTGCTGAACCTGGCTGAAAAGGACGCCTGAGATGGACGAAAATACCCTTTCGCTGTTCGCCGGAATCGGTGCCCTGCTGCTGCTCGCCAGCCTGATCGGGCGGCTGCTCAAGTGGCGCGCAGGTCCCACTCCACATGCCGTGATCGACAACCTCAACGCCCGTATCAATGCCTGGTGGGTGATGGTGCTGGTGATCGGTATCGCCTTCCTGTTCGGCAAGAACGGGGTGATCGTGCTGTTCTACCTGGTGTCGTTCTACGCCTTGCGCGAGTTCATGACGCTCACACCGACCCGCCGCAGCGACTATCCGGCGCTAGCCGCGGCATTCTACGTCGCGCTGCCGCTGCAGTACCTGCTGATCGCCATGGACTGGTATGGGCTATTCAGCATCTTCATCCCGGTCTACCTGTTCCTGCTGCTGCCGATCCTGGCCACGCTCGGCGGCGATACCACGCGCTTTCTCGAACGTGCCTCGAAGGTCCAGTGGGGACTGATGATCGCGGTCTACTGCCTGTCGGCGGTACCGGCGCTGATGACGTTGGAAATTCCCGGCTACCAGGATCGCAACCTGCTGCTGATCGCTTGGCTGATCATCGTGGTGCAGCTTTCCGATGTGCTGCAGTACGTGTGCGGCAAGCTGTTCGGCAAGCGCAAGGTAGCACCGAGCCTGTCGCCCTCGAAGACCGTGGAGGGGCTGGTCGGCGGTATCGCCCTGGCCATCGCGATCGGTGCCTCGCTGTACTGGATCACGCCCTTCACCTTCTGGCAGGCGGCGGCAATGGCTCTGGCGGTGACGAGCATGGGCTTCTTCGGCGGGCTGGTGATGTCGGCCATCAAGCGCGACCGCGGCGTGAAGGACTGGGGCCACATGATCGAAGGCCATGGCGGCATGCTCGACCGCATGGACTCGGTATGCTTCGCCGCGCCGATCTTCTTCCACTTCGTGCGCTACTGGTGGGCCTGACGCGTCGGGGATAGCGCGCACAGACAACTGCAGGTCGAGCCCAGGCATCCGGGGCGCGGGCGCGCGCCCTAAGGTGACGAGTCTTTCAGCCACCCCCCTGGAGCCTTGCCAATGTCCGACTTCATCACCGTCATGCGCGAAACCTGTCCCACCCCGGTGCTGGACGCTACCAAGTGGAAACGCATCGGCGGCGACCCGCATACCGTCAACCTCAACGCCTACCTGTCGGCCGACGGCAGCAAGATCATGGGCACCTGGATCTGCACCCCGGGCAAGTTCGAAGTCAATTATGAGAAATGGGAGTACTGCCACTTCCTCGACGGCTATTGCATCATTACGCCCGAAGGGGAAGCGCCCAAGCACCTGAAAGCCGGCGATGTGTTCGTCATCGAGCCAGGCATGAAAGGTACCTGGGAAGTGGTCGAGACCGTGCGCAAGTACTTCGTCTTTGCCTGACCACAGCGTGGCCGGCCGCGGGCCCGCACGGCGGGCCGAATGATTGCCAGGCGGACCTGCTCCATTTTCCTGCCACGCCCCGCGCACAGGCAACTGTCGTACAAGCCTGCCGGATGCTGGGGCCGCTGCGCGCCCTATCGCGGCACGCCGGACACCGCTCTCAGTCGCTGTCCCCGTTTCGTTGTTTTCGGCGATAGCCTTCGACGATCGCCGAGAAATCCTTGGCGCCGTCGCCGCGCAGGCTCATGGCCTGGTACAGCTGCTGGGCCACGGCGCCCAGGACCACCGGCTGGCGTGCCTGGCGCGCGGCCTCGGTGGCCAGCCCGAGGTCCTTGAGCATCAGCTCGGCGCCGAAGCCACCGGTGTAGCCACGCGAGGCCGGTGCGCCTTCGATCACGCCCGGCCACGGGTTGTAGGTATCCGAACTCCAGCAACGGCCGGTGGAGCTGTTGATGATGCCGGCCAGCACCTGGGTGTCGATGCCAAGCGCATTGCCCAGTGCCATTGCCTCCGAAACGCCGATCATCGAAATGCCCAGCAGCAGGTTGTTGCAGATCTTGGCGATCTGCCCGGTGCCCACTTCGCCGCAGTGCACGATATTGCGCCCCATCCTTTCCAGCACCGGCTTGAGCGTGGCGAACAGCTGCGGCGTGGCCCCGACCATGAAAGTCAGGGTGCCGGCCGCCGCGCCGCCGGTACCGCCGGAAACCGGGCCATCACCCATGTCCACGCCTGCCTTGGCTGCAGCCTGCGAGACCTCGCGGGCGGTCTGCGGATCGATGGTGCTGCAGTCCAGCGCCGGGGTGCCGGGACGAATGCCGGCCAGAACCCCGTCTTCGCCCAGGTAGACGCTACGCACATGTTGCGCCGCTGGCAGCATGGTGATCACCAGTTCGCTGCTGGCAGCGGCCTCCCTGGGCGACGTGCTGACTTGCCCGCCCAGTTCCGCCAGCTCGGCCAGCACCTGCTGGTTGAGGTCGTACAGATTCAGCGAATGGCCGGCCTTGATCAGGTTGCGGGCCATGGGCGCGCCCATGTTGCCCAGGCCAATGAACGCAATATGCATGGTGGGCCTCCTCAGCGCAGGCTGATGGTGGTGTTAACGCCATCACCGGTGCTGTCGTCGTCGAACCAGCGGGCGGTGACCGTCTTGGTCTGGGTGTAGAACTGCACGACCTGCTTGCCGTAGGGCCCCAGATCGCCGAGCTTGGAGCCGCGCGAGCCAGTAAAGCTGAAGAATGGCACTGGCACGGGGATGGGGATGTTGATGCCTACCTGGCCGACATCGATCTCGCTCTGGAACTTGCGCGCGGCGGCGCCGCTCTGGGTGAACAGGCCGGTGCCGTTGCCGAAGGGGTTGGCATTGACCAGGGCGATGGCCTCGTCGAGGGTGTCGACCTCCATCACCACCAACACCGGCCCGAAGATTTCCTGGGTATAGACTTGCATGCCGGTAGTCACTCCGGAAAGCAGCGTCGGGCCGATGAAGTTGCCCTGTTCAAAGCCCGGCACCTGCACGTCGCGGCCATCCAGCTCCAGCCGGGCGCCCTCGTCCAAGCCGCTCTGGATCAGCCGCAGCACCCGTTCCTTGGCGCGCCTTGAGACCAGCGGGCCGACATCGGTGCCCGGCTCGCTCCCGGCATTGACCTTGAGCTTGCCGGCTGCCGCGACGATATCCGGCAGCCATTCCTGGGCCTGGCCGACCAGCACCGCCACCGAGGTCGCCATGCAGCGCTGCCCGGCGGCGCCGAAGGCCGCGCCGACCAGCGCATTGACGGTCTGCGTCCGGTTGGCGTCAGGCAGCACCACGGCATGGTTCTTGGCGCCCATCATCGACTGCACGCGCTTGCCATGCTGGCTGGCCAGGTTGTAGACGTGGGTACCGACCTCGGTCGAGCCGACGAAGGAGATCGCCTTTATGTCGCGGTGGGTGCAGAGCGCGTCGACCACCTGCTTGCCGCCATGCACCACGTTGAGCACCCCTGGTGGCACACCGGCTTCCAGCGCCAGCTCGACCAGTTGCACGGTCGACAGGGGATCCTGTTCGGAAGGCTTGAGCACGAAGGTATTGCCGCAGACGATCGCCATGGGGAACATCCACAGCGGAATCATGGCCGGAAAGTTGAACGGTGTGATGCCTGCGCAGACGCCGATGGGCTGGCGCAGCGTGTAGGTATCCACGCCGCCCGCGACATTCTCGGCGAATTCGCCCATCTGCAAGGTCCCGATGGAGGCCGCATGTTCGACCACCTCCAGCCCGCGGAAGATGTCACCTTCGGCATCGGCCAGGGTCTTGCCCTGCTCGGCGCTGAGCGTCGCGGCGATGCGCTTGCTGTGTTCGCGGATCAGCGCCTGCAGCTTGAGCATGATGCGCATGCGCGCGCCGATCGGGGTGTCGCGCCAGGTCGTGAAGGCGCGTTGGGCAGCAGCGACCGCGGCGTCGACTTCCCCGACCGTGGCGAACGGTACGCGGGCCAGGACCTGCTGGGTGGCCGGGTTGACCACATCGCGCCATTCGTCGGTCTTCGACTCGAGCCACTGGCCGTCGATCAACAGCCTGACCTGCTCGACCTTGGCCTGGTCAGGGGTATGGGGTGCGTTCATCTGCGCTCTCCTTGGAATTGTTGTCGGAACGAGATCGTCAGCGCCGGACCTGCGCAGGGCGCTTGGGGAATGGGCCTGCATCGAGTATAGATGTGCAAACTTCCAACAAGAACGCACAAAAAAGCCGGATCAACATGCAAAAAGACCTTGCCTCTCTCGGCGCGCTGAACTGGGACGACCTGAAGTTCTTCCTTGAAGTGGCACGGACTCGAAAGGCCAGCAGCGCCGCCAGGCGCCTGGGCGTCGACTACACCACCGTGTCCCGGCGCATCGCTTCGCTGGAGCGCGCACTGGGCACGCTGCTGTTCGAGAAGTCGCGCGCCAGCGGCTTCGTCCTCACCGCCGAGGGCCAGCGGCTGCTGGGCTTCGCCGAGTCGATGGAAAGTACCTTGCACATGGCCTGCGAACAGGTGTCCGGCTCAGGCGTGGCCTTGTCGGGGCATGTGCGCATGGGCTGCACCGAAGGGTTTGGAAGCTTTTTCATCACCCCTCAGCTGAGCCATTTCGTCGATGCCTATCCGGCCATCTCGGTGGACATCCTGCCGCTGCCGCACTTCATCAGCCTGTCCAAGCGCGAAGCCGACCTCGTCATCGCCCTGGAACGCCCCGAGCACGGTCCTTATGTCTGCTGCAAACTGTGCGACTACCGCCTGCGCCTCTATGCCACCCACGAATACCTGGACACCCACGAGCCGATCCAGCGAAGCGCCGACCTGGCCCGCCATCGATTCATCAGCTATGTCGACGACCTGGCCTTCAGCTCCGAACTGCTGTACCTGGCCAACCTGATCCCCGAGGCCAGCGCCCAGCTACGCAGCACCAGCGTGATCGCCCAGTACACCGCAGCCCTTCGAGGACGGGGGCTGGCGATCCTGCCTTGTTTCCTGGCTGCGCAGGACCCGCGGCTGGTGGCCTTGCTGCCGGAGCAGATCGAGATTACCCGGCATTTCTGGATGTATTGCCGGGAGGATTTGAGGAAGCTCAAGCGGATCACGTTGCTTTGGGATTACATTCGCGAGGTGACCGAGCGCAATCAGGGATTGTTGAGAGGCGAGACCTGTGAGATGCGGTTTGCCGACTGACAGCTTTCACGTCGTTAGGGATGCTCCGATCAACTTGCCGCGCGGAGGCGGTGAGTTGATCGGAGCATCCCTAGGCTTTGTACGCAAAGTCGCCGAGCGGGAGTGTCAGATTTTTTGTGTGCGGACCGGTAGCGGCCTGCCGTCAGGCAGGCCCT
>NZ_JADNYP010000002.1 GCF_015680705.1 Pseudomonas fulva | reverse complement strand
GATTTTCATCACCTCTTTTCAGACTCCTCCCTCGACAGCCCCCAAAATGCACCATATCGGTGCGGACCAGTACAGTTCTGCCAATTTCGAGTGCAACAGTGCCTATAAACAGTTAACTGGAGCAGTGCTTTGCTTGCGAACTGTATCTACTGTTGTGGACGGCAGAAGAGGATGATTGGCACCAGTTGAAATCACTTACTCGATGCCGCCACAAGCGGAAGGATGAAACATCATGGAACGTACCCTCAGTTCCGGTCTGGTCTTCGAATCCCACACCCAAGAATCCACCACTTCGCTGCCACTGCGCGCCCTGTCTGCCCTCCTGCTGTGGCAGCGCCGCGTTTCCAGCCGCCGTCAACTGGCTCGACTGGACGCTCGTCTGCTGGCTGATGCCGGTATCAGCGAAGCCCAGCGCCAGGAAGAGCTGAGCAAGCCCTTCTGGCGTTGATCAGGCCAACCGGTCCCGTACCGGTGCTTGAACTCCGAAACCCGTCGCGGGCAACCGCGGCGGGTTTTTTTTTGCCATGATGAAACAGACGGCCATACATCTGACCATAACAGTTTCATAGAAAATTAAAATGACCAGTACAGAGCTACCACCTGGCTTGTCCTTGCTTCCCTGGGCGCGGGCGCATGGTACGCTTGGCCGTGCTGGACAGCGGAGCGTACCGCATGGCCATGCCTGTGTATCATTCATTCAATAGACCTGCAGGAGCTCATCGACCATGTCCCGTTCCCACCTGTTCGGCGCAGCGCTGCTGCTGACCCTGGCCGGCAATGCCAGTGCCTCCAGCTTCATCGTCACGACAGACGCGGTCGTCGACGCGGTCGCGGCGTCCACCAATGCCACCTCCGACGCCACGTCCTCGCTGCGTGACGACAAGATCGTCCAGGCCGCCCGTGACGACGCGGCAAGCTTCGTCGGCAGCCACGGTGGCATTCGCGGCGCCAGGCTGGAAAGCGCCCTGGTGCACATCCGCCAGCAACTGCCGGCCCTGCAGGCGAGCGACGCCCAGCTGGCCCAGGCTATCCTTTCGCTCTGAGCCGTGCCGTCCCACCGCTCCCCTGGCAAGCCGGGGCAGCGGCCAACCTTTCCTGACCAAGCCCACTGAACGTCCCATGCGTCATCTGTTTTTCCTGTCACTCCTGCTCGTCATGTTCGATAGCGCCCAGGCGATGGATGCCGCCACCCAGGGCCTGGTGGTCTCTGGCTACGCGACCAGCCAGGTCACCACCGGCCCGTTCGACGACAAGCGGGTCCGCCAGGCCCGCGACGATGCCGCACTGTTCGTCGCCAGCGCTGGCCAGATCCGCGGGGCACGCCTGGAAGCCGCGCTCGAGGCGCTGCGTCAGGCCAGCCATGGGCAATCGGCCAGCGACCTTGAACTGGCGCAGGCGATTCTCGTCCAATGACCACTTTCCACTCCCTGTATCGTTCGGAGATGCTCCATGCGTAAACCGCTGATCGCCGCCACCCTCGGCTTCCTGCTACTGGCCGAAGTGGCCCAGGCGCAGACCCTGGTGGCCACCAGCAACATCATCGTGCGTGCCTTTGCCCGCTCGATCGACTTCACCTCGGATACCACTACCTCCATACGTGATGCCAAGGTCGTGCGTGAAGCCCGTGACGATGCGGCAAGCTTCATCGCCAGCCGCGGCGACATTCGCGCAGCCCAGCTCGAGGCTGCCTTCGGCGCGTTGCGCGAGCGCGTTCCCGAGGCGCGCAATGCTTCCGACCAGGCATTGGCCGAAGCCATCCTCGCACTGTGATGTCCCTGCGTGCCTGGCTGCTCGGCTGCGCCCTGACGCTGCTCGGCACGCCCGCCTTGGCCGACCTGCAGCTGGTCCTGCTACCTGCAGGGTTGGATACCTCGCAGCGCCAGGCTTCCCAGGCGCTGCTCGACGAAGCCCTGGACAAGCTGCCACCCACCTTCAGGCAGCGACTCGATCGCAGGATCGAGGTCAGCTGGAGCGCAGGCATGCGCTCTGATGCCTATGGCCAGGCTTCCCCGGTAGCCACGCTGGAACTCAATCGACGCCTGCTGCCCAGCCTGGTGGATGGCAGCGCCGCCCAGGAGCGAACCGGACGCTCCCATGGCACCGTGCGCCAGGAACTGTTGGCCACGGTACTCCACGAACTCACCCATATCTATGATCGAGCCCGGCTCTGGCCGCAGGACCAGCGCCGCCTGATCAATCGGTGCAAGCGCCAGCATGGCAGCCTGGGCGATGTCGGCCTGCCGCAGGCCTGCCGCGGCCAGACCAGCCGCCGCTTCACGCTCAGCGACGACCCACGCCTGCTCGACCTGGCAGGCTGGCCCCAGGCTGTCGGCCAGCGCGGCGAGCGCGAGCAGCATAACGGGCAGGTCGCTCGCAGCCCGGACAGCTACGAACTCAGCAGTCCCAAGGAATTCATTGCGGTCAACATGGAATATTTCCTGCTCGACCCCAGCTACGCCTGCCGGCGTCCGGCCATGAACCAGTACCTCAAGGCGCATTTCGACTGGACGCCGAGGCAGGCGAACTGCGCCAAGGGCCTGCCGTTTCTCAACGCAGGCAACGACTTTGCCCGCGAACCGCTGGGCCAGATCGATCCGGAGCGGGTCTATGCGGTCGACTACCTGCTGGCAGAGGCCAACCAGAACTGGGCAAGCCGCTGGGGCCACAGCATGCTGCGGCTGGTCATCTGTGCCCCCGGCCGCCCGCGTGGGCCGGCCTGCCGCCTTGACCTGGACCAGCACCTGGTGCTGTCCTATCGCGCGTTCGTCAACGACGTCCAGTTGTCGAGCTGGGACGGCTTGATGGGCGCCTATCCCTCGCGCCTGTTCGTATTGCCCCTGGGCCAGGTGATAGACGAGTACACCAAGACCGAGTTGCGCAGCCTTGCCTCCGTTCCGCTCACGCTGACCCGCCAGGAGCTGGAGAACCTGGTCCGCCAGGCCGCCGAAATGCACTGGAGCTACGACGGCAGCTACTATTTCCTCTCCAACAACTGTGCCGTGGAAACCCTGAAGCTGCTTCGCAGCGGCACCGGCAATCCCCAGCTGGGCGACCTGGACAGCATCATGCCCAACGGCCTGCTGGAAGTGCTCGAAGCCCGCGGGCTGGCCGATACCAGCGTACTCGACGACCCTCGCGAGGCACTGCGCCTGGGCTATCGCTTCGACTCCTACCGTGATCGCTATCAAGCCATGTTCCAGGTCCTGCGGCAGCAGTTGCCGATCAGCCAGAGCGCCGTGGAGGATTGGCTGGCGCTCGATGCCGAGGAGCGCCGACAATGGTTCGAGCGCGCCGACCTGCGCACCAGCGCCGCCTTGCTGCTGCTCGAGCAGGCCAGCCTGCGACGTCAGTTGCTGCTGGCCCAGGACGAAGTGAAGCAGCGCTACCTCAATGCCCAGGCGCTCGAGGATGGCACTGTCGACCAGGCCAACGCTGCCTTGCAGCAGATCCTGGCCAACAGCGGTTTCCTCAGCCGCCCCGCCGAACTGCTGCCCGATACCGGTTATGGGCTGCCGCAACAGCAGGAGCGCACCACCCTGGAAGCGCTCAGTCGCGAGCGCCAGGCGCAGCTCAACCGCATGAGCAACAACCTCGACAAGGAAATCCGAGCCTTGCTCGAACCGGCACGCGCCAACGCGATCGCCGCGGTCGAAACCAACATACGCCAGATCGGCGAACACCTCAGGGCGTTGCACAAAGCCTCTGGCGGGTTGCAACTGCCTTGAACACGGGTTGACTTTGCGGGCGTCTATGCCACTATTTCGCCGCTAAAAAATGGCTTAGGGGTCTGTACGAAAAATCGCCGAGCGCGCTCAGGCATGCTTCGTACGAGGCCTCGGTCATTTTCCGGGTGGTTTCGCCAGTGCCCGGCTCGAACTTATCTCTCTACACGTCGGCCTGCCAATCGCTGCACCTGGCCGGACATGGATGATCATTGGCTAGGTGGCAGAAATGAACGGAGTTGGTGACGACCAGCAATACGCCTGGTCGTTCGAAAGTCAGCACTGGGTACAGGACGCCCATGGCCATTTCACCTTGCAGCAGGTTCATGGCCAAGCGGTGGAAGCAGGCCAGGACCTGGACTTTCTCGTCGGAGCCCGCCTCTCACTCGATGGCACGGGCTTTTTGCCTGCAGCCTTCAAACATTGCCCGAACACTGGCCAGCCCTTGCCGCCAGTCGCTGCCACGCCTCGACGCCAGTGGCTGCCGCCCTATGGGACTGGTAGCGCTCGTCGCGTGGTCGATGCCGGCTGCCGGCTCGAAGCCGCAGAGGCGACACTGGGTGCTCTGCTGCATGGCATTGGCGCAAGCCCCCAGCGCAATCTCAATGACCACTGCAGCCAGATCGTCGCGCCACGCAGCAACGGCCTGAATTTCCTGGTGGCCAATCTCGGCGGCCACCGCGAAGCCCTGTTCGCCCTCGATCGCGAGGGTGGCCTGTTTCTCTGGCAGGCCCGGGCAGGGCAATGGCGCACGCTGTTACCTGAAACCTTGCCGATTGGTCGTACTCACCTGCCTTCCTGGGCTTGGGGCGTGGCCTTGCGCAGCGCAGGCCAGCAACAGCGGCTGGTCCTGGCAGGCGCAGAAGGCGCCTGTGAAGTCGAGGTCGAGCCGGTGGCTGGCAGCTACCGCCTGGACAGGTGCGCGGGCAGGGCGCTAGGCGCACCAGGCAGCCTCGAAGGTCGGACTTTTGTCGCCCAGCGCTTGCCTGATGGCCGGCCAGTGGTGATCGAGCGCACGGCCGAAGGCTGGCAGAGCCATCCTATCGATGCCGCCGACGAGTTGCTCGACACGCTCGCCGCGCCAGTGTCCCAGCCTTCCGCCCGACGCCTGCTATGGATCGGCCGTCACGGCTACCTCAGCCTGCGCCTGGGCGAGCAGGTCAGTGCCCAGTGGTTGCGCTGGCCGGAGCATACCCAGGCACAACCGGAACATGGTCCACCGTTCGAGGATGGCTACGGCACCTGGCAACAGCTGCTGGAGGAGGGCGGGCAGCAGTATTGCCTGCGGCTGGACTCGGACGAACGCAGGGAAGTCCGCGGGTCGCGTCTTGGCACCGGCCACCTGAGCTTCAAGTTCAGGGCGCGACTGGATGCCCCATGGGCAGAGAACGATGAGTACACCAACCCTGCCACACGCGACGTGGTCTATCCGTTCATCGAATTCAGCGACACTCGCTATCTGCTTTCCTTCTGCGTCAAGGACACCTCGGGCCTGCAGAAACTGTTCGACAACAGCCAGCCGATCGACACCGAATACCGTCTCGAACGTATCGGCGAACCGCCGTTGAGCCTGTTGCTCAAGGTCGCCCAGCCCTGGAATGCGCAGTGGTTCTTCTTCGACAACGCCTTGTGGCTGTATATCGACTCGACGGGAGTGCTTTACCGATGGACCGCCTGATCCGCCTTCTGTGCAGCGCTGCGCTGTCTTTCCTCGGCCTGGCCGGCATGAGCGTTCAGGCCGACGACTTGCGCCAGGTGCTTCTGGTGCAGAATTCAGGCTGGATGGAGCCGTTCTACCTGGACCCGACTTCCACCTTCAAGCCACTGGTCAGCCAGCTGGCGGCGACGGCCGCCGGCGATGGAGAGGTGGTGATCGGTGCTTTCAACCAGGCCGACAGCCAGCATCCGTCTCCGCAGTGGACCTACCGCGGCCCCGGCACCCATGCGCGCCTGGCTGAAAGCGTGCAAGCCTTGCAACTGGCGCGCAAGGCCAGCGGCGCCTATGCCGACACCGACTTCAAGGAGGCCTTGCTGGCAGCGATCCAGACCGGTCTGGAAGGACGCGAGGGCATCATCTGGCTCATCACCAACAACAAGAACAGCCCTAACAACGACAGCCAGACCCAGGCCAGGAATCGCGAGTTCTACGACTTGCTGCACAAGGAAGCGGTAATCACGCGCATCGCTGCCTTCGCGCAGAAAATGCCGGTCAAGAGCAGCAACTTCAGCGCCAATGGCCTGATGATCTATGCCATCGCCTACGGCGAGAAAGCCGGCATCGCGCTCGAGCAGGTCCTGGCCCAGCCCGCCTTGGCGGCCCTGCTCAAGGACGACCGGGTGCGTCTAAAGCCGCTGACCCAGGCCGCGGTCCGGTTCATCCCCACCGGGGTCAAGGACACCCCCGACGTCAGCGCCTCGCTGGCTTCGGACCAGCAGACCCTGGTCCTGGACATCGATGTCGATGGCTCGCCCAAGACTGCCGTGCTGGTCGGACGCTTCGAGAACCAGTTCAACCCCTACGAGATTCGCTCGGCCAAGGTCTCGCTGCACCTGGACGTGCCAGGCGAAGCGCTGCAGTCGGCGATTTCCACCCAACGCCTGACGAACCTGCAACCTGGCGCGCGCTCCGACGAACTGGACATCAGCCTGCAGTTGCCAGCCCTGCCGTCGCAGTGGTCCAGCGAAGTGCTCATGTCCAGTGGTTACCAGCGCACTGGAGCCATCGAGATTCACCTTGATGACCAGCGCTTGCAGATCTCCCGGCAATTCATCGAGCGCATGAACGAACTCTTCCCCAACGACGCGCTGCCGGATGTGTTCATTCCATCGAGCGAAGCCAGCTCCTCTTCCACCCGATTGCCGATCGTGCTGCAGGTCAACTACCCGCTCGGCCCGGTCATGCTCCTGCTCGGCCTGCTGATCCTCGTCCTGCTCGGCGCCTTGCTGGCCTTCGCCGTGCTGGCGGGCAAGAAGCCGGTGACGGTCCTGGTGGAAGGCGTGGCGCACACGTATCCGCTCAAGCCGTTCACCCGCGCCACGGTCTACGACGATCGCCAGAACAAGGTCGCCACCGTCAGGCGCGGGCTGTTCGGCCCGTCCCTGGAAAAGCTCGCCGGCGATGTCGCCGTCCGTCTCAAATAACCTTAGGAAATCCTGGAACCTGCGAAATGGCCCAAACCAGCTCACTGCCAGCCCCTGTAGAAAGCCAAGCCCCTGCCACCACCAGCACCTCGACCCTGAGTGTCCCTGCGCAGGTCCTGGACCTGGGGCCAAAGAAGGTCGACAGCCGTGACGCCCTGATTGGCGTCGCCGTCCTGCTGGTGCTGGCCGTGGTGTTCTTCGTGATCAAGAACGCCTACGCCAACTGGCGTGTGCGCGAGCGTGTGGCGCCCAGCCGGGCCAACGCCTCGGGCTGGTTCCTGTTCCTCGGCCTGTTGATGGTCTCGGCCATGGCCGTGTTGGCGGTGATCAACGCCGGCCAGTTCCTCACGCCGCTGTACCTGGCGCCCCTGGCAGGCGTCGCCGGTATCTCGCTGGTCGCCTGGCTGATGACCTTCTCGGCCAGGCGCTGAGACCGGCACAGGCCCCAGGGCCGGCCCGCTCGTCATGCACGCGCTCAGCCAAGCCTGTCGCCAGCCTTCGCCTCGCGAGACGAAGGCCGTTGCGCAGGCTTGCCTGGAGCGAACGGCATCACGGGCGCGCTGGCCGTTACAACCCGATCCAGGGACAAGTCTGCCGGTTTGCGCCGGCCAGTCCCGCCAGGACTCATGGAGTTCACGATGAACGATCAAGCACACGTTTCCACCCCATCGGCACCCAACGCGGTTAGCGAAAAGATCCACCCGACCCTATTCATCGCCTTGGGCGGCACGGGCATGAAGGTCAATATCCGCCTGCGTCGGCGGATCCTCAACGCCATCTGGGGTGGCAACAACCAGGTACGGCAGATTGCCGACTTCCCCTTGGTGCAGTTCGTCAACTTCGACCTGGACGCCGGGGAAGTCACCCAGGACGGCAAGTCGGTGAAGACCGATGTGCTGGCCGAACAGGTGGCCTTCACCTCCGAGGAAAAGATCATCGAGCCGCTCAACCTGAGCAAGTACACCCACTCGATGGACGAGCTCAACCGACACCGTGAAGTGGCCCAGTGGTTCCCGCTGACCCCGGACAAGATCCGCGCCCTGGGTATCGACCCTTCCAAGGGGGCCGGGCAGATCCGTGCGCTGTCGCGCCTGTATTTCTTCGACAAGTACCCAGTGATCCGCGACAAGCTGCGCGACAAGGTCGGCCGCCTGCTGAGCAACATTGGTGGCAATGCCGACAAGCTCAAGAAGCTTGGCCTGGAAATCGATCCCGGCAAGATCCGCATCGTCATCTGCGGTTCCGCTGCAGGGGGCACGGGCTCAGGCTCGTTCCTCGACATGGGCTACCTGGCCAAGGCGATCCTCAAGGAGCACAACATCGCCGGCAAGGTCGACCTGTTCTTCGTCCTGCCCGGTGGTTTCCATGCGTACAACACCGAGCGCGTCCAGGCCAACGGCCATGCGGCGCTGATGGAACTGGAAACCTGCATGCGCGGCAATCGCCTGGTCCGCCACTGGGATGCCACCGACAACCTGTTCATCGACAACCGTCCGTACGACGATGTCTACATCATCGACAACAGCAACGTCGCCCAGGCCAAGACCAGCGAGCAGGAAGACGTCTACGAGATGCTCTCGGACGTGCTGTTCACCGATTTCACCTCCCAGGACTTCGCCAACAAGAAGCGGTCGATCGCGGTCAACCAGAACCAGCACAAGATCCGCTCCTATACCGTGCGACTGCCGCAGGATTATGGTGACGACACCGAGCTGCGCTTCCCCTGCGCCTATTCCTCGGTGGGCCAAGCGGTGCTCGACACGCAGATCGACGCGCGGCGCAACGTTCGCCTGAGCCGCCAGGTACAACAGATGCTCAAGGCCTTCTTCGGCATCGCCAACAGTGGCCTGAACGACAATCGCCCCACCGATCGCGAACGTGACGATTTCCTGCGCGAGCAGCTCGACATCACCCCACGGACCTTCACCGAGCTGCCCGATTTTCTCTCGCGTGTGGAGCTGACCTTGGCCACTGGCGAGTTCACCCACTACCAGCTGGCCGATGACCTGCTGCTGGTCGAAGGCGACAACAGCATCACCGCGCAGATCGAGCAGAAGGTCGAGACGCTCTTCGAGCGTCTGCACAGCAGCGGTGCCGACAAGGACCAGTGGCTGACCCATGTACGCGAGATCCAGCAGCAGCTCGAGCGCGATACCAAGGGCAACAGCGTCGACAGCGCCGAGCGCAACCATGAAGTGCGCATTCGCGAAAACCGTGTCCGTCGCCTGGCCGAACTGGTCCGCGAGGATGCCTTGCCGGAAAAGCTCTTCCGGCGGTTGGACGACGACGAGCGCGGCGGCCTGGACTATACCCTGGCGCTGGTGGAAATGCTCAAGGATCGTCTGGAAAACGAAGGCAGCGGGATCATCCCGGCCCTGGAAAGGAATGCCGCGCGCTTCAGGGAACTGGCCGAGAAGCTCGAGTCCTCGGAGCTGGGCCGCGAGTTCGAGCGGCTCAAGGAGACCACCGGTGGGGGCCTGATGGCCCGGCTCAGTGGCAAGGAGAAACAGGCCGATACCGTGCTCGCCCAGGTCAAGGACACCCTGCGCGACAGCCTGCTCTTCTACGTCCGCTTCGTTGCCGCGCGTGAAGCGGCGCAGTTGCTGCGCGACGTCTCCGAGTGGCTCGGTCGCAAGGAATCGGTCGACCAGAACGGTCGAGCGGTCTGGAACGGCTTCGTCGGACGCCTGCAGGACGGCCGTAACGCCGTGGATCAGCTGCTGCGCCGGATCGAAGGCGATATCGAGAAGATCGATGCCAGCATCAAGGAAAAGCACGCCACGCTGATTCCGCTGGCGCAGGTGCAAGGTGGCGAGGAGCAGCCTGTCGATTCCCAGCAGGTGCGCGAATGGGCCAAGGAGGCCTTCAAGGATTTCGGCGGCTCCAGGACGCTGTTTGCCAAGTTGCAGGACGAGGAGGGCCAGGAAGAGCTGTTGGCCAAGCTGCGCAACAAGGCCGTACAACAGCTGCCGCGCCAGCCGCAAGGCACCGACCCGTTGCTGACCGCCCTGGCGGCGTTGACCCCGGACGAGCAGCGCGACAAGTTCCGCCAGCTGCTGCAACGCGCCATGCCATGGGCACCGCTGAACCTCAACGGTGGTTTCGGCATCGCCAAGGATCGCTATACCTGCCTGGTAGGTGTCAACGATGCCGCCGAGTTCAAGCGTACCTATGGCGCCATGCTCGGACAGTGCCTGCCCCAGGGCACCGGGCTGACCGCCGGTCAGATCCAGTTCGTCGAATCGGGCGTGCCGGGCAAGCTGATCTGCTTCACCGAGCTCAGCGGCTTCCCCCTGCCAGCACTGACCCCGCTACCGACCTACCTGGCCAGCTACCGCAAGGAAAGCGCTACCATTCCGCTGCACAGTCACAAACGCATCAGCCAGTTCGTGCAGCCGATCCAGTTCACTCAGGAGCAGTACCGCCAGTTCGCCGAGGACTTCAAGCTGTACCTGCACGCCGTCGCCCTCGGCGTGCTGCGACGCACCCAGAACGATCGCTACGAGTTCATGATCGACCAGGACTATTTCACGGTGGGCGACGAGTTCGCCATTCGCCAGAACGGCCTGAACCAGTTGCAGCGCAAGGACATCGAGGATCAGCTGCGCAAGCGTTACGAGCAACTGCGCTGCGTAGAGCAACTGGCTGGCATGGTGGCGTTGTTCGACGACATGCGCCGCAGCACCTACAAGCCACAGGTGCGCCATGACGAGATCGGCGTCTCCTCGCTGTACCAGACCTTCCCCTACAAGATCGCCGAGCTGCTGAAGAACGAGTACGTCAGCCGTCTCGAACGCCAGGCTCCCGAGCAGGCCGAGCGCCTGGCGGAACAGGCACGCCAGTTGCTCGAGCAGTTCACCGATGTGATCCCCGGTTCGCGTGCCGATGTGTACAGCGACGAAGTGCATGACCAGCACACCGAGAAGCGCACCCTGCGCAAGGCGTTCTTCGACAGCGCCTGGGTCCAGGCGCTGTACCAGCCGGCGGCCGCCGCGCCCGGCCTGGCACCACCGCCACCACCGTCGGCGCCGGGCATCGTACCGCCGCCAGCGATGGCGGCGCCACAGTACAGCTATCACCTGAACGTGGCGGGCAACAACTATGGCCCGTATACCTTCAGCCAACTGCAACAGTACGTGCAGAGTCAGCAGGTCACTCGCCAGAGCATGCTATGGCGCGAAGGAATGCCAGCCTGGCTGCCCGCCGAGCAGATACTCGAACTCGCCGCCCTGTTCGCCCCGCTCGCGCCTGCAGCGAGCACGCCGCCCCCGGTCACGCCGGTGGCGCCACCACCCCTGAACTGAGCGAGGCTGGCCGTCTATGTCCGCATCCGCCAAGACACCGGCGTACCCGCTGGAGTGCAGCAATGCCGCTTGCGCCGAGAGCCTGCAGGGCCCTGTGCGCTTCTGCCCATACTGTGCCACCCCCCAGGCGCCGATGGCGGCCCCGCTAGCCAGTGCCCCGGCAGCGCCTGTCAGCCCTTCACCGACCAGGTCCGGAGCGGCAGCCGCAGCCACGCCACGGCCGGCTGTCGAGCAGCCAACGGCTGCTGACGCGGGTGGTGCCAGCGCGCCTGGACAGGCAGCCACGCCAACCCCAGTTTCGGCTCCAGCCCCAGTGATGGCCGAAGCCCCTGCCAAGCCGCGCGGGCGGGGGCGCCAACTGGCCTTGGCGGCCCTGGTCCTGGTCTCGATTGGCGGTTATGCCGCCTACCAGGCAAGGGCAGGCAAGGCCTTGCAGCAGTTCGAGGCAGACCTGGCGGCAGGTCAGGCGTGCCTGCGAAGTGAACGCTTCGACTGTGCCCTGGACAATGCCGGACGCGCCCTGGGCATCGACAGCAAGGATCCTCGCGCCATCAGCCTGTTGCAGCGTGCCCAAGCTGGCCTGGAGCGCCAACAGCGCCAGCAGGACGCCAAGGCTCAGGCAGCCGCCGTTGCCAAGGCTCAGGCTCAGGCTGCTGCGCGCCAGGCCGCCGCCGAGCAGGCACGTCAGGCTGCGGCCGAGCAGGCGCGCCGCGATGGCCAGGCACGTGAACTGGCCGAGCAGCAGCGCCTGGCCAGCGAACGCACCAAGGCCAGCCAGGCCAAGGCCTTGCAGGAACTGCTCGACCAGCAGGCCGAGGCCAACCGCAAGCAACAGCAGCACCTGGAGCGCCAACGCCAGGCCCAGGCCCAGGCCACGCCGCCGGCTGCCCGCCAGGCCAAGGCACCGATCAATCCAGGCCTGGTCGGCCAGCAGCTGTCACAGGCCCGCAACGCCCTGGCCCGACGCGATGCCAATGCTGCCCGAGCCCTGGCCAGTGCTGTCCTGCGGCAGGATCCGAGCAATCGCCAGGCCCAGAACATCCTGCGCCAGGCCGAGCAGCTGCGCAGCCAGCGCCAGGGCGCCTCATTCGATACGCCCAAGGCCCTCGGCGGCGTGATCATCGAATAGATCGCCGCTTGCCGTCTCGCCGGCCTCGCCCGGCAGATGCTCGTCCAGGTGCAGCCAGGGCAGGCGGCTGTCGGTCCAGATATGCCGGCGCGGTCTGACCCGCTCGGGCTGGTCGAGCGTGGCGACGGTGATGTCGACCGTGTCCGGGCTGTGCCGGGTCATCAACGCCACATGTGCTCCGCAGTCGCCACAGAAGTAACGGCTGCAGCTCGGCGGAGCGATATGGCAGCGTGGCGTGCCCTTGAGCCACTGGAAGCCCGCGCGAGGCAGGCTCAGCCAGGTGACGACCAGTCCGCCACTGACACGTCGGCAGATCGAACAGTGGCAATGGGCGACGTCCGACGGTTCGCCTTCGAGCCGATAGCGCAGGGCACCGCAATGGCACCCTCCTTCCAGAACTTCAGACATAGCGTTCCTCCCATCGCTTTAGCCGGGCGAAAGCTGGGTGAAAGCTTTCGCCAATAGGATAAAGACACCGCCGGCGTAAGACCGGTCAGCCAGATGCTCGGAAATTTCCTAGGTCTGGCCCAATCAACAACAACAATGGTGATTCCGATGCTTTTCTGTGCCCGCCTGCATGCCCTTGCCCTCCTGCGTCTCCACGCACAGCGCCTGACGCGCTGACCCGCCCGAATCGTCCAACCTTTCGCCGCGCCTCGCCTGGAGTATCGCCATGCTGACCTTCCTCGGCTTTGCCATGGTCGTCACCTTCATGTACCTGATCATGAGCAAGCGCCTATCGGCCTTGATCGCCCTGATCCTGGTGCCCATCCTGTTCGGCCTGTTCGGCGGCTTCTCGGCCGAGATCGGTCCGATGATGCTGCAAGGCATCAGCAAGCTCGCGCCTACCGGGGTGATGCTGATGTTCGCCATCCTTTATTTCGCCCTGATGATCGATTCGGGGCTGTTCGATCCTGCCGTGCGCAAGATCCTCAAGCTGGTCAAGGGCGACCCGCTGAAGGTCTCGGTCGGCACCGCGGCCCTGGCCCTGGTCGTCTCGCTCGATGGCGACGGCGCCACCACCTACATGATCTGCTGCGCCGCCATGCTGCCGCTGTACAGCCGTCTGGGCATGAGCCCAAGGATCATGGCTGGCCTGATCATCCTGGCCGGCGGGGTGATGAACATGACGCCTTGGGGCGGGCCGACGGCCCGGGCAGCCAGCGCCTTGCATGTCGACCCCTCCGAGATCTTCGTACCGATGATCCCGGCGATGGTCTTCGGCGTGGTGGCGATCCTGGCCATCGCCTACTTCTATGGCAAGCGCGAGCGTGCCCGGCTGGGCGAGCTGCACCTGCCCACCGATGACATCGACCACAGCGAAATCAGCGTATCGCAGTTCCCCGAGGCCCGGCGGCCGAGGCTCATCTGGTTCAATGCGGCCTTGACCCTGGCACTGATGACTGCCCTGATCGCCGGTGTGCTGCCGCTGCCGGTACTGTTCATGATCGCCTTCAGCATCGCCATGATCGTCAACTACCCGTGCCTGCAGCAGCAGAAGGACCGCATCGCCGCCCATGCCGGCAGCGTCCTGGCGGTCACCGGGCTGATCTTCGCCGCCGGCATCTTCACCGGCATCCTGTCCGGCACCGGCATGGTCGATGCCATGTCCAACAGTCTGCTGGCGATCATTCCCGATGCGCTGGGGCCTTACCTGGCGGTGATCACCGCGATCGTCAGCATGCCATTCACCTTCTTCATGTCCAACGATGCCTTCTACTACGGTGTGCTCCCGGTCCTCTCGGAAGCGGCCGCGCACTACGGGATCAGCCCGGTGGAAATGGCACGGGCCTCGATCGTCGGGCAACCGGTTCACCTGCTCAGCCCGCTGGTACCATCCACCTACCTGTTGGTCGCCCTGGCCGGCATCGAATTCGGCGATCACCAGCGCTTCACGCTCAAATGGGCAGTGCTGGTGTGCCTGTGCATAATGTTCGCCGCGTTGCTGATGGGGATTTTCCCGCTGTTCAGTAGTCTGTAATACAACGTACCGCCTAACCGCCAGGCTCCGGACGCACGGGGCTTGGCCTCATCGTTCGAAGGAATAGACATGGAATGGCTGACCAGCCCGGAAATCTGGGTTGCCTTTTTCACACTGACGGCGCTCGAGATCGTCCTTGGCATCGACAACATCATCATGATCTCGATCCTGGTCAGCCGCATGCCCAAGCACATGCAGCCGCGCACCCGGATCTTCGGCCTGGCCCTGGCCATGGTCACGCGCATCATGCTGCTGCTGTCGATCACCTGGGTCATGCGCCTGACGGCGGACCTGTTCGTCGTCCTCGGCCAGGGAATTTCCGGTCGCGACCTGATCCTGTTCTTCGGCGGCCTGTTCCTGCTCTGGAAAAGCTCGCAGGAAATCTTCCATGGCCTGGAAGGCGAGGAAGAGTCCACGGATGAACCGAAAGGGGCAGGAGGCAAGTTTCTCTACACCATCATCCAGATCGCCATCATCGACATCGTGTTCTCGCTGGACTCGGTGATCACTGCGGTGGGCATGGTCTCCCACGTGCCGGTGATGATCGCCGCGATCATCGTCGCGGTACTGGTGATGATGCTGTGCGCCGGGACCATCGCCGACTTCATCGACAAGCACCCGTCGCTGAAGATGCTGGCGCTGTCGTTCCTCATCGTGGTGGGCACGGTACTGATCGCCGAGTCCTTCGACGTGCATGTGCCCAAGGGCTACGTGTACTTCGCCATGGCCTTCTCGCTGGCAGTGGAAGCCATCAACATCCGCATGCGCACCGCCATGGCTCGCAAGAAGGGCCAGGAGCCTGCCGCGGTGAAACTGCGCAAGGATAACGCCGGGCGTTGATGGCTGGCGCCTGGCGCAACGGACTGCCCCGCGGTTCGTGCCGGGCGCGGCAGCGCCCCCTTGCGTCGCGGTCCGGCTGGCGCCCCGGCCGGCGAGCGACTACAGCTTAGAACAGGCATCCCCGGCACCTGTCGCCAGGCAAGCGTCGAGGATCTTTGCTTGCGGCCACGCCAGGAGGGCTCTGGGTAATGCTGACGCTGCTCGATCTGTTGTCCGCCGTCGCCCTGCTGGTCTGGGGCACGCATATCGTGCGCACCGGCATCCTGCGCGTGTATGGCTCGAACCTGCGCCGGGTACTGGACCGCAACATGGGCCGGCGTCCGCTGGCATTCGTCGCCGGTATCCTGGTCACCGCCCTGGTCCAGAGCAGCAATGCCACCGCCATGCTGGTGAGTTCGTTCGTCGGGCAAGGCCTGATGACGATGACGCCCGCGCTGGCGATCATGCTGGGCGCCGATGTCGGCACGGCGTTGATGGCTCGGATCCTGACCTTCGACCTGTCATGGCTGTCGCCGCTGCTGATCTTCCTCGGGGTGATCTTCTTCCTGTCGCGCAAGCAGACCCGCGCCGGGCAGCTGGGGCGTGTCGGCATTGGCCTGGGGCTGATCATCCTGGCCCTGCAACTGATCGTCCAGGCCGCAGCGCCAATCACCCAGGCGCAAGGAGTGAAGATCCTGTTCGCCTCGCTGACCGGCGACCTCTTGCTCGATGCGCTGGTCGGCGCGCTTTTCGCCCTGGTTTCCTACTCGAGCCTGGCCGCGGTGCTGCTCACCGCGACCTTGGCCGGCGCGGACGTCATCAGCCTGCCGGTGGCCATCGGCCTGGTCATCGGGGCCAACATCGGCAGCGGGCTACTGGCCTTTCTCACTACCAGCATGCAGAACGCCGCCGGTCGACGGGTCGCTCTGGGCAGTTTGCTGTACAAGCTGGTCGGGCTGTTGCTGGTGATGCCGGCACTGGATCCCCTGGTACGCTGGATGAGCACCTTGCCCTTCAGTGCGCAGGAGCTGGTGATCGGCTTCCATCTCTCCTACAACACCCTGCGTTGCCTGCTGTTGCTGCCAACCACCGGGTCGATGGCCAGGCTCTGCCAGACGCTGCTGCCGGAGCGCGAGCCAGCCAATGGCCAGACGCGACCACGCCACCTCGACCCCGCTGCCCTCGACACACCCAGCCTGGCGCTGGCCAATGCCATGCGCGAGACATTGCGCCTGGGCGATATCGTCGACACCATGCTCGACGGCCTGCTCAATGCGCTGCGTGGCGTCCAGTCGGCGCTCCCCCAGCAGATCCGTGTCCTGGGCGAAGACGCTGAAGCGCTGTACAACGCCATCAAGCTCTACCTGGCCCGCATGCCACGGGAGGACCTCGCCGAGCAGGACAATCGCCGTTGGGCCGAGATCATCGAACTGGCCATCAACCTCAAGCTCGCCAGTGACCTGATCGAGCGCATGCTGCGCAAGGTGCAGCAGCAGAAAACCGCGCAACGACGCGAATTTTCCCAGGTCGGCCTGCAGGAACTGACCAGCCTGCAGCAGCAGTTGCAGGCCAACCTGCGTCTGGGCCTGTCGGTATTCATCAGCTCCGACCCCCAGGGCGCCCGCCAGCTGCTGCGTGAAAAACGCCGTTTTCGCGCGCAGGAACGACGCCTGGCGCACGCCCATGTCAGCCGCCTGCAACGCAAGATCCCGCAGAGCATCGAGACCAGTTCGCTGCACCTGGAGCTGATCGCTGACATGAAACGGTTGAACTCTTTGTTCTGCAGCAGTGCCTATGTGGTACTGGGTGGCTCGGACACGGGCGGGCTGATGCTCGATAGCGTGCCGGATGAAGCCCGCCTGCCTTGAACGCGTCCCTGACGCAGACCGGCCCGGAAGTTCGCCCATGCGTTGCCTCGTGCGCTACCTGATGTTGCTTTGCCTATTGTTTGTTACCTTGCCTACCCTTGCCCTGGATCGCTCACGCGTCGAAGGCTATCTGTTGCCCAACGGCCTGCAGGTCATCCTCAAGTCCGGATATGAACGCGACCATGTGTCGATTCGTCTGGTGGTCGGGGTCGGCCTGGATGACTTCGACTGTCCGCGCAAAGAGCTGCCCCATCTGCTCGAGCACTTGCTGTTCAGCGGCCTCGACGAGACCGGGGAGGGTGGACTGGAAGCACGCATGCAGGCGCTGGGCGGCGAGTGGAATGCCTATACCAGCAACGCCGACACCACGTTCGTCATCGAAGCTCCGGCGCGCAACCAGCGCAAGGTGCTGGACCTGCTGCTGGAGACGATCAGCCAGACCCGGCTGGACCAACAGGACCTGGTGACGGCGAAGAAGATCATCGAGCGCGAGGATGGCGGACACTATGGTCATCTGCAGCGCTGGCTCGATCGCCAGGACATTGGTCATCCTGCCAGCAGCCAGCTGGCCGTAGAGCTGGGCCTCAAGTGCAGCGAGCGCTCCGCCCTGGACGACATGACCCTGGAGCAGGTGCAAGCCCTGCGCGAACGCTGGTACGCCGCGAACAACATGAGCCTGATCGTGGTGGGCGGGCTCGATCGGCTGCTGCCGGCCTATCTGGAGCGTACCTATGGCGAATTGCCAGCCACCGAGCCGCAGGAGCGGCGCGATCTGGAAAGCATCTCCGAACAGGCCGAACAGCGGCGCGACCTGACCCGTGGCTGGCTGGGCGACAACGTCAAACTGCACTGGCTGTTCATCGAGCCGGTATTGGACAACGCCCACGATTCGACCCTCGAGCTGCTGTCACGCTACCTCGACTGGGCCTTGTACGAGCAACTGCGGCTTCGTCATGGCCTTTCCTACGGGCCATCGGTGCAGCGCGAAAGTTTCGGCAACAGTGGCATGCTCAGCCTCAATGCCGACCTCGAACGTGCCGATGTCGAGAAAGCGGTACAGGCGCTTCAGGCATTGTTCGAGCAACTACGCGACAAGGGCCTGGACGCGCAGACCTTCGAACGGATCAAGCAGGCCGCCATCGCCCGTGAAAGCTGGACGACCCAGGGCAACAGTGCCCTGGCCGACTATTATTGGGGCGCCCTGAACACCTATACCGATGGCCGCTTCAAGGATCCGGCACGGATGTTGCGCGAGGTCAGCCTGGAAGAGGCCGACGCGGCGCTGCACGATCTATTGAACGAGCCGGGCTACCTGCGCATCGAGGAGCCCCTGCTTGGCTATGACGAGCTTTACGGCCTTGTCGCGCTGGTGGTCGGCCTGCTACTGGCCGCGGCGTTGCTGCGCCGACGGCGCCAGCCAGCCCCTCGTCCCAGCGGAGCTACACGCCAGCGATGAGGAGGCGGTATCGTACGAGGGTTTCTCCATGCAGTTCTCCTCCATGCCCGCACTGTCTCGTTTCATCCAGCGCCTGATCGAGTTGCTCAAGCGCTATCCCGGCGTCATCGCGCTGGGCGGTTTCCTGTCCGGCATCGGCAGCTTCGTCCTGGTCGATCGCCAGGCGAGCCTGGCCAGCTGGATCGCCATCCTGATGCTGGTCAGCTGGGTCTGGCTGATGCTGGAGAACAGCCTGACCGGCCTGTTCGCCAGGGTCTTCAAGCGCGAAATACCGCAGCCGCTGCTGCGCTATGCGACCCAGATGATCCACCAGGAAAGCCTGTTCTTCGTCTTGCCGTTCTTCTTCATCACCACGACTTGGAACAGCGGCCAGTTGGTATTCACCGGCCTGTTGGGCGCGGCCGGCCTGGTCTCCATCGTCGACCCGCTCTACTACAAGTGGCTGGCTCCCAGGCGCTGGCTGTTCATGGCGCTGCATACCTTCACCCTGTTCGCCGCGCTGTTGACAGCCTTGCCGATCATCCTTCACCTGACCACCGCGCAAAGCTTCAAGCTGGCCCTTGGCGCAGCCATGCTGCTGTCCTTCCCGAGCCTGGTCAGCAGCTTTCCCATCACGCACTGGCGCCGTGCGCTGACCCTGGTGCTGCTGACCCTGGCAGTGGGCGGCGGCGGGTGGCTGCTACGCTCCTGGGTGCCGCCTGCCACGCTCTGGATGACCGAAGTGGCGGTCAGTACCCAGGTGCAGGACCGCAAGCCGGGCAAGCCGCTGGACTCGATAGAAGCCAGCCAGATCCGTGGCAATGGCTTGTATGCCTACACGGCGATCAACGCGCCACGCGGGCTGAACGAGCGCATCTATCATGTGTGGCAGCACAACGGCCAGGAGGTGGACCGTATCGCCCTGGACATCCATGGCGGTCGCAAGGAAGGCTACCGTGCCTGGACCCACAAGCAGAACTTCCCGCCCGATCCGGTCGGGCGCTGGCAGGTCAGGGTGCTGACCGAGGATGGCCAGGTGATCGGCGTGCTGCGCTTCAAGGTGGTCGAGAACGGGCAAGAACCCGCGGCATGAAGGTCATGCGGCTACAACTGCGCCTGCCCATGCCCGGCATGGGCATCCGTCAGCCATCGTCGCTCGACGGCCCCAGCGCAGTCTCGATAGCTGGCGGCCTCAGGCAAAGAACCAGTAACAGACGCAGATCGCTGCCACTACTCCGGAAAACTCTGCCAGCAAGGCGCAGCCCACGGCATGGCGCACGCGCTGGATACCGACCGCGCCGAAATACACCGCCAGCACGTAGAACGTGGTTTCCGTACTGCCCTGGATGGTCGCGGCCACCAGTGCCGGAAAGCTGTCCACGCCATGGGCCTGCATGGTCTCGATGAGCAAGGCGCGCGCCGCGCTGCCGGAGAACGGCTTGACCAGCGCCGTGGGCAGGCCGTCGACGAAACGGGTATCCAGGCCCATCGCCTGGACCGCATAGCGCACACCGTCCAGCGCCCACTCCAGGGCGCCCGAGGCGCGCAGCACACCTACCGCGCAGAGCATGGCCACCAGGTAGGGCAACAGGCTTTTGGCCACGTCGAAGCCTTCCCTGGAGCCTTCGATGAACGCCTCGTAGACCTTGACCCGCTTCAGTGCGCCAACCAGCAAAAACAGCAGGATCACGCCAAACAGCACGAGGTTGCCAAGCAGCGATGAGAGGCTCGCCAGCGCGGCCGCCGAGAGGGTACCGAGCAAGGCCATGAAGCCGCCCAGCAGCAAGGCGCCGGGGACCAGATAGGCCAGCACGACCGGATCCCAGAGCCGCAGTCGCTGCATGATCGCCACCGAAAGCAGGCCGACCAGGGTCGAGACGCTCGTGGCCAGCAGGATCGGCAGGAACACCAAGGTCGGATCGGTCGCGCCTTGCTGAGCTCGGTACATGAAGATGGTCACTGGCAGCAAGGTCAGCGAAGAGGCATTGAGTACCAGGAACAGGATCTGCGCGTTGCTGGCCGTGGTCGCGCTGGGGTTGAGTTCCTGCAAGGCGCGCATCGCCTTCAGGCCGATTGGCGTGGCAGCATTGTCCAGGCCCAGGCCATTGGCGGCGAAGTTCATGGTGATCAGGCCCAGGGCAGGGTGACCCGGCGGCACTTCCGGCATCAGCCGGGCGAACAATGGCCCCAGCACCTTGGCCAGCCATTCGACGATGCCGGCCTGCTCGGCGATCTTCAGAAAGCCCAGCCACAGCGTGAGCGTGCCGAACAGCAGGACCATGACCTCGACCGAGAGCTTGGCCATGGCGAAGAGGCTTTCCACCATCGCCGCGAAGATCCCGGCATTGCCACCGACCAGCCACTGGGCGAGCGCCGATACCGTGGCCACCAGAAAGAAACCGAGCCAGAGGCCGTTGAGCATCCTGTGATCCCCCTTGGAAAAATGCCCTGGATGATAACGTATCGCGGTGCCTGGCCCCGAAAATGAAAAGCCCCGACGAATCGGGGCTGCGCTGCGCTCGTGTCAGCTCAACGACGCACGGTCTCGCCAGCCTGCGCGGACTTGCCGTCAGCCAGGTGCGGCAGCGAGTTCCAGTACAGTTCGCCCTTGGCCGAATCGTACATGCCCTCCCAGCGCGCGATCACCAGCGCCGCCAGGGCGTTGCCGATCACATTGAGCGCGGTCCGCGCCATGTCCATGATGCGATCGACACCGGCGATGAACGCCAGGCCCTCCAGCGGTATGCCCACGCTGCCAAGGGTAGCCAGCAGCACGACGAAGGAGACGCCTGGCACGCCCGCGATACCTTTGGAGGTGACCATGAGGGTCACGACCAGCAACAGTTGCTGGCTGATCGACAGGTCGATGCCGTACAACTGGGCGATGAAGAGCGCCGCGATGCTCTGGTACAGCGTCGAGCCGTCGAGGTTGAAGGAGTAGCCGGTCGGCACCACGAAGCTGCAGATCGACTTCGGCGCGCCATAGGCTTCCATTTTCTGGATGATGCGCGGCAGCACGGTTTCCGAGCTGGAGGTCGAGTAGGCCAGGATCAGCTCGTCCTTCATGATGCGCATGATCCGAATGATGGAAAAGCCGAACAGGCGTGCCACCAGGCCCAGCACCATGAAGGCAAAGAAGGCGATGGCGAAGTAGACCAGCAGCACCAGCTTGGCCAGCGGCAGCAGCGAGGAGAAGCCGAAGTTGGCGACGGTCACGGCGATCAGCGCGAACACGCCGATCGGCGCATAGTTCATGATCATGTGGGTGACCTTGAACATGGTTTCCGAGACGCCCTGGAACGTGCGTACCAGCGGCTCGCGCAGGTCGGCCTGCAGGCTCGACAGGCCGAGGCCGAACAGCACCGAGAAGAAAATGATCGGCAGCATCTCGCCACGCATCAGCGCCGCGAATATGTTCGAGGGAATCAGGTTCAGCAGGGTCTCGATGAACGCATGTTCGTGCTGCACTTCCGCCGCGGTGGCCTGGTACTTGGAGATGTCCACGGTACCCAGGGTGCTCATGTCGATACCCGCGCCCGGATGGAACAGGTTGGCCAGCAGCAGGCCCACGACGATGGCAATGGTGGTGACGACCTCGAAGTAGATGATCGTCTTGAGCCCGATGCTGCCCAGCTTCTTCGCATCGCCCACCCCGGCGATGCCGACGATGAGCGAGGAAATCACGATGGGCACCACGATCATCTTGATCAGGCGGATGAAGATGTCACCGGCCGGTTGAAGCACATTGCTTATCCACCAGGCCTTTTGCGCGTCGAAATGATTCAGCAGCGCGCCAATGGCAATGCCCAGGACCAAGCCGATCAGGATCTGCCAGGCAAGACTCACTTTTGCCTTTTTCATGTTTCCACCCGTTTTCTGGTAATCAGGGGGCTCCGAGCGAACCATGCGGACAGATACTACGTGCGCTGGCCAATGGTTCAGGTTCTGCTTCGAACATCACATTCAGGATCTTCGCAAGCAGACGAAAGGCGCTCGGGCCGGTGAAAAAGGCGGCAACTATCGCGATGGCCAACCCGACCAGTCTAATGCCGTAAATGACTACCCCATGCGTGTTCGGCATGAAGAAACATCTAATTTTTGGAAGCTGAGATTCACCCGAAAATGTGTATTCGGGTTTCCGAACAGGCCATTCCCGCCACCAATTGGCATTTCTACATGTCTTTTCGAGCCATACAGCTTCTTGTTCGACAATCCGAACGCCGCTTCGACAGACGTGAGAAAAGTGTTCTCGAAGGAAAGGGGGAAAGAAAAAAATTGATGCGCGGTAGAAAAGCGCAGCCCTTTCGAGTCCTGGCGATCTCGAGGACAAGCGATCGTATAGTAGCGCTTCGGAAGCCAGGCCAGTCGCAGGATTGGTGTGAACCCGACTGGCCTATAGCTTCCGATGCCGCTTCACCTGACCCGACCCCATACGGAAGGTACTCCCTGTACCCCTAGGCCGCTCCGATCCTGTAACGATCAGAGCAGCCCGGCCCCCTGGTCATGCGTCGTGCCTCCTCGGTACGACGCAGCATAGAAGCTGTAATCATAAAAAGGTTCAGCTTCCATTTCGTTACAACCTTGACCGCTGGTCAGTACCAGTTCGGATCGCGCTTGAGCTGCTCTTGCAGCAATGCCTTCATGCCGTCATCCGGATCGCCCAGCCATCTGTAGCTGGCGTGCCGAGTCGGCGACTTGTCGCCGGGCAGGCCTTCCGGCACCTCCACCAACATGCCGTAGGCATCTTCCTTGTCCCAACTGAAAGCCACGATCAGGCGCTTGTAGGTGCACTTGCCTTCGGCCTCGCAGAGCGGCCCTACCAGATATCGGTCGCCCTCCTCGGTAACCGCCGACATCTGCTGTGGCGAGCTACCGCTCAGGTTGATCACCCAATCGGGCAAACGCTCCTGCCCCTTGACCACGCCTTGCCAGGTTTCCCGGTACTCCTGGTCCGAGCCAAGCAACTGGTTGACCCGGACCTGACCATCATTGGCCGCCAGCGCCGTGGCACTGCAACCTAGCAAGGCTACGGCCACGGCCCGGCAGAGTGCTGCCTTCATTGCTATCTCCTGCCACGACCGAAGAAGAAGGAAGCGACGAACAGGACCAGGAAGACGATGAACAGAATCTTCGCGATCCCCGTTGCTGCGCCCGCGATACCTCCGAAGCCTAGTACAGCGGCGACGATGGCGATGATCAGGAACGTGATAGCCCAACTCAGCATGGTGATTCTCCTTGTTTCCTTTTTTCGAAATCTGCCCAGGTCGGAATCAGAAGACCCAACGTTCCTGGGGCACCACGCTTTCCAGCGTGGCCGGTGAAGCCTCTGTCACGGGCGTTTGTTCGGAGGCCCTGACCAAGGTGTTGGCACGGCTGGCCTGGATCTGCGCGAGCACCGCGGTCTGGGCCGCCACCTGATCTGCCAGTCGGGCGGCCTGCCAGGTGTGGTAGAGCTGGCCAGCGACCACCGTCAGCATCATCGCGAGGGTGAGAAACAGCACCTGGGTCAGCGACACGGTGGTGGTCTGCTCACGATCGATGGTTTGACGGTTCATGCCGGCTCCTCCTGCTGTACTTTTTATGTGCCACGTACGGTGAACAGTGCAGCCTGCATGCCAGCCTTTTAAAAACTGAAAAACCCTTATAAAACAATGGGTTGGTCAAGACACTCGGTAGAAGCCAGGACGTATCCTGCACGATGCGCGCTAGAATCTCGTGCTTTTTGCACGATCACCCTTGAACTTTGGTAGCGATCTTCAGCATGTCCGCATCCACGCCACGTACACCCACGATCTGTCGTGCCACCTCGACGGCGATGTTCTTCTGCTCGCGACTCACCACTTCGCCGGACAGGCGAACCAGGCCTTGGTCGCTGCTTATCCTTATGTTCAGCCCGTCCAGATGGCGGCTGAAACGGTAGCTTTGCTGGATCTTGGCCACTACCCAGCTGTCGCTCGGTTGCGGACCCGACGGCGCATCCACGGGCATTTCCCGAGCCTTGGCCATGGCTGCGGTATCCAGACTGACCAGGTTGTTGACCAGGTAGACGCCTTCGGTGCCCTCGGCGAGCACGCCGGCCAATTCCTTGGCTTCGACACTGTCGACCTTGCCGCGCAACGTCACCACGCCTTCGCGGCTTTGCACTTCTATCGGCGCCTTCTGGGTGATCCGACTCCAGACCAGACGCGAACGGACGATCGCGGCCAGCGTTTCATCCTCCAGCCTCTGGGCATAGGCTCGAAGCTCCAGTGGCTGCTCCACCAGCTGAGGGTCGACCTGCAACTGGTTGTCCACCCGATCGATGCCTCGCGTGGCCAAGGCCACCCGCTCGGCCAGGGCTCGCTCTACCTCGTTCTCCACTTCTCCAGCCAAACGCACTGTCTGGTCCTTGACCTGCACCTCGATGCGGAAGGGATTGAGCACCCTGTTGAGGGACAAGGCCGTCTTCAGCGAGCCCTCCAGACGTGCATCGGCGATTTCATCGGCTTGTGCCAGAGGCGACAGCCAGGCATGCCCAAGCAGCAGGCCGGCAAGCAACGCCATGTTTGATTTGGATGCAGGCATAGGGGAACTCCTCTGAGGCATAAAGGGAAAAGCCCTGGCAACAGGTGTACCAAGCCGTCTGATGACATGATCTTTGCAAAATCAAAGAGTTAGCAGCTGCGACATCAAGCAGCTAGCATGCAATCAGCAAAATCAATCAGAATTGACCATGCAACTTGCCCGATTTTTCCGACACTAACCAAGACAAATCCCAAAGGAGCGTAGGAAATGGAGTCAGCCCAGGACAGCCAAGGCCGCATACTGCTCGTGGATGACGAATCCGCCATCCTGCGCACGTTCCGGTATTGCCTGGAAGACGAAGGCTATAGTGTCGCCACGGCCAATAGCGCCGCGCAGGCCGAGGCACTGTTGCAACGGCAGGTATTCGACCTGTGCTTCCTCGATCTGCGCCTGGGTGAAGACAATGGCCTGGATGTCCTGGCGCAGATGCGTATCCAGGCGCCCTGGATGCGCGTGGTCATCGTTACCGCGCATTCGGCGATCGATACCGCTGTCGATGCCATCCAGGCCGGGGCGGCCGATTACCTGGTCAAGCCTTGCAGCCCTGACCAGCTGCGCCTGGCGACGGCCAAGCAGCTCGAGGTGCGCCAGCTGTCCGCCCGTCTGGAAGCGCTGGAAGGCGAGATCCGCAAGCCCAAGGACGGCCTGGATTCCCATAGCCCGGCGATGATGGCCGTGCTCGAGACTGCGCGCCAGGTGGCCACCACCGATGCCAACATTCTCATCCTTGGCGAGTCGGGCACTGGCAAGGGCGAGCTGGCGCGGGCCATCCACGGCTGGAGCAAGCGCGCCCGCAAGGCCTGCGTGACGATCAACTGCCCCTCGCTGACCGCCGAACTCATGGAAAGCGAGCTGTTCGGCCATAGTCGCGGGGCTTTCACCGGAGCCAGCGAAAGCACCTTGGGACGGGTCAACCAGGCAGACGGCGGGACGCTGTTCCTCGACGAGATCGGCGACTTCCCCCTGACCTTGCAACCGAAACTGTTGCGCTTCATCCAGGACAAGGAATACGAACGTGTCGGCGACCCGGTCACCCGTCGCGCCGATGTGCGAATCCTTGCCGCAACCAATCTCAACCTCGAGGAAATGGTCCGCGAAGGTCGATTCCGTGAAGACCTGCTGTATCGCCTGAACGTCATCACCTTGCACTTGCCGCCTTTGCGCGAGCGCAGCGAGGACATCCTGACCCTGGCCGACCGCTTCCTGGCCCGTTTCGTCAAGGATTACTCGCGCCCGGCCCGTGGCTTCAGTGACGAGGCGCGTGCGGCGCTGCTCAACTACCGCTGGCCTGGCAACATCCGGGAGCTGCGCAACGTGATCGAACGGGCCAGCATCATCTGTGCCCAGGAGCGCGTCGAGGTCGCCCACCTGGGCATGGCCGAGCAGCCATCGAGCAACGCCCCGCGCATTGGCGCCTCGTTGAGTCTCGATGAACTGGAGCGCGCCCATATCGGCGCGGTCCTGGCGACCAGCGACACCCTCGAACAGGCTGCTCGGACCTTGGGCATCGACGCCTCGACCCTGTATCGCAAGCGCAAGCAGTATCACCTATGAGATGGACCATCAAACTGCGCACGAGGCTTTTCCTCAGCATCTCGGCACTGGTCAGCGTGGCCTTGCTGGGCCTGCTGCTAGGCCTGGTCAGCGTGTTGCAGATGGCTGCGGTCCAGCAAGTCCAGGTGCGTGACATCACCCAGACCCTGCAGCTGGGGATCGAGCTTCGGCAGAACCTGGGCGACCAGCTGGCGCTGATCCTCGACAAGGACGTCGATGCGCAGCGGGTGAGCGCCCTGCAGGACAAGTTCCAGGCTTTGCTCGACCAAGGCGTTGAGCAGGGCGGCAGACGCAACGGTTTCGACAAGGCCAGCCGCGATTACCAGGCGTTCCGCCAGATCTACCGCAGCACGCCGGAACCGGCCCGCAACATGGGGCCGGACGATCCGCTCGGCGCGGCCTTCAACCAGCTGCGCGGCGGGCTGATCGAGTCCCACCAGCGGGCCATCGCGCAGATGGCCGCCGGCGAAAAACAGGCCCAGGACCGTGCCCTGCTGGTCAGCGGCCTGCTTGGCTTCATGGGCCTGGCCGTGCTGATCCTCGGCTTCATCACCGCGCATAATATCGCCCGACGCTTCGGGCAACCGATAGAGGCGCTGGCCAAGGCAGCCGACCAAGTCGGACAGGGGAATTTCGACGTCACGCTGCCTGTCACCCAGGCCAGCGAACTGAGCCTGCTGACCAAGCGCTTCGGCTTGATGGCCGATGCCTTGCGCAGACACCAGGCAACCAACATCGACGAATTGCTGGCCGGCCAGCAGCGTCTGCAAGCGGTACTCGACAGTATCGACGATGGGCTGCTGATCATCGATCGCCAGGGCCGACTGGAGCATCTCAACCCGGTGGCCCAGCGCCAGCTGGGCTGGGACAAGAGTCGCCTGGGGGCCGGCCTGGCCGAAGCCTTGCAGCGCCCGGAACTGGAACAGCAGCTGCGCCAGGTGCTGCGCGGCGGCAGCCTGGACCGGCCACCGGAGGATCTGAGTTTGACGGTGGATGACGAGTCGCGCCTGCTCACCTACAGCCTGACCCCGGTCAGCCACCCCCAAGGGCCTATTCTGGGGGCCGTGATGGTGCTGCATGATGTGACCGAGCAACGTGCGTTCGAACGCGTGCGTAGCGAATTCGTCCTGCGTGCTTCCCATGAGCTACGCACCCCGATCACCGGTATGCACATGGCCTTCGGCCTGCTGCGCGAACGGGTCAAGTTCCCTGCCGAGGCGCGCGAAAGCGATCTTCTCGAGACGATTGGCGAGGAAATGCAGCGCCTGACCCAGCTGATCAACGACTTGCTGAATTTCTCACGCTACCAGAGCGGATTGCAGAAACTGGAACTGGCGCCGTGCGCCATCGATGACCTGCTCGAGCGGGCCTTGGCGCGCTTCGAGGAACAGGCCGCCGAAAAGCAGATAGAGCTGCTCACCGAGCTCGAGCTGCCGCTGCCACGCATCCAGGCGGACAGCGGCCAGCTGGACCGGGTCATGGACAACCTGCTGCACAATGCCATTCGCCACACGGGCACTGGCGGGCGGATCCGCCTGCATGCCCGACGCCACGCCGAACGCGTGATCATCAGTGTCGAGGACAATGGCGAAGGCATCGCCTATGGCCAGCAAGGCAGGATCTTCGAACCCTTCGTGCAAGTCGGACGCAAGAAGGGTGGCGCCGGTCTGGGCCTGGCATTGTGCAAGGAAATCGTGCAACTGCATGGCGGGCGCATGGGGGTGTTTTCCCGACCCGGGCAAGGCACCCAGTTCTACATGGCGCTGCCGACCTGAGCCGTCACGGCAGCCGCTGGCGCGCCTGGTTCATCGCCGGCCGTGCACGACCAGTTCGGTGAACTGGCGGGCACTGAGGGGACGAGCGAACAGCCAGCCTTGTCCATAGTCGACCCCTTCGCTGCTGAGCAGCTCGGCCTGGTCCTCGTACTCGATGCCTTCGGCGATCACACGCAACTGCAAGGCATGGGCCATGCGGATGATATGGGGAGCCACGCCGCTGCTGGCGGCGTCATGGCCCAGAGCGTCGATGAACGCCTTGTCTATCTTCAGGCAATCCACCGGCAAGGTCTGCAGGTAGGCCAGGCTGCAATAGCCGGTACCGAAGTCATCGATGAGCACCGGATGGCCGACGTTGCGCAATGCCTGCAGGTTGTCGCGCGCCACGACCACATCGACCAGGCCGCGCTCGGTCACCTCGAAGGCGATCTGGTGGGCGGCGACGCGATGCCGGGCCAACAGGCGGGCAGCCACCTCGCCGATGCGTGGCACCGTGACGTCACAAGCGGCCAGGTTCACCGAGATGTACAAATGCCGATGACTACGCAGCAACTGGCCGAGCTGCTCGAGTACCCGTTGCAGCACGAAGTCGGTGATCTGCCGGATCTGCCCAGTGTTTTCCGCCAGCGGGATGAACAGTTCCGGGCTGGTCAGGCTGCCATCCGGCCGACGCCAGCGCACCAGCGCCTCAGCGCCCACGCAACGCCGACTGTCGAGTTCGAAGATGGGTTGGTAGAGCACCTGCAACTCGCCACGGCGCAAGGCCCCTTGCAGCGCCGAACTCATCGAGCGACGCTGCTCGGCCAGTTGCAGCACCAGCCAGCCGATGCAGCTGGCGATCAGCACGCTGCCGGGAAACAGCAGCCAGAGCATGCCGCTCGTTTCCAGGGGGACATCGGTACGCGGGACGATCAGGGCCAGCTGGTAATCCGGCGACTTGGTAGGCATCCGGTAGATCAACCGATCGGGCAGCTCGATCGGCGATTGCTCGGAGCTCGGGTCCCAATCAGGCAAGGGAGGCCAGGACTGGACCGGGCCCAGGACCGGGATCGCGCGGCTGCTATGGTCCAGTAGCACCAGCAGGCTGCCGCCGGCTGGCAGGTCGACCACATCGGTCAAGTGCCCACGCGAGGTCGAGACCAGAAAGTGGCCGCGCCCAAGCATCAAGGCTGCGCGGTCGTCGTTCGGCTCGGCGCTGGTATTGAGCCAGATGCTGTAGGTCGGGCCATGGATATCCGGCGCCCGCAGCACCGTGCCCTGACGTTCGACACCACGGCTGGAGCAGACGATCGTGCCGTCGACATAGGCCGCTTCATAGACGAACCGGTAACTCAGGCCCGGCTGCTGCAGGGCAGCCAGCATCGCCGCGTCGCATGGCCCCGGCGGCTGCACCTGCAATTGGTCGACGCCTTCGCGCAACTGGCCGAAGACCTGTTCTAGCCGCTCCAGGAAGCGGACGCCACGGGCGCTCATCTGGGCGCTCTCGTTCTGCTTGGCCTGCTGCACGGTAAGCACCAGGCTGACCAGCAGCAGCAAGCCGCCACTGACCAGCGTGGCAATGCCGGACAGCAGCCAGGGGCGTTCGAGCACGTGACGCAAGATGAGAGAAGCTGACATCGGCAACATCCGCCTGGGTAACATGGGTCAAGGCAACTGTCCGGCAAGTCGGCCTGTCCATCCCGACGGCGTCAACGCATGCTGTTCAGCACATGCAGGATAGCCGCGCTTTGCGCATCTGGCATGCCATCGTGGCGTTGCGGGCGGAAATGCATCTGGAAGGCTGCCAAGGTACTGCGCGTGGCCTGGTCCAGGACCCCCGTCTGTTCCAGGCCATAGCCCAGACGTGCCAGCTGTTGCTGGTACCAGGCGATGCCTGGCGGGTTGGCGTGGAAATAGGCTTGTTGCCTGGCAACCGCCGAAGCTTGCGGCCAGATGCCCAGCCCGGCATCGGCCAGGCGTTTCCACGGGAACAGCGGGCCGGGGTCGAGCTTGCGCAGCGGGGCGATGTCGCTGTGCCCGATGATGTTGCGCGGCTCGATGCCGTTGCGCTGGACGATGTCCTTGAGCAGGACGATCAACGACTGGATCTGCGCTTCGCTGTAGGGGTGCCAGACCCGTCCGGCCGGCGTGTCGGTGAACCCGGGATTGACGATTTCGATACCGATCGAACTGGAGTTGAGCCAGGTCCGACCTCGCCACTGGCTGTCTCCGGCATGCCAGGCGCGGCGGCTTTCATCGACCAGCTGATAGATGGTCGCGGGGCCATCGCCGATCAGGTAATGGCTGCTGACCTCGCCCTGGGTCAGCAAGGCCAGGGAGCGCTCCAGCGAAGCGTTGGTGTAGTGCAGCACGACGAACTGGACACGGTTGTCGTGATTGGCCGAGACATGGCTGCGGTCGATGCGCGGGCCCGACGCACAGCCGGCCAGCAACGACAGCAGGGAAGCTATGAGGAATCTTTTCATGAAGAGAGCATCTGTCGGCTTGGGCTAGTGAAGCGCCCCAGTATACCGACCTGTCCAGGCGGCGCACGCCGGGTCGTCGGCGCGCTGCTCAGCGCCCAGGCGTGGGCAGGTACGGGCACGCCTCGACCCGGTTGCGGCCTTGAGCCTTGGCACGGTAGAGCGCCTGGTCGGCGCGCTTGAGCACCGTTTCGGCAGGCTCGCCAGCGCGCAGCAAGCTGATGCCGATCGACACGGTGATGACCACCGGTTCCCCCTTGAAATGGAAAGGACAGCCCTGCACGGCGGCACGCAAGGCTTCGAGCTGTTGCAGTGCGGCGAGCGCTGAGGTTCGAGGCAGCAGCAGGACGAATTCCTCACCGCCGAAACGGGCCATGAAGTGCTGGGCCGGCAAGCGCTTGCGCAGCTGCCCGGCGATGATCTTGAGGACCTTGTCACCGGCCAGGTGGCCATAACTGTCGTTGATGCGCTTGAAGTGATCGATGTCCAGGATCGCTATCAGCAGTTCGCCGGTTTGCCCGTCCCAGGCGCGCATTTCCTGCTCCAGCCGCTCGGCCCAGGCCGCCCGGTTGGGCAGCCCGGTAAGCGGATCGAGCAGTGCTTTCTGCCGCTGCTCTTCGAGATGCTCGCGAAACTCCAGGGCTTCCTGCTCCATGTGGCTGACCCGTTGCGCAAGCCCTTGCAGGTGTTCGGCCAGTTCCTGCTCGCGCAGGTCGCGCTTGCGCTGGTGCGCATCGATGGTGCCGAGCAGGTCTTCCAGGCGACCTTCGAGCAGCGACTTGAGGTTGGCCAGGTCGACCGCGCCATGCACGCTGCTCTGCAAGCCGTCGACCTGCCTGCGCAGCTGGTCATCGAGCTCGCGCGAAGCCGAGCTGTTGTCGGCATGCCCGCTACTGGCTTCGCGCAGATGGCTCTGGAAGGTTTCCAGCCGGCCGTTGAGCTGCTGCAGATAGGCTTCGAACTCATGCTGGCCACTGTCATTGACCGCCAGTAGCAACACCGCGAGATCATCGAGTACCGGAATCAGTTCATACCAGTTCAAGCCACGGGCGACCCGTTCGCGCATCGCCAGGGCCTGGGCCTCGTGACGTTCCGGCAGGTCCAGCTCGTCGAGCAGGCCGAGCAAGGTCTGCTCGATGTGCGCGGCTACCGAACTGTAGGGGGGTTCGACGGCATCGGGCAGCGCATAGGGGCCGTCATCGAACGCGTCGCTCGATTGCCCACCGTCGCCGGGCGAGCCTGGCGCGTGCGTGCCGGGCATCTCGGCAGGTTCGCCGCTGCCGTGCTGCGCCGTTGGCCTGGCGTCGCCTTGCACCTGCCCTGGAGGCGCGTTCGCCACGGCTGGCCCCGGCTCTTCCTGGACGGTCGCGGCGGGGGTTTGCACCGCGATAGCTGCAATGCCAGGTGCTGGCGACGTCAGGTCGAGCATGTCCGGCTCGGCCAGCAGGGAGGGTTCTGGTCGGTCTGGCCCGTCCGTCGGGGCTGGATCAACGGGGCCAGGCTGTGCTTGTGGCACGGCATCCTGGACAGGCGCCGCTGGCCCCTGCGGCGTCTCTCGGTCGCCGAACAGACGTTGCAGCAGGCCAGGCCGAGGCAGCGCCCCAGGCGCCACGGTGTCCAGGGCCTGGCTCTGCAAGGCGCTGAGCTCGCCGAGCAGCAACGGCAGCTCACGGACCTGGCCGACTCGCCCGTCAAGCTGCTTGGCGTACTTCTTCAGCGGCCGGGCGATATCACCAGGCAACGGCAGGCGCTGCAACTGGCTGACCAGCTGGGCCAAGGCCGAGCCGACCTGGTCTTCGCGTGCCGCACGGCGCTGCTCGGAATCGAGCACGGCCTTTTCCAGGCGTGGAAGAAGCCGGGCGAGGGCGGCATCCATGTCATCGTGGCGAATGACCTCGCGCATCTCCTTCATGCACAGGTCGACGGACTTGTCGCTGCCCTCGGCAGCCAGGGTACTGCGCACCAGGCCGCGACGCAGCAGGTCCAGACGCGCTTCCCAGCGTCGCTCCAGCTTTTCCTGCTGCTCGAGGCTCTGGAGGTACTTCGCTTTCCAGCGTTGGGCTTCGTCGGTCATCGGTGGATACGCGCCAGGTAGGGGCCATCAGCTCAGGACCGGCAGCGTATCCACACTCAATGCATCAGGCAAACGAATCTCCACCGCGACGGGGAGATGATCGGAAATAGGCTGCGCGAGCACCTCGACCCGCTCCAGCGCCAGGTCCGAGCTGAGCAGGATGTGATCCAGGCAGCGTTGCGGACGCCAGCTGGGGAAGGTCGCCTCGACTTGCGGCGCCACCAGCCCAAGGTCGCGCAGGGGTGAGCGCTCGAGCAGGTCGTTGGCATGGGTATTCATGTCGCCCATCAGCACCTGGTGGCGGTAGCCACCGATCAGCTCGCGAATGTAGCCAAGCTGCAAGGCACGCGTCTTTGCCCCCAGGGCCAGGTGCATCATGACCACCACCAGCGCATCCTCGCCCTCGCCGAAGCGCACCAGGATGGCACCACGGCCCGAGGGGCCGGGCAGGGGATGGTCTTCCAGCACCTGCGGCTTGAGCCGGCTCAGCACCCCATTGCTGTGCTGGGCGAAACGACCGAGGTTGCGGTTGAGCTGCTGGTACCAGTAGGGAAAGGCGCCCAGCTGGGCAAGGTGCTCGACCTGGTTGACGTAGCCCGAACGCAGGCTGCCGCCATCCACTTCCTGCAGGGCGACCAGGTCGAAGTCGCCAATCAGCGCCCCGATCTTCTGCAGGTTGCCGGCACGACCGGTATGCGGCAACAAGTGCTGCCAGCTGCGGGTCAGGTAGTGCCGGTAGCGCTCGGTGCTGATCCCGACCTGGATATTGAAGCTCAACAGGCGCAGCCGGCCATCGGCCGGCAGCCCCGAGCCCTGCAGATGGTCATGGTTGACCTGCGGCTGGTGCAGGCCGATGCCGCGCGTGCTTTTCCAGCGGGCCATGGGCAATCGCCGCCTACTTCGCGGCGCGCTCCTTGGCGATCAGCTGGTCGGCCACCTGCAGCACGCCCTCAGGCCCACCCGCGGTACCCAGGTCGAAACGGTACTTGCCATTGACCACCATGCTCGGCACGCCAGTGATTTCGTACTTCTTGGCCAGTTCCCTGGCCTGGTTCACCTGGCCCTTGATGGCAAAGGAGTTGAAGGTGGAGAGGAACTTGTCCTTGTCGACACCCTGGGTTGCCAGGAACTCGGCCATTTCTTCCGGTTTTGTCAGGCGCATGCGCTTGTTCTGGATGGCATCGAACACCGCCGTATGCACCTTGTGCTCCACCCCCATCGCCTCCAGGGTCAGGAACATCTGGCCATGGGCATCCCAGGGACCACCGAACATGGCGGGGACGCGCTTGAAATGGACGTCCTGCGGCAGCTTCTCGACCCATGGATTGATGGTCGGCTCGAAGTGGTAGCAGTGTGGGCAGCCGTACCAGAACAGTTCCACGACCTCGATCTTGCCCGGATCCGCGACAGGAACCGGGTTGCTCAGCTGGATGTACTGCTCGCCGGCCACAGGCTCCGCGGCCTGGACGGCGGTTACTCCAAACACGCTGGCGGCGACCAGCGCAGCGCTGAGGATCAGTTTACGCATGCTTTACTCCTGGACAGTCTTGGGTCGCCTCGACGCGACCTGGCTGGAATCCTCAGACAAGTCAGGCAAGGCCCGAGTTCTCAAGTGTACCGGTTGCAGAGACAAAAAAGGGCAGCCGGCGCCACCCTTGTTAGCCTTGCATCATTAACAGTCTGTTAACAAGACGTTCAATGCAGGCCCTGGATGTAGCTGGACAGGGCCTCGATATCCTTGTTGCTCAACCTGGCGGCGATCGTGCGCATGATCATCGCATCGCCGTCGTTGACGCGAGTGCCTTCGCGGAAGTCGGTGAGCTGCTTGGCCACGTACTGCGAATGCTGGCCACCGAGCCGCGGGAAGCTGGCCAGGGCCAGGCCGGCGCCGTCCGGTGCATGGCAACCGATACAGGCAGGCATGCCGGTCTCCAGGTCGCCACCATTGAACAGGCCGCGCCCGCGCTCCACCAGGTTGGGATCGGCCGCGCCGATGCTGCCTTTCTGGCTGGCGAACCAGGCGGCGATATCGGCCAGGTCCTGGTCATCGAAGGGTGCGAGCATGCCGGTCATCTCCAGCACCACGCGCTTGCCGGACTTGATGTCATCCAGCTGTTTCCGGAGGTAAGGTTCGCCCTGGCCGGCGAGCTTGGGGAAATTGGCCGCCAGGCTGTTGCCATCAGGACCATGGCAGGCACCACAGACCATGCTCTTGGCCCGGCCGGCGGTGGCATTGCCTTCGATGGGCTGCGCGGCAGCGGCCATGCCGGCGACGCCCAGGGTCAACAGCAGACTCGCGAATAGTGTGTTCATCAGCTAATCCAACACGGCTAAAGTGAATGTCAGGTCGCGGGCTGCGGCGCGCATGACTCGGCACTGCAATTCCCGCACAATCCACGCGGCGGCATAGCCTTGAAACCCTGTGTAACATGCATCTTCTTCCAGGGCGGGGACCGCGCTGCGTTCTGACGCGCAACCTGTCGGACGGCTCCCCTCGTGCATCATCCTACGCTGGGATAATGCGCACACAAAAACTGGGGCATTATATACTTCCGGCACCCAAACGGAAACGACACCGCTTGCCGTGCACTGGCTCGGCGACACCCACATCGGATATCCCATGCAAGTCAAGAACCCCATCCTCGGCCTGTGCCAGCAGGCTCGTTTCGCCATCAGCGCCGCCAAGGTCGAACAATGTCCCGACGACCAGGGCTACGAAGTGGCTTTCGCCGGCCGCTCCAATGCCGGCAAGTCCAGCGCCCTGAATACCCTGACCCATGCCAACCTGGCGCGCACGTCCAAGACGCCTGGGCGGACCCAATTGCTTAACTTCTTCAGTCTGGACGATCAACGGCGTCTGGTCGACCTGCCAGGCTATGGCTATGCGAAAGTGCCGATTCCGCTCAAGCAGCACTGGCAACGCCACCTGGAGGCTTACCTGGGCAGTCGCGAATGCCTCAAGGGCGTGATCCTGCTGATGGATGTCCGCCACCCGATGACCGATTTCGACAAGATGATGCTCGACTGGTCGCAGGCCAGCGGCATGCCAATGCACATCCTGCTGACCAAGGCCGACAAGCTCACCTACGGGGCGGCCAAGAACACCCTGCTCAAGGTGCAGACGCAGATCCGCAAGGAGTGGCACGCAGGCGTGACCATCCAACTGTTCTCGGCGCCCAAGCGACAAGGGCTCGAAGAGGCCTATGCGGTGCTGGCCGCCTGGATGGCGCTGGAGGACCGGCCAGTCGCCTGATGCGCCAAGGGCGAATCGCGGGCAAAAAAAACCCCGGACTTCATATGGGGAGGGGGAAGTTCGGGGTCCAAGACCGGACCGCTAGGGCGGGGTCCGGATATCTGCCAACACTTAACACAACATAGGAGCATCGAAAGGCTTCACCAGCCATTCAGGTACTCTGAGTGCGATTTCACCAGTTTAGTTCCGGGCATTGAAAACTATTTGCGATTGCCCACGCCAGCGCTGCTTGCGGGCCGGGCCGGGCCGGCAGCCCATTCACCGCTCGGCAACGAGGCGCAAGCCTCAGTGCGCTTCGTCCCAGTTCGCGCCCACGCCCACTTCGACCAGCAGCGGGACATCCAGGCGGGCCGCGCCACTCATGTGCTGACGAATCTCGCTGCCGACCTGGTCGACCAGGTCTTCGCGCACTTCGAGCACCAGTTCGTCATGCACTTGCAGGATGACCCGAGCGTCCAGGCCGCTGTCGAGCAGCCAATGGTCGACCGCGACCATGGCGCGCTTGATGATATCGGCCGCCGTGCCCTGCATGGGCGCGTTGATCGCCGTGCGCTCGGCCCCACGGCGCAGGGCCGGGTTCTTGGCATTGATATCCGGCAGGTACAGGCGACGACCGAACAACGTCTCGACGTAGCCCTGCTCGGCTGCCTGGGTACGTGTGCGCTCCATGTAGGCCAGCACGCCAGGATAGCGGGCGAAGTAACGGTCTATGTAGTCCTGGGACTGTTTGCGGTCGACGCCGATCTGCTTGGCCAGGCCGAACGCGCTCATGCCGTAGATCAGCCCGAAGTTGATGGCCTTGGCGCTACGCCGCTGGTCGTTGCTGACCTGCTCCAGTTCGACCCCGAACACTTCGGCGGCGGTCGCCCGGTGGACGTCCAGGTCGTGGCGAAAAGCGTGCAGCAAACCTTCGTCCTTGGCCAGGTGGGCCATGATGCGCAGTTCGATCTGCGAGTAGTCGGCAGCCAGCAGCTTGTAGCCGGGGCTGGCGACGAAGGCCTGGCGGATACGCCGGCCTTCGGCGGTACGGATCGGAATGTTCTGCAGGTTCGGATCGCTGGAGGACAATCGACCGGTCGCCGCCACGGCCTGCTGGTAGGAGGTATGGATACGCCCGGTGCGCGGATTGATCTGTTCCGGCAGGCGGTCGGTATAAGTGCTCTTGAGCTTGCTCAGCGAACGGTACTGCATGAGCACCTTGGGCAACGGGTAATCCTGCTCGGCCAGCTCCGCCAGCACTGCCTCGGCCGTGGACGCCTGGCCCTTGGCGGTCTTGCTCAACACCGGCATGCCCAGCTTGTCGTAGAGAATCGAGCCAAGCTGCTTGGGCGAGCCCAGGTTGAAGGTCTCGCCGGCCAGTTCGAAGGCCTCGCTCTCGAGGCTGGCAAGCTTCACGCCCAGCTCCTCGCTCTGGATGGCCAGCGGCGCGGGATCGACCAGTGCGCCCTGCCGCTCGATCCGAGCCAGGACCTGGACCAGCGGCATCTCGATATCCATCAGCACGGGCAGCACGCTTGGCGTCTTGGCCATGCGTGCCTGCAGCGCCTCATGCAGGCGCAGGGTGATGTCGGCATCTTCGGCCGCGTACGGGCCGGCCTTTTCCAGGGGAATCTGGTTGAAGGTCAGTTGCTTGGCACCCTTGCCAGCGATGTCCTCGAAGGCGATCGTCGAATGCCCGAGGTATTTCGAGGCCAGGCTGTCCATGTCGTGACGGGTGGCGGTCGAGTCGAGCACATAGGATTCGAGCATGGTGTCATAGGCCACGCCCTGCAAGGCGATGCCCTGAGCACGATCGCCACCGATGGCGCAGTTGGCCAGGATGTTGATGTCGTACTTGGCGTTCTGGCAGACCTTGGCCTTGGCAGGGTCTTCCAGCAGCGGCTTGAGCGCCAGCAACACCGCATCGCGGTCCAGCTGCTGCGGTGCGCCGGGATAATCGTGGGCCAGCGGAACATAGGCGGCCTCATGCGGCTCGACGGCGAACGAGACACCGACCAGCTGCGCCTGCTGGGCATCGAGGCTGGTGGTCTCGGTATCGAACGAGAACAGCGAGGCCTGGCGTAGCTTCTCGAGCCAGGCCTCGAAACGCGCCTGCTCGAGGACGGTTTCGTACCTTGACTCGACCATGGCCACTGGCTGCTCCAGCGGCTCGATGGTCTCGCCAGCCTGGCTGGCCTCTCGCTGCACCTCGGAAATCCAGCTCTTGAATTCCATTTCGGTGTACAGCGCCAGCAGCTTCTCGCGATCGGGCTCGGTACATACCAGCGCATCGACTTCGATATCCAGCGCGACATCGATCTTGATGGTCGCCAGCTCGTAGGACATGAACGCCGCGGCGCGATGCTCCTCGAGCTTGGCCGGCAGGCTCTTGGCGCCGCGGATCGGCAGGGCCGGTACCTTGTCGAGGTTCTCGTACAGTTCGCGCAGGCCGCCACCGATACCGGTCAGCAGCCCCACCGCCGTCTTTTCGCCCACCCCGGGCACGCCGGGAATGTTGTCGACCTTGTCGCCCATCAAGGCCAGGAAATCGATGATGTGTTCAGGCCCCACGCCGAACTTCTCGCGAACCCCCGCCACGTCCAGCACGCTGCCGGTCATGGTGTTGACCAGGGTGATGTGGCCATCCACCAGCTGCGCCATGTCCTTGTCGCCGGTAGAGATGATCACTGGCCGGCCGGCCGCGGCGCTGCTGCGGGCCAGGGTGCCGATCACGTCGTCGGCCTCGACCCCTTCCACGCACAGCAGTGGGTAGCCGAGGGCGCGCACGCTGGCGTGCAACGGCTCGACCTGCACCCGCAGGTCATCGGGCATGCTTGGCCGATTGGCCTTGTACTCGGCGAACATGGCGTCGCGGAACGTGCCCCCCTTGGCATCGAAGACCACCGCGAAGAGGCTGTCCGGGTATTGCTTGCGCAGGCTCTTGAGCATGTTCAGCACGCCCTTGACCGCGCCGGTCGGCATGCCCTTGGAGGTAGTCAGTGGTGGCAGCGCGTGAAAGGCGCGGTACAGGTAGGAGGAACCGTCCACCAGGACGAGGGGGGGTAGGCTCATGAGCAGAATCAACCTTTTCGACGGGTCCGGCGCTAGAATAGCCCGAATCATTGACGACAAAGGGACAAGGTTATCATGGGTACATTCAATCGCCTGTTGTTGCTCGGTCTGCTGGCCACCACGCCGGTCGTCACCCTGGCGGCGGACGACGCCCCCTCGGCAGATCCCGAGGTAACCATTCGCACGGAAGGCGACAGAACCATCCAGGAATACCGGCAGAACGGCTTCCTGTATGCCATCAAGATCACGCCGAAACACGGCAAACCCTATTTTCTGGTACGCGCCGACGGCTCGGACGGCAACTTCGTCCGCTCCGACCAACCGGACATGCTGATTCCGTCGTGGAAAATCTTCGAGTGGTAAGTTGACGCGCACCTTTCACATCAACCTGGCACTTCCCGACGGAAGTGCCCGCATGGGCATTCTTTCATCATGTCAGTCTTCACCCCCCTGACCCGACCACAGCTGGAAACCTTCCTGGCGCCGTACGGCCTGGGTCGCCTGCTCGACTTCCAGGGCATCGCCGCCGGGACCGAAAACAGCAATTTCTTCATCAGTCTGGAGCAGGGAGAGTTCGTGTTGACGCTGGTCGAGCGCGGGCCCGTCGAGGACATGCCGTTCTTCATCGAGTTGCTCGACGTCCTGCACGACGCCGACATGCCGGTACCTTTCGCCTTGCGCGATGCCGATGGCAATGCTCTGCGCGAATTGGCCGGCAAGCCGGCGCTGTTGCAGCCTCGACTCTCGGGCAAGCACATCAAGGCGCCCAACAACCAGCATTGCGTCCAGGTCGGCGAGTTGCTGGCCCACATCCACCTGGCCACGCGCGAGCAGGTTCTCGAACGACGTACCGATCGTGGCCTGGACTGGATGCTCGAAAGCGGCGCGCAACTGCTGCCGAGCCTCGCTCCTGGCCAGGCCGGGCTGCTGCAGGCGGTCCTGGACGAGATCGTCGCCCACCAGGCACAGATCCTGGCGCTGCCCAGGGCCAACCTGCACGCCGACCTGTTCCGCGACAACGTGATGTTCGAAGGCACCCACCTGACCGGCGTCATCGACTTCTACAACGCCTGCTCAGGACCGATGCTCTACGACATCGCCATCACCCTGAACGACTGGTGCTGCGACGAGCAGGGCGCTATCGACGTGGCGCGCGCCCAGGCTCTGCTAGGCGCCTATGCCGCCCTGCGCCGGTTCACCGCCGCCGAGGCCGAGCTGTGGCCGGTGATGCTGCGGGTGGCCTGCGTACGCTTCTGGTTGTCGCGGTTGATCGCCGCGCAGTCGTTTGCTGGCATGGATGTGCTGATCCATGACCCCGCCGAATTCGAAGTGCGCCTGGCGCGGCGCCAGCAGGTCGACGTGCAGCTGCCGTTCGCCCTGTAGCGGGCAGATCCACCTGGAGCCACGCAAGCGGCTCCAGGCGCACGGGGACGGGGCGACTACCCGGCCGCCGTCGCTCAAAGTGCCTCGAGGCATCCCGCCAGGTCATCGCCCAGCTTGGCCAGCAGGCGCTCGTAGCCCCTGGCATCCACCGCATCGTCGCCGCCCAGGGCGTCGAGTTCGGCCAGGCGTACCGGCAGGCCGGCCGTCAGGGTCTCTGCCAGCCGCGGCCGCAGCGGCGGCTCGCTGAACACGCAGGTCTTGCCCACTGCCTGCAAGCGCTTGCGCATGGCGGCAACGTGCTGCGCCCCTGGCTGGACCTCGGCGGCCACGCTGAAGACGCCGGTGTGCTTCAGGCCGTAGGCCGCCTCGAAGTAGTCGAAGGCTTCATGGAAGACGAAGTAGGGCTTGCCGGCCACGCTGGCGACCTTTTCCCTGATCCGCCGGTCCAGGCCGTCGAGGCGGCCGACGAAGGCTTTCAGGTTGTCCTGGTAGCGCGTCGCGTTGGCCGGATCGGCCGCTGCCAGGTCGGTTGCCATCCGCGCGGCGATGACCCGCGCATTGGCCGTCGACAGCCACAGGTGGGCATCGAGGCTGCCGGGGCGGTGGTCATGGTCGTGGTCGTCGTGGTCGTGGCCGGCTTCGTGGGAATGGCTGTCTTCGCCGAAACGACGCAAGTGCATGCCTGGCAGATCCTGTACGGCCACCGTGGCTTTCTGGCGGCTGGCCAGTACCCGTGGCAGGAAACCTTCCATGTCCGGCCCGATCCAGTACAGCAGGTCGACCTGGGCGACCTTGCGCACATCCGATGGACGCAGGGCGTAATGATGCGGCGAAGCCCCTGGCGGCAACAGCACCTCAGGGCTGCCGACCCCTTCCTGCACAGCAGCGGCGATCTGCTGCAAGGGTTTGATGCTGGTCAGCACCTGCACGTCGGCCCGGGCCAAGGTGGCACCGAGCGAACCTAGGAAAACGACGAAAAGAGCAAGGAATCGGGACACGGTAGATACTCGACAGGCCAGAAACGGGTAACATAATAACGTCTCTACCCGGAACCGTCGCTCCCCATGTCCATCACATTGCTGGCTCATCGTCCCCACGATCATTCCCATTGCGTCCATAGCGCACTGGCCGAGGCCGATGCCCTTTGCACGCGCCAGGGCCTCCGCCTGACCGCCTTGCGCCGCCGGGTGCTGGAACTGGTCTGGCAGAGCCACAAGCCGCTGGGCGCCTACGACATCCTTGCCGTGCTGAGCGAACAGGATGGCCGCCGCGCCGCGCCGCCAACCGTCTACCGCGCCCTGGACTTCCTCCTGGAAAACGGCCTGGTTCACCGCATCGCCTCGCTCAACGCCTTCATTGGCTGCAGCCATCCCGAACATGCCCACCAGGGACAGTTCCTGATCTGCCGCGAATGCCACGTGGCCATCGAGCTCGAGCAGCAGAGCATCAGCGATGCCATCGTCGCCAGTGCGCGCGCGGTGGGCTTCGCGGTGGAAGGGCAGACGGTGGAGGTCGTCGGCCTGTGCGCCAATTGCCGGGGCGCGGCATGAGCGACGCGCTTATTCGATTGCAGCAGGTCGGTGTCAGCTTTGCCGGCGAACCGGTACTCGACAACATCGACCTGAGCGTAGCCCCCCGTCAGATCGTCACACTGATCGGCCCCAATGGCGCCGGCAAGACCACCCTGGTACGCACGGTGCTGGGCCTGCTCAAGCCGCACCGCGGCAGCGTCTGGCGCCAGCCACGCCTGCGGGTCGGCTACATGCCGCAAAAGATCCAGGTGGACGCCACCTTGCCACTTTCCGTGCTGCGCTTCCTGCGCCTGGTACCGGGCGTCAGCCGTGCAGCGGCGCTTGAGGCCTTGCAGGAAGTCGGCGCGCCGCATGTCATCAACAACCCGGTGCAGGCCATCTCCGGCGGCGAGATGCAGCGGGTCCTGCTCGCTCGGGCCCTGCTGCGCAAACCGCAGCTGCTGGTTCTCGACGAGCCCGTGCAGGGTGTCGACGTGGCCGGGCAGTCGGAGTTGTACAGCCTGATCACGCGACTGCGTGATCGTCATGGTTGCGGTGTGCTGATGGTGTCCCATGACCTGCACCTGGTCATGAGCACCACCGACCAGGTGGTCTGCCTCAACCGCCACGTCTGCTGCTCCGGCCACCCCGAACAGGTCAGCGGCGATCCGGCCTTCGTCGAGCTGTTCGGCAACAATGCCCCAAGCCTGGCGATCTACCACCATCACCACGACCACAGTCACGACCTGCACGGTTCGGTGGTCGCGCCTGGCACTCATGTCCATGGAGAGCACTGCAAGCATGGCTGATTTTCTTCTCTACGCCCTGCTTGCCGGACTGGCCCTGGCGATCGTGGCCGGCCCGCTGGGCTCGTTCGTGGTATGGCGGCGCATGGCCTATTTCGGCGATACCTTGTCGCATGCCGCATTGCTGGGCGTGGCCCTTGGCTTGGCCCTGGACGTCAGTCCCGCGCTGGCCGTGACCGTCGGCTGCCTGCTGCTGGCCATCCTGCTGGTGACCTTGCAGCGACGCCAGCCGCTGGCATCCGATACCTTGCTCGGCATCCTGGCGCCGAGCACGCTGTCGCTCGGCCTGGTGGCGCTGAGCTTCATGCACGATGTGCGCATCGACCTGATGGCCTACCTGTTCGGCGACCTGCTGGCGATCAGCACCAGCGACCTGGGCTGGATCCTTGGTGGCAGTGCGCTGGTCCTGCTGTTGCTGGCCGTGCTCTGGCGCCCGCTGCTGGCAGTGACCGTGCACGAGGAGCTGGCGACGGTGGAAGGACTGCCGGTAGGCGCCTTGCGCATGACGTTGATGCTGCTGATCGCGGTGGTGATCGCCGTGGCGATGAAGATCGTCGGCGTGCTGCTGATCACCTCGCTGCTGATCATTCCGGCCGCCGCGGCCCAGCGTCACGCCCGCTCTCCCGAGCAGATGGCGCTCGGTGCCAGCCTGCTGGGCGTGACGGCGGTATGCGCCGGACTGGCCCTGTCGTGGTTCAAGGACACGCCGGCCGGGCCGTCGATCGTGGTCTGCGCGGCGATGCTATTCTTGCTCAGCCTGACCTTGCCCAAGCGTTGAATGGAGGCGTTCCAGCGCCTCGTGCAACCTTGGTCTGGGTGACGGGTCTTGAAGATCTGTTTCCGAGCGTGCTGCCGTGGGTGTAGACTTGCTCGCTTTTTGCGCAACTAGAGAGTCGCAGGAATGAAGCCGTTCGCTACCCGTTATCTGCTCCTTGCCGCTTTTTCGCTGCTGCTGTCCGCCTGCTCCGGCAAGCCGGTCGAGCAGGCGCAGGCGCCGGCCCAAGGCGATGTCTGGCAACAGTTGCAGCAGAACATCGCCAGCAACGAACTCGCCACGGCCGAAGACCAGCTGGCGACCCTACAGGCGCATTCGCCCGACGACGCACGCCTCGAGCAGTTCCAGCGCCAGCTGGCCGAAGCCTACCTGCAACGCAGCCAGATCGTTCTGCAGAAAGGCGACGTCAATGCCGCAGCCACCGCCCTGGCGCGGGCCCGGGTACTGATGCCCGAGGCACCGGCACTGACCGGGGGGGTGAACGGCGGAGCGCTCGCCCAGGCTCGCAAGCTCGAACTGGAAAAGGCCGAGGCCGCGCTAAAGGCCGCCGAAGCCAGGCCACCGGCGCAGGTCCTCGACCCTACCGCCCCCAGCACGGTCATTGCCTTGGAAACCACGGACATCCGTGCGATGCGCAGACAGCTCGATGCGATCGCCAGTGACGTGGTCAACTATCGCTGCGAGGTGATCTTCCAGGTGCCACGCACTCAGGACGCCCCTTGGCTCAAGACCTTGCTGCGCAAACGCGTGAGTCGGCTCGACAGCGGCTTCGAGCTACGCCAGCGCCACCAGATCCAGCGTTCCCTGCCTGCGCAGGTAGTGCTGGTCCCGCATCAGGAGTGAGCCTGCCCATGGGTTCGGTGCAAGCAGGCGCGGCGAGCGTCTGCTTGCACCGGTAGCCGACCTCAGGCTGGAATCGCCTCGGCGACGGCTTCACGCTCCCACACGCGGTGCTGTTCGAGCACCTTGGCGAAGGCCTCCACGGTCTGCTGGTCGTCACCGAGCAGCAATCCCTTGTCTTGCGCGAGCCCCAGGCCGTCGAGCAGCGCCTTGCCCGCGCTGGCCACGCCCATGGGCTTGAGGTGCTTGAAGGCTTCGAGCAGGTAGTGCTTGGCCAGGCCACTGGCCGCCAAGGCTTCCAGCGCCGCCTTGCCGGCCGGCACCCACAGGCCGTCGACCATCACCGATGGCATGCCTTCCATGGAGGCATCCACGGGCAACTGCTTGCCCTCGGCCGTGGTGACCGGTGCCGAGGACGGGCCAAGCAGCAGGGGACGGGCGCTGAGCGCCTCGAATGCCTTGACCAGCCGATCGACGCTGTCCTCCTCCACGCCGTTGGCCACCAGGATGGCGATCTTGCGACCCTTGATGCCGACGCTGCCTGGGTGATTCATCTGGCTCAGCGCTGGCGACTGCTGCAGGCTCGAGCCCTTGACCTGCACGGTAGGCGCCTTCGGTGCCGGCAGGCCCAGGTTGGCCGCGACGGCTGCCGCCAGATCCAGGTCGATGTTGGCCAGGATCTCGTTCACCTGGCGCGCACGGATGTGCTCGCGTTCGACCTTGCCCAGCTCGAAGCTGTAGGCCTTGACGATGTGCTGCTGCTCGTTCGGGCTCATGCTCTTGTAGAACAGCCGGGCCTGGGAGAAATGATCACCGAACGACTCGCTGCGCTCGCGGATCTTGCGAGCGTCGATGCGCTCCTGGTAGCTCTCGAAACCGCCATCGCGCGGCGCGGGCGGGGTTTCCTTCGGCCACCCTGCATCGATGGAATTGGGCTCGTAGGAGGCACGCCCCTTGTCGATGGTCATGCGGTGCATGCCGTCGCGCTGGCCGTTGTGATTCGCCACCACGGGTCGGTTGATCGGGATTTCGTGGAAGTTCGGGCCGCCCAGACGGCTCAGCTGGGTATCGGTATAGGAGAACAGCCGGCCTTGCAGCAGCGGATCGTTGGTAAAGTCGATGCCAGGCACGATATGGCCAGGGCAGAAGGCGACCTGCTCGACCTCGGCGAAGAAGTTGTCAGGGTTGCGATTGAGGACCATCTTGCCCAGCGGGGTCACCGGCACCAGTTCCTCGGGAATGATCTTGGTCGGGTCGAGCAGGTCGAAGTCGAACCTGTGCTCGTCGGCCTCGGGAACGATCTGCACGCCCAGTTCCCATTCCGGGTAGTCGCCGGTCTCGATGGCCTCCCAAAGGTCGCGACGGTGGTAGTCGGTGTCCTTGCCGGCCAGCTTCTGCGCCTCGTCCCACAGTACCGAGTGCACGCCCTGCCTGGGTTTCCAGTGGAACTTGACGAAACTGGCCACGCCCTCGGCGTTGATCAGGCGGAAGGTGTGCACGCCGAAACCTTCCATCATTCGCAGGCTGCGCGGAATGGCACGGTCGGACATGGCCCAGATGACCATGTGCGCCGATTCGGGTACCAGCGAGACGAAGTCCCAGAAGGTGTCATGGGCCGAGCCGCCCGTGGGGATTTCATTGTGCGGCTCAGGTTTCACCGCATGGACGAAATCCGGGAACTTGAGCGCATCCTGAATGAAGAACACCGGCATGTTGTTGCCGACCAGGTCGAAGTTGCCCTCGTCGGTATAGAACTTCACCGCGAAGCCGCGCACGTCCCGCACCGTGTCGCCCGAGCCACGCGGCCCTTGCACGGTGGAGAAGCGCACGAACACTGGGGTGATCTGTTCCGGATCCTGGAGAAAGCCCGCCTTGGTCAGCTCGGCATGCTTGCCGTAGCTCTGGAAGTAGCCGTGCGCCCCGGTCCCGCGGGCATGGACGATACGCTCGGGGATGCGCTCATGGTCGAAGTGGGTGATCTTCTCGCGCATGATGAAGTCTTCGAGCAGCGAAGGCCCGCGGGCCCCGGCCTTGAGGGTGTTCTGGTTGTCGGCGATCTTCACCCCCTGGTTGGTACGCAGGGCCTGGCCGGTGGCATCGCTGCGAACGGCCTCCAGCGCCTGCAGCTTGGCATTGGTGTTGGCCCTGTCCGGCGTCTGGGTGCCGGCGAGCTGGCTCTCGCGCGGGGTATCGGTGTGCTTGCGGGTCATGCTAGCTCTCCCTCGTTGTTCAGGCCGCCCGTTTCGGGCTTGTCCTGCTAAGGACTGAACAAACGAAGCGCGCGTTCCATCGAAGCTGCCAACCGTCGCGTTATGCCCGCCAGGCTGGTCGAAACCGAAATAAATGCTAAGAACGGCTATCGGAAAAGGCTAAAATGCACGGCTCGGCCAAACGCCGCCTTTATTCATGCGCCCCACAAGGTTCGCTAAGTGATCGAGTTTCAAGACGTACACAAGACCTACCGCGTCGCCGGTAAGGACATTCCCGCCCTGCAGCCGACCCGCCTGGCCATCGAGGATGGCCAGGTGTATGGCCTGATCGGCCATTCCGGTGCGGGCAAGAGCACATTGCTGCGCCTGATCAACCGCCTGGAGAACCCCAGCGGGGGCCGGATCATCGTCGATGGCGAGGAAGTCACCGCGTTCGATGCCAGGCAGCTGCGCCGCTTCCGCCAGCAGGTCGGCATGATCTTCCAGCATTTCAACCTGCTGGCTTCCAAGACCGTTGCCGACAACGTGGCCTTGCCCCTGACCCTGGCTGGCGAGCTGTCGCGCGCCGAAATCGACCAGCGCGTGGCCGAACTGCTGGCCCGTGTCGGGCTCTCGGACCATGCCCGCAAGTACCCCGCGCAACTGTCCGGTGGACAGAAGCAGCGCGTCGGCATCGCCCGCGCCTTGTCCACGCGCCCGAAGATCCTGCTGTGCGACGAGGCCACCAGCGCCCTCGATCCGCAGACCACGGCCTCGGTCCTGCAGCTGCTGGCAGAGATCAACCGCGAGCTAGGGCTGACCATCGTGCTGATCACCCACGAGATGGACGTGATCCGCCGGGTCTGCGACCGCGTGGCGGTGATGGATGCCGGCCATATCGTCGAGCAGGGCCCGGTCGCCGAGGTGTTCCTGCACCCGCGGCACCCCACCACCCGGCGCTTCGTCCAGGAAGACGAACAGCTCGACGAGAACGAGCAGCGCGACGATTTCGCCCATGTTCCCGGACGCATCGTGCGCCTGACGTTCCAGGGCGAAGGCACCTACGCGCCACTGCTGGGAACCGTCGCCCGCGAGACCGGCGTGGACTACAGCATCCTGGCCGGACGGATCGACCGCATCAAGGATGTGCCCTACGGGCAACTCACCCTGGCCGTCACCGGCGGCGACATCGAGGCGGCCTTCGACCGCTTCAAGGCAGCTGACGTACATATGGAGGTACTGCGTTGATGGACGCCCTGGATTTCTTCGCCAAAGTCGACTGGGCCGAAATCTGGCTGGCCACCCTCGACACCATGACCATGCTGTTCAGCTCGCTGTTCTTCACGGTGCTGCTGGGCCTGCCGCTGGGCGTGCTGCTATTCCTCTGCGGGCCTCGGCAGATGTTCGAGCAGAAGGGCGTCTACGCGCTGCTGTCGCTGGTGGTCAACATTCTGCGCTCGCTGCCGTTCATCATCCTGCTGATCGTGATGATCCCGCTCACGGTGCTGATCACTGGCACCTCGCTCGGTGTTCTCGGCGCGATACCGCCGCTGGTGGTAGGCGCCACGCCATTCTTCGCGCGCCTGGTGGAAACCGCCCTGCGCGAAGTCGACCGGGGCATCATCGAGGCGGCCCAGTCGATGGGCGCCACGACCCGGCAGATCATCGTCAAGGCCTTGCTGCCGGAGGCGCGTCCGGGCATCTTCGCCGCCATCACGGTCACCGCCATCACCCTGGTGTCCTACACGGCAATGGCCGGCGTGGTCGGCGCCGGCGGCCTCGGCGACCTGGCCATCCGTTTCGGCTACCAGCGCTTCCAGACCGAAGTCATGGTCGTCACCGTGGTGCTGTTGCTGATCCTGGTGCAGGTGCTGCAAAGCGTCGGCGACAGGCTGGTCATGCATTTTTCCCGCAAGTAACCCAAACGCTCGGTCGGGGGCCCGGGTGGTCCCTTTCAAGGAGAGTCAATGAAAAAGCTGCTCGCTGTCTTTGCCGCTGTCGCGGCCTTCTCGGCCCATGCCGAAACCCTCACCGTCGCCGCCACCCCGGTGCCGCACGCCGAGATCCTCGACTTCGTCAAGCCGCAGCTGGCCAAGCAGGGCGTGGAGCTGAAGGTCAAGGAGTTCACCGACTACATCCAGCCGAACGTACAGGTGGCGGAAAAGCGCCTGGACGCGAACTTCTTCCAGCACCAGCCTTACCTGGACGAGTTCAACAAGGCCAAGGGCACCAACCTGGTCAGTGTGACCGGCGTTCACCTGGAACCGCTGGGCGCCTACTCCAGCAAGCTGAAGAAGCTCGACGAACTGCCAGCTGGCGCGACCGTGGTCATTCCCAACGACGCCACCAACGGCGGCCGCGCCCTGCTGCTGCTGGACAAGGCCGGGGTGATCAAGCTCAAGGACGGCAACAACATCCTCTCGACCGTCAAGGACATCACCGAAAATGGCAAGAACCTCAAGTTCCGTGAGCTGGAGGCAGCCACCATCCCGCGCGTGCTGACCCAGGTCGACCTGGCCCTGATCAATACCAACTACGCGCTGGAAGCCAAGCTCGATCCGGCCAAGGATGCACTGGTCATCGAGGGCAGCGATTCGCCGTACGTGAACATCCTGGTCGCCCGCCCCGACGACAAGGACAGCGATGCCATGAAGAAACTGGCCGCTGCCCTGCATTCGCCAGAAGTGAAGCAGTTCATCGGTGAGAAATACCAGGGCGCGGTAGTACCCGCGTTCTGAGCCAGCCCCGAGCAGGCAAGCGGGCCTGGAGCCCGCGTCGCCTGCCAGAGCCTAGGGCCGTTTCGCGGCCCCTTGGCTTACCGGATAGCTCGATCCGGTTCCTCAATCGCGCGCGACCAGACCCGGCAGTTGCGCCACCAGCTTGCGGTTGTCGAACGGTGCCCGGATGAACCCACGCTGGCGCCCGTCCGGCCCGACGATGGCCAGGTTGCCGCTGTGATCGACGGTATAGCCCGGCTTGCTGGTATCGGCCGGAATGAACGGAATGCTCAGGCCATTGGCCAGTTTCTGGGTATCGTCCAGCGTCCCGCTCAGGCCCAGGAAGTCCTTGTCGAAATAGCCCAGGTACTGCTTGAGCTGCGCCGGCGTGTCGCGGGCTGGGTCGACGCTCACCAGCACGATGCGCAGCCGCTCCAGCGCCTGCCGGGGTAGTTCGCTCTTGACCTGGCGCAGTTGCGCCAAGGTCGTCGGGCAGATATCCGGGCAATAGGTATAGCCGAAGAACACCAGCGACCACTTGCCTTGCAACTGGTCGAGCCGAACGGGCTGCCCATCCTGGTCGAGCATCCCCACTTCTGGCAGCACACGACTCTGCGGCAACAGGATGATTCCGGCATCGACCAACTCGGCCGGGTTGGCCGCGCCTCGTCCATCGAGTACCCGATGGACGGTCAGGCCCAGGATCAACGCGACCAGGCCAACGAGAATGAAGACGGTTTTCTGGGTTCGGGTCATGGTTCCGGCAGCACTGGCAGATGGAGGAAAGCGAGCACGCCACCGGCCAAGGTGCAGGTGGTCACGCCGTCAGACGTCCTGGTTAGCCAGGGCGTCGATCGCACGGTACAGGAGCCATCGCCAGGGCGAAAGCGCAAGGCGCCTCAGGACCCTGGATCGCGCAAGCGTCGCCAACGCTCCCAACCGGCCCTCGGACGCCCCACATCGCTGTCAACCACCACCGACCAGCCTCTTTGCGCTTGGCTGCGGTGCAGCAGGCCGAGCCCGATGCGGTAGTTGACGACCACCATCACCATCAGCAACAACGCACCGCCGGCACTGTGCGCCAGCGCGATGGGCAACGGCACATGCAGCAGCACGTTGGCGAGCCCCAAGCCAAGCTGCACCAGCAGCATGCCTGCGACCAGGCAAGCCAGCCCGGCCAGGCCATGACGCACCAGTTTCCAGCTCAACAGCCCCAGCACCCCCAGCACCACCAGCGCGCCAGCCCGATGCGTCAGATGGATGGCCGTCCTCGCCTCGCTGTCCAGCTGGCCGCCGAGATAATTGGGGCCTATCCGTTGGGCAAGATGAAAGCCGTTGGCGAAGTCCGCGGCTGGCCACCATTGCCCATGGCAAGTTGGCAGGTCGATGCAGGCCACCGCGGCATAGTTGGCACTGACCCAACCGCCGAGGGCGATCTGCCCGATCACAACCAGCAAGCCAAGCAGCGCCAGCCGCTGCAAGCCCTTGCAGCGGCTGGCGCCAGGTGCAAAGGCGCCCGACAGGCGCAGACTGAGCAGCAGCAACAGGCTCAGCGTGGTGAAGCCACCAAGCAGGTGGACGACGACGACCTGCGGCCAGAGCCTGAGGGTTACCGTCCACATGCCGAAGACCGCCTGGGCGAGCACCATGCCGACCAACCCCAGCGGCAGGCACCAGGGCCGCTCATGGCTGGTCCGCACGCGGCAGGCCTGCAAGGCCAGCATGAAGATGACCAGCGTCAACGCACCCGCGAAATAGCGATGAAGCATTTCGGCCCAGCCTTTGGCCGCCTCGACTGGATGGTCGGGGAAATGCAGCTCGGCGTGGGCCAGTTGCGCCGGGCTGCCAGGCACCCCGGCCAGGCCATAGCAGCCTGGCCAGTCCGGGCAGCCCAGGCCCGCGTGGGTCAGCCGAGTATAGGCGCCGAGCAGCACGACCAGCAGGGCCAGGCAGGTGGCGCAAGCCGCGAGGCGATATCCGGGTCTGGGCATGGCGGGCTCCTAGCCGATGTTGGAGAGCTTGAGCAGATGCCTCAGATCGTCGAGCACATGCCTGCCCTTGACCTTGGCGTCATAACGCAGCACCAGGTTGCCGTGAGGGTCGACGATCCACAGTTGTGGGCCAGGCTCGACGATCCTGGTGGCATGCCGGTGCCGGTCGAGCGGGTAGCGCTGCAGGCGTGGATAGTCTCGCGCCAGCAACGCTTGGTAGGCCGGCGTCAATGGCTGCGCCGTCGCCAGTGCATGGCTGGCGCGGTGGACATCACGGCCCAGGCCGACATGTACCTGCCTGGCCAGGTAGACCAGTGCCTCGCATGCCTGGTCGCAGGCCCCAGGCGCGGTCACCAGCAACTGCCAGCCCGGCGGCGGGGTACCGACTCGCACGCCGATGTCGCTGCGCTGCTCGCCGTTGCCGATCAGCGCACCGTGATAGCTACGGCCATGCGGGATCCAGAAGCCATGGTGATACATGCTGGTGGCCAGCAGCATCGGGCCGAACGCCACCAGCAAGATCAACGCCAGCTGCCAGCGGCCGCGACGGCGCATGGCGGCTCGCTCAGGCATGTCCATCGGACGGGTCGCGCTGCACATGGGGGTTCTCCTTGCGAGGGTTCCAGCCGAAATACAGATAGAGCGCCAGCAATGCCGTGGCCAGGGCGAACCACTGCACGGCATAGCCCAGGTGCTTTTCCGGCTCTGTGGTCACCACCGGCCAATCCAGCCGGTAGCTGGCCGGACCCGGCTCCAGGCGCAGTTCATGGGCGATGCCTTCGCGCTCCAGCTCCTGCCACAGGTGCCGAGGCTCGATGCCATTGAGCAGGCGCGGCCACTGGCCTGCGACCGGGTCGGCCCGCAGCTGGAGCAACTGCCCGGTCGCCTCGTGGACCCAAGCCTGCAAGGCCAGCGACCGGGACGGCGTTTCGAACGTGACCGGCAGGCGTCGGTCCGGCCAGGCCAGCCAGCCTCGATTGACCAGCAGCCACACGCCACTGGCCTCGTCCTGGAAGGGCTGCAACAGCTCCACGCCCGCCTTGCCACCACGCATCCGGTTGTCCAACAGGATGCTGTGGCGCGCATCGAAACGCCCCCGCAGTTGCACGCGACGGAATGCCGGCTCGCTGGATTCACGCAAGCGCTCGACCGTCAGCGGCTCTTCCAGTTGACGCGCTGCATGCATGGCCAACAGCGCGCGCTTGTGCTCGGCCCGGCTGAGCTGCCAGCAGCCGAGGGCGACCAGTGTGGGCAACAAGGCCAGCACCACCAGGGTCGGCACCAGGCCTGGGCGGAACCGTTTCAACGGGGCGTCTCCCAGGTGCTCGCTATACTTGTCTTCATCATCCCGTCCCGATGGAGTGTCGCCATGCTCAAGGCGGCGATCGTCCTGTTGCTGCTGGCTACCATTGCCAGCCTGTTCAGCGGCCTGGTGTTCCTGGTCAAGGACGATGAGCGGTCGACACGCCTGCTCAAGGCGTTGACGGTCCGCGTGGCCCTCGCGACCTTGACCCTGCTGCTGGTGGCCTGGGGGCTGTGGAGCGGCCAGCTGGTTTCCACGGCGCCTTTCTGAACCGCGCTAGAGCACGTAGACGAAGATGAACAGGCCGACCCAGACCACATCGACGAAATGCCAGTACCAGCTGGCCGCCTCGAACCCGAAATGCTTCTGCGCCGTGAAATGTCCGCGCATGATCCGCGCCAGCATGACGATCAGGATCAAGGTGCCGAGGGTGACATGGGCGCCATGGAAGCCGGTGAGCATGAAGAAGGTGGCGCCGTAGATCCCCGAGCCGAGCGTCAGCCCCAGTTCGGTATAGGCGTGGTGATATTCGTAGGCCTGCAATGCAAGGAAGGCCAGGCCAAGCAGCACGGTCAGCCCCAGCCAGCCCTTGAGGGCCAGCCGGTGTTCGCGCCGCAGGGCATGATGGGCGAGGGTGATGGTGACGCTGGAACTGACCAGCAGGACAGTGTTGAGCAGCGGCAGGTGCCAGGGATCGATCACCGCCCTGGGCGGCGGGAACAGCTTCGGATCGGGCGTCTGCAGCAACGGCCAGGAAAACTCGAACGCCGGCCAGAGCATGTGGGTGACGCCCTTGTGCCCATCGCCAGCGAGCCAGGGGCCGGCCAGCATGCGCACGTAGAGCAGCGCGCCGAAGAAGGCCAGGAAGAACATCACCTCGGAAAAGATGAACCAGCCCATGCCCCAGCGCAAGGACCGGTCCAGTTGCGCGCTGTACAGGCCGGCGCGGCTTTCCCTGACCACCGCGCCGAACCAGCCGAACAGCATGTAGGCCAGCAACAGCGCGCCGCCCAGCAGCCACCAGGGGCCATGCGAGCCGGCCTGCCCTGCCTTGAGGTCATTGAACCAGGTACCGAGCCCGAACAGGGTGAAGAACAGCCCCAACGTGGCGATGATCGGCCATTTGCTCTGGGCCGGGACGTAGTAGCGTGGATGTTCGGCCATGCGGTGCTCCTCAACGAGTACGCTCGACGCGCGGGATCCTGGCATCGGCAACCGGTGCCTGGCGCGCGCTGATATCGAACAAGGTGTAGGCCAGGGTCAGTTGCCTGACATGGGCTGGCAGCTCGCGGTCGACGATGAAGCGCACGGGCATCTCGAGGCGTTGCGCTGGCTGCAAGGTCTGCTGGCTGAAACAGAAGCACTGGGTCTTGTGCAGGTAGCTTGCCGCCTCGGCAGGCGTGACGCTGGGCACGGCCTGGGCGGTCATGGTGCTGCCGGTGGGATTGCGAGCAATGAAGACCACCTGGTTCACGGCGCCCGGATGAACCTCGAGCTGGTCCACCTGGGCATGGAACACCCAAGGCATCCCCTGTGCGTTGGTCGACAGGAACTGCACCCTGACCAGGCGGCTCGGGTCGCGCTGCTGGCTGCCCAGGTAGGGGCCCGCGGTCTTGCCATTGATGCCGAACGCCTGGCACATGACGTCGTAGAGCGGCACCAGGGCAAAGCCGAAGCCGAACATCGCCACGCTCGACAGCAGCAGGCGGATGACCAGGCGTTTCGTGGATGCAGCGCTCATGGCGGCCTCCTATTTCACTTCGGGCGGCGTCTGGAACGTGTGGTAGGGCGCCGGGGAAGGCACCGACCATTCCAGGCCATCGGCACCGTCCCAAGGCTTGGCCGGTGCCGGGGCGCCACCGCGAATGCACTTGATGACGATGAACAGGAACAACACCTGAGTGGCACCGAAGGTGAAGGCGCCGATCGACGACACCATGTTGAAATCGGCGAACTGCAGGTTGTAGTCCGGGATCCGGCGCGGCATGCCGGCCAGGCCGATGAAGTGCATCGGGAAGAATGCCAGGTTCATGCCGACGAACGAGAGCCAGAAATGCAGCTTGCCCAGGGTTTCGTCGTACATGTGGCCGGTCCATTTCGGTAGCCAGTAGTAGGCAGAGGCGAAGATGCCGAAGATCGCGCCCGGCACCAGCACATAATGGAAATGCGCCACCACGAAGTAGGTGTCGTGATACTGGAAGTCCGCCGGCGCGATGGCCAGCATCAGCCCGGAAAACCCGCCGATGGTGAACAGGATGACGAAGGCGACGGCGAACAGCATCGGCGTCTCGAAGCTCAGCGCTCCCCGCCACATGGTGCTGACCCAGTTGAACACCTTGACCCCGGTCGGTACGGCGATGAGCATGGTGGCGTACATGAAGAACAGCTCGCCGACCACCGGCACGCCGACCACGAACATGTGATGGGCCCAGACGATGAACGACAGCAGGGCGATCGCCGCCGTGGCGTAGACCATCGAGGTATAGCCGAACAGGGGCTTGCGCGAGAAGGCCGGGATGATCGAACTGACCGCGCCGAAGGCCGGCAGGATCATGATGTACACCTCGGGATGGCCGAAGAACCAGAACACATGCTGGAACAGCACTGGGTCGCCACCCCCGGCCGCGCTGAAGAAGCTGGTGCCGAAATGGATGTCCATCAGCATCATCGTCACCACGCCGGCCAGCACCGGCATCACGGCGATCAGCAGGAACGCGGTGATCAGCCAGGTCCAGACGAACAGCGGCATCTTCATCAGCGTCATGCCTGGCGCCCGCAGGTTGAGCACCGTGGCGATCACGTTTATCGCGCCCATGATCGAACTGATGCCCATCAGATGGATGGCGAAGATGAAGAAGGTCACGCTTTGCGGAGCGTAGGTGGTGGACAGCGGGGCATAGAAGGTCCAGCCGAAGTTCGGCCCGCCGCCTGGACTGAACAGGGTCGAGACCAGCAGCAGGAAAGCCGCGGGCAGCAACCAGAAGCTGAAGTTGTTCATGCGCGGAAGGGCCATGTCCGGCGCGCCGATCATCAGCGGGATCATCCAGTTGGCCAGGCCGACGAACGCCGGCATGACCGCGCCGAAGACCATGATCAGCCCATGCATGGTGGTCATCTGGTTGAAGAAGGCCGGCTCGACGATTTGCAACCCCGGCTGGAACAACTCGGCGCGGATCACCATGGCGAAGGAGCCGCCCAACAGGAACAGACTGAAGCTGAACCACAGGTACAAGGTGCCGATGTCCTTGTGGTTGGTGGTCAGCACCCAGCGCATCAGCCCCTTGGCCGGACCGTGGACGTGCTCTTGGCCGCTGTCGTCGATCACCGCGCTCATCTCGAATCTCCTGCGCTGCGCCATCCGGAGCCTGGCCCGGCGCCAGCGTTCATGGGTCCTGCGCCTGCTTGAGCGCCAGCACATCGGCTGGCGTGACCATGTCACCCTTGTCATTGCCCCAGGCGTTGCGTTCGTAGGTCACCACGGCGGCGATGTCGACTTCCGACAGCTGCCTGCCGAACGCCGCCATGGCAGTTCCGGGCTTGCCATGGAAGACGATGTCCAGGTGTGCTTCCTTGGGGCCGGTGGCGATCTTCGAGCCCTTGAGCGCCGGGAACATCGGCGGCAAGCCCTGGCCCTGCGGCTGGTGGCAGGCAACACAGGCCGTGTGATAGACCTTGTCGCCACGCTCCACCAATTCCTGAAGCGTCCATTGCCTGCTGGTCAATTCCTCGAGCTTGGCCGCCTCGGCCTTGCGATCGGCCAGCCAGGCGTCGTAGTCGGCCCTGGGTTTCACCTCCACCACCACGGGCATGAAGCCATGGTCCTTGCCGCACAGCTCGGTGCACTGGCCACGATAGAGGCCCGGCTCGTCGATGCGGGTCCAGGCCTCGTTGACGAAGCCGGGTATGGCATCACGCTTGACCGCGAAGGCCGGCACCCACCAGGAATGGATGACGTCGGCGGCCGTGACCAGGAAGCGCACCTTGGCGCCTACCGGCAGCACCAGGGGCTGGTCGACCTCGAGCAGGTAGTGCTCACCCTTGGCTGCCTGGTTGCGAACCTGTTCGACAGGGGTGGCCAGGTTGCTGAAGAACTCGACATCCTCGCCCAGGTACTTGTAGTGCCATTTCCACTGGTAGCCGGTGACCTGGATGTCGACATCCGATTCGCTGGCATCGTAGATGTCGATCAGGGTCCGCGTCGCCGGAATGGCCATGGCTACCAGGATCAGCAACGGCACGAGCGTCCAGAGGATTTCCACCGGCGTATGCTCGTGAAAGGTCGCGGGCTGGCGGCCCGTGGCGCGCCGGTGCTTGACGATCGCCCAGGCCATCGCGCCGAAGACCACGATGCCGATGGCCACGCAGATCCAGAAGATGGTCATGTGCAGGTCGAACACGGCGCTCGAAACGTCCGTGACGCCTGGCGCCATGTTGACCGTCCAGGCGGCATGCGCCTGGCCCAATGCCGCCGAACATAACAGGCCCGTCCAGACGCGTGGATGCAGCATCGCGCGACCCCTCATCGTTTCGTCGTCCTGGAGGCATGGGCCGCGAAGCCTGCCGGGCTGGATGGGTGGACGCTGCACTCGAGGGCGGCCAGGCAATGTGCCGTGACGGGTCGTAGGCGGTGCTACGGCGGGAATGGCAGTGCTGCCTGGGAGCCTTGCATGTCGGATCAACCAGGGCGGCCACGTAGGCGGGAAGCGGTGCCAAGACTGCGAACTTCGACGACCGAGCCGCTGCGCACGCAGTCGGGCCTCATCAACGAATCACGTTCAACCGGAGTATAGACAGCGACTGCATGGCTGCAATGGCCTGGATGAACAAGATTTCATCGAGTCGGAGCGAGCCCGTGTACGGCTGATTGCCACGCTCTATCGGCCATCCGGTCTACCATATGCCAATTGACGTCATAAATATGGCTGCCTATAACGATTCCATCTTAGGTTTTCCTCAAGACCAGCTAACTTAGTGTCTTCTCTGTGTAACACCTTGTCCCTGGAGTTGTCATGAACATCGCCGCTGTGCGCGAGCAGATCACCCTTGCCCACCAACACGAAGCCCGTACCGGCCAGCTCCGGTTGCGCCTGGGGCAGCAGTTGCCTCACTTGCACCGCGCCATCGAGCTACCTGAACATGATGCCCAGGAGATCCTGGCCCGCTTCGTCGGCGCTTATATCGACCAGGTCCCGGAACTGCTCGAAGCGGCCAATGGCGTCGCTCGCGAAGCAGGCATCCAGGCCCAGGTACTGCCGGTCCTGCGGATCGCCGAAGCCTATTTCCTGCAACCGCCCGAGCAGGTCGACAATCAGGTCGGCCTGGACTGCCTGCTCGACGAAGCCTATCTGGCCCATCGCCTGGTCGAGGAAGTGAACGACGTGTACATCCGTCATTTCCAGCAACCCTTGATCCCGGTCGATACCACCGTGGCCAATCTCATCGCCCACCAGCTGATCGGCGAAACCTTCGCCAACCAGCTTGACGAGGTGGTCCATCATTCCGTGGACAAGCTGCTCGACGACGAGCACTTTGCCCTGGAATCGGTCGAGCGCTATCGCCAGGCCCTGTGCAGCCCGCAAACGGGTGCGGCGTGGCAGGACTGGCCGAGCCTCTCGCGCCAGCTCAACGTCGAACTGGCACTGGGCTCCAGGCACTGAATCGAGCATCCGGGCCGCCCTGCCAGGAAGCGGCTCCCGCTGATACCGTCCGCATGCTGATTGATAGCGTCTGATGGCCGTGTCCGTCACGGCCAACTCAATCAGACAGGAAGACTGCTCATGACGATTCGCTGGAACCGCCTTTTCACCGACCTGCTGCGCGGCAGCCGTTCCACCCTGTGGGGCAACTGGGCCCTGAACCCAATCATCCGGCCTGGTGCGGTCGGCATGGTCGACCCGAGCACGGGCGAGTTCACCCTGGTCAAGGAAAGCCTGCCCAAGGTCCAGACCGTGAAGGTCGAACAGAGCCGCAAGTGGAACATCAGTTCGAAAGACGTCAGCCGGCGCGAAAGCCAGGCCACTGTAGGCGGCACGGTGACCGACCCGGCCAGCGGTGCCCAGGTCAAGCCCGACACCACCATCGAATGGAGCTTTGGCCGGGAAGCCTCCATCGCCTCCGAATTCGCCATCCACTCCGAAGAGCGCCTGAGCGACATGGCCTTGATCCAGGAGCATTACCGCTGGCTGCACGAACAGGCCAAGCGCGTCGGCATGGCCACCGACAAGGGCATCTCGGAAGGTTTCGGGGTCGTCACCAGCGTGATCCATGCCAGCAGTGGCATCAATGCCGGGGCAAAGAAGAAGGACGCCAGGTTCTCTCTGGCTGGCACCGCCAGTGGGCTCAACACGCTGCTAGGTGACTCGGGCATCGTTGGCAGCGGCAAGGCCAGTTTCATCGTGTCCCGCGACAGCGCCGCCGTCGAGACCCATACGCTGCCTGCCAAGAGCGGGGAAATTCCTGGCGTACCGCTGCCGCTGGCCTACAGCTTCACCTCCTTCGCCGGCAGCGAGCTGTTGATCCCCAACTGGATCGGCAAGCTCGGCAGCCTGAAATTGCACGTGGACAGCAAGGCCACGTCGGCAACTACCTACATCACCAAGGTGAACGTGTCCTATGACACGCCGGGCGGCAGGGTCGAACGCAGCGCCACCATCCTCGGCGGCAGCTCCGCCAACTTCAACGACATTCCACTCACTGCCACGCGCCTGAGGGTGACTGCCGAGTTCGTCAACGTCGGCAGCAACGATATCCAGGTGCGCGAATGGAATACGCCGCTCAGCCAGTGGGTGGGCGGCACTCGGACCATCCACCTGACCGGTACCTGGCCGGGGTCGCCGAAGATGATCGTGCTCGAGGAAGACTGATCAGACTTCGGCAGCGCTGCGCAGCCGCCCTTCGATCCTGCGCTTGAGTCCGCGCTGTTCGATCAGCAGCCGGGTGCCGACCGACTGGTTGGCACGACCCCAGTCTTCCAGCAGCTCGAGGCAGGAATGGTCGATGTAGCTCAGATTCGCCAGCGGCACATGCAAGGTGGTGCCGGCTGGCACCCGCTCGAGCACCTGGGTCAGGGCAGGGACCTTCAGGAAGGTGGCCGCGCCGCTCAGGCGCAACGCCTTGTGGCCGGGCTCAGGCAAGTCCACGAGATGGATCTTGAGCCGGGCGGCCTTGAGCGCCAGCTTGAGCAGGGTCAGCGCGAAGCCCAGCAGCACGCCGGTCAGCAGGTCGCTGAAGATGATCGCCAAGGCCGTGGCGGCATAGATCAGCACCGGTGACCGACCATAGCGTCGCAGGCCGCGCAGCGCCTTGAAGTCCACCAGCTTCACCCCGGTGTAAACCAGCACCCCGGCCAGGCTCGCCACCGGGATCCGTTGCAGCACGCTGCCCAGCACGACCACGAACGCCAGCAGCCAGATACCATGGAGGATCGCCGAAGCCCGGGTTCTGGCACCGGCCTGCACGTTGGCCGAACTGCGTACGATCACGCCCGTCATAGGCAGTGCCCCGAGGATCCCGCAGAGCATGTTGCCGACGCCTTGCGCGGACAGCTCGCGATCGAAGTCCGAGCGCTGCCCACTGTGCATGCGGTCCACTGCCGCCGCCGACAGCAGCGTCTCGGCGCTGGCGATGAAGGCCAGGGCGACGGCAGCCATCAACAGGCTCGGATCGGCCAGCTTGAACAGATCATCCGGGCGCAGCCAGTCGATGGCTTGCGACAGATCCGCCGGCACCTGCACCCGCTTCACCGGCAATGCCAGCCAGAGGCTGATCAAGGTCATGCTCATCACGCCGAGCAGCGCACCTGGCACGAAGCGCAGCCGTCGTGGCCGCCAGCGCTCCCAGGTCCACATCACGCCAATGGTGCCAAGGCCCAGCAGGCCGGCCTGCCAGGCAGCGCCGTCGCTCTCCAGCGGCAAGGCCGCCGCCAGCGTGGTCGGGAACCCCAGCAGGTTCTGCACGCCGGAGGGCTGTGGCGCGGTATCGAACATCACATGCACCTGCGACAGCACGATCAGCACGCCGATCCCCGCCAACATGCCATAGACCACTGCCGGCGCGGTAACCCGGAACCAGCAGCCCAGCCGCATGCGCCCCGCCAGCAGCTGCAGCAGGCCGGCCAGCAGCAGGATGGGGCCAAGCATCGCCACGCCATGCTGGCGCACCAGTTCGAACACCAGTACCGCCAGGCCAGCGGCCGGGCCACTGACCTGCAACGGCGAGCCGGCCAGGAAGCCGACCACTATCCCACCGATGATTCCGGTGATCAGGCCCTTGGCCGGCGGCATGCCCGAAGCGATGGCGATACCCATGCACAGTGGCAGGGCTACCAGGAAAACCACCACCGAGGCCAGCAGTTCGCGCGGCAGGGCCGCTTGGATCTGTGTCTTGTTCACCATGTTGTTCCCTCTCTCAGTTTCACGACCATTCCAGTGGTCGATGGCACAAGGTCCCCGAAAGACGCGCAGGCGCCAGCCGCCAGCGAGGCCGGCAAGCCGATCAGGGGATTCAAGGCAGTCGATGGCAGGCCGCACCGCAGGTGCGACCGGTCACCGATGGATACCCGGGTCGCTTAGTAGCGGCCTCTCGGCGTCGCGCAGGGAATCGTATCGCCTGCGGTCAATGGCACGAAGCTGTCGCTGGTGGCGTCGTAGGCTTCGATCTGGCTGGTCTCGATGTCGTAGATCCAGCCATGGATGTACAGCTGACCGGCCGCCAGGCGCGATGCCACCGAAGGGTGGGTACGCAGGTGCTGGAGCTGGGCAATGACGTTTTCCTTGGTCAGTACCTGCATGCTCTCGTGCTCGTTGGAACAGGAGCAGTTGTCCTCGACCACGGTCCGGGCGACCTCGGCATGGCGCAGCCAGGCCTTGACGGTCGGCATCTTCTCCAGCGAATGCGGGTTGAGCACCGCTCGCATCGCGCCACAATCGGAATGTCCGCAGACGATGATGTGATGCACGCCCAGGGCAAGCACCGCGTATTCGATGGCAGTCGAGACGCCACCGTTCATCTGGCCGTACGGCGGTACCACGTTGCCAACGTTGCGGGTGACGAACAAGTCGCCTGGGGAGCTCTGGGTGATCAGTTCAGGCACGATGCGCGAGTCGGCGCAGGTGATGAACATGGCTCGCGGCTTCTGCGCGGTGGCAAGTTTCTTGAACAGCTCCTGCTGTTCGGGGAAAACTTCGGTGTGAAACCGCAGGAAGCCGTCGACGATATGCTTCAGGGCAGCATCCGCGCTCTCGGCGGGAACAGCCGGGGCGGGCTTGGATGGGTCCTTGACGGGCATGATTCATCCTCTTGACGGTGTGAAGGCAAGTCCATTTTACCGGTGAAAAATGCAGGCCATGCAGCTGTTGGATGACAGGTACACGGTATAAATCACAGTTGCTGCGGACTGATTTCCTACGCTACCGAGGAAAACTTAACTCAAACTGAATTGGCGGGCTCTAGAACGGACGTTCCAGCTTCACTGGGGGGGGCGTCATAGTAGCAAAAAAACATCAACTGCTGCCATCCAGGCCCGGCTACAGCAACTGGAATTGCCCATGCAGCGAGCAGAAAACCGTGCAATCCAGGCCGAAGTCCATGCACGCGTCCAGCGCAGGCGATGCGCAACCTTGTCGAAACGCTGTGCCAGTGCCACGGCCACATCTTGCCGCTCATGCATGTGCCGCCACGAGTTCGGCGAATCAGACTCGACAGGTGCGCGGCACGCCGCGGAAAATGGCCGCGCAGGCACTTTTCATGCGAAGCCTAGCTGCGAGCATGACGCTCGGACCAGGCTCGCATGGACAAGGGCCGACCTTGGAACGCCTCGAAGGATGCGCTCATGGACCGTGCGCCCCCTGGCGCGAAGATCTCCTCAAGCAGGCGCCGCCCCAGCGCCTTCGCATCCCCTTGGGCCTGCTCGAACCGCTCGAAGATGTCCACGGCGTGCACTTCGGCCCAGAGATAGCAGTAGTAACCGGCGTCATAGCCGGTCACCAGGTAATCGAAACGTTCGGCGAAACGGTCGCTCGGGTCGTCGGGAAACACCGAGGTGCGCTGGCTGGCGGCGCTGGCCAGTCGCTGCAGCTGGCGCGGGGCAGCGGGCAGGCGGTGCAGCTCGAAATCGAACCAGGCCAGCTTGAGGTCCCTGGCCAGGGTCCAGTGGCGTTGCGCGCGCCTGGCCTGAAGCCAGCGCTCGATCCGCGCCAGGTCTGCCTGACGGCCATCGGCCACGTGCGCGGAAAGGCTTTGCAATGTCTTCGCCGACCAGCACCATTGCTCGAGCAGTTTGCCAATCAGTTCGCTGCCATCGGTGCCCAGCCGTTCGATGCTGTTCAAGCGCCGGTGGTCACTGCCCATGACCAGCTGGTGCAGGCAATGGCCGAACTCATGGAACAGCTTGCACAGATCGAGATGCCCGAGCAGCGTGGGTCCGCCAGCGTCGGGCCTGGCAAAGCAGCAGTTCAGCCAGGCGGCGGCAAGCGTGACGTTGCCCTGGCTGTCGACATGCCGCGTGCGAATCGCGAAGGCATAGGGCCAAGGCAGCTTGCCTGGCCGGTCATACGGATCCACATAGACATGGCCCAGCGTGACGCCTTGCCGGCGAACCTCCAGCAGCTGCACCTCTTCATGCCAGGCATGGGCGGCGATGCTCACGAACTGGAGGTCGAACAGCTGCTCGCAAAATCTGAAAAGCTTTTCCAGGATACGATCGAGTGCGAAGTAGTCACGCATCTGCTGTTCCGGATCGCCCGTGTCCCGCTCGCGCAAGCGTCTGGCCAGGAAGGCATGGTCCCAGGGACGCAGTTGCTCGTAGCCAAGTTCGCTGGCCAGTGCCTCGATGCCTTGGGCGATCGGCGTCATCACCGCGCGGCTGTGCTCGATCAGCGTCTCGAGCAAGCGGACGACCTGCTCGGTGGACTCGGCCACCTTGGTTTCCAGGCTCGCCTCGGCGGCATTGGCGAAACCCCGCAGCTGGGCTCGTTCCTGCCGCAGCCGTACCAGCGCCTGCAAGACCGGGGCGTTATCCAGCACAGGCTGGTCGCCAAGGCTCGAAGCCAGCGTGGTAGCGGCCCGGTACACCTGCTCGCGCAAGGCACGATCGTGCGCATATTCCAGGACGGCAGTCACCGAGGCCTCTCGCAGGTCCAGCGACCAGCCCTCGAGGTTGCGAGCTGCCGCGTTGGCCGCCCATCTGTCGAGTTCCGACTCCGGGATGCCGGCGAGCCGGCGAGGATCGCTGATCAGCAGCGACCAAGCCTGACGGGCATCGTCGAGGTTCTGCAGGAACTGCTTTTCCAGTGCGTCGATGGCTGACTGGGTGCGCTCGAAGGGCACGCGCAGCTCGCCCGCAAGCCCGGCGCCTGACTGCCGATACGAACTGAGAATGGCCGTCAGCACCTTGCGCTGCGTGGTATCCAGCGAGCTGGCATCGACGCGTCGATAGGCCTCGAACAAAGGCTCGAGGGCTGCCTTGTCCTGTCGATACGCTTGCAGGGTCGCGTGGCATGCATCGATGACCGAGCCGCCCTGGTCGCTTTCATAGGCCAGCGGCACCAGCGCGCTGAAAAGGTCCTCTACCTGCTGATCGATCTGCTCGATCGGCATGATGAAGTTGTCCCAGCCGGGTGCCTGGCCGTGGGCCAAAAGCCGTTCGGTGATCGCCAGCCGGGCCTCGTGCACGGCCTGACGCATTGCAGGCGCGAGCTGTTCGAGGCTCAGGGCCGGATAGTCGAGAAGACCGGTGCTTTGCAGCCGAGCGATGATGGGAATCATGGAGGGTCCTCCTGGAAACGGAGGTATGCAAGCTAGCCGGCCGGCAGCCCACCCAGGCCATGGATAACTACCACCAGGCAAGGAGCGAATGAGGATGGCCGAATCGGATCCGGCCATCCAGGGGGAGGTCACTCGGTCGGCTTTTTCAGCTTCGGATTGGGGAAGAACTGCACGGCCTGTACCTTGGCGGGCGCCTTGGGCGCCGCCTGGTTGACACGCGTGCCGAGTTCCTTGGGAATCGACAGGCCCTGCTCGTTGAGCGTGTCGGAAAAGCCGCAGGCCACGCACTCGCGGTGCGGCACGCCGTCCTCGTCCCACATCATCAGCTTGTCGGTTTCGCTACAGGCCGGGCAGACCGCTCCGGCGATGAAGCGCTTCTTGGTCTTTTTCACGGTCACCTCGTTCACGCTGCCGCGTCCTCGGCCAGGCCACTATGACGCAGTAGCGCATCGATGGACGGCTCACGTCCCCGGAAGTCGACGAACAGCACCATCGGTTCGCGCGAGCCACCGCGGGCCAGGATCGCCTCACGGAAGGCACGGCCGGTTTCGGCGTTGAACACGCCTTCCTCCTCGAAGCGGGAGAACGCGTCGGCGGACAGAACCTCGGCCCACTTGTAGCTGTAGTAGCCCGCTGCGTAGCCGCCAGCGAAGATATGCGCGAAGCTGTTGGGGAAGCGGTTGTAGGCCGGAGGACGCATCACCGATACCTCGTCACGCACCCCTTCGAGCACCTCCAGCACGCCGCGGCCGTCGCCATGGCGAGCATGCAGCTCGAAGTCGAACAGCGAGAACTCCAGCTGGCGCACCATCATCAGGCCAGACTGGAAGTTCCTGGCGGCCAGCATCTTGTCCAGCAGGTCCTGCGGCAGCGGCTCGCCAGTCTGGTAATGGCCGGAGATCAGCGCCAGGCCTTCCGGCTCCCAGCACCAGTTCTCCATGAACTGGCTCGGCAGCTCGACCGCGTCCCAGGCCACGCCATTGATCCCGGAAACCCCGGCGTGCTCGATGCGGGTCAGCAGGTGGTGCAGGCCGTGCCCGAACTCATGGAACAAGGTAGTGACCTCGTCATGCGTGAGCAAGGCCGGCTTGCCAGGCGTGGCCGGGGTGAAGTTGCAGACCAGGTTGGCGACCGGGCTTTGCAGTTCGCCAGCGGCGGTACGGCGGCGATCACGGGCGCCGTCCATCCAGGCCCCGCCACGCTTGTTGGCGCGGGCATAGAGGTCGAAGAAGAAACGCCCGACGTGCTGGCCGTTTTCCTTGATCTCGAACAGGCGCACGTCCGGGTGCCAGGTATCGAAGCCCTTGAGCTCGGCGATCTGGATGCCATACAGACGCTGGACGATGGCGAACAGGCCGGACAGCACCTTGTCGATCGGGAAGTACGCCCGCAGGGTCTCCTGGGAGACGCTGTAGCGCTGCTCGCGCAGCTTCTCGCCGAAGTAGCCGACGTCCCAGCTGCACAGATCGCTGCAACCTTGCTCGGCGGCATAGGCCCTGAGCGCTCGCAGGTCCTGCTCAGCGAATGGCTTGCTGCGCCTGGCCAGGTCGCGCAGGAATCCGAGTACCTGGTCGCTGGACTCGGCCATCTTGGTCGCCAGGCTCAGTTCGGCGAAGTTGGCGTAGCCAAGCAATTCGGCCAATTCCTGTCGCAGGTCGAGGATCTCGCGCATCACCGGACCGTTGTCGAACTGGCCGGCATCGGGCCCCTGGTCCGAAGCACGGGTGCAATACGCGGCGTAAAGTTCCTCTCGCAGCGCCCGATCGGCGGCGTAGGTCATCACGGCGTAGTAGCTGGGGAACTCCAGGGTAATCAGCCAGCCGTCCAGGCCCTTGGCCTGGGCGGCGGCGGCCATCTGTGCCTTGGCCGACTCGGTCAGCCCGGCCAGCGCGGCTTCGTCGGTGACATGCTTGGTCCATGCCTGGGTGGCATCGAGCAGCTGGTTGGAGAAGCGGCTGCCCAGCTCGCTGAGCTTGCTTTGTACCTGTGCGTAGCGCTGCTGCTTGTCAGCCGGCAGGTCGATACCCGACAGGCGGAAATCGCGCAGCGCATGCTCGATGATGGTCTTTTGCGCCGCGTCGAAACCTGCGGCCTGCGGGCTGCTGGCCAATGCCTGGTAGGCTTCGAACAGTGCCCGGTTCTGGCCCAGCTCGGTAGAGTAGGCGCTCAGCGCCGGCAGGCAGGACTCATAGGCTTCGCGCAGCTCGGGGCTGTTGCACACGGCATTGAGGTGACTGACCGGGCTCCAGGCCGCGCCGAGGCGGTCGTTGAGTTCATCCAGCACCAGTACCAGGCCCTCCCAGGTGGGGTTTTCACCCTGGGTCGCGAGCATCTCGGCGATGGCCTTGCGGTTGTCGGCCAGGATCTGCTCGATCGCCGGCAACACATGCTCGGCACGGATCGCCGAGAATGGCGGCAGATCATGGGGCTGCAGAAGCGGGTTGTTCGCACTCACGTTTGGATACCTTGGCAGGAGAAACACGGAACCATCTTAATTACAATCGGCACGGACCGCAGCAGGCGGCCCGACTATCAGCCTTCAAGAGGGGCACTATCTTGGCCATCAGGACCTTTCAGCAGCATACCCCGAAATTGGGACCACGAGCGTTCGTCGACGGTTCGGCAGTGGTGCTGGGCGACGTCGAGATCGGCGAGGACAGCTCCGTCTGGCCGCTGGTCGTGATTCGCGGCGACATGCACGGCATCCGCATCGGCGCGCGTACCAGCGTCCAGGATGGCAGCGTGCTGCACATCACCCATGCCGGCCCGTTCAATCCACAGGGCTTCGCGCTGTCGATCGGCGACGAGGTGACCATCGGTCACAAGGTCATGCTGCACGGCTGCAGCTTGGGCAACCGCATCCTGGTCGGCATGGGCAGCACGATCATGGACGGCGCGGTGGTCGAGGACGAAGTGATCATCGGCGCCGGCAGCCTGGTGCCGCCGGGCAAGCGCCTGCAAGGCGGGTTCCTGTACGTAGGCAGTCCGGTGCGCCAGTCACGGCCGCTGACCGACCAGGAGCGCGCCTTCTTTTCCTATAGCGCTGCCAACTACGTCAAGCTCAAGGACCAGCATCTGGCCGAAGGCTACGATCGCATCTGATTCATCCGACCTCGGGAAGCCCCATGCATCACCAGAATATCCTGTTCGACCTCGACGGCACGCTCACCGATCCGCGCCTGGGTATCACCCGCTCGATCCAGCATGCCCTGGCCAGGCTGGGCATCGACGAACCCGACCTGACGCGCCTCGAACACTTCATCGGGCCACCCCTGCTGCAGGCCTTCATGCAGTTCTACGATTTCGACGAAGCCAGGGCCTGGGAGGCCGTCAACTTCTATCGCGAGCGATTCCGGGTCACTGGCCTGTACGAAAACCAGGTGTTCGAAGGCGTACCGCAGCTGCTCGGCGCCCTGGGCGAGCAAGGCCGTACCCTGTACGTGGCTACGTCCAAGCCATGGGAGTTCGCTCGTGAGATCGCCCGGCACTTCGCCTTCGATCAGCATTTCAAGGTGATCTACGGCAGCGAGCTCGACGGCACCCGCACCAACAAGGTCGAGCTGATCCGCCACCTGCTCGAGCAGGAAGGGCTGGATCCGGCGCAAACCCTGATGATCGGTGACCGCAAGCACGACCTGATCGGTGCGCACCGCAATGGCCTGCAGGCCGTGGCGGTCGGCTATGGGTTCGGCAGTCGCGAGGAGCTGCTCGCCGAGCAGCCGGCGTTCCATTTCCAGACCCTGGCGCAGTTGCATGAGGCGTTCATGCAAGCGTGACGCAAGGCCGGCGCTCGAGTGTCTGCCGGCGCTGGAGCAGCCAGGCTCGAGACCTCGACGCCACGGGGGTCACCTCGACTCAAGCTTGTGCAAGGCCGCCTGGCGCTGCGCTGATGGCAATCTTCCCAGCGCCACGACCTCCTGGTGAAAGCGCATCCAGTTCCCGCCCACCTGTTCGAACAGCCTGGCGAACGCCGGCACCCAGCGGTCATACAGCCCGAACGGCAGTAGCTTGGCATTGTTCAGGGGCCCTTCGATCCAGCTGTCATAGCGCCCGATGCCACCCCACCGTTCGTCGCGCAAGCGCCGGTAGTCACGACGCAGCCGTTCGAACTCGGCCTGCTTGGCCTGGCGCTTGGCCGCTTCATCGAGCGGGCCGGCATAGATCGCCTGCAATCGTCCACGCGTCGCCAGCACCAGCTGGGTGAACTGCTCGCGCTGGCGCGCGCCAGCATCGGGCGCCTGGCGTTTCCCGCGAGCCGCTCGCCATTGGCGGCTGCCCTCGCGCTCGACGAAGGTGGCGTAGGATTCGTTGAATTCGGTATCGCCCTTGACGTAGAAGCGCTGGTGCGCCAGTTCGTGGAAGATCAGCGCAGCCAGGCGCTCCTCGCCCCAGTTGAGCATCGTCGAAAGAAGGGGGTCGTCGAACCAGCCGAGGGTGGAATAGGCTTCGATGCCAGCCACGTACACATCCAGTCCTTGCTGGCGCATCAAGGCGGCCGCGCCACGTGCGGCGCCCTGCTCGTAGTACCCCCGGTAGGCCACGCAGCCGGCAATGGGAAAGCAATGGGTCACAGGTTGCAGGGAGAGTTCGGGGGTCGCGAAGAGGTTCCACACCACGAAAGGCCGGCCCAGGTCGGCATACACCCGGTAGCTGCGGTTGTCCGGCAGTTTCAGCCGTTCGCTGGCGAATGCCCGGGCCTGCCCGGCCTGGATCAGCTGCTGGCGCAAGCGTGGTGCGGTAGCCGGGTCGTCCAGCAGGGCGTCTATTGGCTCGCGAGCCTGCAGCAATTGCCACTGGCCGCGGGCCAGCTGTCCATAGTAGGTCGCGGTAGCGCAACCGTTGAGCAAAAGGATCGCCAACAGGGGAACAAAAACCCGGCCAATGCGGTCGAGTGCCCCATGGCTTGAGCGCAACAGAACAGGTCGGGGCATCGGACTACTCATTTCGCTCAACAACCGGTGCCGCCAAGACTACTTGCCAAGGGGAAGTTTCGCCATGCGTATACGCTTTGCTATCGGCACGCTCGTGCTGCTTGCCGGCTGCTCCAGCCTGCCGGATCCAGACCCCAGCCAGGCCTGGATCGATCTCGCGCCTGGGCAGGACACTGCCTTGCATGCCGTGCAGGTCGACACACGTGACTGGGCCGACCGGCGCTATTTCGAAGTTCCGCCCGGCAGCCATGAGCTGACCGTCAGGTACCAATTCGCCGTGACGCCGAGCAACATCGGCCCGGTCGAGGATCCGCTCTGGCGCGATTGCCAGCTCAACGTCACATTCAAGCAGTTCGATGCCGGCCAGCGGTATCGCCTGCAGGCGGGCAACATCGGCTTTCGGCCATGGATCAAGCTGTTCGACGAGCGGCACAAGCTGGTCAGCGAAGGGCAGCCAGCCGGTTGCCAGAGCACCTGAGCCGGCCCTGGCGGGCTATACTGTTGGGCATGACCCGCCACAGGACAGGATATGCGCCAGCTCATCACGCTGATCGGCCTCGCCATGCTGGGCGCCTGCGCCAGTCCGCTGCCACCGGCCGACCCCGGCAAGGCCTGGGTCGAACTTCATACCATCATCCCAGGCCGTCTGCTCATGGCCGACCGCCTCGATGGCCAGCGCCTGCCGGACGGCCGCTTCTTCCAGGTCCCCCCAGGCCGTCATGAGCTGGTGGTTCGCTTCGATTACGAGGTGTATGCCGGCGGCTTCGCCACCGATCCTGTCGACCGCACCTGCTACCTGACGGTGCGCTACGACCAGTTCCAGGCCGGCCAGCGCTATCGCCTCGAAGCCCGTGCTCCGGTCATGCAGCCAACCCTGTCGCTGTACGACGGGCAACGCAAGGTGCTGGTCGACGAACCCAGCGAAACCTTCTGCATTCCCTGAAGTGACCCAGGCTGCCGACCTTCAACGGTCGTTGTTCTGGTAGATGATCTTCTTCGTGCCGCCTTCACAGCTGCCTACCACCATGTTCTGGTCATGCACCTCGCTGTTGGGCACGATTTCCAGAGTATAGACACTGACCCCACTGGCCTGGATCTTCGCTTCGATCTCGGCCTTGAGCTCCTCGCACGGCTTGGGGGCAGCCATGCTGGCCGTTGCCAGCAGCGAGAGCACGGCGATGAAGGCGGGACGGATCATGGAACGGCTCCTGGCAATTTGACGACCTCGGATGAGCGTTTGACCAGCACGAGCCGTTCCCGTTGCGTGACCTCAGGACACCAGCTTGGCATCCAGGGTGATCTGGGCATTGAGCACCTTGGAGACAGGACAGCCGGCCTTGGCTTTCTCGGCAATCTGCCTGAACTGCTCTTCGCTGGTACCAGGTACCTTGGCCTGCAGCTTGAGATGCACGGCAGTGATGGCAAAGCCATCCGGCTTCTTGTCCAGGGTCACTTCGGCGATCGTATCGATGCGCTCGGCGGTCAGGCCACTCTCGCCCAGCATCATCGACAGCGCCATGGAGAAGCAGCCGGCATGCGCGGCGCCGATCAGCTCTTCCGGGTTGGTGCCCGGAGCGCCTTCGAAACGCGTATTGAAACCGTAGGGCTGCTCCTTGAGCGCGCCACTTTCGGTGGACACACGGCCCTTGCCCTGCTTGAGATCACCTTCCCAGATTGCCGATGCGGTCTTTTTCATGATGCCTCCTGGACATGCGTTATGTGCCTAGGGATTGAGAAAACAGTCCGTTCGGCAAGTTCAGCTCAATCATTGGCGACGCATTGACTCTCAAGGATATGCCCATACAACGTTGCAAAGGCCTCGTCGCCCAACACCCTTGTGGAGATTCCAATGAAGCACTTGCGTGATCTGAAGATTTCAACCCTGGACCTGGTGCCAGTGCGTGCCGACCTGGGGACAGCCCAGGCCCTGCACAACTCCCTGGACCTGGCCCGGAACGTGGAGCGCTTCGGCTACGAGCGCTTCTGGATCGCCGAGCACCACAACATGGATGGCATCGCCAGCTCCGCCACTGCCGTGCTGCTGGGCTACCTGGCCAACGGCACCTCGACGATCCGGGTCGGCGCAGGCGGCGTGATGCTGCCCAACCATGCGCCATTGGTGATCGCCGAGCAGTTCGGCACCCTGGCCTGCCTTTATCCAGGGCGCATAGACCTTGGCCTGGGTCGCGCCCCGGGCTCCGATCAGATGACTGCTCATGCCTTGCGCCGGGAGCGCTCCGGCAGCGCCGACGACTTCCCCGACGATGTCGAGGAGCTGGCGCGCTATCTCGGCCCGCGTACACCGCAACAACGGGTCATCGCCGTGCCAGGCCATGGCACCGAGGTTCCCCTCTGGCTGCTCGGTTCGAGCCTGTTCAGCGCCCAGCTGGCAGGCATGCGCGGGTTGCCATATGCCTTCGCCTCGCACTTCGCGCCGCGCTACATGCACGAGGCGATCCGCATCTATCGCGATCATTTCCAGCCATCGGACGTCCTCGACAAGCCCTACGTCATGCTGGGAGTACCGATGGTCGTGGCTGACACCGACGAGCGCGCCGAGTACCTGGCCACGTCGGTATACCGGCGTATCCTGGCCTTGATTCGCGGCCAGAGCCTGATGCAGCAGCCCCCAGTCGAAAGCATGGATGGCCTGTGGCTGCCTCATGAGCGCGACGCGGTAGGCAGCTTCCTGGGCCTGGCCATGATCGGCAGCCCGGCGAAGGTACGCGCCAAGGTGGATGTACTACTGCAACAGACTGGCGCCGATGAGCTGATCTTTACCTGCGACCTCTACGAACATGCCGACAGGGTACGTTCCTATGAGCTGCTGGCGCAGGCATTGAAGGGCGACTGAGCACTTCGAAGCCGCCTCGGGACAGGCAGGGCAGGCCCTGCGTGCCCGAGGCGGCTGCGGCAGCCTGGACGGCGCTCAATGCCCTCAGTCGCGGCGATAGACGATGTCCTTGGTACCGCCTTCGCAGCTGCCGATGACCTTGCCGCCACCGGCGCCCTTGTCGACGATCTCCAGCACATATCCCTGTACGCCCTTGTCACGCAGCTTGGCATCGATTTCCGCCTTCAGTTCCTCGCACGGCTTGCCTGCCGCCAGCGCGGTACCTGCCATGGCCATGAGACTCATTGCCACAACCAGCTTCTTCATGCTCGTACTCCTTTTCCAGATCAGGGCCAGGGCGCCATCCGGACGTCCCTGGATCGTCGTTGCAGCGGCCAGGCGCCACGCCGCTGGGTGCTCCTCAGCTGGCGTTGATGCGGAAGCCGACCTTCAAGGTCACCTGGAAGTGCGCCACCTTGCCGTCCTGGATATGGCCACGGGTTTCCGCCACTTCGAACCATTCCAGATGCTCGATGGACTTGCTCGCTTCAGCCAGCGCATTGTGGATGGCGTCTTCGATGCTGGTGGTCGACGAACCGACCAGTTCGACCAGCTTGTAGGTGTGGTGATCCGACATGAATGCTCTCCTTGGGAGGTATTGGACAGTGGCCAATCCCGGCCTGACGGGCGGGCCTTGTCTAGCTGCGAGCCTCCCTCGAAGCGGAAAGTTCGATTGCACTTTCGGCCAGCGAGGCAGTCGCATTTTCCAGTAACAGCCCATCCCACTTCGAAGGAGACACCTCATGGCCAACAACTCGCTGCGCAAGGCCTCGCTGGAAAGCATGGAAGCGGAGATCGAGAGCCTGCTCAAGACTCTGGAGAACCTCAAGAGCGACGCCTCCGAAGAGTCGACCAAGAGTCTCAAGGCCATCCGCTCGAACGCCGAGACCGCGCTCAAGCACTCGCGCAACCTGATCAGCGATGCCTACGAAGAGGTCAAGACCCGCACCCGCAAGACCGGTGTCGCTACCCGTGACTATGCCCAGGAGCATCCCTGGACCACCGCCGGCGTGGCGGTAGGCGCCGTCGGCCTGCTGGCGGCCTGGCTGCTCTGCAAGCGCAACTAGTCGACCTGCCGCTCCAGTTCGGTACGCAACCACAAGGCCAGCCGCTCGGCTCGGCCGTCGCTGGCGTAGCGCGGCACCCAGAGGGCAAGCACCGCCCTGGTCGCGGTGAAGCCCCAAGGGGCCAGCAGCCTGCCCGCACGCAAATCGTCCGCTACCAGCGGCTGCGGCGCGATTGCCACGCCCAGGCCGGTCAAGGCCGCTTCCAGCAGATAGTACAGGTGCTCGAAATCCTGGCCGAGCTCGAGGTCGGCCGGGTCCAGGCCTTGTTGGCGGGCCCAGGTCGGCCAGGCCTGCGGACGCGAGCTGGTCTGCAACAGGGGCTCGTGGAGCAGGGCCTGGACCGGTGCGCCGCGCAGGCGTTCGACGCCTTCGAAGTGCGGACTGAGCACCGGGCCGATGCATTCGCGCACCAGCACATGCACTTGCATGTCCGCAGGCCATGGTGGTTCGGCGAACACCAACAGGGCGTCCAGCCCTGGCCGGCGTGGATCGAGGTCGCCTTCACCTGCCGACAGGTGCAGGCGCAGCTCGGGCAGCTCGGCATTGAGCCGCCCCAGGCGCGGAATGAACCAGCGCGCCAGCAGGCTGCCAGGGCAGCCCAGCACGAAAGGCGCATCGCTGGCCCCTCGCATCAGGGCCGCACAGGTGTCGCGCAGGCGGCCGAACGCTTCGTGACTGGCCTCGTGAAGCTGGCTGCCGGCAGCCGTGAGTTTGAGGCCGCGCCCATCCTTGGCGAGGAGGGCCACGCCAAGATGTTCCTCAAGTACCTTGAGCTGACGGCTTATCGCCCCATGGGTGACATGCAGCGACTGCGCGGCGCGGCTCACGCTACCGAGCCTGGCGGTTGCCTCGAACGCCTTCAGAGCATTCAACGGTGGAAGTTCGCGAGACATATCGTGTGAGTTTTCCTGACAGGAGGGTGCAATCTTATCGGTTTTCAGCCAAGCCTGCGCTGGGTAGAGTGAAGCCCATCCCGATCCTCCCTGGAGAACACCATGACCCAGACCAACTTCCGCGCCGGCCCCGATGCCAATGGCCTGTTCGGCTCGTTCGGTGGCCGCTACGTGGCAGAGACCCTGATGCCATTGGTGCTGGACCTGGCTCGCGAGTACGAAGCCGCCAAGGCGGACCCGAAGTTCCTCGAGGAGCTGGCCTACTTCCAGCGCGACTACATCGGTCGGCCCAACCCGCTGTATTTCGCCGAACGCCTGACCGAGCACTGCGGCGGCGCGAAGATCTTCTTCAAGCGCGAAGAACTCAACCATACCGGCGCGCACAAGGTGAACAACTGCATCGGGCAGGTGCTGCTGGCCCGGCGCATGGGCAAGAAGCGCCTGATCGCCGAGACCGGCGCCGGCATGCACGGCGTGGCCACCGCCACGGTCGCCGCGCGGTTCGGCCTGCCCTGCGTCATCTACATGGGGGCCACCGACATCGAGCGCCAGCAGGCCAACGTCTTTCGCATGAAGCTGCTGGGCGCCGAGATCGTCCCGGTCACCGCTGGTACCGGCACGCTCAAGGATGCGATGAACGAGGCCTTGCGCGACTGGGTCACCAACGTCGAGGACACTTTCTACCTGATCGGCACCGTGGCCGGCCCGCACCCCTATCCGGCGATGGTGCGTGATTTCCAGTCGATCATCGGCAAGGAAACCCGGTCCCAGTTGCAAGAGAAGGAAGGTCGCCTGCCCGACAGCCTGGTCGCCTGCGTCGGTGGCGGCTCCAATGCCATGGGTCTGTTCCACGAGTTTCTCGATGAGCCGAGCGTGCAGATCATCGGTGTCGAGGCCGGTGGCCACGGCGTGGATACCGACAAGCATGCCGCCAGCCTCAACGGTGGTGTGCCGGGTGTCCTGCACGGTAATCGCACCTACCTGCTGCAGGACGAGGATGGCCAGATCACCGATGCCCACTCGATTTCGGCCGGCCTGGACTATCCCGGCATCGGCCCGGAGCATGCCCACCTGCACGAAGTGAAACGTGTCGAATACGTCAGCATCACCGATGACCAGGCGCTGGACGCCTTCCATGCCACCTGCCGCCTGGAAGGCATCATTCCAGCGCTGGAAAGCTCGCATGCGCTGGCCGAAGCCATGCGTCGCGCGCCCTCGCTGCCCAGCGACCACCTGATGGTGGTGTGCCTGTCCGGTCGTGGCGACAAGGACATGCAGACCGTGATGAATCACATGGCCGCCCAGGAGAAACAGGCATGAGCCGCCTCGAACAACGCTTCCACGACCTCAAGGCCGAAGGCCGCGCCGCGCTGGTCACCTTCATCACCGCCGGCGACCCTGGCTACGAGGCTTCGCTGGAGATCCTCAAGGGCCTGCCCCAGGCTGGTGCCGACGTGATCGAGCTGGGCATGCCGTTCACCGATCCGATGGCCGATGGCGTGGCCATCCAGCTGGCGACCCTGCGCGCCCTGGAGGCGGGCCAGACGCTGGCCAGGACCTTGCAGATGGTCCGCGAATTCCGGGTCGGCGACCAGACCACGCCGATCGTGCTGATGGGTTACTACAACCCGATCCACCGTTTTGGCGTCGAACGCTTCATCGCCCAGGCGCGTGAAGCGGGCGTCGATGGCCTGATCATCGTCGATCTGCCACCGGAGCATGATGCCGAACTAGCCGACCCGGCCCATGCCGCCGGCATCGACTTCATCCGCCTGACCACTCCGACCACCGACGACGCGCGCCTGCCGCGCGTGCTCGAACGCAGCTCCGGCTTCGTCTACTACGTTTCGGTGGCGGGCGTGACCGGCGCGGGCTCGGCGACCACCGAGCATGTCGGCGAAGCGATCGCCCGGCTGCGCCGGCATACCGACCTGCCGGTCAGTGTAGGCTTCGGCATCCGCACCCCCGAGCAGGCCGCGGCCATCGCCCGACTGGCCGATGGTGTGGTGGTGGGTTCGGCGCTGATCGACAAGATCGCCCAGGCCAAGACCGCCGAGCAGGCGGTGAGCGATGTGCTGACGCTGTGTTCGGCGCTGGCCCAAGGGGTACGCAGCGCCCGTTGAGCAGGAACCTGCTGGCGCGGCCCAGCGCTGCGCCAGCCAGGCATTTCACCCCGCGAAAATCGTCAGATCCAGCGGCCTGACCGCGCCCATCCAGATCGCATGGTCGCGGTGATCGGCCAGTTCGTCTCCGGTCAACGGATGCATGAACACCACCAGCCCGCGCCGGTTGAGTGCCAGCCAGGGCAGGACCACGCCCACGACCTCGGGCCCGAACGCCAGTTGGCAACTCCAGTCCGGATGAGGGCCTACCGGCCGTCGATGCATCCGTCCCATGCTCACCGGAAACAGGCTGGCGGCCTCTTCGCACAAGTGTCGCGCCTGCTCGAAGCGGGCGGCGTCGTAATAGACGTGGGCATGGTAGCCCTGGATCTTCTGCACGATGACTCCTTACCGGGAAGGGTACAGGCCACGCCAGTCGATTCCGGCCTGCCAGTGGACCGGACTATACCTGGCCCACTTCCCTCGGGCGACCGGAGCGCTCGTGCGTCAGCCAATCGACGAAACACTCGACCAACGCGCGTCGGCGCTTACGTGGCGGCAGCACTACATGGTAACCGTAGTCCGACTTCAGGCTTCCCTCGAAAGGCCGGCACAGCAATCCTTGGTCGACCAACCCATCGACCAGGTGGTGCCAGCCGATCGCCATGCCCTGGCCAGCGATCGCGGCCTGGATCAGCAATGTGTAGTTGTCGAAGCGCAACTGGCCCGACGGCGGCGGAGCCTCCAGGCCCAGACGGCGAAACACAGCCGTCCAGTCGAACCAGCGGCTGGCCTGCTCGCCGCGCAAATGCAGCAATGGCATGCGCGGTAGGTCGGCGATCGAGAGCGCCAGGCTCTCCACAAGACGCGGGCTGCACACGGGAAAGACTTCTTCGTCGAACAATCGCCGACCCTGGCCGTGGTTCACTCGGTCATCGCCGAAGAGCACGGCCACGTCGATGTCAGGCCGCAGCATGGCCTGGTTGCGCTCGCCAGTGACCAGGCTGACATCCACGTGCGGGTTGGCCTGATGAAAGCGTGGCAGACGGGGCATCAGCCAGAAGGATGCGAAGGCGAAATCGGTGGCGACCTGGAGCACTTCGCGCTGCCCCTGGCCAGCCACCTGGACGAGTCCTTCATCGATGAGCGACAGGCCTTGCCGGACATGCTCGAACAGCAGGCTGCCAGCCTCGGTCAGTTCGATGCCTCGATAGATGCGATCGAACAGGCGCTTGCCCAGTTGCCGTTCCAGACGCTTGATCTGCTGGCTGATGGCGGGCTGGGTAGTACCCAGCTCCAGCGCGGCCAGCGTGAAACTGCGACCGCGAGCGGCGGCCTCGAAAACCCGCAGGCTATCGAGGGCAAGGCTCCCCAGAGGCTCTAACATAAGCGTGGCTAATCCTAGTCATTGTCCGCCATGGGCTTTACCCGATTTATGCGCCTATCCATCCTTGCTGGCAAGCGGTCCCCATAAGCCTGGAAGATGGAAAACCCTCGATGAAGCGCCCCAATATCCTGTTCATCATGGCCGACCAGATGGCCGCGCCGCTGCTGCCCATTCACGGGCCGTCGCCGATCCGCATGCCACACTTGAGTCGGCTCGCCGCCAAGGCGGTGGTTTTCGACAATGCCTACTGCAACAGTCCCTTGTGCGCGCCGTCGCGCTTCACCTTGGTCAGCGGCCAGCTGCCGAGCCGCATCGGCGCCTACGACAACGCCGCCGACTTGCCCGCCGACGTGCCTACCTATGCCCACTACCTGCGCCGTCTCGGTTACCGCACGGCGCTTTCGGGGAAGATGCATTTCTGCGGTCCCGACCAGTTGCACGGGTACGAGGAACGCCTGACCAGCGACATCTACCCGGCCGACTACGGCTGGACGGTCAACTGGGACCAGCCCGAGCATCGGCCAAGCTGGTACCACAACATGTCATCGGTGTGGCAGGCCGGGCCGTGCGTGCGCACCAACCAGCTGGATTTCGATGACGAGGTGGTATTCAAGGCGCGCCAGTACCTCTATGACCATGTGCGAGCCGCCGCCGATCAGCCGTTCTGCCTCACCGTGTCCATGACCCATCCCCACGATCCCTACACCATTGCTCAACGCTACTGGGATCTCTACCAGGGCGTGGACATCCCCATGCCCGAAGCCTTGCCGCAGGACGCACAGGACCCTCATTCCCAACGCCTGCTGAAGGTCTACGATCTCTGGGACAAGCCACTGCCGCAGGCGCGGATCCGCGCAGCTCGACGTGCCTACTTCGGTGCTTGCAGCTATATCGACGACAACATTGGCGCGCTGCTGCGCACGCTCGAGGAGTGTGGCCTGGCCGACGACACGATAGTCGTCTTTTCCGGCGACCACGGCGACATGCTTGGCGAGCGTGGCCTGTGGTACAAGATGCACTGGTTCGAGATGTCCGCGCGCGTCCCGTTGCTGATCCATGCGCCCACAAGGTTCGCTGCGCGCCGGGTAACGCAAGCCGTCTCTACCTGCGACCTGCTGCCGACCCTGGTGGAACTGGCCGGCGCAACGCCTGAACCGGACCTGCCGCTCGATGGCCGTTCGTTGCTGGGCCATCTGCAGGGTCAGGGCGGTCATGACGAGGTGATCGGCGAATACATGGCCGAAGGCACCACCGGCCCGCTGATGATGATCCGCCGGGGCGCGTACAAGTTCATCTACAGCGAGGAAGACCCTTGGCTACTCTATGACCTGAGCCGTGACCCGCACGAACGGCAGAACCTGGCCAGCAGCCCCGAGCACCAGGTACCGCTCCAGGCGTTCGCCGAGCAAGCTCGCCAGCGCTGGGACATGCCCGGGCTGCGCCAGCAGGTACTGGCCAGTCAACGTCGTCGCCGACTGGTGGCCGAAGCCTTGGCCATCGGCAAGCTGAAAAGCTGGGACCATCAACCTTGGGTGGACGCCAGCCAGCAGTACATGCGCAACCACATCGATCTCGACGACCTCGAGCGCAAGGCACGTTATCCACAGCCCGTCCCATCGATCGACTAGAGAGGCCGCCATGAAAAAGTTTTCCACAAGCGTGCTCGCCCTGGTTTTCTGTTTGTGCACCCATGCCATGGCCGACGTCGATTCCGACGCGCAATGCACTGCCGTGAAGCTGGCCGACCCTGGCTGGAGCGACATCGCGACGACCAATGCCGTGGCCCGCCTGCTGCTGGGAAGTCTTGGCTATGAAGTCAGGATCGACAGCCTGGCCGTTCCGATCATCTATGGAGGGCTCAAGGATGGGCGTATCGATGCGTTTCTCGGCAACTGGATGCCAGCCCACCAAGGCTTTCACGACAAGTTCATCGCCACTGGCGACGTCCAGCGACTGGCCCGTAACCTGGAAGGCACCCAGTTCACCCTGGCGGTACCTGATTACGTCTGGGCTGCCGGGGTGAAGGACTTCTCCGACTTGCACAAGCATGCCAGCCAGTTCGGCAGGAAACTCTACGGCATAGGTTCCGGCGCCCCGGCCAATCTTTCGCTGCAGGAACTGATCGACCAGAACGCCTTCGATCTCGAGGAGTGGAAACTGGTGGAATCCAGCGAACAGGCGATGCTCGCCCAGGTCAAGCGGGCAACGCAGAAGCAGCAGTTCATCGTCTTTCTCGGCTGGACCCCTCATCCGATGAACGTGCAGCTGAAGATGCACTATCTCTCGGGAGGCGAGAAATGGTTCGGTAGCAAGGGCGAGGTATACACAGTGGCGCGTCGAGGTTATCCACAAGCCTGCCCCAATGCCGCCAGGTTACTGGAGAACCTCAAGTTCGACCTGGACATGGAAAATGCCATCATGGCCGAGGTTGTGGATAAAAGGCTCAGCTTCGACACGGCTGCCAAGGCTTGGATCAAGGCGCATCCCGAGCGCCTGACAGGCTGGCTGGCAGGTGTCACCGACAAGGCGGGTGGCGATGCGCTGGAGGCAGTGAAGAAGGCGTTATGAAGGTCAGGCCGAGGTCTGGGCACTTGCCAATGCTTGCAGCTCGGCTCGACTGCCTTCACCCTGAGTCCCTCCAGCTTCGAGGATCGACACCCGACCATGCGCCGCTCGAACTACCTGCTGCCCTTTCTCGACTGGCTGCCCCTGCTGACGCGTCGCAGCCTGCGCCAGGATCTGCTGGTCGGCCTGAGCGGCGCCATCCTGGCCCTGCCACAATCGATCGCCTACGCGCTGATCGCTGGCCTGCCCGCCGAATACGGCTTGTACGCCGCCATCGTTCCGGTGCTGGTGGCGTCCCTGTGGGGCTCGTCCTGGCATCTGATCTGCGGCCCGACCGCGGCGATCTCGATCGTGCTCTACGCGGGCATCAGCCCCCTGGCCCTGCCTGGTAGTGCCGACTACATCACCTTGGTATTGCTGTTGACCTTTCTCGGCGGTGCATTCCAGCTGCTGCTCGGGCTGCTGCGCTTCGGCACGCTGGTCAATTTCGTCTCGCACTCGGTGGTCCTGGGCTTCACCCTGGGCGCGGCGGTGGTGATCGCCCTGGGCCAGTTGCCCAATCTGCTGGGTCTAGACCTGGCCAGCCAGGCGACGGCACTCAAGAGCGTGCAGGACCTGGCGCGTCATGCAGGCGAAGTGGACCTGCCTTCGCTGACCCTGGGCCTTTGCACCCTGTTGATCGGGCTTGTGCTCAAGTCCTGGCGTCCACGCTGGCCGGGCCTGTTGATAAGCCTGGTGCTGGTCAGCCTGGCCGCCTGGTCGCTGCCCAGCCTGTTCGGCCAGGTACCGCGCGTGCCGGCGTTCGTCGGACAACTGCCACCACTGGCCGGTCTGCCCCTGCTCGATCTGGAGCTGCTCCTGCGCCTGCTGCCCAGCGCGGTGGCGGTGGGCATGCTTGGGCTGGTCACCAGCCTGTCCATCGCGCGCTCGCTCTCGGCTCGCTCCGAGCAGCTGATCGATGCCGACCAGGAAATCCGCGCCCAAGGGCTGTCGAACATCATCGGCCCGTTCTTTTCCGGTTACCTGTCATCCGGTTCCTTCACCCGCTCCGGGCTGAGCCTTGACGCCGGTGCTCGCTCGCCCATGGCCGGGGTGTTCTCGGCCGGCTGGGTGGCACTGTTCGCCGTGGCGGGTGCCGGCCTGATCGCCCATCTGCCGATTCCGGCCATGGCTGGCAGCATCCTGCTGATCTGCTGGGGGCTGGTCGATCATCGGGCCATTCGTGCGCTGTTCCGGGTCAGCCGCTCCGAGTTCGCGGTCATGGCCCTGACGGCAGGCGCCACCTTGCTGCTGGAACTGCAGACAGCGATCTATGCCGGGGTGCTGGCCTCGCTGTTCTTCTACCTCAAGCGCACCTCGCGGCCCCGCGTGCAGCAGGGCAGGGAAGGCGACGCCGACGTGCTACGGGTCGGCGGCTCGATCTTCTTCGGCGCCGCGCATTATCTGCAGGTACGCCTGCAACGCTGCCAGGGCCCGCATGTGATCATCGACGCCCGGCAGATCAACTTCATCGACTATTCGGGCGTGGACATGCTGCATCGCGAAGCGCGCCGGCTGAGGCGTGCCGGAGGCAGCCTGACCCTGCAGCGCGCCCGCCCACAGGTGATCGAGGAACTGCAAAGGCTCGAAGGGGCGCAGGCGTGCCCGATTCGTTTCGATGGCCAGGGGTGAGGCTGCAACCGGCCAGCCGACTCTGGCCACGCTCATCCCTGGGCCAGTTGTCGGCGCAGCTCCTCCAGTACCGGGCCAGTCTCTGGCCGTACCCCGCGCCAACCTGCGAAGGCCTCGGCTGCCTGTTCGGCGAGCATGCCCAGCCCATCGAGCACCTTCGCCGCGCCCAGCCGCGTGGCCCATTGGCAGAACGGCGTCGGATCCTTGCCATACATCATGTCGTAGCACACCGTGCGCCCAGGCTCGACCAGGCTGTCGGCAAGCGGAGGAAGCTCGCCGGACAGGCTGGCGGAGGTGGCATTGATGATCAGGTCGACCGGCTTATCGAGCGAGGCGAAGCCGCTGGCGACCACCGCTCCCAGGTCGGCGAACTCCAGAGCCAGGTGCTCGGCCTTCTCCACGGTGCGGTTGGCGATCAGCAACAACCTGGGCCGTTGCGCCAGGATCGGCTCGAGCACACCGCGCACGGCGCCACCGGCCCCCAGGATCAGGATCCGTTTGCCGGCCAGCTCGACCCCGGCGTTGACCGTCAGGTCGCGCACCAGCCCGGCACCGTCGGTGTTGTCCCCCTGCAAGGAACCGTCCTCCAGCCTGGTCAGGGTGTTCACCGCAGCGGCTCGTCGCGCGCGTGGCGTCAGGCTGTCGCACAGGCGATACGCTTGCTCCTTGAACGGCACGGTGACGTTCGCCCCCTGGCCTTGCTTGAAGAATCCCAAGGCACAATCGCTGAACCCATCGATGGGCGCCAGCACGGTGCTGTATTCCAGCGCCTGGCCAGTCTGCCTGGCGAATAGCCGATGGATGAATGGCGACTTGCTGTGGCCGATCGGATTGCCGAAAACGACGTACTGGTCCATGGAAGCTCCTGGGTCATGCACAAGGGTCACTGGCCGAGCCAGTCACGGTCGGTGAGGAAATAGTCGGTCAAGCGCGCTTCCTCGCTGCCGGGAGCGGCCTTCCAATCGTAGCCCCAGCGCACTTGCGGCGGCAGTGACATCAGGATCGATTCGGTACGCCCGCCCGATTGCAGGCCGAACAGGGTGCCGCGGTCGTAGACCAGGTTGAACTCCACGTAGCGACCGCGACGGTACTCCTGGAACTCACGCTGCTGCTCGGTATAAGGGGTGTGCTTGCGACGTCGCACGATGGGCAGGTAGGCCTCCAGGTAGGCATCGCCGATGGCGCGGATGAAAGCGAAGCAGGTATCGAAATCCCATTCGTTCAGGTCATCGAAGAACAGCCCACCGATCCCGCGTGGCTCACCGCGGTGCCTGAGATGGAAGTAACGGTCGCACCAGGCCTTGTAGCGCGGGTAGACATCGGCCCCGAAGGGCGCGCAGGCCCGCTCGGCGACCCGATGCCAGTGCACGCAGTCTTCCTCGTGACCATAGTAGGGGGTCAGGTCGAAGCCGCCACCGAACCACCAGACCGCTTCCTCGCCTTCCTTTTCGGCGATGAAGAAGCGCACGTTGGCATGCGAAGTCGGGACATGCGGGTTATGCGGGTGGATCACCAACGATACGCCAAGGGCCTCGAAGCCACGCCCGGCAAGCTCGGGGCGATGGGCGCTGGCCGATGGCGGCAGACCGGCACCGAACACGTGGGAGAAGTTCACGCCACCTTTCTCGATCAGCGCGCCCTGGCCGATGACCCGCGTGCGGCCTCCGCCACCTGCCTCGCGCACCCAGGCATCCTCGACGAAACGGGCGCCACCGTCCTCATCCTCCAGGGCGGTGCAGATGCGGTCTTGCAGATCGAGCAGATAGGCCTTCACGGCCTCGGTACGGCTGGTCATCGGGTCACCTGGGCATGGCAGGGAAGGATTTGGCCGCTAGCATACCACTGGCTGGCGGCGCGCCGCAGTTGACGACAGGCCGGCAAAGGCGCCAGATAGAAAGCCTTCCCTGAGCCCGACGACAGGAGTGCAAGATGCCCAAGCGTATACAATTCGCCCAGCATGGCGGCCCGGAGGTCCTGCAACTGGTGGACTTCGAGCCAGCCGACCCAGGCCCGCGACAAGTGCGCGTGCGCAACCGGGCGATCGGCCTGAATTTCATCGATACCTATTTCCGTGATGGCTTGTATGCGCCGCCATCGCTGCCTTCCGGACTGGGTACCGAAGGCGCCGGCGTGGTCGAGGCGGTGGGCGAGGAGGTGACCCGACTGAGGGCCGGCGATCGCGTGGCCTATGCGGTCGGACCGCTGGGTGCCTACAGCGAGGTCCACACCCTGCCGGAGGCCAACCTGGTCAAGCTGCCCGAGGCCATCAGCTTCGAACAGGCCGCCGCGGTGATGCTCAAGGGCCTGACGGTCCAGTACCTGCTCAAGCAGACCTACGCCGTGCAGCCGGATGACATCATCCTGTTCCATGCTGCTGCCGGTGGTGTCGGCTCCCTGGCCTGCCAATGGGCCAAGGCCCTCGGCGCGCGCCTGATCGGCACGGTCGGCTCGCCGGAAAAAGCCGAGCGCGCCAAGGCGCTGGGTGCCTGGGAGACCATCGACTACAGCCGCGAGGACGTCGCCAAGCGCGTGCTCGAGCTGACCGCGGGCAAGAAATGCCCGGTGGTCTACGACGGGGTCGGTGCCGATACCTGGCTGACCTCGCTCGACTGCCTGCAGCCGCGCGGGCTGATGGTCAGCTTCGGCAATGCCTCGGGCGCGGTCAGCGGCGTCAACCTGGGGATCCTGGCGCAGAAGGGCTCGCTCTACGTCACTCGCCCGACCCTGGCGACCTACGCCGATAACGCGCAGAACACCCAGGCCATGGCCGATGACCTGTTCGGCATGATCGCCAGCGGCAAGCTGAAAGTGGACATCCAGCAGCGCTACCCGCTGGACGAGGCGGCCAAGGCCCAGCGCGAGCTGTCGGCCAGGCGCACCGTCGGGTCGACGGTACTGCTGCCCTGAAGTGGTTCGGGGTCGCTTGGCGGCCCCCGGCTGCGCCAGTGCCTGGCGATGCGAACCCAAGGCAATCGACAGGGTCCGTAGGTCTTTCGCTAGCTATCGGTCAGACAGGCTTCGAGGAAGGCTCCAGCACGCTCGCTGGGGCATTCCAGCTTCCTGCAGGGGATGCAGGTGTCGCAACGCGGGTCCACAGGCAGCGCCGCGCAATCCTCGACCGTGGCCGACAGACGCGCCGTAGCGCGCCGCCGGGCCGCTGCCAGGCGCCGCGCGACCGGCCTCGGCTGGCCCTTCAACCTGGCCGCACGACTTCGCCAGTGATCAGGTTGCGAATGACGCTCGGGTTCTTTCTGCCCCCCAGCGCACCACCGAGCACGTGGTCCAGGTCGCCGTGGAAATACTGCTCGACCCGCAGCCGGGTCCTGGCAGCGGGGCGACCTGCCGGGTTGGCCGAGGTGGAGATCAACGGCCCGACCAGGGCGCACAGTTCGCCGACCTGGGGATGATCGCTCACGCGCAGGGCCACGGTGTCATGCTGGCCGGTCACCCACTCGGGCAGCAGGTCCTGGTGCGGTACCAGCCAGGTGTTCGGGCCAGGCCAGGTACTGGCCATGCGGTCGATCCACGCTTCGGGGAAGCCCTCGAACAGGAAGTCGAACTGGCGGATGTTGTCGGCCACCAGGATCAGGCCCTTGTCCACAGGACGCGACTTGAGCGCCAGCAGGCGATACACCGCGTCTTCGTTCCATGGATCGCAGCCCAGGCCCCAGACCGCCTCCGTGGGATAGGCGATCACCGCGCCTGCCCGAATCTCACGCGCGGCTTGTTGCACACGCCAACTGCTGACCATGTTCGCTCTCCCGAGAATTTCGTCGTGCAGTTTACTCAGACGCACCGGGCAAACCAACGTCCGGCTTCGTTGCTGACCCGCCCCTCCAGCTCCAGTTCCGTCAGGCTGGCCAGCACCTGGGCAAGCGGCTGGCCGCTGCCATGGGCCAGCCCTTCGGCAGTCTGGGGCGCCGCGTGCAGCAGCGCCAGCAAGGGATGGGAGGGATTTTCCACAGGCGCCGGCGGCAAGTTCTGCCAGCCACGCAAGCTGTCGAGGATCTGCTCGACGCTTTCCACCAGCAGGGCGCCGTCGCGGATCAACTGATGACAGCCTTTCGCGCCAGGGTGATGAATCGAGCCGGGAATCGCATACACCTCGCGTCCCTGTTCGGCCGCCAGTCGCGCCGTGATCAACGAGCCGCTGGCCAGGCTGGCCTCGACCACCAGCACACCCAGCGACAAGCCGCTGATGATCCGGTTGCGTCGCGGAAAGTTGCCAGCGAGCGGACCGGCGTCCAGCGGGAACTCGGAAACCACCGCGCTACCGACGTCGATCATGGCTTGCGCCAGGCTGCGGTGGCGCTGTGGATAAAGTTTCTGCAAGCCTGTTCCCAACACCCCGATGGTATGTCCACCGGCTTTCATCGCCGCCTGGTGGGCAGCCCCATCGATACCCAGGGCCAGGCCGCTGGTGATGCAGAAACCTGCCTGCGCCAGGCAGCGGGAAAACGCCGCCGCGGTGTCGAGCGCTGGCGGCGAGGCGCGGCGGCTGCCGACGACCGCCAGCTGTGGACGCTCCAGCAGCTGCGGGTCGCCTGCCACGAACAGCAGCGGTGGCGGTGCATCGATTTCCGCCAGCAAGGGCGGGTAGGCGGCATCGTCCCACATCAGCAAATGCTGGTTCGGCCGCTCTAGCCAGGCCATTGCCGCGGCGGCACCGTCACGTACCTCGGGGCTGCGGCGGGCCTCGCTGCAGGCTGGCGGAAGGCCCAGCGCCTGCCAGGCGCTGGCAGGCGCACCCAGGGCCGAAGAGGCATTGCCGAAGGCCTGGATCAGTGTGCGAAAGCGCTGCGGACCCAGCTCGGGCAGACGATGGATACGCAGGCGCGCTTCGAGCTCGGCGGGGGAACAGTCTGGAAAAGCAGGGCTGGACATGCGGATCTTCCTTGATCGACACAGGTTCGTCCCAGGCTGACAACCTGTGGATAACTCTGTTGATAATGATTTGAAAAGCTGTCCATCACATGTGTGTACAGACGGCCGCTCATACCCTAGCCGAGCTTTGCCAGGTGCCGAATGCCACGATTCCCTTTATTATGTGTGTTCAGTTTTCAACCGAACGCACAGTACGTCACAGACTATGGCCATCTTGAACATCCTCGAATTCCCGGATCCGCGCCTGCGCACCGTCGCCAAACCGGTGACGGAAGTCGACGACGCCCTGCGCCAGCTGATCGACGACATGTTTGAAACCATGTACGAGGCGCCCGGCATCGGCCTGGCCGCCACCCAGGTCAATGTCCACAAGCGCGTGATCGTCATGGACCTGAGCGAAGATCGCAGCGAGCCTCGGGTCTTCATCAACCCCGAGCTCGAAGAGCTGACCCAGGACATGGGCCAGTACCAGGAAGGTTGCCTGTCGGTGCCTGGTTTCTACGAGAACGTCGACCGCCCGCTGCAGGTCAAGGTCAAGGCGCTCGACCGCGACGGCAAACCCTACGAGCTGATCGCCGAAGGGCTGCTCGCCGTGTGCATCCAGCATGAGTGCGATCACCTCAACGGCAAGCTGTTCGTCGACTACCTGTCGCAGCTCAAGCGTGACCGGATCAAGAAGAAGCTGGAAAAGCAGCACCGCCAGCAAGCGTAACCCCCACTATCCAGAAGGCTTGCTCCGGCAAGCCTTTTTCTTTTGCAAGCGAGAACACCATGCGCATCGTCTTTGCGGGTACCCCTGAGTTCGCCGCCGAACACCTCAAGGCCCTGCTCGACAGTCCCCATGACGTGGTGGCTGTCTATACCCAGCCAGACCGCCCCGCCGGTCGCGGCCAGAAGCTCATGCCCAGCCCGGTCAAGCAACTGGCGCTGGCCCATGACATTCCGGTCTTCCAACCGCCGTCCTTGCGTGATGCCCAGGCCCAGGCCGAACTGCAGGCGCTGGCACCGGACCTGATGGTGGTGGTCGCCTATGGCCTGATCCTGCCGCAGGCGGTTCTGGACATCCCGCGCCTTGGCTGCATCAACAGCCACGCCTCGCTGCTGCCACGCTGGCGTGGGGCCGCGCCGATCCAGCGCGCCGTGCAAGCGGGCGACGCCGAAAGCGGTGTCACCGTGATGCGCATGGAAGCCGGCCTGGACACCGGGCCGATGCTGCTCAAGGTCAGCACGCCGATCGGCAGCGACGATACCGGCGGCAGCCTGCACGACCGCCTGGCGAACCTGGGACCTGCGGCGGTGCTGCAGGCCATCGCCGGACTGGCTGAAGGCTCGCTGCCAGGGGAAGTGCAGGATGACCACCTGGCCACTTATGCCCACAAGCTCGACAAGGACGAAGCCAGGATCGACTGGCGCCTTCCGGCTGCAGAACTCGAACGCCTGGTTCGTGCCTTCAATCCCTGGCCGGTCTGCCATAGCACGCTGGACGCCGAGACCGTCAAGGTGCTCGCCGCCGAGTTGTCCACAGGTAGTGGCACGCCTGGGGAAATACTGGCCGCCACCAAGGACGGCCTGGTCGTCGCCTGTGGCGAACAGGCGCTGCGCCTGACGCGCCTGCAACTGCCAGGTGGCAAGCCATTGAGCTTCGCCGACCTGCTCAACAGCCGCCGCGATAAATTCGCCAGCGGCAAGGTACTGGGCCAATGAATCCGCGCCTGGCTGCCGCCCGCGCCCTGGCCGCTGTCCTGAGCGGCAAGGCATCGTTGAACAGCTCGCTTCCCGCGCAACTGGACAAGGTCGACGAACGCGATCGTGGCCTGACCCAGGACCTGGCCTTCGGTACGGCCCGTTGGCAGCCCCGGCTGGACCTGCTGGCCGCGCAACTGTTGCAGAAACCTTTCAAGAGCGCCGACAGCGACGTGCAGGCGTTGCTGCTGGTGGGGCTGTACCAGCTGTTTCACACCCGTATTCCCGCCCATGCGGCGATCGCCGAAACCGTTGGCTGCGCCGACAAGCTCAGGAAACCCTGGGCCAAGGGTTTGCTCAATGCCGTGCTGCGTCGTGCGCAACGCGAGGGCGAAACCATCCTGGCCGGCCTGGAACGCGATCCGGTCGTGCGTACCGCGCATCCGCGCTGGTTGCAGAAGGCGCTCAAGGCATCCTGGCCCGAGCGCTGGGAAGCCATTTGCGCGGCCAACAATGCCCATCCGCCCATGATTCTGCGGGTCAACCGCCGCCACCACGCCCGGGATGCCTATCTGGCGCTGCTCGCCGAAGCCGGCATCGAGGCCACCCCATGCCGCCATTCCCGCGATGGCATCGTGCTCGCTCAGGCCTGCGACGTGCGCAGCCTGCCCGGCTTCGCCGAGGGCTGGATCAGTGTCCAGGACGAAGCCGCGCAGCTGGCCGCCGACCTGCTCGACCTGGCGCCAGGCCAACGGGTGCTGGATGCCTGCTGTGCACCGGGGGGCAAGACCTGCCACCTGCTCGAAGCGCAGCCCGGCCTCGGCGCGGTGCTGGCCATCGATCTGGAAGCCAAGCGCCTGGCACGCGTGCGCGAGAATCTCGAGCGCCTGGGCCTGGATGCGCAACTGCTGGCCTGCGATGCCCGCGATACCGCCAGCTGGTGGGATGGTCAGCCGTTCCAGCGCATCCTGCTGGACGCACCCTGCTCGGCGACCGGCGTGATTCGCCGCCACCCGGACATCAAGCTGACCCGCCAGCCCGATGACATTGCCGCGCTCGCAGCCTTGCAAGGCGAGCTGCTCGATGCCCTGTGGCCGACCCTGGAAGTCGGCGGCGTGCTGCTCTATGCCACCTGCTCCAGCCTGCCAACGGAAAACACCGAGGTGATCGAGGCTTTCCTGGCCCGTACCCCGGGTGCCCGCGAGCTCGACCTGACGACCGACGCCGGCCTGCGCCAGCCCCATGGGCGCCAGCTGCTGGCCGAAGAAGGCGGCCACGACGGTTTCTACTATGCCAAGCTGATCAAGATCGCCGCTCACGCTCAGCGGCACAGCGAAGGGACTAGCGGATGAAGATCATCATCCTTGGCGCCGGTCAGGTTGGCGGTACCCTGGCCGAGCACCTGGCCAGCGAAGCCAACGACATCACCGTGGTCGACACCGATGGCGACCGCCTGCGCGACCTGGGCGACCGCCTGGACATCCGTACCGTGCAAGGGCGCGGCTCGCTACCGACCGTATTGCGCCAGGCCGGTGCCGACGATGCAGACATGCTGGTCGCTGTCACCAACAGCGACGAGACCAACATGGTCGCCTGCCAGGTTGCCTACACCCTGTTCCACACTCCGACCAAGATCGCCCGGGTCCGTGAACTGTCCTACCTGACTCACAAGGAACTGTTCGACAACGAGGCCATCCCGGTCGACGTACTGATCAGCCCGGAACAGGTGGTGACCAACTACATCAGCCGCCTGATCGAACACCCCGGCGCCCTGCAGGTCATCGACTTCGCTCGGGGCAAGGCTCAGCTGGTGGCGGTCCGGGCCTACTACGGTGGCCCGCTGGTCGGCCAGCAATTGCGCCAGATCCGTGCGCACATGCCGAACGTGGACACCCGGGTCGCGGCGATCTTCCGCCGTGACCGGCCGATCAAGCCTCAGGGCGATACGGTCATCGAGGCCGACGACGAGGTCTTCTTCATTGCCGCCAGGCACGATATCCGTGCCGTGATGGGCGAGCTGCGCCGACTCGACGAAAGCAACAAGCGGGTGGTCATCGCCGGCGGCGGGCAAATCGGCGAACGTCTGGCCGAAGCCATCGAAGGTCGCTATCAGGTAAAGATCATCGAGAAGAGCCTGGCCCGGTGCCGGCATCTGTCCGACAACCTGGAAAGTACCGTGGTCCTGCAAGGCAGCGCCTCGGACCGCGACCTGATGGTCGAGGAGAACATCGCCCAGGCCGACATCTTCCTGGCGCTGACCAACGATGACGAGGCCAACATCATGTCGTCGCTATTGGCCAAGCGGCTCGGTACCCGCAGGGTGATGACCCTGATCAACAACCCGGCCTACGTCGACCTGGTCCAGGGCGGCGAAATCGACGTGGCCATCAGTCCACAGCTGGCGACCATCGGTACCTTGCTGGCCCATGTGCGCCGTGGCGACATCGTCAGCGTGCATTCGCTGCGGCGTGGCGCGGCCGAAGCCATCGAGGCGATCGCCCATGGCGATGCCCGCTCGAGCAAGGTGGTCGGCAAGGCGATAGGCGATATCCTGCTCCCAGAAGGCACCACCATCGGTGCGATCATCCGGGACCAGCAGGTTCTGATCGCCCATGGCGACACGGTGATCGAGTCAGGCGACCATGTGATTCTGTTCGTGGTCGACAAGAAGTACATCCGCGATGTGGAGAAGCTCTTCCATGTAGGGCTGAGTTTCTTCTAGGCTGTGTACGAAGGCGCCGGCTCGGCGACTTTTCAGACCAATCCGGGAGCACACGCATGCGCGAGTCGCTGGAAAAGATGCTGGCCAAGGGTGTGGATAACGCCTTGTTGCGTTTTGGACTGGGCAAGGCCTGGCTGGACCAGGGCGAGGCGGCCCAGGCCGCGACGCACCTGCAGCGGTGCGTCGAGTTCGACCCGAAGTATTCGGCAGCGTGGAAGCTGCTGGGCAAGGCGCAACAAGCTCGAGGAGACCTCGTGGCGGCCCGCCAGGCCTGGCAGCACGGGGTGCTGGCGGCCCAGGCGCACGGCGACAAGCAGGCCGAGAAGGAGATGACGGTGTTCCTCGCGAAGCTGGAGAAGGCAAGGCAGGGCTGAAAGACGGACTTGCCCGTGCCGTTGCCTGCTGCGCGTTGGACGAGCGGGGGCAATCGGCGTCACGCCAAGGCTGTTTTCAATACCAGCGAGCTTCCCCGGCCGGCCGTTTCTTGAAGCGCTTCATGCTCCACATGTACTGGCTCGGATAATCCCGGACATAGCGTTCGACCACCTTGCTCATGGCGGCCACGGCCGTTGCGGTATCCTCGCTGTACATCGCCTCGGGGGCGGCCTCGAGGATCACCTTGAAGCCCGAACCATCCGGCAGTCGCAGGGCATGCAGGAACACGCCGACCGCCTTGCCGCCAGCGAGCATGTTGGGCACGAACTTGCTGGTCAGCGCCTGGGTGCCGAGGAAGGGCACGAAGACCCCGGCCGACTCGGCTGGCTCCGGATCGGCGGGAATGCCCACCTGGCCACCACGACGAACCTCCTTGATGATGCTGAGGATGCCTTCCTTGGTCGAAGGCGCGACCCGGTTGCCCATCTGCACCCGCTGTTCGCGCAGCAGGTCGTCGACGGCCTTGAGCTTCGGGGGACGGTAGAAGATGATCGGCTTGCACTGGTTGCAATAGAAATGGTTCAGCACCTCCCAGTTGCCCAGGTGACTGGTGATGCCCACCACGCCCTTGCCGGAAGCCAGCGCAGCCTGCAGCACCTCCAGGCCCTGCACTTCGCGCACCAGCGCCAACGAGCGCTGCGCCGGCCAGATCCAGGCACAGGCGCTTTCGGTGAAGGACTTGCCGATGTCCATCAGGGCTCGACCGACCAGCCGCTCGCGAGCCTGGGCGTCCATCTCTGGAAAGCACTTGGCCAGGTTGATGCGCACCACGTTGCGCGAACCGTTGGGAATCTTCCACATCAACCAGCCGATCCCGGCGCCGACACGCTGCACCGCGCCCCAGGGCAGCTTGGCGAACAATCGAAGCACCCCGACCATCAAGGCACCCTTGAACTTTTCCACAGGCCGATTCCTCAGTTGAGCAAGGCGGGCATTGTAACCGCAGCGTGCGCCAGTGCGGCATGGCAGTCGCAATCGGTGGTGTGGTCCATGACCATGCCGGTGGCCTGCATGAAGGCGTAGCAGATGGTCGGGCCGACGAAGGTGAAGCCAGCCTTGCGCAGGGCCTTGCTCATGGCGATGGCCTCGGGCGTCACGGCCGGCACCTCGTCGCGAGTACGAAAATGATTGACCTTGGGTCGGCCACCGACGAACGACCATAGCCAGTGCGCCGGCCGCTCCAGCTCGAGCCAGGCCTGGGCATTGCGGCGCACGGCCTGCAGCTTGAGGCGGTTGCGGATGATCCCCGGATCGCCCATCAGTTCTTCGATGCGTTGGTCGCTCATGCATGCCAGTCGCCGCGGGTCGAAGCCGTCCAGCACTGCCCGGTAGCGCTCGCGCTTGCGCAGCACGGTCAGCCACGACAACCCGGCCTGGAAGCCTTCGAGCAGGAGCATTTCGAACAAGGCTCGCGGGTCGTGCTGCGGCCGCCCCCATTCCTCGTCGTGATAGGCCTGGTACAGCGGATCCTCGGTACACCAAAAGCAGCGTGGCATAAGGCTCCAAAGGTAGAGGGACGGACGAATCGGGTTATACTCCCGCTCTTTACATCCGCATCCCTCGATACAGGTGAATTTCGTGAGCCAGCCTACGCCAGCCGTGCGTACCTTCCAAGACCTGATCCTCGCCCTGCAGCAATACTGGGCCGAGCAAGGTTGTGTGGTGCTTCAGCCCTACGATATGGAAGTAGGCGCCGGCACTTTCCATACCGCCACGTTCCTGCGCGCCGTCGGCCCGGAAAGCTGGAACGCCGCCTACGTGCAGCCCAGCCGTCGCCCGGCCGACGGACGGTATGGCGAAAACCCCAACCGTCTGCAGCACTACTACCAGTTCCAAGTGGTGCTCAAGCCGAACCCGGCCAACTTCCAGGAACTCTACCTGGGCTCGCTGAAGGCGATCGGTCTGGACCCGCTGGTGCACGACGTGCGCTTCGTCGAGGACAACTGGGAATCGCCGACGCTCGGCGCCTGGGGCCTGGGTTGGGAAATCTGGCTCAACGGCATGGAGGTCACCCAGTTCACCTACTTCCAGCAGGCCGGCGGCATCGAGTGCTACCCGGTGACCGGCGAGATCACCTATGGCCTGGAGCGCCTGGCCATGTACCTGCAGGGGGTCGATTCGGTGTATGACCTGGTATGGGCCGACGGCCCGTTCGGCAAGGTCACCTATGGCGATGTGTTCCACCAGAACGAGGTGGAACAGTCGACCTACAACTTCGAGCACGCCAACGTCGAGAAGCTCTTCGAACTGTTCGACTTCTACGAAAGCGAGGCCAACCGGCTGATCAAGCTGGAGCTGCCGCTGCCGACCTACGAAATGGTGCTGAAGGCTTCGCACACCTTCAACCTGCTCGATGCCCGTCGTGCCATCTCGGTCACCGAACGCCAGCGCTACATCCTGCGCGTGCGGACCCTGGCCCGCGACGTGGCGCAAAGCTACCTGCAAGCCCGTGCGCGCCTGGGCTTCCCGATGGCACCCCCTGAACTGCGTGACGAAGTGTTGGCTAAGCTGGAGGCGGCACAATGAGTGCACAAGATTTCCTGGTCGAACTGGGCACCGAAGAGCTGCCACCCAAGGCGCTCGCCAGCCTCGGCGACGCATTCCTGGCAGGCATCGAGAAGGGCCTGCAGGCCGCCGGCCTGAACTACACCGGCAAGCGCGTCTTCGCCGCGCCGCGCCGCCTGGCCGTGCTGATCAGCCAGCTCGACGTGCAGCAGCCGGACCGCAGCATCAACATCGATGGCCCGCCTCGCCAGGCAGCCTTCGATGCCGACGGCAACCCGACCCAGGCCGCCCTGGGCTTCGCCAAGAAGTGCGGTGTCGAACTGGCGGACATCGACCAGAGCGGCCCGAAGCTGCGCTTTTCCCAGCACATTCCGGGCAAGCCGAGCGCCAGTCTGCTGCCGACCATCGTCGAGGATTCGCTCAACGACCTGCCGATTCCCAAGCGCATGCGCTGGGGCGCCAGCCGCGAGGAATTCGTCCGTCCGACCCAGTGGCTGGTGATGCTGCTCGGTGACCAGGTGGTCGATTGCACCCTGCTGGGCCAGAAGGCCGGCCGCGAGTCGCGCGGGCACCGCTTCCACCACCCGGAAAACGTCACCATCGGCATGCCCGCCGACTACCAGGAAGCCCTGCGCAAGGCCTATGTGCTGGCCGACTTCGCCGAGCGCCGCGAACTGATCGCCAAGCGTACCGCGGAGCTGGCGATGCAGCAGGAAGGTAGCGCGATCGTGCCGCCGGGCCTGCTCGACGAGGTCACCGCCCTGGTCGAATGGCCGGTGCCACTGGTGTGCTCGTTCGAGGAACGCTTCCTCGACGTGCCGCAGGAAGCCCTGATCACCACCATGCAGGACAACCAGAAGTACTTCTGCCTGCTCGACAGCGAAGGCAAGCTGCTGCCGCGCTTCATCACCGTGGCCAACGTCGAGAGCCGCGATCCGCGGCAGATCGTGCTGGGCAACGAGAAAGTCGTGCGTCCACGCCTGACCGATGCCGAGTTCTTCTTCAACCAGGACAAGAAACAGCCGCTGGAAAGCTTCAACGAGCGCTTGAAGAACGTGGTGTTCCAGGCCCAGCTGGGCAGCGTGTTCGACAAGGCCGAGCGGGTTTCGCGCCTGGCCGCATTCATCGCCCCGCACCTGGGCGGCGATGCCCAGCGCGCCGGTCGTGCCGGCCTGTTGTCCAAGTGCGACCTGGCCACCGAAATGGTGGGCGAGTTCCCGGAAATGCAGGGCATCGCCGGTTACTACTACGCCACCCATGACGGCGAGCCGGAAGACGTCGCGCAAGCGCTGAACGAGCAGTACATGCCTCGCGGTGCGGGTGCCGAACTGCCCAGGACCTTGACCGGCGCGGCGGTCGCCATCGCCGACAAGCTCGATACCCTGGTTGGTATCTTCGGCATCGGCATGCTGCCTACCGGCAGCAAGGACCCGTACGCCCTGCGTCGTGCCGCGCTCGGCATCCTGCGCATCCTGATCGACAAGCAGCTGGACCTGGACCTGACCGATGCCGTGAGCTTCGCCGTCGTCCAGTACGGCGGCAAGGTCAAGGAAGCGGGCCTGGCCGACCAGGTGCTGGAGTTCATCTTCGACCGTCTGCGTGCGCGCTATGAGGACGAAGGCGTCGATGTGGCGACCTACCTGTCGGTGCGCGCACTCAAGCCGGGCTCGGCCCTGGACTTCGACCAGCGCGTACAGGCTGTGCAGGCTTTCCGCCAGCTGCCCGAGGCCGATGCCCTGGCGGCGGTGAACAAGCGTGTATCGAACCTGTTGAGCAAGGCCGAAGGCGCGATCGCCGCCCAGGTCGAACCAAAGTACTTCGACAACGCCAACGAGTTCTCCCTGTACTCGGCCATCCAGCAGGCCGACCATGCCGTGCAGCCCATGGCCGCGGCTCGCCAGTACAAGGAATCGCTGGCCCGCCTGGCCGCCTTGCGCGAACCTGTCGACGCCTTCTTCGAGGCGGTGATGGTCAATGCCGAGGATGCCAGCGTGCGCGCCAACCGTTACGCCCTGCTCAGCCGTCTGCGCGGCCTGTTCCTGGGCGTGGCCGACATCTCGCTGCTGGGGTAGCCGGGCCTTGAAGCTGCTGATCCTTGATCGAGACGGAGTGATCAACCATGACTCCGATGCCTACATCAAGTCGCTGGAGGAATGGATTCCCATCCCCGGTTCGATCGAGGCGATCGCACGGTTGAGCAAGGCTGGCTGGACGGTGGCGGTGGCCACCAACCAGTCCGGCATCGCTCGCGGCTACTATCCTTTGTCCACGCTCGAGGCCATGCATGCGCGTCTGCGCGGGCTGGTCGCCGAGCAGGGTGGGGAACTGGGGCTGATCGTGCACTGCCCGCATGGTCCGGACGACAGCTGCGACTGTCGCAAGCCCAAGCCAGGCATGCTGCAAGCCATCGCCGAGCATTACCAGGTCGATCTGGCCGGGGTATGGTTCGTCGGCGACAGCACGGGCGACCTGGATGCCGCCCTGGCCGTGGGTGCCCAGCCAGTCCTGGTCAGGACCGGCAAGGGCGCGCGGACCCTGGACAAGGGCGTGCCGCAGGGCACACTGGTTTTCGACGACCTGGCAGCGATTGCCGGAACACTGGTTCGGTAGTGCGCCATTCGGCGCACTCTTCTCAAGACGGGCAACCCCCGCAAATGGTACATGTCACTATGTCGATCCTGCAGGCGATCAGAATCCTTCTTTTTTACCTGCTGCTGGGGACCAGTTCGCTGCTGTGGTGCTCGCTGAGTTTCATCGTTGCACCGCTGCTGTCCTTCCGTCAGCGCTACCGCTTCATCAACGTGTACTGGTGCCGTTTCGCCGTGCTGCTGGCGCGTGTCGTACTGGGGATCCGCTACAAGATCACTGGCGCGCAGAACGTGCCGCAGCAACCCTGCGTGATCCTGGCCAACCACCAGAGTACTTGGGAGACGTTTTTTCTCTCCGCCTATTTCGAACCCTTGAGCCAGGTGCTCAAGCGTGAACTGCTGTACGTGCCGTTCTTCGGCTGGGCCATGGCCATGCTGCGGCCCATCGCCATCAATCGTGACAACCCCAAGGAAGCCTTGCGCCAGGTAGCCAACAAGGGCGACGCCCTGCTCAAGGAGGGTGTCTGGGTGCTGATCTTCCCTGAAGGTACGCGTGTGCCGTATGGGCAGGTTGGCAAATTCTCGCGTGGCGGGACTGCCCTGGCGGTCAATGCTGGCTTGCCGGTACTGCCCATCGCCCACAATGCCGGCAAGTTCTGGCCACGTGACGGCTGGGGCAAGCGGCCGGGGACCATCGAGGTGGTGATTGGCGAACCGATGTTCGCCAACGGCAGCGGCCCACGCGCCATCGCAGAACTCAATGACCGTGTCGCTGCCTGGAACGAGGCCACCCAGCGCGCCTTGGGGTCGCTTGCCCCGGTTGCGGAGAACCCATCCGAACCAATCGCCTAGAATTGTGGATAACTTGTGTACTTTTTTTGGATTAATTGCCTAAAAGCACAGTAACTCTTTGAATTTAAAAGATATTTGTGTGTATGACGAATTTCTGAAATTCGTGCATAAGTTTTTCCGAGGTATAAAAAAACCGGCGTTTAAGCCGGTTTTTCATGGTTGCGGTTCAGACCTTGTCGATATCCACCTTGCGCGTTTCCTTGAGACAGAAAATCCCAACCAACAGGCTGACGCCCGTGATCAAAACGGGATACCACAATCCATAGAAGATATCCCCGGTGTACACCACCAAGGCAAAGGACACGGTTGGGAGGAATCCGCCAAACCAGCCGTTGCCAATGTGATAGGGCAGGGACATCGAGGTGTAGCGTATGCGCGTCGGGAAAAGCTCCACCATCACGGCGGCCAGGGGCCCGTAGGTCATGGTGGCGATCAGGATCATCGCGACGATCAAGACCACGACCATGACCTGGTTGACCTGCGCCGGATCGGCCTTGGCCGGATAACCGGCCGCGCTGATCGCTTGGCGCATGGCGGCCTCGTCGTAGCCGTCGATGGTCGTTTCGCCAATGCTCACCGTGACCGCGCTACCCGTCACATCCTTGGAGCTGTAGGGCAGGCCCTGCTTGACCAGGAACGTCTTGACCTTGTCGCAAGGGCTGTCGAAACGGGCCTTGCCGACTGGATCGAACTGGAAGGTGCATCCTTGCGGATCGGCGCTGACGACGATAGGGGCCTGCCGGCTGGCAGCGTCGATCTGGGGATTGGCGTAATGACTGAGCGCCTTGAACAGAGGAAAGTACAGTACGGTGGCCAACAGCAAGCCAAGCATGAGGATCGGCTTGCGACCGACGCGATCCGACAGCCAGCCGAAGAAGACGAAGAACGGCGCGCCGATGATGACGCTGATGATGAGCAGCGTGTTGGCCTGGGCCGGATCCATCTTCAGCATTTGCGTCATGAAGAACAGCACATAGAACTGCGCGGTGTAGAAGGTCACCGCCTGTCCGGCATTGATGCTGAACAGAGCGGTCAGCACCACCTTGAGGTTGGGCCAGGAAGTGAACGACTCGCGGATCGGCGACTTGCTCACCTTGCCTTCGGCCTTCATGCGCACGAAGGCAGGCGACTCTTCCATGCTCATGCGAATCCAGGTCGAGATGGCGAGCAGGATGATCGACAGCAGGAAGGGCAGGCGCCAGCCCCAGGTCTCGAACTCGTCGCCGCTGACATAGCGGCTGCCCAGCACCACGACCAGCGAAAGCAGCAGCCCCAGCGTCGCGGTCGACTGGATGAACCCGGTATGGAAGCCTCGCTTGCCAGGCGGTGCGTGTTCGGCCACGTAGGTGGCGGCCCCACCGTACTCGCCGCCCAGTGCCAGACCTTGCAGCATGCGCAGTACCACCAGGATGATGGGGGCGGCGATGCCAATGCTGGCATAAGTGGGCAACAGGCCGACCGCGAACGTGGACAGCCCCATGAGCACGATGGTGACCAGGAAGGTGTATTTGCGTCCGATCATGTCACCCAGGCGACCGAATACCAATGCGCCGAAGGGCCTTACCAGGAAACCTGCCGCGAAGGCCATCAGGGCGAAGATGAATGCCGTGGTTTCGTTCACGCCGGCGAAGAACTGCTTGCTGATGACGGCCGCCAACGCCCCGTACAGAAAGAAGTCATACCATTCGAAGACCGTTCCCAGCGAGGAGGCGAAGATGACCTTGCGCTCCTCACGGTGATCGGCGCGAGCCACGGCCGCGCCCTGTTCCTGGATGTAGTCCGACATCGTTGCTGTCCTCGGCCCGCAGGCCCCAGTGAATAATTGTTGTTGTTCCACTGTGGCAGCCTCTGACCGCTGGGCTGCCGATAAAGCCCGTACCCTGGTTCAGGGTGCCGGTACAACGCGCTCGTCGATCAGGCACGTACTGCTTTTGGCCTGATCGAGTATCAGGCGAGCGGCCTTCTCAGCGATCATGAGCGTCGGTGAACAGGTATTGCCTGAAACGATCTGCGGCATGATCGATGCATCGGCTATGCGCAGGCCAGGCACGCCGTGCACCCGCAACTGACTGTCGACCACATCGAGAGTACCGCTTCCCATGCGGCAGGTGCCCACGGGATGGAAGATGGTCGTGCCGATCTGGCTGGCCGCCTCGTGAAGCTGCTCGGTACTTTGCAGATGCGTGCCTGGCAGGTATTCCTGGGGATCGAACCGCGCAAGGGCAGGGGCCTGGACGATTCGCCGAGTCAGGCGGATGGCATCGGCGGCTACCTGTAGATCCTGCGGGTCGCTGAGGTAGTTGGGATCGATCGAGGGTGGCTCGGCCATGTCGCAGGAGCGGATATCCACCCGGCCGCGACTCATCGGGCGCAAGTTGCAGACCGAGGCGGTAAAGGCCGGAAAGGTGTGCAAGGGTTCGCCGAACCGGTCGAGGGACAGCGGCTGTACGTGGTATTGCAGGTTGGCCGTGGTCTGCTCGGGGCCGGAACGGACGAACGCGCCCAGCTGGCTCGGTGCCATGGCCAGCGGGCCGGTACGGTCATACAGATAACGCAAGCCCATGCCCATCTTGCCCCACAGACTCCCGGCCATCTGGTTCAGGGTACGGGTATCACGGACCCGGTAGATCAGCCGTAGTTGCAAATGATCCTGAAGGTTGCCGCCAACCCCGGGAAGCTCATGGCGTACTCCGATACCGAGGCTTTCGAGCAGCCGTCGCGGGCCAATGCCGGAGCGTTGCAGGATGCCCGGCGAGCCCACCGCACCGGCACACAGGATGATTTCCCGACGAGCCCCGAACTCATGCCAGCGGCCTTCGTGCAGGGCCCTGACTGCCTTGGCGCGCGTGGTGTCGAGCAGGATGCGATCGACCTGGACCTGGGTCAGCACGGTGAGGTTAGGACGGCGCAGCACCGGACGCAGGAACGCCTTGGCGGAATTCCAGCGGATGCCGCTGCGCTGGTTGACTTGGAAATAGCCGCACCCCTGGTTGTCGCCGGTGTTGAAATCATCGATCTTGGCAATGCCGGACTGCTCGGCGGCGTCACGGAATGCATCGAGGATCGGCCAGCTGTAGCGCTGCTGTTCCACGCGCCATTCGCCCTCGGCACCGTGGGCTTCGCACGCACCGGCGAAATGATTTTCCCCGGCCTTGAACAACGGCAGCACGTCCTTCCAGGCCCAACCTGGATTGCCTTGTGCCGCCCAGCCGTCATAGTCGGCGGCCTGGCCACGCATGTAGATCATGCCGTTGATCGAGGAGCAACCTCCCAGTACCTTGCCTCGCGGATATCCCAGGCTGCGGCCTGCCAGGCCAGGCTGCGGCTCGGTCTTGAAGCACCAGTCCGTACGCGGGTTGCCGATGCAATAGAGATAACCGACAGGGACATGGATCCAGGGATAGGTATCACGGCCGCCGGCTTCGAGCAGCGCCACCCGGCACGATGGGTCCGCGGAAAGTCGATTGGCCAGTAGGCAACCGGCGGGGCCGGCCCCCACGATTACGTAATCGAAGACAGAATCGGCTGATGGCATGTGCAACCTCGCGCCTGCTTATTGTTCTTGTCCCCTGTAATCTTATTGGTTAATTTCGCAGTGAAAACGTTAGATTTCGCGCAACTGCTGTGCGTTTTGACACAACGCCCGTGAACGACCGCTTCACAAGGAAAAGCATGTTCGACTGGAATGATCTGCGGTTCTTTCTCGAGTTGCAGCGCAGCGGCCGTCTGCTCACGGCTGCCAAGCGTCTGAACACCACCCATAGCACGGTGGCCCGGCATATCGAGAACATCGAGAAGAGCCTGGGCACCGCGCTGTTCGTGCAGCACGCCCAGGGCTTCGACCTGACGCCCTCGGGCCAGGCCCTGCTCAAGCATGCCGAAGCCATGGAGAACGTCGCCTTGCTGGCCCAGGAGGAAATTACCCAGAGCATCACGCCACTGGGCAAGATCCGTCTTGGGGTAACCGAAGGCATTGGCATCATGTTCTTCACGCCACGCATGAACGCCTTGTTCGAACGCTATCCTGGCCTTGAGGTGGAACTGGTCGCCGTGCCACGCTTCGTCAGCATTCTCAATCGCGAAGCGGAAATCAGCATCCACCTGGAACGGCCCGGCACCGACCTGCTGATCACCCGCAAACTTACCGACTATCGCCTGGCACTCTATGCCAGCCGGACGTACCTCGACCAGGCGCCACCCTTGGAGACACGGGAAGACCTGGCGCGGCACAGCTGGATCGGTTACGTGGACGACCTGCTGTTCAGCCAGGAGCTGCTATTGCTCAACAGCTTCTGTCGCACGCCCAACGTAGTGTTTCGCAGCACCAGCGTGATCGCCCAGCAGCAGGCCGCGCGCGCCGGGCTCGGCATTGCGGTGCTGCCCAACTACATGGCGCGCCTTGACCCGACGCTGGTTCGCATACTGCCTGGCGAGACGATCCAGCGCAGCTACTGGATCAGCACGCGCCGGGAGCTGCACAAGTCGGTTCGCTTGCGCGTGGTATGGGATTATCTGTTGCAGCTCTGCGCCGGGGCGCAGGGGGAGTTGCTGGCTCAGTGAGCCAGAAAAAGAAAGCCCCAGCGCGGGCTGGGGCTTGACGACGCATCGGTTGGATCAGAAGTCCAGGTTCGATACCGCCAACGCATTGTCTTCGATGAACTCGCGGCGCGGTTCCACTGCGTCGCCCATCAGGGTGTTGAAGATCTGGTCCGCGGCAATCGCGTCCTCGATCGTCACCCTCAGCATGCGCCGCACGTTCGGATCCATGGTGGTTTCCCATAGCTGGTCCGGGTTCATCTCGCCCAACCCCTTGTAGCGCTGGATGGTGTGGCGCTTGGTGCTCTCGTTCATCAACCAGTCCAGGGCTTCCTTGAACTCCTGGATAGACTTCTTGCGCTCGCCACGCTGGACGTAGGCACCTTCACCCAGCAGGGTGGCGAGGCGGGCGCCCAGGGTCACGACAGAACGGTAGTCGTTGCTGCCGAAGAAGTCGCGGTTGAAGGTCACATAGCTGGCCAGGCCGTGCGAGGTGATTTCGACCTCAGGCAGCCAGACATTGCGCTCCTTGTCCTCACGCAGGCTGGCCTTGTAGACCAAACCGGACTTCTGGCTGTTGTTCAGGCGCGCCTGGAACTTGTCCAGCCAACCCTGCATGACCGAATGCTCACCCAGTTGCTCGAGCGTCACTTCGGGCAGGTAGATGAAGTGTTCGGTCAGCTCCTGCGGATACAGGCGCGACAGACGCTTGAGGGTCTTCATCACCGAGCGGAACTCGTTGACCAGGCGCTCCAGCTCGACACCGGCCACAGCAGGTGCGGATTCGTCCAGGTGCAAGCTGGCGTCTTCCAGGGCCGACTGGGTCATGTATTCTTCCATGGCCTCGTCGTCCTTGATGTACTGCTCCTGCTTGCCTTTCTTGACCTTGTACAGTGGCGGCTGGGCAATATAGATGTAGCCGCGCTCGACCAGCTCCGGCAACTGACGGAAGAAGAACGTCAGCAGCAAGGTACGAATGTGCGAACCATCGACGTCAGCATCGGTCATGATGATGATGTTGTGATAGCGCAGCTTGTCGATGTTGTATTCTTCGCGGCCGATCCCGCAGCCCAAGGCAGTGATCAGGGTGCCCACTTCCTGGGACGAGATCATCTTGTCGAAGCGTGCTTTCTCGACGTTGAGGATCTTGCCCTTGAGCGGCAGGATGGCCTGGGTCTTGCGGTTGCGACCTTGCTTTGCCGAACCACCGGCGGAGTCACCCTCCACCAGGTAGAGTTCGGAAAGGGCAGGGTCCTTTTCCTGACAGTCCGCCAGCTTGCCTGGCAAGCCCGCGATGTCCAAGGCGCCCTTGCGACGGGTCATCTCCCGCGCTTTTCGCGCTGCCTCGCGCGCCCGTGCCGCATCGATCATCTTGCCGACGACCGCCTTGGCTTCGTTCGGATTCTCCAGCAGGAAGTCCGCGAAGTACTTGTTCATCTCCTGTTCCACGGCAGTCTTCACTTCCGAGGAAACCAGCTTGTCCTTGGTCTGGGAGCTGAACTTGGGATCGGGCACCTTCACGGAAATGATCGCGGTCAAGCCCTCACGCGCATCATCACCGGTGGTGGAAACCTTGTTCTTCTTCGCCAGGCCTTCCTGCTCGATGTAGTTGTTCAGGTTGCGCGTCAGGGCCGAACGGAAGCCGACCAGGTGCGTACCGCCATCACGCTGCGGAATGTTGTTGGTGAAGCACAACAGGTTCTCGTTGAAACTGTCGTTCCACTGCAAGGCCACTTCCACGCCCACCCCGTCGTCACGCTGGACATTGAAGTGGAAGACCTGGGCATTGACCGGGTTCTTGTTGGTATTCAGATACTCGACGAAAGCGCTCAGCCCCCCCTCGTACTTGAAGAACTCTTCCTTGCCGGAGCGCTCATCCTTGAGAAGGATGCCAACGCCAGAGTTCAGGAATGACAGCTCGCGAATTCGCTTGGCCAGGATGTCCCAGCTGAAATGGATATTCTTGAAGGTTTCCGCCGAAGGCTTGAAGTGGATGTGGGTACCGGTGGTCTCGCTGTCACCGACGATGGCCATCGGCGCCTGTGGCACACCGTGCACGTAGGTCTGCTCCCAGATCTTTCCGCTGCGACGTACGGTCAATACCAGCTTTTCCGACAAGGCATTCACTACCGAAACACCTACACCGTGCAGGCCACCTGACACCTTATAGGAGTTGTCATCGAACTTGCCGCCAGCGTGGAGCACGGTCATGATGACCTCTGCTGCAGACACGCCTTCTTCCTTGTGTACATCGACCGGGATGCCCCGGCCGTTGTCGCGTACGCTGATCGATTCATCAGGATGAATGATCACCGTGATGTCATCGCAATGACCTGCCAAGGCTTCGTCGATCGAGTTATCGACGACCTCGAAGACCATGTGGTGCAGGCCGCTTCCATCATCGGTATCGCCAATGTACATGCCGGGGCGCTTACGCACGGCATCCAGCCCTTTCAGCACCTTGATGCTGGAAGAGTCGTATGTTTGATTGTCGCTCATGCCTTCACTCCCGATGGTCGTGGGTCTGGGTGATATGCCCTTGTTCCACGTGGAACAAGGCAACTGGCGTTTCGCTTTGCCAGCCGTCCCTCAGTAAGTCGTCATCTACGCAGGTGATGAAAACCTGGCAGTTCAATTCTTCAAGCAAGCGGCACAAGGCTCTACGATGTTGCTCGTCCAGCTCGGACGGCAAATCATCCACCAGGTAAATGCACTGGCCGCGACGAGCCTGGCTGACCAGATGTCCTTGCGCGATCCGCAAGGCGCAGACAACCAGTTTCTGCTGTCCCCTGGAAAGGATATCCGCAGCGTTGTGGGTACCGAATCTCAGGCGAAGATCCGCTCGTTGCGGCCCGGCCTGGGTATGACCGAGGTGTTGGTCACGCACCAATGACGAAGCAAGAACGTCCATCAGGTCGCGATCCTTGTCCCAGCCTCGGTAATAGCTCAACGTGAGTCCCTTGAGGTCGATCAATTCGCTCAGAATCTGCTCGAAGACCGGTTTCAAGGACTTGATATAGTCACGGCGGAAGTCGTCTATTTCTGCACTGGCCAAACACAATTCCCGGTCCCAGGCAGCTTGAGAAGCTGGGTCGATTGTACCATGCCGTAGCCAGGAGTTTCTTTGTCGCAGCGCCTTCTGCAGACGTTGCCAGGTAGCCAGGAAGCGAGGTTCCACGTGGAACACGCCCCAATCGAGAAACTGCCTTCGGATCTTCGGCGCACCTTCAAGCAAACGAAAACTGTCTGGGTTGATCAGCTGCAACGGCAGTATTTCGGCAAGCTGCGCGGTGCTTCTGGCATTTTGTCCGTCGATGCGGATGGAGAATTCTCCGTGACGGTCTCTTGAGATGCCCAGATTGCTGACGCCACCCTCGAGCAAATCGACCTGGCCAAAGACGGTGCAGGTAGGCTGGTCATCCTGGATGACCGGGTTCAGGCGCGTGCTGCGAAATGAGCGTGCAAGGCCCAGCAGATGGATAGCCTCCAAAACGCTGGTCTTACCGCTGCCGTTGGCGCCATACAGGATGTTGATACGCGGGGAGGGGTTGAAGGTCACCGGGTGCAGGTTGCGCACCGCGGTGACGGAAACGCGTCGAAGAGACATTCAGCCTACTGCGGATCAGAGACGCATCGGCATGACAACATAGGACGAATCGTCGTTGCCCGCTTCTTGCAAAAGCGCACTGCTGTTCGAATCGGACAATATCAGACGCACCTGCTCGGTGGTCATCACACCCAGCACATCCAGCAGATAGCTGACGTTGAAACCGATTTCCAGCGAGGCGCCGTTATAGTCGACGCTGATTTCCTCTTCCGCTTCTTCCTGCTCAGGGTTGTTGGCCTGGATCTTCATCTGGCCGCTGGCAAGCTGCAGGCGAATGCCTCGATATTTCTCGTTCGAGAGAATTGCGGTGCGGCTGAAGGCTTCGCGCAACAGCTGTCGATCACCGATAACCAGTTTGTCGCCACCCTTGGGCAGGACACGTTCGTAATCGGGGAACTTGCCATCCACCAGCTTCGAGGTGAAGGTGAACTCGCCGGTCGTCGCGCGGATATGATGCTGGCCCAGCACGATACTGACCATGCCCTCCGGGTCGGTAAGCAACCGCGCCAGCTCAAGGATGCCCTTGCGTGGCACGATCACCTGGTGCCGGTCGGCCTGACCGACCGGCGCATGCATGGCGCACAAGGCCAGCCTGTGGCCATCGGTAGCCACGGCGCGCAAGGTATCGGTGGACACTTCGAGCAGCATGCCGTTGAGGTAGTAGCGCACGTCCTGCTGGGCCATGGCGAAGCTGGTGCGCTCGATCAGGCGACGCAGTCGACTCTGTTCGAGATTGCAGGTCAACGAGCCGGGGCCTTCCTCGACCGTAGGGAAATCGTTGGCTGGCAGCGTGGATAGGGTGAAACGGCTTCGGCCGGCCTTGACCAGCAGCTTCTGCTCGTCGAGCTTGATATCGATCAGCACATCGCTGGGCAGGCTCTTGCAGATGTCCATGAGCTTGCGCGCCGGCACGGTGATCTCGCCCGGTTCGGCGGGCTCTTCGAGTTGTACGCGGCCGATGAGCTCGACTTCCAGGTCGGTACCGGTCAGCGAAAGCTGCTGGCCCTGGACGACCAGCAGCACATTGGACAATACCGGCAAGGTCTGGCGGCGCTCGACGACGCCCGCGACCAGTTGCAGGGGTTTCAACAGGGCTTCACGTTGAATGGTGAAATGCATGGTCTAGTCCTTGCCTTCAAAAAGCTGTGCTGACGGGCTTCAGGTCGTCAGCGTACGCAGCAGGTTCTTGTAGTCCTCGCGAATGTCCGCGTCGGATTCCTTGAGTTCGTTGATCTTGCGGCACGCATGCAAGACCGTGGTGTGGTCGCGTCCGCCGAACATGTCGCCGATTTCCGGCAGGCTGTGGTTGGTCAGTTCCTTGGACAAGGCCATGGCCACCTGGCGAGGACGCGCCACCGACCGGGATCGGCGCTTGGACAGCAGATCGGAGATCTTGATCTTGTAGTACTCGGCCACGGTGCGCTGGATGTTATCCACGCTCACCAGCTTGTCCTGCAGGGCCAGCAGATCCTTGAGCGACTCGCGAATCAGCTCGATGGTGATGTCACGGCCCATGAAATGGGAGTGGGCAATGACCCGCTTCAAGGCGCCTTCGAGTTCACGCACGTTGGAGCGGATGCGCTGGGCGATGAAGAAGGCCGCATCATGCGGCAGCTCGACCTTGGCCTGATCGGCCTTCTTCATGAGGATGGCCACGCGGGTCTCGAGTTCGGGTGGCTCGACCGCCACGGTCAGCCCCCAGCCGAAACGCGACTTGAGGCGCTCCTCGAGTCCTTCGATCTCCTTGGGGTACCGGTCACTGGTGAGAATGACTTGCTGGCCACCTTCGAGCAGGGCGTTGAACGTGTGGAAGAACTCTTCCTGAGAACGTTCCTTGCGCGCGAAGAACTGGATGTCGTCGATCAGCAGAGCGTCCACCGAGCGGTAGAAGCGCTTGAACTCGTTGATCGCATTGAGCTGCAAGGCCTTGACCATGTCGGCGACGAATCGCTCCGAATGCAGGTAGACGACCTTGGCATTGGGGTTCTTCTTCAGCAGATGGTTGCCGACGGCATGCATCAGGTGGGTCTTGCCCAGGCCTACGCCTCCATAAAGGAAGAGTGGGTTGTAACCATGCTTGGGGTTGTCCGCGACCTGCCAGGCCGCGGCACGCGCCAGCTGGTTGGACTTGCCCTCGACGAATGTCTCGAAGGTGAACGTGCGGTTCAGGTAACTGGTGTGCTTGAGCGCGCCCTCGACCTGCACCGTGCGCGGCTCGGCGCGACCACCGGCGGGAGGAGCGGGGGGCGCTGGTGCCTCGTCCAGGGTTTCGAAACTGTCCTGAATCACCGCGCCGTCGCCGTCGATGACCGGTGTCGTGGCCACCGCAGCTGCGGCAGCAGGTTCGTTCCGCTCCGCGGGCTTGGCCGACTGCTGCGCCAGCGATTGTGCCACTGCCGCGCTTACCGGGGCATTGGGCGCGGCTCGCGGCGCCGAGCTGCGGCGACTGCCTATCAACAAGGAGAGTGCAGGCATGCTGCCGCTGCCGTGCTCACCCAACAGCTCCAGGAGACGGCCCAGGTACTTTTCATTGACCCAGTCGAGTACGAACCGGTTGGGTGCGTACACACGCAACTCGTCGCCCTCGGCTTCGACCTGAAGCGGACGGATCCAGGTGTTGAATTGCTGGGCAGGCAGTTCGTCGCGCAAAAGCTCCACGCATTGCTGCCAAAGTTCCACTGACACGGATATCCCCTGATTGAAAGCCATACGGCAAATACAAGCGGCCTATTGTAGCGGGCGCAGGTCCACTTATCCACATGCGGCTTCGCGTCGTGCACCGTTGATCGCCCCGAGCAGTCCCTTTCGATCCCTTCAGGATTGTGGGTAAGCTCTGTGGATAAACCCACCTGAGCACTATGCACAACCCTACCGGAAAGCCTGTGGATAATACCGATGTGGATAAGACGCCATTTAATCCACAGACTTTTACCAGCCTCGTCACATCCGCAGCACCTGTTACCGACAGGGTTGAAATCTCGGCAAAGCCCCGTGATAACGGCTCCAGACCTACTTATCCACAGAAACAGGTCGCCTTAAGCGTTATAAGTTCTTCAGAAAAGCTTTTATATGTCTCTCTTATTTTTTCTGTTTCATCCTCCCGCCGACAAGCTACCGCCTGTCCGGAATCGCTCGTTCGGGTTGCATTCCTTATAGGGACAGCTGGTTGGAAATTGACCTACGGCCTTCGTTTCTCTAGAATCGCCGGTCTCTTAAAACGGGGGCCATTCCGGCCCGTTGTCGACGAACCAGGTAACACGCCATGAAACGTACTTTCCAACCAAGCACCATCAAGCGCGCTCGCACTCACGGTTTCCGTGCTCGTATGGCTACCAAGAATGGCCGCGCCGTTCTGTCGCGTCGTCGTGCCAAAGGCCGCAAGCGTCTGGCCATCTGATTTTCCGGCACAGGTGGTGAGTCAGGACTTCAGTCGGGAAAAGCGACTGCTTACACCCCGACATTTCAAAGCGGTCTTCGACTCCCCAACCGGCAAGGTTCCAGGGAAAAACCTGCTTATCCTTGCCCGCGAGAACGGGCTGGATCATCCACGGCTTGGCCTGGTGATCGGCAAGAAGAGCGTCAAGCTCGCCGTTCAGCGCAATCGTCTCAAACGCTTGATGCGCGATTCCTTCCGACTGAACCAGCAGATGCTTGCAGGTTGGGATATCGTGATCGTCGCGCGCAGAGGGTTGGGCGAGACAGAAAACCCAGAATTGCACCAACACTTCGCGAAACTCTGGAAGCGCCTGGTCCGCATTCGGCCCACTCCAGCGGCGAATGCCGATTCCGCAAGGGTAGACAGTCACGATGCGTAAGCTGGCCCTCGTTCCGATCCAGTTCTACCGTTACGCCATCAGTCCATTGATGGCCAGTCACTGTCGTTTCTACCCCTCCTGTTCCTGTTACGCCTATGAAGCCATCGAGACACACGGCCTCTTGCGTGGCGGGTGGCTGACCGTTCGTCGCCTGGGACGCTGTCACCCCTGGAATGACGGCGGATTCGACCCGGTTCCGCCTGCCGCTTCCTCCCGAACCCCTTCGATAGCCGAGTAATCATGGATATTAAACGCACGATCCTGATCGTCGCCCTGGCAATCGTGTCCTATGTACTGGTTCTCAAGTGGAACCAGGACTATGGCCAAGCTGCCCTGCCGACCCAGACTGCTTCCAGCAACGTGGCTCCAGCCCTGCCTGATACCGTTCCGGCCGGCAACGATGGCGCGAACGCCGACGTGCCGAGCACCGGTAACGACTCCAGCCCTGCCGAACTGGCGCCTGCCGCTGTCAGCAAGGACCTGGTACGGGTCAGGACCGATGTGCTCGACCTGGCTATCGATCCGGTTGGTGGTGACATCGTCCAGCTCAACCTGCCGCAGTACCCGCGTCGCCAGGACCATCCGGACATTCCGTTCCAGCTGTTCGACAATGGCAACGAACGCACCTACCTGGCCCAGAGCGGTCTGACTGGTGTCAACGGTCCCGATGCCCGCGCCTCCGGTCGTCCGCTCTACAGCGTCGAGCGGCGCAGCTACCAGCTCGCCGATGGCCAGGAGCAGCTGGACGTCGATCTCAAGTTCAGCGCCAACGGTGTCAACTACACCAAGCGCTTCAGCTTCAAGCGTGGCGAGTACGACCTGACCGTCACCTACCTGATCGACAACCAGAGTGGCCAGGCCTGGACCGGCAACTTGTTCGCCCAGCTCAAGCGCGACGCCAGTTCCGACCCTTCCTCGAGCACAGCCACCGGCACCGCCACCTATCTGGGCGCGGCCTTGTGGACGAGTTCGGAGCCCTACAAGAAAGTATCGATGAAGGACATCGACAAGGGCAGCCTGAAGGAAACCGTCGCTGGTGGCTGGGTCGCCTGGCTGCAGCATTACTTCGTGACCGCCTGGATTCCCGAGAAGTCGGACAGCAACATCGTCCAGACCCGCAAGGACAGCCAGGGCAACTACATCATCGGCTACACCGGACCTGCGCTGAACGTGGCAGCGGGCGCGCAGGCTCAGACCAGCGCGACGCTGTATGCGGGGCCGAAGATCCAGTCCAAGCTCAAGGAGTTGTCCCCAGGCCTGGAACTGACCGTCGACTACGGCTTCCTCTGGTTCATTGCCCAGCCGATCTTCTGGCTGCTGCAACATATCCACAGCCTGCTGGGTAACTGGGGCTGGTCCATCATCGTCCTGACCATGCTGATCAAGGGCCTGTTCTTCCCGCTCTCGGCTGCCAGCTATCGTTCGATGGCGCGCATGCGCGCGGTTTCGCCTCGCCTGCAGGCGCTGAAGGAACAATTCGGCGATGATCGCCAGAAGATGTCCCAGGCAATGATGGAGCTGTACAAGAAGGAGAAGATCAATCCGCTGGGCGGCTGTCTGCCGATCCTGGTGCAGATGCCGGTCTTCCTGGCCTTGTACTGGGTCTTGCTGGAAAGCGTCGAGATGCGTCAGGCTCCGTGGATCCTGTGGATCACCGACCTGTCGATCAAGGATCCGTTCTTCATCCTGCCGATCATCATGGGCGCGACCATGTTCCTCCAGCAGCGTCTGAACCCGACCCCACCGGACCCGATGCAGGCCAAGGTGATGAAAATGATGCCGATCATCTTCACCTTCTTCTTCCTGTGGTTCCCGGCAGGTCTCGTGCTGTACTGGGTGGTGAACAATTGCCTGTCCATCACCCAGCAGTGGTTCATCACTCGCAGGATCGAAGCAGGCAAGAAAGCCACTGCCTGATGGCAGACTGCGCTAGCCTGTGAATGAAACGCCCCTTCGGGGGCGTTTTTGTTATCTGTCGAATCGTCGTAGAGGCTTGCAAGCATGAACACCACGCGTGAAACCATTGCCGCCATCGCCACGGCCCAAGGACGTGGCGGAGTCGGTATCGTAAGGCTATCCGGTCCGCTTGCCGGAAAGGTCGGGCAAGCCGTCACCGGACGCAGCCTGACGCCACGCCATGCCCACTATGGCCCGTTGCGTGGCGGAGACGGACAAGTCCTCGACGAGGGCATCTCGTTATTCTTCCCGGGACCGCATTCGTTTACCGGGGAGGATGTGCTCGAACTGCATGGACATGGCGGCCCGGTGGTCCTGGACATGTTGCTGCAGGCCTGTGTGCAACATGGTTGCAGGCTTGCCCGTCCTGGCGAGTTCAGCGAGCGGGCTTTTCTCAATGACAAGCTCGACCTGGCCCAGGCCGAAGCCATCGCCGACCTCATCGAAGCCAGTTCGGCCCAGGCGGCACGCAATGCCTTGCGTTCGCTGCAAGGGGCGTTCTCGCAACGTGTGCACAAGCTCAACGAAGCGCTCATCGCCTTGCGGATCTATGTCGAGGCGGCGATCGACTTTCCCGAGGAAGAGATCGACTTTCTGGCCGACGGACATGTGCTGTCGATGCTCGACGCCGTCCGCCAAGAGTTGTCCACAGTACGGCACGAGGCCGGGCAGGGCGCTCTGCTGCGCGATGGCATGACCGTGGTGATCGCCGGCCGGCCGAACGCCGGCAAGTCTAGCCTGCTGAACCTGCTGGCCGGACGTGAAGCCGCCATCGTGACCGATATCGCCGGCACCACTCGAGACATTCTTCGTGAACATATCCACATCGATGGCATGCCACTGCATGTGGTGGATACCGCGGGTCTGCGTGCCACCGAGGACCAGGTGGAGCAGATAGGCGTGCAGCGCGCCCTCAAAGCGATTGGTGAAGCCGACCGGATCCTGCTGGTCGTCGACAGTACCGCGCCGGAAGCGAACGATCCCTTCGCCCTGTGGCCGGAATTCCTCGCCGAGCGACCGGATGCCGCCAAGGTCACCCTGATCAGGAACAAGGCCGACCTGAGTGGCGAGGTGGTCGGGCTCGAGCAAAGCGCCGACGGCCACGTCACGCTCACCTTGAGCGCCAACCAGGACGCCATGGGCCTCGATCTGTTGCGCGAACATCTCAAGTCCTGCATGGGGTATGAACAGACCGCCGAAAGCAGCTTCAGCGCTCGCCGACGTCATCTCGAAGCGCTGCGCCAGGCCAGTTCGCATCTGGAGCACGGGCGTGACCAGCTGACTCTGGCTGGTGCTGGTGAATTGTTGGCCGAAGACTTGCGCCAGGCGCAGCACGCGCTTGGCGAGATCACTGGCGCCTTCAGCTCGGATGATCTGCTCGGCCGTATCTTCTCGAGTTTCTGTATCGGTAAATAGCTCACAGCTGGTCGACGTCCCTCAGTGACGTCGGCCTTTCTCGTTCGCTTCCAGCCCTGCTTGCCCTTCCGGCTTCCCTCCAGTGCGAACGTATGACCCCATCCAAGCGCGCCCCATCCTTCGGAGCCCTGTGGAAAACCTATCAGCAGCTCCGTTGATAACCCGTCCAGCATGCCTGTGCATAAACCGCCCTGTGCATAACGAACCATTCAGTCCACAGGATGAACAGAGTTATACAGAGGGTTCATGGCCTTTGGATAACAGCTTTCAAAATCTCTGTACATCATGCAAACAAAGGCTTGTAGAGATTTATCCACAGAAGGTGTGGTGCTTAAGAATAAACATAAAAACAAGCTTTTCTTAATTTTCTCTTCATGATGTCTATTGCTTGCCGTTCATCCACAGGCTGATCAAAAATTGTCCAAACGCTTTCCTGTAACCCTCTGAAGTCCCTATACTTGGCGGCTTACCTTCTCTATTCGCGAAACAGGCACGAGGTGCGTGGTGGATTTCCCTTCCCGTTTTGAAGTGATCGTCATCGGCGGCGGCCATGCCGGTACCGAGGCTGCGCTTGCGTCGGCACGCATGGGGGCCAAGACCCTGTTGCTGACCCATAACGTGGAAACCCTCGGTCACATGAGCTGTAACCCAGCAATTGGTGGCATTGGCAAGAGCCATCTGGTCAAGGAGATCGATGCGCTCGGTGGTGCCATGGCGTTGGCCACCGACAAGAGCGGCATCCAGTTCCGCGTCCTGAACAACCGCAAGGGCCCGGCGGTACGCGCCACTCGCGCCCAGGCCGACCGCGCCATCTACAAGGCGGTCGTGCGGGAGATCCTGGAAAACCAGCCCAACCTGTGGATATTCCAGCAGTCGTGCGACGACCTGATCGTCGAGCAGGACCAGGTCAAGGGCGTGGTGACCCAGATGGGCCTGCGCTTCTTCGCCGATGCCGTGGTGCTGACCACCGGGACCTTCCTTGGCGGGCTTATCCACATCGGTCTGCAGAACCATTCCGGCGGCCGCGCCGGTGATCCACCGTCGATCGCCCTGGCGCATCGCCTGCGCGAGCTGCCGCTGCGGGTCGGCAGGCTCAAGACCGGGACGCCGCCACGTATCGATGGCCGCTCGGTGGACTACTCGGTGATGACCGAACAGCCAGGCGATACGCCCATCCCGGTAATGTCCTTCATGGGTAGCGCCGACCTGCACCCACGGCAGGTCAGTTGCTGGATCACCCACACCAACGCGCGTACCCACGAGATCATTGCTGCCAATCTCGATCGCTCGCCGATGTATTCAGGCATGATCGAAGGCATCGGCCCGCGCTACTGCCCGTCGATCGAGGACAAGATCCATCGTTTCGCCGACAAGCAGAGCCACCAGGTGTTCATCGAGCCCGAAGGCCTGACGACCCACGAGCTGTATCCCAACGGGATCTCCACTTCGCTGCCGTTCGACGTGCAGCTGGAAGTCGTCCGTTCGATCCGCGGCATGGAAAACGCCCATATCGTCCGTCCCGGCTATGCCATCGAATACGATTACTTCGATCCGCGTGACCTCAAGTACAGCCTCGAGACCAAGGTCATCGGCGGCCTGTTCTTCGCCGGGCAGATCAACGGCACCACCGGCTACGAAGAAGCCGGCGCGCAGGGCCTGCTGGCCGGTACCAACGCCGCCTTGCGCGCGCAGGGCCGTGAAAGCTGGTGTCCACGCCGCGACGAGGCCTACATCGGAGTGCTGGTCGATGACCTGATCACCCTGGGCACCCAGGAGCCGTACCGCATGTTCACTTCGCGCGCCGAATACCGTCTGATCCTGCGCGAAGACAACGCCGACCTGCGCCTGACCGAGCAAGGCCGTGAACTGGGGTTGATAGACGACGCTCGCTGGGCGGCCTTCTGCAGCAAACGCGAAGGCATCGAACGCGAGGAACAACGTCTCAGGAGCACCTGGATTCGCCCGAACACGCCCCAGGGCGAAGCGATCGCCGAACGCTTCGGCACGCCGCTGAGTCACGAATACAACCTGCTCAGCCTGCTGACTCGTCCGGAAGTGGACTACGCCGGGCTGGTCGAGGCGACAGGGGCCTCGCTGGTCGATCCCCAGGTTGCCGAGCAGGTGGAAATCAAGACCAAGTACGCCGGCTACATCGATCGGCAGCAGGAAGAAATCGCCCGCCTGCGGGCCAGCGAAGATACTCGCCTGCCTGTGGATATCGACTATTCCGGCATCTGCGGACTGTCCAAGGAGATCCAGGGCAAGCTTGGCCAGGCGCGTCCGGAAACGCTCGGCCAGGCTTCCCGGATCCCTGGCGTGACGCCGGCGGCGATTTCCCTGTTGCTCATCCATTTGAAAAAGCGTGGCGCCGGCCGCGAACTGGAGCAAAGCGCTTGAGTGCCCTGGTCACCCCGCAACATGCACAAGAGTTGTCCACAGGTGCCCGCGAGCTGGGCGTGAAGCTGGATGCCCAGCAGCAGCAGCGGCTGCTGGATTATCTAGCGTTGCTGATCAAGTGGAACAAGGCGTACAACCTGACGGCCGTGCGTGACCCTGACGAGATGGTGTCCCGACATTTGCTCGACAGCCTCAGCGTCATGTCGTTTATCCACAGCGACACCCAGCACTGGCTGGATGTCGGCAGCGGCGGGGGCATGCCCGGCATCCCGCTGGCCATTCTCCATCCTGGCAAGCAGGTCACCCTGCTTGACAGCAACGGCAAGAAGACCCGTTTCCTGACTCAGGTGAAGATGGAGCTGGGCCTGGACAACCTGCAGGTTATCCACAGTCGGGTCGAAGCGTTCCAGCCGCCACGGCCTTTCTGCGGAATCATTTCCCGTGCATTCAGCAGCATGGAAAACTTCACCGGCTGGACACGTCACCTCGGCGACGTCGAAACGCGCTGGCTTGCAATGAAAGGGCTGCATCCTGCCGATGAACTGGTAGCATTGCCGGCAGACTTCACAGTGGAAAGCGAACACGCCTTGACCGTACCGGGTTGCCAAGGCCAACGCCATCTACTGATACTGCGCCGCAAGGCATGACTGGGAACACACGCAACAATGGCTAAGGTATTCGCAATCGCGAACCAGAAGGGTGGCGTGGGCAAGACCACCACCTGCATCAATCTTGCCGCATCGCTGGCCGCGACCAAGCGCCGGGTGCTGCTGATCGATCTCGATCCACAGGGCAACGCCACCATGGGCAGCGGCGTGGACAAGCACGTGCTGGAGCACTCGGTGTATGACCTGCTGATCGGCGAGTGCGACCTCGCCCAGGCCATGCACTTCTCCGAGCACGGCAACTACCAGTTGCTGCCGGCCAACCGGGATCTCACCGCGGCCGAGGTGGTGTTGCTCGAGATGCAGGTCAAGGAGAGTCGTTTGCGCAATGCGCTGGCGCCGATCCGCGACAACTACGACTACATCCTCATCGACTGCCCGCCGTCGCTGTCGATGCTCACGCTCAACGCCCTGGTCGCCTCCGACGGGGTGATCATCCCCATGCAGTGCGAGTATTACGCGCTCGAGGGCCTGAGCGACCTGGTCGACAACATCAAGCGCATCGCCGCCAAGCTCAATCCCGCACTGAAGATCGAGGGCTTGCTGCGAACCATGTACGATCCGCGCCTGAGCCTGAACAACGATGTTTCCGCCCAGCTCAAAGAGCACTTCGGCGAGCAGCTCTACGACACCGTCATCCCGCGAAACATCCGGCTTGCCGAGGCGCCCAGTTTCGGGATGCCGGCCCTGGCCTACGACAAGCAGTCGCGTGGCGCCCAGGCCTACCTGGCGCTCGCCGGCGAGCTGGTCCGTCGCCAACGTCGTCAATCCCGTACTGCACAGACAAGTTAAGGAACCCGCATGGCCGTCAAGAAACGGGGTCTCGGACGTGGATTGGACGCACTGCTCAGTGGTCCTTCCGTCAGCGCGCTCGAGGAGCAGGCTGTCAAGATCGACCAGAAGGAGCTGCAGCAGCTGCCCGTGGACCTGATCCAGCGTGGCAAGTACCAGCCGCGCCGCGACATGGACCCGCAGGCGCTGGAGGAACTGGCGCATTCGATTCGCAGCCATGGCGTGATGCAGCCGATCGTGGTACGTCCGATCGAAGGCGGTCGCTACGAGATCATCGCCGGCGAGCGCCGCTGGCGCGCGACCCAGCAGGCTGGCCTGGAGAGCATCCCGGCAATGGTTCGCGAAGTGCCGGACGAGGCGGCCATCGCCATGGCGCTGATCGAGAACATCCAGCGCGAAGACCTCAACCCGCTCGAGGAAGCGATGGCGTTGCAGCGTCTTCAACAGGAATTCGAGCTGACCCAGCAGCAAGTCGCCGATGCGGTCGGCAAGTCGCGGGTGACGGTGGCCAACCTGTTGCGCCTGATCAGCTTGCCTGATGAGATCAAGACCATGCTCGCCCATGGCGACCTGGAGATGGGGCATGCCCGCGCGCTGCTCGGTCTGGACGAAGAACGACAGGTCGAAGGGGCGCGACATGTTGTCGCACGTGGGCTGACCGTGCGGCAGACCGAAGCACTGGTCCGGCAGTGGCTCACTGGCAAGCCCGAACCGGTGGAACCGGCTCGTCCCGACCCCGACATCGCACGCCTGGAGCAGCGGCTCGCAGAGCGCCTGGGCTCGGCGGTACAGATACGCCACGGCAACAAGGGCAAGGGCCAGCTGGTGATTCGCTACAACTCGCTGGACGAGTTGCAGGGTGTCCTTGCACACATTCGCTGAAACAATTGCCATTGTAGCGCGTAGTCGGAAATCACTACCCGATAGTTGAATAGGGGTGGATCCCCCCCTATACTCTGCGCGCATTTTGTCGGCACAAATTATGCCAAGTCATCGCTGGCTGGCAGGTCGACTTTCGAGGAGCAGCAGTGATGGAAACACGCACGCCGAACCGCTTGCCATTCCATCGCTGGGCGGTCTTTCCGGTACTGCTGGCTCAATGCATCGTGTTTCTGCTGGCAGCAATGGTGTTGTGGCAGTGGCAAGGCGCGGTCAGCGGATACTCGGGCCTCTGCGGAGGGCTGATCGCCTGGCTGCCGAACGTGTATTTCGCCTGGAAGGCCTTTCGCTACAGCGGGGCCAGGGCAGCGCAGGCCATCGTCAGGTCGTTCTACGCGGGCGAGGCAGGCAAATTGATTATGACGGCAGTGCTGTTCGCACTGACCTTCGCAGGAGTGAAGCCATTGGCGCCGTTGGCAGTATTCGGCGTCTTCGTGCTGACCTTGTCGGTCAGCTGGTTCACGCCCCTGCTGATGAATAAAAGACTTTCGAGACCTTAGGGCGTTTGAGGCAACCATGGCAGCAGAAACCGCTTCGGGCTATATCCAGCACCACTTGCAGAACCTGACCTACGGTCAACTACCAGACGGCAGCTGGGGCTTCGCCCATTCGGCCGCCGAAGCCAAGGCAATGGGCTTCTGGGCGTTCCACCTGGACACCCTGGGCTGGTCCGTCGCGCTGGGTCTGATCTTCCTGTTCATCTTCCGCATGGCGGCGAAGAAAGCCACCTCCGGCCAGCCGAGCGGCCTGCAGAACTTCGTCGAAGTGCTGGTCGACTTCGTCAACGGCAGCGTCAAGGACTCGTTCCACGGTCGCAGCGCGGTCATCGCCCCGCTGGCCTTGACCATCTTCGTCTGGGTGTTCCTGATGAACGCCATCGACCTGGTGCCGGTCGACTGGATCCCGCAGCTGGCCATCCTGATCTCGGGTGACCCGCACATCCCGTTCCGCGCGGTCTCGACCACCGACCCGAACGCGACCCTGGCCATGGCGTTCTGCGTGTTCGCCCTGATCATCTTCTACAGCATCAAGGTCAAGGGCCTGGGCGGGTTCATCGGCGAGCTGACCCTACACCCGTTCGGCAGCAAGAACATCTTCGTGCAGATCCTGCTGATCCCGGTCAACTTCCTGCTCGAGTTCGTCACCCTGATCGCCAAGCCGATCTCGCTGGCGCTGCGTCTGTTCGGCAACATGTATGCCGGCGAGCTGGTGTTCATCCTGATCGCGGTGATGTTCGGTGCCGGCATCCTCTGGCTCAGCGGCCTGGGCGTGGTGCTGCAGTGGGCGTGGGCGGTGTTCCACATCCTGATCATCACCCTGCAAGCCTTCATCTTCATGATGCTGACCATCGTCTACCTGTCGATGGCCCATGAAGATAACCATTAAGACCGCCTGGCGTGTCTGAAGGCCTTCCTCGCTCGTCCGGGAGGAAGGCCGGAATAAGTCCGCAAGGGCAGTTGTACCTGACGATTTGTTTTACCGCTTCAAACTAAAAACCTAACCAATACGACGTAAAAGTCGGGAGGAAAGATGGAAACTGTAGTTGGTCTTACCGCTATCGCTGTTGCTCTGCTGATCGGTCTGGGTGCTCTGGGCACCGCCATTGGTTTCGGCCTGCTGGGCGGCAAGTTCCTGGAAGGTGCTGCTCGTCAGCCAGAGATGGTTCCGATGCTGCAGGTCAAGATGTTCATCGTCGCCGGTCTGCTCGACGCCGTGACCATGATCGGTGTTGGTATCGCTCTGTTCTTCACCTTCGCAAACCCCTTCGTTGGTCAGATCGCCGGCTAATCACTCGTTTCCAACGAGTGGATGGCTGTGATGAACAAAGACCGAGCGAGGTGTTGGCGTGAACATTAATGCAACCCTGATTGGCCAATCCGTTGCTTTCCTGATTTTTGTCGTCTTCTGCATGAAGTACGTGTGGCCTCCGGTCATCACCGCTCTGCAGGATCGCCAGAAGAAGATTGCCGATGGTTTGGACGCTGCCAACCGCGCTGCTCGCGATCTGGAGCTGGCCCAGGAGAAAGTGGGTCAGCAACTGCGCGAAGCAAAGGCACAGGCGGCTGAAATCATTGAGCAGGCCAAGAAACGCGCTGCTCAGCTTGTCGAGGAAGCCCGTGATCAGGCTCGCGTCGAAGCTGACCGTGTGAAGGCTCAGGCTCAGGCCGAGATCGAACAGGAGCTCAACAGCGTCAAGGACGCCCTGCGTGCCCAAGTGGGCAGCCTGGCGGTCGGCGGTGCTGAAAAGATCCTTGGCGCCACAATCGATCAAAACGCGCATGCGGAGCTGGTTAACAAACTGGCCGCTGAAATTTAAGCGAGGGCGATCATGGCAGAACTGACCACGTTGGCCCGACCTTACGCTAAGGCTGCCTTCGAGCACGCCCAGGCCCATCAGCAGCTGGCCAATTGGTCAGCCATGCTCGGCCTGGCTGCTGCGGTGTCGGAAGACGACACCATGCAGCGCCTGCTCAAGGCCCCGCGACTGACGAGCGCAGAAAAGGCCGCCACTTTCATTGAAGTGTGGGGTGACAAGTTCGACGAACAGGCACGGAATTTCATTCATGTTGCCGCGGAAAACGACCGTCTCCTGCTGTTGCCGGAGATCGCCAACCTGTTCGAGCTGTACAAGGCCGAGCAGGAAAGATCCGTGGACGTGGAAGTCACCAGTGCTTTTGCGTTGAACCAAGAACAGCAAGACAAACTCGCCAAGGTTCTCAGTGCACGGCTAGGCCAGGAAGTGCGCCTGCACGCGTCGGAGGATGCCAGCCTGATCGGCGGTGTCATCATCCGCGCCGGCGACCTGGTAATCGATGGCTCTGTTCGCGGCAAGATCGCGAAACTGGCCGAAGCATTGAAATCTTGAGTTTGAAGGGGCAGCAGAGCAATGCAGCAACTCAATCCTTCCGAAATTAGTGAAATCATCAAGGGCCGCATCGAGAAACTCGATGTCAGCTCCCAAGCCCGTAACGAAGGTACCGTTGTCAGCGTTTCCGACGGTATCGTGCGGATCCACGGTCTGGCCGACGTCATGTACGGCGAAATGATCGAGTTCCCGGGCGGCGTGTACGGCATGGCCCTGAACCTGGAGCAAGACTCCGTGGGCGCGGTCGTGCTGGGCGCGTACACCACCCTCGCCGAGGGCATGAGCGCCAAGTGCACCGGCCGCATCCTGGAGGTTCCGGTCGGCAAGGAACTGCTGGGTCGCGTCGTCGATGCACTGGGCAACCCGATCGATGGCAAGGGCCCGCTGAACAACACCGAGACCGACGCTGTCGAGAAGGTCGCTCCAGGCGTGATCTGGCGTAAGTCGGTAGACCAGCCTGTACAGACTGGCTACAAGGCCGTGGACGCCATGATCCCTGTCGGCCGTGGCCAGCGCGAGCTGATCATCGGTGACCGTCAGATCGGCAAGACCGCGATGGCGGTCGATGCGATCATCAACCAGAAAGACAGCGGCATCTTCTGCGTCTACGTGGCCGTCGGCCAGAAGCAGTCGACCATCGCCAACGTCGTGCGCAAGCTGGAAGAGAACGGCGCCCTGGCCAACACCATCGTCGTGGCTGCCAGTGCTTCGGAATCCGCCGCGCTGCAGTTCCTGGCACCTTATGCCGGCTGCACCATGGGCGAATTCTTCCGTGACCGCGGCGAAGACGCGCTGATCGTCTACGATGACCTGTCCAAGCAGGCTGTCGCCTACCGTCAGATCTCCCTGCTGCTGCGCCGTCCACCAGGACGCGAAGCATATCCAGGTGACGTGTTCTATCTCCACTCCCGCCTGCTGGAGCGTGCTTCGCGCGTTTCCGAGGAATACGTCGAGAAGTTCACCAACGGTGCCGTGACCGGCAAGACCGGCTCGCTGACCGCGCTGCCGATCATCGAGACCCAGGCTGGCGACGTTTCCGCGTTCGTTCCGACCAACGTGATCTCCATCACCGACGGTCAGATCTTCCTGGAATCGGCCATGTTCAACTCGGGCATCCGCCCTGCAGTGAACGCCGGTGTGTCGGTATCCCGTGTCGGTGGTGCCGCTCAGACCAAGATCATCAAGAAGCTGTCCGGTGGTATTCGTACCGCGCTGGCCCAGTACCGTGAACTGGCGGCCTTCGCCCAGTTCGCCTCGGACCTGGACGAAGCGACCCGCAAGCAGCTGGAGCATGGTCAGCGCGTTACCGAGCTGATGAAGCAGAAGCAGTATGCTCCGATGTCCATCGCGGACATGGCGCTGTCGCTGTACGCCGCCGAGCGTGGCTTCCTGACCGACGTCGAAATCGCCAAGATCGGCAGCTTCGAGCAAGCGCTGATCGCCTACTTCAACCGCGATCACGCCGACCTGATGGCCAAGATCAACGTGAAAGGTGACTTCAACGACGAAATCGACGCTGGCATGAAAGCCGGCATCGAGAAGTTCAAGGCCACCCAGACCTGGTAAGCCGCAGCGGGGGCCCGGCCCCCGCTTGCTAACCTGATAGGTGATACATGGCAGGCGCAAAAGAGATTCGCAGTAAGATTGCGAGCATCAAAAGCACGCAAAAGATTACCAGCGCCATGGAGAAAGTGGCGGTCAGCAAGATGCGCAAGGCACAAACGCGCATGGCTGCTAGCCGTCCTTACGCGGAGCGTATCCGCCAGGTGATCGGTCATCTAGCCAACGCCAACCCGGAATACCGCCACCCGTTCATGATCGAGCGCGCCGTCAAGCGCGTCGGTTACATCGTGGTGAGCAGCGACCGTGGTCTGTGCGGCGGCTTGAATACCAACCTGTTCAAGGCCCTGGTCAAGGACATGAACGCCAACCGCGAACAGGGCGTGGAAATCGACCTGTGCGTGATCGGCAGCAAGGGTGCGGCATTCTTCCGCAGCTTTGGCGGCAACGTCGTGGCCGCGATCAGCCACCTGGGCGAAGAGCCGTCGATCAACGATCTGATCGGCAGCGTCAAGGTCATGCTGGACGCCTACCTCGATGGCCGTATCGATCGCCTCTCCGTGGTGTCGAACAAGTTCATCAATACCATGACTCAACAACCGACGGTCGAGCAACTGGTACCGTTGGTGGCAACCCCGGATCAGGAACTCAAGCACCACTGGGACTACCTGTACGAACCCGACGCCAAGGAGCTGCTGGACGGCCTGATGGTGCGTTACGTGGAGTCGCAGGTCTACCAGGCGGTGGTCGAGAACAATGCGGCCGAACAGGCTGCCCGGATGATCGCCATGAAGAACGCCACAGACAACGCCGGTGACCTGATCAGCGACCTCCAGCTGATCTACAACAAGGCGCGTCAGGCTGCGATCACCCAGGAGATCTCGGAAATCGTCGGCGGCGCTGCCGCGGTTTAACGGTTCACATATTCAGAGGATCCAGCTATGAGTAGCGGACGCATCGTTCAAATCATCGGCGCCGTCATCGACGTGGAATTCCCACGCGACGTGGTACCGAGTGTTTACAACGCGCTGAAGGTAGAAGGCGCGCAAACCACCCTGGAAGTTCAGCAGCAGCTGGGCGACGGCGTGGTTCGTACCATCGCAATGGGTTCGACCGAAGGCCTCAAGCGTGGCCTGAGCGTTGCCGACACTGGCGCTGCGATCGCAGTACCGGTCGGCAAGGCGACCCTGGGTCGCATCATGGACGTCCTGGGTAACCCCATCGACGAAGCCGGTCCGATCGGTGAAGAAGAGCGCTGGGGCATCCACCGTGCCGCGCCTTCGTTCGCAGAACAAGCAGGCGGCAACGACCTGCTGGAAACCGGCATCAAGGTCATCGACCTGGTCTGCCCGTTCGCCAAGGGCGGCAAGGTAGGCCTGTTCGGTGGCGCCGGCGTCGGCAAGACCGTCAACATGATGGAACTGATCCGTAACATCGCCATCGAGCACAGCGGTTATTCCGTGTTCGCTGGTGTGGGCGAGCGTACTCGTGAGGGTAACGACTTCTACCACGAGATGAAGGACTCGAACGTACTGGACAAGGTCGCACTGGTCTACGGCCAGATGAACGAGCCACCAGGAAACCGTCTGCGCGTCGCTCTGACCGGCCTGACCATGGCCGAGAAGTTCCGTGACGAAGGCAACGACGTTCTGCTGTTCGTCGACAACATCTACCGTTACACCCTGGCCGGTACCGAAGTATCCGCACTGCTGGGCCGTATGCCTTCGGCAGTAGGCTACCAGCCGACCCTGGCCGAGGAGATGGGTGTCCTGCAGGAGCGCATCACCTCCACCAAGCAGGGCTCGATCACTTCGATCCAGGCCGTATACGTACCTGCGGACGACCTGACCGACCCGTCGCCAGCCACCACCTTCGCCCACCTGGACGCTACCGTCGTTCTGTCGCGTGACATCGCCTCCCTGGGTATCTACCCAGCGGTCGATCCACTGGACTCGACCTCGCGCCAGCTGGACCCGAACGTGATCGGCACCGAGCACTACGAGACCGCGCGTGGCGTGCAGTACGTACTGCAGCGCTACAAGGAGCTCAAGGACATCATCGCGATCCTGGGTATGGACGAACTGTCCGAATCCGACAAGCAGCTGGTATCCCGCGCTCGTAAGATCCAGCGCTTCCTTTCCCAGCCGTTCTTCGTGGCAGAAGTCTTCACCGGCTCGCCAGGCAAGTACGTTTCGCTGAAAGACACCATCGCTGGCTTCAGCGGCATTCTCAAGGGTGACTACGACCACCTGCCGGAACAAGCGTTCTACATGGTCGGCAGCATCGAAGAAGCGGTCGAGAAAGCCAAGAAACTGTAATCCCGGCGCCTCGCAAGGGGCGCTAATCAGGTTGAGGCAAGCAGATGGCTATGACAGTCCATTGCGATATCGTCAGCGCGGAAGGAGAGATTTTCTCCGGTCTGGTCGAGATGGTGATTGCGCACGGCAACCTGGGTGATCTCGGTATCACCCCAGGCCACGCCCCGCTCATCACCAATCTGAAGCCGGGTCCGATCACGCTGACCAAGCAGGGTGGCGAGCGCGAGGTGTTCTACATCTCCGGTGGCTTCCTCGAAGTGCAGCCGAACATGGTCAAGGTGCTTGCCGATACCGTGCAACGTGCTGCAGACCTGGACGAGGCTTCGGCTCAGGAAGCGGTCAAGGCCGCCGAAAAGGCCCTGCACGAAAAAGGCGCCGACTTCGACTACGGAGCCGCCGCCGCACGTCTGGCCGAGGCCGCAGCCCAGCTGCGTACCGTCCAGCAGATTCGCAAGAAGTTCGGTGGCTGATGTCACTGGCTTCGCGCCGATTGAGAAAAAGGGTAGCCATCGGCTACCCTTTTTCTTTTTCCGTCACTCATAACCGGTCATCGCTGACCGCCCAGGATTGGTAGCCAGTCAATGTCACTCGATATCGTAATTCTCGCTGCAGGCCAAGGTACCCGCATGCGCTCTGCGCTGCCCAAGGTGTTGCATCCGGTTGCTGGCAACTCGATGCTCGGTCACGTCATCCACAGCGCGCGCCAGTTGCAGCCGCAGGGCATCCATGTGGTCATCGGGCATGGCGCCGAGCTGGTCCGTGAACGCCTGGCCGCCGATGACCTGAATTTCGTCCTGCAGGACAAGCAGCTCGGTACTGGCCACGCGGTGGCCCAGGCGCTGCCGGCACTGTCTGCCGATACCGTGCTGATCCTCTACGGCGACGTGCCGCTGATCGAAGTGGAAACCCTGCAGCGGTTGCTGGCCAAGGTGAACGATCGTCAGTTGGGCCTGTTGACCGTCTCGCTGGAAGATCCGACCGGGTACGGCCGTATCGTGCGCGACGAACGCGGTGAGGTGACGGCGATCGTCGAGCACAAGGACGCCAGCGAAGCCCAGCGCGCGATCAAGGAAGGCAATACCGGAATCCTCGCAGTCCCGGCTGCGCGGCTTGCCGACTGGCTGAGCCGGTTGTCCAACGACAATGCGCAAGGCGAGTATTACCTGACCGACGTGATCGCCATGGCGGTCGCCGATGACCTGGTGGTAGCCACCGAGCAACCGCAGGATCCGATGGAAGTGCAGGGTGCCAACGACCGTCGGCAACTGGCCGAGCTCGAGCGTCACTTCCAGCTGCGCGAAGGCCGTCGCCTCATGGCCCAGGGCGTGACCCTACGTGACCCGGCACGCTTCGACGTACGTGGGCAGGTGACGGTCGGTCGTGACGTGCTGATCGATGTCAACGTGGTCCTCGAAGGCAAGGTGGTGCTCGAGGATGGCGTGCAGATCGGTCCGAACTGTGTGATAAAGGACAGTACGCTGCGCAGGAACGCAGTGGTCAAGGCCAACAGTCACCTGGAGGGCGCCGTACTGGGCGAGGGCAGCGATGCTGGTCCGTTCGCTCGCCTGCGCCCTGGCAGCGTGCTCGAAGCCCGTGCGCATGTGGGTAACTTCGTGGAACTGAAGAACGCTCACCTCGGCGAAGGCGCCAAAGCCGGTCATCTGTCCTACCTGGGCGATGCCGAGATCGGCGCACGCACCAACATCGGTGCCGGGACCATCACTTGCAACTACGATGGTGCCAACAAATTCAAGACGGTAATGGGCGAGGACGTCTTCATCGGTTCCAACAATTCACTGGTGGCGCCGGTGGAAATCCAGGCAGGCGCGACCACGGCGGCGGGCTCTACCATCACCCAGTCGGTGGAAGCCAGGCAACTGGCCGTGGCCCGTGGTCGTCAGCGCAATATCGATGGCTGGAAACGTCCGGAAAAGATCCGCAAGGACTGATATCCACAGGAGTATGAAAAAACCGACTTATGTGAATAAGTCGGTTTTTTCGTCTCTGGCCGGCAGTTTCTATCCACAAGCAAATGACTTGACGAACGGCCCGCTTTAGGTTTTGATTGCAACCATTATCTTTCGAATCGAAACTTAAAGCGGTCATGTCGAAACGAAACACGCCCCAGCGTCGTCACAACATCCTGGCCTTGCTCAACGAAATGGGCGAGGTGAGCGTCGATGCCCTGGCCAAACGCTTCGAGACCTCGGAGGTCACCATTCGCAAGGACTTGGCCGCGCTCGAGGCCAACGGTCTGCTGCTCCGTCGCTATGGCGGCGCCATCACCATGCCTCAGGAACTGCTGGCCGATTCGGTCCAGCCCGTTTCTCTGTACAAGCAAGCCATCGCCAGGGCTGCGGTAGGGCGCATTCGCGAGCATGCGCGGATCATCATCGACAGTGGCAGCACCACGGCCGCGATGATTCCCGAACTGGGACGGCAGCCAGGCCTGGTAGTCATGACCAATTCCTTGAACGTCGCCCAAGCCATCAGCGAACTCGAGCACGAGCCCGTCTTGCTCATGACCGGCGGCACCTGGGATCCGCATTCCGAATCCTTCCAGGGGCAGGTCGCCGAACAGGTGCTGCGCTCCTACGACTTCGACCAGCTGTTCATCGGTGCCGACGGCATCGACCTGGACCGCGGCACCACTACCTTCAACGAACTGCTCGGCCTGAGCCGAGTGATGGCCGAAGTGGCTCGCGAGGTGATCGTCATGGTCGAGTCCGACAAGGTCGGCCGCAAGATCCCCAACCTCGAACTGCCGTGGAACAGTATCAATACCCTTGTCACCGATGACCGCCTGCCCGCAGAGGCGCGCGAACAGATTCAAGCCCGCGGCGTCAACCTGATCTGCGCCGCTCTCAGCTAGGAGCAAAACCCATGTGTGGAATCGTCGGAGCCGTTGCCGAGCGTAATATCACCGCCATCCTCATCGAAGGCCTCAAGCGGCTGGAATACCGCGGCTACGACAGTGCCGGGCTGGCAGTGCTGACTGGCAACGAACAATTGGAGCGCCGCCGCCGCATCGGCAAGGTCAGCGAACTGGAAGCGGCGCTGACTGACGATCCGCTGTCCGGCCAGCTGGGCATCGCCCATACCCGTTGGGCAACCCACGGCGCCCCTAGCGAAGACAATGCCCACCCGCACTTCTCCGGCCACGAGCTGGCGGTGGTGCACAACGGCATCATCGAGAACCACGAAGCCCTGCGCGAAGAGCTCAAGAGCATGGGTTACCTGTTCAGTTCGCAGACCGATACCGAAGTCATCGTCCACCTGATCCATCACTTGCTCAAGGAACTGCCCGACCTGGGCGATGCGCTGAAGGCAGCCGTCAAGCGCCTGCATGGCGCGTACGGGCTGGCCGTGATCAGTGTCGCCCAGCCCGACCGCCTGCTGGCAGCCCGCAGCGGCAGCCCGCTGGTGATCGGCCTGGGCCTAGGCGAGAACTTCCTGGCTTCCGACCAGCTGGCGCTACGCCAGGTCACCGACCGTTTCATGTACCTGGAGGAGGGCGACATCGCCGAGATCCGCCGCGACCAGGTGACCGTCTGGGACCAGCACGGCGAGCGCGTGCAGCGTGAGACGGTGCAATACCATGAAGGCGCTGAGGCAGCCGACAAGGGTAGCTATCGTCACTTCATGCTCAAGGAAATCCACGAGCAGCCTAGCGTGGTCCAGCGCACGCTGGAAAGCCGCCTTGGCAAGGATCATGTGATGGTCCAGGCTTTCGGACCCCAGGCGGCCGAGCTGTTCGCCAAGGTCCGCAACGTGCAGATCGTCGCCTGCGGTACCAGCTACCATGCCGGCATGGTCGCGCGTTACTGGCTCGAAAGCCTGGCGGGCATTCCGTGCCAGGTGGAAGTGGCCAGCGAGTTCCGGTATCGCAAGGTGGTCGTGCAGCCCGACACGCTGTTCGTCTCGATCTCCCAGTCCGGCGAGACCGCCGATACCTTGGCTGCCCTGCGCAACGCCAAGGCTTTGGGCTTCCTTGGTAGCCTGGCGATCTGCAACGTCGGCATCAGCTCGCTGGTGCGTGAGTCCGACCTGACCTTGCTGACCCTGGCCGGTCCGGAAATCGGCGTGGCTTCCACCAAGGCCTTCACTACCCAGCTGGTGTCGCTGATGCTGCTGACCCTGGCGCTCGGCCAGGTGCGTGGCACCCTGGAGCAGGGCGTGGAAGCCGAGCTGGTCGAAGAACTGCGTCGCCTGCCGGCACGACTGGGCGAAGCCTTGGCGATGGACAACGTGGTGGAGAAGACCGCCGAACTGTTCGCCGACAAGCACCACACGTTGTTCCTCGGCCGTGGCGCGCAATTCCCCGTGGCCATGGAAGGAGCACTGAAGCTCAAGGAGATCTCCTACATCCACGCCGAGGCCTATCCGGCAGGCGAACTCAAGCATGGCCCGCTGGCGCTGGTCGACAGCGACATGCCAGTCGTCACCGTGGCACCTAACAACGAGCTGCTCGAGAAGCTCAAGTCCAACCTCCAGGAAGTCCGCGCCCGAGGTGGCCAGCTGGTGGTCTTCGCCGACGCCGAGGCCGGCCTGACCAATGGCGAAGGCACTCACGTCATCGAGCTGCCGCATATCGCCGACGCCCTGGCACCGATCCTCTACACCATCCCGCTGCAGCTGCTGTCGTACTATGTGGCAGTGCTCAAGGGGACCGATGTGGACCAGCCGCGCAACCTGGCCAAGTCGGTGACGGTGGAATAAGCGTCGGATCGCTTCACGGGGTCGCAACCACGGCCCCGTACGCGATCCAAGCCCGAGCCCGAGGCCGCTGCGATGGCCTGCAAAGCGAGCCCAGGATGTGCCAGGCGAGACCCTTTCACCCTTGCCGGATGCCAGCCCAGCCTGTGATCGTTTCAAGGCCTTGGGAGACCTGCGGCCCATCGCGGCAGCGGGCTGCACCTACGCCGACGTGGGCCGGCCATCCCAACCCTGCAAGATAGCGCCCAACACGCTAAAGTCGGATCGCTGCCAGCCCGGCCAGCATCTTCCGCTCAGCATCTGAGGTTCGCAGCTCGCCATGAGCACCATCCCTTTGCAGAAACACCTGGTCCGCCGTCTCGATCTGGTCACGCTCCAGTTGTTCGTGGCCGTTCATGAGGAGGGCACGCTCACCCGCGCGGCCGAGCGGGAAATGATCGCGCTGTCGGCAGCCAGCAAGCGGATGAACGACATGGAGCAGGCGCTGGGCATCGAAGTGTTCGAACGCAATGCCAAGGGCATGGGACTCACGGCGGCGGGTGAGACCTTGCTGTACTACGCCAAGCGGATCCTGGCCGATGTCGAGAAGATCAGCATCGACGTCGGCGAACACCTGCAGGGGGTTCGTGGCTATGTGCGCATGCTGGCCAATATCTCGGCGATCATCGAGTTCCTGCCGGAAGACTTGCAGGCGTTCATCGCCAGCCATGGGCAGGTGAAGATCAATCTGGAAGAGCGGCCCAGCGCTGGCGTGGTCAAGGGCATCCTCGACGGTGTCGCCGATATCGGCATCTGCTCGGCGGACACCGATATCAAGGGGTTGCATGCCGTGCCTTACCGCCAGGACCAGCTGGTGGTGGTCATGCGCGCGGAGCATGGGCTGGCCGGACGGGAGCGGGTGCGTTTCGCCGATACCCTGGATTTCGACCAGGTCGGACTGCATGCCGACAGCTTCATCAACTTGCGCACCCATGCCGCCGCGCGCAGTTGTGGCCGGCCGCTGCGCCTGCGTATCCATGTGCCAGGCTTCGATGCGGTCTGTCGGATGGTGCAGGCCGACCTGGGCATCGGCGTGCTGCCGCTCAAGGCCTATGAACTGATCGGCCGTCCGCTTGGCCTGGTGGCCGCGGCGCTCGAGGATGGCTGGGCGGCACGCAGTCTGTTGCTGGTGGTCCGTGATCCGTTGGCGCTTTCGCCCGTCAGCCGTTTGTTGCACGAACACCTGCAGCCCCGGTCACGGTAACGTCTTCGCGTTTGGCGAAGACCGCTTATGTTTTTAAGGTTGGTGGTGCGGTGCCTGTCTCCCCTACGCTTGGGACAAATTCCAAGAATGCGAGGCAACACCCATGACTGCGCTTGGCGGCCTTCGGGTCATCGAAATCGGAACCTTGATCGCAGCACCGTTCGCCGCCCGCCTGCTTGGCGAGTTCGGTGCCGAGGTCATCAAGATCGAATCGGTGGGCGGTGGCGATCCGCTTCGCAAATGGCGAAAGATGCACGAAGGGACTTCCCTGTGGTGGTACCTGCAATCGCGCAACAAGAAGTCCCTGGCTCTTAACCTCAAGTCCGCCGAGGGCATCGCCATCGTCAAGCAACTGGCCGAGAGCGCCGATGTGCTGATCGAGAACCTGCGTCCCGGCGCGCTGGAAAAGCTCGGCCTGGGCTGGGATGTGCTGCATGCCCTGAACCCTCGGCTCACCCTGGTGCGTATTTCCGGCTACGGACAGACCGGGCCCTATCGTGATCGCCCGGGTTTCGGGGCGATCGGCGAAGCCATGGGCGGCATCCGCTATACCACCGGCACCCCCGGCATCCCCCCGGCTCGCGTCGGCGTGAGCCTGGGCGATTCGCTCGCCTCGATGCACGCGGTGATCGGCGCGCTGATGTCGGTGCTGCGGGTCAAGACAGGGCAGGGCGAGGGCCAGGTGGTCGACGTGTCGCTGGTGGAAAGCGTGTTCAACGTCATGGAAAGCCTGGTGCCTGAATATGCCATGTTCGGTCATGTCCGCGAGCGCACCGGCGGCTCGCTTCCCGGCATCGCGCCCTCCAATACCTATCCCACCGCCGATGGCGCGTATGTGGTCATCGCTGGCAACAGCGACCCGATCTTCAAGCGCCTGATGCATGCGATCGGTCGCGCCGACCTGGCCGAGCGGGAAGACCTGGCGCACAACGATGGCCGCGCCCCGCAGAGCCAGATGCTCGACGAGGCGATCAGCGCCTGGACCCTGCGCCATTCCATCGAGCATGTACTCGAGGTCCTGGAGCAGGCCGAGGTGCCTTGCGGACGGATCTATTCGGCGGCTGACATCGTCGCCGACCCTCACTATCAGGCGCGCGAGATGATCCTCGATACCAGGTTGCCGGACGGGACCGAAGTGAAGATGCCTGGCATCGTGCCGAAGCTGTCCGCCACGCCTGGCCAGGTCAGCTGGCAGGGGCCGGCTCTGGGCCAGCATACCGATGACGTGCTGCGCGACCTCGGCTTCAGCGACCAGGATATCCAGCGATTCAAGGCAGAAGGAGTGGTGCAATGAGCGTCGAACGTTCCTCGTGTCTGATCGTCCAGGAGGTATCGCCTCGCGACGGCTTGCAGATCGAGCCGGTGTGGGTCGAGACCGCGGACAAGATCGCTCTGATCGACCAGCTGTCGCTGGCGGGTTTCACGCGGATCGAGGCCGGTTCGTTCGTTTCGCCCAAGGCCATCCCGGCGCTGCGTGACGGCGAAGCGGTGTTCCAGGGCATCAGGCGTCGACCGGGCGTGGTCTACGTGGCGCTGGTGCCCAACCTCAAGGGTGCGCAACGCGCGCTTGAGGCCGGCGCCGACGAGCTCAACCTGGTGATGTCCGCCAGCCAGACCCACAACCGCGCCAACATGCGCATGAGCTGCGAGGGATCGCTGCAGGCTTTCGCGGATGTCGCGGCGTTGGTGCGGGGCACTTCGCTGAGCCTCAACGCGTCGATCGCCACCGCCTTCGGCTGCCCGTTTGAAGGCCCCATCGCTGAGCGGCGCGTCCACGATATCGTCGAGCAATACCTGAAGCTGGGCGTGACCGGCATCACCTTGGCCGACACCACCGGCATGGCCAACCCGCGCCAGGTCGGACGAATCGTCAGGCAAGTGCTGGAAACACTGCCGGACTCTGCCCTGACGCTGCACTTCCACAATACCCGCGGGCTGGGCCTGTGCAATGTCCTGGCGGCGTACGAGGCGGGCGCGCTTCGCTTCGATGCGTCGCTGGGCGGGCTGGGCGGGTGTCCGTTCGCGCCTGGCGCATCGGGCAACATCTGTACGGAAGACCTGGTCAACCTTTGCGACGAGATGGGTATCGAGACAGGTATCGACTTGCCGCATCTGCTGAGCCTGTCGCGCACGCTTCCTGCCCTGCTCGGCCATGACCTGCCGGGCCAGGTGGTCAAGGCCGGGCGCAACTGCGACCTGCATCCGATCCCCGCCGAGCTGATGACCTGACATGGCTGCAGGGCAGGTCCACTGCCCTGTGCAAGGCGTATCCAGATTACAAAAACAATCGGGCTCCTGAACCGAAGCCTGCCTGGAGAGTGAAATGACTCTAACTGCTACCTCCACTGGCGCAGTCGTCGACGACGTCAACGCCGAAAAAGCCATCGTGCGCAAAGTGGCCTGGCGGCTGATGCCGCTGATCATGGTCTGCTACCTGTTCGCGTTCTTCGACCGCATCAACATCAGCTTCGCCAAGTTCCAGCTGCAGGCCGACCTGTCCCTGAGCGATACGGCCTACGGCCTGGGCGCGGGCCTGTTCGTGGTGGGCTACGTGCTGTTCGAGGTGCCGAGCAACATGATGCTGTACAAGGTCGGGGCGCGGCGCTGGATCGCCCGGATCATGATGTCCTGGGGCGTGGCCACGGCCTTGATGGTCTTCGTCACGGCCGAGTGGCAGTTCTATGTGCTGCGCTTTGTGATCGGTGCGATGGAAGCGGGGTTCGCCCCCGGTGTCCTGTACTACCTGACCCTGTGGTTCCCGCAGAGCTATCGCGGTCGCATCACCTCGACGCTGTTCCTGGCATCGGCCTTCGCCGGGTTGATCGGCGCTCCGGTATCGGGCCTGGTGCTCGGCCACATGGATGGGCTGCTGGAGCTGCGCGGCTGGCACTGGCTATTCCTGCTCGGCGGCCTGCCCTGCGTGCTGCTTGGCATGCTGGTGCTGGGCATCCTCAAGGACCGGGTAGCGGACGCGCCTTGGCTGACGGCGCAGGAAAAGACCTATCTTTCCAGCCGTATCGCCAGCCATGAGGCCAACAAGCATGGCTCGTTGCTGGCAGCGATTCGGCTGCCGGGGTTCCTCATGCTCGGGCTCATCTACTTTCTGATCCAGGTAGCCTCGTATGGCCTGAATTTCTGGGCGCCACAGCTGATTCGCAGCGCAGGCACGGAGAACCCCGTCACCATCGGACTGCTGACCGCCATTCCGTACATCTGCGGGGCCATCAGCATGGTCGTGATCGGCCGACTGTCCGATGCCAGTGGCGAACGACGCAAGTTCGTCTGTGGCCTGGTGGTAGCTGGTGCCATTGGTTTCTTCAGTGCCGGGGTCTTTGCCCGGCACGCCGAACTGCTGATCCTTGCCCTGGCCTTGCTGGGCGCCGGCATCATCGCCTCGATCCCGGCGTTCTGGGCATTGCCACCCAAGCTGTTGGCCGGTGCAGGAGCAGGCGCAGCGGGCGGCATCGCACTGATCAACACCATGGGGCAGTTCGGCGGCATCGTCAGCCCGGTGATGGTCGGGTACATCAGGGACTTGAGCGGGAGCACCACGCCGGCGCTGTACGTGATTGGCCTTACCAGCCTGCTGGCGGCAGCACTGCTCTACTGGGGCCTTCCGGAGCGGTTGCGAACCCGCGACAAGCCTAGCGTCTGAGCGGCCGAGGTCGACAGGGTGGCTTGCACAGCGCAGCAGGCTGCCCACACAGCGTATAGCGCTGCATCCGAAAAATATGAAACGACCTATTGCTGATACGGAATAGCCGCGCAAAGCAACCGACCTTTCCTGCTTAAACTTGGGAAGCGTCCTACAAGAGCCTGACGACATAGATCAACGTTTCATCGTTTTCACTGGCCTAGCGTGTTCTCTCCAGCCAAGCCAGAGGACAAGGCCATGCCCATGTTGAAACGGACGTTCGATATACAGCCCCTTCGTCATGCCGACATCGTTCTGTTCGTCGACGACTGGCCCGTGCGTGCGGCGCAAGGGGAGACGGTGCTCAGCGTGCTGAACGCGGTTGGCTGGCAACGGCTTTCGCGCAGCGACCAGGCGCGTGCGAGCAGTGCCTTTTGTGGTATGGGGATTTGCCACTGTTGCCTGGTGACCATCGATGAGCGGCCCAGGCGCCGGGCCTGCCAGACGCTCGTCGAGAATGGCATGCGCATACGGACTGGGCTGCATCCGCGGACCAGGGAGGTGCGCTCGTGAGCGCTGCTCCTGTGATCGTTGGCGCCGGGACGGCGGGCATGGCGGCTGCCATGGAGCTGGCCGAACATGGGCTCGGCTCGGTGCTGATCGACGAAGCCCCGAGGCCAGGAGGCGTCGTCTATCGTGGGCCGTTGCGGGCCGGTATCGACATTGCCTACCTGGGGGCACGCTACCGCAAGGCGCTCGAGAAGCTGCAAGCGGACTTTGCCCGGCATGCCGGGCTCGTCGACCTGCGATTGCGCAGCCGGGTGATGGGCGGCGAGGCAGGTCGGCTGATCGTGCTCGATGATCAGGAAAAGCTTCAGTTGATCGACTACCCGCAGCTGCTGCTGGCCACCGGCTGTCATGAGCGAGTGGTGCCGTTCTCGGGTTGGACCTTGCCCGGCGTGATGCTGCTCGGCGGGCTGCAATTGCAGATCAAGAGCGCCGTGGCAAGGCCCCTGGGCCGGACCGTTCTTGCTGGCAGCGGACCGTTGCTGCCGCTGGTGGCCTGCCAGCTGCACGCCGCTGGCGCTCCGATTGCAGGCGTATACGAGGCCTGTGCATTCGGCAAGATCGCGCGCCAGACGTTGGCGCTGATGAACAAGCCGCAACTCTTCCTCGATGGCCTGAGCATGCTTGCCTACATGCGGCTGCATGAAATTCCCATGCATCATGGCTGGGGTATCGTCGCGGCCTGGGGCGAGGAGTCGCTCCAGCGAGTGACCGTGGCGCCTTATACCGAACAGTGGGAACCGCGTCTGGACCTGGCTCGCGATGTGGCGGCGCAGACGCTGGCGCTAGGCTATGGCTTCATTCCGCGCACCCAGCTCAGCCAGCAGATGTCGCTCGAACATGCCTTCAGCCCTGACGGCCAGCTGCAAGTGGTCAGCAATGCCTGGCAGCAGGCCAGCCAGCCCAACATCCATGTCGCCGGAGACATGGCGGGCATCCAGGGAGGCGAAGCGGCCATGCTGACCGGCCGGATCGCCGCCACTTCGATCCTGCACCAGCGGGGCGTGCTCGAGGCCCGGCAAGCCCTGGAGCGGCGTGAACGCTACCTGGCCAAGCTGGCGGCCATCAGGCGTTTTCGACGCGGAGTCGAACGCTACACCAGTCGCGGGCCGGCCCAGCTCGATCTTGCCCGTTGCGACACGGTGATCTGCCGATGCGAGCATGTCCTGCGCGGTGACATCGACCGGGCCCTGGCGCAAGGGGTACGCGACATGACCAGCCTCAAGCTGCGCACCCGCATCGGCCTGGGTGACTGTCAAGGGCGCCTGTGCGCAGGCTATTGCAGCGATCGCTTGCGAGCCAGCAGCGGGCAGTCGGATGTCGGCTGGCTTCGACCGCGTTTTCCGATAGACCTGTTGCCACTTTGCGCCTTCGACTCAGCGGCACGGGAGGAGCGCTCATGAAGCACTACGACGTGATCATCGTGGGCGGTGGCGTCATTGGCGCTTCGTGTGCCTACCAGCTGTCCAAACGACCCGACCTGAAAATCGCCTTGCTCGACGAAAAGCGCCCGGGCAATGCCACGCGCGCCTCGGCTGGAGGGCTTTGGGCAATCGGGGAGTCGGTGGGGCTAGGCTGCGGGGTCATCTTCTTTCGCATGATGTCGGCGCGAAACGAGCGCCAGGCCAAAGGCGCGGCGGTCAAGGTGGATGCGCAGACACCGCATATCCTGCCCGATTGCTTCTTCGACTTCGCCTTGCAGTCGGCCGACCTTTATCCTCGTCTTCACCAGGAGCTCATCGAACGTCATGCGATGGACTTCAAGTTCCAGCGCACCGGGCTCAAGTACATCATCCAGGATGAAGAAGACCGGCGTTATGCCGAGCATATCCTGGCACGGATCGCCCACCTGCACGCCCAGACCCGCTGGCTCGACCAGCCCGCCTTGATCCAGGCCGAGCCAGCCGTGGGTCGGCATGCGCTGGGCGCCCTGGAGTTCTTGTGCGATCACCAGGTCAATCCGTTCCGTCTCGCCGATGCTTATCTCGAAGGCGCTCGGCAAAATGGCGTGGACCTGTTGCCGGGGACCGCTGTGACGGGCGTCCTGCACCAGGGCGTGCGAGTCAGTGGCGTGCATTCCCCTCAGCTGGGCGACTTGCATTGTCGCGTGCTGATCAACGCCGCTGGGGCCTGGGCGGCGCAGCTGAGCGAAATGGCCACCGGCCAGGCAATTCCAGTCAAGCCGATAAAAGGCCAGATAGCGTTGACCGAACGCCTGCCCAAGCTGCTCGAAGGCTGCCTCACGACCAGTGATTGCTACATGGCGCAGAAGGACAACGGCGAGATCCTGATCGGCAGCACCACGGAAGATGCCGGTTTCGATGTCGGCACCTCCTTCGAGGCCATCGAGTCCCTGGTCCGGGGTGCCTTGCGTTGCGTACCGGAACTGGCCAAGGCCAATCTCAAGCGGACCTGGGCAGGGCTTCGTCCGGGCTCGCCCGACGAGTTGCCCATTCTCGGGCCCGTGGCCCATGTCGAAGGCTACTTCAACGCCTGCGGTCACTTTCGCACCGGCATCCTGACCTCGGCCATCACTGGCGTATTGCTCGACAGGCTCATTCATGACGAACCGCTGCCACTGGATATCACGCCGTTCCGGGCCGAGCGCTTCGACCTGGGCAAGACCCCCGAGCCATGGGCCTGAAGCCAGGTCGCCGGCCTCGGCAGAACTGACAGCCAGAGCGAATGGGCTACGCTGTTGGAGGGTATCGATCAACCAAGGGAGAGTCATACATGCTCGCGCAACTACCACCCGCTTTGCAGAGTCTTCACCTGCCGCTGCGCCTGAAACTGTGGGACGGCAATCAGTTCGATCTCGGGCCGAGCCCGCAGGTGACCATTCTGGTCAAGGAACCGCAGCTGATCAGCCAGCTCACCCACCCAAGCATGGACGAGCTCGGCGAAGCGTTCGTCGAGGGCAAGTTCGAGCTCGAAGGTGATATTGGCGAGGCCATCAGGGTCTGCGACGAGCTCAGCGAGGCGCTGCTCAAGGACGAACAGCAAACGCCACCGCAGCGTACGGCCCATGACAAGGACACCGATGCCGAGGCCATTTCCTATCACTACGATGTATCCAACGAGTTCTACCAGCTTTGGCTCGACGAAGACATGGCGTACTCGTGCGCCTATTTCAAGGAGCCGGACAATACCCTGGACGAAGCCCAACAGAACAAGTTCGATCATCTGTGCCGCAAGCTGCGGCTCCAGGCCGGTGACTACCTGCTGGACGTCGGTTGCGGCTGGGGCGGCCTGGCGCGTTTCGCCGCGCGTGAGTATGGCGCCAAGGTGTTCGGCATCACCTTGAGCAAGGAGCAATTGAAGCTGGGACGCCAGCGCGTGGCCGAGGAGGGGCTCGAGGACCAGGTCGACCTGCGCATTCTCGACTACCGTGACCTGCCCGAGGACGGTCGCTTCGACAAGGTGGTCAGCGTCGGCATGTTCGAACACGTGGGGCATGCCAATCTTGCGTTGTATTGCCAGAAGTTGTTCGCGGCGGTGCGTGAAGGTGGGCTGGTCATGAACCATGGCATCACGGCCAAGCACGTCGATGGCCGCCCGGTCGGGCGTGGCGCTGGCGAGTTCATCGACCGCTATGTGTTTCCGCACGGCGAATTGCCGCATCTGTCGATGATCTCTGCGCGTATCTGCGAAGCAGGCCTGGAGGTCGTCGACGTGGAAAGCTTGCGTCTGCATTATGCGCAGACCCTCACGCATTGGAGCGAGCGCCTGGAGCACCAGTTGCATAGGGCTGCTGCCTTGGTGCCGGAGAAAACCTTGCGTATCTGGCGACTGTATCTGGCTGGCTGTGCCTATGGGTTCAGCAAAGGCTGGATCAATCTGCACCAGATACTGGCCGTCAAACCTTATGCCGACGGGCATCATGACCTGCCCTGGACACGCGAGGACCTGTACCGCTGAGCTTCACAGAATGGGCGAAATCAGCCGGGCGATACGCATCGCGAGATGTTGCAGACGATGCGTATCGCGGCTTTCGCCGGCGCTGATCTGCCTGGCCTGTGCGAAATCCTCGAGCAGCATCGCCTCTACCTGCTCGGCGAAATGCCTGTCGACGGTGAGCAGCATGACCTCGAAGTTCAGGCGGAACGAACGGTTGTCCAGGTTGGCGCTGCCAATGGCGCTGACCTCATCATCCACCAGCACGACTTTCTGGTGCAGGAAACCGGGCTGGTAGCGATAGACCTTGACCCCTGCGCGCACCGCTTCGAACGCGAACAGGCTCGAAGCGGCATAGACGACTCGGTGGTCGGGCCGAGAGGGTATCAGGATCCTGACATCGACGCCTCTGAGCACCGCCAGGCGCAACGCTGCGGTAATGGCTTCGTCCGGAATGAAGTAGGGGCTGGTGATCCATATCCGCTGGCTGGCCGAATGGATGGCATCGAGGAAAAACAGCGAACAGGTTTCCTGCGGGTCGGCCGGGCCGGTGGCGAGGAGCTGGCAAAGCATGCCGTTTTCGGGATAGCTGTCGGGCAGTATCAAAGGCGGCAAGGTTCGCGTCGCCCAGTACCAATCTTCGGCGAACGACTCCTGCAAGCATGCCAGTACCGGTCCGCTCACCTGGACATGGGTATCGCGCCATGGCGAAAGGGTCTTGTGACGACCCAGGTATTCGTCACCGACATTGTGCCCACCGACGAAGCCTACCAAGCCATCGACCACCACGATCTTGCGGTGGTTACGGAAGTTGACCTGAAAGCGGTTGAGCAAACCACGACGCGTGGCGAAGGCATGGATCTGAACGCCTGCGTCACGCAGAGCCTGGCCATAGCGAGCGGGTAGGGCGTGACTGCCGACACCGTCGTAGAGCACGTAGACACGTACCCCTTCACTTGCCTTTCTGATCAGCAATCGCTGTAGCCGGCGACCAATGTCGTCATCGTGGATGATGAAGAACTGCACCAGGACCGTGTCCTTGGCTTTGTCGATCGCTTCGAGGATTGCCGCGAAGGTGGCCTCGCCGTTTACCAGCAGCCGCACGTCATTGTTCGCCAGACAGGGCATGTGGCCAAGCCTGGCCGTGGCGCGAAGTGCCAGATGGGGCGCGGCTTCCTTGGCGCTCAGTACTTCTTCCACCCAGGCTCGCCAATTGAGCCCGGCCATGGCAACGTGCATTTCCTGGTTGGCCTGGCGCCTGGCAAGAATATAGGCGTAGAAAGACCGTGATCCGAAGATCAGGTACGGAATCAGGGTCAGGTAGGGCATGAAGAACAGGGACATCGCCCAGGCAATGGCCCCTTGTGCCGTCCGTACGGTGAACAACGCGTGCATTGCCGCCACGATGCCGAGCAAGTGGATCAGGCCAACCAGATAACCGAAAAAATAAGGGCTGTGGTAATCCATACAGATGCTGCATTCCGTTGACTCCATCGGCTAACAGACCACGTACCGCACGTGCAGTGCAACCCAATCGGCATAATGTCGTCTAACGCTTGGCTGGCCAAGAGCCGGTGTCAATGGAGCGCTACTATGAAGAATCGTCTGTCTTGCATCGCTGTGCTGGCCATTCTGGCCAGCCCTCTGGCGCATGCGCAAATGCTGCAGCCTGGCTTATGGGAACTCACTACCAGCAACATGCAGGTGGATGGCAAGCCGCTCCCCGACATGGAGTTCATGCTCGGCCAGTTGAAGAATCTGCCACCAGAACAACGGGCGATGATGGAAGGCATGTTGGCCAAGCAAGGAGTTACCCTTGCCGGCAAAGGCGTGCGCTCGTGCCTGACTGCCGAGCAGGTGAACACCAACGATATCCCGCTTCAGGACCCCCAGTCAGGCTGTACCCAGAAGATAACCGAGCGTAACGGTAACGTTTGGAAGTTCCAGTTCAGCTGTCCCAAGGCCCAGGGCAACGGTCAGGCGACCTTCCTCAGCGATCGGGAATTCCTGACCACGGTCAGTGGCACGTTCAACGCTTCGGGTGTGCAGCAACAAGGAAGCATGAATACCCGAGCGGTCTGGCTGGGTCAGGATTGCGGAACGGTACGCCCACGCCAGTAATTCACCACTGCCAACGGCTGATCGCCACTGCATCGTGAGCATGCAGGCTTTCGGCATGCTCTACGCGTACTTCGAAGCCGCTCAACCAGTCGAGCCGCGCCAGGGCATGATGCAAGCGGCGTGCGGCGTCCTCGCAAAACATCAGGTTCTGACCGTTGGCCAGGGCGAAGGCCTGTTCATCGGCGCGTTTAACCGCGGTCTGAACCGCTGTGCCCAATGCAGTCTCAGCGCAATCGATCAGCGCCACAAGCGGAAACTCGGTTGCTCGACTCGGACGAACCCCAATACGCGCCTTGCTGCGTTGGCTATGAGGCGTGGCAACGATTCCCTGCTGGCTTCCCAACCATTTCATCACCTGCGCTGCCTGGACGGCAGGTTCCGAGAAATCCGCCTCGAACTGACGTTGTATCAGCTGCCGGGCCAAGGCCGCCGAACAGGGACAAGTCGATGAATAAGGAATCTCCACGAATAGTTCCACGTGGAACATTCCTCTTTCCAGGCGAGCTTCCAGCGTGACGGGGTACAGTTTCCAACCACTGAGCGCACTTACCAGTGCCTCACGCTTGATCAGCTGATCGAACTTGAGCCGTATATAGGCACAGGACGACAAGCCCGCATGACTTTCCAGAAATCGCTCGAGCAGCAGGCGCAGCGCTGCCGGGTTCAGCTCCATGTGCTCAAGGGTTCCTAGCGCCAGATACAGACGCGACATGTGGATGCCCCTGGCTTCGCCAGCATCCAGGCTGACCCCCACATCGACGAGGGCCGTTGTCCGCTGCCCGCCTGACTGGACAGGCAGGGCAATACCACACATGCCTACCCAGTCCAGCGACAGGGTTTGCAGGCTGGTCTGTATCGCGATATCGGGAAGAGTCATGCTGGGCATGGAAGGTCCGTATGTGCAAGGTGATGGCTGATTGGCTTGCTCCTTTCATGCTGGAAAGCGCACGAATATCAAAAGGCAGCTTGGCGAGATTGTATTGTTATAATATAACGTATTGCAATCGCATCACGTCGAATGCGTCGCCGAATGAGGATCCGTCATGGACAACCGCCTTCCCGTCACCGTCTTGTCCGGCTTCCTTGGAGCCGGCAAGAGCACATTGCTGAACCATGTCCTGCGCAATCGCGAAAACCTGCGTGTGGCGGTCATCGTCAATGACATGAGTGAAATCAACATCGATGCCAGCGAGGTCCAGCGCAACGTCAGTCTCAATCGTGCCGAGGAAAAGCTGGTCGAAATGAGCAACGGCTGCATTTGCTGCACCTTGAGGGAAGACCTGCTCGAAGAAGTCGCACGACTGGCCAGCGAAAAACGGTTCGATTACCTGCTGATCGAATCCACCGGCATTTCCGAACCTCTGCCGGTGGCAGAAACATTCACCTTCCGTGACGAACTCGGACGTAGCCTGTCCGACCTGGCTCGCCTGGATACCATGGTCACGGTGGTCGACGGGTTGAATTTCCTGCGCGACTACGAGGCTGCCGATAGCCTGGCGACGCGCGGCGAAACCATGGGCGAAGAGGACGAACGTTCGATCAGCGACCTGTTGATCGAGCAAGTGGAGTTCGCCGATGTCATCCTGGTCAGCAAGATCGACCTGATCAGCCAGCATGAACGTGAAGAGCTGAGCGCAATACTGCGAAGCCTCAATGCCCGGGCCCGTATCGTGCCCATGCTCATGGGCCAGGTCGCGCTGGCGGATATCATCGATACAGGCCTGTTCGACTTCGAGCTTGCTGCCCAGGCACCCGGCTGGCTGCAAGAGCTGCGCGGTGAACACGTCGCCGAAACCGAAACCTACGCCATCGCCGCGACCGTCTGGCAGGCTCGGCGGCCCTTGCATCCGCAGCGCTTCTTCGACTTGGTCAACCGGCCCTGGAGCAATGGCCGGCTACTGCGTTCCAAGGGGTTCTTCTGGTTGGCCAGCAAATACCAGGAGGCCGGCAGCTGGTCCCAGGCAGGCGGAATGATTCGTCATGGCCTGGCTGGTCGCTGGTGGCGTTTCGTGCCGAGGCACCAGTGGCCCGAAGATGCCGAGAGCACCGCAGCCATCCTCGAGCATTGGACGGCCGAGCAGGGGGATTGCCGACAGGAGCTGGTGTTCATTGGCCAGCGCATCGACTTCGAGCGTCTGCATGCCGAACTCGACGAGTGCCTGCTTACCGATGAGGAAATGCAAATGGGCCCGATGGGCTGGCTGCGGCTGCCGGATCCTTTTGGTGCCTGGCACGAGGAGGCGGCGGCATGAGGCCGCTCCACGGCAGCTGCCGACGGCAGGTCCTGGACGACTCGCCGCAGGTGCTCGCCCAGGCCCTGGAAGACGACGTCAACCTTGCGGTGTGGCACCGACGGCTGCCTGCGCAGATCGAGGACTTCTCCAACCTGGTCCTAGGGCTGGAGCATTGTCTATCGGACGACCGCATCATTGAGGTGAGCGACGAGCGGGCGCCGGTGCTCGACGGCCTGTTCGGCACTGCCGCAGACGTCCATGGCTATGAAGCTTTCATTGCCGACGTGACTTGGCTAGTGGCGGCCTTCACCTGCCTGCTCGATGCCCGCCGGGTCGGCGTGCGGATTCGCGTACTGGAAAGCTCGATGTGTCCACGCTTTCATGTCGACCACGTGCCGTTGCGGCTGCTCACGACCTACAGCGGTGATGGCAGCCAATGGCTGGCCGCCCCCCAGCCCGAGCAGAACGGCGGCGCCGTGAGCGCGGAGCTCGAGATGGAACAGGTCAACTGCTTGCAGGTAGGTGACGTGGCGTTGCTCAAGGGCGAGAGATGGATAGGCAATGAAGGCCACGGGCTGGTGCATCGTTCGCCACCTTCTCGTCCTGGAGCACGTCGGCTGTTGCTGAGCCTTGACTGGCTGGGCTGACCCGTCATAGTTGGAAGCGACTACCTTGCGGAAAATCTGTTTCGGCCATGCTCCAGCATATTCCAACCCATGTCATCGCAGGCCCCCTGGGTGCGGGAAAGACCAGTCTCATCCTGCACCTGCTCGGCCAACGTCCCGCCAATGAGCGCTGGGCTGTCCTGGTCAACGAGTTCGGCCAGATCGGCCTCGATGCAGCCTTGCTGACCAACCAGGACCAGGCGATCACCATCACCGAGGTTGCCGGCGGTTGTCTATGCTGCGTGAATGGGGCGCCGTTCCAGGTGGCGCTAGGGCGCCTGTTACGTAGCGCCAGGCCTCACCGGCTGTTCATTGAGCCGTCTGGCCTCGGCCATCCTCTGCAGTTGCTTGCTCAGTTGCACGGCCACGCATGGCGCGGGGTGCTCGACATCCAGCCGCTGACGATGGTCCTGGACGCCACTGGCCTGGCGGCGAGTCGGACTTTTCCACAGGCACAACGACAGGCGCTCGCAGCGGCCGGATTGCTGGTGATCAACAAAGCCTCGCTTGTGGATGAAGCTCACAGGCTGTTGATAACCCACGACCTGCCCGAACTACCACGTTTATGGACCGATCAGGGCAGGGTGGAACTGGGCCAACTGCCGACCACTTCTTCAGGTATAAGTAATTCGTTATATGTGGATAAACAGGCACCTGAATTAGCGGCCGCGCCTTTGCCCACGCTATGGCAAAGCCCTCTGGAACCCATCCGAGTGAGCCGAGCGGATGAGCAGGGCTGGAGTATCGGTTGGCGCTGGCACCCTGCTCGAAGGTTTTCCACAAGCCGTCTGGAGGATTTTCTCGGCTCCTTCGGCTGGCTACGCGCCAAGATGGTTATCCACAGTACGGAAGGGTGGTGCAGCTTCAACGCAGTCGCGCACCAAGCCGCTGGCTGGAGGAACAGCGAATGGCGAAAGGATTCGCGTATCGAACTGATCTTCGAATATCCACAGCTTCAGGCCGAACTTGATGAGGCTCTGAGAAAATGCCTTGTGGATAACTGATTCAGCTACGCCAGCGATCATGCTCCTGGCGCCACTGCTTCATTTCGATAACGTTATCCACAGAGTGCCGTTCGGGCGTTTCGAAAGGATAGGGCGCCAGTTCGATCTGCACGACATGGGAGCCGAACTGGGTCGCGGTGCCTGGATGGCGTTGCTCACCGGTGACAGTGAATTCGAAGTCATAGATGCGTGCCAGGCGGCGTCTGCCGTTGGCGTCGTGAACGAAGCCAATGCGCTTGAAAGCGATGGTATCGTCGAGCAATTCGAGATCGAGCTTGGCACAGTGTCGCTTGACGCGCTCCACGGCTTTTTCGCGCAGTCCATGGTTATGCCAGAGCCAGGCACCTGCCGTGGCCAATACCATCAGACCGAACAGGTTCTCCAGGGTCAACATTTGCATATGCTCCATACAGGTCGGCTCAGCTTAACTGGCTTGCCGCCCTGTCGTACAGGTGACGATCAGGTTCATACTGCGCTGGCGCGCTAGTCCCCAATACCCTGGAATCCGCATGAAACGTACGCCTCGATTGCTTTGCATCCAACCCAGCGCCGTATCCGGACATGCTGGCAACAGTGCTGCGGTGTTGCCCATGCAACGCCTCGGCGTGAATGTCTGGCCGCTCGATACGGCTCAATTGCCCCACTGCGCCGGGCATGACCAATGGGCAGGTGAGGTATTGTCATCAGTCGAGGTGTCAGCCCTGCTGCAAACACTCGAGGCGCTGGGCGAACTGGGCGATTGCGATGCGCTGCTGTCCGGCCGGTTGGCCAGCGCCGAGCAAGGCAGGGTCGTCCTGGCTGGCGTGCAACGGCTCAAGTCGGTCAATCCCAAGGCTTTGTACCTTTGCGATCCGGGCATCGGACGTGTGCTGGCAGGCGGCGCGGTCACCAGCGAACTGAAGGACTTCTTGCATGAGCAAGCCGTGACGCACGCGGATATCCTTTGCCTGGATCCGTTCGAACTGGAAGATTTCTCCGGTCGGCCTGCCGGCACCCTGGCCGATTGCCTGAGCATGGCGCGCAGCTTGCTGGCGCGTGGTCCGAAGGCCGTGCTGATCAAGCGTCTTTGCTATGCAGAACAGGCGGCCGACGCGATCGAGATGCTGCTGGTCAGCCAGGCGGCAAGCTGGCACCTGCAAAGGCCCTTGCTGGCGTTTCCTCGCCAGCCTGCTGGTGTCGGTGAGCTGACAGCCGGGCTTTTCCTCGCGCGTGTCCTGCTCGGCGATGACTGGCCGCAAGCCCTCGAGTTCACTGCCGCTGCCGTGCATGAAGTCCTGCTGGAAACACAAGCCTGTGCCAGTTGCGAGCTGCAACTGGTACGCGCGCAGGATCGCATCGCTCATCCACGGGTGCGCTACGAAGCCCGGCGGCTGGACGATTAGGCAAGGCGAAAACAGGCGAGCAAGCGCGGTTTGCGGTCTGCAAATGAGCATTCCGAGCCTGTTTTCAATGCGGCAGGGTCGTCGCGCAGCCAGCTTTCGTACGAAGCCTAGAAGCCGTCGCTCTTCAAGTCCTGATAGCGTTTCTCCAGCTCCTGGCGAATCTGCCGGCGCTGCTGGCCTTGCAGGAAACGGCGCTTTTCTTCGCTGGTCTGCGGCTGGCGGGGCGGTACCGGTACAGGCCGCCTGTTGTCATCGACCGCCACCATGGTGAAGAAGCAGCTGTTGGAATGGCGTACCGAGCGTTGGCGGATGTTCTCCGTCACGACCTTGATGCCCACTTCCATGGAGGTATTGCCGGTATAGTTGACCGATGCCAGGAAGGTCACCAGTTCGCCCACGTGCACAGGCTCTCGAAAAACCACCTGGTCGACGGACAAGGTGACCACGTAGGTGCCAGCGTAACGGCTGGCACAGGCATAAGCCACTTCGTCGAGATACTTGAGCAAGGTGCCGCCATGGACATTGCCGGAAAAATTGGCCATGTCCGGGGTCATCAGGACGGTCATCGACAGTTGGGCGTTTCCTGGTTCCATCTTGTGCTCGCGGTTCGGTTGCGCTGAAACGGGGCGGGTATTCGAGAACATTGCTGTCTTTCCCCCATGAATTTTTCTGCATCGCCATCAGCGACGGCGACGAGTGCGATATCGACGGCTCGGGTAGGTCACCGACGTGCCTGAAACGTCGATCTGTTTCTACATATTGCACCAGCTATTCGCAGAGGGTGGCGATGTTACCCTGAGTACGCCCATGCAAGGTGGGCTTTCCTATATTCAAAACAGACTGTACTTGCTGCTTGCCCAGCGTCCGACCGCTGGAAAGGCGGTTGTCCCGTGCATCGAAAACAAGGAGTACCCAGCGCCATGCATGCCATCAGCTTCATCCAGGACCTGGCAGTGATCATGCTGGTGGCGGGGGTGGTCACCGTGCTGTTCCACCGTTTCAAGCAGCCGGTGGTGCTTGGCTACATCGTGGCTGGCTTCATCATTGGTCCGCATACCCCGCCGTTCGGCCTCATCCATGATGAACAGACAATCAAGACCCTTGCCGAACTGGGGGTGATCTTCCTGATGTTCTGTCTGGGGCTGGAGTTCAGCCTGCGCAAGCTGTTCAAGGTGGGCGCCACCGCTTTCATCGCGGCCTTCCTGGAAATCGTCCTGATGATCTGGATAGGTTTCGAGATCGGCCGCTGGTTCGGCTGGAGCACGATGGACTCGCTGTTCCTCGGTGCGATCCTGGCGATTTCCTCGACGACCATCATCGTCAAGGCGCTCAACGACTTGAAGATGAAGAACGAACGGTTCGCCCAGCTCATCTTCGGCGTGCTCATCGTCGAGGACATCCTGGGTATCGGCATCATCGCCTTGCTGTCCGGCATCGCCGTCAGCGGCACGGTCAGCTCTGGCGAAGTGTTCTCCACGGTCGGCAAGTTGTCGCTGTTCATGATCGTCGCCCTGGTCGTCGGAATCCTGCTGGTACCTCGACTGCTCGCCTATGTGGCGAAGTTCGAAAGCAACGAAATGCTGTTGATCACGGTGCTGGGCCTGTGCTTTGGCTTCTGCCTGCTGGTGGTCAAGCTCGAGTACAGCATGGTTCTCGGTGCCTTCCTGATCGGTGCAATCATGGCCGAATCCCGTCAGTTGCTGAAGATCGAAAGCCTTATCGAACCGGTGCGCGACCTGTTCAGCGCAATCTTCTTCGTGGCCATCGGCCTGATGATCGACCCGCGGGTGCTGGTCGACTATGCCTGGCCGATCGCCGTGATCACCTTGGCGGTGGTACTGGGCAAGATGCTGTCGTGCGGCATGGGGGCGTTCATCGCCGGCAATGACGGTCGTACGTCCCTGCGTGTGGGCATGGGCCTTTCGCAGATTGGCGAATTTTCCTTCATCATCGCTGCGCTGGGCATGACCTTGCAGGTCACCAGCGATTTTCTCTATCCGGTAGCGGTGGCCGTATCGGCCATCACCACGCTGTTGACCCCTTACCTGATCCGCGCAGCGGACCCACTGTCGCTCAAGCTTGGCAAGGTGGTCCCAGGACGCCTGGCCAGGGTGTTCTCGCTCTATGGGGAATGGTTGAGAAGCATCCAGCCGCAAGGTGAGGGCGCGATGCTGGCCGCCATGATCCGCAGGATCCTCCTGCAGGTCGGGGTCAACCTGGCGCTGGTCATCGCCATCTTCTTCAGTGGAAGCTACTTCGCCAGCCGACTGGGCAACTACCTGAGCGAATGGGTAAGCGACATCGGTCAGCAGAAAGCCTTGATCTGGGGAGCGGCGTTACTGGTCTCGCTGCCTTTCCTCATCGCCGCCTATCGCAAGCTCAAGGCGCTGTCGATGCTGCTGGCGGAGATGGGCGTCAAGCCCGAAATGGCCGGGCGTCATACGCATCGTGTACGAAGAGTGATCGCTGAAGTCATCCCGCTGCTGTCGCTGCTGGTGATCTTCCTGCTGCTGTCTGCGCTATCGGCGAGCATTTTGCCGACCAGTGAGCTGCTGCTGATCATCGCCGTGGTGGCGGCAATCGTCGTGGCACTGCTCTGGCGCTGGTTCATACGAGTACATACCCGCATGCAGGTCGCGTTGCTGGAAACCCTGGACAACCACGGCGATCATTCCCACTGAGCGGTCAGCCTTGCTCCGGAACGACCGGAACAAGGTACTGCCGGGCGTCTGGCCGAAGGGGTGGAAAGAGCTCGGTGGTCGATTGCTGGGACGGGGCGCGCTCAGCTTTCCAACCAGACGTCCCGCGCCCAGGTCCACACGGATTCCCAGCTATCCTCGGTAACGATTTCTTCCTCCCCAGACCAGAGCACCACGGTGCCGTCTTCCTCGACACAGTAGTAGTCGTCGCCATCCTGGCAGAGCGGGATGAGCTCGCGCGGGACACCGGCGTCCCAGGCGTTCGCGGCGACATCCGGCAGATAGGTGTGGGATTGCGGATCGGTGACGGTGACCGGCTCGAGACTGCCATAGACCACGTCGCTGACGGTCAGCAGAAATTCCCTGAACACGAATGGAATGTTGATGAACAGCTGTTCCTCGATTTCGACCAGCAGTTCTTCATCCGGCAACTCCAGAGGCACGGGAACCGGTTCGTTGGCTTCACGGAGTTGTTCGATCACTTCTTCCACGGTTCATATCCTCTGAACTTGATTACGACGCTGCGCGTTATACCCTAGTAGTGCGCTCTGGCAAAAGCAAAAACCCCGGGAAGGCCCGGGGTTCTTGTACAAGGAAGCGAATCAGCCGTTCTGGCGAATGCCGGCCAGCAGCCAGGGCTGGTTGTCGCCCAGGGAGCGCTCCATATGCCAGCTTTCGCTGAAGGCTTCACCCTGGTCGAAGCGCGAGGTCTTGGAGACGCCGCGGAAGGTCAGGGTAGCGACGGTCCTGTCGCTGCGCTCCTCGACGCCGTCGAGCTGCACGTCCAGGTTGTCGATGTAGGTCGACTGGAAGCCGTCGCCCAGGTCCGCACGTTCGCGCTTGAGGAATTCGAGCATCTGCGGCGTCACGAACTCGGCGATCTTGTCCATCTCGTTGGCATCCCAGTGCTGCTGCAGCGACTGGAAGTGGGTGCGGGCAGCGGACAGGAAGCTCTGCTCGTTGAACCACGCTGGCGCGTTGATCGGACGGGCGGCTGCCGAGGCCGAAGCGCTACCGAACATCGACGGCTGCTGTGCCGCCTGGCCGTGGGCTTCACGCTGGTACGGCGCATGGCCGGCGGCGGCCACCTGCGGCTGCTGCTGGCGTCGACGCGCGGCGATGAAACGGAAGACCAGGAAGGCGACCAGGCCGATCAGCAGGAAGTCGAGGATCTGCATGCCTTCGAAGCCGTCACCCATGAACATCGAAGCCAGCAGGCCACCGGCGGCGATACCGGCCAGTGGGCCCAGCCAGCGAGAAGCACCGCTGGCCGCGGCCGGAGCCCGGCCTGGAGCGGTCGGCGCGGCGGCCGGTGCGGTCGGCGCAGCCTGGCGGGTGTGGTGAATCGGCGCGGCGCCGGAGCTCTTGCCGCCACCGAAGCGCTTGGCGTTGGCGTCCAGGCTCAGCGTCAGGCCGACGCACAACGCCAGGATGATGCTAAGAAAACGTTGCATAAAAGGGATTTCCCATTTGGTTGATTGCACGCGCGTCATGGTGCCCAGGTTGTTGGGCTCATGACCAGCACCATAATGTTTCGAGCTTTTGCCTGGCAATGTCAGAAGCGTATTCACCAAGCTGTAAGCCGTTTTTGCGCCATCTATGGGAAAAGGCCACAAATGGCGTAGGAAAGTTCAGAGAGCTTCAAGCTTGGCGTAACCGAGCATCAACCACTTGCTCCCCTCGGCAAAGCTGACCTGGACTCGTGCCTGGGCACCGGAGCCTTCGAAATTGAGGATCGTTCCCTCCCCGAAAACCGAATGCCGGACACGCTGGCCGAGGGTGAAGGCGGTCTGTGGAATGCTGGCATTGGCGAACAGGCTGCCGGCCTGGGCCTGGGCAGTGCCGAAGGGCCGGCTGACCGAGTTCGACAGACGGACTTCCTGGACCAGCCCAGGAGGAATCTCGCGCACGAAGCGAGACACCTTGTTGTAGGTTTCGCTGCCGTACAAGCGACGGGTCTCGGCATAGGTCATCACCAGCTGGCGCATCGCCCGGGTGATCCCTACATAGGCCAGGCGACGCTCTTCCTCGAGCCGGCCGGGCTCCTCCAGGCTCATCTTGTGCGGGAACAGCCCTTCTTCCAGACCTACCAGGAATACATGATGGAATTCCAGGCCCTTGGCGCTGTGCAAGGTCATCAGCTGGATACTGTCCTCATGTTCCTCGGCCTGGGTATCACCGGCTTCCAGGGAGGCGTGCCCGAGGAATGCCGAGAGCAGTGACAGCTCTGCATCGTCCTCGCTGGCCTCGAAGTTGCGCGCGGCGCTGACCAGCTCCTCGAGGTTCTCGATCCTGGCCTGGCCTTTCTCGCCTTTTTCCTGCTGATGGTAGGGAATCAGGCCGGACTGCTCGATCACGGTCTGGGTCATCAGGTGCAGCGGCAGCTCGGCCACCTTGACCGCCAGCTCCTCGATCAGCTCGATGAAGGCGCCAAGCGCGCCCGCTGCCCGTCCCTTGAGGGCCTTGTTGGCCAGCAACCGACGCATCGCTTCCCACATCGAAAGCTGGCTGTGACGGGCATGCTCGCGAATCGCCTCGACAGTCTTTTCGCCAATGCCACGTGGTGGCACGTTGATGACCCGTTCCAGTGCCGCGTCGTTGCCGCGCCCTTCGATCAGGCGCAGGTAGGCCATGGCATTCTTGATTTCCGCTCGCTCGAAGAAGCGCTGGCCACCATAGATGCGATACGGAATGCGCTCGCGCAGCAAGGCTTCTTCCAGGACCCGCGACTGGGCGTTGGAGCGGTAGAGAATGGCGATCTCGTTGCGTGCCGTGCCTTGCTTGAGAATCCCCTCGATGGTTTCGACCACGTAGCGGGCTTCGTCGTGCTCGTTGTAGGCGGCGTACAGGCTCAACGGCTCGCCGTCGCCGACATCGGTCCACAACTCCTTGCCGAGCCGGCCGCTGTTGTTGGCGATCAGTGCGTTGGCGGCCTTGAGGATGCCTGCGGTGGAACGGTAGTTCTGTTCGAGACGGATCAGTTGCGCGTCGGGGAAGTCGGCGGTGTACTGGTGAATGTTCTCGATCTTGGCGCCACGCCAGCCATAGATCGACTGGTCATCGTCACCCACGGCCATCAGGCTCTCGCCACCAGCTGCCAGCAGGCGCAGCCAGGCGTACTGTACGGCGTTGGTATCCTGGAACTCATCCACCAGCAGGTGCCGGAAGCGCTTCTGATAGTGCTCGAGCAAGCCAGGCCGGTCGCGCCACAGGTCAAGCGCCCGCAGCAGCAACTCGGAAAAGTCGATGACGCCGGCGCGCGCGCAGGCCGCCTCGTAGGCTTCATAAATGGTGCGCATGGTGCCGAGGAAAAGATCCCCGCCGGGCTGGATATGATTCGGGCGCAGCCCTTCGTCCTTCTGCCCATTGATGAACCACTGGGCCTGGCGTGCGGGCCAGCGTTGCTCGTCCAGGCCCAGCTCGCGGATTACCCGCTTGACCAGTCGCTGCTGGTCGTCGCCATCGAGGATCTGGAAGTTCTGCACCAGCCCCGCTTCCTGCCAGTGGGCGCGTAGCAGACGATGAGCCAGGCCATGGAAGGTGCCCACCCACATGCCCGCCGGATTGATGCCCAGCAGCTGCTCGATCCGGTGGCGCATCTCGGCCGCGGCCTTGTTGGTGAAGGTCACCGACAGAATCGAATGCGGCGAGGCCCGCTCCACCTGGATCAGCCAGGCGATGCGGTGCACCAGCACCCGGGTCTTGCCGGAGCCGGCGCCTGCAAGCACCAGCTGGCGCCCGAGCGTGGCCGCGACGGCCTGGCGTTGGGCATCGTTGAGGGAATTGAGCAGGAGGGAGAGGTCGTCTGTATGCATCCGGCCATTCTAGGGGGCGGCCGGTCCAGGGGCAAACGCCTACTGTACGAATGTTCACCCCCGAGTGCTGCCATTCATCGGTGGGGGCGGCAACTAACTACAAGCTACAAACTGTCCCGAGTAGGTGCCACATCTATCGTCTAGCAGCTTGCGGCTAGTTGCCATGCATGGGTCAGTGGGTCTCTTCGATTTCCTTGATGGTCGTGAGCAGACGGCCTTCATGGAATATGGTCACCCACGGCACATGGCGATGATCGCCTGGCAATTCGAAGCGAACCGATTTTTCGGTAACCACCTGCAAGTGAATGCCGTCGAGTTCTCTGGAGGTCAATTCCAGAGCCAGGGCAAAGGACTTGTCCTGTATGGCGCGCATGCTCAGCACAGGTTCGATGCCGGGATTCGCCACGACTACCGTCCCGGTTATGCGCAGGCAAGGCCCTTGTGGGCTGGGCATGAGGTCGTTTTGTGCATACCAGTCTTTGGTTTCGATGATCATGAGGGTCACTCCTGTCAGAACGGGCAGCGCGGTATGCGCTGCACGCGAGCAAGTGTCTTGCCTGCGAAACCGCGCTGGCAGGATGAAGTGGTTCAGCCGTGCCAATGCCTGCCATGCCTGGTCAGCAGGCTGTTGGCCTGTTCGGGCCCGTTGTTGCCGGCAGCATAATGGCGGGGGGCCTGGAAATGCTCTTGCCAACCTTCGATGATCGGGTCGATCCAGGCCCATGCCGCTTCCACTTCGTCACGCCGCATGAACAGCGTCGAGTCGCCCTCCAGGATATCCAGCAGCAAGCGTTCGTAAGCCTCCCAGCGCCGCGCCTGGCCGAACACCTGGGCCAGGTTCAGGTCCAGGTCCACAGGCTCCAGGCCCATGCCCTTGCCAGGACGCTTGCCCATCATGCGCAGGCTGATGCGCTCGTCCGGTTGCAGCTGTATCAGCAGCTGGTTGACCTGAGCGCCGTCGAACAACTCATGCGGTACCGGCTTGAACTGGATGACGATCTGCGACGAGCGCCGCGCCATGCGCTTGCCGGTGCGCAGGAAGAAGGGCACGCCAGCCCAGCGCCAGTTGTCGATGTGGGCGTGCACGGCAACGAAGGTCTCGGTGTCGCTATCGTTGTCCACGTCTTTTTCGAAATAGTAGGCCGGCACCTCCTGGCCGCCGATCCTGCCGGCAGCGTACTGGCCGCGGACGGTCTTGTCCTGCACGTCCTGGCCGGTGATCGGCCGTAGTGCCCGCAGGATCTTGACCTTCTCGTCACGTACCGCTTCGGCTTCGAACTGCGCCGGCGGCTCCATGGCAACCAGGCACAGCAGCTGGAGCAGGTGATTCTGCAGCATGTCGCGGATGGCGCCAGCGCGATCATAGTAGGCTCCGCGGTTTTCCACGCCCAATGTCTCGCAGACGCTGATCTGCACATGGTCGACCTGGCTGTTGCGCCAGGCCGGCTCCAGCAGGGCATTGGCGAAACGCAGGGCCATCAGGTTCTGCACCGCCTCCTTGCCCAGGTAGTGGTCGATGCGGAACACCTGGCTTTCCTGGAACACCGCGCCAATCGCTTCGTTGATGCCGGTGGCCGAGCTCAGGGAGTGACCGATCGGTTTCTCCAGGACGATGCGCGCTTCCTCGTCGGCCAGGCCGGCAATGCGCAAGTGGCTGGCGATGGCGACGAACAGATGAGGAGAGGTTGCCAGGTAGTAGATGCGCGTCAGGCCACCCGGCTCGCCGAGAAAGCGCGCCAGCCGGGCGAAATCGGCGCCCTGCGAAGCGTCCATGGCCAGGTAGTCCAAACGCGCGCTAAAGCGCGCCCATACGTCATCCTGGAAATCCTGGCGGGCAATCTGCGCGCGGCAGCGCCGCTCCGCGAGCGCTACGAAATCGTTACGGCTCATGTTGCGTCTGGCCAGGGCAATGATGCGCACGGCGTTGTGCAGGCGCCCGTCGCGATACAGGTGGTAGAGCGCCGGGAGCAACTTGTGCAGCGCCAGGTCACCTGTGCCGCCGAACACCACGATATCGCATGGAATGGTCAAAGGCTGCGTTCTCCCACTGGTTTGACTGGGCGGTTCGCCGGTCATGTAGTATAACTACAAGAATGCTACAACCCGGCCAGCCGATCATAACCGAGTCCTTCCCGTGAATCTGTTGCAACACATCGCTCAATCCCGTCACCTGCTACGCAAGTCGGAGCTCAAGGTAGCCGATCACGTGCTGCTGGATCCTGCCGCCGTCATGCACAGCTCCATGGCCGACCTGGCGCACAGTGTCGGGATCAGCGAACCTACCATCGTGCGTTTCTGCCGGGCGATCGGCTGCTCGGGGTTCCAGGATCTCAAGCTCAAGCTCGCCCAAAGCCTGGCCGCGGGCGCCAGCTTCGGCCAGTTCGCCATCCACGAGGACGACTCGGTCGCCGACTACAGCCTGAAGATCTTCGATACCACCTTGCATACTCTGATGGAGGTACGCGAACACCTGGACGCCGATGCCCTGCAGCGGGCCGTCACCGCCATGGCCCAGGCCCAGCGCGTGGAGTTCTATGGCTTCGGTGCGTCCGGGGCGGTGGCCGCCGATGCCCAGCACAAGTTCTTCCGCCTGCTGCTCAGTGCCGCGGCCTATTCCGATCCGCACATGCAGGCCATGTCGGCGGTCACGCTCAAGCCCGGGGACGTGGCGGTGTGCATTTCCCAGTCCGGACGTTCGAAGGATCTGCTGATCACCGCCAACCTGGTGCGCGAAAGCGGTGCCAGTCTGATCACCTTGTGTCCTAGCCAGACGCCGCTGGCGGAACTGTCGACGGTCAACCTGGCCATCGATGTGCATGAAGACACCGAAATCTATACGCCACTGACGTCGCGCATCGCCCACCTGGTGGTGATCGACGTGCTGGCGATGGGCGTTGCCATGGCCCGTGGGCCAGGCCTGGTCAATCATCTCAAGAGCGTCAAGCGCAGCCTGCGCAGCCTGCGCCTGTCACCCAAGTCGATCAAGGCCATGGAGGACTGACCGGCTGAATTCATCGAGCCGTCACGGTTCTTCCACCAAACCGTAAAGAGCCCAGCCCAGTCTGAAGGTCCCGCACTCGATCAGGGAGACAGGCAATGGCTCGTGATTTCGATGGCTCGTTCCAGCCCACCGCCAAGGCGCGCAAGCAGCAGGAAAAGGATCAGCGGCGCATGGAGTATCGCCGTGCGATAGAAAGCTATTGCGAACAGCGCCAACTGCTGCGCGAGATCGCCGACTACCCGGAGCTGCGGGACATTACGGTATGGCAGGTATCGGCAGCATCTTCCCCGAAAAACGCTGCGCGATCTCGCTGATTCGTGCCCGTTCGTTGCGTATGAACGCCTGGAAGGCCAAGGCCACCGGCGATTGCCGCTTGGCCTTGGACTGTACCAGGCACCAGCTTCGGTACAGTGGCAGCTCTTCGACTGGCAGCTCGCGCAACACGCCGGTGGCCAGTTCCAGGTTGAGGGCATGGCGCGTCAGCAAGGCAATGCCCAGCCCGGCGATCACGCATTCACGCTGGGCATCGGTGGAGGCCACTTCCAGTGTCTGGGAAAAATGCACGCGACGTTCCTTGAAGTATTCCTCGCAAGCCTTGCGCGTGCCGGAACCCTGTTCGCGGACCAGCAGGGCATGAGGCTCCAGGTCCTGCAGGCGCAGGCGTTCATGCTGGCACAGCGGGTGATCGGGCGCTGCCACCGCGACGATGGGGTTGTTCAGGAAGGGCAGGAAATCCAGGTCCATGTCCTGCGGCACCATGGACATGACGATCAGGTCGTCGCGGTTGTCCGAAAGGCGCCGGATCGCCTGGGCCCGGTTGACCACCGTGAGTGTCAGGTTCACCTCTGGATGACGTTGTCTGAAAGCGGCGAACAGGTGTGGCACGAAGTACTTGGCGCTGGATTCGACGGCCAGTTTCAGCTGACCCTGCAATGACCCCTGCATGTCCGAGAGCTGCATGTCGAGATTTTCCAGGCGACCGAACACGTCGCGACTGGCGCGCTGCAGGGCTTCGGCTGCCTCGGTGAGATAGAGCTTCTTGCCGACGTATTCGAACAAGGGCTGGCCGACCAGCTCCTCCAACTGGCGGATCTGCAGGCTGACCGCAGGTTGGGTAAGCGACATTTCCTCCGCAGCCCTGCTGTAGGACTTCAGGTCGCACACCTCATTGAAGATTTGCAGCTGTCGCAATGTCATGCGCATCAATGACTTACGCATTTTCACCTTCTCCCGGCCATACGCTGTTGTGCGAATATAAGCTTTTGCTTATGCAGTATCTAACAAATATTGATTTTTGTTTATCACTGTAGGGGGCTAGGGTAGATGGCGACCGGGCAGAAGCTTCTGGTCACGTGACGACCGGCCAGACCGGATCGCTATGTTCCATCGGCTTTGGGAAGAATCCAGTGATAAAAAAAATCCTGATCGCCAACCGGGGTGAAATTGCAGTTCGAATCGTGCGCGCCTGCGCCGAGATGGGCATTCGCTCGGTCGCGATCTATTCCGACGCCGACCGTCATGCCTTGCACGTCAAGCGTGCCGACGAGGCCTACAGCATCGGTGCCGAGCCGTTGGCCGGTTACCTGAACCCGCGCAAGCTGGTCAACCTGGCGGTCGAGACCGGTTGCGATGCCCTCCATCCAGGCTACGGCTTCCTTTCGGAAAACGCCGAGCTGGCGGAAATCTGCGCCGAGCGCGGCATCAAGTTCATCGGCCCGGCTGCCGAAGTCATCCGTCGCATGGGGGACAAGACCGAAGCACGTCGCGCCATGATCCAGGCTGGCGTTCCGGTAACCCCCGGAACCGAAGGCAACGTGGCCGACATTCACGAAGCCTTGAGCGAAGGCGAGCGTATCGGCTATCCGGTGATGCTCAAGGCGACCTCTGGCGGCGGCGGGCGTGGCATTCGCCGCTGCAACAGCCGCGAAGAACTGGAACAGGCCTTTCCCCGCGTCATCTCCGAGGCCACCAAGGCATTCGGCTCGGCTGAAGTGTTCCTGGAAAAATGCATCGTCAATCCCAAGCACATCGAAGCGCAGATCCTTGGTGACAGCTTCGGCAATGTCGTCCATCTGTTCGAGCGTGACTGTTCGATCCAGCGACGTAACCAGAAACTCATCGAGATCGCTCCCAGCCCGCAGCTCACCCCCGAGCAGCGGGCCTACATCGGCGACCTGGCCGTGCGCGCGGCCAAGGCGGTGAACTACGAGAATGCCGGTACCGTGGAGTTCCTGCTCGCCGATGGCGAAGTGTATTTCATGGAAATGAACACGCGGGTCCAGGTCGAGCACACCATCACCGAGGAAATCACCGGTATCGATATCGTCCGTGAGCAGATCCGCGTCGCTTCGGGCCTGGCGCTGTCGGTCAAGCAGGAAGACATCCAGCATCGCGGCTATGCGTTGCAGTTCCGTATCAATGCCGAGGATCCGAAGAACAACTTCCTGCCCAGCTTCGGCAAGATCACTCGCTACTATGCGCCCGGAGGCCCAGGCGTACGTACCGATACGGCCATCTATACCGGCTATACCATTCCTCCGTTCTATGACTCGATGTGCCTGAAGCTGGTGGTCTGGGCATTGACCTGGGAAGAAGCCATGGACCGCGGTTTGCGCGCCCTGGACGACATGCGTGTACAGGGGGTCAAGACCACCGCCGCGTACTACCAGGAAATCCTGCGCAATCCGGAATTCCGCAGCGGCCAATTCAATACCAGCTTCGTGGAAACCCATCCGGAACTGACGAACTACTCGATCAAGCGCAAACCCGAAGAACTGGCCCTGGCCATCGCCGCCGCCATCGCTGCCCACGCAGGCCTATGAATGCAGCTGCAAGCTGGGCGCAAGCTGCAAGTGAAAGCGGATCCGACTTTACCTTGCACCGTACAGCGCAAAGCTTGTCGCTCTTGAGGAGATAAGAATGTCCAAGAAAATCCACGTAACCGACACGATCCTGCGTGACGCCCATCAGTCCCTGCTGGCGACCCGCATGCGTACCGAAGACATGCTGCCGATCTGCGACAAGCTCGACAAGGTCGGCTACTGGTCGCTGGAAGTCTGGGGTGGCGCAACCTTCGACGCCTGTGTTCGTTTCCTCAAGGAAGACCCCTGGGAGCGCCTGCGCAAGCTGCGCGCAGCCTTGCCCAACACCCGCCTGCAGATGCTCCTGCGTGGCCAGAACCTGCTCGGCTACCGTCACTACAGCGACGATGTGGTCAAGGCCTTCGTGGCCAAGGCTGCCGTCAACGGCATCGATGTATTCCGCATCTTCGATGCCATGAACGACGTGCGCAACCTGCGGGTGGCGATCGAGGCGGTCAAGGCTTCGGGCAAGCATGCCCAAGGCACCATCGCCTACACCACCAGCCCGGTCCACACCATCGACGCCTTCGTCACCCAGGCCCGGCAGATGGAGTCGATGGGTTGCGATTCGATCGCCATCAAGGACATGGCCGGGCTGCTGACGCCTTATGCCACCGGAGAGCTGGTCAAGGCACTCAAGGCCGAACAGTCCCTGCCGGTGTTCATCCATTCCCATGACACTGCCGGCCTGGCTGCGATGTGCCAGCTCAAGGCTGTCGAGAACGGTGCCGACCATATCGACACGGCCATTTCCAGCTTTGCCTGGGGAACCAGCCATCCAGGCACCGAATCGATGGTCGCGGCGCTCAAGGGCAGCGAATTCGACACGGGCCTGGACCTGGAGCTGCTTCAGGAAATCGGCCTGTACTTCTATGCCGTGCGCAAGAAGTACCACCAGTTCGAAAGCGAATTCACCGCTGTCGACACGCGCGTACAGGTCAACCAGGTGCCCGGCGGCATGATCTCCAACCTGGCCAACCAGTTGAAGGAGCAAGGCGCGCTGAACCGCATGAACGAAGTACTGGCGGAGATCCCGCGGGTACGCGAAGACCTGGGCTTCCCGCCGCTGGTCACCCCGACTTCGCAGATCGTCGGTACCCAGGCGTTCTTCAACGTCCTCGCGGGCGAGCGATACAAGACCATCACCAACGAGGTCAAGCTGTACCTGCAGGGTGGCTATGGCAAGGCACCCGGGGTGGTCAACGAAGAACTCCGCCGCCAGGCGATCGGTAGCGAGGACGTCATCGATGTGCGTCCGGCCGATCTGCTCAAGCCGGAAATGGCCAAGCTGCGGGCTGACATCGGCGCCCTGGCTCGCTGCGAGGAAGACGTACTGACTTTCGCCATGTTCCCGGACATTGGCCGCAAGTTCCTTGAAGAGCGCGAAGCCGGTACGTTGACGCCGGAGATACTGCTGCCGATTCCAGAGGCTGGCGCGGTGGCCTCGCAGGGTGGTGAAGGCGTGCCGACCGAGTTCGTCATCGACGTCCACGGCGAGACCTACCGCGTCGACATCACCGGCGTCGGTGTCAAGGCCGAGGGCAAGCGGCACTTCTATCTGTCCATCGACGGCATGCCCGAAGAAGTCGTGTTCGAGCCGCTCAACGAGTTCGTCGGCGGCGGCGGCAGCAAGCGCAAGCAGGCCAGTGGCCCAGGCCATGTAAGCACGACCATGCCGGGCAACATCGTCGATGTGCTGGTCAAGGAAGGCGACCAGGTCAAGGCTGGCCAGGCCGTGCTGATCACCGAAGCCATGAAGATGGAAACCGAAGTACAGGCAGCCATCGCCGGCAAGGTCGTGGCCATCCATGTGGCCAAGGGCGACCGTGTGACCCCTGGTGAGATTCTCATCGAGATCGAGGGCTGAGGGAGCTGCAAGCCGCGTGCTGCAAGCCAAGGCAAATCGTGCAATCGACGCGATCCGCGCTTAGCTTGCAGCTTCAGGCGCGACAGGCCTCGAGAGTCAGGACCTGGCCATCGGGCCGCTGGTTTTCTTCACCGAGCCAGCGCTCGAAAGCGGCGCCGATCACCGGCCATTCCCCATCGGTGATCGAATACCAGGCGGTGTCCCGGTTGTGGTCCTTGACCACCATGTGCTGGCGGAAAACCCCTTCGAAGCTGAAACCCAAGCGTTCGGCCGCGCGCCTGGAACGAGCGTTGGCGTTGTTGCATTTCCACTCCAGGCGCCGGTTGCCCAGTTCGAAACTGCGCCTGGCCAGCAGATAGACCGCTTCCGTTCCCTTGGGCGTACGTTGCATGACCGCGCCGAAGGCGACGTGGCCGATCTCGATGCGTCCGTGCTCTGGCACGATCGACATCAGGCTGAGGAGGCCCTGTGCCTGGCCGCTAGCCTTGTCGATCACGCTAAAGAACAGCGGATCCCGGCTCGCCGTATTGCCCTGGAGCCAATGGTCGAAGCTATCGCGCTGGGGGAACGGGCCGTAAGGCAAGTAATCCCAAAGCGCCGGGTCCGAATCCGCGCCTTGCAAGGCTTGCCAGAGATGGTCAGCGTGGCGAGCGAAGTCGAGCCGTTCGAGCTGGATGAAGCGGCCGGCCAGGGTGTCGTTTCCCGGCAAGCTGGCAGCCTGCCAATGTAGCGCTTCGTTCATGTCTGACTCCTGGCTCAGAGGGTTTGGCGGAACTGGATGAAACCGGGTCGCTCGGCGACCTTTTCATAAAGGGCTATCGCCGTGGCATTGGTCTCGTGAGTCAACCAGTGAACCTTGACGCAACCGGCCGACCTGGCAGTTGCGCGGACGTGTTCGATCAGCTGGCGACCGATGCCCAGGCCGCGCTGCGTGCTGTCCACGTACAGGTCTTGAAGGTAGCAGGAGTCCTCGACGCTCCAGTTGGAGCGATGGTAGATGAAGTTGACCATGCCCACCGCCTTGCCATCGACCCAGGCCAGCGCCGAATGGGTTGGCTCACTTGGGTCGAGCAGACGCTGCCAGGTGCTCAGGCTGACTTGCGCGGGCAGCTCGGTTTCGTAGAAGTGCAGGTAGGCTTGCCATAGAACCAGCCAGGCAGCATGGTCTTGGGCAGTGACGGGGCGCAGGGCAACGCTGAGCATGGGATTTTCCTTCAGAGTTGGCGCATGTGCGCCGCAAGTTGGTTATCCAATTGATCGGGACTGGCACTGAGGCTTGCGCGCACGCCGGCAATGTCTTGCTCGGAGCGGTTCTGGCTGAGCTTGCGGGCACCTTGCAGGCGGGTGATGGGCAGGCGGATGCCGACGATGGCACGCAACATGCCGTCGAGGTAGTCGGCGGGGGCGTCGGTGACTTTCCAAGGTTCGCTGCGGCGGTGTTCGTGGCGGTCGGTCAGGCGGCTGACGATCACTAGCAGCTTGGCTGCGTCATGGATCACTTCGACCGGGCCATGGGCATGTACGGCCAGGTAGTTCCAGGTGGGCACCACCTTGGGATCATCCGCCTTGCTCGGGTAGTAGCTGGGGCTGACATAGGCGTCGGCACCAGGGAATACCAGCAACGCTTCGCCGCCTTGCGCCAATGCCTGCCACTGGCGGTTGGCCCGCGCAAGATGGGCATAGACGGTGCCGAATTCGCCTTCTGCGGTATCGACCAGTACCGGCAGGTGCGTAGCCAGCAGGCCGTCTGCGCCCTGGCTGACCAGAACGGCCAGGCGGGTAGCGAGCATGTGCTGGTGCAGGCGAGCGGTGTCGTGTTCCTGATGGGGCTTACTGTTGTACATGGGTGGAGTCCTTGTGGAATGGCTCCATCCTAGGCAGGCTATTGGTTCTGGGTAAGAGCCATTGATAGCTGTTTTCATAGGTCCAATAACATGAGCGAACGCCCTCTCATCTTGCCTTTCGACCCTGCGGGAATTGCCCTGGATCGCCACCGCGGGCTAAGCCAGCAGCTGTACCAGGCGCTGCGGGCACGGGTACTGGACGGGCGCCTGAGCAGTGGCACGCGGCTACCGGCCACTCGCGACCTGGCCACGATCCTGTCGTTGTCGCGCAATAGCGTGGTAAGGGCTTATGACCAGTTGTACGCCGAGGGCTATATCGAAAGTCGGGTAGGCGATGGTACTTATGTGACGCGTCTGCCAAAACTGTCCACAGAAGTATCCACAGGGTTATCCCGGGGTTTATCAACAGATTTATCCACAAACCCTTCAGCAAAGACTGAGGATTCAGCCAGCCTCCAGTTCGTTCGAGCGCCTCTGCAACGCTTGCAAAGCAATCACTTGCCGCTGCCCAGATGTGGCGCGCCGCGCGCATTTCGCGTTGGCATCCCGGCTTTCGACCTGTTCCCGTTCGACGTCTGGGCCAAGCTGCAAGCGAAGTTCTGGCGTAATCCTTCCCCAGCACAGCTGGGTTACGGCGATCCGGCAGGCGAGCCGCTGCTACGCGAACTGGTCGCGGCCTACCTGCGTCGTTCGCGTGGGCTGAGCTGCATGGCTGATCAAATCGTGATCACCAGTGGTGCGCAGCAGGCCATCAGTCTTTGTGCACAGCTGCTGTTGCAGCTGGGTGATGGGGTGGCGGTGGAAAACCCTGGCTATCGCGCCGCAGCGCATGCCTTTGCATTGGCTGGCGGCAGGGTACATGGCGTGCCAGTGGATGAAGAAGGCATGGATTGTCACCGGCTCGAACAGCTCGACTGCCGGTTGGCCTATGTCACACCGGCCCATCAGTACCCGTCCGGGGTAACCATGAGCCTGGCGCGGCGCCTACGGTTGCTGGCCTGGGCAGAGCGCAATGCTGGCTGGATCATCGAGGATGACTATGACGGTGAATACCGTTACAGCGGCGCGCCCTTGGCCCCGCTTGCGGCGCTCGACCAGAATGGGCGAGTGTTGTACGTAGGCACCTTCGGCAAGATTGCGTTCCCGGCGTTGCGCCTGGGTTACCTGGTGCTACCGCCGCAGCTGGCGTCGGCGTTCAGTCAGGGCCGGGCGCTGGCGGTACGGCACTCGGAGATCAGCAGTCAGTGCGTGATGGCCGAGTTCATGGCCCGTGGGCACTTCCAGCGACATATCCGCCGCATGCGCAAGGCGGCGTTGAGCCGGCGCAATGTGCTCAAGGCCGGCTGGCCTGTGGATATTCCCGGGTTGGATGCCATGCCAGAGGTGGCAGCCGGGCTGCATGTCAAGGTCGATGTGGATAACTTTGCGCGGGAACAGGAGTTGGTAGCCAAGGCAGAAGCGGTGGGCGTGGAGGTGACTGCGCTGAGCGGTTTCTGGTTGGCAGACAGCGAGGAGCCTGTGGATAAGCGCGCAGGGTTAGTGCTGGGGTTTGCGGCAGTGCCAGAAGGAGAGATCGCCGAGGCGCTGATGCAATTGCGCAAGGCGTGGCGACCTCTTCGCGACAGTTCGAGGGTTCGCTGAAACCGTTGCTCGCGGCTGGTTTCCCGAGGCTGCCCTAAGCCGGACCTCGTAGACACCTTCGATGGCACTGGAGGCACGGCTGCTCCTGCTCGGCCGTGCCCACAAGCAGGTGGCTCAGGTACCGGACTTGATCCGCGTCCAGGCTCGGGTCCGTGCCCGCTCGGCATCGCGCGCCAATGGCTTGAGCGTATAGAGCTTGGCCATCGTCTGCGTTGTCGGGTACAGGTTGGGGTTGTTGCGAATCGCCGGGTTCACTTTGTCCGTCGCATCCTTGTTTGGGTTGGGATATCCGACAAAGTCGCTGATCGGTGCAATTACCTCGGGCCGCAGCAGGTAATCGATGAACGCATGGGCGTCTTGCGGGTTGGCCGCGTTCTTCGGGATCGCCAGCATGTCGAACCAGATCGGCGCGCCTTCCTTGGGCAGGCGCATGTCCACCACTACTCCGTTCTTCGCCTCGCGCGCGCGGTTGGCGGCTTGGGAGAAGCTACCGCTGTAGCCCACTGCCACGCAGATATCGCCATTGGCCATGTCGGCCATGTACTTCGAGGAGTGGAAATAGGTGATGTGCGGGCGAATCTTCAGCATCAACGTCTCGGCTTTCTTGTAATCGGCCGGTTTATCGCTGTTCGGCGACAAGCCCAGGTACTGCAGGGCCAGCGGCAGGATCTCCGACGGCGAATCGAGCAGGGCCACGCCGCACTGCTTGAGCTTGGCAATGTTCTCTTCCTTGAAGATCAGCTCCCAGCTGTCCACTGGGGCAGTGTCGCCGAGCGCAGCCTTGACCTTGTCCGGGTTGAAGCCGATCAGCACGGTGCCGTACATGTACGGCACGGCAAATCGGTTGCCAGGGTCGTTGGCCTCGATCAGCTTCATCAGCGCCGGGTCCAGGTGTCGCCAGTTCGATAGCTTGTCGCGATCGAGCGGCTGGAACACTCCGGCTTCGATCTGCTTGGCCAGGAATACATTGGAGGGCACCACCACGTCATAGCCGGAATTGCCGGTCAGCAGCTTGGCTTCCAGCGCCTCGTTGGTGTCGAAGATGTCATATACCAGCTTGACGCCGCTGTCCTTCTGGAAATCGCTCAAGGTCTGCGGGGTGATGTAGTCGAACCAGTTATACACACGCAGGGTACGCTGCTCGGCTTGAGCGTGGAGGGTCCCGGTGAGCAGACTGGCAGCGATGAACGGGGCGAGCAGGCGCTTGAATCGGGCCATTACCGGGCTCCTGGCTGGGCGTGCTGGAAGCCTTCCAGCACATTGACCGCATTGATGCCGATTTCCTCCACGGCGTAGCCGCCTTCCATCACGAACAGGGTTGGTTTGCCGAGCTGGGCGATGCGCTTGCCCATTGCCAGGTAGTCCGGGCTGTCCAGCTTGAACCGCGAGATCGGGTCGTCCTTGAAGGTGTCCACGCCCAGCGAGATCACCAGTACATCGGCATCGTAGGCGGCGATGCGCTGGCAAGCGTCTTCCAGGGCGGCGCTCCAGGCCGCCCAGCCGCTGCCGGCCGGCAATGGATAATTGATGTTGCAGCCTTCGCCGGCACCCTCGCCGGTTTCGTCGGCATAGCCGAGGAAGAACGGGAATTCATCCTGCGGATCGCCGTGGATCGAGGCGAAGAACACGTCGTTGCGGCTGTAGAAGATGTCCTGGGTACCGTTGCCGTGATGGTAGTCGACGTCAAGGATGGCGACCTTGCGCTTGCCTTGGTCGAGGAAGGCCTGCGCGGCGATGGCGGCGTTGTTCAGGTAACAGTAACCGCCCATGACCTCACCGGCGGCATGGTGCCCTGGCGGACGGCACAAGGCAAAGGCCGAGTACGCGCCTTGCCCGATCGCTGCCTGGGCGGTGAGGGCGACCTGAGCAGCGCTGTAGGCGGCTTGCCAGGTGCCCGCAGTGATTGGCGCGCCAGCATCGAAGCTGTAGTAGCCCAGTTCGCCGTGCAGACCGGTGGGTTTTACCTGGCGCAGCGTGCGTGCTGGCCAGGTGAACGGCAGCAGGTCGCCTTCCTGGCCCAATGCGGCCCAGCGTGCCCAGGCGCCTTCGAAGAAGTCGAGGTAGGCGGCACTGTGGATGCGCAGCAACGGCTCGCGGCCGAAATCGTTAGGGCCTTGAATGTCGCCGAGGTTGCGCCTTTTCACCTGATCGAGGACATGGTCGGCGCGTGAGGGCATCTCGAAGCAGGGCATCAGCTTGCCATCGATCAGCTCGCAGCGACCGTGGTGCAGGCGATGATCATCGGAATAGATCGTCAGCATTGTTGTTCTCCGGTGGTACTGGCGTCGACCCATTGTCATGGGCGGATGAGCACGGGAGAACGACGTAAACGGCCAAAAGGGGATCGATGTGGCCAGGCTCTTTGGCCTGCACGGCCCTTCTCGGGTGCGGTTCAGCCGCGGAAATGGCTAGGCGCCACACCGCTCCATCGCTGGAAGGCGTGCCGGAAGCTGGCGGTCTCGCTGAATCCCAAGGTCTCGGCAATCCGGTAGATCGGCATCTGCTCTTCAGCCAGCAACTGCTTGGCTCGCTCGAACCTCAGCTCATCCAGCAGCTGTTGATAGCTGCTGCCCAATGCTTGCAAATGTCGGCGCAGGGTACGCGATGAGCAGTTCATCTGCCGCGCCAGGCCTTCCAGCCCAGGCGCTGCATCCAGTTGCTGCGCCAGCAGCTGGCGGATCCGCTCAAGCCAGGCCTGGCGGCCGGTGAACTCCAGGTTCAGGCGCCGGCAGCGTTCGCTCATGCTCTTGTGAGTAATTGGGTCGGCCAGCGGCAGCGGCATGTCCAGCCAGTGCCGTTCGAAGGCAAAGGCATTGCCTTGGGCATCGAAATCCACCGGACACTGGAATGCATCGATATAACGCGCATGATAACGGGGCCGAGGATGCTCGAAACGGACACCCAGCATAGGCAGTTGGCGGCCGAGCAGGTCGTCGCAGATGACCTTCAGCGACACCAGGCAGAATTCGGCATTGAAGGTGGCCAGCGCCGGGCTGTCATGGCAATCGCTGGCGCTGAACCAGATGCGCGGCCCGTCGTCGAGCAAACGCAGCTTGAAGACTGTCCCCAGCAGCGCCGGATACTGCAGCGCCAGGCGCAAGGCGTCACCCAAAGTGGCACTGGAGAGCAAGGCGTAACCGAGCATGCCGTAGCACGACACATGCATGCGCCGGCCCAGTTCCACGCCGATGTCCTCGCGCCGGGCCACGGCGTTGGCGCACACTCGCAGCTCTTGCTGCGTGGTGATGCGCGCATCCGCGTGCCCGAGGTCTGCCGGGCCGATGCCGCTGCCGGCCAGCAGCGCCGAAGCCTCGCAGCCATCCGCCTGGAAGACGTCGAGGATCAGCGAAACCGCGTTGAGGGTGGTCAGGTGGCTGTGCAGCATGCTGGAGGATCCCGTTGGACTGGGACACATCATGCAGCAAGTAGCGTGCCGAACCCCCCTGTTACCCCGGGCCACTCTTTGCCGAACGCGCCGCCCTGCAGCCGTGGACATCCTCAGGCAAAAAAAAGGCCCGGAGCATGGGCTCGGGCCTTGGAAAGGTTGAGAGGTGTCTAGTCCCTCGACCTGGTGAGACTGTCTACAACGACCTGGTCACGCCTTCAGCGGAACCAGGCGGGGTGCAATCATGTTTTCTGGACGCAGGATGTCATCGAGCATCGCGTCGTCCAGCAGGCCTTCCTCGCGAACCAGTTCCAGCACGCCACGACCGCTTTCCAGGGCAACACGGGCGATACGGGTGGAATTCTCGTAGCCGATATAGGGGTTCAGGGCGGTAACCAGGCCGATGGAGTGCTCGACCAGTTCACGGCAACGCTGTTCGTTGGCGGTGATGCCGACGATGCAGTGCTCGCGCAGCATGTCCATGGCGCGCTGCAGCAGGCGGATCGAGTCGAAGATCTTGTAGGCGATCAGCGGCTCCATGACGTTGAGCTGCAGTTGGCCACCTTCGGCAGCCATGGTCAGGGCCAGGTCGTTACCCATGATGGCGAAGGCCACCTGGTTGACCGCTTCCGGGATTACCGGGTTGACCTTGCCTGGCATGATCGAGCTGCCCGGCTGGCGCGCTGGCAGGTTGATTTCGTTGATGCCGGTGCGCGGGCCGCTGGACAGCAGGCGCAGGTCGTTGCAGATCTTCGACAGCTTGACCGCGGTGCGCTTGAGCATGCCAGAGAACAACACGAAGGCACCCATGTCGGAGGTGGCTTCGATGAGGTCGGCAGCCGGTACCAGCGGCTGGCCGCTGATCAATGCCAGGCGCTGTACGGCCAGGGCCTGGTAGCCCGGATCGGCGTTGATTCCGGTACCGATGGCGGTGCCCCCCAGGTTGACTTCGGTCAGCAGTTCCGGCGCCAGGCTGCGCAGGCGGTTGAGGTCTTCGGTCAAGGTGGTGGCGAAGGCGCGGAATTCCTGGCCGAGCGTCATCGGCACGGCGTCCTGCAGCTGGGTGCGGCCCATCTTCAGGACATGGTCGAACTCCTGGCCCTTGGCAGCGAAGGCCTGGATCAGGCTGTCGAGGCTGGCCAGCAAGGCGTCATGACCCAGCAGCAGGCCCAGGCGAATGGCGGTCGGATAGGCGTCGTTGGTCGACTGCGCCATGTTCACGTCATTGTTCGGGTGCAGGTACTGATATTCGCCTTTCTGCCGGCCCATGGCCTCCAGCGCGATATTGGCGATGACCTCGTTGGCATTCATGTTGGTCGAGGTGCCGGCGCCACCCTGGATCATGTCCACCACGAACTGCTCATGGAAGTCGCCCCGGATCAGGCGGGCACAGGCTTCGCTGATGGCAGCGTGCTTGGCGTCGCTCAGGTGGCCCAGTTCGCGGTTCGCATCGGCGGCGGCCTGCTTGACCATCGCCAGGCCGACCACCAGCTTCGGATAGTGCGACAGCGGCACGCCGGACAGGTGGAAGTTGTTGACGGCGCGCAAGGTCTGGATGCCGTAATAGGCATCGGCAGGGACTTCAAGGGTACCAAGCAGGTCTTTTTCGACGCGGAACGATGCAGCGGAGGACATGACGGATATCATCTCGATTTAGGCCCGGCACATGCCGGAATGGCGCCAATCCTAGGGTTAGCAGCGATTGTCGGCCAATGCTGTTGCACGCTAACCTATGCACAAACGGCATAATGATGAGTGTGACGCCAGACTGGTTTCGAGCGTGTTCCATTCTGGTGCATTCCGCGAGGCAAGTGCATGAACCTTGAAAGCAAGTGGTTGGAAGATTTCAGCGCCTTGGCCGCGACCCGTAGCTTTTCCCAGGCAGCGGAAAAACGCTTCGTGACCCAGCCGGCTTTCAGCCGGCGTATTCGCAGCCTGGAAGCGGCATTGGGCCTGACCTTGGTGAACAGATCCCGGACGCCGATCGAGCTGACCGAGGCGGGCCAGCTGTTCCTTGTAACGGCGCGTACGGTTGTCGACCAGTTGGCCGAAGTTCTCCGCCATCTCCATCATCTGGAGGGCGGCCAGGGGGAGGTCGTGCAGATTGCCGCGGCCCATTCGCTGGCCTTGGGTTTCTTCCCGCGTTGGGTCGCTCAGCTGCGCAATGACGGCCTGAACATCGCCACGCGCCTGGTGGCGACCAACGTCGGCGATGCGGTGCATGCCTTGCGCGAAGGCGGCTGCGACTTGATGCTGGCCTTCTACGATCCGGATGCGGCACTGCAGATGGATGCCGAGATCTTTCCTTCGCTGCACATGGGCACGACCGAAATGCTTCCGGTCTGCGCCGTTGATGTCCAAGGGCAGCCGCTCTTCGACCTGGAGAGCGACGGCAGCGTGCCCCTGCTGGCCTACAGCGCTGGGGCCTTCCTGGGACGCTCGGTCAACCTGCTGCTGCGCCAGCGCAAGTTGCGCTATACCACGGTGTATGAGACCGCGATGGCCGACAGTCTCAAGAGCATGGCACTGGAGGGGCTGGGCATCGCCTGGGTGCCTCGCCTGTCGGTACGTGCCGAGCTCGAACGCGGCGAGCTTGCGGTCTGCGGAGCAAGCCATTGGCACGTTCCGCTGGAAATCAGGCTGTACCGCTGCGCGCTGGTGCGCAAGGCCAACGTCCGCCTGCTGTGGCGCAAATTGGAAGCCTCGAATGTCGCGGGCGAGGCTTCAGGCACCTGAGTTGGCGCGCAGGTAGTCGACGATGTTCGACCGATTGGCGTCGCTGTAGCGATAGCAGTTCGAGCGCAGCGGCACCCGCGGGTGGGTGTAGGTTTCACAGACCCAGCCGTTGAACCTGAGTTCGGCCTGTTCATGGGTGGCGCCGAGCAGGTGGCCGATCTCATGGGCCGGCGCGCTATAAGCATCCAGCGAGGCAATCGCCGTGGTGCCCTTGTAGCGCGCCAGCCCGGCATTGTAGTTCAGCCCCGTGCGGTCATAGACGCCGCGGGTCAGCAGCAGGTGCTTGTCGAGAAAGGAAAAAGGCCGATTGGCCGAGCGAAAGCCGAGCTCCTCGGTGAACCGCTCGAGGATCTGCTGGGAGCCTAGGCCGGTATAGTCCATGTCGGTGATGCCCGGTACATCACGCCTGAAGACCAGTTCGATGGGATGGTGGGTGAAGCTGCGCATTTCGTCGAGCCAATGCTGGAAATACGCTTCGCGCAGCTGGCCATCGCTGAGGTCGCGCATTTCATCGTGAGGGTAGACCGTCACGACCAGCGAGCGCGCTGCCGTGGCAGGTGCCAGGGGCAACGCACCCAGCAGGAAAAGGAACATGAGGATTCGTCTGGACATGGGAGTCTCCATGGCGGAAGGGGACCTCGAGGCTAGAACCACCGCGGCCAGGCAGGCAGCCGGAAAGGCTTCGTCGTCGGCATGGGCTGCTTGTCTGGCAAGTGCCTTGCGGGGGTGGGCGGCATGCCAGGGCATAGGCTATAATCCCGCGCCTTCGACCACTCGGTCGATTCTGAATCCGTATGACAAGCCACGCCGGTACCCGAGCGTGGCTTGTTGCTTTTGGTGCGCCGCGTGGCGCTTACAGGAGAGGCTCGACGATGAGTGCACTGGTTGGCGTGATCATGGGCTCCAAGTCCGATTGGTCCACCCTTAGCCACACCGCCGATATGCTGGAGAAACTCGGCATTCCCTACGAGGTGAAGGTGGTTTCCGCCCACCGTACCCCGGACTTGCTGTTCCAGTATGCCGAGCAGGCCGAGGAGCGTGGCATCGAGGTGATCATCGCCGGAGCCGGTGGCGCAGCCCATCTGCCTGGCATGTGCGCTGCCAAGACCCACCTGCCGGTGCTTGGCGTGCCGGTGCAATCATCGATGCTGTCCGGTGTCGATTCGCTCTTGTCGATCGTGCAGATGCCGGCCGGCGTCCCGGTGGCTACTCTGGCCATTGGCAAGGCCGGGGCGATCAATGCCGCCTTGCTGTCCGCCAGCATCCTGGGCGCCAAGTATCCGGACTATCACGCGGCGCTCAAGCGGTTCCGCAACGAACAGACCGAAACCGTCCTGGACAATCCGGATCCGCGCCAGGCCTGAGGAGAGTCGACATGAAGATCGGTGTAATCGGGGGTGGCCAGCTGGGCCGCATGCTGGCCCTGGCGGGGACTCCGCTGGGCATGGACTTCGCTTTCCTGGATCCGGCTGCGGATGCTTGCGCCGCCCGCCTCGGCGAGCACCTGCGTGCCGACTACGACGACCAGGAGCACCTGCGTCGGCTGGCCGACCAGGTAGACCTGGTGACCTTCGAGTTCGAAAGCGTTCCGGCCGAGACGGTAGCCTTCCTTTCGCAGTTCGTGCCGGTCTACCCCAGTGCCGAGGCCCTGCGCATCGCGCGCGACCGGTTGTTCGAGAAGAGCATGTTCCGCGACCTGGGCATCCCGACGCCTGCCTTCGCCGATATCCAGTCCCAGGCGGACCTGGAGGCCGCCGTGGCCAGCATTGGCCTGCCGGCAGTGCTCAAGACCCGTACCCTGGGCTATGACGGCAAGGGCCAGAAGGTCCTGCGCAGCGCCGAGGACGTTGCAGGCACCTTCGCCGAACTTGGCAGCGTGCCGTGCCTGTTGGAAGGCTTCGTGCCGTTCTCCGGCGAGGTCTCGCTGATCGCCGTACGTGCCCGTGATGGCCAGACGCGCTTCTACCCGCTGGTACACAACACCCACGAAAGCGGCATCCTGCGTCTATCCGTGGCCAGCCAGGCGCACCCGCTGCAGGCGCTGGCCGAAGACTATGTCGCACGTGTGCTGGAGCGACTAGACTACGTTGGCGTCATGGCTTTCGAGTTCTTCGAGGTCGACGGCGGTCTCAAGGCCAACGAAATCGCTCCACGGGTGCACAACTCCGGGCACTGGACCATCGAAGGCGCCGAATGCAGCCAGTTCGAGAACCACTTGCGCGCAGTGGCCGGCCTGCCGCTCGGCTCGACCGCCAAGGTCGGCGAGAGCGCCATGCTCAACTTCATCGGTGAAGTGCCGGCGGCGGAAAAGGTCATCGCCATCGACGGCTGCCATCTGCATGACTATGGCAAGGCCTTCAAGGCCGGGCGCAAGGTAGGCCATGCCACCCTGCGTTGCGTGGACCTGCCTACCCTGCGCGCGCGGATCGACGAAGTAGAGACGCTGATCGGCAACTGATGGAACCTCCGTCGCCAAGCGACCCTCTGAAATGGCAACACGCCGAAGCGCTGTTCGGCTTCGGTCTGTTCCACTTCATCGCAGAGGAATTGTCATGGGCATCATCGGAACCATCTTCATCGGCTTGATCGTAGGCCTGCTGGCTCGTTTCCTGAAACCCGGAGACGACAGCATGGGCTGGATCATGACCATCCTCCTCGGCATCGCCGGCTCGCTGCTCGCTACCTATGGTGGCCAGGCGCTGGGCATCTACCGAGCTGGCGAAGCCGCCGGGTTCTTTGGTGCATTGGTCGGTGCCATCATTCTTCTGGTGATCTACGGGTTCATCAAGAAACGCTGATTGCGGCTAGAATGCCCGGCAATTCATTCGAGTTGCCGAGCCTTCCCCATGCGCGTTCCCTTCCTGATCTCCCTGTTGCTGGCCAGCACTCTGGCTCATGCCGAACTGCCCGAGACCGACTGGCTGGAACTGATGCCCCGATCGGACCAGCAAGCCTTGGAGCAGATGCCGGAAATCGACCACGACTCGCCCGAAGCCCAGGGTACGTTCACCGAGAAGGGTGGCCTCAAGCAAGGCAAGGGCTTGCCAGCGGTCATGTACTCCACCAGGACCGTGGCCAGGCTCGACGGCAAGCAGATCCGCCTTGGTGGCTATCCGGTCCCGCTGGAGAGCGATGCCAAGGGCAACAGCACCCTGTTCTTCCTCGTGCCTTATCCGGGGGCCTGCATCCATGTTCCGCCGCCGCCGCCGAACCAGCTGGTGCTGGTGCGCTATCCCAAGGGCCTGAGGATCGACGATATCTATACGCCGCTGTGGGTCAGCGGAACGCTGAAGATCGAAAAGGTCAGCAATGACCTGGCCGATGCCGCCTATGCGCTCGATGCCGGCAAGGTCCGCGTGGTGGAGGATGCCGACCTCTGATTCGAAGAGCCCGCGGGGCGCTCCGGCGTCCCGGCGGCGGCTGCTCCGGCCGGCGATCTCAGGGTTGGGCCTGAAGCTCTTCGCTGGTGATCCTGACGCTCAGTGAATGTTCGCCGCCGGGGGCCAGAGTCACCACATCGTCCCAGGCGTTCGCGGTCTCGATGCACAGCATGCGCTGCCAGCCATCATCGGCCATGTCTGGCAGTTCGCGCGCCCGCTCGGTCCAGGGGTTCCAGATGACCGCCGAGCGCGAGCCGCTGGTCTGCAGGCTGATCCGCCGGTTCCAGCGCGGATCGACGATGCCCAGGCGTTCGGGGGCGTGCAGGTAGATACGGTCGGTCTCGCCGGAAAAGCCCAGCGAGCCTTGCTGTGTACGTCGTTGCCAGTCGGCCAGGGTCTCGATGTAGTCGAGGCCCTCGACGCCTTCGACATGTACCTGGCGCACGTCGCTGACTGCGAAGTAGCTGTGCAGGGCCTGGCTGAGGGTAACGCTGTCTTGTCCCCGGTTATGGCTGGTGAGCGTCAGTCGCAGATGATCGTCCAGCTCGATCAGCAGTTGCAGTTCGACCGTGTGTGGCCAGTCCGGCAGCTGGCCTTCGGCTTCGGGCAGGCGCAGCTCGATACGCAAGGCATCCCCCGCCTGGTCGATGCCCAGCAACTGCCAGTCGCGGGTCCGGGCCAGGCCATGGGCTGGTGCTGCCTCGCCAAGGTACATGGCGCGGACCGATGACGGGTTGCGCTGCAGGTTGCCGAACCAGGGCCAGCAGATCGGCACACCGGCACGCACCGACTTGCCTGCGCGGAAGATGGCCTGGTCGCTCAGCCACAACAAGGGCGGCTGACCCAATCGCTGGTAGCTCAGCACCTGCGCGCCCTGCTGGGCCACCAGCAGCTCGGCATGTGCGCTGGTAATGCGCCAGCAGTTGAGTTCGCCGTGTCGCTCTACTTCGACCTTTGCGCTAGCCATGCTCGTCTCTCGTTGAATTGTACTGGCCCTGATGCCTGGGCACGAAGCCATCGTCGTCAGGTTTTCAGCGGCGGGGCACCGAACGGGTACGACCACTGCCATCGATGGCCACGAACACGAACACCGCTTCGGTCACCTTGCGCCATTCGCTCGACAGCGGGTCATCGCTCCACACCTCGACCATCATGCGGATCGAGCTACGACCGATCTCCAGGGTCTGGGTATAGAACGAGAGCTGGGCACCAACGGCCACGGGTATCAGGAAGGTCATGCGGTCGATCGCGACCGTGGCGACGCGACCACCGGCCACACGGCTGGCCATGGCGGTGCCGGCGAGGTCCATCTGGGCGACCAGCCAACCGCCGAAGATATCGCCGAAACCGTTGGTTTCCCTAGGTAGTGCGGTGATCTGCAAGGCCAGGTCGCCTTGCGGAATGGGATCTTCTTGTTCGAGCTCAATCATGCCGTGGGGGCCTCTGACCCGTGACGCTTCGTTGTTGGCGCTTGGACGGACATCGTGGAAAACCGTTCAGCAAAACATACTACGCTGATTTTGCCTCGGCGGGCGCCTGGGCGAACAACTGCAGCCGGCAGGTCCGCTCCAGGGGAAACCAATCTTGCGGTTTCCTGGGCGCTATGAGCCTCGCTCGGCAATTTGCTATCTTGGCCGTTTTCCACCAGAAGCCGCAATACGAGCGGCCTGCATGAGCCCGATAGAGAATCCGATGACTTCCGTGCCGAGCAGTATCGAGCAGCCTCCACGGCCGCTGACCCGCAGCGACTACAAGACCCTTTCCCTGTCGGCGCTTGGCGGTGCCCTGGAATTCTACGATTTCATCATCTTCGTGTTCTTCGCCACGGTGGTCGGCAAATTGTTCTTTCCAGCCGACATGCCCGAGTGGCTGCGCCTGATGCAGACCTTCGGCATCTTCGCTGCGGGTTATCTGGCGCGTCCCTTGGGCGGGATCGTCATGGCCCACTTCGGTGACTTGCTCGGACGCAAGAAGATGTTCACCTTGAGCATCTTCATGATGGCCCTGCCCACCCTGGTGATGGGGCTGCTGCCAACCTATCAGCAGATTGGCCTGCTGGCCCCGATCCTGCTGTTGCTGATGCGGGTCATCCAGGGCGCGGCCATCGGCGGCGAAGTCCCCGGGGCTTGGGTATTCGTGTCCGAACACGTGCCCGAGCGCAATACTGGCTATGCCTGCGGTACCCTGACCGCCGGCTTGACTTCGGGCATCCTGCTCGGCTCGTTGGTGGCGACGCTGATCAACGGCATCTACAGCCCGGACGAAGTCGCCGAGTATGCCTGGCGTATCCCGTTCCTGCTCGGCGGTGTGTTCGGCCTGTTCTCGGTCTACCTGCGACGTTGGCTGCACGAAACCCCGGTGTTCGCCGAGATGCAGGCACGCAAGGCCCTGGCCGAAGAGCTGCCCCTGCGCGCGGTGCTGCGCGATCATCGCGGCGCGATCATCCTGTCCATGCTGCTGACCTGGCTGCTGTCGGCCGGCATCGTGGTGGTGATCCTCATGACCCCGGCCCTGTTGCAAAGTCTCTATCAGGTGAGCCCGACCGACTCGCTCATGGCCAATAGCCTGGCGATCGTCCTGCTCAGCCTCGGCTGCATCGTCGCCGGTTCGTTGGCCGATCGCCTGGGGGCCGGGCGGGTGTTCATCGTCGGCAGCCTGCTGTTGCTGGCCAGCTCGTGGATCTTCTACCACAGCCTGGCGAGCCGCCCCGACCTGCTTTTCCCATTGTATGCCGTGACTGGCCTGTGCGTGGGCATCGTCGGCGCCGTGCCCTATGTGATGGTCAAGGCGTTTCCGCCCATGGTGCGTTTCAGCGGCCTGTCGTTCTCCTACAACCTGGCCTACGCCATCTTCGGTGGCCTGACTCCGATGGTGGTCACCGCGCTGCTCAAGTTGAGCCCGATGGCGCCTGCCTATTATGTAGCCGGTCTCTGCGCGGTAGGGCTGCTGGTGGGCGTGTACCTGCTGGCCAGGAAGCGCTGACGCCCGGCGCCCGGCTGCCGGAGAAAACCTGCAACGGTGAAGGCCAGTCTCGTACTGGCCTTTCATCCAATTGTCATATTCAGGTCATATCGTATTCATGCGGCCTGCAGATACTTGGGCCCGATCCATCCAGCACACCCAATATTCCTGCTAGGAGCAAGGCATGAAACTGAAGCGTTTGATGGCGGCCCTCACCTTCGCCGCCGCTGGCGTTGCCACCGCCAATGCGGTAGCCGCTGTCGACCCTGCGATCCCGACCTACACCAAGACCACCGGTGTGTCGGGCAACCTCTCCAGCGTCGGTTCCGACACCCTCGCGAACCTGATGACCCTGTGGGCCGAGGCCTACAAGAAGGAATATCCGAACGTAAACATCCAGATCCAGGCGGCCGGCTCTTCCACCGCGCCGCCCGCGCTGACCGAAGGCACCGCCAACCTCGGTCCGATGAGTCGCAAGATGAAGGACGTCGAGCTGCAGGCCTTCGAGCAGAAGTACGGCTACAAGCCGACCGCCATCCCGGTCGCCGTCGATGCCCTGGCCGTGTTCGTGCACAAGGACAACCCGATCAAGGGCCTGACCATGGCTCAGGTCGACGCGATCTTCTCCTCCACCCGCCTGTGCGGTGGCAAGAGCGAAGTCAAGACCTGGGGCGATGTGGGCGTCACCGGCGACCTGGCCAACAAGCCGGTCCAGCTGTTCGGTCGCAACTCAGTCTCCGGTACCTATGGCTACTTCAAGGAAGAAGCCCTGTGCAAGGGCGACTTCAAGCCTAACGTCAACGAACAGCCTGGCTCGGCTTCGGTCGTGCAGTCGATCAGCAGCTCGCTCAACGGCATCGGCTACTCGGGCATCGGCTACAAGACCGCCAGCGTCAAGACCGTTCCCCTGGCCAAGAAGGAAGGCGGGGAATTCGTCGAGGACAACGAAGCCAACGCCCTGAACGGCACCTATCCGCTGTCGCGCTTCCTCTACGTCTACGTGAACAAGGCCCCGAACAAGCCTCTGGCTCCGCTGGAAGCCGAGTTCGTCAAGCTGGTGCTTTCGCAGGCAGGCCAGCAGGTAGTGGTCAAGGATGGCTACATCCCGCTGCCGGCCAAGGTAGTGGACAAGACCCTGGCTGACCTGGGCCTGACCCACGGCGCCAACGTCGCCAAGCAGTAAGTCTAGAACGGAAGAAGCTGGCCGAGTGCCAGCTTCTTCCATGAATTCTGCAGTCCGCGGCCAGGATGCCTGAGCAGCGGGCTTTTTTGCGTCACTGCATTGTCATGTTTCTGTCATACGGGACCGCTAGGGTGTGCGCATGAATGATCTGGCCAACTCCACAATGACTCAAAATCCTCCCCCGGTGCGCATTGATTTCAATACGCCTGAGCTACAGCGCAAGCGCCGCATGCGCGCCCTCAAGGATCGCCTGACCCGCTGGTACGTCCTGGTGGGCGGGCTCGCCGTGCTGGCGGCCATCACCCTGATCTTCTTCTACCTGGCCTATGTGGTCCTGCCGTTGTTCCAGGGCGCCGAGCTGACCAGCAAGAAGGCCATGGAGCCGGCCTGGCTGCAGCAGGATGCCGGCAAGCCGCTGATGATCGCGCTCGAAGAGCAGAACCTGGTGGGGATGCGGGTATCCAACAGGGGCCAGGCCTTGTTCTTCGACACCAAGACCGGTGACGAGCTCAAGCGCGTCGACCTGCCGCTGCCGGCCGGAACCCAGGTCAGCTCGATCAGCGCAGACCAGCCAGGCAGCCCCTTGGTGGTGCTCGGCCTGAGCAATGGCCAGGCCCTGGTGTTCGACCACACCTACAAGATCACCTACCCGGACAACAGGAAGACCATCAACTCGGCGATCGGCTACCCGTACGGGCAGGCGCCGTTCACCCTGGACGATCAGGGCCGGCCGCTCGATCATGTCAGCCTCAGCGTCAATGGCGATACCCTGGTGCTGGCTGGCTCCACGGGTTCGCACCTGCAAGTGCTGTCGCTGACGCGGGAAGAGAACATGATGACCGGTGAAGTCAGCACCGAGCAGGCGCGCATCGACCTGCCGCAGATGACCGAAGCCGTGAAGGCGATCTACATCGACCCACGCCAGCAGTGGCTGTATGTGCTCAATGGCCGCGCCAATGCCGATGTCTTCAGTCTGCGCGAGAAGAATCTCAACGGCCGCTACAAGCTGCTCGAGGACGGCAATGCCGAAATCACCGCCAGTGCCCAGCTGGTAGGGGGCATCTCGCTGATCCTGGGCGACTCCAAGGGCGGCCTGAGCCAGTGGTTCATGGCCCGCGACCCGGATGGAGAGCAGCGCTTCAAGCAGATCCGTACCTTCCAGCTGGGCAAGGCGGCGGTGGTGCAGATCGATGCCGAGGAGCGCCGCAAGGGCTTCATCGCCCTGGACAGCGAAGGCAAGCTGGGGGTCTTCCACAGTACCGCGCATCGCACCCTGCTCGTCGAGCCGGTCGCCGAAGCCGGGGGCGTGCTGGCGCTGTCGCCACGTGCCAATCGCATCTTCATCGAGCAAGGTGGCAAGCTGCTGCCGCTGAGCCTGAGCAACCCGCATCCGGAGGTTTCGTTCAGCGCCTTGTGGAGCAAGGTCTGGTACGAGAACTATGACGAGCCGAAATACGTCTGGCAGTCGACCGCTTCCAACACCGACTTCGAACCCAAGCTGAGCCTTTCGCCGCTGACCTTCGGTACCTTGAAGGCCGCGTTCTACGCGATGATCCTGGCAGCGCCGCTGGCGATCGCCGCGGCCATCTACACCGCCTACTTCATGGCACCGGGGATGCGCCGCAAGGTCAAGCCGGTGATCGAGCTGATGGAAGCGATGCCGACGGTCATTCTCGGTTTCTTCGCCGGCCTGTTCCTGGCCCCTTACCTGGAAGGCCACCTGCCTGGCGTGTTCAGTCTGTTCCTGTTGCTGCCGGTGGGCATCCTGCTGGCCGGCTTCGTCTGGAGCCGCCTGCCCGAGTCGCTGCGCCTGCGCGTTCCGGACGGCTGGGAAGCGGCGATCCTGATCCCGGTGATCCTGTTGACCGGCTGGTTCGCTCTCTACATGAGCCCGTTCCTGGAAACCTGGTTCTTCGGCGGCGACATGCGCCTTTGGATCACCAACGACCTGGGCATCACCTACGACCAGCGCAACGCGTTGGTGGTCGGTATCGCCATGGGCTTCGCGGTCATTCCGAACATCTACTCCATTGCCGAGGACGCCGTGTTCAGCGTGCCACGCAGCCTGACCCTGGGTTCCCTGGCGCTGGGTGCCACGCCGTGGCAAACCTTGACCCGGGTAGTCATCCTGACGGCCAGCCCAGGGATCTTCTCGGCGCTGATGATCGGCATGGGCCGGGCGGTGGGCGAGACCATGATCGTGCTGATGGCCACCGGCAACACGCCAGTCATGGAGCTGAACCTGTTCGAAGGCATGCGTACCCTGGCCGCCAACGTCGCGGTGGAGATGCCCGAATCCGAAGTCGGTGGCAGTCACTACCGGGTGCTGTTCCTCGCCGCGCTGGTGCTGCTGATGTTCACCTTCGTGATGAACACCTTGGCCGAGCTGATTCGCCAGCGTCTGCGCAAGAAATACTCGTCGCTTTGATAGAAAGGTAGAGATCCGTGAAAAAGGATTCCCTCAAAGGCTGGTTCAAGAGCGGCGCCCCCGGCGTCTGGATCAGCGGTGGCGCGGTAGCCATCGCAGTGATCATGACCGTGGGTCTGCTGGCCGTGATCGCCGTTCGTGGGCTGGGCCACTTCTGGCCAGCCGACCTGATCCAGGCTACCTACAAGGTGCCCGGCCAGGCGGACCACGTCATCATTGGTGAAGTGGTCCAGGCCGAAGAAGTCCCGCGTGCCCGCCTCAAGGGGGCAGGGCTGCCGGTGCCGGACGAAGGCCCGGAATTCATGACCCGAGAGCTGGTCAAGGTCGGCAACCGCGACCTCAACGGCAGCGACTTCACCTGGGTGGTGGGCGAATGGCTGGTCGATCAGCGCAAGCCTGCCGAGCTGATCGCCCTGGAGCGTCGCGAGTGGGGCAACTTCTATGGCTACCTGGTCAGCGTCAAGGAAAACGGTCGTGTCGTGGCCGAGGGCCAGGCGGCCTGGGGCGAGCTGCAGGCGCGCCTCAAGCGTGCCAGCCAACTGGCCGACGAGCTGCAGACGCTGGAAAAGAGCGATATCGGTGCCATCAACCACGGCCTCGAACGCCTGCGCCTGCACGGACGCAAGCTGGAGCTGGAGGGCAAGCTGGACGCGGCCGCCCAGGCTGACATGGAGGCCGAGCGCGCCGAGCTCAACAGCCGCTATCAGGCCATCGAGGAGCGTCTGGGCAGCCTGCACCAGGCGTTCGCCCGAGATGCCCTGGTGGCGCGCGACGGCAATGGGCGCGAGGTGGAGATCAACCTGAGCAAGGTCGTCCACGCCTACCAGCCCAACGCCATGTCGGGCATGACCAAGATGACCACCTACTTCGGCAAGGTCTGGGAATTCCTCAGCGACGATCCGCGTGAAGCCAACACCGAGGGCGGCATCTTCCCAGCCATCTTCGGCACCGTGATGATGACCCTGATCATGGCCGTGATCGTGACGCCGTTCGGTGTGCTGGCGGCCGTCTACCTGCGCGAATATGCCCGCCAGGGTCCGGTGACCCGGCTGATCCGCATCGCCGTCAACAACCTCGCTGGCGTACCGGCGATCGTCTATGGGGTATTCGGCCTGGGCTTCTTCGTCTACGTACTGGGCGGCTCGATCGACCGGCTGTTCTTCCCCGAGGCATTGCCTGCGCCGACGCTCGGTACCCCGGGGTTGCTCTGGGCATCCCTGACCTTGGCGCTGCTGGCCGTGCCGGTGGTGATCGTCGCCACCGAGGAAGGTCTGGCGCGCATCCCGCGCACGGTGCGCGAAGGCTCGCTGGCGCTGGGCGCGACCAAGGCCGAGACACTCTGGAAGATCGTCCTGCCCATGGCCAGCCCGGCCATGATGACCGGCATGATCCTGGCGGTGGCGCGTGCCGCCGGCGAAGTCGCGCCGCTGATGCTGGTAGGGGTGGTCAAGCTGGCACCGTCGCTGCCGCTGGACGGCAACTACCCGTACCTGCACCTGGATCAGAAGATCATGCACCTGGGCTTCCACATCTACGATGTCGGGTTCCAGAGCCCCAACGTCGAAGCCGCGCGTCCGCTGGTCTATGCCACCGCGCTGCTGCTGGTGCTGGTCATCGCCACGCTCAACCTGTCGGCGGTATGGATCCGCAACCACCTGCGCGAGAAGTACAAGGCGCTCGACAGCTGATTCGAGTCTCAAGCCACGAGCGGCAACTCAAGCAGATTGCCGCCTTGCTCTAACTTGCAGCTTGTAGCTTGCAGCTACAGACGGAGAGATCATGCAACACGATACCCATTCCCACGGCATCGACATGGCAGCCTTGGGACGCGACAAGCAGAGCCTGCGTCTGGCCGAAGAAACCGTGGCCATCGAAGTGCCTGGCCTGAGCCTGTTCTACGGCGACAAGCAGGCCCTGTTCGATGTCGGCATGAACATTCCCAAGCAGCGCGTGACTGCCTTCATCGGACCGTCGGGCTGTGGCAAGTCGACCTTGCTGCGGACCTTCAACCGCATGAACGACCTGGTCGACGGTTGCCGGGTGGAAGGCGCCATCAACCTGTACGGCCACAACATCTACCGCAAGGGCGAGGACGTGGCCGAGCTGCGCCGGCGCGTCGGCATGGTGTTCCAGAAGCCCAACCCGTTCCCCAAGACCATCTACGAGAACGTGGTCTATGGCTTGCGCATCCAGGGCATCAACAAGAAGCGTACCCTGGACGAGGCGGTCGAGTGGGCACTCAAGGGCGCCGCGCTGTGGGACGAGGTCAAGGATCGCCTGCATGATTCGGCGCTGGGGCTGTCCGGTGGCCAGCAGCAGCGCCTGGTCATCGCCCGTACCATCGCCGTGGAGCCGGAAGTCCTGCTGCTCGACGAACCGTGCTCGGCGCTGGACCCGATCTCGACCCTCAAGGTGGAGGAGCTGATCTACGAGCTCAAGTCCAAGTACACCATCGTCATCGTGACCCACAACATGCAGCAGGCGGCCCGGGTATCGGACTACACGGCGTTCATGTACATGGGCAAGCTGGTGGAATTCGGCGATACCGATACGCTGTTCACCAACCCGGCGAAGAAGCAGACCGAAGACTACATCACGGGTCGTTACGGCTAGGGCGGCGGCGAGCGGTGTGCTTCAAGCTGCAAGCCACAAGCAGAAGCGGAACGCATCGACTGCACGATCTGCTTGCAGCTTGCAGCTAGCACCTTCCAGACACGGACAAACCTGAAGCTCGAGGCTGACAGCTTGGAGCTTCCTGGCGGAGCAGGACATGATCAACAAAGAAAGTCTCACGCATCATATCTCCCAGCAGTTCAACGCCGAGCTCGAAGAGGTGCGCAGCCACTTGCTGGCCATGGGCGGCCTGGTCGAGAAGCAGGTCAACGATGCGGTCACCGCCCTGATCGAGGCCGACTCGGGCCTTGCCCAGCAGGTGCGCGATGTCGACGAGCAGATCAACCAGATGGAGCGCAACATCGACGAGGAGTGCGTGCGCATCCTGGCGCGCCGCCAACCGGCGGCCTCGGACCTGCGCCTGATCATCAGCATCTCCAAGTCGGTGATCGACCTGGAACGCATTGGCGACGAGTCGACCAAGATTGCCCGACGCGCCATCCAGCTGTGCGAGGAGGGGGAGTCACCGCGTGGCTACGTGGAAGTCCGGCACATTGGCGATCAAGTGCGCAACATGGTACGGGATGCGCTCGACGCGTTCGCCCGCTTCGACGCCGACCTGGCTTTGTCCGTGGCGCAATACGACAAGACCATCGATCGCGAGTACAAGACGGCCTTGCGCGAGCTGGTCACCTACATGATGGAAGACCCACGCTCCATCTCGCGTGTGCTCAGCGTGATCTGGGCCCTGCGCTCGCTGGAGCGGATCGGCGACCATGCGCGCAACATTTCCGAACTGGTGATCTACCTGGTACGCGGCACCGATGTTCGCCACATGGGCCTCAAGCGCATGAAGGCGGAAGTCGAAGGTAGCGATCTGCTGGCTAATGTTCCAGCCGAACCGGACGATAAATAAGTCTGTCCCGAGTGGACGCGGGTGGCTGGGATCAGCCTCTGCGTCCAGTTCTTGTCGTCGATCTCGAAGGCTTCAGATCCATCGCGCGAGACGTGAGCGGTATCTGACGGCCTTCTGTCACCTGGCCGAACGCTTCACCGGCACGCTCCATCCGCGGCAGGCGGGACGCTTGGCCTGAGGGTTTTGGCAAAATGCCATCACTCGACGGTATGCTAGTCCCCGGGTCGGAAGGAGTGATGATGAGTAAAGTCAAAGTGCTGGTCGTGGATGATGCGCCATTCATCCGTGATCTGGTCAGGAAATGCCTGCGCAATGCCTTTCCCGGCGTGATGGTCGAAGATGCGGTCAACGGACGCAAGGCCCAGCTTCTGCTGACCCGCGAACCGTTCGATCTGGTCCTGTGCGACTGGGAAATGCCCGAGCTGTCAGGCCTGGAACTGCTTGCCTGGTGTCGCCAGCAGCCGGCGATGGCGAACATGCCATTCATCATGGTTACCAGCCGCGGGGACAAGGAGAACGTGATCCAGGCCATCCAGGCGGGGGTCTCCGATTTCGTCGGCAAGCCGTTCACCAACGAACAGTTGCTGGGCAAGGTCAAGAAGGCCGTGGGCAAGATCGGCAAGCTTGGCGATTTGGTCGGCAATGCACTGCCACGAGTGAACGCCTCGACCGCCAACGACTCCTTGAATGCACTGACCGGTGGCCGTGCCGAGACCGTTCGTGCCACAGCGAGCGTAGCCGTGCCGCCGGCAGCGCCGAAGCCGCCAGTGTCTTCGCCAGGCAGCGCCCCTGCGCAAGGCCGTGGGCAAGGCCAGCTGCGTCTGGCCAGCGGGACACGCGCCTGCATGATCAAGGCCTTGAGCCTGAAGGAGGCACTGCTGGTGGTACGCCGCAGCGAAGCCTTGCCGCAGGTGCTCGAAAGTGCCGTGCTTGACCTGGAGCAGGGCGAGACAGCCGAAGTAGCCCGGCTCAATGGCTACCTGCATGCCATCGCTGCCCTGGAGCCCAAGCCCGACAGCGATTGGTTGCAGTTGACGTTCAGGTTCGTCGACCAAGACGCACAGAAGCTCGACTACCTGTCCCGGTTGATCGCGCGTGGCACGGCGCAAAAGCACTTCACGCCCGGTGCCTGAGCCTGCGGCAAGGGGCCAGCCGGGATCGCGCCGGGAGGTCCATGGGGCATGCGCTCGTCAGCGGGATCCCGGGGCCGCCGGGTGGTCCCGATGTCCCGTCCATCAGTCGAGCAGCAATACCTTGGCCAGCACGATCTTCGGGCCCTTCATCTTCTTGATGATGATGCGCAGGCCTTCGACTTCCAGCACTTCCTCTTCCTCAGGCACGCGCTTGAGTGTCTCGTAGACCAGGCCGGCAAGGGTTTCGGCCTCGATATGATCCAGGTCGACGCCCAGCAGGCGCTCGACCTTGAACAGCGGCGTATCGCCACGCACCAGCAGCTTGCCTGGTTGGTAGGCGAGGATGCCGCGCTCGGCCTTGCGATGCTCGTCCTGGATGTCGCCGACCAGCACCTCGAGCACATCCTCCATGGTCAGATAGCCGATCACCTTGCCGTCGGCTTCCTCGACCAGCACGAAGTGCGCGCCGCCCTTGCGGAACTGCTCGAGCAGCTGCGCGAGCGGCATATGTCGCGAGACACGTTCCAGTGGGCGGGCCAGGTCGTCCAGGTCGACGGTTTCGGGCAGATGATCCAGCTCAGCCAGCTCCAGCAGCAGATCCTTGATGTGCAGCAGGCCGATGAACTCACCGCGTTCGGCGTCGTAGACCGGATAGCGGCTGAACTTGTGGCGACGGAACATCGCCAGGATTTCCTTGAGCGGGGCATGGGCATCGAGACTGATCATGTCTTCGCGCGAGTTGGCCCAGTCGACGACTTCCAGCTCACCCATCTCCACCGCCGAGGCGAGTACCCGCATGCCTTGGTCGCTGGGGTCCTGGCCGCGGCTGGAATGCAGGATCAGCTTGAGTTCCTCGCGACTGTAGTGATGCTCATGGTGAGGCCCTGGCTCGCCCTGGCCGGCGATGCGCAAGATGGCATTGGCACTGGCGTTGAGCAGGTAGATGGCTGGGTACATCAGCCAGTAGAACAGGTACAGCGGGACCGCGGTCCAGAGCGACAACAGCTCCGGCTTGCGGATCGCCCAGGACTTGGGCGCCAGTTCGCCGACCACGATATGCAGGTAGGAGATCACGAAGAAGGCCACGAAGAACGAAATGGCCTTGATCAGTTCGGGCGTGTCCACCCCAACCGCTGCCAGCAGGGGTTCGAGCAGGTGGGCGAAGGCGGGCTCACCGACCCAGCCGAGGCCGAGCGAGGCGAGCGTGATGCCCAGCTGGCAAGCCGAAAGGTAGGCATCGAGCTGGTTGTGTACCTTGCGCAGGATGTTGCCACGCCAGCCATGCTGCTCGGCGATCGACTCCACCCGGGTGGCGCGCAGCTTGACCATGGCGAACTCGGCGGCTACGAAGAAACCGTTGAGCAGCACCAGGAACAAGGCAAAAAGAATCATGCCGAAATCGGCGAACAGAGAGGCGAGACTGATACCAGGGGAAGGGTCCATGATCGGGGGTTACGGGGTCCGTCTGCAGAGGAAAGAAGAAAGTGCGCACCGGACAAGGCCGGCGCGGGATACCCAATGTAGCGGTTGAGGCCCCAAATGCAAAGACCCGTGCTCAGCAGGCTACTCGTGCGATCACCTGCGCCGGGGCGAAATGGCAGGTGAACGTGCTGCCATGGCCTGGCACGCTGCTGATCTCCAGGCGGCCCCGGTGACGTAGCAGCACATGCTTGACGATGGCCAGGCCCAAGCCGGTACCGCCGGTATTCGACGCGCGGCTGGAGTCGACCCGGTAGAAGCGTTCGGTCAAGCGTGGCAGATGCTTGGCATCGATGCCGATGCCCGAATCCTGCACGCTCAGGTGCGCGCCTTGCGCATCGGTCCACCAGCGGATACGGATCTGGCCGCCGGCGGGCGTGTATTTCACGGCGTTGAATACCAGGTTGGAAAAAGCGCTGCGCAGTTCGGCCTCGCTGCCCTTGAGCACGCTTGCAGTCGCCTCCAGACTGATGGAGTGGTTGCGCTCGCCCGACAGCGCCATGGCATCGCCTCTGATCGTCTGCAGCAACGCATCCACGGCCACTGGCTGGCTTTCCGAGGGATAGTCGGTGGCTTCCAGCTTGGCCAGCAGCAGCAGGTCGTTGAGCAGTGCCTGCATCCGTTCGCCCTGCTGGTGCATCTGTTGCAAGGCGCGAATCCAGCGCGGATTGACCGCCTCGACATTGTCCAGCAACGTCTCCAGGTAGCCGGTGATCACGGTGAGGGGCGTGCGCAGCTCGTGGGACACGTTGGCGACGAAGTCCTTGCGCATCTGCTCGAGCTGATGGATACGGGTGACGTCGCGTACCAGCATCAAGTGTTCGTTGTTGCCGTAGCGGGTGATATGCAGCTGGATACGCAGGTGATCATTGACCGGTGACGGGATTTCCAGCGGCTCGGCGTGGTCCTCGTGTTCGAAGTACTCCTTGAAGCGCGGATGGCGGACCAGGTTGGTTATCGGCTGTCCCACGTCCTGCGGCGTCTTCAGCCCGAGCAGGGTTTCCGCCGCGCGGTTCCACCACTCCAGGTTGCCTTCGCTGTCGAGCATGACCACCGCATCGCGCAACGCGGCGGTGGATTCCTGGACCCGATCGATCACTGCTTGCAGCCGACCCCGCACGCGCTGGTCGCGGCGTTGCAGGTGATAGATGCTGTCGAACACTTCGCCCCACAGGCCATAACCGTCCGGTGGCGCCTCGTCGGGCTGATGGTTGCTCAGCCAGTGATGCAGGCGCAGCAACTGCTTGAGCGTCCAGCCCAGGTACAAGGCCAGGCCGATGGCCAGGCTCCAGCCGTAGTGTCCACTGGCCAATCCGCCGATCAGGCAGACCGAGACCAGCAGGAACATGTGGCGAATCAGGGTCGCGTGCCAGTTCTGGTTCAATTTCCGGTCCTTGGGAGGGCAGCTGCAAGCTGCAAGCCTCGAGCTTCAAGTATGTCCGTGTCGTATCTGCAAGGCGCGCGTGCCGTCGCGCTTGCCGCCTGCCCCTAGGCTTTGTACGGAAAGTGCCTGCGCGACGATCAGGCTACGTTGAAAACAGGCTCGGAATGTTCATTTACCACCAGTAAAGTCGAGCGCGACCCCGGCCGTTCTTCGCCTGTTTTCGCCTTGCCTGATCGCCGCTCGGCGACTTTTCGTACAAAGCCTAGCTCTTGGTGGAGAAGCGGTAACCTGTGCCGCGCACGGTTTGTACCAGGTTTTCGTAGGCTTCGCCCAAGGCCTTGCGCAGGCGTCGGATGTGCACGTCGACCGTGCGCTCTTCGACATAGACGTTGCCTCCCCATACCTGGTCGAGCAACTGGCCGCGCGTGTAGGCGCGTTCCTGATGGGTCATGAAGAACTGCAGCAGGCGGTATTCGGTGGGGCCCATTTCAGCCGGTTTGCCATCGATGGTGACCCGGTGGCTGATGGGGTCGAGCAGCAGGCCACCGATCTCGATGGGCGCTTCGCTGTCGCTGGGGCCTGTACGGCGCAGCACGGCCTTGAGCCGGGCCACCAGTTCGCGAGGCGAGAACGGCTTGGTGATGTAGTCGTCGGCGCCAACCTCCAGCCCCTGGATCTTGTTGTCCTCTTCGCCTTTGGCCGTGAGCATGATGATCGGAATGTCGCCGGTGAGTTCGTCACGCTTGAGGCGTCGGGCCAGCTCGATTCCCGATGTGCCCGGCAGCATCCAGTCGAGCAGGATCAGGTCCGGCTTGCGATCGACGATGATCGCGTGCGCCTGCTGCGAGTTTTCTGCTTCGAGGCAGTCATAGCCGGCCATTTCCAATGCAACGGCGATCATCTCGCGAATGGGCGCTTCGTCGTCAACGATCAGAATACTCCTGCCTACCATGCTCAAAACCTCTCCTGGGAACGATGTCTTGGTCCGCATTAGATAACGGAATTATTGCAGCTGTGTGACAGGATCTTGTCCATGCTGGCGAGTCGACCTGGCTTGGCTAGGCTTCAGGAGAGCTTGCGGCCAATGGCTTGCAGCGCCAATCACCTGTACTGGAGGGTATGACCATGACTCGATACACGCTGGGCTGGATGATCCTGCTCGGGGCATTGACGTTGCCGAAGCTGGCCTGGGGGCAACCGGCCATTGAACAGGACGGCATCTGGGTCGATGCCGATGGCATGACGCTCTATACCTTCGACAAGGACACCCGCAACAAATCGGTCTGTACCGGCGAATGCGCCAAGAACTGGCCGCCCTTGCTGGTCAAGCCGGGCGAAGAGGCGGCGCAGGGCAGGTGGACCCAGGTACGGCGCGATGATGGCGCGATGCAATGGGCCTATGACGGCAAGCCGCTGTATACCTTCATCAAGGACAAGATCACCACGGACAAGACGGGTGATGGCATGCGCGGCATCTGGCATGTCGCCAAGCCCTGACACCAGGCGGCATGGGCCGCGCCAGCGACCGGCGCGGCGCTTTGCCGGTCAGCGCGCAGCGTAGTCCACCACCACTGCGATGAAGATCAAGAAGCCAGCCCAGTGGTTGTGCAGGAAGGCTTTGAAGCAGGACTCGCGGTCGCGCTTGCGGGTGTAGCGGTATTCCCAGGCGAAGCAGCACGCGGCGGCCAGCAGGCCGAGGTGGAACCAACCGCCCAACTCGAAGCGTTGGCCGGCCAACAACAGACAACCCAGCGACAGCATCTGCAGGCCGAGGATGATGTTGCGGTCGGCCTCGCCGAACAGGATGGCGGTGGACTTGACCCCGATCTTGAGATCGTCGTCACGGTCGACCATGGCGTAGTAGGTGTCGTAGCCGACCGTCCAGAGCAGGTTGGCGATGTAGAGCAGCCATGCCGCGGCTGGCAGTTCGTGCCCGGCCGCCGTGAAGGCCATGGGAATACCCCAGGAGTACGCGGCACCCAGCACGACTTGTGGATAATAGGTGTAGCGCTTCATGAACGGGTAGCAGAAGGCAAGGGCCACCGCACCGAAGGAAAGCCATACGGTCCGGGCATTGGTGCACAGCACCAGCAAGAAGCTCACCGCGACGAGGATGACGAACAGCATGAGCGCCTCGCGCCCCTTGACCCTGCCACTGGCCAGCGGACGGTCGGCCGTGCGCTTGACGTGCCCATCTACCTTGCGATCGGCGTAGTCGTTGATCGCGCAGCCGGCCGCGCGCATCAACACCACGCCAAGCCCGAAGATCAGCACATTGGCCAGCGTAGGCTGGCCCTGCGCCGCGATCCAGACGGCCGATAGCGTCGGCCACAACAGCAGGTAGATGCCAATCGGCCGGTCCATCCGGCTGAGCTGGATGAAGTCCCAGGCCCGTGGATGCAGCCGGTTGAGCGATTTGAGCAACTGCAGGTACATCAGCACGGCTCCTTGGCTGCTGCCTGCCATAACGCGGGCAGAAAGACCTCGGCGACCAGCAGGCTCAGCCCATCACGCTCGAAACGTGATCGACGGGCCCACAGCGGCTGGGTCGGTTCGGGTGCGGGCATCCAGGCCCGGGGGTATCGACATACCTCGATGGGATGGCGGGTGAAGGCCTGGTCGCAGAACAGCAGCTCGCCCAGGGAGCGACTGCCCAGGCTTTCCATGTCCAGTCCGCCCCGTGCCAGTGCCTGGCGCGAAGCCACGCTGCGGGCGAATACCCAAGGTTGGCCATGCCCAAGCAAGAACACTTCCCTGACCCATCCCGGCTCGCCCGGTGACAGGCCAAGCGCCAGACATTCATCGTCACGCAGTGGCTGCCAGCCCTCATGTACCGGCATGACGGAAAACTGGTCGCCAGAAAGCCGAGTGAGACGGCGGGTGAGGGAGCCTTCGTCGAACAGCCATTGGCGGATCGGTTCCTGGAGCTCGGATGCGACCTGGAAGTAAGACTGCCACGTGACCGTGGCTGCTTGCGAAGTTTCGTACGGCACGTCGATATGCTTGTTGCAGGCCTAGGAACGCTGAGCTTAGCACGATTGCCTGGAGCGCTTGCAGGCGACTCGAACGGGATCCCTGTCTTCGCTGCGCTTTACGGTCTTGGCTAGCCGTAATGGCATGATTGGCTCGTCATGTGTCGCATATGGCCTTCAACCCTCGGGTCATTGACACCCATCGGTACTGGCGCGGCCTCGACGAGCATGCCATTCTCAGTTGCGTCTGCCGCAGTGTAGAGCCTGCGGCGCCTTGAACGCTGTTCCAGTGGAATAGCACGGCAATAACAAGAAAAATCCGTCAAAGAGGCTTCACACATGCGCAAACCAGATCTCGCCGCCGCTATCGCCGAACGGGCCGATCTCACCAAGGAGAAGGCCAACGAGGTACTCAACGCGATTCTCGATTCGATCACCGGAGCGCTCGACAAGGATACGGTCACGCTGGTCGGCTTCGGCACTTTCGAAAAACGGCATCGGGGAGCACGCACTGGCAAGAATCCGCAGACAGGCGAGCCGGTGAAGATCAGGGCAAGCAACACGGTGGCTTTCAAGCCTGGCAAGAATCTCAGGGACAGCATCAATGCCGAGGGCGGCTCGGCATCGCGCTAAGCGGCCACCTGGATGGTCTTGGCCCGGTACCTTCAGATGTACCGGGCTTGTGTGGTCATCGCCTGGAACGACTTCAATGGGTTACGTTGAACTGGGCTGCCAGCTCGCGCAACAGGGCCTCGGCTTCCAGGACGCGGTCGACCACCTGTTCGGCCTTTTCCCGGGGCAGGTGCAGACGTTCGAGCAGCGCATCGGGGACGCCGACGTCGGGGCCCGATCCGATGCCGCGGGTGCGTAGCAGACGGGTAGCCAGGCAGACCAGGTTGGCAAACGGCGCATGCTCGCCGCTGTACTCGGGGTCGTTCTGGAAGCGCAGCGCGGTGACCAGTTCCTGTGGCATGTCCCATACACCCATCAACCAGGCGCCGATCTGTTCGCGGCTGATGCCGAGCAGGTGCTGTTCCACATAGGTGTGGTCCAGGTGCGGATTGACCTCCAGATGCCTGCATATCAGCGAGAAATGCGGCGGAAAGACATGCGCGAGCAATAGATAGCCAAAATTGTGCAGCAGACCGGCCAGATAGGTCAGGCCGGTTTCCGGGCGTTCGGCGCGTGGCATCGCCCGGGTAAGCCCCTCGATGACCGCTGCTGTGTAGATCGACTGCTGCCAGTAGGGCGTTGCCTGCTGCGGATGGTCCTTGGGCAGGCTCAAGGTCTTGCCCAGCGCCAGCCCCAGCGCCAGGTTGATCACCAGGTCGAAGCCCAGCACGCGCACGATGGCATCTTCCACCGAGCGAATCCTGCCAGGCGATGCGTAGTAGGGTGATGCGGCCCAGCTGACGACCTGGGCGGCCAAGGCAGGATCGGTTTCCACTACCGAGGTGATGTCATCGACGCTGGCGTTGGGATCTACCCGCAGCTTGATGATCTTCTGCGCGGTATCGGCCAGTGGCGGTATCTCGATGGTCTGCTCGAGCCGCTGCTGGATGCGCCGTGCAGTGAAGGCCTGCACGGCCTGGGTGATTTCCTGCGAATCGTCCGTGGGGCGATCGAAATTGGGCCGGATGCCTTTCACGGGTTCGCCGAACTTGCCCGCGCTGGCCTTGTTCAGCAGGCGCTTGAAGGCTTCGCGCTCGATCGCCAGCATCACCCCCGGCTCGCCCGAATGGATGAACAGCGTCTCGGTCTCGACAAGATCCTGTTCATAGAGGCAAGGCGAGCTGGTCAGCGCAGGAATGCCAGGGAGGGCTTTGAGTCCGTGCTTGTCGAGCATCTGCTTGAGCCGTGCGGCCGGGACGGCGACCAGCTTGCGTCCGGTCAGCTCGGTGAGCCGCTTGAGATCGAGCAGCTGGCTTGCCGGGAACAGCACTAGCAGCGCGCCGACGGCATCTTCGAGCAGGATCGCCTGGATCCGGTTGCCTGCCGCAACGGCCGAGCCCTCCTGCACTTCGCGATAGGCGACGCCAAGCTTTTCAAGCAAGGTCCGAATCACCGGTGGTACATGGGCGGGCGCGTTTTCCAGAGCAGCTTCGGTCATGGGCGATGTCCAGGATATTCAGACGCAAAGTATAACCAGTCCCACCATTTGGCTGGTCCTGTTCGTGAGCTATATCACACTTGCCCGTACTGTTGCCCATGACGCAGCCAGCGATCGAGCAGCGGGCTGACATGGTGTGGCCAGCGGGCCAGCAGTGCCTGGGCGGCATCCCTCACCGGGGGAAGCAGATCCGCATCACGCATCAGGTCCGCGACCTTGAACTGCAACAGGCCCGTCTGCCGGGTGCCAAGCATCTCGCCGGGACCGCGCAGCTCCAGGTCCTTCTCGGCGATGACGAAACCGTCGTTGGTTTCGCGCATGATACCCAGGCGCTCGCGACCGATTTGCGACAGTGGGGGGTGGTAGAGCAACACGCAATGACTCACGGCACTGCCGCGACCGACGCGCCCGCGCAACTGGTGAAGCTGGGCGAGCCCGAGCCGCTCGGGATTCTCGATGATCATCAGGCTGGCATTGGGTACGTCCACGCCCACCTCGATGACCGTGGTGGCGACCAGCAGCTGCAGCTTGCCTTCCTTGAATTCGGCCATGACCGCGGCTTTCTCGGCCGGTTTCATGCGCCCGTGGATCAGCCCCACGCTCAGCTCGCCCAAGGCTGCCTGAAGATCCTCGTAGGTGCTCTCCGCGGCCTGGCAAGTCAGCTCCTCGGACTCTTCGATCAGGGTGCAGACCCAATAGGCCTGGCGGCCTTCGGCACAGGCGGCGCGTACCCGCTCGACGACTTCGAAGCGGCGGCTGTCGGCCACCAGCACGGTGTTAACCGGCGTACGGCCAGGGGGCAGTTCGTCGAGCACGGAGGTGTCCAAGTCGGCATAGGCGCTCATCGCCAGCGTCCTTGGAATCGGCGTGGCGGTCATGATCAGCTGATGCGGGCACAGTTCGCCGGCGACGCCTTTCTGGCGCAATGCCAGCCGCTGCTGCACGCCAAAACGGTGCTGCTCGTCGATGATGGCCAGCGCCAGGCGATTGAACCTGACCTCGTCCTGGAACAGCGCGTGGGTCCCGACCACCATGGGCACGCCATTGGCAATCTGCTCCAGGGCGGCGACCCTGGCCCTGCCCTTGAGCTTGCCGGCAAGCCAGGCGACATCGATGCCGAGGGGTTCGAGCCAGCGCTTGAAGGTGATGAAATGCTGCTCGGCGAGGATCTCCGTCGGTGCCATCAGGGCGACCTGGTAACCGGCTTCGAGTGCTTGCAAGGCCGCGAGCGCGGCGACGACGGTCTTGCCGGCGCCCACGTCGCCTTGCACCAGACGCATCATCGGCTCGCCCTGGCTCAGGTCATGAGCGATTTCGTTGCCGACCCGCTGCTGCGCACCCGTGGGAGTGAAGCCCAGGTTGCCCAGGTACAGAGCTGGCAGGCGGCTGGCCTTCGGCAATACCGGCGCGCGTAATGTGCGCAGGCTCTCGCGCACGCGCTGCTGGGATAGCTGGTGGGTCAGCAGCTCCTCGAAGGCGAGGCGGTGCTGCGCCCAGTGATGCCCTTCGGCCAGCTCGTCGATGTCGGCATCGGCTGGCGGATTGTGCAGGTAGCGGATGGCGGCATCCAGGGGGGCGAGGCGATAGTCCCTCGCCAGCTCCTCGGGGAGCCAGTCCGGAAGGCTGCGCGGACCGAGCTGGGCCAGGGCTTGCTGGCACAGCAGGCGCAGGCGTTGCTGGGTCAGGCCCTCGGTGGTCGGGTAGATTGGCGTCAGGGTCTGCTCGACCGCCGGGGCCGGCTCGGTGCCGTTGAGCGCGCGGTATTCCGGATGATAGATCTCCAGGCCCGAAGCCCCCGGCCGGGCCTCGCCGTAGCAACGCAGGTGGGTCCCACGCTTGAGCCCCTCCTTCTGCGCATTGCTGAAATGATAGAAGCGCAAGCTGATCACGCCGCTGCCGTCCCCCAGGCGCACGATGAGGCTGCGGCGCTTGCCCATCACCACATCGGCACCGCTGACCACGCCCTCGATCACCGCATCCTGGCCAGGGCGCAAGGCACCGATGGGGATCACCCGGGTACGGTCCTGGTAACGCAACGGCAGGTGGAACAGCAGGTCCTGCAGGGTTTCCAGGCCGACCTTGGCGAGTTTCTGCGCCATGGCCTCGCCGACACCCTTGAGCGCCGTGACCGGGACCTTCGACAGCTCGGTCATGATCAGGCCGACTGTTCCAGCGGCGGCTTGGCCACGGAGCACAGGCGTATCGAATCGGCGAGGATCTCGATGGCCTTGGGTCGCGGGAAGCTGGCACGCCAGGCGATCGCCACGGTTCGGAACGGGGAGGGGGCCGTCAGCGGCCTGACCTCGATCACGCCGGGCGCATAGTGATGGCTGTGGACCGCCGACAACGGCAGGATCGAGACGCCCAGGCCTGAGGCCACCATGTGGCGGATGGTTTCCAGCGAGCTGGACTCGACGGTGGTGTGCTTGGAGCCCTCGCCGCCCTTGGTGAGCGTCGGACAGGCTTCGAGCACCTGGTCGCGGAAGCAGTGGCCTTCGCCGAGCAGCAGCAGGCTCTTGTCGTTGAGCGAGCCTGCATCGATGCTCTTCTTGGCGGTCCAGGGATGCCCGCTGGGCATGAGTGCATAGAACGGCTCGTCGTAGAGCGGCAGGGTCAGCACGTCGGCCTCGTTGAACGGCAGGGCGATGATGACCGCGTCCAGCTCACCGTTGCGCAGCTTCTCGCGCAGCACATGGGTAAAGTTCTCCTCGATGTACAGCGGCATCTGCGGCGCCACCCGATGCAACTGCGGGATCAGGTGGGGGAAAAGGTAGGGGCCGACGGTATAGATGGCACCGACCTTGAGCGGGGCGGTGAGCTGGTTCTTGCCGGCCTGGGCCAGTTCGCGGATGCCCTGGGCCTGCTCCAGTACCTTCTGCGCCTGGGCGACGATGCTCTCGCCCACGGGGGTCAGGCGCACCGCGCTCTTGCTGCGTTCGAAGATCAGCACGCCAAGCTCGTCCTCGAGCTTCTTGACCCCGACCGACAAGGTCGGCTGGCTGACATGGCAGCGTTCGGCGGCGTGCCCGAAGTGCTGCTCCTGGGCAAGGGTGACGATGTAGCGTAGTTCGGTAAGGGTCATAACGTGCGTCCATGAAGTTGCGGCCCCAGCATAGCGGCTGCAATTGATAGACGCACGTTATCAGAGTTGCCTTTTTGTGACAGGGCGACCGTCAGCGGCGATCCAGCGAGTAGACGAAAGGCGCGACCACCTCGATGCTGCCGTTGTTCAACAGCTCCTGCGGTGGCTTGGGCACCGGTTGCGCGCGACGGATCATCTCCAGTGTCGCGCGGTCCAGCGAGGCACTGCCCGAGCCGCCAGCCAGCGAGTAGGAGAGGATCTTGCCGTTGGCATCGACCACGAAGCGCAGGCGATTGATGCCTTGCAAGCCGCGCCGACGAGCGTCTTCCGGATAGCGCTTGTACTTCGCCAGATGACGCAGCAGGTCGCTTTGCCAGGTCGGCAGGGCCTTGCTGTTGGAGGCGACGCTCGGCGCCGGAGCGGCGGACTTCTGCGGCGGTGTCTTGGCTGGAGGCGTGTCCACCACCTGTTCGGCCGGCGGCTTTTCCTGCGGCGGCTCAGGCTTCTTCTCAGGCTTGGGCGGCTGCGGTTTCGGCTTGGGCTTGGGCTTGGGCTTGGCCACGGCGATCTTGGGCTTGGGCGCCTCTGCCACCTTCGGCAATGGCGGCTCCTCGACCGGTGCCGGTGGCGGCGGGACGACCTTGGGGGGCGGTGGCGGCGCGGGCTCGGGCAACGGTGCCAGCTCGACCACCATCGCTGCCGGTGGCAGTTCGACGGCCTTGGGCACCGACCAGTCCAGGGCAAGCAGCACAGCGACGGCATGGATCCCCAGGACGATAGCCAGGCTGCCACTGTAACGCGCCAGGTTATGCCGGGTCTTGGTCATTTCTTGGCTGCCGTCTCGAGTCCGACCAGGCCGACCTTGAGGTAGCCGGCCGCGCGCATGGTGTTCATCACTTCCATCAGGTCACCGTAGTCGACATCCTTGTCGGCCTGGAAGAAGATGGTGGTCTCCTTGTCGCCCTTGGTCCTGGCATCGAGCATCGCGCCCAGTTGGCTGGGCTGCGGGACCTGATCATCGCCGACGTAGAGCTTCTGGTCGGCCTTAACGCTGACGAACACCGGTTTTTCCGGGCGCGGCGCGGGCTTGGCGGTCGAGGCTGGCAGGTCGACCTTGATGTCGACCGTGGCCAGGGGTGCCGCGACCATGAAGATGATCAGCAGCACCAGCATCACGTCGATGAACGGTGTGACGTTGATTTCGTGGTTTTCGGCGAGATCATCGCCACCTTCGTTGAGATGCAGGCCCATGGCTTACCCCACTTTCACCATGTGGGGGGCGGCGCGCTCGCTGCCCTGGTGGTCCAGGTCACGGCTGACCAGCAGCAGCACCTGGGCCGAAGCGTCCGAAACCTGTGCCTTGTAGCCGGCGATGGAACGCGCGAAGACGTTGTAGATCACCACGGCCGGGATCGCCGCGACCAGGCCCAGGGCCGTCGCCAGCAAGGCTTCGGCGATCCCGGGGGCGACCACGGCCAGGTTGGTGGTCTGGGTCTTGGCGATGCCGATGAAGCTGTTCATGATGCCCCAGACGGTGCCGAACAGGCCGACGAAGGGGGCGGTGGAGCCAATGGTGGCCAGCACGCCGGTGCCGTTGCTCATGTTGCGACCGCTGGCGGCGACCAGGCGCTCCAGACGGAAACTGACACGCTCCTTGATCCCTTCCTTTTCACGCGCGTTGGCCGACAGGCGCATTTCTTCCAGGGCATCGTTGACCAGGGTATGTGCCAAGGTGCCTTCCTTGTTCGTCGCTTCGCTGGCGTCCTTGAGGCTGGCCGACTTCTTCAGCATGGCGATTTCGCCACGCAGGCGGCGCTTGGCGCCGAGCAGTTCCAAGCCCTTGGCGATCCAGATGGTCCAGGTGATGATCGAGGCGATGGCCAGGCCGATCATGACCGCCTTGACCACCACGTCGGCATTCTTGTACATCCCCCACGGCGAAAGGTCGTGTGCCATGCCGAGGGTGGTGTCCTGAGCCGCTGCCTCGAGGTTTTCAGCCGTGCCTGCCGGGGCCGGGCTGGCTGCCGGATTGGCGGCAGGAGCTGGCTGGCTGGCAGCGGGCGCGGCAGGGTTCGCCACGTCGCTGCCCGACGCCGGTGCCGCGGCGGCGGTCGGGGCGGTGGCGGCCTGGTTGGCAGGTTCATCCGCCAGGGCTACGGGCGCCAGCACCAGGCTGAATGTCAGCGCGGCAATGGCACGCCAGGCGCGCGACGTGGTTGGCGAAGCGGAAGGTTGGGTACGTGTCATGCTGGCCGGACCTGATGAAGAAATGAAGGTTGATGTTCCTCACGGCCGATGCTGGCCGAGAAAAGGCAGGTCAGCATTATTGCAATTAATTCTTGTTAGCAGAAGTAATAAAGTAGCTTTTTTTTACGCTTTGCCTCCCGTCCATCGTCTGTGCAGGATAGCCTTGAGCTTTCATCATGGAGTCCACCAATGGCTGTTCCCAATGCATTGATCGTCGGCTGCGGCGATGTCGGCGGACGCCTGGCTCGCCAGCTGCTCGATGCCGGCTGGCAGGTCAGCGGCCTGCGCCGCTCGGTCGCCGAACTGCCGCCGGGTGTGCTGCCGATTGCCGCCGATCTTTCCGATAGCCGTTGCCCCGCGGCCTGGCCGAGTCGCTCGCCTGACTACCTGGTCTATTGCGTGGCAGCCAGTCAGCACGATGAAGCGGGCTACCAGGTTGCCTATGTCGACGGCTTGCGCCATGTCCTGGCCTGGTTGGCGTCACACCGCCAGCGACCCAGGCGACTGCTCTTCGTCTCCAGCAGCAGTGTGTATGCCCAGCAGGACGGCGAATGGGTCGACGAGCGCTCTGCCACCGTACCCCAGGGCTATTCGGGACGGACGATGCTGCAGGCGGAGCGTCTGGCGCTCGATAGCGGCCTGGCCGGTACCGTGGTGCGCCTGACCGGGATCTACGGGCCGGGCCGCGAATGGCTGCTGGGCCAGGTGCGCCAGGGCTATCGGGTGAGCGAGAAGCCGCCGCTGTATGGCAACCGCATTCATGCCGAGGATGCCGCGGGCTTGCTGGCCTTCCTGCTGCAGGGCGATGCTCGCGGCCAGGCATTGCAGGATATCTACCTGGGCGTCGATGACGATCCGGCACCCTTGGCCGAGGTAGTGGCCTGGCTACGCCAGTACCTGGGCGTCAGCCACTGGTCCGATGAGCAGCGGGTCCGACGCACCGGCAGCAAGCGCTGCAGCAATGCCAGGGCGAAGGCGCTGGGCTGGGCGCCTCGCTATCCGAGCTACAGGGAGGGCTATGCCGCCATTCTCGAGGGGCGAGAGTGACGGTCAGTCACGCTCCAGCAGCCACTGGCGAGCACCTGGCGTCAGTCGAGGCATCTCGTCTGGTCGGGCGCTGTTGATGGCTTGCAGGATTTCCAGGGTGTCGCCTTCGCGCTTGAAGATCCATGGGCCGCCGCGACGCTCGCGCTCCAGCCAGAGACTGTCGTGCTCGCCGCTCAGCGACGTGCAGGCGCCCGCCAGGCACAGAGCATAGCGGTCCAGCGCGGGCAGCCCCTCGACCGTTCCATCGTCATGGAAGCGCACCCGGCCGCCCTGGCCGGGACCTTCGACGATTGCCCATTCACCACCGAGGTAGCTGGCATAGAGGGCCTTTTCGAAACTGGCGCCTACAGGCGCCTGGTCCGACGCCGCAGAGGCGGCTCGTTCGAACTCGAGCGCCTGGCTGGAAGTGCCCGGCGCCTGCACGAGCGTCTTGCCGTCTAGGCTCAGCTGTGCCGATCGGGCATCGTCGAAGGTCGCTTGCCAGTGGTCGCCATCGACGTTCTCCAGGCGACCCTGGACCACTTCGAAGCCATTGCCATAGCGGGCCTGGCGGTGAGCGGTATCGACCCGCCACTCGAAGACCGGTCCATGACTGGCCAATGCCTGGCGCAGACTGTCGCCCTTGGCGGCGGCCTCGATGGCCTGCTGGTTTATCCAGGTACCGTCGAAGTCCTGGGGTTCATGGCTCGCGCAGCCGACCAGGCACAGCACGGCCAGTACGGGAAACAATGCGTATCGCATGACAAGGCCCCTCGGCAAGGCGACGGGAAGCCCCGTCGCCAGGATTTCACTCCAGGACCAGAATGGCGTCCATCTCGACCTGGGCGCCCTTGGGCAGCGCAGCGACGCCGATGGCGGCACGAGCTGGATAAGGCTGTTCGAAATAACGGCCCATGACTTCGTTGACCTTGGCGAAGTGGCCCAGGTCGGTCAGGAAGATGTTGAGCTTGACGATATCCTTGAACGAACCGCCAGCCGCCTCGGCCACTGCCTTGAGGTTCTCGAAGACCTGCACGGTCTGGGCCTCGAAGCCCTCGACCAGCTCCATGGTTTTCGGGTCCAGCGGAATCTGCCCGGACATGTACACGGTATTGCCGGCCTTGATCGCCTGGGAGTAGGTGCCGATGGCGGCAGGGGCCTTGTCGCTGTTGATGACGGTCTTGGTCATGTTGACTCCTTGCGGTTGACGGACTACGTACGCATGCGGGTGATCCGCACCACGCCAAGCAGGGTACGCAGTTTCTTGATCACACGGGCCAGATGCACGCGGTCGCGTACGCTGACCACCAGCTGGACCACGCTGATACGGCCGTCGCGTTCGTCCATGCTGATCTTCTCGATGTTGCCGTCGGCAGCGTTCACGCTGCTGGCCAGCAAGGCGATCAGGCCACGCTGGTGCTCGAGTTCCACGCGCAGCTCGACATTGAATTCGCCGGAGACATCCTTGGCCCAGGAAAGCTGGATGCATTTTTCCGGATTGTGGCGGATTTCGCTGATGTTACGGCAGTTGTCCAGGTGAACCACCATGCCCTTGCCGGCCGACAGATGGCCGACGATGGGATCGCCCGGAATCGGTGTGCAGCATTTGGCATAGCTCATCACCAGGCCTTCGGTGCCGCGGATCGCCAGGGGACCTTCAGGCGCCGGAAGCTGTTCGCCCTCGGCCGAGAGCAGACGCCGGGCGACCACATAGGCCATGCGATTGCCCAAGCCGATATCCTCGAGCAGGTCCTCGACCAGTTCCAGCCGGTACTCGGCCAGGATCGCCTGGATGCGCTCGATGGGGATCTTGTCGAGACTGCTGTCGAAACCGGTGAGCGCCTTGTTCAACAGCCGTTCGCCGAGGCTGATCGACTCGGAGCGACGTTGCAGCTTCAGGGCATGGCGAATGTGCGTGCGGGCTTTCCCGGTGACCACGAAATTGAGCCAGGCCGGGTTTGGGCGCGCGCCTGGAGCGCTGACGATCTCCACCGTCGAGCCGCTTTGCAGGGGCTCGGACAGCGGTGCCAGGCGGCGGTTGATGCGGCAGGCGATGCAACTGTTGCCGACGTCGGTATGGACCGCATAGGCGAAGTCCACCGCGGTCGAGCCCTTGGGCAACTCCATGATGCGGCCCTTGGGGGTGAAGACGTAGACCTCGTCGGGAAACAGGTCGATCTTCACGCTCTCGATGAATTCCAGCGAGTTGCCTGCGCGCTGCTGCAATTCGAGCACGCCCTTGACCCACTGCCGCGCGCGGGCATGATTGCCCTTGGGTAGCTCGTCGTCGCTGGACTTGTACAGCCAGTGAGCGGCGATGCCGTTGTTGGCCATCTCTTCCATCTCGCGGGTGCGGATCTGGATCTCGATGGGCACGCCATGCATGCCGAACAGGGTGGTGTGCAGGGACTGGTAGCCGTTGGCCTTGGGAATCGCGATGTAGTCCTTGAAGCGGCCGGGCAGCGGCTTGTAGAGGTTGTGCACCGCGCCAAGCACCCGATAGCAGGTATCGACCTTGTCGACGATGATGCGGAAGGCATAGACATCCATGATCTCGTTGAAGGCGCGGTGCTTGCCACGCATCTTCTTGTAGATGCCATAGAGGTGCTTCTGGCGACCGCTCACCTCGCCCTCGATGCCATCCACGACTAGGCAGTGGGCCAGCGACTGCTCGATCTTGGCGACGATTTCCTTGCGATTGCCACGGGCGCGCTTGACTGCCTGGTGGATGCGCGCCGAGCGCATCGGGTACATGGCCTTGAAGCCCAGGTCCTCGAATTCCACGCGCACATTGTGCATGCCCAGGCGGTTGGCGATGGGTGCGTAGATCTCCAGGGTTTCCTTGGCGATGCGGCGGCGCTTCTCCCCGGACAGCACCTCCAGCGTACGCATGTTGTGCAGCCGGTCGGCCAGCTTGACCAGGATCACGCGGATATCGCGGGCCATGGCCATGGCCATCTTCTGGAAGTTCTCGGCCTGCGCCTCGGCCTTGGTCTCGAAATTCATCTGGGTCAGCTTGCTGACCCCATCGACCAGTTCGGCGACGGTCTCGCCGAACTGCTGGCTGAGCGCTTCCTTGGCGATGCCGGTATCTTCGATCACGTCATGCAGCATGGCGGCCATCAGGCTCTGATGGTCCATGTGCATGTCGGCAAGGATGTTCGCCACCGCCAGGGGATGGGTGACGTAGGGCTCGCCGCTACGACGGCGTTGGCCGTCGTGGGCCTGTTCGGCGTAGAAATAGGCCCGTCGGACCAGGTTGACCTGTTCCGGACCCAGGTAGGTCGACAGCCGGTCGGCGAGGACGTCTATGCTCGGCATGAGCGAATCTCCAGTCCGGCAAGGGGAATGTGTACCTCGCGACTTCGACCCGGCATGCTGTCAGACGGCCTCGTTGGACTCATCCTCGAACGCGGCGAAGACCGGGTCTTCCGTCACGATCTCTTCAGCGGCGATGAACTCGGGCGTGACGATGCCTTCGGCGATTTCGCGCAGGGCGACCACGGTCGGCTTGTCGTTTTCCCATGCCACGCGCGGCTCCTTGCCACCGGTGGCCAGCTGGCGAGCACGCTTGGTCGAGAGCATGACCAGCTCGAAGCGGTTATCCACGTGTTCTAGACAGTCTTCAACGGTTACGCGGGCCATGGTCTTCCTCGGTAGCAGAATACGGTATGCAAGCAGCCCAGGACGGGCTGGCGGACTCGACAGTTTAAAAAATCACCAGCCAATAGGGAAGCGTTGATTTGCAGGCCGCCGCCGGACGGGCGGCTCGGGATAGCCTGCCACCCACCGAACATACCGGCTCGCGGGATGCTTGAACAGGCTGGCGTGGCTTCAGCGCAACAACGCGTCACGCAGGCGCGGCGTGAGTTCCTCGAACAAGGTCTGGACCGAGCGCAAGGCCCGGCAGTCCGGGCGCGTCAGCAGCCATAGCTGGGTATCGCAGCCGGGCAGCGGCCCGCTCAGTGCCTCGACGCCCGGCAGGCTGCTGACCATGTAGTCCGCCACGGCGGCCACGCCCATGCCAGTGCTGGCCAGCTGGGCCAGGGTGGACATGCCACTGCACTGGTAGCGCGGCACCAGCCCGGGATACTGCTGATTGCGCCAGACCACGGTCGGATGGTCCTGCATCGAGTCGTCAGGCGTGATCCAGGGAACGCTGGTCGGCGCCTGGGCCAGGCGCTCGCGCCATTCGGGACGACCGCAGATCACATAGGAGGTCGAGCCCAGGCATCTGCCGACCAGGTGTTCCGGTGGCGTATTGGTCAGGCGCAGGGCGATGTCGGCATCGCGACGGCTGAGGTTGGCGAAGGTATTGGAAGTCCCCAGTTCCAGGGAAAGGGCTGGATAGCCAGGCATGAAGCTGGCCAGGGCCGGCAGCAGCAGGCTGTGCAGCACGGCTTCGGTACAGGTCAGCCGGACGGTGCCGCTGACCACTTGCTCGCCGCTCGTCAGGGCGATGCGCGCGGCCTCCAGGGCCTGTTCGGCGCGCTCGGCCTGTTCGGCGAGGGCCTGGGCCGTATCGGTCGGCAGGTAGCCTTTGCGGCTCTTGATGAACAGCGCCGTGCCGAGCGCCGACTCCAGGCGGCGAACGGAGCGGAAAACGGTCGAAACGTCGACCTTGAGCAGCTCGGCTGCCTTGGCCAGCGAACGGCCACGTTCCAGGGCGAGGACCAGCGAAAGGTCGGCATGAGAGATCTGGTATTGCATGAGTGCACGCTCTGCTTGCCGGAATGCCAATATCTGTTGCGTGGGGGCCATTTTATAGTGAAACGGCGCCCGGTTAGCAAATCCTCCTGGGGCGCACCAGTTCCCCCGATGGGACAGTGAAAAGAACAACAGCTCCATCCATCGTCACTTTCGAGGCACGCTCCGCCGCCTCCCACATCGCTGCTCCATTGCCATCAAAGGATGTACGTCATGACGTCGGTCTCCCCGTGCGCCAGCCATTCCAGCGAGATGAACGAGTTTCTCAAGGCTCACCCGGACACACAGTTCGTCGACTTGCTGATATCCGACATGAATGGCGTAGTCCGCGGCAAGCGTATCGAGCGGGCGAGCCTGCACAAGGTCTACGAACGCGGCATCAACCTGCCAGCGTCGCTGTTCGCGCTGGACATCAACGGCTCGACCGTCGAGAGCACCGGCCTTGGCCTGGACATCGGCGATGCCGATCGCATCTGTTTTCCGATTCCTGGCACGTTGTCCAACGAACCCTGGCAGAAGCGCCCCACCGCCCAGTTGCTGATGACCATGCATGAGCTCGACGGGGCGCCATTCTTCGCCGATCCGAGAGAGGTGCTGCGCCAGGTCGTGAGCCGGTTCGACGACATGGGGCTGGATGTCTGCGCGGCGTTCGAGCTGGAGTTCTACCTCATCGACCAGGACAATCTCAACGGCCGCCCGCAGCCGCCACGTTCGCCGCTTTCAGGCAAGCGCCCGCGCTCGACGCAGGTCTACCTGATCGATGACCTGGACGAGTATGCCGAGTGTCTCCAGGACATGCTCGAAGCGGCCAAGGAGCAGGGCCTGCCGGCCGACGCGATCGTCAAGGAAAGCGCGCCGGCCCAGTTCGAAGTCAATCTCAGGCACATCGCCGATCCGTTCAAGGCCTGCGACCATGCCATCCTGCTCAAGCGGCTGATCAAGAACATCGCCTATGACCACGAGATGGACTCGACCTTCATGGCCAAGCCCTATCCGGACCAGGCGGGCAATGGCCTGCATGTGCACATCTCGCTGCTCGATCGCAAGACTGGCCGGAACATCTTCGCCAGCGAGCAGCCGTCGCACAACGAATCGCTGCGCCATGCGGTGGGCGGCATCTTGGAAACCTTGCCGGCATCCATGGCTTTTCTTTGCCCGAACATCAACTCCTATCGCCGTTTCGGTTCGCAGTTCTACGTACCCAACGCACCCAGCTGGGGCCTGGACAACCGCACCGTCGCCGTGCGCGTGCCTACCGGCAGCAGCGATGCCGTACGCATCGAGCACCGGGTGGCTGGCGCCGACGCCAATCCCTATCTGATGCTGGCGGCGATCCTGGCAGGTATCCACCACGGCCTGACCCATGCCACGGAGCCTGGCGAGCCGGTGCAAGGCAATGCCTACGAGCAGCTCGGGCAGAGCCTGCCGAACAACCTGCGCGATGCCTTGCGCGCCCTGGACGACAGCGAAATCCTCAACCAGTACATCAGTCCGGACTACATCGACATCTTCGTCGCCTGCAAGGAAAGCGAGCTGGCCGAGTTCGAGGTGTCGATTTCCGACCTCGAGTACAACTGGTACCTGCACACGGTGTGAACCCATGAGCGCGAACATGCCTTCGATGATCGCTACCCGCGCCTGCTGCCAGGCGTCTTTTCCATGGCTCGCCTTCAAATGTCGAGCCACATCATTACAATGGCCGGCCCACCGCGACTGGCCGGCCATCGGGTCCGAGCCGGTTTCCCTGGCTTTCGACGAAACCCTCATCGGCTATCGACAGCGGGAGGAGCAGCGCTGAAAGCATCCTGACCACGCATGGACGGGCAAGCCTGTCCCAGCAGCAAGCTTCGAATGAGTGAAAGCGGGCCTTTGCGAAGGCTCGTAGAACAATACCAATATCGACGGCAGATACTCATGAGCGAATACACTGAATCCGGTCGCCCGCCCGACGCGGCGACAGACAACGGCCGGGCCGGCAAGGGCCTGGCCAAGGGCAGCCTGGGCCTGCTAGCCAGCGTGGTGCTCGGCATCTCCACCATCGCCCCGGTCTATACCCTGACCGGCGCGCTCGGCCCGACCGTGCGCGAGGTCGGCGCCCACCTTCCGGCGGTGTTCATCGTCGGCTTCCTGCCCATGCTGCTCGTGGCCCTGGGCTACCGTGAGCTCAACGCCGCGGAGCCGGACAGCGGAACTTCCTTCACCTGGTCGGCACGGGCCTTCGGACCGATGATCGGCTGGATCGGTGGCTGGGGCCTGGTCACGGCGACCACCATCGTGCTCTCCAACCTGGCTGGCGTGGCGGTGGACTTCTTCTACCTGTTCCTCGGCCAGGTCACCGGTAGCGAGGCGGTGGTCGCGCTGAGCGACAACCTGCTGGTCAACATCATCACCTGTTGCGTCTTCATCGCCCTGGCGGTCTGGATATGCTGTCGAGGCATGGGGACCACCATGACCGTGCAGTACGGGCTGGTAGCGCTGCAACTGCTGGTATTGATCGGCTTCGCCTTCGCCGCCTTCGGCGAGACAACCGCACCGCCACCGCTGGCGTTCGACTTCGACTGGTTCAACCCGTTCGGGGTCGATTCGTTCTCGGCCTTCGCCGCCGGCCTGTCCTTGTCGATCTTCATCTTCTGGGGCTGGGACGTGTGCCTGACCGTGAGCGAGGAATCGGTAGGCAGCGCGGAGGTACCGGGCAAGGCGGCCACCTGGACCGTGCTGCTGATCCTTGGCCTGTACCTGCTCACCGGCATAGCCACGCTGCAGTTCGCTGGCATCAGCGATGTCGGGCTGGGGCTTGGCAATCCGCGCATCCAGGAAAACGTGTTCGCCCACCTGGCCGGTCCGGTCATGGGGCCACTCGCGATCCTGATGTCCATCGCCGTGCTGGCCAGCACCGCAGCCTCCCTGCAATCGACCTTCGTCTCGCCGGCGCGCACCTTGCTCGCCATGGGCTACTACGGTGCGGTACCCCGGCGCTTCGCCAAGGTCTGCCCGCGTTCGCAGACGCCACGCTATGCCACCATCTGCGCCGGCATTGCTGCCGGGGTGTTCTACGTGACCATGCGCACGCTCAGCGAGAACGTGCTGGCCGATACCATCACCGCGCTGGGGATGATGATCTGCTTCTACTACTCGCTGACGGCCTATGCCTGCGTGTGGTATTTCCGCCGCAGCCTGTTCAGCAGCCTGCGCAATTTCCTGATGCGCGGACTCTGCCCGCTGCTTGGCGGCGCGATTCTCTCGGTGATCTTCGTGCGGACGGCGATCGACAGCGCATCGCCTGACTTCGGCAGCGGCTCGCATGTCGGTGGGCTGGGCCTGGTGTTCGTGATCGCCATGATCATTTCGCTGCTGGGGATCGTCCTGATGGGCCTGTCGCGATTGCGCGCGCCGGCCTATTTCCTTGGCGCCACGCTGGAACAGCAGGCGACCTTGCACCTGCAGGAGCGCTGAAGGAAGGGGCGTGCAGATGCAGGGAGCGGCTGCAGCCGGGGCGGGCCGCTCCCTGCAGACCTGACGATGGGCCGCGAGGCGGCCCTGCAACTTGCGCCGCTGCCCCGGTGACGCGCCTGGAAACCCTGACCTCAGGCCAGCAGCTGTTCGAGCAGCGCGGTGTAGCGCTGCTGCTGGCTCTTCGACTGCAGGCGATTGGCCCGGAAGATGGCCTTGAGGTCTTCCAGGGCCACGGCGAATTCATCGTTGATGATGATGTAGTCGTACTCGTGATAGTGCGCCATTTCGCTGACGGCTTCGCGCATGCGCCCGTCGATGATCTCGTCGCTGTCCTGTCCACGATTGTCCAGCCGCTGGCGCAGGGCTTGTCGGCTTGGCGGCAGGATGAAGATCGAGCGCGCCTGGGGCATCAGCTTGCGCACCTGCTGCGCGCCTTGCCAGTCGATCTCGAGGATCAGGTCATGGCCCTGGTCGAGGGTCTGCTGCAAGGCGCTGCGCGAGGTGCCGTAGAAATTGCCGAACACTTCGGCGTGCTCGAGGAAGTCGCCCTCGGCGATCAGGGCCTGGAATGCCTCGCGCTCGACGAAGTGGTAGTTCACGCCGTGCTGCTCGCCCGGGCGCATGCTCCGGGTGGTGTGCGATACCGAAACGCGGATCGACGGGTCGGCGTCGGTCAGTGCCTTGACCAGGCTGGTCTTGCCGGCCCCGGAGGGTGCCGAGACGATGTAGAGGGTGCCGCTGGTGTGGTTCATGGTGGCGATGGCCTTACTCGATATTCTGTACTTGTTCACGCATCTGTTCGATCAGCACCTTGAGGTTGACCGCCGCTTGCGTGCTACGCGGGTCGAAGGCCTTGGAGCCCAGGGTGTTGGCCTCGCGATTGAGCTCCTGCATCAGGAAGTCCAGGCGCCGGCCGGTGGCGCCGCCTGACTTGAGGACCCGACGTACTTCGGCGACATGGGTGCTGAGACGATCGAGCTCTTCGGCGACATCGCTTTTCTGGGCCAGGATGACCATCTCCTGTTCCAGGCGCTGCGGGTCGAGTTCGCTCCGCAGGTCGGCGAAGCGGTCCAGCAGTTTCTGGCGCTGGGCAGCCAGCATCTGAGGCACCAGCGCGCGCAGGGTGGTCACTTCGCTGGCCATGCTGTCCAGTCGTTCGTTGATCAGGCGCGCCAGCTCGACGCCTTCGCGCGCCCGCCCGGCCTTGAGCTGGGCCAGGGCTTCGTCGAACAGCGCCATGGCTTCGGCGCCCAAGGCCTGGGGATCGCTGGCGTCGGCGACCAGCACGCCTGGCCAGGCCAGCACTTCGAGCGGGTTGAGCGGCGCTGGCTGGCTGATCAGGTCCGCGACCGTCTCGGCGGCAGCGACCAGTTGGGCGGCGCGCTCCCGGTCGACCTGCAGCGGCTTGCCGGCGCTGTCCTCGCTCAGGCGCAGCGTGCATTCGATCTTGCCGCGCGAGAGGCCTTGGCGCAGCCCTTCGCGCACCGCGCCCTCGAGGTCGCGCAATGCCTCGGGGAGGCGCAGGTGGGGTTCGAGGTAGCGGTGGTTGACCGAGCGCAATTCCCAGACCAGGGTACCTTGGCGGCCAGCGCGCTCGACTCGAGCAAAAGCGGTCATGCTGTGCACCATGGGTGTACCTCGCGTAAGTCAGGGGAAAGTAAGCCTTTCGGCTGCAAGGCGCAGGATTGTAGCGCAGTGCGACGCTGGCGCCCAATCCGGCCTCGCGCATCGCCCGCGCAGCCGGCGGCGCTCCGTGGTCAGCGGCCAGCCGCGACGATAGGCATGTCCTCGGCGGGCCGCGGGCTCTATAATGCTCGACAGATTCAAGTCCCGGTACAGGTATCCCACATGAAACGTCCAAGTGGTCGCGTTGCCGATCAGCTGCGCTCGATCCGCATCACCCGCAACTACACCAAGCACGCCGAGGGGTCGGTACTGGTCGAGTTTGGCGACACCAAGGTCGTCTGCACGGTCAGCGTCGAGAATGGTGTCCCACGCTTTCTCAAGGGCCAGGGTCAAGGCTGGCTCACCGCCGAGTACGGCATGCTGCCGCGTTCCACCGGCGAGCGTAACCAGCGCGAGGCCAGTCGCGGCAAGCAAGGAGGCCGTACCCTGGAAATCCAGCGCCTGATCGGTCGCTCCCTGCGCGCGGCGCTGGACATGAGCAAGCTGGGCGACGTCACCTTGTATGTCGACTGCGACGTGATCCAGGCCGATGGCGGGACTCGCACCGCCTCCATCACCGGCGCCATGGTCGCGCTGGTCGATGCGCTGCGGGTGATCAAGAAGCGCGGTGGCCTCAAGGCCGGGGACCCGCTGAAGTACATGATCGCCGCGGTTTCGGTCGGCATGTACCAGGGCGAGGCGGTTCTGGATCTGGATTACCTCGAGGATTCCGCGGCCGAGACCGACCTGAACGTGGTCATGACCAGCGCCGGTGGGTTCATCGAGGTGCAGGGCACCGCCGAAGGCGCGCCGTTCCAGCCGGCCGAACTCAATGCCATGCTGGCGCTCGCGCAGAAGGGCATGGGAGAGCTGTTCGAGCAGCAGCGTGCCGTGCTGGCCGATTGATCCTAAAGTCGCGCCGCAGCCATGAAAAAGCCGACGTGAAGTCGGCTTTTTCATGGCTTGCGCAGGCTCAGATGGTCAGCGTCCAGTCGTAGTCCACGATCAGCGGCGCGTGCTGCGAGAATCGCGGCTGACGGGGCAGACGGGCATTGCGCACGAAGCGGCGCAGGCCAGGCGTGAGAACCTGGTAGTCGAACCGATAGCCGAGGTTGAGCATCTCGGCCTGTTCGTTGTCCGGCCACCAGCTGTACTGGTCGCCCTCGCGACTGACCTCGCGCAAGGCATCGACGTAGCCCATGTCGCCGATGATGGTATCCATCCAGGCGCGCTCGGGCGGCAGGAAGCCAGGCGACTGCTGGCTGTCGCGCCAGTTCTTGATGTCGAGCTTCTGCTGCGCCACGTAGAGCGAGCCGCAGTAGATGTACTCGCGCCGCTTGCGCCGCTGCTTGTCCAGGTACTTGGCGAAGTCGTCCATCAACTTGAATTTCTGGTTCAAGTCTTCGTCGCCGTTCATTCCCGAAGGCAGCAGCAGGCTGGCGATGCTTACCTTGTCGAAATCGGCCTGCAGGTAACGCCCATAGCGGTCGGCTGTCTCGAAGCCCAGGCCAGTGATGACTGCCTTGGGCTGCATCCGCGAATACAGCGCCACGCCACCTTGGGCGGGCACTTCCGCGTCGCAGGCGTACAGGAAGTAGCCATCGAGCTGAAAAGCCGGGTCGTCGAGTTCAAAGGCCGAGGCGCGGGTATCCTGAAGGCAGATGACGTCGGCATTCTGGGCTTGCAGCCAGCTGAGCAATCCACGCTCGGCCGCAGCCTGAATGCCATTCACGTTCACACTGATGATCCGCATAAATGGCCCCAAAAATCTCGTGCGTGTATGATACCCGAGCTCAACTCATTTAGCTAAATCCGTGGTATCCGGGACTCTCATGCAGCCGTATCAGCGCGACTTCATCCGTTTTGCCATCGATCGCGGCGTGCTGCGCTTCGGTGAATTCACCCTGAAATCGGGGCGTACCAGCCCATACTTCTTCAACGCCGGCCTGTTCAACAGCGGTTCGGCCCTGGCCCAGCTGGGTCGCTGCTATGCCGCCGCGATCGTCGATGGCAAGCTTGCGTTCGACGTGCTGTTCGGGCCCGCCTACAAGGGTATTCCCCTGGCGGCCGCCACGGCCGTGGCGCTGGCCGAGCAGCACGGCCTCGACGTGCCTTGGTGCTTCAACCGCAAGGAAGCCAAGGATCACGGCGAAGGTGGCAGCCTGGTTGGCGCCCCGCTGGCTGGCGATGTGCTGATCATCGACGACGTGATCACTGCGGGCACCGCCATCCGTGAAGTCATGCAGATCATCCAGGCCCAGCAGGCCAGGGCCGCCGGGGTGCTGATCGCGCTCAACCGCGAAGAGCGTGGCAATGGCGAGCTTTCGGCGATCCAGGAAGTCGAGCGCGACTTCGGCATCCCGGTAGTGAGCATCGTCTCGCTGACCCAGGTACTCGAATTCCTCGCCGATGACCCCCAGCTCAAGCAGCACCTGCCGGCTGTCGAAGCCTATCGGGCGCAGTACGGCATCTGAGCTGGCGCGACCATGAAAAAGGCGACCCGAAGGTCGCCTTTTTCATTTGCGCTGCGCTCAGTGGGGCTTGTGATTGGTGATCAGTGTGCCCACGCCCGTGTCGGTGAAGATCTCCAGCAGCACGGCGTTCGGCACTCGGCCGTCGATGATGTGCGAGCTGTTGACGCCACCTTGTACCGCCTCCAGCGCGCACCTGATCTTCGGCAGCATGCCGCCATAGATGGTGCCATCGGCGATCAGGCCGTTGACCTGCTCGGTGGTCAGGCCGGTCAGCACGTTGCCCTGCTTGTCCATCAGGCCGGCGATGTTGGTCAGCAGCATGAGCTTTTCGGCCTTGAGGGCCTCGGCGACCTTGCCGGCGACCAGGTCGGCGTTGATGTTGTAGGACTCGCCATCGGCACCGACCCCGATCGGCGCGATGACCGGGATGAAGTCGCCCTGGACCAGCATGTCCAGCAGGTCGGTATTGACCTGCGCGACCTCGCCGACCTGACCGATGTCGACGATTTGCGGGCTGCTCATGTCGGCGGTCTGGCGACTGACGGTCAGCTTCCTGGCGCGGATCAGTTCCGCGTCCTTGCCGGTCAGGCCGATGGCGCGACCGCCATGGCGGTTGATCAGGTTGACGATGGACTTGTTGACCTGGCCGCCAAGCACCATTTCCACCACGTCCATGGTCTGCGAATCGGTGACGCGCATGCCGTCGATGAAACTGCTCTCGATCGACAGGCGCTTGAGCAGGTCGGCGATCTGCGGGCCGCCGCCATGGACGACCACCGGGTTGATGCCGACGGCCTTCATCAGCACGATGTCGCGGGCGAAGCCGATCTTGAGCTCTTCGCTCTCCATCGCGTTGCCGCCGTACTTGATCACCAGGGTCTTGCCGACAAAGCGGCGAATGTAGGGCAGCGCTTCGGACAGCACCTGGGCAACATGGGAAGCGGCGTCGCGATCGAGGGTCATGCAGGGCTCCAGCAAGGAACGGTTGGTCGGTCAGAACGGCAGTTGCAGGTCGGGGGCGACCCGCAACAGCTGCGTGCGGAAAACAGCCTGGATACGTTGCAGCTCGACGTCGCTTTCGGCTCCGAACCGCAGCACCAGCACCGGTGTGGTGTTGGAGGCGCGCACCAGGCCCCAGCCATGGGTGTAGTCGACCCGCATGCCATCGATGCTGGTCAGCTCGGCATCGCCCCAGGCGGCATCGCGTTGCAATGCATCAATGATGCTGAATTTACGCTCGTCGGTCACATCAATGTTGATTTCCGGCGTGGAAATATCGTCCGGGAACGCGGCGAACAGCGCTTCGGCGTCCGCTGTGCTCGCGGCAAGTATCTCGAGCAGGCGCACGGCACTGTAGAGGCCATCATCGAAGCCATACCAGCGCTCGGCGATGAAGATGTGCCCGCTCATTTCTCCCGCGAGCAACGCACCGGTCTGCTTCATCTTCTTCTTGATCAACGAATGGCCCGTCTTCCACATCAGCGCGCGGCCACCGTGCTGTTCGATCAGCGGCTTCAGGCGGCGACTGCACTTGACGTCATAGATGATCTGCGCGTCCGGATTGCGTTGCAGCACGTCGACGGCGAAGAGCATCAGCAGTCGATCTGGATAGACCACGCTGCCCGCGTTGGTCACCACGCCGACCCGGTCGCCGTCGCCGTCGAAGGCAAGGCCGACATCGGCACCGGTTTGGCGGACCTTGGCGATCAGGTCCTGAAGGTTTTCCGGCTTGCCTGGGTCCGGATGATGATTGGGAAAGCTGCCATCGACCTCGCAGAACAGCGCAACGACCTCGCAACCCAAGGCTTCGAGCAGGCGCGGCGCGATCACTCCGGCAGCGCCATTGCCGCAGTCCACCACCACCTTCAGAGGCCTGGCCAGCCTCACGTCTGAAGTGATGCGGGCAAGGTAGCGCTCGAGGATCGCCACCTGTTCGACCCCGCCTCGGCCTTCGCTCAGATCGCCGGCATGCAGGCGTTGCGCCAGCGCCTGGATCTGCTCGTTGGCCAAGGTGTCGCCGGCAATGACGATCTTGAAGCCGTTGTAGTCGGCCGGGTTGTGGCTGCCGGTGAGCATCACCGCCGTCCTGCCAGCCAGCACATGGGCCGCGTAGTACAGCACAGGCGTGGGCACCAGGCCGATATCGCTGACCTGGCAGCCGGCATCGGCCAGCCCTTGGATCAACTGCTCGACCAGCACCGGGCCGGACAGGCGACCGTCGCGGCCGACCGACACGCATGGCTCGCCTTGCGACAGGCTTTGCGCGCCCACGGCGCGGCCGATCCAGTAGGCGGTTTCGCCATCGAGCGTCTGGCCCACCACGCCACGGATGTCATAGGCGCGGAAGATGCTTTGCGGCAAGGCCGGAATCGGGCGGGCCAGATGCTTCATCTCGAACAGGCTCCAGTCATTGGAAGGTTGGGCGGTGCGAACAGCTCGCTTGGACGACGGATCGAACGCACGGTTCGCCATCCTGGCGCAATTTCAGTGCCGTTCAGCGGGTACCGGAATGGCCGAAGCCGCCAGTGCCACGCTGGGTTTCATCGAAGTCCTGGACGATATCGAAGTGGGCCTGGACGACCGGTACCAGCATCAGCTGGGCGATGCGCTCGCCGACGGTGATGGTGAAGGCGGTCTGGCCACGGTTCCAGCAGGAGACCATCAACTCGCCCTGGTAGTCCGAATCGATCAGGCCGACCAGGTTGCCCAGCACGATGCCATGCTTGTGGCCCAACCCCGAGCGGGGCAGGATCAGCGCGGCCAGGCCCGGGTCGCCGATGTACACCGCAAGGCCCGTAGGGATCAGCACGGTCTGGCCAGGCTCCAGGATCAGGTCCTGTTGCAGCATGGCACGCAGGTCCAGCCCGGCGGAGCCAGGAGTTGCATAGTGGGGCAGGGGGAATTCGTTGCCCAGGCGAGGGTCGAGGATCTTGGCTTGAAGAGCGTGCATGGAGCTTATGGAACCTGGTTGAGCCGTTCGGCGATGAAGGCGACCAGTTGGCGGGCAATCTTGCCCTTGCTGGTCTGCGCGAAAAGAGTCTGGTGCTGCTGGCGATCGATCACGGTCAAGGCGTTCTCCTCGCTATTGAAGCCAATGCTGGGGTTGGCCACGTCATTGGCGACGATCAGGTCGAGATTCTTGTCCTTGAGCTTGCGGGTGGCGTAATCGAGCAAGTGTTCGGTCTCGGCGGCGAAACCGACACTGAACGGCCGGTCTGGACGACTGGCCAGAGTGGCGAGGATATCCGGATTCCGCACCATCTGCAGCAGCATGCCGTCACCGGTGGTGGGATCCTTCTTGAGTTTCTGTGGGGCGATGACCTCGGGGCGGTAGTCCGCCACCGCGGCCGAGGCGATGAACAGGTCACAGGGCATGGCGGCCTCGCAGGCCGCGAGCATGTCGCGCGCGCTCACCACGTCGATCCGCGTGGCCCGGTCGGGGGTCGGCAGGTGCACCGGGCCGGTGACGAGGGTCACCCGAGCACCGGCTTCCACCGCCGCCTCGGCCAGGGCGAAGCCCATCTTCCCGGAGCTATGATTGGTGATGTAGCGCACCGGGTCGATGTTTTCCTGGGTCGGACCGGCGGTGATCAGCACGTGCTTTCCGGTCAGCGCCTGGCGCTTGAAGCTCTCGGCGGCATGCCAGGCCAGGTCGGCAGGTTCGAGCATGCGGCCAAGGCCGACATCGCCACAGGCCTGGCTGCCGGACGCCGGTCCGAAGACCTTGATGCCACGGTTTTTCAGCAGGTCCAGGTTGGCCTGGGTGGCCGGGTCGCGCCACATGGCCTGGTTCATCGCCGGCGCCACGGCGATCGCGGCGTCGGTGGCCAGCACCAGGGTGGTCAGCAAGTCGTCGGCCATGCCTTGGGCCAGGCGGGCCATGAGATCGGCCGTGGCCGGGGCGATCAGCACCAGGTCGGCCCACTTGGCCAGTTCGATATGGCCCATGGCGGCCTCGGCCGCCGGGTCGAGCAGGTCCAGGTGGACCGGGTGGCCGGACAGCGCCTGCAGGGTCAGGGGCGTGATGAACTCGGCACCGCCGCGGGTCATGACGACGCGAACCTGGGCGCCATGTTCGAGGAGTCGGCGAATCAGTTCGGCACTCTTGTAGGCGGCAATGCCGCCACCTACGCCGAGGACGATGCGCTTGCGATACAGCCGCTGCATAGGCCTGCCTTTTGTTCAGTGAAAACGTGCGGCGACGAGCGCTGCCTGCGGCAGAACGTCGCATGAACGGGACGGGATAGATTAACACAGCGCACAAATGCGCCGCAGTACACGCAAGGAGGGGGCATGAACATCAGGGAATGGCCGATCACGGAGCGGCCGAGGGAGAAGCTGCTGCAGCGCGGTGCGGCCAGCCTGTCGGATGCGGAGCTGCTGGCGGTGCTGCTCGGTTCCGGAGTCAAGGGCCGAAACGTGGTGGAGCTGGCCCGCGGTCTGCTGGTGCGTTTCGGCAGCCTGCGTCAGGTGCTCGAGGCCGATCGCGCCGCCTTTCTCGGCGAGACCGGTCTTGGTCCGGTGCGCTACTCGCAGCTGCAGGCATTGCTCGAGATCGGACGTCGCCACCTGGCCGAGTCGATCGAGCGCGAGCCCGCCCTGCAAGGGCCGCAGGCCGTACGCCGCTACCTCAAGGCGATGCTGCGCCACGAGCGCAGCGAGGTCTTCGGCTGCCTGTTCCTCGATACGCGGCACCGCCCGATGGCTTTCGAGGTGCTGTTTCGCGGCTCGATCGATCGCGCCAGTGTCTACCCGCGCGAAGTGGTGCGCCGCTCGCTGGCGCACAACGCGGCGGCACTGATCCTTTGCCACAACCATCCTTCGGGCAACAGCGAGCCGAGCCGGGAGGACGTGCAGCTCACCCGCATGCTGCGCGACGCCTTGAAACTGGTCGACGTGCGCGTGCTCGATCATGTCATCGTCGGCGACGGCGAACCGTTGTCGATGGTCGAGCACGGCTGGATCAGCGGCTTACCTTGACCTTGGCCAAGTCCAGCCTGCCGAACGGGCTGGCCTGGTAGCCGTCGACGCTCTGGCGCACCAGGCTCGCCGCCGTGGGGTGGGCCAACGGCAGCCACAATGCCTGTTGCTGGATCAAGGTCTGGGCCTGCTGGTAGAGGCGGCTGCGCACGCTCTGGTCGTTGGTGGTACGGCCAGCGTTGATCAGCTGGTCGAGACGGTTGTCGCAATAGCGGGCGAAGTTGGTCCCCGACTTCACCGCGGCACAGGAGAACTGCGGGGTCAGGAAGTTGTCCGGATCGCCATTGTCGCCAGCCCAGCCCATGAACAACAGGTCGTGTTCACCGGCCTTGGCGCGCCGGATCAGCTCTCCCCATTCGATGACGCGGATCTGGGCCCTGATGCCGACCTTGGCCAGGTCGGCCTGCAACATCTGCGCGCCCAGGTTGGGGTTGGGGTTGAGCAGGCTGCCCGAAGGACGTGTCCAGATGGTCGTGTCGAAGCCATCGGCAAGGCCTGCCTTGGCCAGCAGGGCCTTGGCCTTGGCTGTATCGTTGGCGTAGCCGCGCAGATCCTTGGCATAGCTCCAGGTGTTGGGTGGGTAGGGGCCTTCGGCGGCTGTCGCGGTGTCTTCGAAGACGGCCTTGAGATAGCTGGCCTTGTCGAACGCTAGGTTGATGGCCTGGCGCACCTCGGGCTTGTCCAGCGGTGGGTGCTCGCTGTTGATCGCCACGAAGGCAGTCATGAAGGCCGGCGTGCTCTCTACCTTCAGGTCGGCGTTGTCTCGCGCGTCGGCGATATCCAGCGGTTTCGGCGACAAGGCGATCTGGCACTCGTTGCGCTTGATCTTTTGCAGCCGGACATTGGCATCCGGGGTGATCGCATAGATCAGCGGGTCGACCGCGGGCTTGCCGGCGAAATAGTCCGGGTTGGCGCGATAGCGCACCACGGCGTCTTTCTGGAAACGCTGGAAGACGAAGGGGCCGGTGCCGATCGGCTGGCTGTTGAGCTTCTCAGGCGTACCGGCCTTGAGCAGCTTGTCGGCGTACTCGGCGGAGTAGATCGAGGCGAAGCCCATGCTCAAGGTAGCCAGGAAGGTGGCATCCGGATGAGCGAGGGTGAAGCGCACGCTGCCCGGATCCGGCGCCTCGATCAGCTTGATCAGGCTGCCCAGCTGCAGCGACTGGGCATGTGGATAGCCGCCTGGCGCGGTCTTGTGCCAGGCATGGGCCGGATAGAGCATGCGCTGGAAACTGAACAGGACATCATCGGCGTCCAGGGGGCGGGTTGGCTTGAAATAGGCAGTGGTGTGGAACTTCACGCCCTGGCGCAGCTTGAAATCATAGACCAGGCCATTGTCGGACACCGTCCAGCTTTCGGCCAGACCAGGCACGACCTTGCCTTGCCCGGCATCGAACTCGACCAGGCGATTCATCAGCACGTCGGCCGAGGCATTGGTGGTGGTCAGGGAGTTGTACTGCACCACATCGAAGCCTTCGGGACTGGCTTCGGTACAGACACTCAAGGGCGCGGCCTGGACCATGGCCGAGGTGAACAATGAAGCGAACAAGAGGGAAAAGGCAGCGCAACGCATGGGTGCTCCTTGGCTGGTCGATGGCCCATCTGCCGATGCAGTCTGGAAACGGTCTACCGTAGAGTGGCTGACGGCAAATGACCACATCCTTTTTTACAAATCCGGCGACGAGTGGTCGACACTCATCCGACCCTGTCGCTATGCTGGCCGCACTCGATCAGCCAGCGGTGCAAGCAGATAGCCTGTTGTTGTGGCGCGGTCTTTCTGGTATAAAGCAGCGCTCTTTTCTAGGGGCTCGGCCTGTCGCCTTGGCGATTCCGGTCGATAAGACCTCGGGAAACACGGCGCCTGGCGCCAAAGACTGAGAGATTAAGCGGCCAACCCATGCCGGGTTGGGCATGTGGTTTTAGAGGGCTGAGGCATGTCGAGAGTCTGTCAAGTTACCGGTAAGGGTCCGGTAACCGGGAACAACATTTCCCACGCAAACAACAAAACCCGTCGTCGTTTCCTGCCTAACCTGCAGCATCACCGTTTCTGGGTTGAGGCCGAGAAGCGCTTCGTTCGTCTGCGCGTTTCCGCCAAGGGCATGCGCATCATCGACAAGCGTGGTATCGAAGTCGTGCTGTCCGAGCTGCGTGCTCGCGGCGAAAAGGTTTAAGGAGACTGTCATGCGTGAACTGATCCGTTTGGTGTCCAGCGCCGGTACCGGCCACTTCTACACCACCGACAAGAACAAGCGCACCACCCCGGACAAGATCGAGATCAAGAAATACGATCCGGTCGTCCGCAAGCACGTGATCTACAAGGAAGCCAAGATCAAGTAATTGATCGGCTGCCAGAAAAAACCGCATCCTCGGATGCGGTTTTTTTTTGCCTGGCTGGCGACAGGTCGACGCTTGCCTTGCTCAGGTCGGTCAGGCTCGACTTCGTTCAGCGCGACTCGAACATCACATAGATCTTGCGGCACGCCTCGAGTACCTCCCAGGTGCCCTGGAATCCGGCAGGGATGACGAAGCGATCGCCGGCCCGCAGAGTCTTGGCATTGCCTTCGGTATCACGCAACACCGAAACACCCTGGACGATTTCGCAGTATTCATGCTCGGTATAGTTCACGGTCCATTGACCGACGGCACCTTCCCAGACCCCGGCCGCGAACTGGCCACAGGGGCTGGCATAGTGGTTGTAGACCAGTTGCTGCGGGTCCCCGGCGATGATCTTTTCCGCTGCCGGCCGGTAGCGTTCGGCTTCGGTGATCACCTGGGCGAAATCAACTAGGGTGTGGATACTCATGATACGCCTCACGTTTGTTTAAAAAAATGAACGTAGAATGGTGCTTGAGCGTTTTTTGTCAAATATATTGATAGTTTAAGTGGCCTGGTTTAGGGTGGCTGGCACCCGCGCGCATACCGCCCGGCCAGCATTCCGACAACGTCCATGATGCCTCGGTATGGCGTTGCACCTTAACAAGAGGAGGAGTTTCACATGACCACCCTGACGCGTGCAGACTGGGAACAGCGTGCCCAGCAGCTGAACATCGAAGGTCGTGCCTTCATCAATGGCGAATACACCCATGCCATATCCGGCGAAACCTTCGACTGCATCAGCCCGGTCGATGGTCGCTTCCTGGCCAAAATCGCAAGCTGCGATCTGGCCGATGCCAATCGCGCGGTCGAGAATGCCAGGGCCACCTTCGAGTCCGGCGCATGGTCGCGGCTGGCGCCAGCCAAGCGCAAGGCGACACTGATCCGTTTCGCCAACCTGCTGCGCGAGCATGTCGAAGAACTCGCGCTGCTGGAAACCCTCGACATGGGCAAGCCGATCGGTGACTCCTCGACCATCGACATTCCCGGTGCCGCCAATGCCATTCACTGGACCGCCGAAGCCATCGACAAGGTCTATGATGAAGTCGCGCCGACGCCGCATGACCAGCTGGGGCTGGTGACGCGCGAGCCAGTAGGCGTGGTTGCCGCCATCGTACCTTGGAACTTCCCGTTGCTGATGGCCAGCTGGAAGCTGGGTCCGGCATTGGCAACCGGCAACTCGGTGGTACTCAAGCCTTCCGAGAAGTCGCCATTGACTGCCATCCGCGTCGCCCAGCTGGCGATCGAGGCGGGCATCCCCGCCGGCGTGCTGAACGTGCTGCCAGGCCATGGTCATACCGTCGGTAAGGCATTGGCCTTGCACATGGACGTTGACACCCTGGTGTTCACCGGCTCGACCAAGATCGCCAAGCAACTGATGATCTACGCGGGCGAATCGAACATGAAGCGCGTCTGGCTCGAGGCCGGCGGCAAGAGCCCGAACATCGTCTTTGCCGATGCGCCTGACCTGAAGGCCGCCGCCGAGGCTGCCGCGAGCGCCATCGCCTTCAACCAGGGCGAAGTCTGCACCGCCGGCTCGCGCCTGCTGGTCGAGCGCTCGATCAAGGACACCTTCCTGCCCATGGTGGTCGAGGCCCTCAAGGCTTGGAAGCCAGGCAATCCGCTGGATCCGGCGACCAATGTCGGCGCGCTGGTCGACACCCAGCAGATGAACACCGTGCTCTCCTACATCGATGCCGGTCACAAGGATGGCGCCAAGCTGCTGGCCGGTGGCAAGCGTACCCTCGAGCAAACTGGTGGCACCTATGTCGAACCGACCATCTTCGACGGTGTGACCAACGCCATGAAGATCGCCAAGGAAGAAATCTTCGGCCCGGTGCTGTCGGTGATCACCTTCGACACCGCCGAGGAAGCCGTCGCCATTGCCAACGACACGCCCTACGGCCTGGCTGCGGGCATCTGGACCGCCGACATTTCCAAGGCGCACCAGACGGCGCGCGCCGTGCGTGCCGGCAGTGTCTGGGTCAACCAGTACGACGGTGGCGACATGACTGCTCCGTTCGGCGGCTTCAAGCAGTCGGGCAACGGTCGTGACAAGTCGTTGCATGCGCTGGAGAAGTACACCGAGCTCAAGGCGACCTGGATCAAGCTCTGACCACGTCTGGGGCAGCCGCGCAGCCGGGTCGGTTCCGCCGCCCCGGCTGCATCGCGTCTATCGGTCACCTTTCACTGCAATGGAGGCAGTCATGCGTTGGGGGACCTATTTCGCCGTCCTGAGCGCGGTGCTCAGTGTCGGGCTGGCGCTGGGTGTCAGCATGCCGCTGGTGTCGTTGCGCCTGGAGGGATGGGGGTACGGGGCCTTCGCGATCGGCGTGATGGCGGCCATGCCTGCGGTCGGTGTCCTGCTCGGTGCCAGCCTGGCCAGTCGCCTGGCCGGCTGGGTCGGCGTGCCAGCGGCCATGCGGCTGTGCCTGTGGAGCGCGGCGGTGTCGATCGGCCTGTTGGCGCTGTTGCCTGGCTATGCGCTATGGCTGCTGCTGCGCCTGTCGATCGGCATGAGCCTGACGGTGGTCTTCATTCTCGGCGAAAGCTGGATCAACCAGCTGGTGGTGGAGCAATGGCGCGGCCGGCTGGTGGCGCTCTATGGCAGCAGTTACGCACTAAGCCAGTTGGCCGGCCCGCTGGTGCTCGCGCTGTTGGGGTCCGATGACGATTTCGGATTCTGGGCGGCGACCGTTTTGCTGGTCTTTGCCCCGCTGTTGCTGTTCGGGCGCAGCGGTGCACCGAGTACCGAGGCCTGCAGCGTGTCGTTCAGGGACTTGTTCGGTTTCTGCCGACGTCTGCCGGTGATCGCCTGGGCGATCGCCCTGTTCGCTGCCTTCGAGGCGATGATCCTGACGCTGTTGCCGGTCTACTGCTTACAGCAGGGCTTCAGCGCCGAGCTGGCCATGTTCGTCGTCAGCACGGTGGTGATAGGCGATGCAGTGCTGCAGTTGCCAATTGGCGCGCTGGCCGATCGGGTATCGCGTCGCCTCCTGTTCAGTGGCTGTGCCCTGGTGCTGCTGGGCTCCAGCCTGGCGATCCCGCTGCTGCTGCACACGCCGGCGATCTGGCCGCTGTGGGTACTGTTCGGCGCCAGCGCTGGTGGCCTGTTTACCTTGTCGCTGGTGCTGATCGGTGAGCGCTACCGCGATGATGCCTTGGTGCGAGCCAATGCCCATGTGGCGCAGCTGTGGGGCATTGGCTGCCTGCTTGGGCCCCTGTTGGCGGGTGCGGGCGGCCAATGGATCAGCGGGCATGCCCTGCCATTGCTGATGGCTGCCGGTGCGTTCGGCCTGGTGCTGTTGACTCGGCGCCAGGACGCTTTCGAGCCTAGAGCATGCGCTCCAGGCCAACGGCCTTGCTGATCCAGGCGTTGAAGCGTCGCCAGGCGCCGCCTGGCTCGCGCTCGAGCGTATGGAGCTGGCCATCGTCCTCGGTGATCCACACCAGCTGACCATCCTGCAGCCGTGGCTGGTAGCTCAAGGCCGGCGACATGCCTTGCAGTGCCAGGGCCCGGGTGTACTCCGCCAGGCGCGGGCTGTCCACCATGACGCCGACTTCGGTGTTCCATAGCACCGAGCGGGGATCGAAGTTGAACGAGCCGATGAACGTCTTCTGTCTGTCGAAGACAATGGCCTTGCTGTGCAGGCTGGAATTGGAACTGCCCTGGAAACTCAGTCTGGAACCGGTTGGATCGCCAGGCTGACGACGCAGCTCGAACAACTGCACGCCATGCCTGAGCAAGGCCTTGCGGTAGGGCGCATAGCCGCCGTGTACCGCCGGCACGTCGGTGGCCTCGAGGGAGTTGGTCAGCAGCTTGACCGATATGCCGGCATCGGCTTGGCTGGTCAGGTACGACAGGCCATAGTTGCCTGGGACGAAATAGGCGGACACCAGTATCAGTTCATGCCGCACGTCCTTGAGCTGCGGTGCGAGCTGTCGAGTCATCAGCAGCCGCGGGTCCGGTTCGTCATCGGCCAGCACCTTGCTGGGCGCATCCCATAACGCCTGGGCCGGCGCCCAGATCAGTTCCTGACGCCACTTCGCCAGCCTTGGTTGCGACCGATAGGCCATCAGGCGGTCATACAGCGGCTTGCGCTCGACTCGCGCCTCGTCCAGGGAGGCTGCGAGACGCTGGCGGCTGGCACGCAGGTCAGCAGCATCCGGGGTGGACCAGAGAAACTCGCCGATCGGCCGGCTCAAGGCACTGTTCCAATACTGATCGAAGCTGTGGCCCAGCTGTTCGGCGACAGGACCGACCCCGAGCAGGTCGATATCGGTGAAGTTCAGGTTGGGTTCGGCATCGAAATATTCGTCGCCCAGGTTGCGCCCGCCGACGATGGCCATGCTGTTGTCGACCAGGAACAGCTTGTTGTGCATCCGCCGATGCTGCAGCGACAGATTGAACAAGCGCCCCATGGCCCGCGTGATACCGGTGCTGCGCCCCAGGTGCAAGGGGTTGAACACGCGGATCTGGATGTTGCGATGCACGGCGAGCGTGCCGATCAGGCTGTCCAGCCCGTCGCTGGTGGTGTCGTCCAGAAGGATGCGTACCCTGACGCCCCGGTCGGCAGCCAGCAGCAGCTCATGCACCAGCATGCGAGTGCTCAGGCCGTCATGCACGATGTAGTACTGCAGATCGATGCTCGAACGGGCGTTGCGGAGCAGTTCGGCGCGAGCGTGGAAGGCTTCGGTGCTGTTGGGTAGCAGCCGCACGCCTGAGCGCCCGTCGTGGGCTGCCGCCTCGCGCTGGATCGAACGGCCCAGCGCCGATTCGCTGGCGGGCAAGGCATGGCTGGTGTCACGAGCAGGCGTGACCTGGGCGCAGCCGGCCAAGGCCAGCAACAGCGTCGGCAAGACGAGCAAGGCGTGCTGGAATTTCAAGAAGATCATCCTGTGCGATCGGGACAATCGATATGGACCGTCAAGCAGGCCAGAAAGTTATCGGCCAGGCTCGATCGCTGAAAACCTGTCAGGCCAGCTCCTTCAATCGATGCCAGAGCATGCCCAGCGCCAGGAGGGGCGAGCGCAGCAGCTTGCCGCCAGGAAACGTCATGTGTGGCACCTTGGCGAACAGCTCGAAACGACCACTGGCCTGGCCGCTGATGGCCTCGCCCAGCAGCCGTCCGGCCAGGTGCGTGGCATTCACGCCGTGTCCGGAATAGGCCTGGGCGTAGAAAACGTTGGGATGGCTGGCGAGGCGGCCGATCTGTGGCAGGCGATTGGCACCGATGCCGATCATGCCACCCCATTGGTAGTCGATGCGAACATCGGCCAGCTGCGGAAACACCTTGAGCATCTTGGGGCGCATGTAGGCAGCGATGTCCTGCGGGTCGCGTCCGGAGTAGTGGCAGGCGCCACCGAACACCAGGCGATGATCGGCCGACAGGCGGTAGTAGTCCAGCGCCACCCGCTGGTCGCAGACCGCCATGTTCCGTGGCAGCAGGCTGCGCGCGCGCGCCTGGCCCAGCGGTTCGGTGGCGATCAGGTAACTGCCGGCCGGCAGGACCTTGCCGCCCAGTTCGCGATTGAGGTCGGCATGGTAGGCATTGCAGCACAGCACCAGGGTATCGGCACGGACACTGCCGCGGGCGGTATGGACCTGCACCTGCGTGCCATGGTCGATACGGGTGACCGCGGACTGCTCGTACAGCCGCACGCCGAGGCGATCGGCCACGGCCGCTTCGCCAAGCGCCAGGTTCAGTGGATGCAGATGGCCGGAACCCATGTCGATCAGACCACCAACGTAGCGCTCGGAACCGACCACCTCATGCATCCGTTCGGCCGGCACCAGGCGCAGCTCGTGACGATAACCGAGCTGGCGCAGCTCCTCGGCGTCCTCCTCGAAACCGCGCAGCTGGCGCGGCTTGTTGGCCAGGTCGCAGTAGCCCCAGGTCAGGTCGCAGGCAATGGCGTGGCGCTCGATACGCTCGCGCACGATCTGCACCGCTTCCAGACCCATCAGTTTCAGGCTGCGTACGCCTTGCTCGCCCAGCACTGGCAGGAACTGCTCCAGGCCATGACCGACGCCGCGTATCAGCTGGCCGCCGTTGCGACCGCTGGCGCCCCAGCCGATGCGCCGGGCTTCGAGCAGGACCACCGAGAGGCCGCGCTCGGCCAGCTCGATGGCGGTGTTGAGCCCGGAGTACCCTCCACCGACGATGCAGACATCGCAGCGCTGCTCGCCTTCGAGCGACGGGTACTCGACATCCAGCGCACGACTGGCGGCGTAGTAGGAGGCAGCATGTTGCGGAGCATGAATCATCGGGGGTCCTGCGAGCAGAAGCGGAATCGAAGCAGCATAAGCCGCGCGCTCGCCAGCGGGCAACAGGCTCGGCGCGAGCAGCAGCGACTCAGTCGGCGATCGGCAGGCACAGGCTTTCCTTGACCTCCTCCATGACGATATAGCTCTTCGATTCGCGTACATGGGGCAGCTTGAGCAGGATGTCGCCAAGCAGCTTGCGGTAGGAGGCCATTTCCGAAATGCGCGCCTTGACCAGGTAGTCGAAGTCCCCCGAAACCAGATGACATTCGAGCACGTGCGGCAGCTTGAGCACCGCGCGACGAAACTCCTCGAAGGTATCGCCGGACTTGTAGTCCAGGCTGATTTCGACGAAGACCAGCAGGCTCGCCTTCAGGTGCTGGGGATTGAGCCGGGCGTGGTAGCCCATGATGATGCCTTCGCGCTCCAGGCGCCTGACCCGCTCGGTACACGGTGTGGTGGAGAGCCCGACTTTCTCGCCCAGCTCGGTGAACGATATGCGCCCGTCCTCTTGCAGCAGACGGAGAATGTGACGGTCGATCTTGTCCAGCTCACGCTTGCTCTGGTGCTGGGTTCTCACAGGGGATGCGCCTCCGTAAAAGCGAATTAAGCCAAGAATTCTCGCCAAATATAGGCTTTTATATAGTTAAATGCACTGCTATTTAACTCATATACTGCGCGCAACAATGTCCATTCGATAACAGTTGCGGCATGCCGCGTGCAGGAGTGAACCATGCGAGTGTTGGTGCTTGGAGGCGGTGTCATCGGCACGACCAGTGCCTATTACCTGGCCCGCCAGGGCTTCGAGGTGGTAGTGGTCGATCGCCAGCCGGCCGTGGCCATGGAAACCAGCTTCGCCAATGCCGGCCAGATCTCCCCAGGCTATGCCTCGCCCTGGGCTGCCCCGGGTGTGCCGTTCAAGGCCATCAAGTGGCTGCTCGAACGTCATGCGCCGCTGGCCATCAAGCTCACCGGCGATGTCGACCAGTACCTGTGGATGGCACAGATGCTGCGGAACTGCACCTCGGCGCGCTATGCGGTGAACAAGGAGCGCATGGTACGGCTTTCCGAATATAGCCGTGACTGCCTGGACGAACTGCGCGCCGAAACCGGCATCGGCTACGAGAACCGCGCGCTGGGCACTACCCAGCTGTTCCGTACCCAGGCGCAGCTGGATGCGGCAGCCAAGGATATCGCCGTGCTCGAGCAATCCGGCGTGCCCTATGAGCTGCTCGATCGTGACGGCATCGCCCGCGTCGAGCCTGCCTTGGCAGGGGCCAGGGATATCCTGGCCGGTGCCTTGCGCCTGCCCAACGATCAGACCGGCGACTGCCAGCTGTTCACCCGTCGGCTGGCGCAGATGGCGGCCGACCTAGGCGTGGAGTTCCGCTTCGGCCAGGACATCCAGCGTCTGGACTTCGCCGGCAATCGCGTCAACGGCGTGTGGATCGACGGCAAGCTCGAGACGGCCGATCGCTACGTACTGGCCCTGGGCAGCTACTCGCCGGGTCTGCTCAAGCCACTGGGCATCAAGGCCCCGGTTTATCCGCTCAAAGGCTATTCATTGACCGTGCCGATCACCGACGCGGCGATGGCACCCACCTCGACCATCCTCGACGAAACCTACAAGGTGGCCATCACCCGTTTCGACGAGCGCATCCGGGTCGGTGGCATGGCCGAGATCGCCGGGTTCGACCTGTCGCTCAACCCACGGCGGCGGGAAACGCTGGAGATGATCGTCAACGATCTTTATCCTCGTGGCGGCGACTTGAGCCAGGCCAGTTTCTGGACCGGCCTGCGTCCGGCAACGCCCGATGGCACGCCGATCGTCGGTGCGACCGCGTTCGGCAATCTGTTCCTCAATACCGGGCATGGCACGCTCGGCTGGACCATGGCCTGCGGTTCGGGTCGCCTGCTGGCAGACCTGATCGCGCGCAGGAAGCCCCAGATCAGCGCCGAGGGCCTGGACATCTCGCGCTATGGCTCCAGCCGGGAAAGCACCGGCCAGGCCGATCCGGCGCCTGCTCATCGTTGAGCAGGCGCCGGATGACGCGGCAGGCGTCATCGAACCGACACGTCGGGCGACTCGCCTGGCGTATCGACCTTGCAACCTCTGAACAGAACTGCCAGAAGGCTCCCTCATGCGTCCCGCTCGTGCCCTGATCGATCTCCAAGCTCTGCGTCACAATTACCGCCTGGCCCGCGAACTGGCCGGTTCCAGGGCACTTGCCGTGGTCAAGGCCGATGCCTACGGCCATGGCGCGGTGCGTTGTGCCCTGGCCCTGGAGCCGGAGGCCGACGGCTTTGCCGTTGCCTGCATCGAAGAGGCTCTCGAGCTGCGCGCAGCAGGCATCGATCTGCCGATACTGCTACTGGAAGGATTCTTCGAGGCCAGTGAGCTTGCGCTGATCGCGCAAAAGCAGCTGTGGTGCGTGGTGCATTCGCTCTGGCAGCTCGAAGCGCTGGAGCACGCCCGCTTGCCCAGGCCGGTCACCGTCTGGCTCAAGCTTGACACTGGCATGCATCGGGTCGGGCTGCACCCGGCGGACTATCAGGAGGCCTACCGTCGTCTGCTGGCCAGTGGCAATGTAGCGCGTATCGTCCTGATGAGCCATTTTGCCCGCGCCGACGAGCTGGACGAGCCTGCCACCGAGCGCCAGCTGGCTGTCTTCGACGCGGCACGCCAGGGCCTGCAGGCCGAAACCAGCCTGTGCAATTCGCCAGCGCTGCTTGGCTGGCCGCAGGTGCGAAGCGACTGGGTACGCCCTGGGATCATGTTGTACGGCGCCACGCCGTTCGAACAGCCCCAGGCCCAGGCCGAACGTCTGCAACCGGTGATGACCTTGCAGTCGCGGATCATCAGCGTGCGTGAGCTGCCCGCCGGCGAGCCGGTCGGCTACGGCGCCAGGTTCGTCAGCTCACAGCCGACCCGGGTGGGCGTCGTCGCCATGGGCTATGCCGATGGCTATCCACGCCATGCCCCAACCGGCACGCCGGTGATGGTGGCCGGCAAGCGCAGCCAGCTGATAGGCCGGGTATCGATGGACATGCTGTGCGTCGATCTGACCGATGTCCCGCACGCTTCGGTCGGCAGCCCCGTGGAGCTCTGGGGCAAGCAGGTTCTGGCCAGTGAAGTGGCCAGCCAGGCCGGCAGCATCCCCTACCAGTTGCTGTGCAACCTCAAGCGCGTACCTGTGGACTACCTCGACGGCTGACGCACGAGGGCGAGGCCGGGTCGGTGTGTTGTAAATACTGAACGCTGTTGCCATGATATCGTTCACATTCGACCCACGCGTTCCCTACAGGAGGCTCAAGCTTTGGACGTCGGTGAACGACTACAAGCCATCCGCAAGCTCAAGGGCCTGTCCCAGCGCGAACTGGCCAAGCGCGCAGGGGTGACCAACAGCACCATCTCGATGATCGAGAAGAACAGCGTCAGCCCATCGATCAGTTCGCTGCGCAAGGTGCTCGGTGGCATCCCCATGTCCATGGTCGATTTCTTTTCCGCGGAACTGGAGACGCCAAGCCCCGCGCAGATCGTCTACAAGGCGCACGAGCTGCTCGACATCTCCGATGGCGCAGTGACCATGAAGCTGGTCGGCAAGGCCCATCCGAGCCGCTCGATCGCCTTTCTCAACGAGGTCTATCCGCCAGGCGCGGATACCGGCGAAGAAATGCTCAGCCATGACGGCGAGGAAACCGGGATCCTGCTCGAAGGGCGGCTGGAGCTGGTGGTCGGTCAGGAAAGCTTCATCCTCGAGGCAGGCGACAGCTATTACTTCGAAAGCACCCGCCCACACCGGTTTCGCAATCCTTTCGACGAGCCTGCGCGGCTGATCAGCGCAGCCACGCCAGCCAACTTCTGAACGGCGCGCGGCCTATTGTCGCGCCATACCCTTTTGAACCGTGTGGTTGTTCCGCCGTCTGGGCGATCCGGCTATACTTTCCGCGTTCCGCGGATAGCGTGGCCGCGGCATGATCAGCCTATCGAGGATGTACGCGTGAACCACACCAGGAACAGCTTGGGCCTTTTGGCAGCGATGCTTGCCTCATGGGTCTGCAGCGCACATGCAGCGCTCGACGAGGATATCGCCAGGCGCCTTGAGCCGGTTGGCCAGGTATGCGTCCAGGGCCAGGCCTGCAAGGGCGTTGCCGCGACTGCCAGCGCTGCCGGCGGCGCCGCTCGCTCAGCGGATGAAATCGTCGCCAGGCACTGCGTGGCCTGCCATGGCAGCGGCCTGCTGAACGCGCCGAAGATCGGCGATACCGCCGCCTGGAAAGAGCGCGCCGACCATCAGGGCGGCTTGGACGGCATCCTCGCCAAAGCCATCACCGGCATCAATGCGATGCCAGCCAAAGGCACCTGTGGCGATTGTTCGGACGAAGAACTCAAGAGCGCCATCAAGCAGATGTCCGGCCTGTAACCCTGCGCTGCGCATGGAGCAAACCCGTGCCGACTCCGGTCCAACGCCAGGACGCATGGATGCCGGGAGGCCCAGATGCCGCATCGTTGTTCCATCGAGCAAGCCGTAGACCAGGTCCTGGCGCGCCTGCCGGCGCATATCCACATGGGCTTGCCGCTGGGCCTGGGCAAGCCCAATGCCTTCGTCAATGCCTTGTACAAGCGGGTGCGCGGGCTGCCTGAGCGGCGCCTGACGCTCTACACGGCACTCACGCTCGGTCGTCCGCCTCTGGGCGAAGGCCTGCAGCGGCGGTTTCTCGAGCCCTTCGTCGAGCGCGTGTTCGCCGACTACGAAGAACTCGACTACCTTGCCGACCTGCGCAACGACAGCCTGCCGCCCAATGTTCGCGTCGAGCAGTTCTTCATGCAGCCAGGCAGTCTGCTAGGCAGCAGCATGGCGCAGCAGGACTATGTCAGCAGCAACTACAGCCATGCGGCACGCGACATCGATGCCAAGGGCCTGAATCTGGTGGCGCAACTGCTGGCCAGCTCGCCTGAGCGACCCGGCCGGTTCAGCCTGGCCTGCAACCCGGACATCACCCTCGACCTGCTGCCAATGGTCGAAAAGCGCCGGGCCGAGGGTCAGCGCGTGCTGGTGCTGGGACAGGTGCATGCCGAACTTCCCTATATGCCCGGGCCTGCCGAAATCGACGAGGGTGCCTTCGACCTGCTGATCGAGCAGAGCGAAACTCGGCGGCTGTTCTCCACGCCCAACATGCCGGTTTCGACTCAGGATCATTTCATCGGCCTGCATGCCAGCTTGCTGGTGCGCGATGGCGGGACCTTGCAGATCGGCATCGGCGCGATGGGCGATGCGCTCACTGCCGCGCTGTTGGCCCGTCATGCCGACAGCCCAGGCTATCGTGGCCTGGTCGAGGAACTGCAGGTCGCGCCCTGGCAGGGACTGATCGACCGGCAAGGCGGCATGCAGCCCTTCGCCGAGGGGCTCTATGGCTGCAGCGAGATGTTCGTCAACGGTTTGCTGGCCCTGGCACGCGCTGGCGTGGTGCGGCGGCCGGTAGATGCAAGCGGGACGGTGCTGCATGGTGGTTTCTTCCTCGGACCCCAGGCGTTCTATCAGCAACTGCGGGACATGCCGTTGCACGATCGCGCGCGTTTCAGCATGACGGCGATCAGTTTCGTCAACGAACTTTATGGTCAAGAAACGCTCAAGCGTCGCCAGCGGTGCCAGGCTCGGTTCATCAACACGGCGTTCGGCATGACCTTGCTTGGCGCCGCCGTGGCCGACCAGCTCGAGGATGGACAAGTACTGAGCGGCGTAGGCGGACAGTACAACTTCGTCGCCCAGGCTCACGCCCTGGCCGATGCCCGATCGATCCTACTGCTGCGCAGCTGGCGCGAGTCGCAAGGCGAGGTCTCGTCGAACCTGACCTGGAGCTATGGCCACTGCACCATCCCGCGGCACCTGCGGGACATCGTCATCACCGAATACGGTATCGCCGACCTGCGCGGCCAGAGCGATAGCGAAGTGATTGCTCGCTTGCTGGCGATCAGCGATTCGCGGTTCCAGCCGGATCTTATGGAACAGGCCAAGGCAGCGGGCAAGTTGCCGAGCGGCTTCGAATTGCCGGCGCGATTCGCCCAGAACACGCCCGAGCGCCTGGAGGTGATCGCCAGGCGCCATCCGCGGCTGTTTCCCGAGTATCCGCTGGGTAGCGACTTCACCCTTGAGGAACGCGATCTGTTGCGCGCGCTGGATTGGCTCAAGCGCAAGCTGAAGCTGAGCGAGATGCTGGCGTTGGGCAAGGCGACACTGGATGCGCCTGCGCCGCACACCTTTGCCGGGCATCTGCTGCGCATGGGGCTGGAACAACCGCAGGGGCTGAAAGAGCAGTTCTACCAGCGCCTGTTGCTGGCTGGCCTGGCCGCGACAGCCAGCTCGTGAGGTCATGCGGCCAGGCGAGGGGCCGTCCGGGGCCTGTTTCCAGCCACTGCCGTGGCAGCGGTTCTGCTGCCACGATGGGCTGCGCAGCCGCCCGGGACCCTCGTCTCCAGCTGCATGGCCCGTCCCGGCACGGCGGCCATCCACTGGCATCAGCCGTGCGACTGTACCGGCTGCGCTCGCCGACTCCCTGCCTACGGCATGCCCAACCACTCCGGCAGCGCCAGCGAGATGAACGGCACATAGGTCACCAGCACCAGGAACAGCAGCAGAATCGACAGCCATGGCAGCGCCGCGCGGATGGTCTGCCCAAGGGTCAGTCCGGTTACCGCCGAGGTGACGAACAGGTTCAGCCCCACCGGCGGATGCACCAGGCCGATCTCCATGTTCACCACCATGACGATACCCAGGTGAATCGGGTCGATGCCCAGCTTCATGGCGATCGGGAAGAAGATCGGCGCAAGGATCAGGATGATCGCCGAAGGCTCCATGAAGCTGCCCGCTATCAGCAGCACCACGTTGACCATGATCAGGAAACCGAGCGGTGTCAGCCCCTCGGACATCACCCACTGGGTGATCTGCTGGGGAATCTGCTCGGTGGTCAGCACATGGGCGAAGAGCATGGCGTTGGCGATGATGAACAGCAGCATGATGGTCAGCCGGCCCGACTCCAGCAGCACCTTCGGGCAATCCCTGAAACTCATGTCCTTGTATACGAACAGCGCGATGAACGCCGAGTACACGGCTGCCACCGCGGCCGCTTCGGTGGGCGTGAACATGCCGCTGTAGATGCCGCCCAGAATGATCACCAGCAGCAACAGGCCCCAGAACGCGCGCCGGGCGGTACTCAGCCATTGGGCAAGGCTGGCCCGTGGCTGGGCCGGCAGTTTCTTGATGCGTGCCACGATGTAGATCGTCACCATCAGGAACACGCCCAGCAGGATGCCTGGCACCACGCCGGCCATGAACAGTTTGCCGACCGAGGTTTCGGTGGCGGCCGAGTACACCACCATGACGATCGAGGGCGGGATCAGGATGCCTAGGGTACCGGCGTTGCAGATGATTCCGGCGCCGAACTCGCGCGGGTAGCCGGAGCGCACCATGCCGGCCACGGCAATCGAGCCCACGGCCGCCACGGTGGCCGGCGACGAGCCCGACAGGGCGGCGAACAGCATGCACGCCAGCACTGCGGCAATCGCCAGGCCACCACGGATATGCCCGACGCAGGCGTTGGCGAAGTCGATCAGCCGCTGAGCCACGCCTCCGGTGGTCATGAACGCCCCCGACAACAGGAAGAACGGGATGGCCAGGAACGTGTAGCTATCGGACGTTTCGAACAGCTTGATCGCCAGCGAGCTGAGCGAATCCTGGCTGAACATCAGGATCGACAGCGCCCCCGACAGGCCAAGGGAAACGGCGATCGGCACGCCGAGGAACATGAACACGAACAGCAGCAGGAACAGGCAGATGACCGTCATCAGTGGCGCTCCTCACCAGGGTGGGCCAGCTTGCTGGCCTCGGCGGCCTCGTCGGCCAGGCCCAGGCCGTACTGGCGATGGGTGAACAGGCGGTAGAGGATCTCCAGGTAGCGGACGATCACCAAGGCGAAGCCGAACGGCACGATCAGCGCGATATGGCCGATCTTGATGCCGTAGCGGTCGAGGTCCTCGGCACCGATGCCGGCCGCCAGCACCGCGCTTACCCACCTGATGCTCGCCACCAGGAACAGCCCGGCATAGGCCAGGCAGCAGGCGCAGGCGAGCAGGGCCAGTACCCGCTGCACTGGCTTGCGGGTGCGCCGCACCAGCACATCGACGCCAAGGTGGCCGGCGGTGCGTACACCGTAGGCAATCCCGAAGAAGATCAGCCAGCCGAACAGCGCCTTGGTCAGGGCGATGCTCCAGGTCATGTCCTGGGCGTAGCCCATCAAGTGATCACCGATGCCCAGCAACAGGTCGCTGGCGAAGGCCCAGCGATCGCTGAGCGTGTAGAACATGCTGTAGAGGTTGTTCAATGCCACGTAGATGAAGGTCACCAAGGTCATGGCCGCCAGAAGAAAGGCGATCATGCCTTCCTCGAAGTGCTCCCAGATACGCCTGAGCGATTGCATGAGGGTTCTCCACGAAGAGCGAGGGCGGGCCACCCATGCAGCGGGTGGCCGGGACAGGGCGCGGCCAGGATCAGGACGCCTTGTTGGCGTCGTTGGCAGCCTTGATCAGGTCGGCGCCGATCTGCTCGGAGAACTTCTCCCAGACCGGGCGCATCGATTCGCGCCATTGCTCGCGCTGCTCGGCGGTCAGCGAGTCGATCTGGCTGGTCTTGGCGTCGATGATTTTCTGCTTGGAGGTCTGGTTGAGCGCCTCGGCCTGCTTGTTCACCTCGACGGTGACCTGGTCCATGATCGTTTGCAGCTCGCCGCGCACATCCTCGGGCAGGCTGTTCCAGAACTTGGCATTGGTGATCACCATGTAGTCGATCAGGCCATGGTTGGTCTCGGTGAAGAACGGTTGCACCTCGTTGACCTTCTGGCTCTCGTAGTTCGACCAGGTATTCTCGGTACCGTTGACGGTGCCAGTCTGAAGGCCCTGATAGACCTCGGCGAAGCTCATCTTGCGCGGGTTGGCGCGGATCGCCTTGAACTGCTCCTCAAGCACGCTGGAAGCCTGCACACGGAACTTCAGGCCACGGGCATCCTTGGGCAGGATCACTTTCTTGTTGGCCGACAGCTGCTTGAGGCCATTGTGCCAGTAAGCCAGGCCACGGATACCCTTGTCTTCCATCGAGGTCAGCAGCGCCTTGCCTTGTGGGCCTTGCTGGAAACGGTCGACGGCGGCCAGGTCGTCGAACAGGAAGGGCAGGTCGAAGATCTGTACCTGCTTGTTGTAGTGCTCGAACTTGGCAAGCGACGGCGCCAGCATCTGCACGTCACCCAGCAACAACGCTTCCATTTCCTTGCCGTCGCCGAACAGCGAAGAGTTGGGGTAGACCTCGACCTTTACCTTGTCCTTGAGCTGCGGGTCGGCGGCGACCAGTTTCTGGAACATGAGCGCGCCCTGGCCCTTGGGCGTGCTGTCGGCCACCACGTGGGCGAACTTGATGATGATCGGATCGGCGGCCTGGGCCAGGCTGGCCATGGACACGGCGGCGGCGCAGAACAGCGCCTGGGTCAGCTTCAACATCGATGTCACCTCTGATTTATTGTTGTAGGAGGATTGAGCGTAAAGATGAACCAAGGGACTGCGTATGGAGAATTAGCATTTGTGTAAGGCGGCGTTCGGGATCGCCGAACGCCGTCCCGCTCAGCCTCGACCGGCCTGTCGAGCCAGCAACCGCTGTGCCCGCAGCAACACGGGCGCATCGATCATCTGCCCATCGAGCTTGAACGCCCCAGCGCCACTGGCCGCTTCGCTCGCAGCCAGCACGCGCTGGGCCCATGCCAGCTCTTCGGGAGCAGGCGCAAGGGCCGCATGGATCACCGGCACTTGTTTGGGATGAATGCACAACGCTCCGCCATAACCCATGTCATAGGCATGTCGCATTGCCTGTCGCAGCCCTTCGGCATCGTCGATGCTCGGGAACACCCCATCCAGCGGCGGCAACAGGCTCGCCCCTCGCGAGTGCAGCTGCACCAGCATGCGGGCCTGGTCGAGAAAATACCGGGCAGCCTCGCTTTCGATATTCAAGTCCAGATCCAGGGCCAGGTCCAGGCTGCCGAACGAGAGCCGCTCGACGCCCTCGGCCGCTGCGATCTGCGCCAGCGCCAGCAAGCCCTTGGCGCTCTCGATGATCGGCCATACGGGCTTGCCGCCGTGCCAGGCGGCCGCCACCTCGGTGGCGTTCTCGACCTTGGGCAGCAGCAAGCCGGCGACCCCCGGGAGCTTTGCGCAGAAGGCCAGGTCGGCAGCATGCTGCCGATGCTGCGGTGCATTGACTCGCACCCAGACCGAGGCCTGCGGGTTGGCCTGCAGGAAGACGCCCAGGTTGTCCCGCGCCTGCTGCTTCAGGGGCTCCTCGACAGCATCCTCGAAGTCCACGATGACCACATCGGCGCCTGCCGCCAGTGCCTTGGCAAAGCGTTCGGGCCGGCTGCCTGGCACGAACAGCGCGGAGCGCACGACGTTCATACCACGCCTCCCGCGGCAAGGTCCGCCCGCTGCTCGGCGGTGAACCCCAGTTCACCCAGAATGCTCTGGGTGTGTTGCCCCAGCGCCGGCACCGGGTCCATGCGTGGCACGAACGCGCCATTGCGCCCCGGAGGCAGCAATGACGGCAACTTGCCGGCCGGGCTGTCCACTTCACGCCAGCTGTCACGAGCCCGCAGTTGCGGGTGTTGCCAGACTCCGTGCATGTCGTTGACCCGGGCGTTGGCGATCTGGGCCTCTTCCAGGCGCGCCATCACCTCGTCGAGCGACAGACTGGCGAAGCGTTCAATGATGATCTGGCGCAGCACGTCGCGGTTTTCCGAGCGTTTGAAGTTGGCATTGAAGCGCTCATCGCCAGCCAGTGCCGGGTCGAGCAGCACCTTCTGACAGAACAGCGCCCACTCCCGTTCGTTCTGCAGGCCAAGCATGAGGGTACCGCCACCGCCGGTAGGGAACGGCCCGTATGGATAGATGGTGGAGTGCGAGGCCCCGGCGCGCGGTGGCGGCGGCGCGCCGTCGTAGGCGTAGTACATCGGGTAGCCCATCCATTCCACCAGGCTTTCCAGCATCGACACATCGATGCGGCTACCGACGCCGGTCTTGTCGCGCAGCAGCAGGGCCGACAGCACGCCGGTGTAGGCATACATGCCAGCGGCGATATCGGCGATCGAACAGCCGGCCTTGGCCATTTCCTCCTCACCCGGGCCGCCAGTCACCGACAGAAAGCCGCCCTCGCTCTGGATCAGCAGGTCATAGGCTTTCTTTCTTTCATAAGGTCCGCCTTCGCCGTAGCCAGAAATGTCACAGACGATCAGGCGCGGAAACCGCTGGTGCAGGGCTTCGAACGACAGGCCCATGCGCGCGGCGGCACCGGGGGCAAGGTTCTGCACGAATACGTCGGCCTTGGCCAGCAGAGCGTCGAGGATGTCGTCGGCAGCCTCTTGCTTGAGGTCGAGGGTAAGGCTTTCCTTGGAACGATTGGTCCACACGAAATGCGAAGCCAGGCCTTCGACACGCTGGTCGTAGCCGCGGGCGAAATCACCGCTGCCGGGGCGCTCGACCTTGATGACTCGGGCACCCAGGTCGGCCAGTTGGCGAGTGCAGAAGGGCGCGGCGATAGCATGTTCCAGACTGATTACGGTGATACCGTCCAGCGGGCGGGGGGCTGTTTGGGTCATGTGGTCACCTGTTGCTGTCAGTACAAGGCGGCCAGCGAGCGCGCGTCGCGCAACTGCCAGACCTGCTCGATCAAGGCCCGGCCCTGGGCCGGGCTGCGCGCGCCGGAATAGGCCAGCAGGCGCTGGAACTTGGCCTCCAGCTCGGGACGCGAGAGGCTGTTGCCGGGGTCGCCCTTCGGCTCGTCGATGGCGGCGCTGAAGGTTCGGCCGTCGGTGCTGGTGACCTCGACGCGGCCCAGCCAGCGTGCCGGATAGGCGGCGTCCACTTCAGGGTCCAACTGCATGTGCACCTTTGCCCGCACGCTCGCCACCCGTGGGTCGGTCAAGGCCAGGTCACGGAACTCGATCAGCTGCGCGCTTGCATGCACGGCGATCAGGCCGAGCACGGTGCCCATGGAGAACTTGGCCTGATGCACGGTGGTCGGGGTGGTGACCCGACCGAGCACATCGATGGCGGCCTGGTGCACGCGGGCGACCACCTTGGCGATCTGCTCATGCCTGAGGCCTTCACGGTGCATCAGTTGGAGCAAGGCATCGGCGGCGGGGTGGGTGTGGCGGCACGAAGCGTGGAACTTGAAAGAAGTTTCCACCAGCGCCCAGCGCGTGCCCAACCGGTCACTCAGGCGCGCCGGGTCGGCGTCACTGGACATGCCAGCGGCCAGGCCCTGGTCGCCTTCGAGAATGTTGCGCGCACCGGTCAGGCCATCGGCGGTCAGGTAGGCGGCAAGCAGGCCGTCGGCGGCAGCCTTGGCGGTGTGCAGCTGCTTGGAGTCGGCGGCATCGCGCAGGAATTCCCAGAGCCCGGCTGCCTGGGTGCCGGCGTTGCCGAGCAGGTTGGTGAACTGTGCCTTGTCCAGGCCTAGCAATTTGCCCACGCCCACGGCTGCGGCCAGGGTGCCGACGGTGGCAGTGGTGTGGAAGATGCGGTAGTGCGAGCGACCGAGGAATTCGCCGATGCGAATACCCGCTTCGTAGCCGGCGACGGCAGCGAGCAGCAGGTCCTGGCCGGACTTGCCGAGGTCCTGGGCCGCCGCCAGCACGGCCGGGAACACTACCGTGGCCGGGTGCAGCACCGAGCTGTTGTGCAGGTCGTCCTGCTCGACCAGGTGCGAGGCGGCACCGTTGACCAGCGCGGCGAAGTAGGGCGATGAGCTGCGCCCGCTGGTCAGCACGCGTGCGCTGCCTTGCGCCGGGCCCATGCGTTCGGCATAGCGCTCGAACAACGGAATCGGGTGCGCGCCCTGGCCGGCCAGGGCCGAGCCGAGCCAGTCGAGGAACAAGTCCTCGGCGCGGCTCAACACGTGGTCGGGGATCCGTGAGTACTGCAGGTCGGCGAGAAAGCCCACCAGGGCTTGGGTATGCTGCATGCTCGGCTCCTCAGAAGCTGCGTGGCAGCTCGAGCAGGTGCTCGGCCACGTACGACAGGATCAGGTTGGTGGAGATCGGCGCCACTTGGTACAGACGGGTTTCGCGGAATTTGCGCTCGACGTCGTATTCACAGGCGAAACCGAAGCCGCCGTAGGTCTGCAGGCAGGCATTGGCGGCCTCCCACGAAGCCTTGGCAGCCAGGTACTTGGCCATGTTGGCGCTGGCTCCGGCGTTGCGCCCGCTGTCGTATTCGGCGCAGGCGCGCCAGCGCATCAGGTCGGCCGCCTCGATTTCGATATGGGCTTCGGCGATGGGGAACTGCACACCCTGGTTCTGCCCGATCGGGCGGCCGAACACCACGCGATCGCGGGCATAGGCGCTGGCCTTTTCGACGAACCAGCGACCATCGCCGATGCACTCGGCGGCGATCAGCGTGCGCTCGGCATTGAGCCCGTCGAGGATGTACCTGAAGCCTTTGCCTTCCTCGCCGATCAGGCTGCTGGCCGGCAGTTCGAGGTTGTCGAAGAACAGCTCGTTGGTCTCGTGGTTGACCATGTTGGCGATCGGCTGCACGGTCAGGCCATTGCCGATGGCCTGGCGCAGGTCGACCAGGAAGATCGACATGCCTTCGGACTTTTTCTTCACCTGCGCCAAGGGCGTGGTACGTGCCAGCAGGATCATCAGGTCGGAGTGCTGGATGCGCGAGATCCAGACCTTCTGGCCGTTGATCACGTACTTGTCGCCCTGGCGCACGGCGGTGGTCTTGATCTTGGTGGTGTCGGTGCCGGTGGTGGGCTCGGTCACGCCCATCGACTGCAGACGCAGCTCGCCGCTGGCGAGTTTGGGCAGGTAGTGACGCTTCTGTGCCTCGCTGCCATGGCGCAGCAGGGTGAACATGTTGTACATCTGCCCATGCACGGTGCCGGAGTTGCCGCCGCAGGCATTCACTTGCTCGAGAATCACCGAAGCCTCGGCCAGGCCCAGGCCCGAGCCGCCATATTCTTCCGGGATCATCGCCGACAGCCAGCCGGCGTCGGTCATGGCTTTGACGAAGGCCTGCGGGAAGCCCTTCTGTTCATCGATCCTGCGCCAGTAGCTGGCATCGAACTCGGCGCACAAGGCGCGCACGCCTTCGCGGATGGCATTGAGGTCATCGCTGTCGTACGTATGCATGCAAATGGTCCCTGTCCAGGTCTCAGTCGAAAAGCACTTCGGCGGTCTGTGCCACACCTTCGGTATTGCCAGCCCAGAGGTTGGCCTGGCCGGGTGCGCTGATGCGACCGGCCACTTCGAACGGTGTCGGTACGGTCAGCGGACGCACGCCGCGGTAGGCGAAGTGGCGTACCTGCTTGCCAGGGTTGGCGCGGATGAACGCACGCAGGTTCAAGGTGGCGATCAGCGGACCGTGCACTACCAGGCCGGCATAACCTTCGGTCGCGGTGACGTAGGGGAAGTCGTAGTGGATGCGGTGGCCGTTGAAGGTGACGGCGGAGTAGCGAAAAAGCAGGGTCGGGGTCGGTGCGACAGCTTCGCTCCAGTCGGCCGGTGCCTCGGCCGTAGCGCTGTTCAGCTTGGGCGGGTTGGGCTCGCGGTAGACGATGTCCTGCTCTTCACGCACGCACAGCTGGCCGTGTTGCGAGTAGTCGTGGCGCACGGTGACAAACAGCAGCGCACCGGTGCGGCCATGCTTTTGCTCGATGTGCGTGATGGTCGACAGGCGGTGGGCCTCGGCGCCGATCTTGAGCGGGGCGATGAATTCCACCCGGCCACCGGCCCACATGCGGTTGCGCTTGTCGGCCGGCGGCAGGAAGCCACCGCGGGTTGGATGGCCGTCGCCACCTAGTTGCGATTCAGCCACCGGCTCCTGGAAGAAGCACCACATCCACAGTGGGGGCAACGGTTGGCCAACGGCAGGGGCGGTTTCACCGAAGGTGGCGGCAATGCGTTTGATCAGGTTGCGGCTGAGCTCATCGACGGTTTCCTGGGTGCGGCCGATCCAGGCGCCGTAGTCGATGGGTGGGTGGGAAGCAGTCATGACCATGGACCTCTGCATTTGTTGTTATGCATCGATCATGCGAGGCGTCGCGCATTCTGTGAATTTGCATTTCTATAAGACGGCGTTCATGTATGCTGAACGCCAACGTCGTGACCGGAGCGTTCCATGCATTTCGACCTGGCTGACCTGCGGCTTTTCATACACATCGGCGAATCGCCGAGCCTGACCCAGGGCGCCCGCCGGGCGTTCCTCTCGCCAGCCGCGGCCAGCGCGCGAATCAAGGCACTGGAATCCCAGCTCGATACACGCCTGCTATACCGCGACAGCCGCGGCGTGGAGCTGACCCCGGCGGGAGAAAAGCTGCTGATGCACGCGCGCCTGATCATGCGTCAGGTCGATTACCTGAAAGCCGAATTCACTCAGTTCGGCACCGACTCGGCTGGGCATATCCGTATCTTTGCCAACACCACCGCCGTGACCGAGTTCCTTCCCGAAGTGCTGGCCGGATTCATGGCCAAGCGCCCAGGGGTGACGGTCGACCTGCAGGAGCGCCTGTCGCGGGATATCGTGCGCGGCGTGCTCGATGGCAGCAGCGACATGGGCATCATCGCCGGGCCGGTGGAAGCCAGCGGATTGCAGGTGATGCACTTCAGCACCGACCGTCTGGTACTGATCGTGCCGGCGGGGCATGAGCTGGCCTCGCGCAAGACGGTTTCCCTGAAGCAGACCCTGGATTTCCAGCATATCGGCCTGCATGACGGGAGCACCTTGCTGAGCTTTTTGCGCGACCATGTGGAGCGCATGGGCCTGAACCTGTCGCTGCGCATCCAGCTGTCCAGTTTCGAGGCGATTTGCCGCCTGGTGGAGGCCGGGGTGGGGATCGGCGTCATTCCCGAATCGGCGGCGCTGCGGCACAGCCAGACCATGGACCTGGTGACCATCGCGCTGGACGAGCCATGGGCGGTGCGTGAGCGCAGCATACTGGTACGCGAGCTGGATGCGCTGCCGGGGACGGTGCGTGCGTTGATCGCGACGCTGATGCCCGTGGCCTGAGGCTGGCTGGGCAGGGCTGGGAGCGGCCTCGGGATCTGACGAGCGACAGCGTCTTGAACAGGCTTGCGACGATATTCGTGTCGTTTGTGAGATCCTGGGGCCGCCGCGCCCTACGCAAGGGCAGATCCGTGCTGCTCGCGAATTACCGGGGGTGCGTTGCGGGCCATCGCGGCACGCGGCCGCTCCCACGGCCGCGCGCCTCACTCCACGAAGGTCACCACGCCACCGGCCAGCGACTTGACCCGCGCCAGCGACTCGACACGATAGCCCTGGCCATCCAGCTCGGCGCGGCCGCCCTGGAAAGACTTCTCGATCACGATGCCCAGGCCCGCCACGGTGGCGCCGGCCTGCTTGATGATCGAGATCAGCGCCTGGGAAGCCTTGCCATTGGCCAGGAAGTCGTCGATCACCAGCACGCGATCGCTGGCATCGAGGTGACGCGGCGAAATGGCCACGGTGTTCTCGGTCTGCTTGGTGAAGGAGTACACCGAGGCGGTCAGCAGGTTCTCGGTCAGGGTCAGCGACTGGTGCTTGCGCGCGAAGATCACCGGCACGCCGAGCTTGAGTCCGGTCATCACCGCCGGAGCGATGCCCGAGGCTTCGATGGTGACGATCTTGGTCACGCCGGCATCGGCGAACAGGCGAGCGAATTCATCGCCGATCAGCTGCATCAGCGCTGGATCGATCTGGTGGTTGAGAAACGCATCGACTTTGAGAACCTGGTCGGAAAGCACGATGCCTTCTTCGCGAATCTTCTGGTGCAGTGCTTCCACTGTGGTCATTCCTCGATGTAGCAGACAGGGCCATGGCGACAGGCCATGGCGAAGGTTGATGTTCTAGCGTTTGAGCATGGCGCGAATATCGGCCAGAGCATTGTTGCCGCGGGCGGCCTTGACTTCCACCGGCGCATCGTCGAGCCCTTCCCAGGACAGGTCGTCCGCGGGCAGCTCGTCGAGGAAGCGGCTCGGCGTGCAATCGATGACCTCGCCATACTGCTTGCGCTTGGCGGCGAAGGTGAAGGCCAGGGTCTGGCGGGCGCGAGTGATGCCGACATAGGCCAGGCGCCGCTCCTCCTCGATGGTATCGGCCTCGATGCTGGAGCGGTGCGGGAGGATTTCCTCCTCCATGCCCATGATGAAGACATAGGGAAATTCCAGGCCCTTGGAGGCATGCAGGGTCATCATCTGCACACCCTCGGCGTTTTCTTCCTCTTCCTGCTGACGCTCGAGCATGTCGCGCAAGACCAGCTTGCCGATGGCATCCTCGATGGTCATTTCGCCGTCCTCGTCCTTTTCCAAGGTGTTCTTCAACGCTTCGACCAGGAACCAGATATTGCTGATGCGAAACTCCGCCGCCTTGTCGCTGGCGGTGTTCTGACGTATCCAGTTCTCGTAGTCGATGTCGCGGATCATCTCGCGCAACGCGCCGATCGGATCGTCCTGGGCCACGCGCTGGCGCACCCCGTCGAGCCAGTGCTTGAAGCGTTGCAGGCGTTCGGTATAGCGGCTGTCCAGGTGCTCGCCAAGGCCAAGCTCCTCGCTGGCGGCATACATCGAGATGTCCCGCTGGCTGGCATAGTTGCCGAGCTTTTCCAGGGTCGTCGAACCGATTTCGCGACGCGGTACGTTGATCACGCGCAGGTAGGCGTTGTCGTCGTCCGGGTTGACCAGCAGGCGCAGGTAGGCCATCAGGTCCTTGACCTCCTGGCGGGAGAAGAAACTGTTGCCGCCGGATAGGCGGTACGGCACCTGATGGTGCTGCAGCTTCAGCTCGATCAGCTTGGCCTGGTAGTTGCCCCGATAGAGGATGGCGAAGTCGCGATAGGGGCGATTGGTGCGCAGGTGCAAGGTGAGGATTTCCATGGCCACCCGTTCGGCCTCGGCTTCCTCGTTCTTGCATCGGATCACGCGGATCTCGTCGCCATGCCCCATTTCGCTCCACAGCTGCTTTTCGAAGGCATGCGGGTTGTTGGCGATCAGCACGTTGGCGCAGCGCAGGATACGACTGGTGGAGCGGTAGTTCTGCTCCAGCATCACCACCTTGAGGGAGGGGTAGTCGTCCTTGAGCAACATGAGGTTTTCCGGACGCGCGCCGCGCCAGGCATAGATCGACTGGTCATCGTCGCCCACCACGGTGAACTGGTTGCGCTTGCCGATCAGCATCTTGACCAGCAGGTACTGGCTGGCGTTGGTGTCCTGGTATTCGTCGACCAGCAGATAGCGGACGCGGTTCTGCCACTTCTCCAGCACGTCGGGATGCTCTTCGAACAGCTTGACCGGGAGCAGGATCAGGTCGTCGAAATCCACGGCGTTGAACGCCTTGAGCGTGCGCTGGTAATGGGTGTAGACGATCGCGGCGGTCTGCTCGCGGGGATTGCGAGCCTTTTCCAGCGCTTCGGCCGGCAGGACCAAGTCGTTCTTCCAGGCACCGATCATGTTCTTGATCTCGTCGATGCCGTCGTCGCCCGAGTACTCCTTCTGCATGATATCGCTGAGCAGTGCCTTGATATCGGTCTCGTCGAAGATCGAGAAGCCCGGCTTGTAGCCCAGCCGCGCATGCTCCCTGCGGATGATGTTCAGCCCCAGGTTGTGGAAGGTGCATACGGTCAGGCCACGACCTTCGCCGGGCCGCAGCAAGGTCCCGACGCGCTCTTTCATTTCCCGCGCAGCCTTGTTGGTGAAGGTCATGGCGACGATGTACTGGGCGCGGATCCCGCAGTTCTGGATCAGGTGGGCGATCTTGCGGGTGATCACGCTGGTCTTGCCGGAGCCTGCGCCAGCGAGCACCAATAGAGGGCCGCCGACGTAACTCACGGCTTCCTGTTGCCGGGGATTGAGTCGGGACATTGCACGAACCAGGGGGAGCGAAAAAATGGCCGCGTATTCTAGCAGGCATCAGACCGTTGTTGGACGACCGTCTGACAGCGAACGCCAGGCCTGCTCGCGGATTTGCCCAGCGCGCCGGTTTCGCGCAGGATGCGCGACAGAACGCGTCGCGCCCGCGTGGTGATATGCACTGTTTAAAAGTGAAAATCGTTACCAGCCCTGCGGTAGGATATCGCTCATTCGCTGCGTAATGTCATTGTGACTGTAGTTACGTCGTAAGGAGCCTGCTTGTCTAAGCCTGTCGAACCGCTGCGTCTGGTCTTGCTGGCCGACGAGCCGCATTGGGCTGTCGCCTTGCGTGAAACGCTGCCGGCGTTGGGCGGGCAGGCAGTCCTGCTGACCGCGCCAGCCTGGGAGGCGGTCGACCGCCTGTTCGCAGGGGATCGGCTGGTCATCGTGCTGGCGACGCCGGCCTGCCAGCCACCTGCCGGCGCTTGCGGCTTGCCCATGGTGCTGCTGCTGGAGCAGGAGCCGCAGGTATCGCCTCCAGGTGTCAGCGACTGGCTGGTCTTCGATCAATTGAGTGTCGACAGCCTGCGTCGCTCGCTGCGGCATGTGCGTGAACGCGGCAGGCTCGAGGCGACCTTGCAGCAACTCGCCGAGCAGGATCCGCTGACCGGCGTGGCCAACCGCCAAGGCTTCCAGGCGCTGCTGGCGGCACGGCTTGCCGAGCATCACGGGCGCGGCGTAGCGCTTGGCCACCTCGACCTGGACAACTTTCGTCGGGTCAATGACGCCCTTGGCCACCAGGGGGGGGACCGTCTGATCCTGCAAGTGGCCAGGCGCCTGAAGGATCAGCTGGAGGCGGGCGATCAGGTCGCGCGCCTGGGCAGCGACGAGTTCGCCCTGTTGATCGATACGTGCCGCGATGGTACTCGCGCCGAGCGCGTCGCCGAGCGTGTGGTGGAGGCGCTGACCGAGCCATTTTGCGTCGATGGCGAAAGCCTGTTGCTCGGTTGCAGCCTTGGCATTGCCCATGCTCGTGCCGAGGAAGGCGCCGACCCGCTGATGTGGCATGCGCATATCGCCATGCGCCAGGCCAAGAGGGTCGAAGGCTGTACCTTCCACGTCTTCAACGAGCGCATCAACCGCAACGCGCGCAGCCTGGCCGACCTGGAAGGCGAATTGCGCCGGGCCTTGCGGCGTGACGAACTGGAACTGCACTACCAGCCCAGGTTGAGCCTGCAAAGCGGCTGTGTGGTCGGTCTCGAGGCGCTGGTGCGCTGGCGACACGGGGAGCGTGGCCTGCTGGCACCGAGCGAGTTCGTGCCGCTGGCCGAGCAGAGTGGCCTGATCGTGCCGATGGGCTACTGGGTGATCGCGCGTGCGCTACGCGACATGCAGCGCTTGCGCGAATACGGGCTGGCGCCTTTGCACATGGCGATCAACCTGAGCTTCAGGCAGTTCCACGACAGCCAGCTACTGGCCACTCTGGGTCGGCTCATCGCCGAGCATGGTGTCGATGCCCACTGGCTGGAGTTCGAGCTGACCGAAACGGCGGTGATGCGCCGCAACGATACCGTGCAGCAGGCCATGGACGCCTTGGGCCGGTTGGGGGTGCGTTTTTCGCTGGATGACTTTGGCACCGGCTTTTCTTCCTTCATCCATCTCAACAGCCTGCCGATCGCCTTGTTGAAGGTCGACCGCAGTTTCGTCGCCGGCATGCAGCAGCGCGAGGAAAACCGCAAGCTGGTCAAGGCCATGATCAACCTGGCGCACAACCTCAATCTGGAGGTGGTGGCCGAAGGTGTCGAAAGCAGCAGTCAGCTCGCGCTGTTGCGCGAGTTCGGCTGCGACCAGGTGCAGGGTTTCCTGGTCAGCAGGCCCTTGCCCATGGATGATCTGGTGAGCTGGTTGCTCGAGACCCAGCGCACGGACAGCGGGCATGCCTGAGCGAAGGGCGTGAGTTGACGCAAGGCCGGCGCGGCCTCAGCTCATGGCCGAGCGCCTGTCGCTGGCTTCGGCGCGCTGCAGCAGGCGCTTCATGCGCCACTCGAAGGCCACGACCAGACAGACCGCCGCGCAGGCCAGCCCCAGTGCCAGACCCCACCATACCCCCAGCGCTCCGCCGCCGAGCCCGAAGGTGAACAGCCAGGCACATGGGGCACCGATGATCCAATAGCAGCCCAGGCCGATCAGGAAGGTGATCTTGGCATCCTTCAGGCCGCGTATGGAGCCCATGGCGATGGTCTGCACGCCGTCGAACAGCTCGAACCAGGCCGCGACCATGAGCAGGCTGACCGCCAGCTGGAAGATCGCCGCGAAGGCCGGGTCTTGCTGGTCTATGAACAAGCCCACGAGCGTGCCCGGCTGCAGCCAGAACAGCGCGGCGAAGGCGAACATGAGCGTGGCGCCGAAGACGATGCCGACCCGCCCGGCACTGCGCGCCGCGAGCAGCCGACCTGCCCCGTAGTAGAAACCCACACGCATGGTCACCGCATAGGACAGGCCGGTCGGCACCATGAAGGCCGTGGAGACGATCTGCAGGGCGATCTGGTGCGCGGCCAGCTCGGTGCCGCCGAGCACGCCCATGCACAGGGCTGCGAAGGCGAACAGGCCGACTTCCACCATGTAGGTCCCGCCGATCGGCAGGCCGAGTCGCCACAGCTCGCGCAGCGCGCTCCAGGAAGGACGCGACAGACCCTTGCGGATCGGATAGGCGGCGTAGGCGGGATGCCAGCGGATATACAGCGCCAATGCCGCGGCCATGCCGATGGAGACGATCGCGGTGACCAGGCCGATGCCCACCAGGCCAAGTTTCGGCAAGCCGAACATGCCCTCGATCAAGGCGTGGTTGAACAGGTAGTTGAAGACCGTGCCGACCAGGCTGATCACCATCACCGGTGTGGAGCGCCCCAGGGCGCTGGTGAAGCCGCGCAGCGCCATGAAGCTCAGGTAGCCGGGCAGGGCCAGCGGCAGGAACGTGAGAAACTGCGCGGCAGCGGCCACGTTCTCGGGCTGCTGGCCGAACAGCAACAGTAGCGGCTCGAGGTTCCACAGCGCCAGGCCCGCCAGCAGCGCCAGGCCCCAGGCCAGCCAGAGCCCGTTCTGGGCCAGCTTGGTCGCGCCAGCGACGTCCCCGGCGCCCTGGCGGATGGCGACCAGGGTCCCCACGGCGGCGATCACCCCCAGACAGAAGATCGACACGAAGGAATAGCTCGCCGCGCCCAGACCACCGCCGGCCAGTGCCTGTGGGCTGATACGGGCCATCATCAGGGTGTCGGTCAGCACCATCAGCATGTGCGCCAGTTGCGACGCGACCAGGGGGCCGGCCAGGCGCAACAGGGCCTTGAGTTCGGTGGCAGGTGCAACGTGCATGGTGCGGATCCTTCAGGGCAATGCGGGCAGGCCGACGATTCTGAGGCTTCGGTCAGGATTGCACAAAGGATTCCAGGAAACAGCCGCTGCCGGGACGCCGCAGCGGCTGCGTCAGACCGCACGCTGCGTGTGCACCTATCCCGCTTGCAGTTCCTCCAGGCCCAGCGCCTTGGCGCAGGCTTGCAGCGACCGCCGTTCAGTCTCGGCGTACAGCGCCAGCTCATCTTGTACAGGCATGCCTAGCGCTGCCTCGAAAGCCTCGCGGTTGGCATTGCTGCCATATTCGACCTGGGCGTCGCCGCCGAGGTTGGACTGGAAGATCCCGGCGGCGCTCACCGGCAGGAAATCCTCGTAGACCAAGGCTTCATAATGCACATGGCCGGCATCGATCAACGCTTGCAGACTGTCAGGTCGGTCCGCCTGATCGCGCGCCGCGAGCCCCTTCTCGGTGGCGAAGTAGCGGAAGAAGGCCAGGCCCTGTTCGCGCATCTGGGCCAGGTCATCGGGAAATTCGGCGAAATGCTCCTCGAGCAGTGCCATGTAGCGTTCGGCATTGGTTTGGCCAGGCGCGCCGCCCAAGGTCGTGCGCGTGGCGTCGAGCAGGCGGTCGTACAGCAGCCGGCCCTTGGGCGTCAGCGCGGCGCCACGCTGCTCGATCTCGCCGAAGCGGGCGGTGTGGCTGCCGACGTCATCGCACTGCTCGCGGAAGGCGACCTTCTCCTGCAAGGCCTTGAAACTGGTCTGGCGCAGCAGGATCGGATGACGTCGGGCGGGTGGTCCTTCGACCACTGCCTTGGGGGGAATGCCCTTGGCCGGCATGCCAGACTGGATCGCATCGATGTCCAGGGTGCGCGGCGTCAGGTGGTTGATATGCGGGCCCTTGAACGCCACCACGTCGGCGATCAGCCGATGCTGGTCATGCAACTGGCGATACTGCTCGGCGGTGACCGTGGCGTCCTGGTGCCAGCGGAAGGTATGCAGGGCTTGCTGGACGAAATCTTCGGCATCGCTGGCATTCAGGCCACCGTCACGCTCGCACTGGTCGATCAGCTCGAGCACGCGCTCGGTGAAGATGCTGCGCTTGGCCAGGATGGCCTCGGCCATCTGGCGCAACTGCGGATCTTCGATCAGCTCCAGGCGCAGCAGCGAGGTGAACACCCGAAACGGGCTGACGTGCAGGGACCGCTCGTGCACGGCCCGAAAGGCCGTGGAATGCACCGGTACTCCAGCTGAGCTCAAGTCGTAGTAACCGACCGGTTGCATGCCCATGACCGCGAACAGCCGGGCGATGGTGGCAAGCTCCGCAGCCGTGCCGACCCGGATCGCGCCATGACGCTCCTGGTCGAGACGCTCGATTTCTCCGGTCCAGCGCAGAGCTTCGGCAACCTGGGGCTGGTCTTCCAGCACCTGCCGGTTGATCTCGCTCACCAGCTCCAGCAGCGTGCCATATAGCGGCACTTCCTGTTTGTACATGAGCGACATGGCGGCAGAGAACTGCGCGCGGATGCTGTCTGGGCTGACGAAATCATGGGCTGGCATCGCTGGATTCCTGGGTGGGTATGGACCCTTACATGAAAGCGGGGAATGCACCTGATTCACAAACGAAAAAAAGTTCGTGTGTCATTCCTCCCCGGATGGAACTAGGGCTGTGCATGAAACATCGTCGGATGGCCCCCAGGCCAGGCGAAAACAGGCGGAAAAGCCGGTGCACGAATGTGGATGCGCCTTGCGAGCCTGTTTCCAACGAGCATGAGCGTCGCGCGCGCTCTGCTTGCGACAACCCTGCCTTATCCTTGAAGCTGATCCTCGATCCACTGCACCAGCGCTCTTACCTTGGGCACCTCGGCGGCATGCTCGGCATACGCCAGGTAATGGGCACCGCTGCTGGGCATGGCATGGTCCCAGGGCACCACCAGGCTGCCTTCGGCAAGCTCCTTGGCCGCCAGGTAGCGCGGTACCAACGCCACGCCACAGCCGGATTGGGCGGCACCCAAGGCCATGTAGAACGTGTCGAAGCGCGGGCCGTGGTAGCTGTGGGTGCTGTGCAACCCCTGGGACAGGAACCATTCATGCCAGGCTTGCGGGCGTGAAGTGCTTTGCAGCAGCACCAGCTCGGCCAGTTCACCGGCCTCTGCCAGCTGGCGGCCTTCGAGCAGTTCTGGCGAACAGACCGGTACGACCTGCTCGCGGAACAGTTCCAGGCAGGTCGCACCGGGCCAGGTGCCCTGGCCAAAGAAGAACACTACATCGGCCGTGGCCTGGAGCAGGGCGAACGGCTCCATCTCGTTGCGAATATCCAGGTGGATCTTCGGGTGGCGCTTGCCGAAGCCCTTGAGGCGGGGGATCAGCCAGCGCACGCCGAAGCTTGGCTGGGTGGCCACCTTGAGCACTTCGGTCTGCTCGCCATAGGTCAGGATGTATCGGCTGGACATGTCCACCTGGGTGAGGATCTTGTTCACTTCGTCCAGGTACAGGCTGCCGGCCGGGGTCAGTTGCAGGCGTCGGCGGATGCGCAGGAACAGATGATGGTGGAGCATTTCCTCGAGCTGCGCGACCTGCTTGCTGACCGCGCTCTGGGTCAGGTGCAGTTCCTCGGCGGCACGGGTGAAGCTCAGGTGACGCGCCGCGGCTTCGAAGCATTGCAAGGCGGTCATGGAAGGAACCAGGCGTTTGGACATGGCGATCTCAGCAAAATCATTACCTGGCGGAATGATATGCGGAATAAAGGTCGTTTGTTGCGTCGGTATGATCGGATCAATACTGATCCACATCATTTTTCCACCCTTGACCTATGTAGGAGAGGCACATGGTTGCTGCATTGCTCGAGCGTCTGGGCGTCAACGCCCAGGCCCATACCCAGGGAGATCACCCTGTCCATACGCCGATCGATGGCAGCCAGATCGCCTCGGTGAAACTGTTGGGCAAGGCCGAGACCATCGCCTGCATCGACCAGGCCCAGCAGGCCTTCGAAGCCTGGCGCGACGTGCCGGCGCCACGCCGTGGCGAGCTGGTGCGGCTGTTCGGCGAAGTGCTGCGCGCACACAAGACCGACCTTGGTGAGCTGGTGTCCATCGAGGCCGGCAAGATCACCCAGGAAGGGCTGGGCGAAGTTCAGGAGATGATCGATATCTGCGACTTCGCCGTCGGCTTGTCGCGCCAGCTCTATGGCCTGACCATCGCATCCGAGCGGCCTGGCCACCACATGCGTGAGACCTGGCACCCGCTGGGCGTGGTAGGTGTGATCAGTGCCTTCAATTTCCCGGTCGCGGTGTGGTCGTGGAACACCGCCCTGGCCTTGGTCTGCGGCAACGCCGTGGTCTGGAAGCCGTCGGAAAAGACCCCTCTGACCGCGCTGGCCTGCCAGGCTTTGTTCGAAAAAGCCTTGCAAGCCTTCGGCGATGCGCCGCAAGGCCTGAGCCAACTGGTGATCGGTGGCCGTGAAGCCGGCGAAGCCCTGGTCGATGACCCACGCGTGCCCCTGGTCAGTGCCACTGGCAGCACGCGCATGGGCCGTGAGGTCGGCCCGCGCGTCGCTGCTCGCTTCGGTCGCAGCATTCTCGAGCTGGGTGGCAACAATGCCATGATCCTGGCGCCCAGCGCCGACCTGGACTTGGCCGTGCGCGGTATCCTGTTCTCTGCGGTCGGCACCGCCGGCCAGCGCTGTACCACCCTGCGCCGGCTGATCGTGCATCGCTCGATCAAGGACGAGGTGGTGGCCCGGGTCAAGGCCGCATACGGCAAGGTGCGTATCGGTGACCCACGCAAGGACAACCTGGTTGGCCCGCTGATCGACAAACAGTCGTTCGATGCCATGCAAGGGGCCTTGGCCCAGGCCCGTGACGAAGGCGGCCAGGTATTCGGCGGTGAGCGTCAACTGGCCGCTGAGTTCCCCGATGCCTACTACGTGTCGCCGGCGATCGCCGAGATGCCCGCGCAGAGTGAGGTGGTGCGTCACGAGACCTTCGCGCCGATCCTCTATGTGCTGGCCTACGATGATTTCGAAGAAGCGCTGCGCCTGAACAACGAAGTACCGCAAGGGCTGTCTTCCTGCATCTTCACCACCGACCTGCGCGAGGCCGAGCGCTTCCAGAGCGCCGCCGGCAGTGACTGCGGCATCGCCAACGTCAACATCGGCACCAGTGGTGCCGAGATCGGCGGTGCCTTCGGTGGCGAGAAGGAAACCGGCGGCGGTCGCGAGTCTGGTTCGGATGCCTGGAAAGGCTACATGCGGCGCCAGACCAATACCATCAACTACTCCCGGGAGCTGCCGTTGGCACAAGGGATCGTGTTCGATTGAGGTCTCGCCAGCGGAGCTGGCGATGTTCAACGCGCTGCATCTGCAACAAGAACAAAAGTGCTGGAGTCGGTCATGCCCGAACTGCGTCAAGAATGTCTGTGGGAGTTCGTCACCAAGCCGGCCATGGCCGCCCAGGCCCTGGCCGGCGAGCACCGGGCCGACGTATGTGTCATTGGCGGCGGTATCACCGGGCTGTGCGCCGCCCTGCACCTGCTCGAGCAGGGCAAGTCGGTCATCGTGCTCGAAGCCTGGAAAGTCGGCCACGGCGGTTCCGGGCGTAATGTCGGCCTGGTCAATGCCGGGACCTGGATTCGCCCCGACGACGTCGAGGCGGCCCTGGGGCCCAAGCTGGGCGCACGACTGAACCAGGTCCTGGGCGATGCGCCCGGGGAGGTGTTCGCCCTGATCGAGCGGCTTGGCATCGATTGCCAGGCCCGTCACCAAGGCACCTTGCACATGGCCCACAACGCCACGGGCCTGGCCGATCTGCAGGCCCGGCACCAGCAGTGGAGTCGTCGCGGCGCCAATGTCGAGCTGCTGAGCGGGGCGCGTTGTCAAGCATATTGCGGTACCGACAAGATCGCTGCCGCGCTGCTCGATCATCGTGCCGGGACCATCAACCCCATGGCCTACACGCAAGGTCTGGCCGAAGCCGTGGTGCGTCTGGGCGGTAAGCTGTTCCAGCAATCCTCGGTCGAGTCGCTGGAAAGCGAGGGCCAGGCCTGGCGAGTCAGGACTGCCCGGGGGTCGGTGCGTGCCGACAAGGTGGTGATTTCCACGGGCGCCTATACCGAGCATGATTGGAGCAAACTGCAAACCCAGTTCTTCCGAGGCTACTACTACCAAGTGGCATCGGTTGCGCTGCACGGTAGCGAAGCCGACAAGGTGCTGCCCCATGGCCAGGGCTCGTGGGATACCCGTACCGTGCTCAGCAGCATCCGCCGCGACGACCAGGGCCGCCTGCTACTTGGCAGCCTTGGCCGGGTCGACAACAAGCCGGCCTGGTTCGTCCGTCGCTGGGCCGCCCGCATCCAGAACCATTATTACCCGCGCCTGGGCAAGGTCGATTGGGAAATGCACTGGACCGGCTGCATCGACTTCACTCCGGACCATCTCATGCGCCTGTTCGAGCCCGCGCCGGGCCTGGTGGCGGTGACCGGCTACAACGGCCGTGGCAACACCACCGGTACCGTGGTCGGACGCGCGCTGGCCGAATTTCTGCTCAAGGAAGAAGCCGAGGGCCTGCCGATCCCGTTCACCCCGATGAAAGCCGTCAGCGTGTCGCGACTGCGAACGACCTTCTACGAAACCGGATTCTCGCTGTATCACGCGGGGCAGTGCCTGCGGGTCGTGCTCTGAGTTTTCGCAAGGTCTGGGCTTGTGGAAGCGGCCGCCGCCGGGGTGCCGGACCGGCGGCGGCCGCTACAAGGCGAGAACGGTGTTCGCCTGGCCAATCCTGGACCCTTTTCGGACGCTTGCGAAACGTTCACGAAGAAACACGCGGACTGCAAGAACGTGTTTTCCGTTCCATTTATGGAACGCTAAAGCCATTTTTCACCCTCTACCCCCGCAAAGGTGTTGATTCTAATCTGTGCTCATCAACGCAACGCGTCGATCCTTCCAAACAACCTTGCGGAGCACAGACCATGAGCCAGTTCACTTACAACCGTCTGAACAAGGATGATGCCGTAGTCCTGCTGGTCGATCACCAGGCCGGCCTGCTGTCGCTGGTACGCGACATCGAGCCGGACCGTTTCAAGAACAACGTGCTGGCGTTGGCCGACCTGGCGAAGTTCTTCGACTTGCCGACCATTCTCACCACCAGCTTCGAACAGGGTCCGAACGGCCCCCTGGTGCCGGAGCTCAAGGCGCTGTTCCCCGAGGCCCCGTATATCGCCCGTCCTGGCCAGATCAATGCCTGGGACAACGAAGACTTCGTCAAGGCGGTCAAGGCCACCGGTCGCAGGCAACTGATCATCGCTGGCGTGGTGACCGAGGTCTGCGTGGCGTTCCCGGCGCTGTCGGCCCTGGAAGAGGGCTTCGAAGTGTTCGTGGTGGCCGATGCCTCGGGCACCTTCAACGAGATGACCCGCGACGCCGCGCATGCCCGCATGAGTGCTGCCGGCGCACAGATGATGACCTGGTTCGGCGTGGCCTGCGAGCTGCACCGCGACTGGCGCAACGACGTCGAGGGTCTGGCCGCGCTGTGCTCGAACCATATCCCGGACTACCGCAACCTGATGACCAGCTACGATGCGCTGACCGCCGCGCGGCAAGGCTGATCAACCGGCCAGCCGCCTGCCCAGGCGGCTGAACCTTGTTTCCACGCCATACTCAAGACCCAGACACACCTTTGAGGAGGACCTCATGAGTACGCTAGTCACTCGCGATGGCACGGCCATCTATTACAAGGACTGGGGCAGCGGCAGGCCGGTGCTGTTCAGCCACGGCTGGCCGCTGGATGCGGACATGTGGGACGTGCAGATGGAGTTCCTGGCCAGCCGTGGCTACCGTGCCATTGCCTTCGATCGTCGCGGCTTCGGTCGCTCCAGCCAGCCATGGGATGGCTACGACTACGACACGTTCGCCGATGATATCGCCCAGCTGATCGAGCATCTGGACCTGCGCGAGGTCACCTTGGTCGGGTTCTCCATGGGCGGCGGCGATGTGACGCGCTACATCGCCCGCCACGGCAGCGAGCGCGTGTCCGGTCTGGTCCTGCTGGGAGCGGTGACGCCGTACTTCATCAAGGCCGAGGATAACCCGGACGGTGTCGACAAGTCGGTGTTCGACGGTATTCGCGAAGGGCTGCGCGCCGATCGGGCGCAGTTCATTGCCGATTTCGCCAGCACTTTCTACGGCCTGAACCATGGCCAGCAGGTTTCGCAAGGTATCCAGGCCCAGACCCTGAACATCGCCTTGCTGGCTTCGCTCAAGGGCACCCTCGAGTGCGTGACCGCGTTTTCCGAAACGGACTTTCGTCCGGACATGGCCAGGATCGACGTGCCGACCTTGGTGATCCATGGGGATGACGATCAGGTGGTGCCGTTCGAGACCACGGGCAAGAAAGCCGCCGGGCTGATCGCCGGCGCGGAACTGAAGGTCTACGGTGGCGCACCGCACGGTTTCGTGGTGACCCATGCCGTTCGCCTGAGCGAGGACCTGCTGGCCTTCCTTGCCAGCCAAGGCCAGCGTTGACGCGCGCTTGCCTCGGCTTGGCGCGCATCGGCAGACGCCAGCGACTCAGGCCATGTCGCTGGCGGCGAACGCCTCGGCCAGAAAATCGATCAGTGAGCGCACCGAGGGCAGCAGCCCTCGGCGCGACGGGAAGATGGCATGCACGATTCCACAGCGTGGATGCCAGCCCGGCAGCATTTCCACCAGACGCCCCGTGGCCAGGTCATCGCGTACCGCCACCCGCGGCAGATGGGCGATACCTACCCCACCGAGGACGAAGTGACGCAAGGCGAACAGGTCATCCGTCACCATCCGCGGCGTATGTGCGATCACCATGCTACGCGTCAGGTCCTGTTCATCGAACAGCTCCCACTGATAGTCGCGCTGCAAGCCGCCCCAGTGCACGCTGGGCAGCTGGCCCAGGGCTTGCGGCGCGAAGCCCTCGGGCAACTGTTCGCGAAAGGACGGCAGCCCGACCAGGCACTGGGTGCTGTTGCCGAGTATCTTCATCACCATGTCGGTGTCTTCCAGGGGCGGGAAGCGCACCCGCAGGGCGACATCGAACCCTTCGTGAAGCAGGTCGACGCGGCGGTTGGTGCTTTCGATGAACAGTTCTACCAATGGATACTTCACCATGTAGCGCGTCAGCATCGGCCCGACCCAGGCGTTGAGCAAGGTCGTCGGGCAACTTATCCGCACCAGGCCCCGGGGTTCGCTGCGGTTGCGCTCGATGATCTCTGCCGCGCCCTCGGCTTCCACGCGCATGGCCAGGCAGCGCTGGTAATAGGCCTGGCCGATCTCGGTGAGCGAGCAGTGCCGGCTGGTACGGTGCAACAGGCGTACCCCCAGCCGCTCCTCGAGGTCGGCGATGCGTCGGCTCAGTTTCGACTTGGGCATGTCCAGGGCTCGGCCGGCAGGGGCGAAGCCGCCATGCTCGACCACTTGGGTGAAGTAGTAGAGAGAATTGAGATCTTCCAAACATCGTTCTCCTGGTGGAACGCTCGGGGCGTTTTACGCAGTCTAGCGCAGCAACGTCACGTTTTTTATTGTATGGCAACCACGCGATTCGTCCGCCAGGCGCTGGATAGCAGAATTCCAGGCGGTGGCGTGGATCCCTACTCGCAGCAACGCTGCCACTGCGCAGCTCATGGAGCACGAGCAATGCCACACGAAGGCAGTCTTCTACAGACCGTGGTGATCTTCCTGGTCGCCGCCGTCATCACCGTTCCGCTGGCCAAGCGCCTGCAGCTAGGCGCCGTGCTCGGCTACCTGCTGGCCGGTGTCGTGATCGGCCCCCAGGCCCTCGGCCTGGTCCGCGATACCGAAAGCGTCGCGCACATTTCCGAACTGGGCGTGGTCCTGCTTTTGTTCATCATCGGCCTGGAACTGTCGCCCAGGCGGCTGTGGCTGATGCGCAAGTCGGTATTCGGCGCGGGCCTGGCGCAGGTCCTGCTGACTGGTGCGGTCATTGGCGCGGTTGCCCTGTTCGGCTTCGCCCAGCCTGTGTCCACGGCGCTGGTCCTGGGCCTGGGGCTGGCGCTGTCCTCCACGGCCTTGGGCCTGCAAAGCCTGGCCGAGAGCAAGCAGCTCAACGCACCCCACGGCCGCCAGGCTTTCGCCATCCTGTTGTTCCAGGACATCGCCGCCATTCCGTTGATCGCCCTGGTCCCCCTGCTGGCGGCCAGCAGCGCTGCCAGCACCACCGAGGACAGTTTCGAGCATGGTCTGAAAGTCTTCGCCAGCATCGCCATCGTCATCGTTGGCGGCCGCTACCTGTTGCGTCCCCTGTTTCGCATCGTGGCACGCACGGGCCTGCCGGAAGTGTCCACCGCGACCGCGCTGCTGGTGGTGATCGGTACTGCCTGGCTGATGGAAGAAGCAGGCATCTCGATGGCCCTGGGTGCGTTCCTGGCAGGCTTGCTGCTGGCCGATTCCGAGTATCGGCACGAACTGGAATCGCAGATCGAACCCTTCAAGGGCCTGCTGCTGGGGTTGTTCTTCATCAGTGTCGGCATGGGCGCCAACCTGCGGTTGCTATGGCAGATGCCAGGCCTGTTGATCGGCCTGACAGCGCTGCTGATCCTGGTGAAGTTGCCCTTGCTGATGCTGGTCGGTCGAATCGGCGGCCTTGGTGGCGCCAGCGCGCTACGCCTGGGCGTGGTCCTGGCCGCTGGCGGCGAGTTCGCTTTCGTGGTCTTCAAGCTGGGCAAGGACCAGGGGCTGTTCGACAGCCAGACCCATGACCTGCTGTTGATGATCATCACTCTGTCGATGGCCGTGACGCCGCTATTGCTGCTGGCCAGCGCACGGTTGTCGAGCCGCGCCCAGGCCACTGGCGAAGTGCCAGAGCACTACAAGGCCATCGATGGTGACCGGCCACGTGCCGTGATCGTCGGCATGGGCCGCATGGGCCAGGTCGTCGCGCGCATCCTGCGTGCGCAGAACATTCCCTTCATCGCGCTGGACACCTCGGTCGACGCGATCGAGATGACCCGCACCTTCGAAAAGGTGCCGGTCTTCTATGGCGACCCGATGCGCCCGGAAATCCTCCATGCGGCCAAGGTCGGCGAAGCGCAGTTTTTGGTCATCACCACGGACGATCCGGATGCCACTACCCGCATCGCCGAACAGGCCAAGCGTCGCTACCCGCACCTAAAGATCCTGGCCCGAGCGCGTAACCGCCAGCATGTCCACAAGCTGGTCGATGTCGGCGCCGAACCGATCCGCGAGACCTATCACTCCAGCCTGGAAATCACCCGCCGCACCTTGGTCGGCCTGGGGTTGAGCGACGCACAGGCCAAGGACCGCATCCAGCGCTTCACCGAGCACGACGAGGAAGTGCTGCGAGCCCAGCATCTGATCCTCGATGACAAGGCCAAGGTGGCGCAGACCACCGAGGAGGCGAGGCTGGAGCTGCAGCGATTGTTCGAATCGGACATGGATCGCGGCTAAGGTGCGTGTGAAAGTCGTGAGCGCCGATCAGGCAGGTGGAACAAGCGAGCCGGCGCCGTTTGCAACTGTCAATCGACATCCAAGGCTGTTTCTCACGCAGTAGGGTATCGCGCCAAGGCGACGCGGCCTGCACGCTCACCGTGCGCATGCCGCGCCGCCAGTTGAGTCATCCCCCCGGCCTGTACTGCAGCGCCTCTGCCAAGTGTGGCCGGGCGATCCTCTCGGCCTGCTCCAGGTCGGCAAGGGTGCGCGCCACCTTGAGCAATCGATGAGCGGCACGCAATGACAGGGTCAACCGCTCGCAGGCGCTCTCCAGCCATGCCTGGTCCTCGGCGCGCAAGGCACAGTGGCGGCGTAGCTTGTGCAGCTCGAGGAATGCGTTGGCGCAGCCCTGGCGCTGTTGTTGCAACGCCCGCGCGGCAGCTACCTGGCGTGCGACGTCGGCGCTGCATTCGCCGCTGGGCCGATCGTCGAGCACCGTGGCTTCGCGCGCTACCGTCAGGTGCAGGTCGATCCGGTCGAGCAATGGGCCGGACAGCTTGTTGCGGTAGCGCTGGACCTGTTCAGGGCTGCAGCGACAGCGGCCGGTCGGGTCGCCCAGATAGCCGCAGGGACATGGATTCATCGCCGCGACCAGTTGGAAGCGTGCTGGGAAGCGAATCCTGTCCTTGGCGCGTGCGACCACGATCTCGCCCGACTCCAGAGGCTCTCGCAGCACCTCGAGGACCCGCCGCTCGAACTCTGGCAGTTCGTCAAGGAACAGCACGCCATGGTGGGCGAGAGTGATCTCGCCAGGCTGCGGGCGGCTGCCACCGCCAACCAGCGCCGGTCCCGAGGCGGAGTGATGGGGGTGACGGAAGGGTCGCTGCGGCCAGCTGCTCAGTGGCGCCTGGCCGCTGACCGACTGGATCGCCGCGACTTCCAGCGCCTCGTGTTCGTCCAGCGGCGGCAACAGGCCGGGCAGACGGCTGGCGAGCAGGGTCTTGCCGGTTCCTGGTGGCCCGGTGAACAGCAGGTTGTGCGCGCCCGCCGCAGCCACCAGCAAGGCCCGCTTGGCCGCGACCTGGCCCTGTACCTCGCTGAGGTCGGGATATGGCCGGCTCTGGCAGAGCAGACCATTGGCCGTATACGGCGCCAGGGGCACCTGGCCATTGAGGTGCGCTACCAGGGCCTGGAGGTTGTCGATTGCATATACCACCAGGCCGCTGGCCAGGCTGGCTTCTTCGGCGTTCTCGCTCGGCACCACCAGGGCGCGCCCGGCCTCGCGCGCCGCCAGGGCCGCCGGCAGTACCCCCTGGACCGGTCGCAAGGCGCCGGACAGGGCCAGCTCGCCAAGGCATTCGATTTCGGCCAGCCTCGCCACCGGTACCTGGCCGTTGGCGGCGAGGATGCCCAGGGCGATGGCCAGGTCATAGCGCCCGCCATCCTTGGGCAGGTCGGCGGGAGCGAGGTTCTGGGTGATGCGCCGGGCAGGGTAGTCCAGCCCGGAGTTGACGATGGCGCTGCGTACGCGGTCCTTGCTTTCCTTGACCGTGGCCTCGGGTAGGCCGACCAGGGTGAGGTTGGGCAGGCCGTTGGCCAGGTGGGTTTCGACGCTGACATGGGGCGCCAGCACGCCGACCTGGGCGCGGCTATGGACGAGGGCGAGAGACATGGACACTCCGTGATCCGTTGACTAGGCCGCTCCTGCGGCTGGGCAAGCATAGGCCAGCGGGATCGCTTGCGAGGTCGACAACTGAATCAGGGCTTTTCAAGGGCGTCTGGCGAGCTAGGGCGCCGATGGACAGACTGTCCGTGCCAGCACCATGGCTACGCAGCGCCCCCGGATTCCAGGACGAGGAAAAACCGCGCCTCGCTGAATTATTTGGAAACTTTCCGGCTCAGATGCAAAAGGTTGCAAATGGCTGGCACGACGACTCCGGCGCCAGCTTTCGCGCCCTGGCATCAAGCCTCGCCTCGCGCGGGCCTTCACAGTCGCAAGGTAACCCTGCATGAAAATACGTAAAAAGCGCGTCAGCCCCATAGGTTTGAAAGACATCACCATTGTCGACGACGCCAAGATGCGCAAGGCCATCACTGCCGCCGCTCTTGGCAACGCCATGGAATGGTTCGACTTCGGTGTGTACGGCTTCGTCGCCTATGTACTGGGCCAGGTATTCTTCCCCGGCGCCGACCCCAGCGTCCAGATGATCGCTGCCCTGGCGACCTTCTCCGTGCCGTTCCTGATCCGACCGCTGGGCGGCCTGTTCTTCGGCGCGCTGGGGGACAAGTACGGTCGACAGAAAGTGCTGGCGGCCACCATTGTGATCATGTCGCTGAGTACCTTCGCCATCGGGCTCATCCCGTCCTATGCCTCGATCGGCATCTGGGCGCCGGTTCTGCTGCTGCTGGCCAAGATGGCTCAGGGCTTCTCGGTGGGCGGTGAATACACCGGGGCATCGATCTTCGTCGCCGAATACGCTCCGGACCGCAAGCGCGGCTTTCTCGGCAGCTGGCTGGAGTTCGGCTCGATCGCCGGCTTCGTCCTGGGCGCTGGGGTAGTGGTGCTGATCTCCAGCATCATGGGTGAGGAGAAGTTTCTCGACTGGGGCTGGCGCCTGCCGTTCTTCCTGGCCTTGCCGCTGGGCATCATCGGGCTTTATCTGCGCCACGCGCTGGAAGAGACGCCGGCTTTCCAACAGCATGTGGACAAGCTCGAGCAGGGTGATCGCGAAGGTCTCGCGGCAGGCCCGAAGGTCTCGTTCAAGGAAGTCGCGACCAAGCACTGGCGTAGCCTGGTGACCTGCATCGGGGTGGTGATCGCCACCAATGTCACTTACTACATGCTGCTCACCTACATGCCGAGCTACCTGTCGCACAACCTGGGCTACAGCGAAAACCACGGGGTGCTGATCATCATCGCGGTGATGATCGGCATGCTGTTCATCCAGCCGCTGATGGGCTTCATGAGCGACAAGGTCGGCCGCCGCCCGTTCATCATCGGTGGCAGCGTGGGCCTGTTCCTGCTAGCGATTCCGGCGTTCCTGCTGATCAACAGCGATGTGCTCGGGCTGATCTTCGCCGGGCTGATGATCCTCGCCATCCTGCTCAATTCCTTCACCGGCGTGATGGCCTCGACCCTGCCGGCGATGTTCCCGACCCACATCCGCTACAGCGCCCTGGCCAGCGCCTTCAACATTTCGATCCTGATCGCCGGCCTTACCCCGACCCTGGCAGCATGGCTGGTGGAATCGACCCAGAACCTGCTGATGCCGGCCTACTACCTGATGGTGGTGGCAGTCATCGGCCTGGTCACCGGCCTGACCATGCGCGAGACGGCCAACAAGCCTCTGCGTGGCGCGGCGCCGGCTGCCTCGGACATCGATGAAGCCCGCGAGCTGCTCAAGGAGCACCACGACAACATCGAACAGAAGATCGAGGACATCGACGCCCAGATCGCCGAGCTCGAGGCCAAGCGCAAGCTGCTGGTGGACCAGCATCCGCGCATCAACGAGTGAGGTCGTTCCTGTGGCCCTGGCCTGAACGACCAAGCCAGGGCCGCGGACGGCGTCAGGCGATGCCGTTCGGCCCGTCCAGGATCTGCCGCACCTTGCGAGCCAGGTCATGCGGCATGCATGGCTTGGACACCACCTCGAATTCCGAGCCCCCGGCGTCGGTGCGCTCGATGGAGTTCTCCGCGTAGCCGGTGGTGAGCAACACCTTGATCTGCGGTACCCGGCGCTTGACCTCGCGGGCCAGCATCACGCCGTTCATGCCGCCGGGCATGATCAGGTCGGTGAACAGCAGGTCGTAATGCTCGCCGGCTTCGAAGCGCTTGAGCGCCTCGCGGGCGTTGAGCACCATGTCCGCCACGTAGCCATAGTCCTCGAGCACCATCTTCGCCAGTTCCGCCACGTCCGGGCGATCCTCGACGATCAGGATGCGCTCGGTGCCCGCCTTGCGCTCGGGATGTTTCAACTGGTCCTGATGGGTGATGCTGGCATCGTCCACCGGGAAATACAGACGCAATGTGGTGCCGATGCCTTCTTCGGTGTAGATGCGTGCCGCGCCGCCTGATTGCTTGGCGAAGCCGTAGACCATCGAAAGCCCCAGGCCCGAACCCTTGCCGTCTTCCTTGGTGGTGAAGAAGGGGTCCATCACCCGGTCGCGGATGCTCGCCGGCATGCCTATGCCGTTGTCGGTGATGGCGATGCTCACGTAGCTGCCGGGCAACAAGCCATCGTAGGAAATGCTCGCCAGGTCGCGGACGATGACATTGCGTGTCTCGATGAATACGTGGGGGCTGGGGCGTCCTATCAGGGCATCCCTGGCATTGATGAAGATATTGAGCAGCGCCACTTCGGCCTGGGTCGGGTCGATGCGACAGTTGCGCAGTCCGCTTTCGAGGTCGTACTCGATGCTGACCTCCGAACCGAAGGTGCGCTCGATCAGCGGTTCGACGGTGTTCAGCAATTGGTTGAGGTTGAGCACGCGCCCCTGCAGCTTCTGCTTGCGGGCGAAGGCCAGCAGCTGCTTGGTCAGCGTACTGGCACGATCGACCGCGGCCTTGGCATGGCCGACGCTGCGCTTGATGCGGTCGATGTTGAGGTTGGTCTTCTCGGCTTCGGTACCGATCAGGTCGATGTACCCGCCCATGACCTGCAGCAGGTTGTTGAAATCATGGGCGATACCACCGGTGAGCTGGCCCAGGGCTTCCATCTTCTGTGCCTGGCGCAAGGCATCCTCGGCGTCGCGTCGCCGACTGACATCCAGCTGCGAGGCGAAGAAATAGATCAGGTCGCCCTTCTCGTTGAGAATGGGCGAGATGAACAGGGCGTTCCAGAAGGTCGAGCCATCCTTCTTGTAATTGAGAATCTCGGTCGAGAGATCGACTCGCTGCGCGACGGCCTCCCTGACCGTGGCGATTACCGCGGGATCGGTTTCCGGCCCTTGCAGGAAGCGGCAGTTGCGTCCGATGATTTCCTCAAGATCGTAACCGGTCATGTCGAGAAACGCATGGTTGGCGAAAATGATCGGATTGTCCGGTCGATTGGGGTCGGTGACGATCATCGGCATCCGGGTCGTTTCCACGGCTGCGAAGAAGATGTCTTTCTGAGGATGGGAAAGGTTGCCGGTGGCCTGGTTGCTCACCCGCGTCTTCGATTCTGTCAACGACTTGTCTCCAAACTGATGCGTTTGCCTGGCGGTTTTCGAGGCGCCCGGGTGCGCTGCCAGGGATGCATGATATCGGACAGCCAGCAGCGCTGCTTTTCTCGGCCTGAGGCTGGGAATCGACAGGCGTCAAGCGGCCGGCCAATCCACCTGCGGCAGCGTCTCGAATGCGGGGCGAGCGAACAGGAAGCCTTGGAACAGGTTCACGCCCAGGCGCCGCAGCTCGTGCATCTCGGCCACGGTCTCGACACCTTCGGCGATCACCTCGATCTTCAACACCCGGCAGACACCGAGAATGCCTTCGGTGATCGCCTGGCGGACCTTGTCCGAGTCGATCGAGCGAACCAGCGCCATGTCCAGCTTGATGATGTCCGGCTGGAACTCGGCCAGCAGGTTCAGGCCCGAATAGCCCGCGCCGAAGTCGTCGATGGCGGTCTTGAAGCGCCGCAGCTGATATTCGTGGATGATGCTCTTGAGGTGTTCCTTGTCTACCAGTTCTTCGCTTTCGGTGATCTCGAAGATGATGCGCTCGGTGGGGAAGCCGAAGCGCCGCGCTGCGGCCAGGGTGGCGCGGATGCAGTTGGCCGCCTGGTAGACCGCATTGGGCAGGAAGTTGATGCTCAGCAGGCAAGGGATCTGCAGGCGTGCGGCCAGTTCCACGGCCTTGATCCGGCAGGCCTGGTCGAAGGCATAGCGATTGTGCTGGTTGACCCGGCCAAGCACTGCCATCGCGCCGCTGCCATCGAGGCCGCGCACCAGCGCCTCGTAGGCGTAGACGCTACGGTCGCGCAGATCCACGATCGGCTGGAAAGCCATGCTGAAGTCGAAGTCCAGTGCCGTGCCATCCTTGCAGGAAGAGCAAGCTCGCTTGTTTGAATGTTCGCCCATGTCGGGTTCCGCGTAGGTCTTGGATGGGAGTCTAGTTCGGCGTGCCTGGTTTGGTTGGAAACCAGGAAGCTTCCATTCGGACCGCTTGCTTCAGAGCGCAGGGTCGTCGGGCCGTCTCCAGGCGTCATGAGTCTTGAGTATGACGCGTGCCGGTTGGCGGATATCCCCGAGGGTCTGGAAATTTCGTGCGCCAGGTTGTTCGAGTGGCGCTTGCCATCGCGCCAATGGCAGGCGGCTGACATGAAAAAGCCACGCACCTGACGAGCAGGTGCATGGCTTTCATGCAACTTCTTCAATGGCCCCACGCGTGGCGGACCATCTCAGGCAATCACAGTGCCATGTCGTTGGCCGGATTGCTTTCCACCGGCTTGGCCGGTTCGGTGTAGGTGCCGACCGAAGCATCGATCACTGGCGGCGGAGTCAGCTGCAGGACCTCGGACGTGTAGTTCCATTCTTCCTGGACCTTGGCTGGCGAGTCGTTCAGCTTGGTGCCGTAGCTTGGCACGATCTGGCGGATCTTCGCTTGCCACTCGGGAGTGGCTACCTTGTCCTTGAACACCTTTTCCAGCACGTTCAGCATGATCGGCGCTGCAGTGGATGCGCCTGGCGAGGCGCCCAGCAGGCCGGCGATCGAGCCATCCTGGGAAGCGACTACCTCGGTGCCCAGCTTCAGCACGCCACCGAGCTGCTCGTCGCGCTTGATGATCTGCACGCGCTGACCGGCTTGCCACAGGCGCCAGTCTTCCTTCTTGGCCTGCGGGAAGTACTGCTGCAGGGCGGCGAAGCGATCGTCATCGGACTGCATCAGCTGGCCGGCGAGGTACTCGACCAGCGGGTACTGGTCGATACCCACGCGAGCCATCGGCCAGGTGTTGTGCAGGGTCATGCTGCTGAGCAGGTCGAAGTAGGAACCTTGCTTGAGGAACTTGGTGGAGAAGGTTGCGAACGGGCCGAACAGGATGACGCGCTTGCCATCCAGGACGCGAGTGTCCAGGTGCGGGACGGACATGGGTGGCGCGCCGGTCGAGGCGATGCCGTAGGCCTTGGCCATGTGCTGCATGGCGACCGTCGGGTTCTCGGTGACCAGGAACGAACCGCCGACCGGGAAGCCCGCGTACTCCTTGGCCTCGGGAATGCCTGACTTCTGCAGCAGCTTCAGCGCGCCGCCGCCGGCGCCGATGAAGAGGAACTTGGCGTCGGTGGCCTTGCTGCTGCCATCCTTCAGGTTCTTGTACTCGACGTGCCACGAACCGTCCTTGTTGCGCGAGATGTCCTGCACTTCGCTGGACAGGTGCAGCGCGAAGTTGTCCTTGGTCTGCAGGTGACGGACGAACTGACGAGTGATCTCGCCGAAGTTGACGTCGGTACCGATCGGCGTCCAGGTCACGGCCAGCTTCTGGTTCGGGTCACGCCCTTCCATCATCAGCGGCACCCATTTGGCGATCTGCGCGTGGTCTTCGGAGTACTGCATCGGACGGAACAGCGGGCTGGCCTGCAGCGCCTCGTAGCGCTTCTTCAGGAAGCGAATGTTGTCATCGCCCCAGACGAAGCTCATGTGCGGCGTCGAGTTGATGAACGAGTGCGGGTTCTTCAGCACATCGTTGCGTACCTGCCAGGACCAGAACTGACGCGAGATCTGGAACGCCTCGTTGATCTCGATGGCCTTGGAGATATTGATCTTGCCATCTTTGTCTTCGGGGGTGTAGTTCAGCTCGGCCAGGGCCGAGTGGCCGGTGCCGGCGTTGTTCCAGCCGTTGGAGCTTTCCTCGGCCACGCCGTCGAGGCGCTCGATCATTTCCATCGACCAGCCTGGCTCGAGCTCATTGAGCCAGATACCCAGGGTGGAGCTCATGATACCGCCGCCTACCAGCAGTACATCGACCTTCCTGGTCTCTTCAGCGTGTGCCTGCATGAAGCTGGCAACGACTGCCAGACCCAGCAGGGTCTTGCTTGCCTTCTTGAACATTGAATAATCCAATACCAGTACGTTATCCACCCGCCGTTCGCTCGTATCGACACCCGGCGACCCATGCTGGGGCAGCGTGGCTGGTCGGACGGTTCGAGCGGGACGATCGGTGGTCTTGTAAGGCCGATGGCATCGACCTCGATGGGTAATGTCTTCAGCGCTGGCTTGTTGTTGGATGGATTCAGCGGCTTGAGCAACATGAACGCCCGCGCGCCTGCCTTCCAGGAAGGCAAGGGCTTTGAAACGTTTCAGCTATTGTAACCGAATTATTCTCCCCATCAAATTCCAGGGGGTGCGGTCAAGACGACAGGTTGCCTCAGGGCGCGGCGATCGAGTCAGGGGACCGGACAGCGACCCCATGACCAGGCCACGCCATCTGCAGGTCGTCGATTATCGCTTTCGCCAGGTCGCTGAGCATTTTGGCGGTATAGGCCGCGTTCCTGTGACCAGAATCAGTCATGTGCTACGTCGCTTTCAGTGGCAGGTCTGGGGGCGAGGACCTGCTCCAGTCGTACAGACCGGGCGATGAAATCTGGGGTATACAAGATGCGTCGCATACAGCTTCCATAGGACAGCGCGCGCTAATTGCATTGTTCCACGTGAAACATGGTGTGGTGCAGGCGCCGCGCTTGGTGTCGTCAATGGCTGTTTGCGAAAGACAAAGCCACCGATGGTGCTGGAAGCACGGCCGAGCCTGTCGATGCGGCCTGATACAGCCGCCACCTAGGCCATTCAGGCACGAATATAAACCCAGGCAGTGAGCCCCGAAGTCAGTGTCACTTCGACACGCTTGTAGTCCGCCACTTCATAATCATCAGCGGCGGCAAGTTCCTTTTCACTGATCTGGAAGACCATGCCGCTCACGCTGTCCTCTGCATTGCCGCTGGGAAACACGATCGGGTGGCGGCTCTTGCCGCTGGTGGCGACGACTTCGGCATCGGTGATCTCGACCCAATCCTGGCGATACCCTGGCATGCTGTCAGTCTGGCCAGTCAGCTCGCGGCCGAACTTGGCCAGTTGCACGGCCTTGTCCTGCAAGGTGCCATAGGAAAACAGCCATACCGGGTAAACGGCAGAGGGTTGCAGGTTCTGCGCCTGCGTGCCAGAAACACTGCCAAGACGTTCCTCCAAGGCAGCGAACTGCTTCTCCAGGGCTTCCAGGCGAGCCCGGGTGCGCGCCAGGACCGCCATCTGGCTGTCGAACTCTTCCCGACTCACCAACTCCAGCTTGCTGAAGGCGCTTTGCATGAGCGCCTTGAACTGACCTTCGAGTTCGGCGCGCGGCTGCGCAGTATCACCACTGAACAGACGTGACGCCTGGTCGCTGATGGCATCGAAAAAGGCTTTTGGCGCAAGCATGATCGACTCTTCCGCAGGTCGGTAATGGAAAATCATTGTAGCACGGCGATTTTTTCAGCTGCCGTTGCACGCTTTTTGCGCATTCTTAGCAGACGGGTCGCACCGAAAGTGTGCGGTTGAACCCTGACAACGCTGGACCGAGACTCCCGCCAAGCAGCAAATGCTTGTATCCAAAGACTTTTATGGAGCTGGCAAGGAACCTGCAAAGTCATGCTCAAGCCATGCACCGATGCAGCTCCTACGGACCAGCAGCTGTGCAGGCAAGGCTGCAAGGATCCTTCTGCACGGCAGGCTGTGCACGTCGATCAACCGGATACCGGCAACGATGCGTTACAAAGCCAGGCGCTGCGCTTAGACTTGAGACGGGTTTGTTTTCCTGGGGCAAGTCCACCTAATCGGGAGAAAGTTTCATGAAACTAGTCACTGCCATCATCAAGCCGTTCAAGCTGGACGACGTGCGCGAATCGCTGTCGGAAATCGGCGTGCAGGGCATCACCGTGTCCGAGGTCAAGGGCTTCGGTCGACAGAAGGGCCACACCGAACTGTATCGCGGTGCCGAGTATGTGGTCGACTTCCTGCCCAAGGTCAAGATCGAGGTCGCCATCGACGACAACGACCTGGATCGAGTGATCGACGCCATCACCAAGGCGGCGAACACCGGCAAGATCGGCGACGGCAAGATCTTCGTGGTCAATCTGGAGCAGGCGATCCGTATCCGGACCGGCGAGACCGGCACCGACGCGATCTGACCCAACGCTTCACCAAACCCCAAAGCCCCAGGAGAAGAACAACATGACTCTGCGCAAGATCGCGGGGCCAGGAGCCCTATTGTCCCTCGCAATGCCCGGGCTGGCCCTGGCCGAGGAAACCGTCCCCACCCTGAATGCCGGCGACACCGCCTGGATGCTGACCGCCACCGCGCTGGTGCTGTTCATGACCATCCCCGGCCTGGCGCTGTTCTACGGCGGCATGGTGCGTTCGAAGAACGTGCTCTCGGTGATGATGCAGTGCTTCGCCATCACTGGCCTGATGAGCATCCTGTGGATGGTCTATGGCTATAGCCTGGCATTCGATACCACCGGCATGGAAAAGGGCGTACTCAACCTCAATTCCTTCATCGGCGGCCTGTCCAAGGCGTTCCTGGCCGGCGTGACGCCCGAGAGCCTGACCGCGGCATTCCCGGAAGCGGTCTTCGTCACCTTCCAGATGACCTTTGCCATCATTACCCCGGCACTGATCGTCGGAGCCTTCGCCGAACGCATGAAATTCTCGGCGATGCTGATCTTCATGGCGGTCTGGTTCACCCTGGTCTATGCACCGATCGCGCACATGGTCTGGAGCGGTGACGGCGCACTGATGTGGGACTGGGGCGTGCTCGATTTCGCCGGTGGCACCGTGGTGCATATCAATGCCGGTATCGCCGGGCTGGTGGCCTGCCTGGTATTGGGCAAGCGCAAGGGCTATCCGACCACGCCGATGGCGCCGCACAACCTGGGCTACACCTTGATCGGTGCCGCCATGCTGTGGATCGGCTGGTTCGGGTTCAACGCAGGCTCCGCCGCCGCCGCCAATGGCACCGCCGGCATGGCCATGCTGGTGACCCAGATCGCTACCGCCGCCGCCGCGCTGGGCTGGATGTTCGCCGAGTGGATCGGCCACGGCAAGCCGAGCGCGCTGGGCATCGCCTCCGGCGTGGTCGCCGGCCTGGTGGCCATCACCCCCGCCGCCGGTACGGTCGGCCCGATGGGCGCCCTGGTGATCGGCCTGGTCTCGGGTGTGGTCTGTTACTTCTGCGCCACCAGCCTCAAACGCAAGCTGGGCTATGACGACTCGCTGGACGCCTTCGGTGTGCATGGCGTCGGTGGCATCGTCGGCGCGATCCTCACCGGCGTGTTCGCCGCTCCGGCCCTGGGTGGCTTCGGCGAGGTACAGGACATCGGCATGCAGGTCTGGGTGCAGGCCAAGGGTGTGATTTTCACCGTGGTCTATACCGCCATCGTGACCTTCGTGATCCTCAAGGTCATCGACGTGGTCATGGGACTGCGCGTCAACGAAGAAGAAGAGTCGGTCGGTCTCGACCTCGCCCAGCACAACGAGCGCGGCTACAACCTTTGAGGGGCTAGCTGCGAGTTAACAAGCTGCAGGATGATCGTGGGGATAGTCATTGCACTTGTGGCTCGAGCTTGATTCTTTGCCCGGTTTTCCGGGCATTTTCTTGTCTGCGGATTGTCGCTGCGGGTAACGGAAACGGTTTACCTGCCCTATTCGCGACAGGTGCGCAAAACTTACAGCGCGCAGCGTATTTCTGATGCTTTGCTTTTTCTTCGGGCGCGCTAGAATGCGCGCCGAAGGGGGCCAAGCCATGTCCCGTGACCACCGGTTGCGTCGGTATCGGCATGGCAGCCGGGTGGGTGAATGCCGGGCGGCTCCGGATTGCGTCGGTGCCTGCAATGAGCAGGTCATGCAGCCTGGCCATCTTGTGTCATGGGTGGCGACAGGCGTTGGCGATCCCCGAAGTCCATTGAATTTTTGCAGGTGGTCGCCGGTCTACGGCGTCACTGGCTCCAACTAAAATCTGCTTTGCGCACGTCATGGGGTAGAACATGAGCGACGATGATCTGGAAAACGATGACCTCGAAGTAGGGGACGAGGACGAGGGCGACGAGGCTCTCGAGGCCGCGGCTGACGACAGTGTCGAAGACGCCGGTGAAGATGACAGCCCTGCTCCGGCTGCCAAGGGCAAGGCCAAGGCGGCCGTCTCGGTAGACGAGATGCCCAGCCTGGAGGCCAAGCAAAAGGAACGTGACGCCCTGGCTCGCGCCATGGAAGAGTTCCTGGCTCGCGGTGGCAAGATCCAGGAGGTCGAAGCCAACGTCGTCGCCGATCCACCCAAGAAGCCTGACAACAAATACGGTAGTCGCCCTATTTAAGCGGCTTCGCCAACGAAAGAGCCCGCCGTCGTCGCGGGCTTTTTTGTCGGATGCCAGGGCTGGCCAGACGCGTTCACGGCTTCCAGCGCGCGATTACCTCCGGCAATTGTGAAAGCCGCTGAATCTCGGCATCTGGCGCTTGCTCGCCCTGCCAGGCCTTGCCCTGCGGGTTGAACCACACCGCGCGCAGGCCGGCACGCTGAGCTCCGGCAATGTCGTCGCCTGGATGATCGCCCACGTGCACCGCCGCGCTGGCTGGTACCTGGCCCCGTTGCAGCGCTTCGCGAAACGGCGCCGGGTCTGGCTTGCCGATGCCCAGGTCCTCGGCGCACAAGGCGAACCTGAAGTAGTCGGACAGGCCCAGGCGATGGACATCGGCATTGCCATTGGTGATGACCCCGAGCATGTAGCGGTGGCGCAGGATTTCCAGCACTGGCTGGACTTCCGGGAAGACTTCGACCTGATGCCGCGCATGCAGGAACACTTCGAAACCTTCGTTGGCCAGCGCCTGGGCGTGTTTCTCGCTGTAGCCCGCTTCTGCCAGGGCCTGGAACAGCACGCGTCGACGCAAGGCGCTGATGCGATGCTTCAGGCCCGGTTCGGCCTGCACCAGGCGCTCGCGGATGGCATACAGGTGCTCGACCGGCACGCCGCCGAGGTTTGGGGCGTTGGCCTGCAGCCAGTCGCGCAGGACGACCTCGGCGCTGGCGATCACCGGCGCGGTATCCCACAAGGTGTCGTCAAGGTCGAAGGTGATCAGCTTGATGCTCATGAGTCTGTGCCTTTGCTGCGTTTGGCCCGTGGGTGGGCGCTGTCGTACACCGCGGCCAGGTGCTGGAAGTCGAGGTGCGTATAGATCTGGGTCGTGGCGATGTCGGCATGACCGAGCATTTCCTGGACCGCACGCAAGTCCTGGGATGACTCGAGCAGGTGGCTGGCGAAGGAATGGCGGAGCATGTGTGGGTGCAGGTGTTGGCCGAGCTCGCGTTCGCCTGCCGCCTTGAGGCGCATCTGGACGGCCCGTGGGCCTAGCCGTCGACCATGGCGCCCCAGGAACAGGGCATTGTCCCGGGGAGCGGCGATGCCGCGCATCTTGAGCCAGCGTTGCAGCGCCTCGCGAGCCTGGCGGCCCACAGGCAGGATGCGGGTCTTGTCACCCTTGCCCAAGACCCGCACGAGCCCGGCGGCCAGGTCCAGATGCTCCAGGTCGAGTCCGGTCAGCTCCGACAGACGCAGGCCGGAGGAGTAGAGCAGTTCCAGGATGGCATGGTCGCGACAGGCGATGAAATCGTCGTCCACGCCACCGTCGAGCAGTTGCTGGGCGCGGTCGGTATCGAGGGTCTTGGGTAGGCGTCGCTCGCCCTTGGGGGCCGAAAGGCCACTGGCCGGGTCATGCTGACACAGGCCTTCGCGGATCAGGTAGCGGTACAGGCCGCGCACTGCCGAAAGCAGTCGCGCCAGGCTGCGCGCGGACTGGCCGTGATGGTGCTGGCGCGCCACCAGCTGGCGCAGCTGCCGGATTTCCAGCTGGCTCCAGCTGCCGATGCCTTGCTGTTCGCAATAGGCCATGACCGTTTCCAGGTCACGCCGATAGGCCGAGCGCGTGTGCTCGGAAACCTGGCGCTCGTTGCGCAGGTACGCGCAATAAGCTTCCAGCTGGCTGTTCATCAGCGCACCGGACGCAAGGTCTGGGTAAAGCGGGGCAGCACGCGTCCCAGCACTTCGGCAATGTGACTGAGGAACAGGGTGCCGACCGTGCTCTTGTAGTGCTGTGGGTCGTGACTGCCGATGGCCAGCACGCCATGCAAGCCCTGGTGTTGCAGCGTCGCCACGGCGCTGGAGCCGACCTGCGTGCGCTGCTGCTCGCCGAACAGGAATGCCAGCTCATGATCGCGCAGGTTGCCACTGACCGGGCGATCGCCGCCAAGTAGCCCGCCAATGGCTTGCTGCGCTTCGCTGGAGCTGACCCAGCGGCCCACCGAGGCGGCGTTTTCGCTGAACAGGATGAGGCTGACGAAGGGCACCTGGAATTCCTGGCGCAGACTGTCCTCGACAGCCATGACGAGCTCTTCGAGGCTGGCGGCATCGAGCAGATCGAGGATCAGGCGGCGGGTCTTGTCGAACAGTCGATCATTGTCCCGTGCCACGTCCATCAGCTGTGACAGCCGATGACGCATCTCGATGTTGCGTTCGCGCAGCAATTTCAGCTGGCGTTCCACCAGCGATACGCTATCGCCGCGCTGGTGGGGCACATGCAGCTCGCCGAGCAATTCGTCATGCTCGGCGAAGAACGTCGGGTTGGCCCGCAGATAAGCCACCACGGCCTCGGTGTCGAGGATGGCGCTTGCACTGGAAGCCTTTGGCTGATCGGTCATGGCAGTTACTCGCTCAAAGACGAACCTGTCCTTCGTAGACACGTACGGCAGGCCCGGTCATCAATACTGGCTTTCCGGGCCCGGCCCACTCGATGCTCAGGCGCCCGCCTGGCAGGTCGAGCGCGACCGGGGAGTCCATCCAGCCCTGGCTGATCGCGGCAACGGCCGCGGCACACGCACCGGTGCCGCAGGCTTGGGTTTCCCCGGCGCCGCGCTCCCACACCCGCAGGTTGCCATGGTGACGATCGACGACCTGCAGGAAGCCTGCGTTGACACGTTGTGGAAAGCGCGGGTGATGCTCGATCTTCGGACCGATCTCCTGCACCGGTGCGCTGCGTACGTCGTCCACGCGCAGCACGGCATGGGGATTGCCCATCGAGACGGCGGCGATATCGAACAGCTGGCCCTGCACCTCGAGTGGATAGCTCGCGGCCTGGGCCGGCGCCTGGAAGGGAATCTCGGCCGGGACCAGGCGCGGGGGGCCCATGTCGACGCAGACCTGGCCATCATTGCGCACCTCCAGGACGATGATGCCGCCCTTGGTCTCGACCCGGATGCGCTTCTTGGCGGTCAGTCGCTTGTCCAGCACGAAGCGGGCGAAGCAGCGTGCGCCATTGCCGCACTGTTCGACTTCCGAGCCATCGGCGTTGAAGATCCGATAGCGGAAGTCGACATCGGGATTGCTCGGCGCCTCGACGATCAGCAGCTGGTCGAAGCCCACGCCAGTATGGCGGTCGCCCCATTGCCTGGCGTGCTTGGGCTGGATGTGCGCGTGCTGGCTGACCAGGTCGAGCACCATGAAGTCGTTGCCCAGGCCATGCATCTTGGTGAAACGCAGCAGCATGGGGTCACTCCGGCAAGAGGCTTTCGCCAGCGTACAACTCGGCCACGGTTTCCCGGCGACGCACTTCGTGGGCCTGGTCACCATCGACCAGCACCTCGGCGCAGCGACCGCGGGTGTTGTAGTTGGAGCTCATGACGAAACCATAGGCGCCCGCCGACTCGATGGCCAGCAGGTCACCCTCGGCCAGGTCGAGCACGCGCGCCTTGGCGAGGAAGTCGCCGGTCTCGCAGATCGGCCCGACCAGATCGTAGGGCCGTCCCTCGCCATCGCGCGGCCTGACCGCGCTGACACCCATCCAGGCCTGGTACAGGGCCGGGCGGATCAGGTCGTTCATGGCCGCGTCGACGATGGCGAAGTCCTTGTGCTCGGTATGCTTGAGGTACTCGACGCGAGTCAGCAGCACGCCGGCATTGGCCACGATGTAGCGGCCCGGCTCGAAGACCAGCGCCAGGTCGCGGTCGCCCACGCGCTCGCGGATGGCCTTGACATAGTCGGCTACCTGCGGAGGCTCTTCGTCGCGATAACGTACGCCAATGCCGCCGCCCAGGTCCAGGTGACGCAGGTGGATGCCGCATTCGGCCAGGCGGTCGACCAGCAACAGCAGGCGGTCCAGCGCATCGAGGAAGGGTTCGAGGGTGGTCAGCTGCGAACCGATGTGGCAGTCGACACCGATCACCTCCAGGTTTGGCAGCTGGGCGGCGCGCACGTAGAGCGCCTCGGCATCGTCGATGGCGATGCCGAACTTGTTTTCCTTGAGGCCCGTGGAGATGTACGGATGAGTCCCAGCGTCGACGTCCGGATTGACGCGCAGCGAGACCGGCGCGCGCAGACCCAGCTCGGCGGCGACCTGTTGCAAGCGCTCCAGCTCGTCGGCGGACTCCACGTTGAAGCAATGGACCCCCACTTCCAGCGCGCGGCGCATGTCCTCGCGGGTCTTGCCGACTCCGGAGAAGACCACTCGGTCGGCACGCCCGCCAGCGGCCAGGACACGCTCCAGCTCGCCGCCGGAAACGATGTCGAAGCCTGCGCCAAGGCGCGCCAGCAGGTTCAGCACGCCCAGGTTGGAGTTGGCCTTGACCGCGAAGCACACCAGGTGCGAGGTCCCTTGCAGGGCTTGGGTGTAGCTGCGGTAGCGAGCCTCGATATGGGCGCGCGAGTAGACGTAGGTGGGCGTGCCGAAGCGTGCGGCGATGGTCGACAGCGCCACGTCTTCCGCGAACAGCTCGCCGTCGCGGTAGTTGAAAGCGTCCATTGGGGTCCCTTACTGGTGCTGATGCGAGTGCTGGTGCGAGGCGGAGTGATCTTGGCCTTCCTTGCCTTCGTCAGGCAGGTACAGCGGGCCTTTCTGCCCACAGGCCGATACGAGGCAGGCAACAGCGACCAGCGCCGCGAGGGAGGAAATCAGGCGCTTCATTGGCGAAATCCTTCGAAATATGCAGTATTGGGCCCGAGTATACCGAGCGGTCGCCTGCTTGCCTATTCAGCGACCGGCCCGCCTGGCGGGCAAGGGCTGTGGTGGCGCCTGGCGGACGTTATCCTTTGCATTCGTGCCCCGGCGCTCGTATCTTGCCCGGCTTGCATCTGTGCAACCATCTTCGAGGTCCTTGCAATGAGTTTGACTGAAGCGCGCTTCCACGATCTGGTCGATGCCACCCAACAGGCCCTTGAGGACTTGTTCGACGAAAGCGGCCTGGACCTGGACATGGAGAATTCCGCCGGGGTGCTGACCGTCAAGTTCGACAACGGCAGCCAGTTGATCTTCAGCCGTCAGGAGCCGTTGCGCCAGTTGTGGCTGGCCGATCGCTCCGGTGGCTTCCACTTCGACTACGACGAAGAAAGCGGCAAATGGGTCTGCGAGAAGAGCGAGGAACTGCTCGGCGAGATGCTCGAGCGAATCGTCTGGGAGCGGGCCGGCGAAAAGCTGGACTTCGACGAGATCTGAAATGAACAGCCAAGCCCGAGCGCCCAAGCCGCTCTACAGCAATGTCAGCCCGGCCGTGCCGTCGCCTTGCGTGGGCGTCTGCCGCCTGGACAACGAACGCGTCTGCAGCGGTTGCCATCGCCCGGTGGAGCATATTCGTGAATGGCGCTCGGCCGATGACGAGCGCAGGCGCCAGATCTGCCGCGAGGCGGTGGCCCGGCGCGCGCAGGCCGAACTGCGCTGACGCTGGGGCTTGAGTATTCGCCCGGCTGTGGTAGGGTCGGGCTCACTCGGCTCTGCCGAACAAGTCGCTGACCCCGCTCCGGGGCGTGGCGCTGTTTCTTCGAATCGTCGTCGACCCACGCAGTCGCGGCGGCTCATCCAGGCAGCGCTGCACTCTGGTGCGGGGTCTTGCTTTATCTGCATGTGAACAAGGAGTCCGGCCGCACCATGAGCACCCGTCCCTCGCTGATCCTCAACCGTCTGGATGTGCAACGTCTCGAGCGCCTGCTCGATGATCTTGCGCAAGACAGCCCCGGCGCGCTTGCCCTGCAGGACGAGCTGGACCGTGCCGAGCAGATCGTGGCCCATGACCAGGTGCCCGCCGGCGTGGTGACCATGAACTCGCGCGTGCATTGCCGCGAGGAGTCCAGCGGCAAGGATTACCACCTGACTCTGGTCTATCCGAAGGATGCCGGCCGTGAAGGCAATGTATCGATCCTGGCGCCGATCGGCTGTGCCTTGCTCGGCCTGTCGGTGGGTGACCAGATCGACTGGCCGGCGCCAGGCGGAAAGACCCTCAAGCTCACGCTGCTGGCGGTGGAGTACCAACCCGAGGCCGATGGCAACTACGACCTTTGAGGTGCACGTGTAGCTGACCGGTCATTCGGGCCGGGGCGTGGCCAGCCGCACCAGCCGTTCATAGTTGTGCTCCAGTTCATCGAGCAGCAGTCTGTGTCGCGCGTTGGTCCGTGCAGCGTCAGGTTGGCCTGGCCCATCGAGCTCGACCAGATGCTCGCCCGGCCAACCCCATTCTTCGATCAGCCTGCCCAGCAGCGAGGATTGCCAGTTGTCTTGCGCCAGGCCGGCTCGGCCACTCAGGCGCCGGCCTGTCTTGAGGTAGAGACTACGCCTGGCCTGCTCCAGACGACGGTCATCGCCGCTTTCCAACAGGTACCGCTCGATGCGTCGGTAGATCATCAGGTACGGATCTAGCCGGTCGATGTCGGGCGGGCCGGCGAAGACTGCCCGCTTGAAGTCCAGGCTCAGGTAGCGCACGTGCGGATGCTCGGTGGCGTAGACCTCGACGAGCAGCAGCTTGAGCAGGGACTTGTAGGGAGAGTCGAGGCCCTTGCGCAACTGGCAGCGCGCGGCCTCGACGAGCTTTCCCGGCGCTGGCTCGGCGAGGTGACCCAGGTCGAGATGATCGTCGGCCTGGATCAGTTGCCTGGACAGCAAGGCCTGCGTGTAAGCGTGGTAGTCGCGTTCGCGCTCGGCCGGCACCAGCCACCACAACGGCGTGCGGCCTGCCAGCCATATGGCCGTGCGGTAGAACTCGTCGAGCAGCAGGCACTGCCGGGCGCTGTCGCTGTTGTCGATGGCCGGTCCGTCCGTGCCTGCCGCCTGGGCGAAGCGGCGTGACTCGATCAGGAACAGGTGAGCCTCGGCTCCCTGGCTCGCTGCCCAGGCTTCGAGCAGCCGGCACTTGCTGGTCAGGTCGGCCAGGTCGTGCTTCGCCAGGTCCGGGGCATGGCAGATCCACAGGTCCATGTCGCTCTGTTCGGCCTGGGCCAGGGTGCCAAGGCTGCCCATCAGGTAGAGGCCATGGATGGGTCGGGCCGGGTCGCTCGTCCAGCTTTCGCAATCAGGCGATCCGCCCAGGCGGGCCGCGGCGTCGAGCAGCGGCGCGCCGGGTTCGAATCCCGCCACGCCGGCCGCGGTGGTGGCTGATACGTAGCCGGGCAGCGCGGGGTGATTGACGTGGAGCAGCAACGGCAGCAAGGTCAGGACCTGTCGCCGGCGCGCCGACAGGCCCTTCAGCGCACGTGCCAGGCGACGTTCGTTGAGCTGCAGGAAGCGAGCACGTAATTCGGCCAGGACCTCGCGATCGATGCCTTGGTCCGGATCGAGACAGATTTCGGTGGGGTGGTTCATCGCGTATTCAGGTGGAGCGGGACAGCGCAGTTTACCTGAGTACAAGGCTTGGATAAGTGGCTAATGGATTATTGGCGCCATTTTTACCGACTGGCGGCCCGCTGACGAGGCCGCGTGAAGCGACCTCGGGTAGCGGCCTGTTCGAGACGACCGGGTCAGGCTGTCTCTACCTTGGCCAGGATGGTGAGCAGTTGTTGCGCGTGTTCGGCGGCATCGTGACCCAGGCTGGTCAGGTAGCCGCCGTCCGGCTGGGTGGTCAGCTGTTTGTCGTGCAGGCGGGTGGCGGCGGCGATCAGCGCGGGCGAGGCATTGCTGTGGACCTTGATGCCTTCCTGGCTACTGTCCAGGTTGAACAGGGCGAGGACTTCCAGTTCGGCGATCAGCTCAGGTGTGAATGACATGGCGACTCCTGACTTCAGGGAACGACGGGGCACCGTTGCCGATGCCGAAGTCAGAAGTGTAGTCAGCCTTTTCAGGCGTTGCCCTGGTCCGCTTCGGGGGGCAGCTCCGGAAGCGCGCGTAGAGCACTCTCATACCACTGCTCATCGAACGGACGTTCCTGGCCCAGCATGGTCTCGATCTCGATCGCCAGCACATGGGCCATCAGGTTGAGGATATCTTCGCGGGCGTAGCCGACCAGGCTCAGCTTGTTGTAGGTGGCCCTGGCGGCGGGTGGTTGGCCGCTTTCGATCTGGTTCTCGATGGCCTCGGTCAGGGTCGCCTCGACAAAGGCTTCTTCTTCGTTGTCGTAGTCGACATCGTTGGACTCGCTCATGGCTTGCTCCTGTGGATGATGGTTTCGGTTTGCCACGGCTGTGCGGGCACTGCCCAAGCATCGACAGCATCACGGCGCTGGCCAGAAAAGCCCCGCGCGGTCTATAACTGCCCAGCCATTTCCCTTACGGCCTGGAGGCTGTCCCATGCTCAAGCTTCACGGATTTCCCGTCAGCAACTATTACAACATGGTCAAGCTGGCACTGCTGGAAAAAGGCGTGCCTTTCGAGGAAGTCCTGTTCTTCCCCGAACAGACGCCCCAGGCGCTGGCGGTCAGCCCTCGAGGCAAGGTGCCAGTGCTGGAAACCGAACATGGCTATCTCAGCGAGACCAGCGTGATCCTCGACTACATCGAGCGCAGCGAGGGCGGTGGCAAGGCATTGCTGCCCCAGGACCCGTTCGCCCAGGCCAAGGTGCACGAGCTGATGAAGCAGATCGAACTGTACATCGAACTGCCCGCGCGTACCTGCTACGCAGAAGCCTTCTTTGGCCAGGCGGTCGAGCCGCTGGTCAAGGAAAAGGCCCGCGCCGACCTGCTGGCCGGATTCGCCACGCTCAAGCGCAACGGGCGTTTCGCACCCTTCGTCGGCGGCGAGCAGATGACTTTGGCGGACGTGATGTTCTGCTTCTCGGTGGACCTTGCCGCGGCGGTCGGCAAGCAGGTGTTGAACCTGGACCTGCTGGCCGACTTCCCGCAGGCCAGCGCATTGCTCGAGCAACTGCGCAAGGGTCCGAACATGGCCAGGATCACCGCCGACAAGGAGGCGCTGATGCCAGCCTTCCTGGAAAAGATGCGCGCCAGGCGCTGAAGCGTCGTTCGCTGCCGAGCCGTTCGCGCGCCTGGACTACCAATGGCCAGGCGCGCGAACGGCATGGAATGCGCTTCAGCGCGAGGCCAGCAGCGCCTTGCCGCGAGCGACGGCGGCGCGGACCTGATCCGGTGCCGTTCCGCCGATGTGGTTGCGGGCGTTGACCGAACCTTCGAGGGTCAGCACGGCGAAGACGTCCTGCTCGATCTGGTCGCTGAACTGGCGCAGTTCTTCCAGGCTCATCTCGGCCAGGTCCTTGCCGGTTTCGACGCCATGGCGCACCGCGTGGCCGACGATCTCGTGGCAATCGCGGAAGGGCAGGCCGCGGCGTACCAGGTAGTCGGCCAGGTCGGTGGCGGTGGAGAAACCACGCAGGGCCGCCTCGCGCATGACTGCATGGCGCGGCTTGATCGCAGGCACCATGTCGGCGAAGGCACGCAGGGAGTCACGCAAGGTGTCGGCCGCGTCGAACAGCGGTTCCTTGTCTTCCTGGTTGTCCTTGTTGTAGGCCAGCGGCTGGCCCTTCATCAGGGTCAGCAACCCGGTCAGGGCGCCGAACACCCGTCCACTCTTGCCACGCACCAGTTCAGGCACGTCCGGGTTCTTCTTCTGCGGCATGATCGAGCTGCCGGTGCAGAAACGATCGGGCAGGTCGATGAACTGGAACTGGGCGCTGGTCCATAGCACCAGCTCCTCGGAAAAGCGCGACAGATGCATCATCGCCAGGCTGGCCGCGGCGCAGAATTCGATGGCGAAATCCCGGTCCGAGACACCGTCCAGGGAATTGCCCGCCACGGCCTCGAAGCCGAGCAGCTTGCATGTCAGCTGGCGGTCGATCGGATAGGTGGTTCCGGCCAGGGCGGCGCTGCCCAGTGGCATGCGGTTGGTACGACGACGGCAGTCGACCAGGCGCTCGTGGTCACGCGAGAGCATTTCGAACCACGCCAGCAGGTGATGACCGAAGGTGACCGGCTGGGCAGTCTGCAGGTGGGTGAAGCCAGGCATGATGGTTTCGGCCTCGCGCTCGGCCAGTTCCAGCAGCCCCTTCTGCAGCCGGGTGATCTCGGCGAGGATCAGGTCGATCTCGTCGCGCAGCCACAGGCGGATGTCGGTCGCCACCTGGTCGTTGCGGCTGCGGCCGGTATGCAGCTTCTTGCCGGTGATGCCGAGGCGCTCGGTCAGGCGTGCCTCGATGTTCATGTGCACGTCTTCCAGGTCGACGCGCCAGTCGAACTTGCCCGCCTCGATCTCTTCCTGGATGGTTCGCAGGCCGTCGACGATGCTGTCGCGTTCGGCCTCGTCGAGTACGCCGACCTGCGCCAGCATGGTGGCGTGGGCAATCGAACCCATGATGTCGTGGCGATACAGGCGCTTGTCGAAGTCGACCGAAGCGGTGAAGCGGGCGACGAAGGCGTCGACGGGCTCACTGAAGCGGCCGCCCCAGGACTGGTTGGTCTTGTCGGTGCTCATGATTCACTCGTAGCTGGCGTGATCTGGAAAACTTGGCGCCGATCATAGCAGGGTTGCACTGCTGGCCGCAGGGCAACGGGCAAGAGAATGCCCGCCAGCGACGCAGGCTGTCGGAACAGCGGCCATCTACGATTGAACGGCAGTGTTCCACGGACCGTCTACAGTTGGACAGAGGGGTCGGCAGGCTGCCGGCCCAATGAATCTTTGGCCATCGCGTTGGTCTGAGCGTGGACCGTGGTGTCGATCCTTTGTACACCGACATGCCAGCCAGTCGCGAGACTCATTCAGGAATCCAGCGCAATATGAATGTCCTGATCGTTGATGACGAATCCCAATCCCGTGAGCGCCTGAGCCGCCTGCTCGGCGAACTGGAGGGGTATACCGTGCTGGAGCCTGGCGCCACCAGCGGCGAGGAAGCCCTGGCCCTGATCGATAGCCTCAAGCCCGATGTCGTCCTGCTGGACATCGCGATGCCAGGCCTCGATGGGCTGCAGGTCGCGGCCCGGCTGTGCGAACGCGAGGCCCCGCCTGCCGTGGTGTTCTGCATGGAGGACGATGAAACCTCCCGCCAGGTGTTCCGCGGCAGTACCCTCAGCCATGTCACCAAGCCCGTGCAGGCGCAGGCACTGCGCGAAGCCTTGCGCAAGGCCGAGCGGCCGAACCGGACTCAACTGGCCGCATTGACCCGGCCAGCCAACGAGAGCGGTGCCGGACCACGCAGTCACATCAGTGCCCGCACCCGCAAGGGCATCGAGCTGATCCCGCTGGGGCAGGTGATCTATTTCATCGCCGACCACAAATACGTGACCCTGCGCCATGACGGGGGCGAAGTACTCCTGGACGAACCGCTCAAGGCACTGGAGGACGAGTTCGACGGACGCTTCGTGCGCATTCATCGCAATGCCCTGGTCGCGCTGGAGCGTATCGAGCGTCTGCAACGCACGCCGCTCGGGCATTTCCAGCTGTTCCTCAGGGGCCTCGAGGGTGATGCCCTGACGGTGAGCCGTCGGCATGTGGCCGGCCTGCGCAAGATCATGCAGGCGCTGTAGGCGCGCGAGCGGCCGTCGAGCCTGGCCAGGGACGGCGCAGATGAGCCAGCGCTGCTAGTTCCCTGGGCGGAGCTGTTATCATCGGCGGTATTTCTCTCGTTCGGGGCGCTCCATGTCCACTCGCGAAATCCGTATCGCCACTCGCAAAAGTGCCTTGGCCCTCTGGCAGGCCGAGCATGTAAAGTCCCGCCTCGAGGCGGCTCATCCAGGGCTCGTGGTATCGCTGGTGCCCATGGTCAGCCGCGGCGACAAGCTGCTCGACTCGCCGTTGTCGAAGATCGGCGGCAAGGGTCTGTTCGTCAAGGAACTGGAAACCGCGCTGCTCGAGCATGAAGCGGACATTGCCGTGCATTCCATGAAGGACGTGCCGATGGATTTTCCCGAGGGGCTGGGCCTGTATTGCATCTGCGAACGGGAAGACCCGCGCGATGCGTTCGTTTCCAACCGCTTCGCCAGCCTGGCCGAGCTGCCACCTGGGAGCATCGTCGGAACCTCCAGCCTGCGTCGCCAGACCCAGCTGCTGGCCATGCGGCCCGATCTGCAGGTCCGCTTCCTGCGGGGCAACGTCAACACCCGCCTGGCCAAGCTCGATGCCGGCGACTATGACGCGATCATCCTCGCTGCCGCCGGCCTGATCCGGCTTGGTTTCCAGGCACGCATCACCTCCAGCCTCGACATCCAGCACAGCCTGCCGGCAGGTGGCCAGGGTGCGGTGGGCATCGAATGCCGCAGCGCCGACAGCCATATCCAGGCGCTGCTGGCCCCCTTGCATCACCTGGACACGGCCGATTGCGTGGTGGCCGAGCGTGCGCTCAACAAGCGCCTGAACGGCGGTTGCCAGGTGCCGATCGCCAGCTACGCGGTACTGGAGGGCGACGAGCTGTGGTTGCGCGCCCTGGTCGGCCAGCCCAATGGTGGTCTGATTCTGGCCGCCGAGGCGCGCGGGCCGAGGGCCAGCGCGCAAGCGCTGGGGGTCGAGGTGGCCGAGAACCTGCTGGCGCAAGGCGCCGATGAAATCCTCCGGGTCGTCTACGGCGAGGCCGGTCACTCGTGAACAGCTGGCGCCTGCTGCTGACCAGGCCGGCGCAGGAGTGCGCCGCGCAAGCCCAGGCGCTGGCCGGGGCCGGCATCTTCAGCCGCAGCCTGCCATTGCTGGCGATCGAGCCGCTGGCTGCCAACCAGGTGCATGCCGATACCCTGCATGGCCTGGATCGCTACCAGGCGATCATCGTCGTCAGCAAGCCGGCCGCGCGCTTGTTGACCGAGCGATTGGCCACGCTGGGCCTGGCGCTGCCGACCACGGCCTGGTTCAGCGTAGGCGCCGGCACGGCGCAAGTGCTCGAGGCGCATGGGGTGACGGTGCACTTTCCACCTGCCGGGGACGACAGCGAAGCCCTGCTGGGCCTGGCGGCGCTGCGCCAATCGATCGGCGCAGCTTCGTCGCGGGTGTTGATCGTGCGCGGCGAAGGAGGTCGTGAACTGCTGGCCGAGCGTCTTGCAGAGCAAGGTGCTAGTGTCGAATATCTGGAACTGTATCGCCGCCGGTTGCCTGACTATCCAGCTGGTACCCTGGCGCGGCTGATCGACGGGGAACGCCTCAATGGCCTGGTGGTCAGCAGTGGGCAAGGCCTCGAGCACTTGCAATACCTGGCGGGCGGCGACTGGCCGCGCCTTTCGCAGTTGCCGCTCTTCGTGCCCAGCCCACGAGTCGCGGCCCGAGCGCGCGAGGCGGGTGCCCATAACGTTGTGGATTGCCGCGGTGCCAGTACCGCGGCCTTGATGGCAGCCGTGCAGCGCAGCGCTGTACCTGCCTCTTAGGCGCCAAGCGCTCGTGCGACGCGCCCCAATGCAAAGGATGGATACGTGAGCGAAACTGTCTTGTCCAACAATGAACGGCAATCGGTGCCCGAGACACCGGAAACCAGCCCTGGCCCGCAGCCGCGACGCGCTGGCAACGGGCTGGCGGTGCTCGCCCTGCTGCTCGGCGCGGTAGGCGCCGCGGCAGGCGGCTGGGGGGTGTGGCAGGTACGCCAGCTGCAGGGCAGCGAGCAAGGCCAGGGCCAGCACTTGCAGGCGCTGAGCGAGCGCACCGAGACCCTGCAGCAGCGCGAGCAGCAGATCACCTCGCAACTGGCCAGCCTGCCGGCAGCCAGCGAGCTGGAAGACCGTCGGCGCCTGGTCGCGCAGTTGCAGGGCGACCAGCAACGTCTCAGCCAGCGCCTGGAGACGGTCCTGGGCGCCAGCCGCAAGGACTGGCGCCTGGCCGAGGCCGAGCACTTGTTGCGCCTGGCTACCCTGCGTCTGTCGGCGCTGCAGGACATCGATAGCGCGCGGGCGCTGGTCGAAGGGGCCGACGAGATCCTTCGCGAGCAGAGCGATCCGGCTGCCTTCGCCGCTCGCGAGCAACTGGCCCGCAGCCTGGCCACGCTCAACAGTACCCGCCAGCCAGATCGTACCGGGCTGTTCCTCAAGCTTGCCGCGCAGCGTGAGCTGGCGCAGCAGCTCAGCGCGCAGTCGCCGGACTTCGACAGCGGCGCCGATGCCATGGGCGCCCTGACTTCCGATGGCGACGGCGCCAGCCGTTGGTCGCAGTGGTGGTCCGAGATCGCCAAGTATTTCCAGATCGATTTCAGCGCCGATGACAACGTCCGGCCGCTGCTGGCAGGACAATCGCTCAACCAGTTGCGCCTGGCCCTGAGCCTGACCATCGAGCAGGCCCAGTGGGCGGCGCTCAATGGCCAGGCCAAGGTCTACGCCCAGGCGCTGGATGATGCGCGCAGCGTCCTGCTGGCCAACTTCAATGCCGACAACCCGCAAAGCCAGGCCATGCTCGATAGCCTCAACCGTCTGGCCGAGGAACCGGTCGCGGTCGAAGTCCCGGACCTGGCCGAGAGCCTCGCGGCGGTACAGGCCTACATCGCGCGACGTCATCTGCCGGCGGAAAGCGAGGGGGCCAAGCCATGAAGCGCGTCTACCTGCTGGCGGTCATCGCCATCGTCGTGGCCGCGGCGCTGGGTATCGCCATCGCCAAGCACAGCGGCTACGTGCTGATCGCCTATGGCGGCTTCCGCTACCAGTCCGGCCTGTGGGCAGCGCTTGGCCTGCTGCTGGCGGTCGTGCTGCTGGCCCTGCTGGTGCGCTACCTGGTCGGCCTGGTGCTGGTCTCCAGCGGTGTCGTCAATCCATGGTCACGGCGCAACCGCAGCCGTCGCACTCGACTGGCCATCGAGCAGGGCCAGCTGGACCTGGCCGAAGGCCGCTGGGCCAGTGCCCAGCGCCACTTGCAGCGCGCCGCCGAAGCCGAGCGCCAGCCGCTGCTCTTCTACCTGGGCGCGGCCCGCGCGGCCAACGAACTCGGCCGCCGCGAAGACAGCGACAGCCTGCTCGAGCGGGCGCTGGAGCGCCAGCCCCAGGCTGAACTGGGCATCGCCCTGGCTCATGCCCAATTGCAGATGGATCGGGGCGACAACGAACAGGCCCTGGAAACCTTGCAGGCCATGCAGGCCCGCTACCCAGGCAACACCCAGGTCCTGCGGCTGTTGCAACGCCTGCACGTGAGCCGAGGCGACTGGCCGTCGCTGATTCACCTGCTCCCGGAGTTGCGCAAGCACAAGGTACTGTCAGCCAGTGAACTCGCCGAACTGGAACAGCGGGCCTGGGGGCAGAACCTGACCTTGGCGTCGACCCGCGGTACCGATACCCAGGCGGCTCGGCAATCGCTCGAAGCAGCCTGGCAGGCGCTTGGCTCGGCGCAGCGCCAGGAACCGCAACTGCTGCTGGCCTATGCCGAACAGTTACGCCAGATGGATGCCCAGGCCGACGCCGAGCAGGTGCTGCGCACGGCGCTCAAGCGGCAGTACGAAAGCCATCTGGCGCGACTCTACGGACTGGTGCGTGGCGAGGATCCGGCGCGGCAGTTGCAGTTCGCCGAGGGCTTGCTCAAGGAACATGCAGACGATCCCGGCCTGCTGCTCACGCTAGGTCGCTTGTGCCTGCGCAATCAGCTCTGGGGCAAGGCTCGCGACTACTTGGAAAGCAGCCTGCGCGTGCAGCGCAACCCGGAAACCTGCGCCGAGCTGGCCCGCCTGCTCGCCAGCCTCGGCGAAACCAGGCGCAGCAACCAACTGTTCGAGGAAGGGCTGGGGCTTCTGGACGAGCGCCTGCTGACGCTTCCACTGCCCGAAAAGATCCAGGCCTGAGAGGCTCGCGAGCCCGCGTGCAGGCGCGGGTTCGCCTGGCTTGGGAAGCATTTCTTCCTGCGTGCCGAGACGCTTCGGCACCGTTTGGGAAAATTCTTACTTAAATTAAGTAATTTTCCCTACTAATCAGCGATTTATCTGCACTGTAGCGCCTTGAAACAAACAGCGTCTTTCATCTAACGTTCCTCGGTCCCCCCAGTCATTCCAGGACTTGATAAATGTCGCTGGCCCGCTTGCGTTCACTTTACTTCCCGGCATTTCTGGCTGCGCTGTCGATGCTGATCGCCAGCTTCTACCTTGAATCCAACACCGGCCTGCCTTGCAACCTGTGCCATTCACAGCGGGTGCTGCTCGGTGGCTATGCCTTGGCATGCCTGTGCATGGCGATCCAGGCGCCTGGCCGCAAGGGCGCGCACGGCTACGCCGGCCTGGCCCTGCTCTTCGCTGGCAGCGGAGCGGCGCTGGCCGCGCGGCAGGTCTGGCTGCACGGCGCGGCGGGCGAGCTGGGGTTGCCTTGCGAGCAGGCTGCCAGCGCAGGCGGGCTGTCCGGGCTGGTCCAATCGCTCAAGGCGCTGGTGCTCGAAGGGCCGGAATGCGTTTCGACGAGCTGGAGCTTTCTCGATCTGACCCTGCCTGAATGGAGCCTGCTGGCTTTCCTGCTGCTGGCCTTGCTGCCCTTGTCACGCCTGCTTGCCGATCTGTCGATACGCTTGGGGCGCTCCGCTCTGGAATGACCTGCGCCACGGCGCAGAGGCGCTGTTCGACCAGTGGCAGCCTGCCGAGCCATCAAACGCTTGTATGAACATTCTCCCCTGCGTACCTTGAAGGGCAGCATGGGCGGGAATACTCTGCCCTGCACGCATACTGAAACCACAACTGCTCGATGCCGTCCTGCTGACCCCACCTGGTCGCGGCGCGCTGGCGCCATCAGGTGCAGCGGCATTACCCAGAAGGAAGATATCGTCATGCTCGATAGTTGTCAGAATGCCCAGGAGCGCTGGGGCGGGGTACACAAGCTGATCGACCGTTGGCTGGCAGAGCGCCAGGAACTGGTCGAGGCATACAGCGCCTTGCGCGACACCAAGCCGGCGTTCGCCGACAAGGCGCATAACGGAAGCTTCTGCGAGATTCTCGTCGACTATGTCTCGGCCTGGCACTTCGAGGTCTGCGAGCAACTGGTCAGCGAAGCCAAGGCCTTCGGCGACCAGGGCGCCCTGGGCGTGGCCGAGCAGCTCAACCCACGCATCGATGACATTACCCAGATCGCGCTGGCCTTCAACGACAACTGTGAAAAGGGCGAATGCACCGATGCCGAGCGCTTCGCCCGAAAGCTTGCCGAGCTTGGCAGCCTGCTGGACGAGCGCTTCGAACTGGAGGATTGCCTGATCGAAGTGCTGCATAACGCGCACCGGCAGGAAGACGCCGTCCAGGCCTGACAGTCGCGGTCAGTCGTCGATGGCGAGCAGTTCGACCTCGAATACAAGAGGCGTATAGGGCGCGATGAGGTCTCCGGCGCCCTCGGCCCCGTATGCCAGCGCCGATGGGATCACCAGTCGCCACTTCGCTCCGCTCTTCATCCGTGGCAAGGCGATTCGCCACCCGGCGATCACCGCGTCGAGCCTGAACCATTGCGGCTGCTGGTTCTGGTCGAATACCGTGCCATCTGGCAGCCGGCCCGTATAGCGCACCTGTACTCGTCCGCCAGCGGTGGGTTGCGCGCCGTTGCCGGGCACCAGTTCGCTGTACAGTACGCCCTGCTCGAGCTCGTGCATGCCAGGGCGCGCCCGCTCGTCAGCCATGAATGTCGCTTCGCTGGCTTCGAGTTGCCGGCTCCGTGCCAGTTCGCCAACCGCCGCGGCCTGTTCTTCGTGCTGCTGGAGAAGCGCCTCGATCTGTGCGGCCTCGAGCTTGAGGGGTTGCCCCTGGTAAGCCTGGCGCAAACCCTCCACTAGCGAATCCAGTGGCAGCCCCGGCATTTCCTGGCGTAACCGCTGGCCGAGGCTGGCGCCTACGCTGTAGGCCAGCTCCTGCTCCTGGGACACCGCCGGTTCAGGCGCGGCCAGGCTCGATGAAGCGACCAGGACAAGACTGATGGCAAGGTAACGGAACACACGCGACTCCCGCGATGATTAGATGGAGACAGGCTCGTCCGGACGTCGGACACGTTTGGCCTGTCGTGATGTCAGGTTGCCTTGGCAGTGACTGCGGCGGCAGCCTAGTATGAACGCATCTTGTCAGCCAGGAGGTCGACCATGTCGGCGAAGAAGAAACCCGTCAGTACGCCTTTGCATCTGCTTCAGCAACTTTCAGGTAGCTTGCTCGACCATCTTGAGCAAGCCTGCTCCCAGGCGCTCACGGATGCGGAAAAACTGCTGGCCAAGCTGGAAAAGCAACGCGGCAAGGCACAGGAAAAGCTTCATGACTCGCGCCTGAAGCTGCAGGATGCCGCCGCTGCTGGCAAATCCAAGGCGCAAGGCAAGGCCAAGCGTGCCATCGATGAACTCGAAGAACTGCTCGACTCGCTCAAGTCCCGGCAGACCGATACCCGCCACTATATCCAGGGTCTCAAGCGCGATGTCGAGGACAGTCTGAAGATTGCCCAGGGCGTGGGCAAGGTGCGCGAGGCCGCCGCCCAGGCGCTGGAGCAGCGAGAGCGCGACCTTGATGCGCAGGCTCAGGGTCCAGCCAGGCGTGCCACCAGGAAGGCGCCTGCCACCAGGACCGGCGCTGCCGCATCGGCTGCCCAAGAGGCCCAGCCCAGGACCCGCAAGACGCCAACCGCGAGGACTGCTGCCAAGGCGGCTGGGCCTGGCGTCGAGCCGGCGCCAGCCAAAGGGGCGCGCAAGGCTGCGCCCGCGAGTGCCTCGGCAAGCAGGAAAACCACCAGCGCAGCGTCCGCGCCGAGCGGCGCGGGCATCCGGGCCAGCCGTGCCAGGGGCGCTTCGACCAACGTCCCCGCGGCCAGGTCCGGCGCCGCGAGCAGCAGCGACCGGCCGGCGGCCGGCGGATCGATGTCTGGCAAGCGCAAGCCCCAGGCCCCACGCAAGCCAACCGTCTCGAAAGGGGCGCAGCGTTCGGTGGGCAACGGCTCCGCGACGCCCCTGGCAGAGTCCGCGACACCGGCGCCAGTCGCGGATGCGGACGTTTCCAAATCGGTTGCCGACAGTTCGGCTCAGTCGTCGTCTAACGGCTGATCGCGCATTTGCCTGGCCATGTCGCGCAGCCTGTGCAGCGCTGCGTGGCCACGCGCCCGGTCCGCGGCGAGCCAGGCCAGCCAATCGCCTGCAGGCGCTTGTGGGGCCGACGGCCAGGCCGTCGCCAGCGCTTGCAGCCTGTGCAACTGGATACGTTCGGCTTGCAGTTCGAGGGCCTTGACCTGTTCGCGCAAGCCAGCCAGTTGCGCGTCCTGGCTTGCAGCCTCGCGCCAGCTCGAACGTATCGCGCGCAGTTTCTCCACCACGTCGTGCTGCCAGGCCCGCGTGATCTCGCGCAAGGCCTGCGCGCGCACGGCATCGGGCATGACCTGACGCGCCTGCAGCCAGGTGCCGCACAGCAGCAGGCAGACATCGCAGCCCAGGGCCTGCAATTCGAGACAGGCCATTTCGACGCCTGGCCGGGCATACAAGGCCACTGCATGATTCCAAAGGTCGGTGTGCATCGTTCGACTCGCGCCAGTGATCGTGGAAGCTGGTAGACTCCGCGACCATCATGATCAGACTATCCAACCTCACTTTACAGCGTGGTCCGCAGCGCTTGCTAGAAGGCGCCGAGATGACCTTGCACGCCGGTCACAAGGCCGGCCTGATCGGCGCCAACGGTGCCGGCAAATCCAGCCTGTTCGCCCTGCTGCGCGGCGAGTTGTCGCCGGACGGCGGGGATTGTCGCATTCCGGCCGACTGGCGCATCGCGCACATGCGCCAGGAAGTCGACACCCTCGACCGGCTGGCCGTGGACTATGTGCTGGACGGCGATGGTCGCCTGCGCCAGGTCCAGGCCGAGCTGGCCGTCGCCGAGACGGCCCAGGACGGTACCGCGCTGGCCCGCTTGCACAGCGAGCTGGAAAGCGCCGATGGCTACACCGCGGACGCTCGCGCACGCAAGCTGCTGGCCGGCCTGGGCTTTGCCAGCGAGCAGATGGACCGTCGGGTCGGGGACTTTTCCGGTGGCTGGCGGATGCGCCTGAACCTGGCGCAGGCGCTGATGTGCCCCTCCGACCTGCTGCTGCTCGACGAGCCGACCAACCACCTGGACCTCGATGCGATCCTCTGGCTGGAGGACTGGCTCAAGGGTTATCCGGGCACTTTGCTGCTGATCTCCCACGATCGCGATTTCCTCGATGCGGTGGTCGATCACGTGGTCCATGTGGAACAGCGCAAGCTCAATCTCTATCGAGGCGGCTATACCGCCTTCGAGCGCACGCGCGCCGAGCGTCTGGCGCAGCAGCAACAGGCCTACGAGAAGCAGCAGGCCCGTCGCGCGCACATGGAAAAGTACATTGCCCGCTTCCGTGCCCAGGCCACCAAGGCGCGCCAGGCGCAGAGCCGGATCAAGGCGCTGGAACGCATGGAAGAACTGTCGGCGGCGCATGTGGACTCGCCATTCGACTTCAGCTTCCGCGAGTCCGAAAGGATCTCCAGCCCCTTGCTGGACCTGGCCGAGGGCCGTCTCGGCTATGGTGACAAGGTGGTCCTGGAAAAGGTCAAGCTGCAACTGGTGCCTGGTGCGCGCATCGGCCTGCTCGGCCCCAACGGCGCGGGCAAGTCGACCTTGATCAAGAACCTGGCCGGGGAACTCCAGCCGCTGGGCGGACGCCTGCTGCGTGGCGAAAACCTCGCCGTGGGCTATTTCGCCCAGCATCAGCTCGACTCCCTCGACGACAAGGCCAGCCCGCTACTGCACCTGCAGCGTCTGGCGCCTGCCGAGCGCGAACAGACCCTGCGCGACTTCCTCGGTGGCTTCGACTTCCGTGGCGACCGTGTCGACGAACCGGTGGTGAATTTCTCCGGTGGCGAGAAGGCCCGCCTGGCCCTGGCGCTGATCGCCTGGGAGCGCCCGAACCTGCTGCTGCTCGACGAACCGACCAACCACCTGGACCTGGAAATGCGCCTGGCGCTGACCATGGCCTTGCAGGAGTTTTCCGGCGCGGTGGTGGTGGTTTCCCACGATCGTCATCTGCTCAAGAGCACCACGGACGATTTCCTGCTGGTGGCCGATGGCAAGGTCGAGGCGTTCGACGGTGACCTGGACGACTACAGTCGCTGGCTGATCGAGTATCGACAGCGCAACGCGCCGGTCGCCAATGCCTCGGGCAATCCGGACAAGACCGACAAGAAGGCCCAGCGCCAGGCTGCCGCGGCGCTTCGCCAGCAATTGGCGCCGCACAAGCGCGCCGCCGAGAAGCTCGAAGGTGAACTTGGCCAGGTGCACAAGCAATTGGGTGAAATGGAGTCCGCGCTGGGTGACAGCGGGATTTACGAAGCCGCTCGCAAGGACCAGCTGCGCGAGCTGCTGGCTCGCCAGAGCGCCCTCAAGCAGCGCGAAGGCGAGCTGGAAGAGGCCTGGATGGAGGCCCTGGAGCTTCTCGAGAGCCTGCAGGCCGAGCTGGAGGCGCTGTCCTGATGGAAGCGTTGCATGCCTTGCTGCCCGGCTTGTGGATGGAGCCGTTCTGGCTGGGTGTGCAGATCCTCCTGATCCTGGTGGCCGCTTTCGTCCTGCAACGCTTTGTCGGGCGCTGCCTGAGCCGCCTGGGCGAGCGCTATCCACTGCCGCCGGAACTGCTGCTGCCCGTGCGTGGCGGCCTGCGCTGGCTGATCATGGGCAGTGCCGTACTGTTCGTGCTCGAACGCCTCGGGGTTTCCGCCACCGTGCTCTGGACCGCGCTTTCCGGGTTCGTCGCGGTCGCCGCCGTGGCTTTCTTCGCGATGTGGAGCGTATTGTCCAACCTGCTCTGCGCGGTACTGATCTTCACCGTGGGGCCCTTCCGTATCGGCGATGTGGTCGAACTGGTGGAAACCCTCGACAAGCCGGGCGTGAAAGGGCGGGTGATCGCGATCAACCTGCTGTTCACCACCTTGATCGAAACGCCCGAGGCGGGTGGCGCGCTGGTGCAGATACCCAATAGCCAGTTCTTCCAGAAGTCCGTTCGTCGTTGGCGTGGCGCCGAAACCCATGCCCTGACCAGGGACGCCGCGGTTCCTGGGGATTGATCGATCGCTGGCGAGCGCCGATGCCGCTGGCCGTATGATGTGTCTACTATCGAGGGAGGTGAGCGATGTCCATGGAAACCTGGTTGGCATTCCTTGCCGCGTGCTGGGTGATCAGCCTGTCACCCGGCGCTGGCGCGATCGCCTCGATGTCCAGCGGCTTGCAGCATGGTTTCTGGCGCGGCTACTGGAATGCCCTGGGCTTGCAGCTGGGCCTGGTGCTGCAGATCGCGATCATCGCCGCGGGCGTCGGGGCGATCCTGGCCACCTCGGCTACCGCGTTCCAGATCATCAAGTGGTTCGGTGTCGGCTACCTGCTGTGGCTGGCGATCAAGCAATGGCGAGCCTTGCCCGCCGACCTGGGCGAAAGCGCGGCGGCGGCGCCGGTGAGCAGGCCGATGAACCTGGTGCTGCGGGGTTTCCTGGTCAACGTCAGCAATCCCAAGGCGCTGGTCTTCATGCTGGCGGTGCTGCCGCAGTTCATCGATCCGCGCCAGGCACTGCTGCCCCAGTACGTGACGATCGCCGTCACCATGGTCGCCGTCGACCTGCTGGTGATGGCTGGCTACACCGGACTCGCCGCGCGCGTGTTGCGTCTGCTGCGCACGCCTCGCCAGCAGCGGCGCATGAACCGGACCTTCGCCGGCTTGTTCATCGGCGCGGCGACCTTGCTGGCGACGATTCGCCGCACACCGCTCTGAAGATCTCCGGCCTCGCCCGAGGCCGTGCCGCCACCCTGGGCCATAGCGTGCAGAACAGGCAACCCTTGGATGGCTGTCGCCATCCCGATCGAGCTCAAGGCGCCGCTCCGTTGTCTACCTCTCCAAGGGCAGGTCGTTCCTGGCCCGGATTCTTCCTGAGTGTCCTCGATTCGCCCAGGGAGGCTCATCCAACCCATCGCCGGGCAGTCCTCATGCAGGCGTACCGGCTCAAGGAGGCACCATGGACGCACCGATCCATCCGTTTTCCGAGATCTTCAAGCAACTGGGCCTGCCCGACGATCCGGTCGAGATCGAACGGTTCATCACCACGCATTCGCCCCTGGACGACGATGTGAAATTGGTGGACGCGCCTTTCTGGAATGACTCGCAGCGCGCATTTCTCAAGGAAAACTACATTGCCGATTCGGATTGGATCGTCATGATCGACCAGTTGAACGAGGCACTCCACCCACGCAAGAAATAAGCGCCGAGCGGCACCTGATGGGCTGATTCGGCGTTGCTATGCTCAGGAAAACGACGCGGGGGATGAGGTCATGAAAGATCCCTATGCACCGGCTTTCTGGTGCGCCGTGGTGATCCTGGGCACCCTGACCGCTGGCTACTTCTTCGGTATCCGGCACGCCTATCAACTGCAGCATGCCATGCAGTTCCTTTATGCTGCCGCCGCCGTGACGGTGGCAGCGGCACTGGCTACCCTGGCCTGGATCGCCTGGCAGCACCTCAAGCTCGACAGGCGCGAACTGCGCCAGGGGCATACCCTGGTGACCATCTGGAACACCAAGGTGGCCCTGCGCCGGGTCGAAACCGTGTTCGATCGCTATTTCTGGGGAAGCTACTGGCATTCCAGCCGGACCTTCGAAGAGGTCATGGGCGAGTTGCGTGGCACGCCAGTGGAGCAGAGCCTGGACGAGCTCAAGCGCCAATGCCGCGAGCTGGATCGCGAAGTCCATGACAGCCGTCACCACTGGCAGGCCAATGCCCGTGACCTGTCCAGCGTGGCGAGCGCGATGGCCAGGGAACGTTACCAGCTCGACCTGGGCGAGCCGCCAGCGGAGCGGTTCGCAAGCACTACCGTGCTCAATCGCGATATCGAGGTGCTGGTCTATACATGGTCGGCGCGCCTGCGCAGCTTCGAGCACCAGCTCGACGAGCTGGAGCGCGCCTACCACTGATCATTCGCCGCGAATGTACTGTTCGAGCTGGAGGATCAGGCCAGCTTGCTCGGCAATGGTTTCCTTGACCAGGTCGCCGATCGATAGCAGACCGATCAGCTCGCCATTGGCCACCACCGGAAGGTGACGCAAGTGGCGATTGGTCACCAGGTTCATGCAGTATTCGAGGTTGTGCTTGGGTTCGACCGTGACCACCGGGGCGCTCATGATGTCGCGTACCGGCGTGGCTGCGGAAGAACGGCCCTTGAGCACCAGCTTGCGAGCATAGTCGCGCTCGCTGACGATCCCGACCACTTGCCCGTTCTGGACCACGGGCAGGGCACCCACGTTTCTTTCGGCAAGCATCTTCAGGGCATCGAGTACCGAGTCGTCCGGGCCGATGGTATATACGCTGTGGTGCTCTGCCTTGGCCTTGAGTATTTCTTCGACGTTCTTCATGACGATCTCTGCAGCAGTGTTGAGGGCTGACGTTCGACCAGAGCATCCCGCAGGCGTCGCATCCAGGCAATGCATAAAGCGGCATCGACCCGATAGAAAACGTCATCAGGCCGATTCAGGACGTGGCCAGGTTGCTCGCCTGGCCGTGGCAGGTTCACTCGGCGACTGCGCTGTGCGCCAGGATGGCGTTGGCCAGCTGCATGTCGCTGGCCTCGAGGCCTGGGTTGTCGGCACGGACTTTCTGCATCGCCGCTTCAAGGTAGGGGCCGCGAATCGCCCCCTGGCTCGCCACGTAGCTGCCGGCATCATCCTGGGCGGCGACGATCAGCTTGTGGTCCTTGAAGGTCAGGTAGGTAGAAGCCGTGGTAGCGCCAGAAGATATGACATCGCGCCAGAAGCCGTCTGCCATGGCGGAGCCGAGCGGAAGCGTGCACAGGGCCGCTGCGGCGATGGCGATTTTCAAACGCATGGTGATCACCTCGAAGGATAGGGGGTTGGGGGCGAGCGGTTTGATCCTGGATGGCCGATCAGGTTCCCGGATGCGCCTGTCTGGAAGCGCGATCAGCCCTGGCAGCAGGCTCGCAGTACTTCCTGGTCGCAGGTCATGCCACGCGCGACCTTGTCCGCGCCACAGCGACGCAAGTCCTGCATGCCTTCGGCCCTGGCCTGCCGGCGAAACGCGGGCAGGTCGATGCCGGGACCGATCCTGGCGCGCAGGCTGTCGCTCAGTACCAGCAGCTCGAACAACCCGGTACGCCCGTGGTAGCCCGTGCCGCGACACACCACGCAGGCCTGCGAGAGGCGGCTCGCAGCGCCTTGGCAGGACGCACAGCGCATGCGTACCAGGCGCTGTGCCATCACCGCGAGCAGCGTGGCCTTGAGCAGATATTCGGCGACACCCAGCTCCAGCAAACGGGTGATCGCGCTGCAGGCGTCGTTGGTGTGCAGGGTGGACAGCACCAGGTGGCCGGTCAGCGCCGCCTGGACCGCCACCTGGGCAGTGCTCGCGTCGCGGATTTCGCCGATCATGATCACGTCGGGATCCTGGCGCAGCAGGGCGCGCACACCGTTGGCGAAGTCCAGGCCGATGCCTGGCTGGACTTGCAGCTGGTTGAAGGCCGGCTCCAGCCGCTCGATGGGGTCTTCGATGGTGCACAGGTTCAGCGCCGGCGACGCCAGCCATCTCAGGCTGGCATACAAGGTGCTGGTCTTGCCGGAGCCGGTCGGACCGGTGAGCAGGACCAGGCCATGGGGCTGTCGCAGCTGCTGCTGCCAGCGCTCCAGCAGGGGGCTGTCCAGGCCAAGCCCGGCCAGCCCTTGTTCCAGTTGCAACGGATCGAACAGGCGCAGGACCAGCTTTTCACCGAAAGGCGTGGGCAAGGTCGACAGGCGCAGTTCCACCTCCTCGCCGCCAGGCAGTCGTGTCTTCAAACGGCCGTCCTGAGGGCGACGCTTCTGCGCGACATCCATGCGGGCCAGGTGCTTGAGCCGGCTGACCAATGCCAGGGCGACGCCAGTCGCGAAGGCATAGACCTGATGAAGCAGGCCGTCGATGCGATAGCGCAGCCGGGCCTGGTCGAAGCGAGGCTCCAGGTGTATGTCGCTGGCACGTTGCTCGATGGCGTACTGCAGGATCCAGTCGACGATGTGCACGATGTGGGCGTCGTCTGCGCTGGCGTCGAGCTGGCGGTTGCCCAGCTGGAGCAGTTGTTCCAGCTCGTTCAGGCCGGTGAGTTGTTGCTGGCTGGCGCCCTGGACCGAGCTTGCCAGGCTGAACAGGGTCTGGCGCAGCTGGCGGATCTGTCGCGGACAGCCCAGGACCCGTCTGATCGGCCGTCCCAGGCCGTTGGCCAGGTCCGCTTCCCAGGCGCGCCGGTAGGGCTGCGCGCTGGCGATGGTGATCGCCGAGGGGTCGGCCGCCACGGCGAGGATGTCATGGCGCTGGGCGAAGCCGGCCGATATCAGTCCGGCCACCTGGGCCAGGTCGACCTGCATGGGGTCCAGGCGCAGATAAGGCACGCCGATCCGCTCGGCCAGCCATTGGCAGAGGGTGTCCAGGTCCAGGCGTCGACCGGGCCGCTGGCGGTCCTCCAGGGTAAGCTCGGCAATCTGTTCTAGCGGGTGGAGGCCCTCTGGCCGGTCGCTGCGTGCCAGGCGAACCTGGTCTGCATCCAGGCGACCGGTCGCGGCCAGGCCATCGAGCAGCAGGTTCATGTCGAGAAAGCCGTCGTCGCGAGCATACATGGGCATCCTTGCCTCGTCGGTACCAATTCGACGGCAAGCCTAGCCCCTGCGAGATGAAAGTGCCGTCGGCAACGGTTACCGGATCTTGCGATTCAGGCGCAGGCGCTGATCAGGTCAGTGCCTGGCTGCAGGCTGACTTCGCCGACACAGATCAGGTTGCGCATCTTGTGTGCAATGAGTTCGGCCCGGTGCCAGCTCAGGCCGCTCACGCCGATGCTCACCTCGAGCAGGTCGTCCTGCTGGCACGCCTGCACATGATGGGGTGTGAGCGATTGCAGGGCGAACAGGTTGAGTATGCGGCACAGGCTGTCCGGTTCGGCCTCGACCTGAAGCCGATAGCGCACGTTCTGGTGCGGGGCGCCGGTCGACCCGGGGTCCGGACGTGGAGGGGTTTGTGGCCATTCGAGATTGGACATGGTGCTCTCCGCAGGTGATGCAGCATTCTGGCACGCCAATCCAGGTATTGTTTCGCTACTATCTAGCGTGAATGCCGGCATGGCGACTTGAACAATTCGTGCAATCCAGATCTGGAGAAAAGAAAATGCATGGAGAGCTGGATGCCTACGATCGTCGTATCCTTGCCTTGCTACAAGAGGACGCTTCGCTGTCCAGCGCGCAGATAGCCGAGCGTGTCGGCCTTTCCCAGTCGCCATGCTGGCGCCGGATCCAGCGCCTGAAGGAAGAGGGGGTGATCCGCGCCCAGGTGACCCTGCTCGACCGCAAGAAGGTCGGACTCAATACGCAGATCTTCGCGCAGGTCAAGCTCAACGCCCATGGTCGTTCCAACTTCGCCGAATTCACCGAGGCGATCCGAGGGTTTCCGGAAGTGCTGGAATGTCATGTGCTGATGGGCGCGGTCGACTTCATGCTGCGAATCGTGACCCAGGACATCGAGGCCTACGAGCGCTTCTTCTTCGAGAAACTGTCGAATGTCCCTGGTATCCAGGAGGTCAACTCGATCGTGGCCCTGTCGGAGATCAAGGCCACCACCAGCCTGCCCTTAGTTCGCTGAAGCCGGCTTGAGCAGGTGTTTCCAGGCACGGCTCTGGTTCACCGCCAGCGTCTGCTCGACCCGCGCGGCCAGGACGTTTTCGTCCAGCGGTTGATTGGCCAGCTGGTACAGCTTGTTCAGCTCGCCGTAGAGGCGGTCGAGCTGCGGGATCTCGAGCACCTGGCGAGCGTGGTGCAGCCAGGCCAGCAGGCGCTCGATCCGCGGCAACTGTTCGGCCAGGTCCTCGGGCTGACGCTGATACAAGGGCAGTTGCAGCTGGCGGGCTTCCTCGGCCAGCAGGTGTGCCAGCCAGTTGCCCAGTTGCGCCTTGCCCTGGCGGTCGCCACGACCACTTCTGTCGACGGTCCAGGCGCGAGCCAGCAGCCAGCGGGAGGTTTCCAGGGAGAACTGTCCCCAGCGCGTTTCGAGCAGTTCTTCGGCGAACTGTTCGGGTGCGACGCGGCGTACGTCTTCGTCTTCGTTGCCAGCCAGCACCAACGGACGCCAGTCCTCGAGCAAGGCATCCAGGCTGCCGCGCAGCGCACGGGTCGTGGCGCGTGGCGCGGCCTGGCCTAGGGTGCTGGCCAAGGCCCGCAGCTCACCCAGGCACTGGACCCAGTCCTGCAGCAGGCGCCAGTGGCCGTTATGCCGGTACTGTTCGGCCAGGCGCTGGCTGCTGCCCAGCAGCTGCCAGGCCAGAGCGGCGAAGGCATCGTCGAGGGGGGTCTGGGCATCGAAGGCGGCGGCGGGCAGCTCCAGCGAGTAGCTGTCCGGATCGAGCAGGCGATAGCCACGCTCGGCCTTGCTGATGTCGCAGGGCATCAGTGGCAGGCTGGCGGCCAGTTCGGCGGCCAGTTCGAGCAGCGCCTCGGCTGGACCTTCGCGCAGCTCCAGTTCCAGTTCACTGATGGCTTCCTTGCGCTTGCCCGCGCTCACCGAGCCTTGATCCAGCGCGGCCTCGATCACTACCTTGTGCTTGCCACGACCCCAGGCGATCTCGGCGAATTCGCGGGTGAAGTCGGTGGTGAACAGCGGCTTGATGGTCTTCTTGTCGAGCTGCTCGAGCTGTTGTGGCCAGCAGCTGCCGTCGAGCTTCTTGAAATCCAGCTTGACCTTGTCCAGTTGCCATTCGTACTCGTTGCGCTCGGACAGGCCCGCCACGCTCTGGCCGCGACACTTGAGGGTCTGGATGATGACGTCGCCATCGCGGCGCAGGCGCAGGGCGACCTTGGCGGCGGCGAGGTCGCGCTCGGGCGTGTCGAAGTACTGGTTGAGCAGTTGGCGCGTCTGCCAGCCGGACTTGTTGCGCTTCTTCAGCAGGGGGTGCTCACGCAGGGCGTCGAGGGTCTCGCGGCTGGCGCGCAGTTTGAGTTCGGTTTCTTTGTGCATCGCGGGGTGATCCAGGCTCAGGGGTGGGTGCCTACGGCATCTACCGAAGGTTCGCATCGGCAAACGAGCTTCGTCAGACTCGACGAGTGTACAGCAGACAGGCTTGCACGGTTTATTCGCGGCGCCGGATGGACCTATGATGGGGGCCGCTCGCGAGGAGAATGCGCATGCCTTTGCCGCCGCTCAAAGACCAGTTCGCCGCCCTGATCGCCACGTCCTCGGTCAGTTGCACCCAGCCTGCCCTGGATCAGTCCAACGCCGAGGTCATCGAGCTGCTGGCCGGCTGGCTCGCCGACCTGGGCTTCCAGTGCGAGATCCAGACCGTCAGCCCCGGCAAGTTCAACCTGTTGGCCACTCGTGGTTCCGGGCCGGGTGGCCTGGTGCTGGCTGGGCACAGCGATACCGTGCCCTACGATGCGCAGCTGTGGCGCAGCGACCCGCTGAAGCTGACCGAGATCGATGGCCGCTGGGTCGGCCTGGGCAGCTGCGACATGAAGGGCTTCTTCGCGCTGATCATCGAAGCCGTGCAGCCATTGCTGGAGCATGATTTCAAGCGCCCGCTACTGATCCTCGCCACCTGCGACGAGGAAAGCTCGATGTCCGGCGCTCGTGCCCTGGCCGAGGCCGGACGGCCGCTGGGGCGTGCCGCGGTGATCGGCGAGCCGACCGGGCTGCGTCCGATCCGCATGCACAAGGGCATCATGATGGAGCGCATCGACATCATGGGCCGCAGCGGGCATTCGTCCGACCCCACCCTGGGGCGCAGCGCCATGGAAGCCATGCATGCGGTGATGGGCGAACTGATGGGGCTGCGTCGGGAGTGGCAGAAGCGGTACGACAATCCACAGTTCAGCGTGCCTGGTCCGACCCTCAACTTCGGCTGCATCCATGGCGGCGACAATCCCAACCGCATCTGCGGCCAGTGCGCGCTCGAATTCGACCTGCGACCGCTGCCCGGCATGGACCCCGAACAGCTGCGCGGTACCATCCGCGCCAGGCTGGCACCGCTGGCCGAACAGCATGAGGTCAGCATCGATTACGCGCCGCTGTTTCCCGAAGTGGCGCCTTTCGAACAGGCGGCCGACAGCGAGCTGGTGCAGCTGGCCGAGCGGCTGACCGGGCATCGGGCGCAGGCCGTGGCCTTTGGCACCGAAGCGCCTTACCTGCAGGCGCTGGGCTGCGAGACTTTGGTGCTCGGACCTGGCGACATCGCCTGTGCCCACCAGCCCGGCGAATACCTGGAAATGTCACGCATCGAGCCTACCGTGCGTCTATTGCGTCAGATGATCCGGCACTATTGCCTGGAATGAACGTCCATCCAAGCGACCTGAACCGACATGAGGAGCCCGCGCGTGACGCCGAACCTGTTCCGACGATGAGCCTTTTCGTACGCCAAGTGCCGTGCCTTTTCCATTCATCCTGCCCACAAGGCCCCGCTCATGCCTGAATACGTCAACTGGTTGCGTCATGCCTCGCCCTACATCAATGCCCATCGCGATTGCACCTTCGTCGTCATGCTGCCCGGCGACGGCGTCGAACATCCCAACTTCGGCAACATCGTCCACGACCTGGTCCTGCTGCACAGCCTTGGCGTGCGCCTGGTGCTGGTGCATGGCTCGCGTCCGCAGATCGAGAGTCGTCTGGCCGCGCGCGGCCTGAACGCGCACTATCATCGCGGGATGCGTATCACCGATTCGTCCACCCTCGACTGCGTGATCGACGCGGTCGGCCACCTGCGCATCGCCATCGAAGCCCGCCTGTCCATGGACATGGCCGCTTCGCCGATGCAGGGCTCGCGGTTGCGCGTGGCTTCGGGGAACCTGGTCACGGCGCGGCCGATCGGCGTGCTGGAAGGTGTCGACTACCACCATACCGGCGAAGTTCGGCGCATCGACCGCAAGGGCATCAATCGCCTGCTCGACGAGCGCTCGATCGTCCTGCTTTCGCCCCTGGGCTATTCGCCGACCGGGGAAATCTTCAACCTGGCCTGCGAAGACGTGGCCACGCGCGCGGCGATCGAACTGGGCGCCGATAAACTGCTGCTGTTCGGCGCCGAATCGGGGCTGCTCGACGAGCAGGGTCGACTGGTGCGCGAGCTGCGCCCGCAACAGGTGGCAGCGCACCTGCAGCGGCTGGGTAGCGATTACCAGGGCGAGTTGCTGGATGCGGCGGCCGAGGCCTGCAAGGGCGGGGTGGCGCGCAGCCATATCGTCAGCTATGCCGAGGATGGCGCATTGCTGACCGAACTGTTCACCCGTGACGGTGGCGGCACTCTGGTCGCCCAGGAGCAGTTCGAGATTGTCCGCGAGGCCTCCATCGAGGATGTCGGCGGCTTGCTGGAGCTGATCAGCCCGCTCGAGGAGCAGGGCATCCTGGTGCGCCGTTCCCGCGAGGTGCTCGAGCGCGAGATCGAACAGTTCAGCGTGGTCGAGCGTGATGGCATGATCATCGCCTGCGCGGCCCTGTACCCGATCGTCGACTCCGATGCAGGGGAGCTGGCGTGCCTTGCAGTGAATCCCGAATACCGTCACGGTGGGCGCGGCGATGACCTGCTCGAGCGCATCGAGAGCCGGGCCCGGCAGTTGGGTCTCAAGACCCTGTTCGTGCTCACCACGCGTACCGCGCACTGGTTCCGTGAACGTGGCTTCGCGCCGAGCGGCGTAGAGCGGCTGCCGGCGGCGCGGGCATCGCTGTACAACTACCAGCGCAATTCCAAGATCTTCGAAAAGACTTTGTGACCGGGGACCTGTGCAACCGTTCGTTCTTTTTTTCGAACAGCCTATTGTTCTCCACCCAGCAGACCCTTACGATTCGTTTGAGATTTCAAACGCTCTATGCCTGGCGCTGGCCGTTGTCCCGCCCAGTGTGAATTCCTGACGGCAGCCCCCCCTGTGGGGGCGCCTTTCAACAATCGACAATTCGCTCCGTGCCCGCACGGTGCTGTTAAGGAAGCCGACATGCAGCTCAAAGACGCTCAGTTGTTCCGCCAGCAAGCCTTCATCGATGGTGAATGGCTGGACGCGGACAGCGGCCAGACCATCAAGGTGACCAACCCGGCCACCGGCGAAGTCATCGGCACCGTGCCGAAGATGGGTAGCGCGGAAACCCGCCGGGCCATCGAGGCCGCCGACAAGGCGCTGCCAGCCTGGCGCGCGCTGACCGCCAAGGAGCGCTCGGCCAAGCTGCGTCGCTGGTTCGAGCTGATGATCGAGCACCAGGACGACCTGGCGCGCCTGATGACCACCGAGCAGGGCAAGCCGCTGGCCGAGGCCAAGGGCGAAATCGGCTATGCCGCTTCGTTCATCGAGTGGTTCGCCGAGGAGGCCAAGCGCGTCTACGGTGATACCATCCCTGGCCACCAGCCCGACAAGCGCCTGATCGTCATCAAGCAGCCGATCGGCGTTACCGCGGCCATCACCCCGTGGAACTTCCCGGCCGCGATGATCACTCGCAAGGCAGGTCCAGCCCTGGCCGCCGGTTGCACCATGGTGCTCAAGCCTGCCTCGCAGACCCCGTACTCCGCCCTGGCCCTGGTCGAGCTGGCCATCCGTGCCGGCATCCCGGCCGGTGTGCTGAGCGTGGTCACCGGCAGCGCCGGCGAGGTTGGCGGCGAACTGACTTCCAACTCCCTGGTACGCAAGCTGTCCTTCACCGGCTCCACCGAGATCGGTCGTCAACTGATGGAAGAGTGCGCCAAGGACATCAAGAAGGTGTCCCTGGAGCTCGGCGGCAACGCCCCGTTCATCGTGTTCGACGACGCCGACCTGGACAAGGCGGTCGAGGGCGCGATCATCTCCAAGTACCGCAACAACGGCCAGACCTGCGTCTGCGCCAACCGCATCTATGTGCAGGACGGCGTCTACGACGCGTTCGCCGAGAAGCTGGCCGCCGCGGTTGCCAAGCTCAAGATCGGCAACGGCCTGGAAGACGGCACCACCACAGGTCCCCTGATCGACGGCAAGGCCGTCGCCAAGGTCCAGGAGCACATCGAGGACGCCGTGTCCAAGGGCGCCAAGGTGTTGTCCGGCGGCAAGCAGATCGAAGGCAACTTCTTCGAGCCGACCATCCTGGTCGACGTGCCGAAGACCGCTGCCGTGGCCAAGGAAGAGACCTTCGGCCCGCTGGCACCGCTGTTCCGCTTCAAGGACGAGGCCGAAGTCATCGCCATGTCCAACGACACCGAGTTCGGCCTGGCCTCGTACTTCTATGCCCGTGACATGAGCCGTGTGTTCCGTGTCGCCGAGGCGCTGGAATACGGCATGGTGGGTATCAACACCGGCCTGATTTCCAACGAAGTCGCGCCATTCGGCGGCATCAAGGCCTCGGGCCTTGGCCGCGAAGGCTCCAAGTACGGCATCGAGGACTACCTCGAGATCAAGTACCTGTGCCTGAGCATCTGACCGTCTAGGTTTTACCTCGCCAGCGGGGCGCGAGAGCGACGTCTCGCTGGTCTTTTTCACACCTGCAGTACCTGGTGGCCAGGGTGCCTGCGGCAGTCGATCAACGAATACTGTCCGTAGGCAAAGCCAGCCGCCCCCGAATAAAAGCGCCGTTCATTGGCGCGAATGAGGGCACCATGAGCAAGACCAACGAATCCTTGATGCAGCGTCGTGTCGCCGCCGTCCCACGTGGCGTTGGCCAGATCCACCCGATCTTCGTCGAAACCGCGAAGAACTCGACGGTGGTCGACGTTGAAGGCCGCGAACTGATCGACTTCGCCGGCGGCATCGCCGTACTCAACACCGGCCACCTGCACCCGAAGGTGGTTGCCGCTGTCCAGGAGCAGCTGACCAAGGTCAGCCACACCTGCTTCCAGGTGCTGGCCTACGAACCCTATGTAGAGCTGTGCGAGAAGATCAACCAACTGGTACCAGGTGACTTCGACAAGAAGACCCTGCTGGTCTCCACCGGCTCCGAAGCCGTCGAGAACGCCATCAAGATCGCTCGTGCCGCCACTGGCCGCGCCGGTGTGATCGCCTTCACCGGCGGCTACCATGGTCGGACCATGATGACCCTGGGCCTGACCGGCAAGGTCGTGCCGTACTCCGCTGGCATGGGCCTGATGCCAGGTGGCATCTTCCGTGCCCTGTTCCCGAACGAACTGCACGGTATCAGCGTCGACGACGCGATCGCCTCGGTCGAGCGCATCTTCAAGAACGACGCCGAGCCGCGCGACATCGCTGCGATCATCCTCGAGCCCGTACAAGGCGAAGGCGGCTTCCTGCCTGCGCCGAAGGAGCTGATGAAGCGTCTGCGCGACCTGTGCGACCAGCACGGCATCCTGCTGATCGCCGACGAAGTGCAGACTGGCGCTGGCCGCACCGGCACCTTCTTCGCCATGGAGCAGATGGGCGTCACGCCTGACCTGACCACCTTCGCCAAGTCCATCGCTGGCGGCTTCCCGCTGGCCGGTGTCTGCGGCAAGGCCGAATACATGGACGCCATCGCACCAGGCGGCCTGGGCGGTACCTATGCCGGTTCGCCGATCGCCTGTGCCGCGGCCCTGGCCGTGATCCAGGTATTCGAAGAAGAGAAACTGCTGGACCGCAGCAAGGCTGTCGGCGAGCGTCTGACCACTGGCCTGCGCAAGATCCAGGAGAAGCACCCGATCATCGGCGACGTCCGTGGTCTGGGCTCGATGATCGCCGTGGAAGTCTTCGAAAAAGGCACCCACACCCCGAACGCCGCTGCCGTCTCCCAAGTCGTGGCCAAGGCGCGCGACAAGGGCCTGATCCTGCTGTCGTGCGGCACCTACGGCAACGTCCTGCGTATCCTGGTCCCGTTGACCGCTGAAGACGAACTGCTGGACAAGGGCCTGGCAATCATCGAAGAGTGCTTCGCTGAGCTGGCTTGAATCTGAGCTGCGCATGAAGAAACCCGCTTCGGCGGGTTTCTTTTTATGTGGTGTGCCGAAGTTGGGGTCAAGCACGGGCCCGGCCGGCGCTCCGGCGGCGGTTGCGTCAGTGGCTTCAGCCTCTGACGATCTGATTCTTGCCCTGGCGCTTGGCCTGGTACATCGCCGCATCGGCACGGCAGAAGAGGTTGTCGAGCGCCTCGTCCGTCTGGCCCAGGCCGGTCACGCCTTGGCTGATGGTGACGCTGTACGCCGCCTGGCCATGGCTGAAACTCATGCGCTGGATCTCTCGTTGCAGGCGTTCGGCGATCTGTTCGGCGACCTCGGCGGTACAGCCGGGAAACACCGCGGCGAACTCCTCGCCGCCGATCCGACCGAACAGATCGCCGCGACGCAGGACCGCCTTGCCGCTGTCGGCGACGCGCTGCAGGACGTGGTCGCCCTGCTGGTGGCCGTAGGTGTCATTGATCTGCTTGAAGTCATCGATATCCAGCAGCAGGAAAGCCAGCGGCGAGCCGTCCTGGCGGGCCGTCTCGAAGGCTTTGCGCGCGCATTCGAAAAAGTGCCGGCGGTTGCTGCTCTGGGTCAGCACGTCGGTGGTGGCCAGGCGTTGCAGCTCGCCTTCGAGCCGCTTCTTCTCGGTGATGTCCTCGGCGATGCCGACGATGATCACCCGCTGTTCCTGATCACTGCCAGGCTGCCGGATGAAGCACTTGTCGCTGAGCCAGCGGACCTGGCCGGCACCATTGATGATGCGGTACTCGCGATCTTCCACGGCGCCTGTCACCAGCACCTGGGCCAGGCTGCGCTCGGCATGTTCCTGGTCGTCGGGGTAGATACTGTCGCGCCATTCGTTGAAGTCGGCCAGCACCAGGCTGACCGGACGGCCGAAGATCCGCTCGTAGGCCGGGCTGACATACAGCACCTGACGCGTTTCCCAGTCGAAAGCCCACAGCACTGCATTGACGCTCTCGAGCAGCGAACTGAACAGCTGTTCGCGCTCGCTGAGACGGGCGACTTCGCCCTGTGCATGGAGCAGGGCAAGCAGGGTACGGGCAGCTTCCGATTGTGGGCTTGCGCAGGAGGGGATTTCGTTGACCATGTGCACGGAACGGCTCTCGGCGAGGGTGCGTGCGGCCAGAACCCGACCCGCCACGCGGGCAATACGGGCTTTGAGTGAGCCATGTCGACGAAGTTCCGGAACTGCCACTCCCCGGCGGGACGACTGCGTCATCGGTTGTCGACCCGAAGCCAAACCGCAGGATAGAGCCTTTCTTCCACCTCGGCAGGGAGGCTGCGGCGAGGCGCCTCGGCCTGGTTTTCCACTGCCTGGGGCAGCCGCCGGCGCATGGAGCCGCTGTTTGCATGAACGGCATCACGCTTTGGGAGAATTCATCCTCGGCGGGGAGTCAGGCCAGGCTCGAATCTCTATAATGCCTCATCTTTACCAAGGGCTTTCCCACCCGTTATGTCTGTTCCAGTTCGTGACGCCTTGCGCATGGCAGCGCTGTATCTGGTGCTGTCGGTCTTCTGGCTGGTAGTTTCCGATCAGGTGTTGCGCACGCTTTTCGACGACCCGACGACCTTGAACCTCGGACGCCAGGTCAGCGCGCTTGGCTGGGCAGTGGTCAGCGCGGCGCTGATCTTCGTGTCACGCGCCAGGCTACTCAGTTTCATCGGCCTCGGCGCCCGGCTTCGCAGCGAGGATCGCGAGCGCCTGCGCATGGCCGCCGCCGTCTTCGACAGTACCCTTGAAGGCGTGCTGGTCACCGATCGCCGCGGGCTGATCGTGCATGTCAATCGCGCGTTCATGCGCATCACCGGCTACCAGCAGTGCGAGGTGCTTGGCCAGCGGCCCAGCAAGTTCAAGTCCGGCCGCCACGGCATACCGTTCTACCAGGCGATCTACGCCACGCTTGCCGAAACCGGCGAGTGGAGCGGGGAGATCTGGAATCGTCGCAAGAGCGGGGAAATCTATCCACAATGGCAAACCATCAGGGCCATTCGCGATGACCAAGGCGAGTTGAGCCATTACGTCGCGGTCTTCAGTGACATCAGCGCGATCAAGCATTCCGAGCGCGAACTGGCCTTCCTGGCGCATCACGATCCCCTGACCGGCCTGGCCAATCGCCTGCTGTTCACCGACCGCGCCGAGCATGCCCTGGGCGCCGCCCAGCACAACAAGCGCGGTTGCGCACTGCTGTTGCTCGACCTCGATCATTTCCAGAGCATCAACGACGGCCTGGGTCATACGGTCGGTGACGTGCTGCTCAAGCTGGTCGGCGAACGCCTGGACGAGACCCTGGGCAACGGAACAACTTTGGCACGCCTGGGTGGCGACGAGTTCGGCGTGCTGCTGGAGGACTGCGAGCAGCTCGGTCAGGCCGCTGCCCTGGCGCAGGCCCTCATCGAGCGCATGAAGGAGCCGTTCGCCTTCGACGACCATCGCCTGTTCATCAGCGTGAGCGTAGGTATCAGCCTGTTTCCCAGCGATGCACTGAGCGCCGAACAGCTGCTGCGCAACGCCGATGCCGCGCTGTTCAAGGCCAAGAGCAGTGGCCGCGCCGACTATGCGTTGTACACCGAGGAGTTGACCGCGCACGCCCAGCATCGGGTGGAAACCGCGGGGGAGCTGCGGCGCGCCCTGGAGAACCAGGAACTGCGAGTGTTCTACCAACCGGTGCATGACCTGGCCAGCTCGCGCATGATCGGTGTCGAAGCCCTGGTGCGCTGGCAGCATCCGCAACGGGGCATGGTCTCGCCTGCCGAATTCATCCCGATCGCCGAACGGACCGGGCTGATCGCCGAGATCGACACCTGGGTGCTGCGCCAGGCGTGCCAGCAGATGGTTCGCTGGCAGGCCGAGGGCCGCGGCCTGGCATTCGTCGCGGTCAACCTTTCCAGCCGGCTGTTCGGCCAGTGCGGGCTCTACCGCCAGGTTGCGCAGGTACTGGACGAGACCGGCCTGGACCCGGCGCTGCTGGAGCTGGAGGTGACGGAAAGCGCGGTGATGGAAGATCCCGAGGTCGCGCTCGAGCAACTGCATCGCCTGCGTGAGCTGGGTCTGGGCCTGGCGATCGACGATTTCGGTACTGGCTATTCCTCGTTGCTGCGGCTCAAGCGGCTCCCGGTGCAGAAGCTCAAGATCGACCAGGGCTTCGTCGCCGGGCTGCCGAGCGACGAAGATGACATCGCCATCGTCCAGGTCATCATCGCGCTGGCGCGCAGCATGAACATGCAAGTGCAGGCCGAAGGCATCGAGCAGGCCGAGCAGGCGCGCCTGCTGCTCGAGCAGCAGTGCCAGCTGGGACAGGGCTACTGGTTCGGCCGGCCGGTGCCGGCCAGAGAGCTGGTCTGGGCCTGAGCGCCGGCCAAACAGCCCGGCTCATGCGCCCGGATCCTGGCTGGCGCCTGTGCCACGGAACTTGCGCAGGAACTGCCGGGTACGCTCCTCGCGGGGATTGGCGAACAGCGCCTTGGCCTCGCCCTGCTCGACGATGGCTCCCTGATCGAAGAAGATGACCCGGTTGGCCACATCGCGGGCGAAACTCATCTCATGGGTGACGATGATCAACGTCCTGCGTTCCTGGGCCAGGCCACGGATGGTCGCCAGCACCTCGCCCACCAGCTCCGGATCGAGCGCCGAAGTCGGCTCGTCGAACAGCATCACCTGCGGTTCCATGGCCAGCGCGCGGGCGATGGCTACCCGCTGTTGCTGGCCGCCGGACAGGCGCCGCGGGTAAGCGTCTTCCTTGCCGGCCAGGCCGACCTTGACCAACAGGCGCCGGCCCAGCGCCTCGGCCTGGTCACGGGCGATCTTGCGCACGACCAGCGGTCCCTCGATGACATTTTCCAGGGCGGTGCGATGGGGGAACAGATTGAAGTTCTGGAACACGAAACCGGCCTGTTGGCGCAGGCGTCGGATCGCTCCTTGCTGGGCCTTGAGCGGCCGCTCGGCGTCGATGCGGATGTCTGCAAGGCGTATGCGTCCGGCATCGGGCGTTTCCAGGAAGTTGAGGCAGCGCAGGAAGGTGGTCTTGCCGGAACCGCTGGGCCCGATGATGGCGATCACCTCGCCGGTCTCGACCGTCAGGTCGATGCCATCGAGGACGGTCTGGCCATTGAATCGTTTGGTCAGGCGCTCTACCTCGATCATCGGTCAGTGCTCCAGGTCATGGCGGTTGACACGTCTCTCCAGGCGGTGCTGGAAATGCGCGAGGATACTGGCCAGCACCCAGTAGATCAGTGCTGCCGCCAGGTACAAGGTAAAGACCTCGAAGGTCCGGGCGGTGATCAGCTGCGCCTGGCGGAACAGCTCCGGTACCTGGATGGTGGCGGCCAGGGCGGTGTCCTTGACCAGCGAAATGAAGCTGTTGCCCAGCGGTGGCAAGGCGGTGCGGGCAGCCTGGGGCAGGATAGCCCGGCGTAACGCCTGGGCCCGGGTCATGCCGATGCTGGCCGCTGCCTCCCACTGGCCTCGGTCGATCGAGCCGATGGCCGCTCGCAGAATCTCGCAGGCATAGGCCGCCATGTTCAGCGAAAAGCCGATCAGGGCAGCGGGCAGCGGGTCGAGCTCCAGGCCCACCTGCGGCAGGCCGTAGTAGATCACGAACAGCTGCACCAGCAGTGGCGTGCCGCGAAAGAACGACACGTAGACACGCGCCAGCCAGTTGATCGGCCACAACCGCGACAGGCGCATCAGCGCCAGGACGAAGCCCAGCAGCAAGCCGAAGAACATGCCGCCGACACTGAGGACCACCGTATAACCGGCGCCCTTGAGCAGGAAGGGCGCCGACTGGATTGCCAGCTGCAGGCTTTGCTCGATCATTTGGTCACGTCGGCTCCGAAGTATTTCTCGGACAGCCTGGTCAGGATGCCGTCAGCCTTGAGCGTGTCGATCGCCTGGTCGATCGCCGCGAGCAGTTCCGGCTCGCCCTTGCGCAGCGCCACGCCCGATTCCAGGCGTGAGAACGCTTCCCCAGCGAGGGTCGTGTCCTTGGCCTTCTGGGCATACTCCAGTGCTGCCAGGCGATCGATGAGGATTGCGTCGATGCGGCCGTTGCGCAGGTCGGCGAACTTGCTCGGGTCGTCCTCGTAGGTGCGAATGTCGGCGGTGGGCACCTGTTGTCTGACCCATTGCTCATAGTTGGTGCCCAGGCCCACGCCAACCTTCTTGCCGGCCAGGTCGGTGGCCGACCTGATGTTCAGCGCGTCGGCCTTGCTCTTGAGCACCAGGGCCTGGATGCCGGACACCGTATAGGGCTTGGAGAAGTCGTACTTCTTCTGGCGCTCCTCGGAGATGGTCACCTGATTGACCACGATGTCCAGACGCCTGGATTCCAGGGCGGCCAGGATGCCATCCCACTTGGTAGGCTGGATCTTCGCCTGCACGCCGAGCTTCTGGGCGATCAATCCTGCCAGTTCCACTTCGAAGCCGGCCAGCTTGCCGTCTTCATCCATGAAACTGAACGGCGGATAGGTGCCCTCCAGCCCGACGTTGATCTGGCCTTTTTCCTGGATGGTCCTGAGCAGGTCGCCGGCCTGGGCCTGGCTGACCAGGCCGGTGCCCAGCAGCAAGACCAGGCTGGCATGAAGAAGCGGTCTGGCAAATCGCATCATGGTACGGCTCCGCGCTTGTCATGAAGGTGGATGCCTATGAGGGTAGGCGAAGATTGCCATTCACGTAGGCGACCGACTCTTCAAGCTGTGGGAATTGTCTTAGAGTGGGCGAAACTGGCTGCGCCTTCCTGAACATGATTGCCGGATGAGGAGATCACCGTGAGCGACAACCCAGCAACCGAGCTTTGGCAACTGCAGACCATCGTTGGCGGCCTGCGTGGCGCGCGCGCGCAATGGCGTGCCAGCAATGGCCGCAGCAGTGGCGAACGTGGCGGGCGCGAACTGCCGTCGCGCGAAGCCATGCGCAGAATCCTCGAGCAACTGTGCGGTGCGCTGTTTCCAATGCGCCTGGGCCCGGCGGATCTGCGCGAGGAAAGCGAGGACTACTACGTGGGCCATACCCTGGACGCGGCACTGACCGCACTATTGGCACAGGCACGCCTGGAGCTGCGCTATGTGGCACGCCAGGACAAGTCCGCGCAGGCCGAGGCGGATGCCCGCGCCTTGCGCCTTGTCCAGGATTTCGCCGCCGCGCTGCCGCAACTGCGCGTGCTGCTCGATACCGATGTCCTGGCCGCGTACCACGGTGACCCGGCCGCGCGCAGCGTCGATGAAGTGTTGCTGTGCTATCCCGGGGTCCTGGCCATCATCCATCACCGCCTGGCTCACCATCTCTACCGGGCCGGCTTGCCTTTGCTGGCCAGGATCAGCTCGGAGCTGGCGCACTCGGCGACGGGCATCGACATCCACCCCGGTGCGCAGATCGGCCCCAGCTTCTTCATCGACCATGGCACCGGGGTGGTCATTGGCGAGACGGCGATCATCGGCAAGCATGTACGGATCTACCAGGCGGTGACCCTCGGCGCCAAGCGCTTCCCGGCGGATGAGTCCGGCCAGTTGCAGAAGGGCCATCCGCGTCACCCGATCGTCGAGGACGATGTGGTGATCTATGCCGGCGCGACCATCCTCGGACGGATCACCATCGGCAAGGGATCGACCATTGGCGGGAATGTCTGGCTGACCCGTAGCGTACCGCCGCAAAGCAACATCACCCAGGCGAACCTGCAGCTCGATTGCCGGGGTTGAATCGTGGCAGTACCTCTGGGAAATCGCGCGTTCGGCGGCTTCGCGCAGGGGCAGGTGCACCGGGTCGCACACTTGTCACGGCAGGTCCCGCCTGTCATGGCGGTTCGCTTTGAAGCAGGATCCATGTTTAACTTGAACGCTTGTTCAACATAAACGCTGGTCCGCTGCCGGTGTTCACTCGGAGGTTACCCTTTGCTGAACCCGTTCAATCCGACTCCACCGTACTACAACGAGGTGCATCGTCCATGAATGCACCTACGAGCCTTGCCAACGACAAGATCCGCATGAACCCCCCGGTGTTCTGGTTCGCGGCGACATTCATCCTGCTCTTCGGCCTGATCGTCATCCTCAACCCCCATGCGGCGGGTGAGTGGTTGCTCGCCGCGCAGAACTGGGCGGCCAATACGGTCGGTTGGTACTACATGCTGGCGATGACGCTGTACCTGGTCTTCGTGGTGGTCACCGCCTTGTCCGGCTACGGCAAGATCAAGCTCGGTGCCGACCACGACGAGCCCGAGTTCAGCTACCTGTCCTGGGCCGGCATGCTGTTCGCCGCCGGTATCAGTATCACCTTGTTCTTCTTCTGCGTCTCGGAACCCTTGACCCACATGCTGCAACCGCCCCAGGGCGAGGCTGGCACGGTCGAGGCCGGACGCCAGGCCATGCAGCTGCTGTTCCTGCACTGGGGCCTGCATGGTTGGGGGGTGTTCGCCTTCGTCGGCATGGCCCTGGCTTACTTCGCCTATCGTCACAACTTGCCCCTGGCCCTGCGCTCGGCGCTGTATCCGCTGATCGGCAAACGCATCAACGGACCGATCGGCTATGCGGTGGACGGCTTTGGCATCATCGCCACGGTGTTCGGCCTGGGCGCGGACATGGGCTTCGGCGTGCTGCACCTCAATGCCGGGCTGGACTATCTGTTCGGCATCGACCATAGCCAGTGGGTCCAGGTAGTGCTGATCGTGCTGATGATGGGCGCGGCCGTCGCCGTGGCAGTGGCCGGGGTCGAGAAGGGAGTACGGGTGATGTCCGACCTCAACCTGTTCCTGGCCTGTGCGCTGCTGCTGTTCGTGCTGTTCGCCGGGCCGACCCAGCATCTTTTCAATACCTTGATCCAGAACCTGGGCGACTATCTTGGCTCCCTGCCGCGCAAGAGCTTCGATGTCTACGCCTATGGCGAGAACCGCGACTGGCTGGGCGGCTGGACAGTGTTCTACTGGGCCTGGTGGATCGCCTGGTCGCCTTTCGTCGGGTTGTTCATCGCGCGCATTTCCCGCGGCCGGACCATCCGCGAGTTCGTCTTCGGGGTATTGCTGATTCCGTTGGGCTTCACCCTGGCGTGGATGTCGATCTTCGGCAACAGCGCCATGTACCAGGTCCTGGAGCACGGCATGACCGCGCTCGGTCAGTCGGCCTTGCAGGACCCTTCGATGAGCCTCTACCTGCTGCTGGAAACCTATCCCTGGAGCAAGGTGGTCATCGCTGTCACGGTGTTCATCAGCTTCGTGTTCTTCGTCACTTCGGCTGATTCTGGCACGGTGGTGCTCTCGACGCTCTCGGCCAAGGGCGGCAGTGCCGACGAGGATGGACCCAACTGGCTACGGATCTTCTGGGGCGCGATGACCGCGCTGGTCACCAGCAGCCTGCTGTTCGCCGGCAGCATCGACTCGCTCAAGTCGGCGGTGGTGCTGACCTCGTTGCCATTCTCGCTGATCCTGCTGTGCATGATGTGGGGGTTGCACAAGGCCTTCTACCTCGAGTCCCAGCGGCGCATCGCGCAGATGTATTCGCTGGCACCGTTCGCCGTGACCCGGCGAGGTCGGGGCGGCTGGCGTCAGCGCCTGAGCCAGGCGGTGCATTTCCCGTCGCGAGACGAGGTATATCGTTTCATGGACGACGTGGTGCGTCCGGCGATCGGCGAAGTCACCGAGGTGTTCGAGCAGAAGGGCCTGAAGCTGATCACCCAGGAGGATCCAAGTCATGACAATGTCAGCCTGAAGATCGGCCACGGCGAAGAGCAGCCGTTCATCTACCAGGTACAGATGCGTGGCTACTTCACCCCATCCTTCGCCTTGGGCGGATTGGGTACCCAGGAACTGAAGAACCGGCGCTACTACCGGGCCGAGGTGCACCTGAGCGAAGGCAGCCAGGATTACGACCTGGTGGGCTACAGCAAGGAGCAGATCATCAACGACATCCTCGACCAGTACGAACGTCACATGCAGTTCCTGCACCTGGTGAGATAAGGGCGCATGGAGGCGGCCGCGTGCCGCCAGATCCTGAAGCCGCTGCGCGCCTGTCGCGGCCGGTCCGGCGCCCCGGCGGCGATGGGCCGCACAGCGGCCCTGAGTCCGCCAAACCATCACCGCCGTACCTGTTGGCGCGACCTGCGCATGCGCCATTGTCTCACCAAGCCTTCCAGATCCTGAGGCCGCTGCGCGCCCTGTCGCGGCATGACGGCCGCTCCTGCACACGCTGCAACCTGTTACCGCACGGTCAGGGTTTTCGCGATCAGCGTCTTTTCTTATGCCGTAAAAATCTTAGAAATTCATAGAACGGTCATTTTGGATTTATAAGATTGTCATTATGCTGTAGCCGCTGGTCCTTAGACCAAAGTCTTGAAACGACTAGTAACGATTGACTTGAATGTCCCTCATTGGTGCTAAATCGCCAATCGAGCAGTGAGCAGGACAGAAGATCCTGCGCTGACGACCGACAAGAATTAGAACGTAAAGGAGCAACACATGAACAAGTCCAGCCTGGCCTTGGCCGTGGCCCTGGGGGTCTTCGCCCAACAGGCAGCCGCTGCCGGTTTCATCGAGGACAGCAAGCTGTCCCTCAGCTCGCGTACCATGTATTTCGACAACGACAACCGTGAAGGTGGCAGCGACAACCGTGAGTCGGGCCAGGGCTTCAAGCTCGACTACCTTTCCGGCTTCACCCAGGGCACCGTCGGCTTCGGTGTCGATGTCCAGGCCCTGTGGGGTATCCACCTCGATGGCGGCCGGGGCCATCACCCGGACAACAGCACGTTCTTCCCCAGCGACAGCGACGGCTCGGCCGTGCACGACTGGTCGCGCATCGGCGGCAACCTCAAGGCCCGCTTCTCCAAGACCGAGGCGCACTTCGGTAGCGCGCTGGCCCCGGCCCTGCCAATCCTGGTCAGCAACGACGGTCGCCTGCTGCCGCAGACGTTCGAAGGCGCAACCATCCAGTCCAAGGAAATCGACAACCTGACCATCAACGCCGGTCAGCTGACCCATGCCATGGGCCGTGCCTCGAGCAACCGTACCGGGCTGTCGATCGCAGGCGCCACCCAGGACAGCAACAAGTTCCGCTATGGCGGTGTCGACTGGAAGGCCACCAAGGACCTGACCCTGCAGTACTACTACTCGAACCTGGAAGACTTCTACAAGCAGCACTTCCTGGGTCTGGTACACGTCCTGCCGATCTCCGACAACCAGTCGTTCAAGACCGACCTGCGCTACTTCGACAGCAGCAGCGACGGACGTAACGGCGATGCCGGTTACCGCTTCAACCAGAACGGTGGCTATGGCAAGAACCTGGGCGAGGTGGACAACAGGACCTGGTCGGCCATGTTCACCTACTCCATCGGCAGCCACGCCTTGATGCTCGGACATCAGCAGGTCAGCGATGACGGCGGCTTCGTCTGGCTGAACCAGGGCAGCGTGGTCGACGGCAACGGCCGCGCCGAAGGCGCTGGCGGTTCCAGTTTCTACCTGTTCACCGACAGCATGATCAACCAGTTCGCCAAGGCCGGTTCCAACACCACCTTCGGCCAGTACACCTATGACTTCGCCCGAGTCGGCGTGCCGGGCCTGAAGGCTTCGGTTGCCTACCTGCACGCCGAAGACGTGCGCAATGCCAGCGGTGATGGCACCTTCAAGGAATGGGAACGCGACGCGCGTATCGATTACGTGATCCAGGAAGGTCCGCTCAAGGGCCTGGGCACCAGCCTGCGTCACGGTGTCTATCGCGGCAGCGGCGGCAGCTCGCTGGCTGACCAAGACCAGACCCGTCTGATCTTCAACTACACTTACAACTTCCTGTAAGACGTAGTGATGGAAAGAGCCTCGCTTTTGCGAGGCTTTTTTTCAGGCGAAGCTAGATATTCTTAAATCGAATAAATAAATCAATATCCATTCTTTTTATTCTTTCCATGAAGCAGGCACATTGAACCCATGAACGTCTAAGGCAGAGGAGCTGCACCATGAGTCTCAAACTTGGCGACATCGCCCCTGATTTCGAGCAGGATTCCAGTGCTGGAAGGATTCGTTTCCATGAGTGGCTCGGCGATAGTTGGGGCGTGCTCTTCTCCCATCCGGCCGATTTCACTCCGGTCTGCACCACCGAGCTGGGCCTGACGGCCAAGCTCAAGGACGAGTTCGCCAAGCGCGGCGTGAAAGCCATTGCGCTGTCCGTCGACCCGGTCGATTCGCACCATCGCTGGATCGAAGACATCAACGAGACGCAGGCCACGGTCGTCAACTTCCCGATCATTGCCGACGCCGATCGCAAGGTCTCCGACCTCTACGACCTCATTCACCCCAATGCCAATGACACACTGACCGTCCGCTCCCTGTTCGTGATCGATCCGCACAAGAAGGTCAGGCTGATCATCACCTATCCGGCCAGCACCGGGCGCAACTTCAACGAAATCCTGCGGGTCATCGATTCGTTGCAGCTGACCGACAGTCACAAGGTCGCCACGCCGGCCAACTGGCAGGAAGGCGACGATGTGGTCATCGTGCCGTCGCTCAAGGACGAGGACGAGATCAGGCAACGGTTTCCCAAGGGTTACAAGGCCGTCAAGCCATACCTGCGCCTGACGCCACAACCCGATCGTTGAGCATCCTCGTTGTATCGCTCTTAGCCATCGCAGGGCTGTTCGGGCCGTTTCGACGGCCCTTTTTCATGCCTGTCGACCGGGTGGGAAGCCGCGCTCGCAACTGATCGCACACGAAAGCGTAGGAATCAGACTATATTCATTAATAATATAAACAAATAAAAAAATATGATTTATAGATATATGGGAGCACCTGTTAGTGTTTCTTCATCCAGCGGGGCCTGACAACCTCGCGCACCAGACCTGAATTTGAGGAAGCGCTTCGATGCTGGTTGTTTCTATCGGTGGTAGTCCCAGTGCCCGTTCTCGCTCCGGCCTGTTGCTCGAGCGCTCACGGCAATGGTTGCAAGCCCAAGGCATCGAGGTGGCCACTTTCCAGGTGCGGGACTTTCCCGCCGAAGACCTGCTGCACGCACGCTTCGACAGCCCCCGGGTAGAACATTTCCAGCAGCTGGTAGCCCAGGCGGACGGCCTGGTCGTGGCGACGCCGGTGTACAAGGCCTCGTTCGCCGGTGCCCTCAAGACCCTGCTCGATCTGCTACCGGAGCGCGCCCTGGAATACAAGGTCGTGCTGCCGATCGCTACCGGTGGCAGCATCGCTCACCTGCTGGCGGTGGACTATGCGCTCAAGCCAGTGCTTTCGGCGTTGAAGGCCCAGGAAACATTGCAGGGGATCTTTGCTGACGACAGCCAGATCACCTATGCGCAAGGAACCAGCCCAGTCTGCCTGGCACCGGCCCTAGAGCAACGGCTGCAGGACGCCCTGAGCCAGTTCCACGGCGCCCTGGCACGTCGACCCAGACCGCTTGCCCCTGGGCTGTTGAACGAGCGGCTGCTCAGCGCGCGCTGGAGCATCTGAGCGATATCTTCATCACTGCTGTGCCCCACCTTACTTGCCCGCCAACGGTCAAGCAGGTGCAACCCGAACCTCATTCGTACAGGAGAGCGCCATGCGCACGATCTTCTGGCGTCGCGGTCTGGTCGCCCTGTTTGCGGCGGCTGTATCCCTCGGCGCCATCACCCAGGCCCAGGCTGAAAGCCTGCGTATCGGCTACCAGAAATACGGCACCCTGGTGCTGCTCAAGGCCAGAGGCTCGCTCGAGAAGCGCCTGGCCGAACAGGGCATCCAGGTGCAGTGGACAGAATTCCCCGGCGGCCCGCAGCTTCTCGAAGGGCTGAACGTCGGCTCCATCGACTTTGGCGTGACTGGCGAGACACCCCCGGTGTTCGCCCAGGCCGCCGGCGCCGACCTGCTGTACGTGGCCTACGAGCCGCCTGCCCCGCATAGCGAGGCGATCCTGGTACCCAAGGACTCGCCGATCCAGTCGGTCAAGGCACTCAAGGGCAAGAAAGTCGCCCTGAACAAGGGCTCGAACGTGCATTACCTGCTGGTGCTTGCGCTGGAGGATGCCGGCTTGAAGTACAGCGATATCCAGCCGGTGTACCTGCCGCCCGCCGATGCCCGCGCCGCCTTCGAGCGTGGCAGCATCGACGCCTGGGTCATCTGGGACCCGTACCAGGCCGCCGCCGAGCAGCAATTGCAGGCGCGTACCTTGCGCGATGGCAAAGGCCTGGTCGACAACCACCAGTTCTACCTGGCGACTCGCGACTATGCGACCCGACACCCAGCGGTCCTCAGCATCCTGATCGACGAGGTCCGCGCGGTAGGCGAGTGGTCCCAGGCCAACCCTCGCCAGGTCACCGAGCAGGTCGCGCCGCTGCTGGGCCTGCCGGCCGATATCACCCTGGCCTCGGTCAGGCGCCAAGGCTATGGGGCCGCGCCCCTGACGCCGGAAGTGGTGGCCGCGCAGCAGAAGATCGCCGACACCTTCCAGGCCCTGAAGCTGATCCCCAGGCCCTTGAGCATCGAGGACGTGATCTGGACACCCCCTGCCAAGGTCGCCAGCGCGCCTTGACCATCTTGCATCGGCCGGGGCTGCGCTCCGGCATGAGCCACCCTTGAGGAGACAACTCCAATGAGCCTTGAAGTATTCTGGTTCCTTCCAACCCACGGCGACGGCAAGTACCTTGGCACCTGCGACGGTGCTCGTGCGGTCGATCATGGTTACCTCCAGCAGATCGCCCAGGCGGCCGATCGGCTCGGCTTCGGCGGCGTGCTGATTCCCACTGGCCGCTCCTGCGAGGATTCCTGGCTGGTGGCAGCGTCACTGATCCCAGTGACCCAGCGACTGAAGTTCCTGGTCGCCTTGCGCCCAGGCATCGTTTCACCGACCGTGGCCGCGCGCCAGGCCGCGACCCTGGACCGGCTGTCCGGCGGTCGTGCGCTGTTCAACTTGGTGACCGGTGGCGATCCAGACGAGCTGGCCGGCGACGGCCTGTTCCTCAGCCATGAGGAACGCTACCAAGCCTCAGTGGAATTCACCCGCATCTGGCGCCGGGTGCTCGAGGGCGAAGTGGTGGACTATGACGGCAAGCACCTGCAGGTCAAAGGTGCCAAGCTGCTGTATCCGCCGATCCAGCGCCCACGCCCGCCACTGTACTTCGGCGGCTCGTCCGAGGCGGCCCAGGACCTGGCCGCCGAGCAGGTCGAGCTGTACCTGACCTGGGGCGAGCCACCGGCGGCGGTGGCCGAGAAGATCGCCCAGGTTCGTGCCAAGGCCGCAGCCCAAGGCCGCAGCGTACGCTTCGGCATCCGTTTGCACGTGATCGTGCGGGAAACCAACGAACAGGCGTGGAGCGCTGCCGAGCGGCTGATCTCGCACCTGGACGATGAGACCATCGCCCGCGCCCAGGCTTCGCTGGCCCGCTTCGACTCGGTCGGCCAGCAGCGCATGGCGGCACTGCATGGCGGCAATCGCGATCAGCTGGAGGTCAGCCCCAACCTGTGGGCCGGCGTCGGCCTGGTACGCGGGGGCGCCGGGACCGCATTGGTCGGCGATGGGCCGACTGTCGCCGCACGGGTCAGGGAATATGCCGAACTGGGTATCGACACCTTCATCTTCTCCGGCTATCCGCACCTGGAGGAGTCGTACCGGGTGGCCGAGCTGCTGTTCCCGCACCTGGACCTGCAACGTCCGGCGCAACCGGCTAGCGGCGGCTACGTGAGCCCGTTCGGCGAGATGGTCGCCAACGACATCCTGCCCAAGTCGGTCGCACAGCGTTGAGGGCCTGGCCATGAGTCGTCCAACCAACCACGGCTGGGCCGGGCGTCTGGCCCCCTGGGCGCTGCCGGTGCTGCTGCTGGCCGCCTGGCAACTGGCGGTGAGTGCCGGCTGGCTGTCGACCCGCATCCTGCCGGCGCCCAGCGCGGTGCTCGGCGCTGGCGTCGAGCTGGTACGCAGCGGCGAGATCTGGACGCACCTGGCCATCAGTGGCTGGCGCGCGGCACTGGGCTTCGTGATCGGTGGCAGCATCGGCCTGTTGCTAGGTTTCATCACCGGGCTGTCCAACTGGGGCGAACGCCTGCTCGACAGCTCCGTGCAGATGATCCGCAACGTCCCGCATCTGGCCCTGATTCCCCTGGTGATCCTCTGGTTCGGTATCGACGAGTCGGCGAAGATCTTCCTGGTGGCGCTGGGGACCTTGTTCCCGATCTACCTCAACACCTACCACGGCATTCGCAACGTCGACCCGGCCCTGGTGGAGATGGCGCGCAGCTACGGACTGTCCGGCTTCGGCCTGTTCCGCCAGGTGATCCTGCCCGGCGCGTTGCCGTCGATCCTGGTCGGCGTGCGCTTCGCCCTGGGTTTCATGTGGCTCACGCTGATCGTCGCCGAGACCATTTCCGCCAATGCCGGCATCGGTTACCTGGCGATGAATGCCAGGGAATTCCTGCAGACCGATGTGGTGGTCCTGGCGATCGTCCTGTACGCGGTGCTCGGCAAGCTGGCCGACCTGGCCGCCCGTGGCCTGGAGCGCGTCTGGCTGCGCTGGCACCCTGCCTATCGACCCGTGAAGAGGGAAGGCCCATGACCTCGCTCGAACGACAGCCGCCACGCCTGCTGCGTGGCATTCCATTGGCCGCCGATGGTCTGCGCAAGGCATTCGGCCAGCGGGAAGTGCTACGTGGTATCGACTTGCATGTCCCGGCTGGGCAGTTCGTGGCCATCGTCGGACGCAGCGGCTGCGGCAAGAGTACCTTGCTACGACTGCTGGCCGGGCTCGACCAGCCCAGCGCCGGACGTCTGCTGGCCGGCGCCGCGCCATGGCCGGAGGCTCGCGAAGAAACCCGACTGATGTTCCAGGAGGCGCGTCTGCTGCCCTGGAAGACAGTCATCGACAACGTTGGCCTGGGCTTGACGGGCGACTGGCGAGCGCGGGCGTTGAAGGCGCTCGAGGCAGTCGGCCTGGCCGAGCGCGCCAACGAATGGCCGGCAGCCCTGTCAGGCGGGCAGAAACAGCGCGTGGCGCTGGCCCGTGCGCTGATCCACCGGCCGCGCCTGCTGCTGCTCGACGAACCGCTTGGCGCACTCGATGCGCTGACACGCATCGAGATGCAGCAGTTGATCGAACAGCTGTGGCGCGAGCATGGCTTCACCGTCCTGCTGGTCACCCACGACGTCAACGAAGCCGTGGCCGTGGCCGACCGCGTCATCCTCATCGAGGAGGGTGAGATCGGTCTGGACCTGAGCGTGGACCTGCCACGCCCTCGCGCCCGTGGCTCGCATCGCCTGGCGGCGCTGGAAAGGCAGGTGCTCGAGCGCGTGCTGACGCTGCCCGGCATCTCGCCCGAACCCGAACCTGTAGCTCACCTGCCCACGCAACTGCACTGGGCGCACTGAACCCCAAGCCACGAAGAAGGAATCAAGCCATGACCATCAAAGCCATCAATGTCCGCAACCAGTTCAAAGGTACCGTGAAGGAAATCCTCGAAGGCCCGGTACTTTCGGAAATCGACGTGCAGACCGCCTCTGGCATCGTCACCTCGGTGATCACCACCCGCTCGGTTCGCGAGCTGGAACTGACCGTCGGTAGCGAGGTGATCGCCTTCGTCAAGTCCACCGAGGTGTCGATCGCCAAGCTGTGAAGTCCGGCGCGAGGCCCGGAATCGGTATCGTCTGCGGCAGGCGTGGTTGTCAGGCGGCCTTGTGCAGACGATACGGTGTCGCGCGGTCCTGGAGCGGCCGCAAAGCAATAGGGAAGGGGCCTACGTAACCCGCAAACGTCTTGCAAGTAAAAGCGAACCCATGAAGGGGTTCCGGACATGGCACCGTCCTGCCGCTATCAGTTGCGGCGCACCGTGGGGGTGGCTATCTCCTGGCCAGGTAGGGCGGCAGGTACAAGCCCAGGTAAGCCTCGAACACCCGTTTTCCTTCCTCGGCCATGCGCGCCGTGATTTCGCCATGCAACTGGATCGACCGGGCATAGACCCGGTCGCTCAGCTCCATGGCCAAGGCAAAGACGTCCACTTCGGGCGGCAGCGGCGGAAGCTGGAAATGCTGGTCGAAAAGCCCGTGCATCAAGCTGCTCAACTCGAGGTCATGCTGGCGATCGGCCTGGTTGACCTCGGCGAGACCGTGTTGGGCAAGGATCAGCTGGCGGGCGGCGGCATCCTCGCCATAGAGGTCGAGCATGCGTTGTTCGAGCAGCCGTGACAGGTCATGCCAGGTGTTCAGCGTGGTGCCGTCGATCGGTGCCTGCAAGGCCTGGCGAAAGGCCTTGTGCACGTCGGCGGTGAGGGCTTCGAGCAGCGCCGGGACGCTGGCGAAGAAATGGTAGACCGACGAGGGCGGGATCTCCGCCAGCCGGGCCACATCGTACATCGACAACCCCGACAGGCCTGCTTCGGCCAGCCGCACGCGAGCGGCCGCGAGGATGCTTTCGATCCGCGCCTGGCTGCTGGCGCGTGGCCGACGCTGGCCGAGCGACCGACTCATCAGGTACCGACGGCCAGGATGCTTGCCTGATAAGCGCCGACGAACAGGTCGAAGTCGCCGACTTCCTGTTGTTCCAGGCGAGCCTGCTCTTCCAGCGACTGGCGGACCAGCGTTTCGAACTCCTGCTGCCGGGCCGGGTCGAGCGGCGCGTTGCGGAAGGTATCGGCATGGGCCTGGCTCTGGCGCAGCGCGAAGCGCACGAAGCTCTCCTTGTGCTCGCGCATGCTGGCCAGGACCTGGGCCGAGGGAGTCAGCGCGGCGTCATCGATCTTGGCTTGCTGCAGGGCGAGCGCCTTGTGGTGCTCATCGCCGCCTTGCGCCTGGTCGAGCAGCGCAGCCAGTGGCGCGATGCGCTCGATGAGTTCGGTGGCCCACGCCTTGAGCGTCACCGGCTGGCCGTTTCGTTGCAGTTCCAGGCCAGGGCGGCGACCTTGCTTGACCACTGACAGGAAGTTGCTGGTGCACTGCGCGCACTCGTCACCACTGAGCTGCGGGCTCTGTTCGAGCGCGCAATACAGCAGGAACGCATCGAGAAAGCGCGCTTCGGCCAGGTCGATGCCGACTGGCAAGAACGGATTGATGTCCAGGCAACGTACTTCGACGTACTGCACCCCACGGGCCATGAGCGCCTGGACCGGACGCTCGCCGGTATAGGTGACGCGCTTGGGGCGAATGTTGGAGTAGTACTCGTTTTCGATCTGCAGGATGTTGGTATTGAGCTGTATCCAGTCGCCGTCCTTGTGCGTGCCGACCTCGACGTAGGGCTGGTAGGGCGTGGCCACGGCCCGGCGCAGGCTGTCGGTATAGCTGGTCAGATCGTTGTAGCAGGGCGTCAGGCCTGCCTGGGCGTTGCTCTGGTAGCCCAGGTCGCTCATGCGCAGGCTGGTGGCGAAGGGCAGGTACAAGGTCTCGGCGTCGAACGTCTCGAGCTGGTGGGGACGGCCCCTGAGGAATCCGGCATCGAGCGCCGGCGACGCGCCGAACAGGTACATCAGCAGCCAGCTGTAGCGGCGGAAGTTGCGGATGAGGGCGATATAGGCAGCCGACTGGAAGTCGCGATCGTCCAGGCTGCTCGCTTCGGCCTGGCGCAACAGTGGCCAGAGCGCCTCGGGCAGCGAGAAGTTGTAGTGGATCCCGGCGATGCACTGCATGGTCCGGCCGTAGCGCAGGGCCAGGCCCTTGCGATACACGTGCTTGAGCCTGCCGATGTTGGAGGTGCCGTATTCGGCGATCGGGATGTCCTCTTCCGCTGGCAGCGTGCAGGGCATCGACGGGCTCCACAGGTATTCGCTGCCGAGCTTGCCGAGGACGAAGCGGTGGATCTGCTCGAGGTTGTCGAGCACCTGCGCCGGGTCGGTCAGCGCCGGCGTGATGAACTCCAGCAGCGATTCGGAATAGTCGGTGGTGATCCGCTCGTTGGTCAGCGCCGAACCAAGGGTTTCCGGATGGGGTGTCTGTGCCAGGCGACCTTCGGCGGTCACGCGCAGGCCTTCACGCTCGATGCCGTGCAGGCACTGCTTGAGCAGGGGAAGATTGGCGCCGAGCAGGCTCAGGCGGCGATTGAGGAGGTCGCTCAAGATGTATTCCTTCACACGTCAGTCGGCCCAATATGGGGGTAGCGTCGACGGTCTACAAGGGTAGGGAACGAGGAACTGGCGTTGTCGCCTGGTCTACGCGAACTTCGGCAGTGCCTGCGCACTGCCGAAAGTACCGCAACGAGGATTTGGCAGCTAGAGGACGGCAAACGTTCCTTGCGCCTTGGCGACCAGCTTGTCGCCCTGGCACACGTCGGCTTCGACCACCAGCGTGCGCCTGCCGGCATGCAGCACGCGGGCGACGCAGCGGACCTCGCCGTCGCTGACGGCGCGCAGGTAATTGATCTTGCATTCGAGCGTGGCGCTGCGCTGGTCGAAGCCGTGGCTGGCCGAGCAGGCCAGGCCCATGGTGATGTCCACCAGACTGAACAGCACGCCGCCATGCAGGTTGCCGCCACGATTGCGCAACTGCGGGGCCAGCGCCAGGGCGACCTCGGCCAAGCCGCTGTCGAGCTTTTGCAGGCGGCAGCCCAGCAGGCGACTGAAGGCGCTTTCGACGAATTCGGCCGGGACGTCCATCATTTCTTCTTCAACTGCTTGGCATTGGCGAACAGCGAGGCCATGGCGCTGTTGACCGGTGCCGCGGCTTCACGCTGGCGCGGCGGCTGCTGGCGGGCGCCGGCGGCGCTGTCGCGGCGCGCGCCACGGTTGCCTTCGACCTTTTCGCCCGGGGTATCGCTCATGCGCATCGACAGACCGACACGCTTGCGCGGGATATCCACCTCCATGACCTTGACTTTGACCACGTCCCCGGCCTTGACCGCCTCGCGTGGGTCCTTGACGAACTTTTCCGACAGGGCGGAGATATGCACCAGGCCGTCCTGGTGCACGCCGATGTCGACGAAGGCACCGAAGTTGGTGACGTTGGTGACCACGCCCTCGAGGATCATGCCCGGCTGCAGGTCCTTGAGGTCCTCGACGCCATCCTGGAAGGCGGCGGTCTTGAACTCGGGACGTGGGTCGCGGCCCGGCTTGTCGAGTTCCTGGAGGATGTCGGTGACGGTGGGGAGGCCGAAGGTCTCGTCGGTGAACTTCTTCGGGTCCAGGCGCTTGAGGAAGCTGCTGTCGCCGATCAGCGAACGGATGTCGCGGTCGGTTCCGACAGCGATGCGTTGCACCAGCGGGTAGGCTTCAGGGTGAACGGCCGAGGCATCCAGCGGGTTGTCGCCGTTCATCACGCGCAGGAAGCCGGCGGCCTGCTCGAAGGTCTTCTCGCCCAGGCGGCTGACCTTCTTCAGGGCCGCGCGGGTGGCGAATGGGCCATTGGCGTCACGGTGCGCGACGATGTTCTGGGCCAGGGTCGCGTTGAGCCCGGAAATCCGCGCCAGCAACGCCGCCGAGGCGGTATTGACGTCCACGCCGACGGCGTTGACGCAGTCTTCGACCACCGCATCGAGGCTGCGCGCGAGCTTGACCTGCGAGACATCGTGCTGGTACTGGCCGACGCCGATCGACTTGGGATCGATCTTCACCAGCTCGGCCAACGGGTCCTGCAGGCGTCGCGCGATGGACACCGCGCCACGCAGCGACACGTCGAGCTCGGGGAACTCGCGGGCCGCCAGCTCCGAGGCCGAATACACCGAGGCCCCGGCTTCGGAAACCATGACCTTGGTCATCTTCAGCGCGGGATACTTCCTGATCAGTTCGGCGGCCAGCTTGTCGGTTTCCCGGCTGGCGGTGCCGTTGCCGATGGCGATCAGCTCGACCGAATGCTTGGCGCACAGCGCGGCCAGCACGGCGATGGTGCGGTCCCATTCGTTCTTCGGCACGTGTGGATACACGGTCGCGGTATCGAGCAGCTTGCCGGTGCGGTCGACCACCGCGACCTTGCAGCCGGTCCGCAGCCCAGGGTCCAGGCCCAGAGTCGTCCGTGGCCCGGCCGGAGCGGCCAGCAGCAGGTCATGCAGGTTGTGGGCGAAGACGTTGATCGCCTCGCCCTCGGCCGCGTCGCGCAGCTCGCCGAACAGGTCGGTTTCCAGATGAGTGTAGAGCTTGACCTTCCAGGTCCAGCGCACCACTTCGGCCAGCCATTTGTCGGCCGCGCGGCCCTGGTTGGCCAGGCCGAAATGCTCGCCGATCATCAGCTCGCAAGGATGCAAGGTGCCCGGCAGTTCCTCGCCGACCTTCAGCGAAGCGCCAAGCACCCCTTCGTTGCGCCCGCGGAAGATCGCCAGGGCTCGATGGGACGGTACGCCGCGCAGTGGCTCGTCGTGGGCGAAGTAGTCACGGAACTTGGCGCCTTCCTCTTCCTTGCCGGCCACCACCCTGGCGCTGAGCACGGCCTCCTGCTTGAGGAAGCCACGCAGCTTCTCGAGCAGGCCGGCATCCTCGGCGAAACGCTCCATGAGGATGTACTTGGCGCCCTCGAGCGCCGCCTTGACGTCGTCGATGCCCTTGTCGGCATCGACGAAGCGGGCCGCCTCGGTCTCGGGCGCCAGCTGCGGGTCGCCGAGCAGGCTGTCGGCCAGTTCGCCAAGGCCAGCCTCCAGGGCGATCTGGCCCTTGGTGCGGCGCTTCTGCTTGTAGGGCAGGTAGAGGTCTTCCAGGCGGGTCTTGGTATCGGCCAGCTGGATGTCGCGGGCAAGCTCTGGGGTCAGCTTGCCTTGCTCCTCGATGCTGGCAAGGATGCTGGCGCGGCGCTCGTCGAGTTCGCGCAGGTAGCGCAGGCGCTCTTCCAGGTGACGCAACTGGGTATCGTCCAGGCTGCCGGTCACTTCCTTGCGGTAGCGCGCGATGAAGGGCACCGTCGAGCCTTCGTCCAACAAGGTGACGGCCGCCTCGACCTGCTGCGGGCGTACGCCCAGTTCCTCGGCGATACGGCTGTTGATGCTGTGCATGGAAACCACCTGATCAATTGTGTCGATGCAAAAGGCCGCGGGCCGGCGGCGCTGGCTGAAAGTCGCGCATTATACGCATCGCGCCAGGGTTGCGGTGATGGCCAGCTGCCTCGTGGCGGCACGTCCGCGTCAGCCTCCATCAGGCCCGCCGGCCTGCCTCAGGCCAGGCAGGCCGAGGCCCCGTCGCGTGGCGCGCTGGCAGTGCCAGGCGGGGAAAAATCTGCTAACAATGCATACGGCACGGCCGCGAATGGCTACGCCATAATGCGCGCCGAGATCAGAGGAGTTATTCATGAGCAGCACTGCAAACGTCGCTGAAGGCGAAAAGATTCTCATCGTCGATGATGATCCGGGGCTGAGCAGCCTGCTGGACCGGTTCTTCACCAGCAAGGGGTTCCGTACCCGCACGGTGCCGAACGTCGAGCAGATGGATCGCCTGCTGGCCCGTGAAGTCTTCAACCTGGTGGTGCTCGACCTCATGCTCCCCGGCGAGGATGGGCTGTCCGCCTGCCGACGCCTGCGTGCCGCGAACAACCAGATCCCGATCATCATGCTCACCGCCAAGGGCGACGAACTCAGCCGGATCAAGGGCCTCGAGCTGGGGGCCGACGACTACCTGGCCAAGCCGTTCAACCCGGACGAGCTGGTGGCGCGCGTCAAGGCGGTGCTGCGCCGGCAGGCTCCAAGCGTGCCTGGCGCGCCAGGCAGCGAGGACGAGACGGTGACCTTCGGCGACTACGAGCTATCGCTGGCCACGCGCGAACTCAAGCGCGGCGACGAGGTGCACATGCTCACCACCGGCGAGTTCGCGGTACTCAAGGCGCTGGTCATGCATGCGCGCGAGCCGCTGACTCGCGACAAGCTGATGAACCTCGCCCGCGGGCGTGAATGGGATGCGCTGGAGCGCTCCATCGACGTGCAGATTTCCCGCCTGCGCCGGATGATCGAGCCGGACCCTTCCAAGCCACGCTACATCCAGACGGTCTGGGGCGTCGGTTATGTATTCGTGCCGGATGGAAGCGCCGGCAGATGATGTTCGGCCGATGGGCTGAGCATGTCGCGACAGGGCGACCCGAACGGGTCGCCCTGTTTTCGTCTGTGGCGGACGGCATCGCGAGCATGTGCGCTTGCGTGCGTTCCTGTTGATTGGTGCCTGATGAAAACCCCGCTTTGGTTCCCACAAAGTTTCTTCGCCCGCACGCTGTGGCTGGTGCTCATCGTCGTCCTGTTTTCCAAGGCGCTGACCCTGGTCTACCTGCTGATGAACGAGGACGTGCTGGTCGACCGGCAGTACAGCCATGGCGTGGCCCTGACCCTGCGCGCCTACTGGGCGGCCGACGAGGAGAACCGCGAGCGCATCGCCGAGGCCGCCGGGCTGATCCGGGTCACCGGGGCGGGGGTGCCGCAGGGCGAGCAGCACTGGCCCTACAGCGAGATCTACCAGCGCCAGATGCAGGCCGAGCTGGGCGAGGACACCGAGGTACGCCTGCGCGTGCATGCGCCGCCGGCGCTCTGGGTCAATGCACCGAGCCTGGGGCCTGGCTGGCTCAAGGTGCCTCTGTATCCGCATCCGTTGCGCGGGCAGAAGATCTGGAACGTGCTGGGCTGGTTCCTGGCGATCGGCCTGTTGTCCACCGCATCGGCATGGATCTTCGTCCGCCAGCTCAACCAGCCGCTCAAGCGTCTGGTATTCGCCGCCCGGCAGCTTGGCCAGGGGCGCAGCGTGCGGCTGCCGATCAGCGACACGCCAAGCGAGATGACCGAGGTCTATCGCTCCTTCAATCAGATGGCCGAGGATGTCGAGCAGGCCGGGCGCGAGCGGGAACTCATGCTGGCTGGCGTCTCGCATGATCTGAGGACGCCCCTGACCCGCCTGCGCCTGTCCCTGTCCTTGCTGGCCAACGACAGCGAGCTGACCGACGACATGGTGCGCGACATCGAGGACATGGACGCGATTCTCGACCAGTTCCTGGCGTTCATTCGCGATGGCCGCGACGAGCCGGTGGAGGAAGTCGACCTGGGCAGCCTGATCCGCGAGGTGGTGGCGCCCTACAACCAGGCGCAGGAGCGAGTGCGTCTGTGCCTGGAGCCTATTCCGCCGTTCCCGCTGCGCAGGGTCTCGCTCAAGCGGATGCTGACCAACCTGATCGGCAACGCCCTGCATCATGCCGGGCAGGGCGTGGAAGTCGCTGCCTATGTATCGGGCGACCATAGCGCACCCTACGTCGTGCTGAGCGTGCTCGATCGAGGCGCGGGGATCGACCCTTCGGAGCTGGAAACCATCTTCAACCCGTTCATTCGCGGCGACCGGGCCCGCAGCGGCAAGGGCACCGGGCTAGGCCTGGCGATCGTCAAGCGCATCGCCGCCCAGCACGGCGGCAACGTGGAACTGCGCAACCGTTCGGGCGGGGGGATCGAGGCTCGCGTACGCCTGCCGCTCGGCTTGATGCTCCCACGCGACGCGGTGTGAACCTCGGGCGCCCGTCGACAGGGCGCCCTTCTGGAGCCGCCGGCCGCTCAGCCCTTGCCCTTGGTGCGTGTCTGGTTCGGCGCGCCATTCTTCTCCAGGTGCTCGATGATCATGCCGGCCACATCCTTGCCGGTGGTCACTTCGATGCCTTCCAGACCCGGGGAAGAATTGACCTCCATCACCAACGGCCCGTGGTTCGAGCGCAGGATGTCCACGCCGGCGACGCTCAGGCCCATGACCTTGGCCGCGCGGATGGCGGTCATGCGTTCTTCCGGCGTGATCTTGATCAGGCTGGCCACGCCACCGCGATGCAGGTTGGAGCGAAACTCGCCGGGCTTGGCCTGGCGCTTCATGGAGGCGATGACCTTGTCGCCGACCACGAAGCAGCGGATGTCGGCGCCACCCGCTTCCTTGATGTACTCCTGCACCATGATGTTCTGCTTCAGCCCCATGAAGGCCTCGATCACCGACTCGGCGGCCTTGGTGGTTTCGCACAGCACCACGCCGATGCCCTGGGTGCCTTCGAGCACCTTGATCACCAGCGGCGCGCCATTGACCATCTGGATCAGATCGGGAATGTCGTCGGGCGAGTGGGCGAAGCCGGTGACCGGCAGGCCGATGCCGCGACGCGACAACAGCTGCAACGAGCGCAGCTTGTCCCGCGAGCGGGCGATGGCTACCGATTCGTTGAGCGGGAACACGCCCATCATCTCGAACTGGCGCAGCACCGCGCAGCCATAGAAGGTCACCGAGGCACCGATCCTCGGGATGACTGCATCGAAGCCTTCCAGCGGCTTGCCTCGATAGTGGATCTGCGGCTTGTGGCTGGCGATGTTCATGTAGGCACGCAGGGTGTCGATCACCACCATTTCATGGCCACGCTGGGTGCCTGCCTCGACCAGGCGGCGGGTGGAATACAGACGCGGGTTGCGCGACAGCACGGCGATCTTCATGCGGCACCTGTTACGGAGGAAATGGGAACCGGGAAGGCCGGTTTGTCCTGGACATACTTCAGACCTGGGTTCACGACCAATTGTCCATGCACCAGTGCCTTGGAACCCAGCAGCAGGCGATAGCGCATGGCCTTGCGGCAGGCCAGGGTGAATTCGACTTCCCAGATCCGGTCGCCGAGCGACAGGGGCGTGCGGATCACGTAGCGGGTCTGGGCGTGGCCGTTGGAGCTCTTGATGGTCTTCATGGTCACCAGGGGCGCTTCGCAGCGTCGATGACGCAATTGCACGACCGAGCCCAGATGCGCGGTGAAGCGAACCCAGGGCTGGCCGTCTCGCTCGAACGGCTCGACTTCGGTCGCATGCAGGCTGGAGGTGCTGGCACCGGTGTCGATCTTGGCGCGCAGGCCGGCCAGACCGAGTTCGGGCAGGGCGACCCACTCGCGCAAGCCGATCACGCTCAAATGGTCAAATTTCTTCACGATGCATACCCTGCGGGACAAGAGGTGAACTGTAAGCAGGCCGAGGATTTTTTGCATCCGCCAGTTACGGTAGTACAGTTCCATGAAAGACAATGTTTCGAGGAAAAGAGATGGCACAAAAGTCGGAAGATGACGACAAGGTGCGCCTGGACAAATGGCTGTGGGCGGCGCGTTTCTACAAGACGCGGGCCCTGGCCAAGGCGGCCATCGAAAGCGGCAAGGTCCACTGCCGAGGCGAGCGTTGCAAGCCAGGCAAGGAACCGAGAGTCGGCGACGAGTTCGTCCTGCGTACCGGCTTCGACGAGCGCACGGTGGTGGTCAAGGCATTGTCGGTGGTGCGTCGTGGCGCGCCCGAAGCCCAGACGCTGTACGAAGAGACCGCAGACAGCATCCTGCGTCGGCAGAAGGCTGCCGAACTGCGCAAGGCCGGTGCCCTGGGTGTCACCACCGAAGGCCGACCGACCAAGAAGCAGCGCCGGCAGATCCATCAGCTGCAGGGCAGCCATGAGTGAAGCTGCCCGCTGTCCGAGTAGGTGGCGCCGCTAGCCGGCCGCCCGCACCAGGGCCAGGCGGCCCACCACCGGCAGGCGCGCGAGCAGCGCGAACAGTGGCGAGGTCCAGCGCAGCAGCGCCGCGCTGGATTTGGCGGCCAGCGGCGTATGGCAACTCCAGCCCAACGCCAGGATCGCCATCAGCAGGCCGCCAATATAGTCATCCTGACCCCAGTGCGCGCCGGCGACCAGGCGTGGCAGCATGAACAGCAGCGCCAGGGCCCAGACCACCAGGTACTGGACCAGGCGCCGGCTGAACAGGCTCATGAACAGCGCCCAGATCAGCAGCACCGAGGCATGGTCGCCCGGGAAGCTCTGGCTGGAGCGGTCCTTGAGCTCCCAGCGCGCCTCGAGGTTTGGATAGAAGTCGCTCAGGTGGATGGCATCGGAAAAGTACATCGACGGGCTATCGTGCTGCCAGCCCATGGCATCGGTCCATTTCGAGAACAGCGCGCGGATCACCACCAGCAGGATCAGCGTGACGAGAAAGCCGAAGAACGCCTCGCGGACCTGGCAGGCCTTGAACACCCAGTCGCCGCGGATCAGCAAGGTCAGCAGGATCAGGCCGACCACGATGTCGAAGGGGCGCAGGCTGCCGACGGTCCAGATGTAGCGCCAGGCCGTGTTGTCCGCCAGGGGCGCATTGAGGGCATGGAACAACCATTCGTCGAATGCCATGCATAAAGCCTGGCCAAGCGGCCATAACCAGAAACACAGTAGTGCGATGGGCAGCAACGTACAGGCTGCCAGAGGCCCCCAAGCCCACCTGGCTTGGAACAGCGGCCGATTGTTCATAAGATACCTCTGTAAACGAGTAGGAATAAAAGCTTCATGGATGCCGTAACGGGCTCTTCCATCGAGCTGTAATCATTTTGTCATCATCCAAGATAGCTGGAACTCATGCACGATTCGCCTGAAACCGATTTCACCCAACGTTTCATCTTCGACGACCGCGACATTCGCGGCGAGTGGGTGCAACTCGATCACAGCTATGCCGAAGTGCTGGCTCGCCATCCGTATCCGCGGCCGGTGGCCCTGCTGCTCGGCGAACTGATGGCAGCCGCTTCGCTGCTGGTCGGTGCGCTCAAGTTCGACGGGCTGATGGTCCTGCAGGCGCGTTCCGATGGGCCGGTCCCGCTGCTGATGGTCGAATGCTCGAGCGGTCGTGATATCCGCGGCATGGCCCGTTACCAGGCCGAGGCGATCGAGGATGACGCGACCCTGGAGCAGATGATGCCCGACGGCGCCCTGGCGCTGACCATCGACCCGGTCAAGGGACAGCGCTACCAGGGCATCGTCGACCTGCATGGCGCCGATCTGTCGGAGTGCTTCACCAATTATTTCGTTCAGTCGCAGCAGGTCAATACACGCTTCTGGCTGGAGGCCGATGGGCAACAGGCGCGTGGCTTGCTACTGCAGCAGTTGCCGGCCGATCGCGAGCGCGACGAGGAAGAGCGCGCCGGCAGCTGGCAGCACGTCACTACCTTGGCCGGCACGCTGTCCAGCCAGGAAATGCTCACGCTCGACAACCAAACGCTGCTGCATCGCCTGTACCATGACGAAGCGGTGCGTCTGTTCGACAACCATCCCCTGCGCTTTCGCTGCAGCTGCTCGCGTGAGCGTTCCGGCAATGCGCTGGTGAGCCTGGGCGAGGCGGACGCGCTTGCCCTGGTCGAGGAAATGGGTGGGCAGATCGAAGTCGATTGCCAGTTCTGCAACGAGCGCTACCTGTTCGATGCGAACGATATTGCCCAGCTGTTCGCCGGCGGCGGGACCGACGCTCCGTCAGAAACCCGTCACTGAATCGTTTCATTAAAGGGATTTTTCCTGCAGAACCGCGCTAACCCGCTGTTCTGACAGGAGGGGCCTACTTTTTTTGGGCGTTTCTGGCATAATCCGGGCACTTTTTTCGCTGTAGTAGTTTGGAAAAGACAACTACAAAACGTTTGGAGCACTCGGCCGCAGGCCAGATGGGGTTATCTCATGACGCAAGCCAACAACACCGTGTATACCGACCTGCCTGTCGATGAGCTGGTACAAGAAGCGCTGTCCCGCGGTGAAGGGGAGTTGGCCGATACGGGTGCGCTGGTCGTGAAAACCGGTCACCGCACCGGTCGTTCGCCAGCCGACCGGTTCATCGTCGACGAACCCAGCACCACCGAGGCGATCGCCTGGGGTCCGATCAACCGCAAGTTCCCGGCCGACAAGTTCGATGCCCTGTGGGACCGCGTCGAGGCGTTCAACAACGCCCAGGATCACTTCGTGTCCTACGTTCACGTAGGGGCGGCCGAGGCGCACTACCTGCCGGTCAAGATGACCACCCAGACCGCCTGGCAGAACCTGTTCGGCCGTTGCCTGTTCATCAATCCGGCGCAGTACAACCCGGCCGGCCGCGACGAGTGGCAGATCCTCAACGTCGCCAACTTCGAATGCGTGCCCGAGCGTGACGGCACCAATTCCGACGGCTGCGTCATCATCAACTTCGCCCAGAAGAAGGTCCTCATCGCCGGCATGCGCTACGCCGGCGAAATGAAGAAGGCCATGTTCTCGGTGCAGAACTTCCTGCTGCCGGCCGCCGACGTGCTGCCGATGCACTGCGCCGCCAACATCGGTGAAGACGGCGACGTGACCCTGTTCTTCGGCCTGTCCGGCACCGGCAAGACCACCCTCTCCGCTGACGAAAGCCGCTACCTGATCGGCGACGACGAGCACGGCTGGGGCGAGGGTGTGGTGTTCAATATGGAAGGCGGCTGCTACGCCAAGTGCATCGACCTGTCGGAAAAGAACGAGCCGGTCATCTGGAAAGCCATCAAGCACGGCGCGGTGCTGGAAAACGTCATCATCGACGAGGCCAAGAAGGCCGACTACGCCGACGTCAGCCTGACCCAGAACAGCCGCGCCGCCTATCCGCTGGAGCACGTTGCCAAGCGCTCCGAGGCCAACCTGGGCGGCGAGCCGAACGCGGTCATCTTCCTGACCTGCGACCTGACTGGCGTACTGCCACCGGTGTCGATCCTGAACAACGAGCAGGCGGCCTATCACTTCCTGTCGGGTTACACCGCGCTGGTCGGTTCCACCGAAATGGGTTCGGGCGGCGGCATCAAGTCGACCTTCTCCACCTGCTTCGGCGCACCGTTCTTCCCGCGTCCGGCCGGCGAGTACGCCGAGCTGCTGATCAAGCGCATCAATGCCTTCGGCTCCAAGGTCTATCTGGTCAACACCGGCTGGACCGGCGGCGGCTATGGCGTCGGCAAGCGCTTCAACATCCCGACCACCCGAGCGGTGATCGCTGCCATCCAGAGCGGTGCCCTGGTCGGTGCCGAGACCGAGCACCTGGACATCATCAACCTGGACGTGCCCAAGGCCGTGCCGGGCGTCGAGACCGTGCTGCTCAACCCGCGCAACACCTGGGCTGACTCGGCTGCCTACGACGAGGCCGCCAAGGGCCTGGCCAAGCTGTTCATCGAGAACTTCAAGAAGTTCGACGTCTCCGAGGCCATCAAGGCCGCAGGCCCACAGCTGTAAGCTGCCTGCCCTGCATCGAAGAGCCGCCCCCCGGGGCGGCTTTTTCTTTCGGGCGCCTGGCCACCGCCACGGTGGCCGCCAGGGACAAGCGGGGTGTGTCGCAAGCCATGGCCTGCTAAGGTTGGCGTTCACGTCGCCACGCCAGCAGGTGCCCATGATCGAATCTCCCAAGCGCTCGGACTTCCGGCATTTCCACCCCGTCTTCAGTCGCTACCAGGACAATGACGTCAATGGTCTCATCACTGGCGCCACGATCCATGGGTATTTCGAAACGGCGATCCAGGCATTCCTGCTCCAGCAGGTTGGCCTGGACTTGCGCGAGGGGGAGCTGGCGGCCTATGTGATCAGCTCGGCGGCAGACTTCCTGGCGCTGCCGAGCTTTCCCGACCAGCTGGAAGTCGGGTTGGGGGTCATGCGCGCCGCCGGCAGCACGGTGGAATATCAACTGATGCTGTTCCGGCTGGGCGAACAGCAGCCCTGCGCGGCCGGCAGGGTGGTACAGGTCTTCGTGGAGCGCCACGGCGGCGCGCCGATGCCGCTTCCTCCTCAGCTGGAAGCGGCCTTGGGTGCGCTGACCCTGGGCAACCGCCGGCTGGCTGAACGCTGACCGAACCGGCTGGCCTCGGCTCGGCGTGACGCTGGCCAGGCGCGGGCGTGCCTCGATGGGCGCTGCACCATGGGCGTTGGCCCAGCGGCTTCAGCGATGCTTCCAATGCCGCTTGTGCTTGCGATGCCCGTAGTGATGGCCACGATCATGGCGGCGGTTGTCGTAGCCACGACGATCACGACGATCATCCTGGTCGGCCTTGTTGCCCATGTAGTTGCCCAGTGCGCCACCGGCGCCACCGCCGGCTGCCGCGCCGATCAGGCTGCCCGTGCTGCCACCCAGGCTACGGCCGACCACGTTGCCGCCAGCGGCGCCCAGCGCGCCACCAATGGCCGCTTCGCCACGCTGGCGCTTGTCGGCACCTACGGCACTGCCAGCGGCACCGCCAAGGCCGGCGCCAATCGCCGAACCCGTGCTGCCACCGATGGACTGGCCGACGACCGAGCCCAGCACTCCACCCAGTGCGCCACCAATACCGGCCTCGGTGGTGCCACCGGCCATGGCGACGCCGCTGAGCAGGCTGAAGGACAACAGGACGATCGAGGAGTACTTCTTCATCGAGAGAGCCTCAGAATAATGACGAGGCGAATGTGAAGTTGCAAAACTGTTATTGCAATAGAAATCCGACGATTGACACGGGTGCTTCACATTTTATTAACTTATTGTTTTGCCTCTGAAACTTTAAACTTTTCCTGCGGTCTCAAGCTACTTGGAAGAAAAAGCCCCGGTCATTCAGGCCGGGGCTTTTTCATTGTTTCGCAGCGCTCGTCTCAGAGGATCCGTGCCGTTTCGCGTGCGGCCTCCAGCTTGATGGCAATGAACTTGGAAGTTGGTGTGTGGCTGCCATCGCCGATACTTTCCAAGGGCACCAGTGGGTTCACTTCAGGGTAGTAGGCCGCCGCCTGGCCGGCCGGGATATCGAAGGCCAGCAAGGTGAAGCCATTGACCCGTCGTTCGTGCGTATCGCCCCAGAGCGAGACGATGTCGACTTTCTGACCTGGCTGCAAGCCCAGGCGGATGATGTCCGCCTCGTTGGCGAAGATCACGTCGCGCTGCCCCCTGACACCCCGGTAGCGGTCGTCCAGGCCATAGATGGTGGTGTTGTACTGGTCGTGCGAGCGCATCGACTGCAGGATCAGGTCCGGCACCTGGCCACTGGCGCGTACCCGCTCATCGAGCAAGGTATCAGGCAACAGGTTGGCCTTGAAGTTGGCCCGGCCGCTGGCCGTCTTCCACTGCCGAGATCCGGCGCTGTTGCCCAGGTAGAACCCGCCTGGCTCGAGCAGGCGCTGGTTGAAGCCGGCGAAGCCTGGGATGGTATCGCCGATCAGCTCGCGAATGCGCGCATAGTCGGCCACCAGCCATTCCCAGTCGACCGGATGCTTGCCCAGGGTCGCGGCGGCGATGCCAGCGACCACCGCCGGCTCCGAGCGCATGTGCTTCGACAGCGGACGCAGCTGGCCGTTGGAGGCATGCACCATGCTGAAGGAGTCTTCCACCGTCACGGCCTGCGGACCTTCGGCCTGCTGGTCGATGTCGGTGCGGCCCAGGCAAGGCAGGATCAGCGCTTGCTTGCCATGCACCAGGTGGCTGCGGTTGAGCTTGGTGCTGATGTGCACGGTCAGGTCGCAGTTGCGCAGCGCCTGAGCGGTGCGTTGGGTGTCTGGCGTAGCCTGGGCGAAATTGCCGCCCAGGCCGATGAAGACCTTGGCACGCCCGTCGAGCATGGCCTGGATCGCCTCGACCGTGTTGTGGCCGTTGTGGCGCGGCACCTGAAAGCCGAAGCGCTTCTCGAGGGCATCGAGCAGGAACGCCGGTGGCCGCTCGTTGATCCCCATGGTGCGGTCGCCTTGCACGTTGCTGTGGCCGCGTACCGGGCACAGGCCGGCACCGGGCAGGCCGATGTTGCCACGCAGCAGCATGACGTTGACGATTTCCTGGATGGTCGGCACCGAGTGGCGATGCTGGGTGATGCCCATGGCCCAGCACATGATCACGCGCTTGCCTTTGCAATACATGCGCGCGGCATGCTCGATGTCGTCCAGCGGCAAGCCGGACTGGGCCTGGATCTGCTCCCAGGACGTGGCATCGACCACCTCCAGGTATTCGGCGATGCCATGGCCGTGTTCGGCGATGAAGGCATGGTCGAACACGGCCGCCTCGCCCTTGGCCTGGGCCTCGCGTTCCCATTGCAGCATGAACTTGGCCATGCCGCGCAGCAGCGCCATGTCGCCGCCCAGCGCCGGGCGGAAATAGGCGGTGTTGGTCGGCCGGTCGCTGTTGGTGAGCATCTCGAGCGGGTTCTGCGGATGCTGGAAGCGTTCCAGGCCGCGCTCCTTGAGTGGGTTGATGCAGACTACCTGGGCGCCACGCTTGACCGCCTCGCGCAGCGGATCGAGCATGCGCGGATGGTTGGTGCCAGGGTTCTGGCCCCAGACGAAGATCGCATCGGCGTGCTCGAAATCATCGAAGGTCACCGTGCCTTTGCCTACCCCCACGCTCTGGCCCAGTGCCACGCCGCTGGCTTCGTGGCACATGTTCGAGCAGTCGGGGAAGTTGTTGGTCCCGTAGGCGCGCACGAACAGCTGGTAGAGGAAGGCCGCTTCGTTGCTGGCCCGACCGGAGGTATAGAACTCGGCCTGGTCAGGGCTGGAAAGCCCCTTGAGATGACGGGCGATCAAGGCGAAGGCGCTGTCCCAGTCGATCGGCTGGTAACGGTCGCTGGCCGGGTCGTAGACCATCGGGTCGGTCAGCCGGCCTTGATACTCGAGCCAATAGTCGCTCTGCTCGAGCAGCGCGCTGACGCTGTGTCGGGCAAAGAAGGCCGCATCGACGCGCCGTTTGGTCGCTTCCCAGTTGACCGCCTTGGCGCCGTTCTCGCAGAACTTCACCATGCCGCTTTCGGGCGAGTCGCCCCAGGCGCAGCCAGGGCAGTCGAAGCCGCCGTTCTGGTTGGTCTTGAGCAAGGCGCGGATGTTCTTCAGGGCATTGTCGCTGCCGACCCAGGCCTTGGCCACGCTGCGCAGCGCACCCCAGCCCCCGGCAGGGCCATGGTAGGGCTTGTAGCGCGGATTGGACTTGCTTTGCGGAAGTTGCTGGTAGGTACTCACGGCTATCACGCCTCCGCCGCGGGGCTGAACACCCGCGGTGCACTGTGTTTGGGCAGGTGGATGAGGTTGAGGTTGTGTCGGCGCGCCCATTGCAAGGCCAGGCCGGTCGGTGCGGAAAGGCTGACCAGGGTCTGGATCCTGGCGCGCAGGACTTTCTGGATCAGTTCCAGGCTGCAGCGGCTGGTCACGATCGCCAGGCCGCCTTCGGTATCGATCCGCTGGCGCAGCAGGGCGCCGATCAGCTTGTCCAGGGCGTTGTGGCGTCCTATGTCCTCGCGGCCGAGCAACAGCTCGCCATGCCGATCCATGAACAGCGCCGCATGAACGGCGCCGCAATGCTGGCCCAAGGGCTGGAAGCGATCGATGCGCTGGCGCAACCCGGTCAGCCAGCTGGCTGGCGGCAATGGCGCGCCGGGCAGGGTGGCCAGGTCGGGCAGAGCTTGCTCCAGCGCTTCGACGCCACACAAGCCGCAGCCGCTGGTGCCGGCCAGCTGTCGCCGCTGGTCCTTCAGGTTCCAGAATGCGCGGCTGGAGATCTCAAGATCGGCATACAGCGCCGAGCCGCTGCCGGAAATCTTCACGTCATACAGCTCGGCGGTGCTGGCGATGATGCCGCTGCCAATGCTGAAACCGACGACGAAGTCTTCCAGGTCGGTCGGGCTGACCAGCATGACTGCCTGGTTCAGGCCGTTGTAGACGATGGCCAGGGCCACTTCCTCGGCCAGCGGCGTGTCGCAGGCCAGGCTGTCATCGAGCTGAAGGTAATCGTACGTAGTACTGGCGGCAGGCAGGGACGAGGACATGGATGCCGCGCAGACCGGAGGTTTGCTGTTCATCAAGGCGGGTTACCGGCGGCTTTGCTCACGACCTTAGCCTAGGCTTGCGGATGAACTCCGTCTAATCGCTTGGGTCGATACAGTGATAGAAACGGTCGATCAGCCCCGCTGGGCAGGTCGGTAATGCCTGTTCTAGGGTTTGGAGGAGAGCCGCCGTGCAGCGATCAGGCAAGGCGAAAACACGCGCGTAACGCGGTTTTCGACGCAGCATGATCGTGGCACAGGCACTTTTCGGAAAAGCCAGACCTATTTTCGAAGGACCTCACCAAGGAGAAAGCAATGAGCTTGTTCAGCTTCGTGAAACACGCCGGAGAAAAACTGATCGATCTGCTCACCCCTGGCAATGCCAATGCCGAAGAGCAGCTCAAGAAGCACGTCGAGACCGTGGGCCTGGGCAACCCCAACATCACGGCCACGGTCGAAGGCGACAAGGTGGTGCTCAAGGGTGAAGTGGCCAGCCAGGAAGAGAAGGAAAAGATCGTCCTGGCCGCGGGCAACATCGAAGGCGTGGCCACTGTCGATGACCAGATCACCGTCACCGGCCCGGTAGCCAAGCCTGCCCGCTTCGTCACCGTGGAAAAGGGCGACACCCTGAGCGCCATCGCCAAGAAGGAATACGGCGACGCCAACAAGTACCAGAAGATCTTCGAAGCCAACAAGCCGATGCTTTCGCACCCGGACAAGATCTATCCGGGCCAGGTCCTGCGCATTCCAGAGTAAGGCGCGGAGCGCGCTCGATCGCTGATCGAGCGCGCAGCGACAGGGCGGACCTGGCCGCGGCGACCAGGGCGCCATCATCGCTCGAGCGCAACGCTCACAAGCCTTCGAGCAGTGCCTGGTAATCCTCCACTGCCGCGAACTCTTGCGTGTCGCGTGGCCCGCCACGGCTGTCCGGCTGGCGTACCGCGAGCAAGTGACCTACGCCAAAGCGCCTGGCGCTGCGCAGGATCGCCAAGGTATCGTCGATGAACAGGCTGCGTGCCGGATCGAAACCGATATCGGCCTGCAGGGCATCCCAGAACTGCGCATCCTCCTTGGGAAACCCATAGTCATGCGAGCTGATCAGTCGTTCGAAATACGGCGCCAGTTCCACCCGCTCGAGCTTCAGCGATAGCGAGTCGCGATGCGCATTGGTGATCAGGATCACGCGCTTGCCGGCCCGGCGGATGGCCGAGAGAAACACGTCGGCATCGGGGCGCAGGGCGATCAGATCGGCGATTTCCCGCTTCAGTTCGCGGATCGGCAGCTTCAGCTCACGGCTCCAGAAGTCCAGGCAGTACCAGTTGAGCGTCCCGGCATTGCGTTCGAACAACGGTTGCAGCTCCATCTCGGCCAAGGCCCGGCTCACCCCGTGCAGCTCGGCGTAGCGCGCCGGCAGGTGTTCGAGCCAGAAGCGGTTGTCGTAGTGCAGGTCGAGCAAGGTGCCATCCATGTCCAGCAGGACGGTATCGATGGCGGGCCAGTTGAGCATGGACATTGGAAATTCTCGATCGGTCGGAAAGCCACGGTATAGTAACCCGTTCACGCCAAGGAGCTGTCCCATGCGCCAGAAACCCACTGTCCTCGCCCGCGAGATCGTCGCCAGCAGTCGCCTGTTCCGAGTCGAAGCCGTCCAGCTGCGTTTTGCCAATGGCACCGAGCGGACCTACGAGCGCCTGGCCGGCAGCGGCCACGGCCATGGCGCGGTGATGATCGTGGCCATGCTCGATGCCGAGCATGCGGTGCTGGTCGAGGAGTACTGTGGCGGTACCGAAGCGTACGAACTGTCGCTGCCCAAGGGGCTGATCGAGCCCGGCGAAGACGTGCTGGCCGCCGCCAATCGCGAACTCAAGGAAGAAGCAGGCTTCGGCGCCCGCCAGCTCGAGCATCTCACCGAACTGTCGCTGTCGCCCGGCTACATGAGCCAGAAGATCCAGGTGGTATTGGCCACCGACTTGTACGAGGAGCGCCTGGAGGGCGACGAACCGGAGCCGATGCGGGTCGACAAGGTCAACCTGCGCGAGCTGTCGGCCTTGGCGATGCACCCGCAGTTTTCCGAGGGCCGCGCCCTGGCGGCGCTCTACCTGGCCCGTGACCTGCTGTCCCAGCGAGGCTTGCTCGAATGCTGAACGACCCGCGACTGATGCATGAAGTGGTCCGCCTGGCGCGTCGTGCCGGCGAGGCGATCTTGCCGTTCTGGCGGGCTGACGTGGCCGTGACGACCAAGGCCGACGATTCGCCGGTGACGGCTGCCGACCTGGCTGCCCATCAGGTGATCGTGCAGGGCTTGCAGGCGTTGGCGCCGCAGATACCGGTGCTTTCCGAGGAAGATTGCGACATCCCCGTGGAGCGGCGTCGGCAATGGCAGCGCTGGTGGCTGGTCGATCCACTGGACGGTACCAAGGAGTTCATCGCCGGCAGCGAGGAGTTCACCGTCAACATCGCCTTGGTCGAGCAGGGGCAGGTGGTCTTCGGCGTGGTGGCGATACCGGTGAACGGGCGCTGCTATTACGGTGGCCGGGCGCTGGGGGCCTGGCGTAGCGATGGCAATGCCGCGGCGCGGCCGATCCAGGTCCGTACGCGACCGCCCGAGGGCGAGCGCTTCACCGTGGTCGCCAGTCGTCGCCATTCCAGCCCACGGCAGCAAGCGCTGTTGGCAGGGCTTGGCGCCAGGCTCGGGGAACCGTTGCTGGCCAACATCGGCAGCTCGTTGAAGTTCTGCCTGCTGGCCGAAGGTGCCGCGGACTGCTATCCACGACTGGCGCCGACGTCGCAGTGGGATACCGCCGCGGCCCAGGGGGTGCTGGAAGGCGCGGGTGGCGAGGTGCTCACGCTGGATGGCCAGGCGCTGTGCTATCAGCCACGCGACTCCTTGCTCAACGAGCATTTCCTGGCCTTGCCGCGTGGCGCCGCCTGGCGCCAGGGCCTGCTCGACCTGGCCTCAGCGGTGTAGCACGTAGTGCCCGCTGAAGGTCACGGCGGGCGCCTCGCTATCGGCGTTGCTGACCACGGTGTCGAGGGTCAGACGGGCACGGCCGCGCCGCTGGTAGAGCTTCACGAAGCGCGCCCACTCCTGCGCGTCGGGTGCTTGGCAGCGCGCGATCGCCGCGCCGGTGACCGGTAGCGGATAACTGATCCGGCTTTCCTGGATGACGATGTGCCCATCCTCGATGCCGGCTTCGCGCAGGCGCAGGTGCAGCCAGCCCCAGCCGACCAGCACGGCGGCGCAATACAGGCTGCCGCCGAACATGGTGCTCTTGTGGTTGACGTTGGCTGCCAGCGGTAGCTGCAATCGCAGCCGATGATCCTGCCAGTCGAGCACTTCGAGCCCCATGTCGCGGGTCAATGGGATATCGCTGTGCAGTATTTCCTGAAGGTGTCGAGCGGAGCCGTTCACGGCCGGTTGTCCTCTTGGTCGTCCTGTGCGCCGGTGCTGTCGGCAAAGCTCAGCCCGTGCTTGCGCAACTTGTCATGCAACGTCTTGCGGGGAATGCCCAAGGCCTCGGCGAGGCTGCGTATCGATGTATGAGCCTGTTGCATTTCGGCGGTGATCAGCGAACGCTCGAACTGCTCGACCTGTTCGCTGAGGCTGGCGGCCGATGCAGGAGGTGGCGATAGCAGGGCTTCGACAGGCGCGTGGCCATCGAGGGCCAGTTCCAGGCCCAGGGCAAAGCGTTCGGCGGCATTTTGCAGTTCGCGCACGTTGCCTGGCCAGTCGTGCCGCAGCAGCATCGCGCGCTGAGCCGGCTGCAGGCTGTGCGGCGCCAGGCCATGGCGTTGGCTGGCGGCGTCGACGAAATGCTGGAACAGCACCAGGATATCGTCGCCGCGCTCGCGCAAAGCCGGGATGCGCAGCGGGGCGACGTTCAGCCGGTAGTACAGGTCGGCGCGGAAACGGCCCTCGTCGGCGGCCTGGCGCAGATCTTCCTTGGTGGCCGCGATGACCCGGATGTCCAGCGGGATCAGCTGGTTGCCGCCCAGGCGCTCGACCACCCGTTCCTGCAGCAGGCGCAGCAGCTTGACCTGCACGTCCAGGCTCATGCTTTCGATTTCGTCGAGAAACAGCGTGCCGCCGTTGGCGAACTCGAACTTGCCGATGCGGCGCTTCTGCGCGCCGGTAAAGGCGCCAGGCTCATGGCCGAACAGCTCGCTCTCGACCACCGATTCGGCCAGCGCGCCAGCGTTGATCGCCACGAATGGGCCGTCACGGCGGCTGGACAGGTCATGCAGGGCGCGCGCCACCACTTCCTTGCCGGCACCGGTCTCGCCGAGGATCAGCACATCGGCGCGGGTACCGGCCAGCGCGCCGATCTGCTCGCGCAGGCGCTGCATGGCCGGCGACTGCCCGAGCAGCCGGGTAGCCAGTTGCTGACGATCGCTCAAGGCCATGCGCAGGCTGCGGTTGTCCAGCACCAGGCGGCGTACGGCCAGGGCACGCCTGACGCTGTCGAGCAGCGCATCGCTGGCGAAGGGTTTCTCGAGAAAGTCGTAGGCGCCGGCACGCATGGCCTGCACCGCCAGGGGCACGTCGCCGTGACCGGTGATCAACAGTACCGGCAGCTCCCGGTCACGCGCCTGCAGACGCTCGAGCAGTTGCAGCCCATCCATGCCCGGCATGCGGATGTCGCTGACCACCACGCCCGGCCAGTCCGTCTCGATGCGCTCGGCCAGGCCCTGGGCATCGGCCAGGGCGATCACTTTCAGGCCAGCCAGGTCCAGGGTCTGGCTCAAGGCCTGGCGCAGGTGCGGGTCGTCATCGATCAGGATCACCTGGAGGTGGCTGTCGATCAGGGAATCGGACGTCATGCCGAAGAGTCCTCCGAAGGTTGCAGGTTGGCGCCAGGCTTGGCTACCCGCAGGTGCAAGGTCAGCAGCGCGCCACCTTCCGGGTGGTTGGCCAGCAGCAGTTCGGCGCCCAGGGTCCGCATCAGGCTTTCGCAGATGGCCAGGCCCAGCCCCAGGCCCTGGGTCCGCGTCTTGGTGGTGAAGAACGGCTCCTTGGCCTGTTCCAGCGCCTGGCGGGTGAAGCCCGGGCCATTGTCGCGAATGTACAGGTAGACGTAGCCATCGCGCTTTTCGGCACTCAGCCATAGCCGACGCGGATTGGCCTTCTCGGTCAGCGCATCGAGCGCATTGGCCAGCAGGTTGCCAAGGACCTGGCGCAAGCGAGTCTCGCCCGCCTGGACCCACAGCGTGGCATCCGGCAGGTCACGAATCAGCTCCACCGCCATCGCCCGGCGACGCTTGGCCAGCAAGGCCAGCGCATCGTCCAGGGCCGGTTGCAGGGCCACGCTTTCCGGGGCATGGCGGTCGCGCCGGGCGAAGGCGCGCAGGTGGGCGATGATCGAAGCCATGCGCCCGGTCAGCTCGCCGATCAGCTTGAGGTTGCTGCGCGCATCCTCGGTGCGCTGGTGATCGAGCAGGATCTCGGCGTTCTCCGCATAGCTGCGAATGGCTGCCAGGGGCTGGTTCAGCTCATGGCTGATGCTTGCCGACATGGTTCCGAGCACCGACAACTTGCCGGCCTGGACCAGTTCGTCCTGGGCACGGACCAGGTCCTGCTGGGCCTGCTCGCGTTCGAGCACTTCGGTCTTCAGGCGCTGGTTCAGGCCCTCGAGGTCGGCGGTACGTGCCATGACCCGCTTTTCCAGCTCCTGCCGCCCACGGGCCTCGAAGTCGATACGGTCGATGTAATGGCGACGCCGCTGCATGGCCAGGCCGAGCAGCAGCATCAGGACCAGCAGCGCTCCGGCACCGATGGCCATGACCGTCTGCACCGAACGGTCGACCAGGGTACGCGGCGCGAGAATGCTGACGTTCCAGCCGGTTTCCTCGATCGACTCGCTCTGGATCAGCCAGGCGCTACGGTCGAGGCTGAGCGGCTGCGGCAGCTGGGTCGGATACGGCTGGATGGCGATCACCGCTTCACGCTCGGCATCGCTCAGTGGCCGGGTGGCGCGAAAACGCCAGTCCGGGCGCGAGGTCAGCACCACCACGCCATTGTGGTCGGTCAGCAGCAGTTGTTCGGGGGTATGGCCCCAGAGGGTTTCGGTATGGTCCAGGTCGACCTTGACCACCAGCACGCCGATCGCTTGTTCGCCATCGCGAACGGCGGCGGCGAAGAAATAACCGCGCTTGGCCGACGTCGTGCCCTGGCCGAAGAAACGTCCCAGGCGGCCTTGCATGGCTTCGCTGAAGTACGGGCGGAAGGCGAAGTTGCGCCCGACGAAGCTGTCGTGCTTGTCCCAGTTGGAGGCGGCCAGGGTATTGCCCTTCGTGTCCATCAGGTACATGACTTCGGCACCAGTCTGCTCGACGATGTCCTTGAGCCGGCGATTGGCGTTGGTCACGGCCTCCAGCTTCAACGGGTCGGCCAGCACCGTGCGCAGGGCAGGCAGCTCGCCGAGGATCTGCGGCAAGGTCTCGTAGCGGTGCAGGGTGCCGAGCAGGTTAGCGACGTACAGGTCGAGGGTCTGGCGGTTCTGCGAGGCCAGTTCGTCCTGGTAGTAGCGTTCGGCCAGGTGATGCAGCGGCCAGAGCAAGGGCGCCAGGCACAAGGCCAGCAGCGCCAGGCTGCGCCAGCGTGGGCGTCGCGGGGGTACGGAAGTCGGGATCATCGCTCGCTTGCGTCAGGAGGGCCTGACGCAATTATGCGCTACTTCAGGCAGTCGATCAGCGCCTGTTGCCAGTGCGGCTGGCTGACCTGCCAGCGCTCGGCCAGGCGGCTGCAGTCCAGGCGCGAGTTGTGCGGGCGCCGGGCAGGCGTCGGGTACTCGCTGGCCGGAATCGGTACCACCCGTGCGCAGGGCAGGCCGCGCGCCTCGAGCTGTTCGGCGATGGCCTGGGCAAAGCCGAACCAGGATGTCTCGCCTTGCGCCGCCAGGTGGTAGAGCCCCCAGTCGCCGGCCTCTCCGGCCTGCCAGCGACGAATCAGCGCGGCGCTGCTGGCGGCGATGGTATCGGCCGAGGTCGGCGCGCCGATCTGGTCGTTCACCACGCGCACTTCGGGCTTCTCTTGCAGCAAGCGCTGCATGGTCAGCAGGAAGTTGCGCCCTTCGAGCGAGTAGACCCAGCTGGTGCGCAGGATCAGGTGGCGCCCCCCAGCACTGGCCACCGCCTGTTCGCCGGCCAGCTTGCTTTCGCCATAGACGCCTAGCGGGTTGGGTGTGTCGTCCTCGGTGTAAGGGGTCTTCTTGTCGCCATCGAAGACGTAGTCGGTCGAATAGTGGATCAGCGGAACGTCCAGCTCCGCGGCGACCTGGGCCAGCACTCCCGGGCCCTCGGCATTGACCGCGAAGGCCAGCGCGCGCTCGCTTTCGGCTTGGTCCACGGCGGTATAGGCCGCTGCGTTGATGATCAGCTGGGGAGCCAGTTGCCGGAGCCGGTCGCCGATGGTTTCGCTGCGTGCCAGGTCGAAATCGGCGCGTCCCAGCACCTGCAGGCGGTGACCGTGCAGGTGTCGGGTCAGCGCCTGGGCGAGCTGGCCATTGCGGCCGATGATCAGGATGTCGAGCGGTGCGCTTGTGGTCATGAGGGCTCCTTGGCCAGGGCTGCCAGGTACTGGCCATAGCCGGTCTTGCCGAACAGCCTGGCTCGCTCCAGCAATTGTGTGGTCGAAATCCATCCCTGCTCGTAGGCGATTTCCTCGAGACAGGCGACTTTCAGGCCCTGTCGGTGCTCGATGGTCTGCACGTACTGGGAGGCTTCCAGCAGGCTGTCATGGGTGCCGGTATCGAGCCAGGCGAAACCACGGCCGAAACGCTCGACCCGTAGCTTGCCCTGCTTGAGGTAGGCATTGTTGACGTCGGTGATTTCCAGCTCGCCGCGCGGCGATGGCGCGATGTGCCGGGCAATGTTCATGACGTCGTTGTCGTAGAAGTATAGGCCGGTCACCGCATAGCTGGACTTGGGGGCTCGCGGCTTTTCCTCGATCGACAGGGCCCGGCCGTGGCCGTCGTACTCGACGACACCGAAACGCTCCGGGTCCCTGACCCAGTAGCCGAACACGGTCGCGCCGTCGGGCTGGCCCACGGCGCGGCGCAGCTGCTCGGTGAAGCCCTGGCCATGGAAGATGTTGTCGCCAAGGATCAGGCAGACCGGGTCCTGGCCGATGAACGCCTCGCCGATCAGGAACGCCTGCGCCAGCCCATCGGGCGAGGGCTGCTCGGCGTAGCTGAACCGTACGCCGAACTGGCTGCCGTCGCCGAGCAGCTGGCGATACTGCGGCAAGTCCTGGGGCGTGGAGATGACGAGGATCTCGCGGATGCCCGCAAGCATCAACACCGAGATCGGGTAGTAGATCATCGGCTTGTCATAGACCGGCAGCAGTTGCTTGGAAACGCCCAAGGTGATCGGATGCAGGCGCGTGCCGGAGCCGCCGGCCAGGACGATACCCTTGGTCATGCGATCAGGTCCTTGGGATCGCTGTTGCCCAGGCGTTCGCGCTGGTAGCTGCCGTCCTGCACATGGCGGCACCACTCCAGGTTGTCCAGGTACCACTGCACGGTCTTGCGCAGGCCGCTCTCGAAGGTCTCCTGCGGTACCCAGCCCAGTTCGCGCTCGATCTTGCCGGCATCGATGGCATAGCGCAGGTCATGGCCGGGGCGGTCCTTGACGAAGGTGATCAGGTCGGCGTAGCGGGCCAGGCCGGCCGGGCGCTGGGGCGCCAGCTCCTCGAGCAGGGCGCAGATGCCACGCACCACGTCGATGTTCTTCTGTTCGTTATGCCCGCCGATGTTGTAGGTTTCGCCGACCTGGCCTTCGCTGACCACCTTGAGCAGTGCCCTGGCATGATCCTCGACGAACAGCCAGTCGCGTACTTGCAGGCCGTCGCCGTAGACCGGCAGCGGCTTGCCCTCGAGGGCGTTGAGGATGACCAGCGGAATGAGCTTCTCGGGGAAATGGAACGGGCCATAGTTGTTCGAGCAGTTGGTGATCAGCACCGGCAGCCCGTAGGTGCGATGCCAGGCACGCACCAGGTGGTCCGAGGCCGCCTTGCTCGCCGAGTACGGTGAGCTGGGCGCATACGGCGTGGTTTCGGTGAACAGGTCATCGACCCCGTGCAGGTCGCCATAGACCTCATCGGTCGAAATATGGTGGAAGCGGAACGCCGCGCGCTCGTCGTCCGGCAGTTTCGACCAGTACTCGCGGGTGGCCTCGAGCAGGCTGTAGGTACCGACGATGTTGGTCTGGATGAACGCCGATGGCCCATCGATGGAGCGGTCGACGTGCGACTCGGCGGCCAGGTGCATGATGGCCTGCGGCTGGAAACGTTGCAGCGTGCGCGCCACCGTCGCCTGGTCGGCGATGTCGGCCTGGACGAACTCGTAGCGGGTATCGAGGGCGATGCTGCTCAGCGATTCCAGGTTGCCGGCGTAGGTCAGCTTGTCCAGGTTGAGCACCTCGTGCTCGGTATGGTCGATCAGGTGACGCACCAGCGCCGATCCGATGAAGCCTGCTCCGCCGGTAATGAGAATTCGCATGTGTCGTGCCACCTTTCCGTTGCTGTCGATACGTGAGGATGAGTTGTAGGCCGTGATCATAATACGCAAGCGCGGGATGTGCTGCGGCCTGGAACGCTTTTCGCGCGGTCGCGGCGCCTTGCCGACGGTCTTGTGCTTGCCAAGCGAGGGCCTGGCCTGTGATATAGGCAGCAAATAGACCGAGGGCGACCACCGATGTTCGTCAACACCCTGATCCAGCGCTCCAGCCAACCTTCCCCACGGATCGACGAGGCCCAGGCGCGCGCCTTGCTGCAGACGCATTATGGAATCGACGCGACGCTGCAGGCATTGGGCAGCCAGCAGGACCTGAACTTTCGCGTGGACAGCCAGCAGGGCACCTACGTGCTGAAGATCTGTCATGGCAGCTACGGCCAGCTCGAGCTGCAGGCCCAGCACGCCGCGCTGGCCCACCTGCGCGAGCAAGGGATGCCGGTGCCGGCGGTACGTTCGACGCTGTGCGGGAAGGCGCTGCTGGAACTGGAAGTGGACGGCCAGCCCCTCCATGCGCGGCTGCTGGACTACCTCGAAGGCCAGGCGCTGACACGCCTTCGACACATGCCGGCGCGGCTGTTCGGCGAACTCGGTGGGCTGTGCGCGGCACTCGACAAGGCCCTGGCCGGCTTCGACCATCCGGGGCTCGAACGTACCCTGCAATGGGACCCGAGGCATGCCGAAGCCCTGATCGAACAACTCCTGCCCGTCCTGGGCGACGATCCACGGCGTCAGCAGGTTGCCGCTATCACCCGCCAGGCCCTGGATCGGCTGCTGCCATGGCGCGAGCACCTGCCCGTGCAGCCCGTGCACCTGGACATCAGCGACGACAACACGGTCTGGCAGCGTGACCAGCAGCGCCAGTGGCAGCTCAAGGGCGTCATAGACTTCGGCGACCTGTCGCGTACCTGGCGCATCGCCGATCTGTCGGTGACCTGTGCCGCGCTGCTGCACCACGCCGAGGCTGATCCATTGCGAGTGGTGCCGGCCGTGCGCGCCTATCACGCCGTGAATCCGCTGCAGGAGGCCGAGCTGCAAGCACTCTGGCCACTGGTCGTGATGCGCGCGGCAGTGCTGGTGTTGAGCAGTGCGCAGCAATTGAGCGTGGATCCGGGCAATCGCTATATCCGCGACAACATCGATCACGAATGGGAAATCTTCGAAGTCGCCAGCAGCGTGCCGTTCGAGCTGATGCAGGCAGCCATCCTGCTGGCCGCCGGGCACCAGCTGCCAGTGCCGGACTTCGGCGCATGCCTGCCGCTGCTGCCCGGGCTCAGCGGACAAGAGGTCGTCAGGGTCGACCTGGGGGTGGTCGGACCGCACGCCCAGTTCGGCAACTGGGAACAGGCCGGCTTCGACCAGCGCGTGCTGGCCGAGCAGGCAGGCGAGGGCGGCACCGCTTGCAGCCTGTACGGGCAATACCGGCTTTCGCAAACACAGGTCGACACCCCCGACGAGCCAGCCACCTGCGCCCTGGGCGTCGAGCTGCAGGTACCCCTTGGCAGTGCCTTGCAGGCGCCGCTGGCCGGAACCTGGCAGCAGGGCCCCGGGCTTTCCGGCTGCCTGCGCACTTCCTGCTGGACGCTCTGGCTGGACGGGCTGAAGGATTCGCCGGCGCACGGGCAAGCCTTGCTCGAGGGCCAGGGGCTGGGCTGGGTCGATGGCCTGCTGCGCGTGCAGCTGTGCCGCGCCGAAGGGGTCGAGCCACCGTTCTTCGCCAGGCCGTCACATGCCCCGGCCTGGCTGGCGCTTTGCCCATCGCCCAGTGCCTTGCTCGGCCTGGACTGTGACGCCGAGCCCCTGCTCGATGCGCAGGCCCTGCTGGCGCGCCGCGATGCCAGCTTCGCCCGCTCGCAGAAGCATTACTACGCCCAACCGCCGCACATCGAACGCGGCTGGCGCAACCATCTGATCGACATGCAGGGACGCTCCTACCTCGACATGCTCAACAACGTCGCGGTACTGGGCCACGGGCATCCCCGCATGGCCGCCGAGTCGGCGCGCCAGTGGTCGCTGCTCAATACCAACTCGCGCTTCCATTACGCAGCCATCGCCGAATTCTCCGAACGCCTGCTGGCACTGGCACCGGCAGGCTTCGACCGGGTATTTCTGGTCAACAGCGGCACCGAGGCCAACGACCTGGCGATCCGCCTTGCCTGGGCCGCCAGCGGCGGTCGCGACCTGCTCAGCGTGCTGGAGGCCTATCACGGCTGGTCGGTGGCCACCGATGCCATTTCCACTTCGATCGCCGACAATCCCCAGGCGCTCGATACCCGGCCCGACTGGGTGCATCCGGTCGAGGCACCCAATACCTTCCGCGGTCGCTACCGCGGTATCGACAGCGCGGCAGGCTATCTGCGCGACGTGGAGGCCAAGCTGGCCCAACTCGATGCCCAAGGTCGGCAGCTGGCCGGTTTCATCTGCGAGCCGGTGTATGGCAATGCTGGCGGCATCGCCCTGCCGCCTGGCTACCTGCGCGAGGTCTATGCCAAGGTGAGGGCGCGCGGTGGAATATGCATCGCCGACGAGGTGCAGGTCGGCTACGGAAGGCTCGGCGAATGGTTCTGGGGGTTCGAAGAGCAGGGCGTGGTGCCCGACATCATTACCATGGCCAAGGGCATGGGCAACGGCCAGCCGCTGGGCGCGGTGATCACCCGTCGCGAGATCGCCGAAGCCTTGGAAGCCGAAGGCTATTTCTTTTCTTCGGCCGGCGGCAGCCCCGTCAGCTGTCGCATCGGCATCGCGGTGCTGGAGGTGATGCAGGAGGAAGGCCTCTGGCATAACGCCCGGGAGGTCGGCCGCTATTTCAAGGCGCGCCTGCAAGCATTGGTCGACAAGCATCCGCTTGCGGCAGCTGCCCATGGCTCAGGCTTCTACCTCGGGCTGGAGCTGGTCCGCGATCGGCAGACGCTGGAGCCTGCCAGCGCCGAGACGGCGATCCTGTGCGATCGCTTGCGTGACCTGGGAATATTCATGCAGCCGACCGGGGACTACCTGAACATCCTCAAGATCAAGCCGCCCATGTGCACGACCCGGGCCAGCGTCGACCATTTCGTCGACAGTGTCGATCGGGTGTTGTCCGAGGGGCTGTAGGAGGGTGGCCACGAGCTGCAAGCTGAAGCTGCAGTCGTGGGAGTGCTGGGATGAGCGTAAAGCCGATTTGTATCGGCTTTTTCCGCCTTATCATAGGTTTTTAATGTTTTGTCTGCTTTTAAATTCGATATTTATCCGATATAAAGCGCCTGGACGTTTCCCATTCATCCGCCGGCATTGCGCTTCCGGCTTTGCAGAGGTTATCCATGAAGACTCTCGATACGACTCCTCGCGCCGACGGCTTCCACATGCCGGCCGAGTGGGCGCCCCAGACGCAGGTGTGGATGGTCTGGCCTGAGCGTCCGGACAACTGGCGCCTGGGCGGCAAGCCGGCGCAGGCGGCGCACGTGACGCTGGCCAAGGCCATTGCTCGCTTCGAACCGGTCACCGTGGCGGTTTCGGCGGCACAGTACGAGAACGCCCGCAGCCGCCTCGATGTGCCGAACATCCGCGTGGTGGAAATGAGCAGCGATGATGCCTGGGTTCGCGATACCGGGCCGACCTTCGTCATCAATGACGACGGCCAGGTGCGTGGCGTGGATTGGGGCTTCAACGCCTGGGGCGGTTTCGACGGTGGCTTGTACGCGCCCTGGAACCGCGACCAGGAACTGGCCGGCAAGATCCTGGAGATGGAGCGCTGCCAGCGCTACGAAACCGCAGGCTTCGTGCTCGAGGGCGGTTCGATCCATGTCGACGGCGAAGGCACGCTGATCACCACCGAAGAATGCCTGCTCAACCGCAATCGCAATCCGCATCTCGATCGCGCCCAGATCGAGCAGATCCTGCGCGACTACTTGGCGGTGGAAACCATCATCTGGTTGCCGGAAGGCTTGTACAACGACGAAACCGACGGGCATGTGGACAACTTCTGCTGCTACGTCAGCCCTGGGGAAGTGCTGCTGGCATGGACCGATGATCCAGCCGACCCCAACTATTCGCGTTGCCACGCAGCCCTGGAAGTGCTCGAGCGCAGCCGCGATGCCAAGGGCCGGACGTTCGTGGTGCACAAGATGCCGATCCCCGGCCCCTTGCACGCCACCGAGGAGGAGTGCGCCGGAGTCGACCAGATCGCCGGTAGCCAGGAGCGTAACCCATCGGTGCGCCTGGCCGGCTCCTATGTCAACTTCCTGATCGTCAATGGCGGCATCATCGCCCCGAGTTTCGACGACCCGGCCGATGCGCAGGCCAGGGCCATCCTGTCCAAGGTGTTCCCTGACCACGAGGTGGTGATGATCCCAGGCCGCGAGCTGCTGCTCGGCGGCGGCAACATCCATTGCCTGACCCAGCAGCAGCCGGCACCTGTCAGACGCTGAAGCTGACAGGCCACTGGAACCTCAGAAAACCACCGCTTGCGGTGGTTTTCTCGTCTTGACGCCAAGGTTGGCGACATTTCCTACGAGTTAATCCGCGTAGCCCCACAATAAAAGCAGAAATAAGAACTTTGTACTGCCTCACAACCCAAGCGTAATGAAATTAACCACAAGCCTGAGTGTTTTTGGTTATAAGCACCTGCTTTTCACGTTTTTTTGACATCTTTGAGTCCAGGCGGCTAGGATGCCGCCAACGCCCGCTCGCCACCTCCCGGCAAGCGGCTGGAAAAGGCCTGCAGAACAAGCACTGGCGGGCCGCTCAGTCTGGATCCTCGAAGCGTCGAACCTGCGAAGGGGCGTAGGTCCTGGCGTTGGATCGCAGTGCGTTTTTGATTCGTAACAAGGAAAATAAAATGTTGAAAACCAGCATCAGCCTGATCGCATTGGCACTGTGCGCCGCGACCCAGGCCCAGGCCAACGATCAGGCCGCCAGCAACGGCTTCGTCGAAGACAGCAGCCTGAACGTGCTGTTGCGCAATGCCTACATCAACCGCGACAAGAAGCACGACACCAATGACCAGGCGCAATGGGGCCAGGGCTTCATCGGTACGTTCTCTTCCGGCTTCACCCAGGGCACCGTGGGCGTGGGCGTGGACGCCTTCGGCCTCTATGCAATTCGCCTCGATGGCGGCAAGGGCCGCAACGGCGGCGCGGGTATCGACTTCTTCAAGGCCAGCGACACCGCGCCGACCAACTCGCCGCACAACCTGGCCCGTGCCGGCGCGGCGATCAAGTTCCGCGTCTCCAACACCGTGCTCAAGTACGGTGACCAGATGCCATCGCTGCCGGTGCTGCAATACGATGACTCGCGCCTGCTGCCGGAAAGCTTCACCGGTACCCTGATCACCTCCAAGGAGATCAAGGGCCTGGAAATCAATGCCGGCCGCTTCACCCAGGAAGCGCGCAAGAGCATGGAGGGTCGCGACAGTGGCGGCCTGAAGTCGATCAACGTGCTGGGCGCCAGCTACAAGTTCACCGACAACCTCACCGCGTCGCTGTATACCTCCGATATCGAAGACGTGATGAAGAAGCACTACCTGGGCGTGAACTATGTCCACCCAATCGCCGACGACCAGTCCCTGACCCTGGATTTCAACGGCTACAAGAGCGATATCGACAGCCAGTACGAGCGCGAAGCCGGCCTGACCGGCGACTCCAACACCATCTGGAGCCTGGCCGCCACCTACGCCTATGGCCCGCACTCGTTCACCATCGCACACCAGCGCAGCACCGGCGACACCGGCTACAACTACGGCTACTACCAGGACCGTGGCGGCGTGGGCGACGGTGGCTCGACCATCTACCTGGCCAACTCCTACTGGTCGGACTTCAACGCCGAGGACGAGCGCTCCTGGCAGATCGGCTACGGCCTGGACTTCAGCGCCTTCGGCGTGCCGGGGCTGAGCTACAAGGTCGCCTACGTGCGTGGCGACAACATCAACACCCACGGCTTCGGCGAAGGCAAGGAGCGCGAGCTGTTCAACCAGGTCCGCTACGTGGTCCAGGAAGGCCCGGCCAAGGATCTCTCGGTCAAGCTGCGCAGCTCGATCCTGCGTACTTCGAACAGTGTCCGCCAGAACGGCTACAACGACGACGGCAACGAAGTCCGCGTGTTCGTCGAATACCCGATCAGCGTCTTCTGATCCTGCTTCCGGGGCCGCCTCGCGGTCCCGGAATCCTCCCGCCAGCCCGCCCCGGGCATACCTGTGCCGCTGCGCCGAAACGAAGCGAGCCCGCCTTCTGGCGCGTCATGGCAGCACCGACACGCTATCGTCCCTTGCCGAACGACTGAAGTCCGGCAGCCATACCGTCGCGCGCAATCCCCGCCTTCACGATTGGCCAGCGTCAGCCCGCCGCCATGGCCGACGGCGATCCGCTGCGCGATGCTCAATCCCAGGCCATAGCCGCCGGAGACCTGGCTGCGCGAGCCCTCGCCACCCACGAACGGATGGGCGACGGCTGTCCAACAGCACGGCATCGATCCCGGGCCCGCGATCATCCACATGCAGGTGCAGCCCCAGTGCGCTGGCTTCCAGGCTCACCGACACGGCCCGTGCATAGCGCATGGCATTGACCAGCAGGTTCTGCAGGCAGCGTTGCAGCAACAAGGGATCGACCTGCAGGTTGCGACCCTGGCCGTGTACCGGCAAGGGCTCCTCGCGGCTGGCCAGGTCGGCGCACAGGCGCCTGACCAGACGTTCGATATCTGCTTGCTGCAGGTGCTGTCGTTCACCCGTGATAAACCGGCTATTTATGGCTATTTGTGGAGTCGAATCGGCGTGCAGGCACTTTTCGTACAAAGCCTAAGCCACTTCTCCGGTGCTCAGAATCGTCACCGTAAAGACCACTGTCATTACAGTGGGCAAGCCACCATGGCGTTCATCAATGTTCGTATCGACGCCGATCTGAAAATCCGAGCCTATCGTGAGCTTGAGCGGTTGGGTGTTACGCCTTCCGAGCTCATGCGCCAAGCATTGCAGTACCTCGCCGAGCGCAGGCTGCTGCCTTTGCAGCTCGGGCGGGCATCAGCCTTGAGCTGATTTTACCAGCGACCAACATTTCACCCTGGATATGCGCGATGCGCTCAAGGCGTATCCAGGCTTGGCGCATCTGACCAAACGTGGAGCCTTCGAGGGCGTGATGCTGGGCGATGGCGGATGGTCGATGGAATGGCTGGAGCTGGATATTCAGATTGGTGCCGACACGCTGCTGCTGGACGCGCTTGCCCAGACCGCGCCTGATGAAAACACCCGGATCTTCATTCGCTGGCGCCTGCGGCACCAGACGAACGGTTTCTTGCTGTGAGGGCAGGGGATTCGCGGGGCTGGAATTTGGTGGATTTTGGGGTGTGCCTCATTGCGTAGCTATAAATAAATCAGCTCTTTATGGCTATTTGTGAATCGAATCGGCGTGTAACGGCCTTGTCTTTCGTCGGTTTGTGCTCATAAGCCACTTGTTTGCTGCCCAGAATTGCGCCACTGTAAAGACAATTGTCATTACAGTGAGCAAGCCATCATGGCATCCATCAATATTCGTATCGACGACGATCTCAAAATCCGAGCCTATCGTGAGCTTGAGCGGTTGGGTGTTACGCCCTCCGAGCTCATGCGCCAAGCCTTGCAGTACGTCGCCGAGCGCGGGCAGTTGCCTTTTAAACCTGTGCTCATGACTGATGAAGATGAGGCGCTGCTAGCGACCGTTCGCGAGCGCCTTGCCGACCCTCAGCGAGTGAGGGTTTCGCTGGATGACCTATAGCCTTGAGTTCGATGCGCGAGCGCTAAAGGAATGGCAAAAGCTAGGGGATACGGTCCGGCAGCAACTCAAGAAAAAACTCGCCTCGGTTTTGCTGAATCCGAGGGTTGAGGCGAACCGGCTGCATAGCTTCCCGGACTGCTACAAGATCAAGCTGCGCAGTAGCGGCTACCGATTGGTCTACCAGGTGATCGATCAGGAGGTTGTAGTTTTTGTGGTAGCTGTGGATAAGCGCAAGCGGGAACAGGCTTATCGCAAGGCGGCAGAGCGAGTGGTAGGTAAAACGTCATAATGAACAAATTGCCAAAGGACGGGTTGGTGGTTTTCGAGGTATTCGTTGGTATGCAGCGGATCTAGATGCGGGCACCAGGAGTCGAAATTAACTATAACTATATGTGTTGCATATATTTTTTATAAACTTACTCCCCGCTATATCTCTAAAAATATCCTTTTAAAGGCACCCCAACCTGTCACTCATGCCAGGAGATCTATTAAAGAATTGCCTCCTTGAGGCGTGGCAGCCACCCTTTCGAATATTGGTTCCTGTGGATGACCCAAAGGTGCAGTTGGTAGAGGACTCCCTAGCCAAGAGCGGACGAAGGATGGTCTCACGTCCTCCGGTGAAAGGAAGCTCGATCGTCTCCTAAATGGGCTGATCAAGTATCTACCATTGGCGCTGAGGTGTATGGAATAATGGCGTTTTGATGCCGCGCCTCCGCATCGTGGCCTGAAGATCCTAAAAGACCCTATTCAATTACATGGAAGACCGCTGTGACTATCTTGGAATATCTGGATTCTACTGAAGAAAAGCTAAGAAAGTGTCAGTTAGAAGCAGTGCGCAGCTTCGTTAGGTATGCCGAAGAGAATGATACTGAGAGAGGCTTTCTGATCAACCTGCCGACAGGTGCGGGGAAAACAGGAGTTATCTCTCTTATATCACATCTGTCAGATGCCTTGAAGGTTCTTGTGATATGTCACAGAAAGGCCGTGAAAGATCAGTTATTTAAAGAGATTTCGAAAAAATTCTTCCGTAATACAATTGGTGATCAAGAGTTTGAGTTAAAGAAAACCTATAGGGACTCTAATTTTGATCAGGGTGACGGAGTTTATATCACAAGCTTTCAAAAGCTGACGATGCTGAGTGACGAAGAATTAAAGAATGTCCAAAGCGATTTTGATCTAATTATTGTAGATGAAGGGCACTCTGAGCCCTCTCCAGTTTGGCGTGAGATAATACGTCAGTCCGCAGCTATGAAAGTAGTGGTTACGGCAACTCCTTATCGTAATGATTTGTTTGAGCTGAACGTAAGTACCGATCATTTTTATGTTTTTACATTTAAAGAGGCGATCGATGATGGGGTTATTATGGAGCCCCAGTATGAGCAAGTTGATAGGGAGGAAGATTTGCTTGCAGGCATTTTAGGCTACCTAGGTGCAAATGAAGATGTGAAATGTATCGTGAAATGCAAGAGTCTGGAAGAGATATTAAAATACCATGAACTCCTGTCTCAATCATTTATCACGGCAAGCGTGCACGAGCGACTAGAAATCGACGAGGCGCAAAATAAATTTAAGCGAGTTGGTCCAGCTCTTAAAGTTGAGGGGGTGCGGGTGATAATTCACCAGCACAAGCTTGATGAAGGAGTTGACATCCCTGAGGCTAAGTTACTGATACTTACCTATGAACTGGGTAGTGGTCGTGAGCTAGTTCAGGCAGTAGGTCGGATTGTACGCCGGTATGGAGCAACCCAACCGCTGGTGATCGACCTGAGCCGCGGGGCAAATGAGGGCATGTGGGATGGATATCAAAAATTTGATAGCTATCTCGCCAATGGTGGTGCAGGCGAATTTGTTAGCTCGTTAAGCACAAGTTACTTGATTGAATCTTTCTTAGAGAGCTTTCCAAAATATAGTTATTTTGATGGTAAGTTCAAAGAAAGAGTTGACCTCAATAGTGTTGATCCAGAAGACGATCTCAAGATCCCTCATGCGTCAGTCTGCTTTGTACAAAAAGAGGTTGATTTCTCTCTGCCGCTACTGATGGATCGATTGTATTGGGAATTGCATGGTTCTGGATCGCTAGTCAAATCTTATGAAGAAGTTCTTGATTTGCAGGTCATGATTTATGTTGAGTTCAAAAGTTCAAAGTTTTTTACAAATAAGCTTTTCTTTGAGCCTAGGCTGCATGTGGTTGTGGTAAAAGAAATTGATTCTGGTGTCGCTATCTTCGATAGCGGCGGTGGCCGTTATTATAATCAGGAGCAGTATAGGCTTGGTAATGCAATTCATATTGACAAGCTGACTGCTTTGGCTGCTAAAACATCAATTAATCAGATTAAGGAAACTCACGCTCGCGCTATTGGCCGGGCTTTGCGCCGTCCAGAGTCCGTAGCATTGAAAGGGCAGAATCTTGATGGCGGGCGCGGCAGTCAAAGTAACTCCCGTTACGCATTAACTATGGTGAAGGTCGATAATATTGGCCTGGACGGCAAAAGAGACAGTAGTTTTTACATTGGCGCTAGGTCCGGGCGGGTTGTCGATCAAAAAGAATCCAACTTCACTCTTCAAGACATTTCTGAATGGGTCGATACGATAAGCCAATGTATCAATGCTGGAGGGAATGCTGGGCGACTTATCAAGTCCTATGCTCAGCCGGTCAGCGAAAAACCCACGTCAGCAATTTTGTCAGTGCTGCTAGATTTTACCGATCTTGAGGGCCCTGAAGCTACGAATCACGGAGTAATTTATCCTGATTTTGTTTATGTTGACTATCAGCAGGGGATTACTTTCGACGCTCAAGGTGATCTTATAGAGCTTTCGTTAAGTTACTCGGATGATGATGGGTTTTTTGAAGTTGCTCTAAGTGGAGCGTCAGAAGGAAGAGCTGATATCGAGTGGGTAGTGGAGTATTTGAATTTCGGACATAGATTGAAAGTGCTGTACGAGGACGGTGTAACGTATCTAGCAGGAGCTTTTTACAAGCTAGCCTTACCCTACGAACGCGGAATTCCTGCTGAAGAAAGCTTTGCAGGCAATGCCATTTTTCCGCTTGACGCACTTAGAGCTCCAGATCTCAGAGAGAAGGGGCACACGCTCAATCATAAGTATCATCGGACTACTAGAACTGATTTTGATACTGATTCGATATTTTACTTAATCGACTTGCTGAAGGGGTATGGGGACCAAACAACCCCAATCGGAACTCTTGGTCCGTTCGCAACATATATACCTGGCTGTGATATAGTTCTTTGTTGTGATATGGGTATTGAGCCTGCTGATTTTATTTTGTCTTCGCCGGAAAAATTGTGCTTCGTTCATGTTAAATGTGGTGACTCATTAAATCCTCAATCTCCAGCCGGTGCTATTGCAGAAGTTGGTAGCCAGGCAATAAAAAACATTCACATGTTAGTTTCAGGGCTTAGAAGAGTGAAGCCTGGAAATTTCTCTACATGGAAGCAATCCTGGCCCGCTGCTGGTGCTGAGTTTCCGCTAGATACTCGTTATAGGTTGGTGGAAGGCTCTATTAATCATCCTGCGCCACTTGATGACTCGCTCTCTGAAAGGGTCTGGGATGTTATATGTGAGCGGGTAGTATCGATGAAATGTAAAAAGGAGATTTGGATTGTTGCTGGTAATTCTTTCTCAGCTAGTCATTTCACGAGAAGTATGCAGAGCCCGCTAGCATGTTCACCCACAAGTATTCAGGCGTATCAACTAATTGAGGGCTGGCTGAGCACTGCAGATGAGCTTGATGTGGATCTCAAGATTTTCACATCCCCGTAAGCTCATTATCCATAGATAACAGCTAAATTACATAGGCCTCTAAATTTTGAGGCCTTTTTACATTGGTTGAATTGAACCGTGCATGCGTGGTGGCCTATTTTTAATACGACTTCTCAGACAATGCATCGTCGGTTGATGTGTGAGTTATCAGCATGAGAATCGAGCTGTTCATACGGGCGTTGGGGCAGATGCTTTATACCCTTCAGCCGTACTAGGTTCCTGACGCATTATAGCGGTCCAAGAACTCTCGAGCTCTCGCTCCGCTTCTTGCCAATTGCTGATGGCGCTAACCAATAGCATCAGGTCTTAATTAAAAATAGAAAAGCCAAGACGTACCTAGACGTTGAGCGAGCAGCCGGGCGGTTAACAGGTAGTAGTACCTTGTCGCCTCACTGCGGTGGCTCAGGCTGTGCGTGAGAAACCAGACCACATGCTTTTTCTGCCAAGCCCAAGGCGTTTCTCGTTGCCAGCGCTTCGCAATTTCAACCTGGATGATTTTCGCTTGGCGTATATGGCGTCGCCGGGTTGCGTGTGAGCCGGTTAACACTCCAGCTAGGAACAGCTCCATGTCGAATGGCTTAGTCGTGCCTGGCCACCAATGTAGGCGGCGACCACGTCGATCCGCCCGTGCCCCAGCTCGCAGCTGATTTGCCACCGGGCCTCACGATCAAGGTTCCTATCTACCTGGCAACATTGGCCGCTGTTGATTGGCGCGGGGTGTAGGGTGATCTGCTCGTAGCGCTCACATGCGTACGCCGCTCGTAGCTCATGGAAGCCATTGAGGTTGTGTGCATGCAGGATATCCCGCGCAGAGCGGATGCTTTCCTGCAGAAGATTCAGGTAGCTCTCGTTTGGCGCAATCAGGTTGCGGCTACCAGCTGGTGACGCTTGCGATGCGAATCCAAGAGCATCGCGAATATGATCGTCCACTGCTATCCAACGTGGCGCCGAAGCGCCGGCGCGGCCACCTTTGGTGCCATCCTGGATGTTTATCTTGCCTAGATCGTTAGCCTCACGGCTTAACCGTGGCAGGTCAGCCAAGATGGCCTCACGCAAGCGCATACCGGTGGCTCGCGCCAACAGAACAATCGCGGCGGCCCGTTGCTGATTATTTCGGCAAAGCGCATTGACCATCTCATCAACCTGTTCGCGATCTTGTCCCTGCGGCACCGAGTGACGAACCCCGCTGCGCTGCATACCCAACGCCTTGCTCGGACTTGGCAACCTCACGTACTGATCACCGCGAAGCGCCGCCATGGTCCTGTTAACGCTGGATAGGCGGTTTTGTGCGGTGCTGACAGCAAGCTCACCGCGCCTAACCATGTCGCGTAGATACGCCGCATAGTCCACCAACACCTTCCGATCAATCTGCCGCGCATCATTGATACCCGGCCCGTGTTCTGAGCGGCACCACTTCACGAATGTCTGCCACCGATCACAGTGTGCCTTCACCGTGCCGTAATGGCCGCCGCCGAACATGTCTTTCAACGCCTGCGGCCCTGCATAGCTCAGTTGCCTGCCATAGCCGAAATTACGGCCATTCCGCCTACCTACCAATGCCATGTCGATCACCTCATCGCCTGTTCTCCGATCCTCGCCCCACGTCATCCCGCCAAGAATGCTGAGTGTTATCAGGGATCAAGGCCCCTGCGACCTGTGGGGATGTCCTCTAACGCGGGACTGGCGGCTCCTTACGTCCGGGAGCGAGGGCATCTCATGATCTGGCCTCCTGAACACCGTTACCGGTGGGCGGGTGGAGGCTGCATTGGCTGACGAGACCAGTGCCGCGAGATCCTGAGTCGCGTGAATGCATCGATGCGATGACCGGGGCATGCCTGACTGTCAGTCAGGTGCAGTCCATTCCCTGGTCTGCGGCACCATCATCTACATCGCTGTTGCTGGCGACATCGGCGTTTGTCACGCCGATTGTCACGAGTGAAGTTGCCGCAAAGCCAAATGCGATGAGGGCTGCAGCAGTGATAGACGCGCCCGTCTCTTTCTAGGCGAAAGAGACGGGCGCAGGTTGGCGCACGCGAAATGGCCAAGCGATTAGGTTGCTGCTGAGCAGATGGGTAGGTGGTTGCCGCAGGGGCAACGATATTGAGTTGGCATCCATCACATGGGTAGTGACCGTACGAGCTGCCGGACGCGAATCGTACTTACGGGTGAACCACCGCGGGAGCGGCGTGACCTTAAAGGTTCTGGTCACCTGGGGTGCTGTCATCGACAGCTCTTGCGACTCCCGGTCTACGCTTGTGGACAATATTCGTCAAGCAGCGCGATATCAGGGATTTAGCGCCTGTGGATAAAACTATCCCCCGGTGGACATCAGTGGTTTTCCACAGACGTAAGCTGTGCCAGCAGTTTTTTTCTTAGGTATGGTCCTTTCAAACGGGGCGGCTTTGCAGCCCCGTTTGAAAGGACCCGCGCGGAGGAGCTTGATGCGGTGCTGTGGGTAACTTCACAGCGAGTTTGATGCGGTGGTGCGGCGAGTTACTCGGTCCTCT
>NZ_JADNYP010000019.1 GCF_015680705.1 Pseudomonas fulva | reverse complement strand
CGCCGGACCGGCCGCGATGGGCCATGACGCGCCCCAAGATTTCACGACGACGCAGCGCTGCTTCCACGCACCCGCGCCACCAGGCCCGCCGTGCGGACGATCGCGGCATTGCCGCCCTACGGTTTCACAATGTCATCGCGACCCGCCCCGGCCTTGCAGAAAACCTGGCCCATGCCTGCCTCATCCGGCATTTTGCATGATCCTAGGATAACCATCCTTGTCTAACTCCTTGATTGGCTTGAAAGTCATCTGTTGACACAGTTGGCACGCCTGATGCACTCACAGTCTTGCGAATGGACTTGTTGCTCACCCAAAAAAGGCGCCACCGACATGATCACTACTGCCGATTACCCATCCGCCGTCGCCGACGGCAACCGTTCGGGCGTGTCCTGGGCGGCTATCTTCGCCGGTGCCGCAGCCGCGGCTGCCCTGTCGTTGATTCTCGTGATACTGGGCGCGGGCCTGGGCTTCGCGGCCACTTCGCCTTGGGCCGACGAGGGCGCCAGCGCCAAGGCGCTGGGTATCTCGACCATCGTCTGGCTATTGGTCACCCAGATCCTCGCCTCGGGCCTAGGCGGCTATATCGCCGGACGCCTGCGGGTGAAATGGGCCAACCTGCATGGGGACGAGGTGTACTTCCGTGATACCGCCCATGGTTTCCTGGCGTGGGCAGTCGCCACGCTGGTCGCCGCCACCTTGATCATTTCCACGGCCGGTAACGTGGCCGGTGCCGGTGCGCAGGCCGGCGCCAACGTGGCTGCTGGCGTGGCCACCGGGGCTGGCGCGGCGGTAGGCGCGGCGGCGGACAGCGAGGGGCAGGGCAACGATCCGATGGGGTATTTCGTCGACAGCCTGTTCCGCAGCGAAGGTCCCGTCTCGGTCAGCGAAGATGCCGCCAATGGCGTGGCTAGCCGTATCTTCACCAAGGCGCTGGCGGGCGACGGTACCCTCAATGCCGATGACCGTGCCTACCTGGCGCAACTGGTGGCGCAACGCACTCGCCTGACCCAGGCCGAAGCCGAGGCACGCGTGGACCAGGTGTACGGCCAGGCCCGCCAGGCGGCCGAGGAAGCCAAGCTGGCTGCCCAGCAAGCGGCCGACGCGGCGGCCAAGGCGGCTGCCTGGACTGCCCTGTGGACCTTCATCGCCATGCTGTGCGGCGCTTTCTTCGCCAGCATCGCCGCGCTGTTCGGTGGCCGCCAGCGCGACCAGGCTCGCTGGATCGACGATGGTACGCTGCGTGACGATCGCGCCAGTGTCCGTGTCACCAATGCGCCGATCCGCTAACCGACTCTATCTGCACGTCGAACAAGGAGAAACACCATGCGTTCACTTCTGCTGTGGTTCCTGGGTGTACCTATCCCGATCATCATCCTGATCGCGATCTTCATGCACTGAGTCGGATCGCTCCCAAGAGAAACGCCGTCATCGAACGATGACGGCGTTTTGTATTCAAGGTCCGCGAGCATGGGATCGATCGTGAACGACGGATCGCGCGGCCCCAGGGCAAGGTACTGCCGCTATTGCAGGAATTGCTCGGCATAGTGGCAGGCTACCTGACGACTGCCCACCACGCGGAACGCCGGCACATCCATCACACATTTGTCCGTGGCGTAAGGGCAACGCTTGTGGAACGGACACCCCGACGGCGGTGCGAGCGGGTTGGGTAGCTCCCCGGCGATCTTGATACGCGGCCTGGCTGGATCGGGATGGATGCTCGGGGTGGCCGACAGCAGTGCCTGGGTATAGGGGTGCAAGGGGTTGCGATAGATGTCTTCCTTGGGCCCCATTTCGGCCGGGTGGCCCAGGTACATCACCAGCACATCGTCAGCCACGTGGCGCACCACGGCCAGGTTGTGCGAGATGAAGACATAGGCGGTCCGGTACTGCTGCTGCAGGTCCATGAACAGATTGAGCACCTGCGCCTGGATCGACACGTCCAGGGCCGAGGTAGGTTCGTCCGCCACCAGGACCTTGGGTCTTAGCATCATCGCCCGGGCCAGTGCGATGCGCTGGCGCTGGCCGCCGGAGAACATGTGCGGATAGCGCTGGTAGTGCTCGGGCCGCAAGCCCACTTGCTGCATCATCGCCTGAACCTGTTCGCGGCGCTCGGCGCGACCCAGGTCGGTGTTGATCAGCAGCGGCTCGGCCAGCTGGTCGCCGATCTTCTGCCGTGGATTGAGCGAGGCGTAGGGGCTCTGGAAGACCATTTGCACGTCACGACGCAGCTGCCGGCGCTGGGCCTTGCTGGCACCGGCGACTTCCTGGCCGGCGATCTGCAGTGAGCCGCAGGTCGGCTCCTCGATCAAGGTCAGCGCGCGGGCGAGAGTCGACTTGCCGCAGCCCGACTCGCCGACCACGGCCAGGGTCCGGCCGGCCTCCAGTTCGAAGGAAACGCCATTGAGTGCGCGTACCAGGGCGCTACCTTTGAACATGCCGCGTGCGACCTGGTAATGGCGGGTCAGCTCGCGGGCGGTCAACACGACGGTCATCAAGCCACCTCCTGATTCAACGGATAGAAGCAGCGCGCCAAGCTGTGAGCCAGCGGGTCGAGTGCCGGGCGCTGCTGGCGGCAGTTGTCGCGCACATAGGGGCATCGCGGTGAGAGCAGGCAACCCAGGGGCCTGTCATGGCGGCCGGGCACGATGCCCGGTAGAGTCGCCAGCCGCTCGGCCCCGGCGCTGTGTTCCGGGATCGCGGCCAGCAAGGCTTCGCTGTAGGGGTGGGCAGGCAGCTCGAACAGCTCCGGTACCTGACCCACCTCCACCGCCTGCCCGGCATACATGACGCAGACCCGACGCGCGGTCTCGGCAACCACGGCCAGGTCGTGGGTGATCAGGATCAGCGCCATGCCGCGCTCCTGCTGCAGGTTCACCAGCAGGTCCATGATCTGTGCCTGGATGGTCACGTCGAGGGCCGTGGTCGGTTCGTCGGCGATCAGCAGGCGCGGTTCGCCGGCAATCGCCATGGCGATTGCCACGCGCTGGCTCATGCCGCCGGACAATTGGTGGGGGTAGGCATCGAGGCGGCTTTCGGCAGCGGGGATCTCCACCTTATGCAACAGCTCCAGCGCCCGCTGACGGGCCGCCCGGCCTTTCAGACCCAGGTGCTGGCGCAACACTTCCTCGATCTGGAAGCCCACCGTATAGCTTGGGTTGAGCGCGGTCATCGGGTCCTGGAAGATCATGGCGATGTCCTTGCCGATGATCTTGCGCCGCTGTCTGGCGCTCAGGCCGAGCATGTCGAGGCCGTCGAAGCTCAGGGTATCGGCGGTGATGCGCCCGGGCGGATCGATCAGCCCCATCAGCGCCATCATGGTCACCGACTTGCCGGAACCGGATTCGCCGACGATGGCCAGGATTTCACCGGCCGAGACGCTCAGGTCGAGGCCGTCGACCACCGGTGTGGCATTGGCGTCGCCGAACCGCACCGCCAGGTTGTTGATCTGTAGAAGTGACATGGTGTGGTCCTCAGGCTGCGTTCTTGAGTTTCGGGTCCAGCGCGTCACGCAGCCCGTCACCCATCAGGTTGATCGCCAGCACGCTGAGCAGGATGGTCAGGCCGGGCAGGCTGACGACCCACCAGGCGCGCTCGATGTAGTCGCGCGCCGAGGCCAGCATGGTGCCCCATTCCGGCGTCGGAGGCTGCACGCCTAGGCCAAGAAAACCCAGTGCCGCGGCGTCGAGGATCGCCGAGGAGAAACTCAGGGTCGCCTGGACGATCAACGGGGCCATACAGTTGGGCAGCACGGTGATGAACATCAGTCGCGGCAGGCCGGCGCCAGCCAGGCGGGCGGCGGTGACATAGTCGCGGTTTAGCTCGCCCATCACCGCGGCGCGGGTCAGGCGGACATAGGAAGGCAGGGAGACGATGGCGATGGCGATCACCGTATTGACCAGGCCGGGGCCAAGGATCGCCACGATGGCCACCGCCAGCAGCAGCGAGGGCAAGGCCAGCATCACATCCATCATGCGCATGATCGAAGGACCGAGCAGGCGTGGGAAGAAACCTGCCACCAGGCCCAGCAGGATGCCCGGGACCAGCGACATCACCACCGAGGACAGGCCGATCAGCAGCGATAGGCGAGCGCCGTGGATCAGCCGGGACAGCAGGTCCCGTCCAAGTTCATCGGTGCCCAGCAAAAAGCGCGCGCTGCCGCCGTCGAGCCAGGCGGGCGGGGTCAGCAGGAAGTCGCGGTACTGTTCGCTGGGCGCATGGGGCGCGACCCATGGCGCGAACAGTGCGCAGAACACCATCAGGCACATGAACAGCAGGCCGGCGAGCGCACCCTTGTTGCGCGTGAAGGCGTGCCAGAATTCCTTGTAGGGCGAGGGATACAACAGGCTCTGGTCGAAGCTGTCGTTGGGGGAAGTCGATTGGCTGTTGCTTGCGACGGGAGTAACCATGCTCGAACCTCAGCGCTGGTGGCGGATACGTGGGTTGGCCAGGCCGTAGAGGATGTCCACGACGAAATTGACCAGGATCACCAGGCACGCGATCAACAGGATGCCGTTCTGTACCACGGGGTAGTCACGGGCGCCGATGGCTTCGATCAGCCATTTGCCGATGCCCGGCCAGGAGAAGATCGTCTCGGTCAGGACCGCGCCAGCCAGCAGCGCGCCGACTTGCAGGCCGAACACGGTGAGTACCGGGATCAGTGCGTTGCGCAGGCCGTGGATGAACACCACCCGGGCCGGCGACAGGCCCTTGGCGCGCGCGGTGCGGATGTAGTCCTCGCGCAGCACCTCGAGCATCGAGGAACGGGTCATGCGAGCGATGACCGCCAGCGGAATGGTACCCAGGACGATGGCTGGCAGGATCAGATGCCGCACGGCGTCCATGAAGGCGCCTTGCTCGTCGCTGAGCAAGGTGTCCACGAGCATCAGGCCGGTCCTGGGCTCGATATCGTAGAGCAGGTCGATGCGCCCGGAGACCGGGGTCCAGCCCAGGCTCACGGAAAAGAACATGATCAGGATCAGGCCCCACCAGAAGATCGGCATGGAGTAGCCGGCCAGCGACAGGCCCATCACTCCGTGGTCGAACAGCGAGCCGCGCTTGAGCGCGGCGATCACTCCCGCCAGCAGGCCGACCACGCCGGCGAACAGCAGGGCGGCCAGGGCCAGTTCGAGCGTGGCCGGGAACAGCATCAGGAATTCGCTCCACACGCTTTCGCGGGTGCGCAGCGATTCGCCGAGGTCACCTTGGACGAGCTTGCCAATGTAGTCCAGGTACTGCATCGGCAGTGGCTTGTCCAGGCCAAGCCGTTGCATGGCCTGGGCGTGCATTTCCGGATCGAGCCGGCGCTCGCCCATCATCACTTCCACCGGATCGCCGGGGATCAGCCGTATCAGTGCGAAGGTCAGCAAGGTGATACCGAAGAAGGTCGGGATCAGTAGCCCGATTCGCCGGGCAATAAAACTCAACATTGTCGCAGGTACCTCATCGGCCGGTCAGGCAGTACCGCCGGCCACGCGGGCCGGCGATCAGGGTTGTCTACTTCACCCACGTCGTGGCGAAGCTGTTGCTGGCCAGTGGGTTGATCAGATAGCCGTGCACGTTCTGGCGCATGGCCGTGAACACCTTCGGGTGGGCCAGGGGAATCCAGGGCTTGCCTTCATCGTACACTGCCAGGGCCTCGGCATAGAGACTTGCGCGTTGGACATCGTCGCTGGACTGGCGTGCGCGTTCGATCAGCGACTGGAACCTGGCGTCGCACCAGCGTGCATAGTTCTCCCCGGACTGGGCGGCGTCGCAACTGAGCAGCGGGCCGAGGAAATTGTCCGGATCGGCATTGTCGCTGGCCCAGCCGCTGGCGACCAGGTCCGCTTCGCCGCGCTTGGCGCGACGCAGCAATTCGCCCCATTCCATGAGGCGAATGTCCAGCTTCAGGCCGATGCTGGCGAGGTCGGCCTGCAACATTTCCGCCGACAGCCTCGGGTTGGGATTGGTCGGACCGCCGCCGTTGCGGGTGAACAGCGTCAGCACCGTGCCTTGCGGCACGCCGGCCTCCTCGAGCAGCGCCCTTGCGGCCTCGAGGTCGCGCGGCGGGTTGCGGTTGTGGTCGTTGTAGCCGAGCATGCTCGCTGGGTATGGGTTGACCGCGGGCAGGGCGTTGCCCTTGCCGAACAGCTGGTTTACATGCGCCTGGCGGTCGAAGGCCAGGTTGATGGCGCGGCGCACGCGCACATCGTCCAGGTACTTGCGCTGGGTGTTGATTGCGATGTAGCCAGTGACCAGGGCTTCCAGTTCGGCGACCTTGAGTTGCGGGTCGGCCTTGATCGCCGGTATGTCATCGGGCTTGGGGTAGAGGGCGATCTGGCATTCGTTGGCGCGCAGCTTCTGCAGGCGCACATTGTTGTCCGGGGTGATGGCGAAGATCAGCGCATCGGCCGGGGGCTTGCCGCGAAAGTATTCAGGGTTGGGCTTGAAGCGTACCTGGGCATCCTTGGCATAGCGCTGGAAGATGAACGGCCCGGTGCCGACAGGCTTGCTGTTGAGGTCCGCGGTTCGTCCGGCCGCGAGCAGCTGGTCGCCATACTCGGCCGAATAGATCGAGGTGAAGGCCATGGCCAGGTCGCGCAGGAACGGCGCCTCCGGGCGGGTCAGCCGGAACGCGACGGTATGCTCGTCGAGCTTGTCGACCGACTGCAGCAGTTCACCGAAGGCCATGCTTTCGAAATACGGATAGCCGACGCTGGTCTTGTCGTGCCAGGGGTGACTGCGGTCCAGCTGGCGGTGGAAGCTCCAGAGCACATCGTCGGCATTGAAGTCACGGCTGGGCTTGAAGTAGTCGGTGGTGTGGAATTTCACGCCCTTGCGCAGATGAAAGGTATAGGTCAGGCCGTCGGGACTGATGTCCCAGCGTTCGGCCAGGGACGGCTCGATGTCAGTGGTGCCGGGCTTGAAGTCGACCAGGCGATCGAAGAGGGTCCGGGCGGCTGCGTCGGAGGTCACCGCGCTGGTGTACTGGACCATGTCGAAGCCCTCCGGGCTGGCCTCGGTACACACCACCAGCGGCTTGGCGGACAGGCTCGAAGCCGTGGCCAGCAACAGCACTGCCAAGGTGACCATCAGCATGGATGATTTCATGAACATCTCCCTGTGATGCTTGAACGGAGCGTGCCGCCACGACCGCGCAGGGCCGTGGCGGCGCATGTCAGATGATGTCGAACGGAATGGTGGTGACCACGCGGAACTCGTCCAGGCTGCCATCGGCCTGCCCCTCGCTGGCACGGTGGGCCGTGTAGGTGGCGCGGATGGAGGTATCCTTCAGCGAGCCCGATTGCACCACGTAGGTCGTGCCGATGCTCCATTCGTAGTGCTTTTCTCCATCCATGCCGGCGACGTCGTAGCCACCACCCTTGTAGTGGGTGCCGTCGATGCCCCAGCCACGGGCGTTGTACAGGTTGAACTTGAGGCCGGGCACGCCATAGGGAGTCATGTCCAGCACATAGGATAGCTGCAGCGACTTCTCGTTCGGTCCGTTGTAATCGGAGAACAGCGAGTTGGCCAGGTAGATGCCATTGGTCTCGTGGAGGTAATCGAAGTACTCGTCGCCCATGACCTGCTGCCAGGCGGCGCTGAAGGTATGGGCCTGGTAGTTCAGCGCCAGCGACAGGCTGTAGGTGTCGTTGTCGATCTTGCCGAGCTTGCCGCGGCCGGTATCACGTGTGCGGTAGTAATTGAGCGTGGAGGTCAGGCTGGTCGACTCGCCGAGAGCCAGCACATGGCTCGCGTCGAAGTAGTACTGGTTCCAGAAGTCCTCGACCTTGGCGGCGTACAGGCTGGTGCTCAGGCTCGTCAGCGGCTGGTAATTGACCCCGACCATGCTGATGCGGTCGGTCTCCAGGCCCGCGGCGCCGTATTCGCTGCGAAACTTGCTCAGACTCTGCTCGGTACGCGGGGAAACGCGGTCGTAGGTGCCCAGGTCGAAGGAAAGATTGTCGAATTCCGCGCTGCTCAGGGTGGCGCCCTGGAAGCTCGACGGCAAGGCGCGGTTGCCGATGCTGGCGATCACCGGGGTGTCGACGGCATGTCGCCCTGCGGTGAGCGTGGTATTGGACAGGCGTAGCTTGAGATTGGCCAGGCCGAGCTTGCTCCACTGGTCGACGACATCGCCGTCGCCGTGGGTCAGGGTACGGTTGTTGGGCCCGGCGACCCGAGCTCGCCCTCGCTCCAGGGCGATCGCATTGTAGGCCGCGACTTCGGTGGCGACGCCGAGGGTGCCCTGGGTGAAGCCGGAGCTGTAGCCGAGGATGGTGCCCTGGACCCAGTTCTCCCGGCGACTGCTTTCATGCCGACTGCCATCGCTCTTGGAGTAGCGCCATAGCGGTCCACGCGCGGCCCGTTCACGGGCATACCAGTTGCGTGTGGTCCCCGACAGCTGCTGGCCGGCGAAGAAACCCTCGGCGCTGGCTTGCGCGCTGTCGTTCTTGAGCTGCAGTTCGAAGAAGTCCGCTGCGGCTGCCTGGGCCTGGCCAGTACCGATGCCCAGGCACAAAGCCACCGTGATCAAACGTGGTCGTGACATGGTGAAGCTCCTTTTTCTTTCTAGTTATTCCCAGCCCTGCAAGGCCAGGTCGTTGCGGTGCAACGCTGGCTGCCGTCGGTGGAACGGCGAATTTCGGCCGCAGCCGGCCATGGGAGTGGCGGCACTCCCTGCTTGGGTGTCGGGTTTCACTCGATGCTGACGCCGGCGAAGTCGTTGCGCCCGAACGGGCTGACCTTGAAGTCCTTGACCCTGGTACTGATCGGCTGGCTGACCATGGAGTGGGCCACAGGCGTTATCGGCACCTGCTGCTTGAGGCGGCGTTGGGCTTGCTGGTAGAGCCGCATGCGCTGCTCGCGGTCGGTGGTGGTCTTGGCCTTCGTCACCAGGGCGTCGTACTGCTCGTCGCACCACTGCGAGTAATTGTTGCCGCCGATGGCCGTGCAGCTGTAGAGAGTCCCCAGCCAGTTGTCCGGGTCGCCGTTGTCTCCGGTCCAACCGGTCAGCGCCACGTCATGCTCGCCATTCTTCATGCGCTTGATGTATTCGCCCCACTCGTAGCTGACGATGCGCACCTCCAGCCCGATCCTGCCCCAGTCGGCCTGGAGCATCTCGGCCATCAGCTTGGCGTTGGGGTTGTAGGGGCGTTGCACCGGCATCGCCCACAGATCGATCTGGGTCCCCGGGGCGACCCCAGCCTGTTCGAGCAGGGCCTTGGCCTTGGCCGGGTCGTAGGGCAGGTCTTCGATCGAGTTGTCATAGGACCACTGCGTCGGCGGCATGGCATTGACCGCCGCCTGGCCTGAATCCTGGTAGACCGCCCGGATGATCGCCTGCTTGTTCACCGCCATGTCCAGGGCCTGGCGCACCTTGAGCTGGTCGAACGGTGGACGGCGGGTGTTGTAGGCGATGTAGCCCAGATTGAAGCCGGGCTGGCGCAGGATCCGCAGCTGCGGGTCGGCCTCGAGGGCGGGCAGGTCGGCCGGACGGGGGTTGACAGTGACCTGGCACTCGCCGCGGCGCAGCTTCTGCAGGCGCACCGACGGGTCGACATTGATCGAGAACACCAGGCCGTCGAGCTTGACCTGCTCGGGGTCCCAGTACTGCTTGTTGGCCTTGTAGCGGATCTGCGCGTCCTTCTGGTAGCGCTGGAAAACGAACGGGCCGGTGCCGATCGGCTTGCGATCGATGTCGTTCGGTCGACCGCTGGCCAGCAGCTGCTCGGCATATTCGGCCGAAAGGATCGAGGCGAAGCTCATGGCCAGGTTCTGGATGAATGCGGCATCGACGTTGGCCAGGGTGAAGACCACGGTGTGCGCATCGGTCTTTTCCAGGCCGATGATGTTGCGATCCAGGCCCATGCCGGTAAAGTAGGGGAACTCGCTGGGGTAGGCCTGGCGAAACGGATGCCGTGGATCGAGCATGCGCCGGAAGGTGAAGAGCACATCGTCGGCGTCGAACGGCCGGCTGGGAGTGAAACGGTCATTGCTGTGGAAGCGGACACCACGGCGCAGATGGAAGGTATAGCGCAGGCCATCGTCGGAAACCTCCCAGGACTGCGCCAGGGCAGGCTGTACCGTGGTGCCGCCGCGTTCGAACTCGACCAGGCGATTGTAGATCGGTTCGGCAGCGTCGTTGTCGGTGGCGGCCGTGTACTGCGCGGTGTCGAAGCCGGCCGGGCTGCCTTCGGAGCAGAACACCAGGGTGCTGGCTTCGCTGGTCGAAGCCTGCAGCAGCAGGGCAAGGCCTAGCAGGCCGGCCGCGAATGATCGATGATGCATGGGTAGTCCTCATCCTTGCGGTAGGAAAATGCAACCAGGGCGCAAAAGACGACAACGGCAGCCCGGTCCCGACGTTAGGAGGGTCGGGACGGGGTCGGTAGAGTCCATTGCTGTTTCTGGCTGGGAAATTTCTCGTCGACGTCGAGAAACCTCCGGTCGAACGCCTGCCGAGACAGTCGCTAGTCGGCCACGCTGACCCCGTAGAAGGAGTTGAGGCCGAAGGGGCTGATCCTGAAGTCCTTCACCGCCTTGCTCATCGGTTGATAGACGGTGGAGTGGGCGATGGGAGTCATCGGCACCTGCTCCTTGAGGATATGCTGGGCCTGCTGGTACAGCTCGGTACGCCGTTGTCGGTCGGACGTGGCCTTGGCCTGCTTGATCAGGTCGTCGAACGGCTTGTGGCACCATTTGGAGAAGTTGTTGCCGGCCAGCGCATCGCAGCCGAACAGGGTGCCTAGCCAGTTGTCCGGGTCACCGTTGTCGCCGCTCCAGCCGATCAGCATGGCGCCGTTCTCGCCACCCTTGGAACGCTTGATGTATTCGCCCCACTCATAGCTGACGATCTTGGTCTTGATGCCGATCCTGGCCCAGTCCGCTTGCAGCATTTCGGCCATGAGCCTGGCGTTGGGGTTGTAGGGCCGCTGCACCGGCATCGCCCACAGGGTGATCTCGGTGCCTTCCCTGATGCCAGCCTCCTTGAGCAGGGCCTTGGCTTTTTCAGGATCATGGGGCGCGTCCTTGATCCGGGTATCGTAGGACCACTGGGTCGGCGGCATGGCATTGACCGCCAGTTGCCCGGCGCCCTGGTACACCGAGTCGATGATTTGCTGCTTGTTCACGGCCATGTCCAGCGCCTGGCGGACCTTGAGCTGGGCCATCGGGTTGGGCTGGTCGCTGCCTTTTATCCGGTCCATCACGTTGTAGGCGATGTAGCCGAGGTTGAAGCCGGCCTGCTCGGGCATTTGCAGCTTGGGATCCTGCTTGAGCACCTGGATGTCGGCGGGGCGAGGGAAAAGCGTCACCTGGCATTCATTCTTGCGCAGCTTCTGCACGCGCACCGAGGCGTCGGTGGTGATGGCGAAGATCAGGTTGTCGATCTTCACGTCTTCTGGCTTCCAGTAGTCCTTGTTGCCCTTGTAGCGGATGACCGCATCCTTGCGGTAACTGTTGAACATGAATGGGCCGGTGCCGACGGGTTTCTGGTTGATCTCGGCCGGCTTGCCCTGCTTGAGCAACTGGTCGGCATATTCGGCGGACTGGATCGAGGCGAAGCTCATGGCCAGGTTCTGGATGAACGCCGCGTCGACCTGCGCCAGCGTGAAGCGCACGGTATGTTCGTCGAGCTTCTCGATGGCGGTGATGTTCTTGTCCATGCCCATGTCGGTGAAGTAGGGGAACTCCGTGGGGTAGGCCTGGCGGAACGGATGGTGCTTGTCGAGCATGCGCTTGAAGGTGAACAGCACGTCGTCTGCGTTGAAGTCACGGGTCGGCTTGAAGGTATCGGTGGTATGGAACTTCACCCCTTCGCGCAGGTGGAAGGTGTAGACCCTGCCGTCATCGGAAACCTGCCAGTCGGTGGCAAGGCCAGGGACCACCTTGGTGCCGCCGCGCTCGAACTGGGTCAGGCGGTTGAATACAGTCTCCGCCGAGGCGTCGAAATCGGTGCCCGTGGTGTACTGCCCCGGATCGAAGCCGGCCGGGCTGCCCTCGGAGCAGAACACCAGGTTGGACGCGGCCAGGGCCGAAGGCGCGCCAGCGAGCAGGCCGGCACCGAGCATAAGCGGAATGACTGCATGTTTGAGCATGATGGCCTCGTTCTTGTCATTTTCGGAGGGCCGGCCTCGTGGGCCAGCTTGTCCATACTCATGCCAGGGTCATTGCCCGCGCAACCGCGAGCACCCTCCCGAAACCGGAAAAGATGGGACTATCGTACGTCAATGTCGCATGGATATAAATTTCGCCGAAAAACCGGCAAAAAACCTACTTTTTACTAAGAAATCTAGCTATTTCAAACTGTAAGAATCTGTTCCTCTGGTCTGAGAATCATGTAGGAAAGGTCGGTTTGAGCGGCAAGCCCGCAAGCAAAAGTAGCGGCGCGGTTCAGGACACGTCACCTTCTCGACCCGCGCCGCTCGCTTGAACTTGATGCCTGAACCTCATTGCACCTCGATCACCCCATCGGCACTGAGGCTGACCTCGCTGGTGCCGGCCTCGATGTCCGGGGCGGGCGCGGCTTCGTCGGCTGCCATGGCCTTCATCGCCATCGGCGCGGCGCGCAGGTAGGGGCGGGGGTAGCCGCTGCTGTTGAGATTGAGGCTGACGATCTTGTAGCCGCTGCCGCCCATGGCTTCGGTGGTCAGTTGCGCGCGAGCCTTGAAGGCATCGACCGCTTCCTTGAGCAACTGGTCTTCGCTGGACTTGCGCGTGGCCGGGGCGATGGAGAAGTCCATGCCGCCCATCTTCAAATCCTTGAGCAGCTCGCCGGTGAGCTGGGACAGAGCCGGGAAGTCGGCGCTTTCCAGGCGCAGTTCGGCGCGCTCGCGCCAGCCACTGATCTTCTGACCCTTGCTGTCGTAGATCGGATAACTGTTGCGGCTGCCCTGGCTGATCTTCACCGCCTCGACCTGGCGGGCCTGCTGCAGGGCCTTGTTCAAGGTTTCGGTGATGTTTTTGGCGAGCTTGCCCGGATCGCTGTCCTGGGCTTCGCTGTAGAGTGTGACGATCATCAGGTCGCGGGCCACTTCCTTGCTGACTTCGGCGCGCAGGGAAACCTGGTTGTAGCGGGGCGCTTCGACTTGTGCGGCCAACGCCGGGAGGCTGGCTAGCAGGCTGCCGGACGCGATCAGCGCGGCACTGCGGCGGAACATCTGCATGTGAAACTCCTGTGTGCGGGGCGGGACCAGAGGCGGTTCCACGCATGGCCCATCAGACCGAGAAGCGGTTGCCGGGTTCATGGGAGGCATGCAGCGAGTGTCACAAAGTGTGGCGCTTTGCCGCATCAGTGCTGCTACCGTTGCAGCTTCGGTATACTCCAGCCGATTTTTCTGGAGCACTCATCAGGAGAGCTCATGCTCGCCGCTGCACGCCCGTTATCCGCTACTCGCCAGAATCTCTGGCGCCTGACAGTCATCCGTATCCTGGTCCTGGCGGCCCAGGCCGGCTCGGTGGCCGTAGCCTACTGGACCGAACTGCTGCCCTTGCCCTGGCTTTCCCTGGCGATCACCCTGGCCCTGTCATCGCTGCTGTGCGCCTTCACGGCATTGCGCCTGCGTCTTTCGCTGCCGGTGACCGAGTTCGAGTATGCGTTCCAACTGGCCTGCGACCTGCTGATCCATAGCGCCTTGCTGTATTACTCGGGCGGCTCGACCAACCCGTTCGTGTCCTATTACCTGGTGCCCCTGGCGATTGCCGCGGTGACCTTGCCCTGGATCTACTCGCTGGTGCTGTCGGGCATCGCCCTGGCGGCCTATAGCCTGTTGCTGGTGCAGTTCTATCCGTTGGAAACCTTGCCGCTGGCGCGCGACAAGATGCAGGTGTACGGCATGTGGCTGAGCATCGCCCTGGCCGCGGCGGTGATCACCCTGTTCGCCGCGCGCATGGCCGAGGAGCTGCGTCGCCAGGAACAACTGCGCGCCGAGCGGCGCGAGGACAGCCTGCGCGACGAGCAGCTGCTGGCCGTCGCGACCCAGGCCGCGGGCGCTGCCCACGAGCTTGGCACACCGCTGGCAACCATGAGCGTGCTGCTCAACGAAATGCGCCAGGATCACAGCGATCCGCAGCTGCTCGACGATCTTGCCGTGCTCCAGGACCAGGTCAAGCTGTGCAAGCAAACCTTGCAGCAACTGGTCAGGGCCGCCGAAGCCAATCGGCGCATGACGGTGATCGAGCAGGAAGTCACTGCCTGGATGAGTGAGGCGCTCGATCGTTGGCACCTCATGCGACCGGAGGCCAGCTACCGCTTCCAGCGGTTGCGCGATGGCGAGGTGCCACGGCTGACGCCGCCACCGGACCTGACCCAGGCCCTGCTGAACCTGCTGAACAATGCCGCCGATGCCTGCCCGAACGATCTGGAGGTGACCCTGGACTGGAATGCCCAGGACATCATCATCGCCATCCGCGACCATGGTCCTGGCGTGCCGCCAGCGATTGCCGAAGCGATCGGCAAGCCATTCATCACCACCAAGGGCAAGGGATTCGGGCTTGGCCTGTTCCTCAGCAAGGCCAGCGTGACCCGTGCGGGCGGTTCGGTAAAACTCTATAGTCATGAACAGGGTGGCACCCTGACCGAATTACGTCTGCCGCATGGCACCCGAGGAGAACAACGATGAGCGAAGAAAACCAGGTCGAAAGCGAAGAGCTGCCCCACCTGCTGCTGGTGGATGACGATGCGACCTTCACCCGGGTCATGGCGCGCGCCATGAGCCGTCGCGGCTTTCGCGTCAGTACCGCCAGCTCGGCCGAGGAAGGCCTGGCCCTGGCCGTGCAGGACGTTCCCGACTACGCGACGCTCGACCTGAAGATGGAGGGCGACTCCGGCCTGGTGCTGCTGCCCAAGCTGCTCGAACTGGATCCGGAGATGCGCGTGCTGATCCTCACTGGCTACTCGAGCATCGCCACCGCCGTCGAGGCGATCAAGCGCGGGGCCTGCAATTACCTGTGCAAGCCGGCCGATGCCGATGACGTGCTGGCGGCCCTGTTGTCCGAACATGCCGACCTGGATTCGCTGGTGCCGGAAAACCCCATGTCGGTCGATCGCCTGCAATGGGAGCATATCCAGCGCGTGCTCACCGAGCACGACGGCAACATCTCGGCCACCGCGCGGGCGCTTGGCATGCATCGCCGGACCTTGCAACGCAAGCTGCAGAAACGTCCGGTACGGCGCTAAGCGCTCCGGCGCTGCCGGTCAGCGCCGGTTGCCTGCGTGGATCATGCCGGGTCCAGGCAGGTTCGCCAGGCGGAGCCACGATTGTCTGGCCGCGATATTCCACGAAGTGTTCCTGTTTGCAGGAATCTTCCTTTTCTTCGGGCATGAAGGACGCAATGGCTTGTCGGTCGCGTATCATGGGCGCCCTGTCGGCAACCCAGGACCGCTTGCAATGCTCGCCCTTCTCATCCAGACGCTGAACATCACGGCCCCGGTCTTCGCCATGTTGTTCATGGGCGTGCTGCTAAAGCGCATCCGGCTGATCGACGATCATTTCAACCAGGTCGCCTCGGCACTGGTGTTCAACGTCTGCATGCCGGCGCTGCTGTTTCTGGGCATCTATCACGCCGACCTATCCAGCGCGGTCAAGCCAGGGGTCTTGCTGTATTTCGTGGCCATTACCCTGGCCAGCTTCGCCGTGGCCTGGGGCCTGGCGATCTGGCGCTGCCCGCGTGCCGATCGGGGCGTCTATGCCCAAGGCGCGTTTCGCGGCAACAACGGCGTGATCGGCCTGGCCCTGGCGGCAAGCCTGTATGGCGACTACGGCATCTCCCTCGGCGCGGTGCTGGCCGGGTTGGTCATCCTCTTGTACAACTCGCTTTCCGTGGTGGTGCTGGCGGTCTATAGCCCGAGCTTGAAATCCGACCCCTGGAGCATCTGCAAGAGCATCGTTCGCAATCCGCTGATCCTCAGCGTGCTGGTAGCCGTGCCGATGGCCTATGGCCAGGTGCGCCTGCCCAACTGGCTGCTGACCTCCGGCGACTACCTGGCGCAGATGACCTTGCCGCTGGCGCTGATGTGCATCGGCGGCACCCTTTCGCTGGCGGCACTGCGTGCCAGCGGCCGGCTGGCAGTCGATGCCAGCCTGGCGAAGATGATCTGGTTGCCGCTGATCGGCACCCTGGGTGCCTGGCTCCTGGGGTTCCGGGGCGCCGAGCTGGGCATCCTGTTCCTCTATGTCGGCAGCCCGACGGCGGCGGCCAGCTACGTCATGGCCCGCGCCGCGGGCGGCAACCACGAACTGGCCGCCTCGATCATCGTGATCACCACGCTGCTGGCGGCCATCACCACGAACATCGGCATATTCGTCCTGCAGTGGGGCGGGTGGATCTAGGTTTTGTACGAAAAGTCGCCGAGCGGCGATCAGGCGAGGCGAAACAGGCGAGGAACGGCCGGGGTCGCGCTCGACTTACTGGTTGTAAATGAGCATTCCGAGCCTGTTTCAACGTAGCCTGATCGTCGCGCAAACACTTTTCGTACAAAGCCTAGCAGCGCCGACAACGACAATGACCACGCCTCCTGAACTGAGGACCCTTCATGCAAGACCAGCATACCCCTGAGCGTTTGCAGCGCGGGCTGAAAAATCGCCACATCCAGTTGATCGCACTGGGCGGTGCCATTGGCACCGGATTGTTCCTCGGCATCGCGCAGACCATCCAGCTCGCCGGCCCCTCGGTATTGCTGGGCTATGCCATTGCCGGCCTGATGGCCTTCTTCATAATGCGCCAGCTCGGCGAGATGGTGGTCGAGGAGCCGGTAGCCGGCAGTTTCAGCCACTTCGCCCATCGTTACTGGAGTGAATTCGCCGGGTTCGTGTCCGGCTGGAACTACTGGGTGGTCTATGTCCTGGTCGGCATGGCCGAGCTGACCGCCGTGGGTATCTACGTCCAGTATTGGTGGCCGGACTTCCCGACCTGGGCCACCGCGGCGATCTTCTTCGTGGTCATCAACCTCATCAACCTGACCCAGGTGAAGGTATACGGCGAGCTGGAATTCTGGTTCGCCCTGATCAAGGTGGTCGCCATCGTCAGCATGATCGGCTTCGGTGCCTGGCTGCTCGCCAGTGGCAACGGCGGGGCGGATGCCAGCGTGGCCAATCTCTGGCAATACGGCGGCTTCTTCCCCAACGGTGTGACCGGCCTGGTCATGGCCTTGGCGGTGATCATGTTCTCGTTCGGTGGCCTGGAACTGGTGGGCATCACCGCTGCCGAAGCGGACAACCCACGGCAGAGCATTCCCAAGGCCACCAACCAGGTGGTCTATCGCATCCTGATCTTCTACATCGGTGCCCTTGCGGTTCTGCTGGCCCTGTATCCCTGGCAGAAGGTGGTTCAAGGCGGCAGTCCGTTCGTGATGATCTTCCACGAACTCGACAGCGACCTGGTGGCCACGGTGCTCAACGTCGTCGTGCTCACCGCAGCCTTGTCGGTGTACAACAGCTGCGTCTACAGCAACAGTCGGATGCTCTTTGGCCTGGCCAGCCAGGGCGATGCGCCCCGGGTGCTGCTCAAGGTCAATCGTCGCGGCGTGCCGCTGGTGGCATTGGGCGTGTCGGCGTTCGCCACGGGGCTGTGCGTAGTCATCAACTACCTGATGCCTGGCGAGGCGTTCGGCCTGCTGATGGCGCTGGCGGTGTCCGCGCTGGTCATCAACTGGGCGAGCATCAGCATCACCCACCTGAAGTTCCGCAAGGCCAAACTGGCTGCCGGGCAAACCCCGTTCTACCGCAGCTGGGGCTCGCCGTTCACCAACTACCTGTGTCTCGCCTTCATCGTGCTGATCCTGGTGGTCATGTACCTGACACCGCCCATCCGCATCTCGGTGATGCTGATTCCCGCCTGGATCCTCGTGCTCGGCGTGGCCTTCCGCCTGAAGAAGCGCAGGCAGCCTGCATAGGCCGCCGCCGGGGACGCCGGGCCGGCCGCATTGGCCCGCACGGCGCGTCCGGCATCCGCGAGACGACTACCGTTCCCGTCTCGCTGGCCCGGCTGCTCCCACAGCCGATGGCCGTGCTTCCAGCAGCATCTGTGGCTGTTTGCAGGCTGCGGCGCCTCATCAATGCTGGCGCCACCAGGCTCGCACGGTGGTATAGAGCAGCGAAACCGCCAGCAGCGGTAGCACGTAGAACAGCATGAGCCGCTCCAGTCGACCAGCCAGGGGCATGCCAAAGGTGAATGCCAGCACATGCACGCCATAGGCGAAATACAGGCACAGCAGCACCAGGCCTTCGGCGCGCGTGATGCGATAGCCCGAGTAGAAGACCGGTAGGCTCAATGCCGCCACCCCAAGCATTACTGGCAAGTCAAAGTCCAAAGCGTTCGGCGATATCGACAGCGGCTCTGGAGCAATCACGGCGGTCAGGCCAAGCACCGCCAGCAGGTTGAACAGGTTGCTGCCAATCACCGTGCCGACCGCGATGTCGCGTTCGCCACGCAGCGCCGCGACCAATGCCGCGGCCAGTTCCGGCAAGGACGTGCAGATCGCGACCACGGTCAGGCCAATGATTCGCTCGGACAGCCCCAACTCCATGGCGACCTCCACGGCGGCCTCCAGCAGCAGGTGGCCAGCCGCGCCGAGCAGGCCGAGGCCAAGCAGGACTTGCAGGCAGGTGATCGACCAGAAATGCGCGGGGCGAGCACCGGCCGCAGCCGGAGCGGGGTAGGTGCGGGCATAATGGCGTGACTGGTGCCAGAGCATGCCCAGGTAGCCTGCCAGGCCAAGCAACAGCAGCAGCCCTTCCAGCCGACCGAGTTGGCCACCGGCGGCGAGCAGCGCCACCAAGGCGCTCGCACCGATCATCAGGGGGATGTCCAGGCGCACCAGCTGGCGGGACACGCGCAGCGGAATGATCAATGCGGCAAGGCCGAGAACGACCAGCACATTGAAGATGTTGCTGCCGATCACGCTGCCTACCGCGATGTCCGGCGCACCCTGATAGGCCGCCTGCAGGCTCACGGCCATCTGTGGCGCCGTGCTGCCGAAGGCGACCAGGCTCAGGCCAATCACCAGTGGTCGCACATGCAGCCGTACGGCAAGACGCACGGCCGCACGCACCAGCAGCTCGGCGCCGAGCACCAGGAACACCAGGCCGAAACCCAGTTGCAGCAGGCTGAAGATGGGGAGTGTGGCCAGGTTGTGAATGATCGGCGCTCCTCTAGATCAGTCGCTCAGACCTTGGACCCGGACTTGCGCGACTCCGCTACGCAGCATGCCGATGCGTTGCGCTGCCGCGCGCGACAGGTCGATCAGCCGACCGCGCCCGTGCGGGCCGCGGTCGTTGATACGGACCACCACGCTGCGCTGGTTGGCCAGGTTGGTGACACGCACCCGGCTGCCGAAGGCGAGGCTGCGATGGGCGGCGCTAAGGCCACGCGCATCGAAGGGCTCGCCACTGGCGGTGCGCTTGCCGTGATGGCGGCCGCCATACCAGGAGGCCTTGCCGGTCTGGTCGTAGCCATCGGGATCGACAGCATGCCCGGTACAGCCGGCCAGTGTTGCCGTCAATGCCAGGATGCCTAAGGAACGTCGCATGCGAAACTCCCTGTACGAATGTCATGTCCCCGGCCCGGCAGTGCAAGGCCGGGGCAGGAACACGGCCGGGTCAGCCTTCGAGCTTGGCCTTGAGCAACTGGTTGACCTGCTGCGGGTTGGCCTTGCCCTTGGAGGCCTTCATCGCCTGGCCGACGAAGAAGCCGAACATCTTGCCGCGCTTGGCCTCGTCGGCGGCGCGGTACTGCTCGACCTGTTCGGCGTTGGCTGCCAGCACTTCGTCGAGCATGCGCTCGATCGCACCCGTGTCGGTCACCTGCTTGAGGCCACGGTTCTCGATGATGCTGTCGGCGTCGCCCTCGCCGGCGGCCATGGCTTCGAACACGGCCTTGGCGATCTTGCCGCTGATGGTGTTGTCGCGGATACGCTGCAGCATGCCGCCCAATTGCGCGGCAGTGACCGGCGCCTGGTCGATTTCCACGCCCAGCTTGTTCAGCAGACTGCCCAGTTCGACCATGACCCAGTTGGCGGCGAGCTTGGCGTCGCCACCGATCTGGGCGACCTGCTCGAAGTAGTCCGCCTGCTCGCGACTCGACGCCAGCACGTTGGCATCGTAGGCCGACAGGCCGTACTGCGCCTGGAAACGCTCGACCTTCTGTTGTGGCAGCTCCGGCAGACTGGCGCGGGTCGCTTCGAGGTAGGCGTCCTCGATGACCACCGGCAGCAGGTCGGGATCGGGGAAGTAACGGTAGTCGTTGGCTTCCTCCTTGCTGCGCATGGAGCGGGTCTCGTCCTTGTTCGGGTCGTACAGGCGGGTCTCCTGGACCACCGTGCCACCGTCCTCGATCAGGTCGATCTGGCGCTGGATCTCGCTGTTGATGGCGCGCTCGATGAAGCGGAACGAGTTGACGTTCTTGATCTCGCAGCGGGTGCCGAACTCGGCCTGGCCCTTAGGCCGCACCGAGACGTTGCAGTCGCAGCGCAGCGAGCCTTCGGCCATGTTGCCATCGCAGATGCCCAGGTAGCGCACCAGTGCGTGGATGGCCTTGACGTAGGCCACGGCTTCCTTGGCGCTGCGCATGTCCGGTTCGGAAACGATCTCCAGCAGTGGCGTGCCGGCGCGGTTGAGGTCGATGCCGGTGGCGCCGTTGAAATCTTCGTGCAGGCTCTTGCCAGCGTCTTCCTCGAGGTGCGCGCGGGTGATGCCGATGCGCTTGAGCGTGCCGTCTTCCAGGGCGATGTCCAGATGGCCCTTGCCGACGATCGGCAGCTCCATCTGGCTGATCTGGTAGCCCTTGGGCAGGTCGGGGTAGAAGTAGTTCTTGCGCGCGAACACGTTGCGCTTGCCGATCTGGGCATCGATCGCCAGGCCGAACATGCACGCCATGCGCACCGCTTCCTGGTTGAGCACCGGCAGCACGCCAGGCATGCCCAGGTCGATCAGGCTGGCCTGGGTGTTGGGTTCGGAGCCGAACGTGGTGGGGCTGCCGGAGAAGATCTTCGACTGGGTGGCGAGCTGGGTATGAATCTCCAGTCCGATCACAACTTCCCATTGCATGTGTGAAATTCCTCAGAAGCCGGTAGGAGCACGGGTGTGCCAGTCGGTGACCTGTTGGTAACGGTGCGCGACATTGAGCAGGCGGCCCTCCTGGAAGTACGGGGCCAGCAGCTGCACGCCGACCGGCAGGCCGTCGACGAAGCCGGCCGGCATCGACAGGCCCGGCAGGCCCGCCAGGTTGGCGGTGATGGTGTAGACGTCCTCGAGATACGCGGCGACCGGGTCGCTGGCCTTGGCGCCGAGCTTCCAGGCCGGGTTCGGCGTGGTCGGGCCGAGGATCAGGTCGACTTCGGCGAAGGCGTTCATGAAGTCGTTCTTGATCAGGCGGCGGACCTTCTGCGCCTTGAGGTAGTAGGCGTCGTAGTAGCCGGCCGACAACGCATAGGTGCCGACCATGATGCGGCGCTGGACCTCGGCGCCGAACCCTTCGCCACGCGAACGCTTGTACAGGTCGGTGAGGTCCTTGGGGGCCTCGCAGCGATGACCGAAGCGCACGCCGTCGAAGCGCGAGAGGTTGGAGGAAGCCTCGGCCGGAGCGATCACGTAGTAGGCCGGAATCGCCTGCTGGGTGCTTGGCAGGCTGATTTCGCGAATGACCGCGCCGAGTCCTTCCAGCTCCCTGACGCTGGCCTGAACCAGGTCGGCGATGCGCGGGTCGAGGCCGGCGCCGAAGTATTCCTTCGGCAGGCCGATGCGCAAGCCTTGCAGCGGCGCGTTCAGCGTGGCGCTGTAGTCGGGCACCGGTTCGTCGATGCTGGTGGAGTCGTTGGCATCGAAGCCGGCCATGCCTTGCAGCAGTAGGGCGCAGTCTTGCGCGGTGCGGGCCATCGGGCCGCCCTGGTCGAGGCTCGAGGCATAGGCGATCATGCCCCAGCGCGAGACGCGGCCGTAGGTCGGCTTCAGGCCGGTGAGGTTGGTCAGGGCGGCGGGCTGGCGAATCGAGCCGCCGGTGTCGCTGCCGGTGCTGACCGGGACAAGGCGCGCGGCGACTGCCGCGGCCGAGCCGCCGGACGAACCGCCGGGCACGTGTTCCAGGTTCCAGGGATTCTTCACCGCACCGTAGTGGCTCGACTCGTTGGCCGAGCCCATGGCGAACTCGTCCATGTTGGTCTTGCCGAGGGTCACCATGCCGGCATCGGCCAGGCGCGCGACCACCGTGGCGTCATAGGGCGCCGCGAAGTTGTCGAGCATCCGCGAGCCGCAGCTGGTGCGGATGCCGCGGGTACAGAACAGGTCCTTGTGAGCGATCGGCGCGCCGAGCAGGACGCCTGACTCGCCGGCGGCGCGGCGGGCATCGGCGGCGCGCGCCTGCTCCAGGGCCTGGGCCTCGGTGATGCTGATGAAGCTGTTGAGCTGGGGATCGAGCGACTTGATGCGCGCCAGCAGCGCGCCGGTCAGCTCTTCGGAGGAAAACGACTTGTCGGCGAGTCCGCGGGCGATCTCGGCCAGTGTCAGTTGATGCATGGCGGCTACTATCCCTTACTCGATGACTTTCGGAACCAGGTACAGACCATTCTCGGTCGCCGGAGCGACGGCCTGGTAGGCTTCGCGCTGGTTGTGCTCGGTGACCTGGTCGGGGCGCAGGCGCTGGCTGACCTCGAGCGGGTGGGCCAGAGGTTCGATACCTTGGGTGTCGACGGCCTGCATCTGGTCGACCAGCCCCAGAATACTGTTCAAGGCATCGGTGATGCGCGGCAGCTCGCCTTCATTCAGGCCCAGGCGGGCCAGATGGGCGATCTTTTCCACGTCGGAGCGTTGAAGCGCCATGGGATCTCCAGGGGAAGCGAAAAACGGAAGTGTCAGCAGCAAGGAACATGGCGGGACTTTGACGGTCCAACGGCCGCGATCATCTGCTGGCGTGCTCGGAAAAACTGCCAATTTAACATATTGGCGCCTTGCCCAAAATCCCCGCCATTGTTAGAGTTTGCCGCACTTTTTTACCCACGCTTTGCCTAGGGTCACTTTCCCATGTTCAAGAAACTGCGTGGCATGTTTTCCAGCGATTTGTCCATCGATCTGGGGACTGCCAACACCCTTATCTACGTGCGTGAGCGCGGTATCGTCCTGAATGAGCCCTCGGTCGTTGCCATCCGTACCCATGGCAACCAGAAAAGTGTCGTGGCAGTAGGTACCGAAGCCAAGCGCATGCTGGGTCGCACCCCCGGCAACATCGCTGCCATTCGTCCGATGAAGGACGGCGTGATCGCCGACTTCAGCGTTTGTGAAAAAATGTTGCAGTATTTCATCAACAAGGTCCACGAAAACAGTTTCCTGCAGCCCAGCCCGCGCGTGCTGATCTGCGTACCCTGCAAGTCCACCCAGGTGGAGCGCCGGGCCATTCGCGAGTCGGCGCTGGGCGCCGGGGCGCGTGAGGTGTTCCTGATCGAGGAGCCCATGGCGGCAGCCATCGGTGCCGGCCTGCCGGTCGAGGAAGCACGTGGCTCGATGGTCGTCGATATCGGTGGCGGCACTACCGAGATCGCGCTGATTTCCCTCAACGGCGTGGTCTACGCCGAATCCGTCCGGGTTGGCGGCGACCGCTTCGACGAGGCCATCGTGACTTATGTCCGGCGCAACTACGGCAGCCTGATCGGCGAATCCACCGCCGAGCGCATCAAGCAGGAAATCGGTACCGCCTATCCCGGTGGCGAGGTGCGTGAAGTCGACGTGCGCGGACGCAACCTGGCCGAAGGCGTGCCGCGTGCCTTCACCCTCAATTCCAACGAAGTGCTCGAAGCCTTGCAGGAGTCCCTGGCGACCATCGTCCAGGCGGTCAAGAGCGCGCTGGAGCAGTCGCCGCCGGAGCTGGCCTCCGACATCGCCGAGCGGGGCCTGGTACTGACCGGTGGCGGCGCGCTGCTGCGTGACCTGGACAAGCTGCTGGCCCAGGAAACCGGATTACCGGTGATCGTCGCCGAGGACCCGCTGACCTGTGTCGCCCGTGGCGGTGGCCGTGCGCTGGAAATGATGGACAAGCACGCGATGGACCTGCTCTCGAGCGAGTGATGCGGTCGCCGTAGCCTGGCCTCGCGGTTTACAGGTGGCTCGGGCGATGCTACCTGTATGCGCTTTGCTGGCGCCTGGCAGGCGCCGTTTTCGTCAATCCGCAGCAGGCTGGTACGTCGCCCATGCTCAATGACCTCCTGAATCGTCGTCCACGAGGAACGGCCCATTAAACCGCTTTTCACCAAGGGCCCTTCGCTGGGCGTCCGTCTGCTGGTACTGGTCGTGCTGTCGATCGCCTTGATGGTGATCGATGCCCGCTTTGCCTTGCTCAAGCCGGTACGCAGCCAGATGGGGCTGGTACTGATGGAATCCTACTGGATCACCGACCTGCCCCAACGGGTGTGGCAGGGCGTGGCCGGGCAGTTCGGCAGCCGCACCGAACTGATCGCCGAGAACGAGAAACTCAAGACCGAGGCTTTGCTCTTGCAAGGGCGCCTGCAGAAGCTGGCGGCCCTGACCGAGCAGAACGTGCGCCTGCGCGAGCTGCTCAATTCCTCGGCGCTGGTCAACGAAAAGGTCGAGGTGGCCGAGCTGATCGGGGTGGACCCCAATCCGTTCACCCACCGTATCCTGATCAACAAGGGCGAGCGTGACGGTGTGTTCCTCGGCCAGCCGGTGCTCGATGCCAGAGGCCTGATGGGCCAGGTCGTCGAACTGATGCCCTACACCTCGCGCGTGCTGCTGCTGACCGACACGACCCACAGCATCCCGGTGCAGGTCAACCGCAACGGCCTGCGCGCCATCGCCAGTGGTACCGGCAACCCCGAGCGCCTGGAACTGCGCCATGTGGCCGACACCGCAGACGTGAAGGAAGGCGACCTGCTGGTCAGCTCCGGCATGGGCCAGCGCTTTCCGGCCGGCTATCCGGTGGCGACGGTCAGCGAAGTGGTCCACGATTCCGGCCAGCCGTTCGCCATCGTTCGGGCCATTCCCACCGCGGCGCTCAACCGTAGTCGCTACATGTTGCTAGTGTTCACCGACAGCCGCACCCCCGAGGAGCGCGCCAACGAAGCGGCGATGGCCCAGGAAGCGGCCGATCGCCAGCGCTCGGTGGCACCCGCCAACGGCCAGGCCCCGGCCGCCAGCCAGCAGGATGCCACGCCCGCGCCGCCCACGCCGACCGTGCCGGCCACGTCACCGGCCGCGCAGCCAGGCGACAGCGCGCCCGTCACGCCGGCCAGCACTGCGCCGGCCAGCCCTCCTGCCGCCGTCCCGGCGCCGACCCTACCCCGGAGAGACTGATGGCCAGCGCTCGCAGCAAGAATGGCTGGGTGATCTGGCTGACCTTCGTGGTCGGCCTGTTGCTCAGCGTGTCCCCCATGCCTCCTTTCATGGAGATCTTCCGGCCCATGTGGCTGGCCCTGTTGCTGTCTTTCTGGGCGCTGGCCGTGCCGCACAAGATCGGCATGACCACGGCGTTCGTGCTGGGCCTGGCAGAAGACGTGCTCTACGGCACGCTGCTGGGGCAGAATGCCCTGGTGCTGACCTTGATCACGTTCCTGGTGATGTCGCTGCAGCAGCGCCTGCGCATGTTTCCCATGTGGCAGCAGAGCCTGGTCATCCTGGTGATCTTCGGCATCGCCCAGCTGGTCCAGCTGTGGCTCAGCGCGCTGACCGGCAATCGCCTGCCGACGCTGGCCCTGGTCTGGTCGGCGGTGATCAGCGCCTTGCTCTGGCCATGGATAAGCTTCGCCTTGCGTGATCTGCGCAAACGGCTGGGCATCAACTGAACGCTTGCCGGACCGACAGGGAGACGGCCTCATGAACAGACTGTACCTGGCTTCCGGTTCTCCCCGCCGACGCGAACTGCTGGCTCAGATCGGCGTGCCGCTGTCGGTCATCGGCGCCGCGGTGGACGAATCGGTACTCGCGGGCGAAGCGCCTTCGGCCTATGTCGAACGCCTGGCCCGGGCCAAGGCTGCCGCCGGCCTGGCCGGCCTGGCGCATCCTGGCGTGGTGCTCGGTGCCGATACCAGCGTGGTGCTCGATGGCGCCATTCTCGGCAAGCCCGATGACCAGGCCCATGCGCTGGCGATGCTGGCCAGCCTGTCGGGGCGCGAGCACCAGGTGCTCACCGCGGTCGCAGTCACCGATGGGCAGCGTTGCGAGAGCCTGTGCGTCGCCAGCCGTGTGGCGTTTCGCCTCATCGAACCGGACGAAGCCCGCCGCTACTGGGCCACTGGCGAACCGCGGGACAAGGCCGGTGGCTATGCTATCCAGGGTTTGGGCGCGGTGTTCGTCACGGCGCTGAACGGCAGCTATTCGGCGGTGGTCGGCTTGCCGCTGACCGAGACCGCCGAGCTGCTCGGGCGTTTCGGCATCGACTGCTGGCAGGACCTGTCGAGCCCGCACGAGGATCACCGCCCGCGCTAGCCGAGCCATTGGCGACCCATTCTTCCAAGACCTTACGAGAAACTGCCATGAGTGAAGAGATCCTCATCAACATCACCCCGATGGAGTCACGCGTGGCGGTAGTCGAGAACGGTGTCCTGCAGGAGGTGCATGTCGAGCGCACCCAGCGCCGGGGCATCGTCGGCAACATCTACAAAGGCAAGGTCGTGCGCGTGCTGCCAGGCATGCAGGCGGCCTTCGTCGATATCGGCCTGGAGCGCGCCGCCTTCATCCACGCTTCGGAGATTTCCCAGCGCGAAGGCTCCGCGGTGGAGAGCATCAGTGCCCTGGTGCACGAGGGCCAGGCCCTGGTCGTGCAGGTCACCAAGGATCCGATAGGCACCAAGGGCGCCCGGCTGACCACCCAGTTGTCGATTCCCTCGCGCTACCTGGTGTACATGCCGCGCAGCAGCCATGTGGGCATCTCGCTCAAGATCGAGGACGAGGCCGAGCGTGAACGGCTCAAGCGCGTGGTGAGCGATTGCATGGCCGAAGAAGACATGAAGGGCGCCGGCGGCTTCATCCTGCGCACCGCCGCCGAGGGCGCGCGTGCCGAGGATATCCTGCAGGACATCCGCTACCTGCGGCGGTTGTGGGAACAGATCGGCATGCAGATCAAGTCCTGTGGTGCGCCTACCGTGATCTACGAGGACCTGGGCCTGGCCTTGCGAACCTTGCGCGACCTGGTCAACGCCAAGATCGAGAAGATCCGCATCGACTCGCGGGAAACCTTCCAGAGGACCACGCAGTTCGTCGGCGAGCTCATGCCAGAGATCGCCGACCGGCTGGAGCATTATCCGGGCGAACGGCCGATCTTCGACCTGTATGGCGTCGAGGATGAAATCCAGCGTGCCCTGGAGCGCAAGGTCCCGCTCAAGTCCGGTGGCTACCTGGTGGTCGACCCGGCCGAAGCCATGACCACCATCGACGTCAACACCGGCGCCTTCGTCGGCCATCGCAACCTCGAGGAAACCATCTTCAAGACCAACCTCGAGGCGGCCACCGCGATCGCCCGGCAGCTGCGCCTGCGCAACATCGGCGGGATCATCATCATCGACTTCATCGACATGGAGGACCAGGAGCATCAGCGCCAGGTGCTGCGTACCCTGGAGAAACAGCTCGAGCGCGACCATGCCAAGACCAACATCATCGGCATCACCGAGCTGGGCCTGGTGCAGATGACGCGCAAGCGCACGCGCGAGAGCCTTGAGCAGGTGCTCTGCGAACCCTGCCTGGCCTGCGCCGGCCGCGGCAAGCTCAAGACCCCGGAAACCGTCTGCTACGAAATCTTTCGGGAAATCCTGCGCGAGGCACGCGCCTACCAGGCCGAGGGCTACCGGGTGTTGGCCAACCAGAAGGTGGTCGACCGCCTGCTGGACGAGGAGTCGGGCAATGTCGCCGAGCTCGAGGCGTTCATTGGCAGGACCATCCGCTTCCAGGTCGAGTCCATGTACTCCCAGGAGCAATACGACGTGGTGCTGCTCTGAAACGCCCTGGCACCACCGGTCAGCGCGGCTGGCCGGCACGCTCCTGGCTCGCTGAGCTGGCCAGCGTCGGTGAGCGGTGCAGGCCTCATGCTCGCGCAAGCGTATCGCCAGGCCGTTCGCCCGCCGGAGGCATGCGCCCATGGAGCGTCTGATCCGCTGGCTGGGCAGCCTGACCCGCTGGGCATTGCTGTGCGCTGCACTGGTGGCGATCCTGCTGGCCGTGTATGCCAGCCTGGGCCGCTTCCTGGTCCCGCTGGTGGCGGAGTATCGAGGCGAAGTGCAGGCCAAGGCTTCGCAGGCGCTGGGCGTGCCGGTGCGCATTGGCGCCCTGCAAGGGCGCTGGAGCGGCTTGACGCCCACGCTCGATGGCCGTGACGTGGTGGTGGGCGAGGGCGAGCGGGTCCTGCACCTCGATCAGGTCAGCGTGAAACCTGACCTGTGGTCGAGCCTGCTGGCCGGCGAACCGCGCCTGGCGCGCCTGCAGCTGCGAGGACTGCGGCTTGGCCTGGAGCAGGACTCGCAAGGTGCCTGGGCGGTCCAGGGCCTGCCCCGGCGGGACGAGGCGCCACTGGATCCGGCCCAGTTGTTGCAGCGCCTGCGGCAACTGGGTCGGGTCGACGTGCTCGATAGCCAGGTCACGCTCAGGCCCTGGCAGCACGACCCGGTGACCCTCACCTATGTCGGTATCGGCCTGCAGGCTGTCGGTACCCGCCAGCGCCTGGATGCTCGCGCCACCTTGCCCGATGGCCAGCTCGTCAGCCTGAGCCTGGACGGGCAGGTCACGCCCCAAGCGTGGCGCCAGGGCAGTGTGCACGCCTACCTCGACCTGCCGCAGAGCGACTGGGCACGCTGGCTCCCGCCAGGGCTGCTGGGCCCCTGGCGGGCCGAGCGTCTGCAAGCCGGTGGCGAGCTGTGGCTCGACTGGGCCCAAGGGCAGTTGCGTCAGGGCGTGGTCCGGCTCAAGGCGCCGCAGCTGCGTGGCGCCCACGGCCAGCGTCGAGCGGTGACGCTGGACGATCTGGCGCTCTCGGCCTGGTTCCGGCAGCACGACGAAGGTGCCGAAGTGGTCGTCGACTCGCTTGCCGCACGTTTCGACGGCAAACCGTGGGAAACGCGCCTGCAGGCTCGACAGCGGATTGGCAGCGTGGCGGCCGACGAGTCCTGGCGAGTCCAGGCCGACCGCATCGAGCTGGGGCCGCTGACGCCCTGGCTCGATGCGCTGGCACCGCTGCCGGAGCACCTGCTGACCGTGGTCGATGCGCTCCAGGCCAGAGGCACGCTGCGCAATGTTCGCCTGGACATACGGCCCAAGGCGCAGGGTGATCAGCGCCTGCGTTTCGCCGCCAATCTCGAAGGGGTCGGGTTCGACGCCTATCATGGCGCGCCAGGGGCAGGCAACGTGAGCGGCAGCGTCAGCGGGGACCTTGGCCAAGGCGAGCTGCGGCTCGATAGTCAGGCGTTCATGCTGCACCTGGAACCGATCTTCGCCAAACCCTGGCATTACCAGCAAGCCAAGGCCCGGCTTACCTGGCGTCTCGACCAGCAAGGCTTCACCCTCGTCGCGCCGTACATCCGGGTCGAGGGGGAAGAGGGCAGCGTCGCGGCCGACTTCCTCATCCGCCTGCTGTTCGACGAGCGACGCGAGGACTACATGGACCTGCGCGTGGGCCTGACCCATGGCGACGGACGCTATACGGCCAAGTACCTGCCCCGTGTGCTCAGCCCGGCGGTGGACAAGTGGCTGCGCAGCGCCATCGTCAAAGGCACGGTCGATGAGGGCTATTTCCAATACCAGGGTTCGATCAACCATGGCGCCCCGGCGCACGCGCGCAGCATCAGCCTGTTCTTCAAGGTGCGTGACGCCGCGCTGGATTTCCAGCCTGGCTGGCCGCAGGTCCAGCAGGTCGATGGCAATGTCTACATCGAGGATTCAGGGGTGCGCATCGAGGCTCGCCAAGGCCAGTTGCTCGACACCCGGGTCAGCGATGTACGCGTCGAGATTCCCCATGTCGAAGGCGCACCGCATAGCCACCTGTACCTGGACGGCAAGTTCAGGGGAGGCCTGGACGACGGCCTGAAGATCCTCAAGCAAGCGCCCATCGGCACCAGCGAGCTGTTCGCTGGCTGGGAGGGCAAGGGGCCCTTGCAAGGGCGGGTCAAGCTGGACATCCCCCTGGCTTCGGGCACGCAGCCGAAGGTCAAGGTCGACTTCTCCACCCGCGATGCCCAGCTCAGGATCGTGCCGCCCAGCCTGGACCTCAGCCGCCTGGCTGGTGACTTCACCTTCGACCTCGACAAGGGCCTCAGTGGCAAGGCGATCCGACTCCAGGCCTTCGGCCGACCGGTGAACGCGCAGGCATTCGCCGAAGGCCAGCCTGGCCACATGCAGACCCGTATCGAGGCCACGGGCTCGGTCGGCCTCGCCGACCTCACCCGCTGGCTACGGTTCGACCAGGCATTGCCCGCTTCGGGCGAGCTGCCCTACCAATTGCGCGTCGAGCTGGGCAAGCGCAATCGCCTGGGCGTCGCGTCCAGCCTCAAGGGCCTGGCCATCGACCTGCCAGCGCCGTTCGGCAAGGCGGCGAACGCCACTGTCGACAGCACCTTCGGCATGACCCTGGACGGACCGCAGCGGCGTTTCGATGCACGTTACGGTGTGCTTGCCCAACTGGCTTATGCCGCGCCGGCCGAGGCACTCGACCAGGGGCGTGGCGAACTGCTGCTGGGCAACGGAACGCCGCAGTTGCCGAGCGGGCAAGGCCTGCGGGTTCGCGGCCGGCTGGAAAGGCTCGATCTGGAGCCCTGGCAGCAACAGATGACGCACCTGACGGGCCAAGACTCTGGCGGCAGTGCCCGACAACGCTTGCAAGGCGTGAACCTGAGCATCGGCCAGCTCAAGGCGTTCGGCATGGAGCTGAACCAGGCACTGGTCCGCGTCGACCGTGGCGGCGCTGGCTGGGACTTGCGCCTGGACAGCCGCGAAGTAGTGGGCAATGCGCGCGTTCCTGACGGCAAAAACAGCTCGATGGTGGTGAACCTGCGCACGTTGCGCCTGCCCGCGGCACAGCCGCCCGCCAGCCAGGCCGACGACGCGCCCGACCCGCTGGCCAGTTTCGATCCACGCAAGGTACCTGCGCTGGACCTGTCCATCGACAGGCTCTATCGTGGCGACGATCTCTATGGGCGCTGGGCGATGCAGCTGCGCCCCAACGCCAGGGGCGTGGCGATCAACGCCATCGACCTCGATCTCAAGGGCTTGCGCATCGCTGGCCAGGGTAGCTGGGAGGGCGCTCCTGGCGCCACCAGCAGCTGGTACAAGGGGCGCCTGCAAGGCAGCGACCTGGCCAAGGTACTGCAAGCCTGGGGTTTTGCCCCGACCGTGACCAGCCGCAGCTTCCGTCTGGATGTGGACGGTCGCTGGCCAGGCTCGCCTGCCTGGGTCGGCCTCGAACGCTTTTCCGGAAACCTCGATGCATCGCTGCGCAACGGCCAGTTCGTCGAAGTCGAGGGTGGCGCACAAGCCTTGAGGATCTTCGGCCTGCTCAATTTCAATGCCATCGGGCGGCGGCTGCGCCTGGACTTTTCCGATCTGTTCGGCAAAGGTCTGGCCTATGACCGGGTCAAGGGCCTGCTGGTGGCCAGCAACGGCGTCTACGTGACCCGCGAGCCGATCGCGATGACCGGCCCGTCCAGCAATGTCGAACTCGACGGCACGCTGGACCTGTTACGCGACCGCGTGGCCGCCAACCTGCAGGTAGCCCTGCCCGTGACCAACAACCTGCCGCTGGCGGCCGTGCTGGTCGGCGCGCCAGCCGTGGGTGGGGCGCTGTTTTTGGTCGATCGGTTGATTGGTGACCGCATTTCCCGCTACGCCAGCGTGCACTATCGGGTCGAGGGCCCGTTGAAAGAGCCTAGAATCAACTTTGTGAAACCTTTCGACAAATCGTCCCGGGAGCGTCGATGAAAGCAGCGGTGATCCAGATGGTCAGCCAGGACGATGTGCGCGCCAACCTGGCGCGGGCGCGGGCGCTTCTGGAGCAGGCAGCAGAGCAAGGAGCGCGCCTTGCGGTGTTGCCGGAGAACTTCGCCGCCATGGGGCGTCGCGATGCGGCTGCCATCGGCCGGGCCGAAGCCCTTGGCGAAGGCCCGATCCTGCCATGCTTGAAACGCGCGGCCCGCGACCTCAGGTTATGGATCGTGGCGGGTACCTTGCCCTTGCCTCCGGCCGGCAGGCCGCAGGACAAGGCGCGTGCCTGCTCGCTGCTGGTCGATGAGCATGGGCAGGTCGTGGCACGCTACGACAAGCTGCACCTGTTCGACGTGGACGTGGCCGATGCGCGCGGCCGCTACCGCGAATCCGACGACTATGCCCATGGCAGCCGGATCGTGGTGGCCGACACGCCGGTGGGACGGCTGGGCCTGAGCGTGTGCTACGACCTGCGTTTCCCGGAACTCTACAGCGCCTTGCGGGCTGCCGGTGCCGAACTCATCAGCGCACCCTCGGCTTTCACGGCGGTGACCGGTGCCGCGCACTGGGAAGTGCTGGTGCGCGCCCGCGCCATCGAGACCCAGTGCTACCTGCTCGCGGCCGCCCAGGGCGGCTTGCACCCGGGCCCGCGCGAGACCCATGGGCATGCGGCGATCGTCGATCCTTGGGGACGGGTCATCGCCGAGCAGGCTCGCGGCGAGGCAGTGCTGCTGGGCGAGCGTGACGAGCACGATCAGGCGTCCATCAGGACGCGAATGCCGGTGGTTTCGCACCGGCGCCTTTTTTCGCAGGACGCCCTGCGGCCTGCGCCTATTTCGGAGTGACTATGAGCCAGATGTTATCCACCGTCAGCGAGCAGCTCCTGGCCCCGGGCGGATTGACCCTGGACAGCCTGCAAGCTGTGCTGGGCGAGTTGGCCGGCCCCGGCATCGACGCCGCGGACCTGTATTTCCAAGGCCAGGTATCGGAGACCTGGGCACTGGAGGACGGGATCGTCAAGGAAGGCAGCTTCAACCTCGACCAAGGCGTGGGCGTGCGTGCTCAGTCCGGGGAAAAGACCGGCTTCGCCTACAGCAATGCCATCACGCTCGAAGCGCTGACGTCGGCCGCGCATGCCGCCCGCTCGATTTCCCGTGCCGGCCAGCAGGGCCGGGTACAGGCTTTCCGTAGCCAGGATGTCGCTGCCCTGTATGCGCCGGACAATCCCCTCGATGTATTGAGCCGGGCAGAGAAGGTCGAACTGCTCAAGCGGGTGGATGCCGCCACCCGCGCACTCGATCCGCGTATCCAGCAGGTGAGCGTAAGCATGGCCGGTGTCTGGGAGCGCATCCTGGTCGCGGCCGCCGATGGCAGCCTGGCTGCCGATGTGCGCCCCCTGGTGCGCTTCAACGTCAGCGTGATCGTCGAGCATGACGGTCGTCGTGAGCGTGGCGGGCAGGGCGGGGGCGGGCGCACGGATTACCGCTATTTCAGCGAGGAGCGGGTGATGGGCTACGCCCGCGAGGCCTTGCGCCAGGCGCTGGTCAATCTCGAGGCGGTGCCGGCCCCGGCCGGTACCCTGCCCGTGGTACTTGGCCCAGGATGGTCCGGCGTGCTGCTGCACGAAGCGGTCGGCCATGGTCTGGAAGGCGACTTCAATCGCAAGGGTAGCTCGGCCTATAGTGGCCAGATCGGACAGAAGGTCGCCTCGAGCCTGTGCACCATCGTCGACGACGGTACCCTGCAAGGGCGCCGTGGTTCCTTGAGCGTCGATGACGAAGGGACGCCCACCGAATGCACCACGCTGATCGAAAACGGCATCCTCAAGGGCTACATGCAGGACAAGCTCAATGCGCGCCTGATGGGCATGGCGGTGACCGGCAATGGCCGTCGTGAATCCTATGCGCACCTGCCCATGCCGCGCATGACCAACACCTACATGCGTGCCGGCGACAGCGACCCCGAGGAAATCATCGCATCGGTGAAGAAAGGCCTGTATTGCGCCAACCTTGGTGGTGGCCAGGTCGATATCACCAGTGGCAAGTTCGTTTTCTCGACCAGCGAAGCGTACCTGATCGAGGACGGCAGGATCACCGCCCCGGTCAAGGGCGCGACCTTGATCGGCAACGGTCCCGAGGCGATGAGCCGAGTCTCGATGGTCGGCAATGACCTGGCCCTGGACAGTGGCGTGGGCACTTGCGGCAAGGATGGACAATCGGTGCCGGTTGGCGTCGGTCAGCCGACCTTGAAGCTGGACGCCATCACCGTCGGCGGCACCGGCGCGTGAGAGGAGCGGCCACGGGGCCGGCACGCGCCTGGCGCAGCGATGCCGGCGCGTGCCGGTCTGGCCTGGCTCAGCGCAGGCCGCGCTGCGTCTCGTCGAGCTCGCGGATGTACTTGAAGACCTTGCGCGCGGCGGCAGGCGGCTTGTCGCGCGCCTTTTCGTGCTGCGCATGGCGGATCAGCGAGCGCAGGTGCTGGCGGTCGGCCTCGGGATATTCGTTGACGAAGCGCTCCAGGTCTTCGTCGTTGCCGTCGACCAGCCGGTCGCGCCAGCGTTCCAGGGCATGGAAGCGCTCGTTGTATTCGCGCGTGGAGCTGTCGAGCTGGTCGATCACCGAAGTGATGGCCTCGATGTCCTGGTCGCGCATCAGCTTGCCGATGAACGACAGATGACGTTTGCGAGCGATGTGCGCGGTGTGCTTGCTGGCTTCGGCCAAGGCCTTGCGCAGGGCATCGGTGAGCGGCAGGCGCGCCAGGGTATCGGGCTTGAGCGTGGTGAGACGCTCGCCGAGTTCGACCAGGGCGTGCAGTTCACGCTTGATCTGGGTCTTGCTTTTTTCGCCGTCGAAGGCGTCGTCGTATGAATCAACCATGGTGGCAGTCCGCTGGAAAACGCCGCCATGATAACCACTCGGGGGCCGCTTGTCCGGCCCGGTCGGTCGATGACCCATGCCGAACACAGAATTAGTGGGAGAGAACCATGAGCGCAGTCCAGAGCATAGGCCCGCAGGACCTGCCAGCGTTGCAGGATCAGGTCGAACAGATCGTCGCCGAAGCGCGCCGCCAGGGCGCCAGCGCCTGCGAGGTGGCCGTTTCGCTGGAGCAGGGGCTGTCCACCACGGTGCGCCAGCGCGAGGTGGAGACCGTCGAGTTCAACCGCGACCAGGGTTTCGGCATCACCCTCTACGTCGGCCAGCGCAAAGGCTCGGCCAGTACCTCGGCCAGCGGTCCGCAAGCCATTCGCGAAACCGTGGCCGCTGCCCTGGCGATCGCCCGGCATACATCCGAGGACGAATGCGCCGGCCTGGCCGATGCGGCCCTGATGGCCAGCGAGATTCCCCAGCTCGATCTCTATCATGACTGGGGCATCGCGCCGGAGAAGGCCATCGAGATGGCCCTGGAATGCGAGGCCGCGGCGTTCGATGCCGACAGCCGGATCAGCAATGCTGACGGTACCAGCCTCAATACTCATCAGGGCTGCCGCGTCTATGGCAACAGCCACGGCTTCGTCGCCGGCTATGCCTCCACCCGGCATAGCCTGAGCTGCGTGATGATCGCCGAAGGCGAAGGGCAGATGCAGCGCGACTACTGGTTCGACGTGAACCGCCAAGGCCCGCTACTGGCCAGCCCGCGCAGCATCGGCGAACACGCAGCTCGCCGTGCCGCCAGTCGCCTGGGCGCGCGGCCGGTGCCAACCTGCGAGGTGCCGGTGCTGTTCTCTGCCGAGCTGGCGGGCGGACTGTTCGGCAGTTTCCTGGCGGCGATTTCCGGTGGCAACCTGTATCGCAAGTCTTCCTTCCTCGAAGGCGCCATCGGTCAGCGACTGTTTCCCGCCTGGCTGACCCTCGACGAACGCCCGCACCTGCCGCGCGCGCTCGCTAGCGCCGCATTCGACGGCGATGGCCTGGCCACCTATGCCAAGCCGTTCGTGCAGGATGGCGAGCTGGTTTCCTACGTTCTGGGTACCTATTCAGGGCGCAAGCTGGGCCTGCCAAGTACCGCCAACGCTGGCGGTGTGCACAACCTGTTCGTGACCCACGGCGACGAGGACCAGGCAGCGCTGATACGCCGCATGGACCGTGGGCTGCTGGTGACCGAACTGATGGGCCATGGGCTGAACATGGTTACCGGCGACTATTCGCGCGGTGCGGCGGGTTACTGGGTGGAGAATGGCGAGATCCAGTTCGCCGTCCAGGAGGTGACCATCGCCGGCAACATGAAGGACATGTTCCAGAAGATCGTGGCCATCGGCAATGACATCGAGACCAGAAGCAATATCCATACGGGTTCGGTGCTGATCGAGCGGATGACCGTCGCAGGTAGTTGAGGGGGCGCGCAACGCTCCTGAAAAAGCCACCAGCCGTGAGCGGCCGCCGTCGAGACGCCGAGCCGGCTGCGACGGATCGTGGAGCGGCAACCCTGCAAAGCGCCACCGATGGACGCTGGAAGCTCGGCCCGCGTAGGAGGCCGCCGTGCCGCGATGGCCCCCTGCGGTGGGCCGCCATTTGCCGCCGCGGCGCTCCCTCTGTCAAGCCATCATCGCGCTCTGCCGCCAGTACCACCCGAACGCTGGCAGCCACCTTCCTGCCAGGTCCTAACGCCGCTGCGCGCCCTGTCGCGGCCGGACCTGCGCCGGCATCGCCCCTGCACGACCCTCGACTCTCACATTTCCCCTGCGCTCTTGAAGTGATTACATTTATCAATTAATAATGAATATCATTACAAGGCTACCCAGTGATGATGTCCATGAAACCCATCCTTCATGAGCTGCCCTACCTGGAAAACTGGCGCTGGCTGAGCCGGCGCATCCGCTGCGCCCTGGAACCGGACGAACCGCGTCTGATCGAGCATTATCTCGCCGAAGGGCGCTACCTGGTGTGCTGCACCGACACCAGCGCCTGGACCGTGGCGCTGACTTCCTTCCAGCTGCTGCTCGATACCGCTTGCGATCGCATGCTGCCCTGGCACTGGCGTTGTTTGTGCCTGGACCAGGCCTGGCGCCCGCTGCTCGACCTGCGCCGGCTCGACCGTCGCGAGCACAACGCGCGCTGGCAGCCTTATGCACTGCAACTGGCCAGCTGTACGTTGCTGCCTTCCATTTCCCCCGATGAACTGATGCAAGGATTTGATGATGAGTGATACCCGTATCGAGCGCGACAGCATGGGTGAGCTGCAGGTGCCGGCCCAGGCGCTGTACGGCGCGCAGACGCAGCGCGCGGTCGACAACTTTCCCATCAGCGGGCAGCGCATGCCTGTACAGTTCGTGCGTGCTTTGCTGTTGGCCAAGGCGGCAGCGGCGAAGGCCAATGTCGAACTCCAACAACTGACGGCCGAGCAGGGCGCGGCGATCGTGCAGGCGGTCGAACAGCTGTTGGCGACGGACTTCATCGAGCACTTCCCGGTGGATGTCTTCCAGACCGGTTCCGGCACCAGTTCGAACATGAACGCCAACGAAGTCATCGCGACCCTGGCCAGCCGGATCGTCGGCGCCGCCATCAGCCCCAACGACCACGTCAATTGCGGGCAGAGCAGCAATGACATCATCCCGACCACCATCCATGTCAGTGCCGCCCTGGCCTTGCACGAGCAACTGCTCCCGGCGCTGCGCCACCTGGCGCAGGTGATCGATGACAAGGCCGGCCAGGTCCACCCATACGTCAAGACCGGCCGCACCCACCTGATGGATGCCATGCCGGTACGCATGAGCCAGGTGCTCGGCGGCTGGTCGGCCCAGGTCCGCGGCGCGCTGGCTCATCTGGAAGCCATCTTGCCCAGCCTGCAGGCCCTGGCCCAGGGCGGTACCGCGGTGGGCACGGGCATCAATGCCCATCCGCAATTCGCCGCCACTTTCGCCCGTCAGCTCGGCGGGTTGACCAAGATCCAATTCGCGCCTGGTGCCAACCTGTTCGCCCTGATCGGTTCCCAGGACACTGCGGTGGCCTTGTCCGGCCAGCTCAAGACCGGTGCCGTGGCGCTGATGAAGATCGCCAACGACTTGCGCTGGATGAACTCGGGCCCCTTGGCCGGCCTCGGTGAAATCGAGTTGCAGGGGCTGCAGCCGGGATCGTCGATCATGCCGGGCAAGGTCAACCCGGTCATCCCGGAGGCCACCGCGATGGTCGCCGCCCAGGTGATCGGCAACGACGCCACCATCGCCGTGGCAGGCCAGTCCGGCAATTTCGAGCTGAATGTGATGTTGCCGGTCATCGCCCGCAACTTGCTGGAAAGCATCGAGCTGATGGCCAACGCCAGCCGCCTGCTGGCTGACAAGGCCATCGCCAGCTTCACGGTCAACGAAGCCAGGCTCAAGCAAGCCCTGGCGCGCAATCCGATCCTGGTCACTGCCTTGAATCCGATCATCGGTTACCTGAAGGCGGCGGAAATAGCCAAGACTGCCTACAAGCAGGGGCGTCCGATCATCGACGTGGCCTTGGAGCATACCGATCTGTCGCGCGATCAGCTGCAGGCGCTGCTCGATCCGGAAAAACTCACAGCTGGCGGCATCTGAGGCATCAGGCGCCAGCGGTCATCGTCGAGGAGGTACGTCATGCAGCACTGGAAACGCACCACGGAAATTGCCAATCGCCTGTTCGAACAAGGGGAGCTGGTCGATGCACGAGAGCATTACCTGCAGGCCCTGGCGCTGGCGCAGGTCCTGTTCGAGCGTTGGCATGACGTCGACGAAGCGGTAGCCGCGCTGGTCATCGCCCATCACAACCTGGCCGACCTGCACTTGCGCCTGGATCAGCCCCAGGAAAGCGCCGACTACCTGTGCGCGGCCCACCAGCACTTGCTCCAGGCCAGCCAGCAACCGCGTCTGTCGCAGGCGCTGCGCGAGGCGGCCCTGCGCCACAGCGCCAGGACCTATACGGAGCTTCTGAACTTCATAGGCGAACATGGACAGTACCCGCGCACCGCACGTCTGCTCGAACGACATACGCTGCAGACAAATGCACTCACCGCCAAAGCTGATGTCGAAACTCGCAACCACCCACATGGAATCCATTGACATGCCACATACATTGCCAGCGTTGCCTTACGCCTACGATGCTCTGGAACCGCACATCGATGCCCAGACCATGGAAATCCACCATACCAAGCACCACCAGACCTACATCAACAACCTCAATGCCGTCATCGAGGCAACCGAGTGGAAGGATTTGCCGATCGAGAAGCTGGTCGGCGCGGTCAAGCAATTGCCGCAGAACCTGCAGGGGCCGGTGACCAACAATGGCGGTGGCCACGCCAACCACAGCCTGTTCTGGACCATCATGTCGCCGCAGGGCGGCGGTAAGCCACAAGGGCAGGTGGCCAAGGCCATCGACGAGCAACTGGGCGGTTTCGACGCTTTCAAGGAGGCCTTCACCAAGGCTGCGCTCAGCCGTTTCGGCAGTGGCTGGGCCTGGCTCAGCGTCACCCCGGAAAAGAAACTGGTGGTCGAGAGCACGGGCAACCAGGACAGCCCATTGATGCACGGCAACACGCCGATCCTGGGTCTGGACGTCTGGGAGCACGCCTACTACCTGAAGTACCAGAACCGTCGTCCCGAGTACATCGGCGCCTTCTACAACGTCGTGGACTGGGCCGAAGTGGAACGTCGCTACGCCGATGCCTTGAAGTGAGCCGACGGCCATGCGCTCGGAGGTGATGTCCGTCAGCAGTGTGCGGCTGTTTCGCCTGGCCCTGGGTACTTTGCTGTTGCTGGTCGGAACCGCGCTGCTGCTGGCGCGAGGCATCGCCTGGCTGGACCTCGAGCCGCGCATGCTGCGCGCGCTCGAGGGCGGTGCGCTGTGCGCCCTGGGTACGGCGCTGGGTGCCGTTCCGGTGCTGGTCATTCGCAACATGCCGGTGGCTCTGGCCGACACATTGCTGGGATTTGGCGCTGGGGTGATGCTCGCGGCGACAGCCTTCTCGCTGATAATCCCCGGCCTGGATGCTGCCCAGGCCATCGGTTTCAGCGCCTGGGGCGCGGGTGCCTTGATCAGTACCGGGCTGCTGTTCGGTGCGCTGTGCCTGTTCCTGGTAGACCTGAAGGTGTCCGGGGCTTCGGCGCAGGCCTTGGTAGGCACCGAGCAGCGCCCGGTAGTCGCCGCCCGGATCTGGCTGTTCGTCATTGCCATCATCGCCCACAACATCCCCGAAGGCATGGCCATCGGTGTTTCGGCCGGTGGCGGCATGTCCGATGCGGACAGCCTGGCCATGGGCATCGCGCTGCAGGATGTGCCCGAAGGGCTGGTCATCGCGCTGGTACTGGCAGGCGCCGGTATGCCCCGCTTCCAGGCCTTCCTGATCGGAGCGGCCTCCGGCTTGGTGGAGCCGCTGGCCGCGGTCATCTGCGCCTGGCTGGTGAACGTCGCCGAACTGCTTTTGCCGCTCGGCCTGGCCTGCGCGGCTGGGGCCATGCTGCTGGTCGTCACCCAGGAGATCATTCCCGAGGCGCGCAGCAATGGGCATCATCGGCTGGCGAGCCTGGGTCTATGCTGCGGCTTCTGCCTGATGATGGTGATGGACACGGCGATGTCCTGACGCTACCGAGGGTGGCTGGCCAGGCCCGGCTACTCGCCTTCGTCGAAGCGGTTGTCGATCAGTTCGACCAGTGCCTGCAGCGCTTCGTCTTCCTGCTCGCCCTCGGTATGCACATGAATCTGGGTGCCCTTGCCAGCGGCCAGCATCATGACCGCCATGATGCTCTTGCCATCCACCAGGCGGTCGGCGGCACGACCGACCTTCACCTGGCAGGGAAAGCGTCCGGCCACGCCGACGAACTTGGCAGCCGCGCGAGCGTGCAGCCCCAACTTGTTGATGATGGTGATATCACGAGCGGGCATGTTCGGGCGGATCCTGTGGCTAAAGGTCGCGATGGCGGACCTGGACGTTTTTCAGAGACTGCTGCAGCAGCAGGCCGAGGCGCTCGGTCAGATATACCGACCGATGATGACCGCCCGTGCAGCCGATAGCGATGGTGACATAGGCCCGGTTGCTGGCGGCGAAGCGCGGCAACCACTTGAGCAGGTAACTGGAGATGTCCTGGAACATTTCCTCGACGTCAGGCTGGGCGGCCAGGTAATCGATGACCGGTTGCTCCAGGCCGGAGTGCTCGCGCAGTTCCGGTTTCCAGTACGGGTTGGGCAGGCAGCGTACGTCGAAGACGACGTCGGCATCGACCGGCATGCCGCGCTTGAAACCGAACGACTCGACCAGGAACGCCGTGCCTGGCTCGGGCTGGTTGAGCAGGCGCAGCTTGATCGAGTCGCGCAGTTGGTAGAGGTTGAGATTGGTGGTGTCGATCTTCAGGTCGGCCAGGTCGGCGATCGGCCCGAGCAGCTCGCTTTCCACGCGAATGGCTTCGGCCAGCGAGCGATTGGCGTTGGTCAGCGGGTGGCGCCGACGGGTCTCGGAAAAGCGCTTGAGCAAGGTATCTTCGTCAGCGTCCAGGTACAGCACATCGCATTGGATATGCCGGGCCCGGGCATCTTCGAGCAGCTCGGGAAAACGCGACAGATGGCTGGGCAGGTTGCGGGCATCGATCGATACCGCCACCTTCGGTTGCAGCAACTCCGTATTGAGCAGGGCGTTTTCCGCCAGCTGGGGCAGCAGGCCCGCTGGCAGATTGTCGATGCAATAGAAGCCGTGGTCTTCCAGGACATCCAGGGCGGTGCTCTTGCCGGAGCCGGATCGGCCGCTGACGACGATCAGACGCATGTTCAGCCGCCGTTCTGTACGTCCAGGACAACCTGGTACAAGGCTTCGTTGCTGTCGGCATCCCGCAGCCTGCGGCGCACGTCTTCCCGGTCAAGCATGCTGGCGATCTGGCGCAGCAGTTCCAGGTGCGCATCGGTGGCCGCCTCCGGTACCAGCAGGACGAACAGCAGGTCCACCGGTTCGCCATCGATGGCGTCATAGTCGATGGCCGCATCGAGGTGCAACAGTGCGCTGACCGGTGCCGTGCAACCGGCAAGTCGGCAGTGGGGAATGGCTATGCCATTGCCGAAACCGGTGGAGCCCAGCTTCTCGCGGGCGACCAGTTTCTCGAAGACGTCTTCCATTTCCAGTTCCGGCACTTCCCTGGCGATCAGGGTGGCGGTTTCCTGGAGCACGCGCTTCTTGCTGCCGCCCGGCACGTTCACCAGGGAACGGCCGGGGGTCAGGATGGTTTCAAGTCGGATCATGGATGGGGTCAGCGGGCTGCTGCGCCTTGCAGCAGGTTCTGCTGTTTTTCCTTGTGTTTTTTCAATTGACGGTCGAGCTTGTCGGCAAGGGCATCGATCGCTGCGTACATGTCTGCGTCCTCGGCATTGGCTACCACTTCGCCACCAGGAATCTGCAGGGTCGCCTCGACCTTCTGCTGCAGCTTCTCGACCTTCAGGATGACCTGCACGTTGGTGATCTTGTCGAAATGACCCTCCAGGCGCTTGAGCTTCTGGTCCAGATAGTCGCGCAGCGACGGGGTGACTTCGACATGGTGTCCACTGATGTTGACTTGCATACAGCTTCTCCTTTGTTGCCCGTGCAATGAAGAGGCAGGTATTGCACCTGCCACTGGAACGCTGTGATACATCCGAGGGCTACATCAGTCGCTTGCGTTCACTCGACGGTGCGATGCCGAGCGACTCGCGATATTTGGCGACGGTGCGACGGGCGACCTGGATGCCTTGTGCCTCCAGTAAACCAGCGATCTTGCTGTCGCTCAATGGCTTTTTCTGATTTTCCGCGGCGACCAGTTTCTTGATGATCGCGCGAATTGCCGTGGACGAGCATTCGCCGCCCTCGGAGGTGCTCACGTGACTGGAGAAAAAGTATTTCAATTCATAGATGCCGCGTGGGGTGTGCATGTATTTCTGGGTGGTGACCCGAGAAATGGTCGACTCGTGCATGCCCACCGCTTCGGCGATATCGTGCAGGACCAGCGGTTTCATCGCCTCGTCGCCATGGTCGAGGAAGCCGCGCTGGTGCTCGACGATCTGCGTGGCGACCTTCATCAGCGTCTCGTTGCGGCTTTGCAGGCTCTTGATGAACCAGCGCGCCTCCTGCAACTGATTGCGCATGAAAGTATTGTCGGCGCTGGTATCGGCGCGGCGCACGAAACCGGCGTACTGCGGGTTGACGCGCAGGCGCGGCACGGCTTCCTGGTTGAGCTCCACCAGCCAGCGGTCGTTGTGCTTGCGCACGATCACGTCCGGCACCACGTACTCGGGCTCGCTGCTCTCGATCTGCGAGCCGGGGCGCGGGTTGAGGCTTTGCACCAGTTCGATGACCTGGCGCAGCTCGTCTTCCTTGAGCTTCATCCGGCGCATCAGCTGGCTGTAGTCGCGCGCGCCCAGCAAGTCGATGTAGTCGGTGACCAGGCGTTGGGCTTCGTTGAGCCAGGGCGTGCCGGCCGGCAGCTGGCGGAGCTGCAGCAGCAGGCATTCGCCAAGGTCGCGCGCCGCCACACCGGCAGGTTCGAACTGCTGGATGCGGTGCAGGACGGCCTCTACCTCGTCGAGTTCGATATCGAACTCGGGATCGAAGGAGGCGCAGATCTCCTCGATCGATTCCTCCAGGTAACCCTTGTCGTTGATGCAGTCGATCAGCGTGACGGCGATCAGCCGATCGGTATCGGACATCGGTGCCAGGTTCAGCTGCCACAGCAGATGGCTTTGCAGGCTCTCGCCGGCAGTCGTGCGGGTGGTGAAGTCCCACTCGTCATCGTCGCCAGCCGGCAGGCTGCTGGCGCTGGTCTGGTAGATGTCCTCCCAGGCCGTGTCGACCGGCAGCTCGTTGGGGATGCGCTCGCTCCAGTCGCCTTCATCCAGGCTATCGGCGCCGAGCGTGGCCTCCTGGTTGCCGTTGTCCTGGGTTTCGGCGACCGGCTTGTTCTCGACGTTGTCGGCCATCGGGTCGCTGTTGTCGAAGTCGTCGCCGTCTTCCTGGCGTTCGAGCATCGGATTGGATTCCAGCGCTTCCTGGATTTCCTGCTGGAGATCCAGGGTGGAAAGCTGGAGCAGACGGATGGCCTGTTGCAACTGCGGGGTCATCGTCAGTTGCTGGCCCATTTTTAGGACGAGCGATGGTTTCATGGCTGGGGCTTAATACCTTGTTCGCCGGCGCACATGCGCCATCCACTACACATACACGAAGCGCCGGAGCGCTTGAATCAGGCAAACCATATGCCTGAAATCGCTTCGTTTGCCTAGGGCTTGCACGAAAAGTGCCTGCGCGACGAGCATGTCGCAACGGGGCGCGACAGCTCGCGTCGGCCCTCGGCGCCCATGACGTCAGAGCCGGAACTCGTGACCCAGGTAGACCTCCTTCACCAGCTCGTTGGCGAGGATTGTTTCGGCATCACCTTCGGCAATCAGCTTGCCGTCGTTGACGATATAGGCCGTCTCGCAGATATCCAGCGTTTCGCGGACGTTGTGGTCGGTGATCAGCACACCGATGCCCTTGGCCTTGAGGTGATGGATGATCTGCTTGATATCGCCGACGGAAATCGGGTCGACCCCCGCGAAGGGTTCGTCGAGCAGGATAAATTTCGGCGCCGTGGCCAGGGCCCTGGCGATTTCCACGCGGCGACGCTCGCCACCGGAGAGGCTCATGCCCAGGTTGTCGCGAATATGGCTGATGTGGAACTCCTGCAGCAGCGACTCGAGTTCCTTGCGTCGCCCTTCGCGATCCAGGTCCTTGCGGGTTTCCAGGATCGCCATGATGTTGTCGGCCACCGAGAGCTTGCGGAAGATCGAGGCTTCCTGCGGCAGGTAGCCGATGCCGGCGCGGGCCCGACCATGCATTGGCTGGCGACTGACGTCCAGGCTGTCGATGAGCACGCGGCCCTGGTCGGCCTGGACCAGGCCGACGATCATGTAGAAGCAGGTGGTCTTGCCGGCGCCGTTCGGGCCGAGCAGGCCGACGATCTGGCCACTGTCGATGGACAGGCTGACGTCGCGCACGACTTGCCGCCCCTTGTAGCTCTTGGCCAGGTGCTGGGCTTTGAGGGTCGCCATTTACTCGGCCTTCTTCTTCGGCTGGATCACCATGTCGATACGCTGGCGCGGGGTGGTGACGTTGCCGCCACGGCCGGCGGTCGCCACTTGCGACTTGGTGTTGTAGACGATCTTCTCGCCTTCGGTGCTGTTGCCGTCGTTGGTCACCTTGGCACGGTCGGTCAGCACCACCAGGTCCTTGAGCGCCTGGTACTGGATGGTGACCGCCCAGCCCTGCATCTTGTCCGGCTTGGCCGTGCTCTGCTGCTGCTCGAAGTAGGCCAGGTTGCCCACCGAGGTCACGGTGTCGATGTCGCCCGACTCGGCGCGGGTGAGGGTGACGGTGTTGCCTTTGATCACCATCGAGCCCTGGGTGATGATCACGTCGCCGGTGTAGGTAGCCACGCCCTTCTTATCGTCGAGATGGGCATTGTCGGCCTGGATCCGGATAGGCTGGTCACGATCGGTCGGCAAGGCCCAGGCGCTCGCGCTTCCCAGTGCTGCGCTCAGGCTGAGCAAAAAGGGGAGGGTTTTAACGAGCCTCATACTGTCCTCTTACGTTGGACAGCAGGTCCATCCTGCCGTCTTTCAAATAGGCTTTCATGCCCTTGCCCGTAGTGGTGCCACCGGCGCCGTCGATTCTAACGGCTTGCTCGGTCTGCGCATATTGCTTCTGCGGGAACACGGTCATGCGAGCAGTGGTAATGATGGTTTCACGCTGTCTTTCGTCGGTGCGCGCCACGCGCACCTTGTCGATCAGCTCGACCTCGGTGCCGTCCGGGTTGACCTCGGCCCGCTCGCTCTGTACATGCCAGGGGTAGGGCGTGCCGCGGTACATGTGCAGGTCGGGCGCGGTCAGCAGGGTCACCTCGCTGGCCTTCAGGTGTTCGACCTTGTCGGCGGTCATTTCGTACTGCACCTTGCCGTCGGGAAGGTACTGGATACTGTGCGCGTTGATCGCATAGTAGTCGATGGCGCTTTCGTCGACTTGTGCCAGGGGCTTGTCGAGGAAGCTTTCCGGACTGACGTTCCAGTAGCCGATCGCGGCCAGCAGCGCGGCGATCGCGCCGAGGATGACGATGTTGCGGGCTTTCTTGCTGAACATATCAAGCTCTACAGGTAATGGGCGTTGACCGCGTCCAGGCCACCGCGGACGCGCAGCATAGACGTGCGACACCGGCACACGCCAGATTGCTCAGGACTGGCATGCATCAAAGCACGCCCGCGCGCAGCAGGTCGTGCATGTTCAGGGCGCCGATCGGGCGGTCCTGGGCATCGACCACGGCCAGTGCGTTGATCTTGTGATCCTCCATGATCTTCAGTGCCTCGGCTGCGAGCATGTCGGGGCGCGCGGTCTTGCCATGCGCGGTCATGACATGGTCGATCAAGGTCTGGTGGACATCGATGTTGCGATCCAGGCTGCGCCGCAGGTCGCCGTCGGTGAAGATGCCAGCCAGGCGCCCGTCGGCCTCGAGTACCACGGTCATGCCCAGACCTTTACGGGACATTTCAAGCAGTGCGTGCTTGAGCAGGGTGCCACGCGCTACCTGGGGCAGCTCGTCGCCGCCGTGCATCACGTTCTCGACCTTGAGCAGCAGGCGTCGGCCCAGCGCGCCGCCCGGGTGCGAGAAGGCGAAGTCCTCGGCTGTGAAGCCGCGAGCTTCCAGCAGGGCGATGGCCAGGGCGTCGCCCAGCGCCAGGGCAGTGGTGGTCGAGGAGGTGGGCGCCAGGTTGAGCGGGCACGCTTCCTTGGCGACGCTCACGTCGATGTTGACGTCGGCGGCCTGGGCCAACGGCGAAACGGGGTTGCCGGTGAGGCTGAGCATGCGGATGCCCAGGCGCTTGATCAGCGGCAGGAGGGTGACGATCTCGGCCGTGCTGCCGGAGTTCGACAGCGCGAGGATGACGTCGTCGCGGGTGATCATGCCCATGTCGCCATGGCTGGCCTCGGCCGGGTGCACGAAGAAGGCCGGCGTGCCCGTGCTGGCGAGGGTCGCGGCGATCTTGTTGCCGATGTGTCCCGACTTGCCCATGCCCAGCACTACGACCCGGCCCTTGCTGGCCAGGATCAGCTCGCAGGCCTGGACGAAACTGTCGTCCAGGCGTGCCAGGAGGTCCTCCATGGCCTGGAGTTCGAGACGCAAGGTACGCCGGGCGGATTGTATCAGCTCGCTGGGTTGGCTCATGTCGATTGAGGCATGTCTGGTCTAAAGGTGTCGATTATAACGGGTAAGCGCGAAAGCCTCACCTGATGATTGTCCCGAACGGCTTCGCCAGGCCGGGGCAGACCGCTCGCAGCTTGGGCGGGACTGCCCGCGATGCTATAGTTCGCCGCTGTTCGGCCCGTTCCAGGGGTGTGCCTTCATGATGAAGGCGGACGTCCAACTGACGAGTCGTATCGCAAGGAGTCTAGATGAGTGTGGATAGCGAGTACGCGGTCGAGTTGAAGGGCGTCACCTTCAAGCGCGGTTCGCGCAGCATTTTCAACGATGTCGACATCAGGATCCCACGCGGCAAGGTCACTGGCATCATGGGGCCGTCCGGGTGCGGCAAGACCACGCTGCTGCGCCTGATGGGCGCGCAGTTGCGGCCTGCCAGTGGCGAAGTCTGGGTCGGCGGGCAGAACCTGCCGTCGCTGTCGCGTGGCGACCTGTTCGATGCGCGCAAGCAGATGGGCGTGCTGTTCCAGAGCGGGGCACTGTTCACCGACCTCGATGTCTTCGAGAATGTCGCCTTCCCGCTGCGCGTGCATACCGAGCTGTGCGACGAGATGATCCGTGACATCGTGCTCATGAAACTGCAGGCCGTGGGCCTGCGCGGCGCCATCGAACTGATGCCGGACGAGCTCTCCGGCGGCATGAAGCGGCGCGTGGCGCTGGCTCGGGCGATCGCCCTGGATCCGCAGATCCTCATGTATGACGAGCCTTTCGTCGGCCAGGACCCGATCGCCATGGGCGTGCTGGTGCGGCTGATCCGCCTGCTCAACGACGCCCTGGGCATCACCAGCATCGTGGTCTCGCATGACCTGGCCGAAACCGCCAGCATCGCCGACTACATCTATGTGGTCGGCGACGGCCAGGTGCTGGGCCAGGGTACGCCGCAGGAGCTGATGGGTTCGGACAATCCACGTATCCGCCAGTTCATGAAGGGCGACCCCGACGGCCCCGTGCCATTCCATTTTCCTGCGCCCGACTACCGCGCCGACTTGCTGGGGGCGCGTTGATGCGTAGAAGATCCTTGCTCGAACGTATTCGTCTGTTCGGCCGCTCGGCCATCGATATCGTCGCGGTGCTGGGGCGCTCGTGCCTGTTCCTGGGGCATGCCCTGATCGGCCGCGGCGGCATCGGCGGCGGCTTCCAGCTGCTGGTGCGTCAGCTCTATTCGGTCGGCGTGCTGTCGCTGGCGATCATCGTCGTGTCCGGCTTGTTCATCGGCATGGTGCTGTCGCTGCAGGGCTACAGCATCCTGACCAAGTACGGCTCGGAGCAGGCCGTCGGCCAGATGATCGCCCTGACCCTGCTGCGCGAGCTGGGGCCGGTGGTCACCGCGCTGCTGTTCGCCGGGCGCGCAGGGTCGGCGCTGACCGCCGAGATCGGCAACATGAAATCCACCGAGCAGCTGTCGAGCCTGGAGATGATCGGTGTCGACCCGCTCAAGTACATCGTCGCCCCGCGGCTGTGGGCCGGCTTCATCTCGCTGCCCCTGCTGGCGCTGATCTTCAGTGTCGTCGGCATCTGGGGCGGCTCCTGGGTCGCGGTGGATTGGCTGGGAGTCTACGAGGGCTCCTTCTGGTCCAACATGCAGAACAGTGTTTCCTTTACCGACGATGTTCTCAACGGTCTGGTGAAAAGCCTGGTGTTCGCCTTCGTGGTCACCTGGATCGCCGTGTTCCAGGGCTATGACTGCGAACCCACTTCCGAAGGGATCAGCCGTGCCACTACCAGGACCGTGGTCTATGCCTCCCTGGCAGTCCTGGGACTGGACTTCATTCTGACCGCCTTGATGTTTGGAGATTTCTGATGCAAAACCGCACCCTGGAAATCGGTGTCGGCCTGTTCCTTCTGGCCGGTATCCTGGCGCTGCTGCTGCTGGCCCTGCGCGTCAGCGGCCTGTCCGCCAGCCCGAGCAGCGAAACCTACAAAGTTTATGCCTACTTCGACAATATCGCCGGATTGACTGTCAGAGCCAAGGTGACCATGGCGGGCGTGACCATCGGCAAGGTCACCGCCATCGACCTGGACCGTGATTCGTTCACCGGTCGGGTAACGCTGCAGCTGGATCGCAACGTCGACAACCTGCCGACCGACTCCACCGCATCGATCCTGACCGCCGGGCTACTGGGCGAGAAGTACATCGGCATCAGCGTCGGTGGCGAGGACAGCGTGCTCAAGGACGGTGGGACCATCCATGACACCCAGTCGTCGCTGGTGCTCGAGGACCTGATCGGCAAGTTTTTGCTCAATTCCGTTGGCAAAGAAGCTAAATAAGGAGTTTTCATGATCTCTATATTGCGACGTGGCCTGCTGGTGCTGCTGGCGGCCCTACCGATGCTGGCGAGCGCAGCTCCCGGGCAGTCGGCCCACGAGGTGATCCAGGGCACCACCGACAAGCTGCTGGCGGACTTGCAGGCCAACCGAGAAACCTACCGCAACGACCGCGAAGCGTTCTACAACTCGCTCAACCAGATTCTCGGACCAGTGGTCGATGCCGACGGCATCTCCAAGAGCATCATGACCGTCAAGTATTCGCGCAAGGCCAGCGCGCAGCAGATGCAGCGCTTTCAGGAAAACTTCAAGCGCAGCCTGATGCAGTTCTATGGCAATGCCCTGCTCGAGTACGACAACCAGGGCATCAAGGTCGATCCGGCCAAGGATGAAAGCGGCCAGCGGACCAGCGTCGGCATGAAGGTGACGGGCAACAACGGCGCCGTCTATCCGGTTTCCTACACGTTGGAGAAGATCGGCGGCGAGTGGAAGGTGCGCAATGTCATCGTCAATGGCATCAACATCGGCAAGCTGTTCCGCGATCAGTTCGCCGATGCCATGCAGCGCAACGGCAACGACCTGGACAAGACCATCGACAGCTGGGCCGGCGAAGTGGCCAAGGCCAAGCAGGCCGCCGAGCAATCGCCCGACAAGGCCGTGCAATGAGCGAAACCGGCGTAAGCATGGTCGAACCGGGCGTGCTGCGTCTGACCGGAGTGCTGGACTACCGTAGTGGGCCGCGGCTGCGCAAGGCCGGCCAGGCGCTGATCGCTGCCTGTCGGGAGCCGCGCCTGGTGCTGGATTGCTCGGCGGTCGAGCATTCCACCAGTGTCGGCCTGGCACTGCTACTGGGGTTCATGCGCGACGCGCAGGCGGCAGGCAAGGCCTGCACGCTGCAGGGCATGCCGCACGACATGCGGGAAATCGCCGAGGTCTATGACCTGACGCAGGTGCTGGCCAGCTGATGCTTGCCAGCCAGGGCAGCCCCTCGGTCAGCGAGCCTCTGCATGGGGTTCGCAGGCGAGGGGCTTTTTTGTATGATGGCCGACCCGCGCGCACAGGGCGCCGATTGAGGTTGAGCATGCAGGCCGTAGAAGTTAAGAGCTTCCTTGAAGAAAAACTGCCGGGAACCCGGGTCGAAGTTGAGGGCGAAGGCTGCAACTTCCAGTTGAACGTGATCAGCGACGAACTGGCCGGCCAGAGCCCGGTCAAGCGCCAGCAGGCGATCTATGCGCACCTGAATCCGTGGATCGCCAACGGCAGCATCCATGCGGTAACCATGAAATTTTTCAGCAGCGCAGCCTGGGCTGAGCGCACCTGAGCCAACTGGCGGCGAGACTCCTATGGACAAACTGATTATCACTGGCGGCGCGCGCCTCGACGGCGAAATCCGCATCTCCGGGGCGAAGAACGCCGCCCTGCCGATTCTTTCCGCGACCCTGCTGGCCGACGGTCCGGTCACGGTCGGCAACCTGCCGCACCTGCACGACATCACCACCATGATCGAGCTGTTCGGCCGCATGGGCATCGAGCCGGTGATCGACGAGAAGCTGTCGGTCGAGATCGATCCGCGCACCATCAAGACCCTGGTCGCGCCCTATGAGCTGGTCAAGACCATGCGTGCCTCGATCCTGGTGCTGGGGCCGATGGTCGCCCGCTTCGGCAAGGCCGAGGTCGCCTTGCCAGGTGGTTGCGCCATCGGCTCGCGACCGGTCGATTTGCACATTCGCGGATTGGAGGCCATGGGCGCGAAGATCGAGGTCGAAGGCGGCTACATCAAGGCCCAGGCGCCTGAAGGCGGTCTGCGTGGCGCGCATTTCTTCTTCGATACCGTCAGCGTGACCGGTACCGAGAACATCATGATGGCCGCAGCCCTGGCCAAGGGCCGCAGCGTGCTGCAGAACGCCGCCCGCGAACCAGAAGTGGTCGACCTGGCCAACTTCCTGATCGCCATGGGCGCGCGGATCCAGGGTGCCGGCACCGATACCATCGTGATCGACGGGGTCGAGCGTCTGCACTCGGCGACCTACCGGGTCATGCCCGACCGTATCGAGACCGGTACCTACCTGGTCGCCGCGGCCGTCACCGGTGGCCGGGTCAAGGTCAAGGACACCGATCCGACGATCCTCGAGGCGGTCCTGGAAAAACTCAAGGAAGCCGGCGCCGACGTGACCGCCGGTGACGACTGGATCTCGCTGGACATGCATGGCCGGCGCCCGAAGGCGGTCAACTTGCGGACCGCGCCGTATCCTGCGTTCCCCACCGACATGCAGGCGCAGTTCATTTCGCTCAATGCCATTGCCGAAGGCACCGGCGCGGTGATCGAGACCATCTTCGAGAACCGCTTCATGCACGTGTACGAAATGCACCGCATGGGCGCGCAGATCCAAGTCGAAGGCAATACCGCCATCGTTACCGGCGTCAAGGCGCTCAAGGGCGCTCCGGTGATGGCGACCGACCTGCGTGCTTCGGCCAGCCTGGTGCTGTCGGCATTGGTCGCCGAGGGTGATACCCTGATCGATCGCATCTACCACATCGACCGTGGCTATGAATGCATCGAGGAAAAGTTGCAGATGCTCGGTGCCAAGATCCGACGCGTTCCGGGCTAGGTTTCGTACGAAAGTTGCGCAGCGCCCGTCGCACGGCGCCAGTCCCTGACCGGCGCATGGAGGCGCCAGCCGTAACCCCAAGCGGTCGGGCAGGGCCCGACCGGCCATAGCTGCTTAAGGACAGACGTTCCATGTTGACCATCGCGCTATCCAAGGGCCGGATCCTCGACGATACCCTGCCGCTGCTGGCGGAAGCCGGTATCGTGCCTACCGAGAACCCGGACAAGAGCCGCAAGCTGATCATCCCCACCACCCAGGATGACGTGCGCTTGCTCATCGTGCGTGCCACCGACGTGCCCACCTATGTCGAGCATGGTGCGGCCGACCTCGGCGTGGCCGGCAAGGACGTGCTGATGGAGTATGGCGGCCAGGGGCTGTATGAGCCTCTGGACCTGCAGATTGCCTGCTGCAAGCTGATGACGGCCGGTGCCGTCGACGCGCCACAGCCCAAGGGACGTCTGCGTGTCGCCACCAAGTTCGTCAACGTAGCCAAGCGCTACTATGCCGAGCAGGGTCGTCAGGTCGACATCATCAAGCTGTATGGCTCGATGGAACTGGCACCGCTGATCGGCCTGGCCGACAAGATCATCGACGTGGTCGATACCGGCAACACCTTGCGCGCCAATGGCCTGGAACCACAGGAACTCATCGCTCACATCAGCTCGCGCCTGGTGGTGAACAAGGCCTCCATGAAAATGCAGCACGCCCGCATCCAGAGCCTGATCGATACCCTGCGCCAAGCGGTGGAATCGCGACATCGCGGCTGACTTTCGTGCGCGACCTTCGCGGTCGCGCCCGTCCATCCGCGTCATTGCCTTTTTTCTCGGGTGCCCGCGCGGATGGACTGGTAGCCTAGGGCGCCTGAGCATTCGCCAACAATCGAGGCCCTCGTCATGACCGTGTCCACTGCAATCGCCCGTCTCAATGCCGCCGATCCGGACTTCGCCCGTCATCTGGACCATCTGCTGAGCTGGGAAAGCGTGTCCGACGAAACGGTCAACCAGCGCGTGCTGGACATCATCAAGGCCGTACGCGAACGAGGCGACTCGGCGCTGGTGGAGTTCACCCAGCGCTTCGACGGCCTGCAGGTCGAGTCGATGGCCGAGCTGATCCTTGGCCGCGAGCGGCTCGAGCTGGCCCTGAGCCGTATCACGCCAGAGCAGCGCCAGGCCCTGGAAAAAGCCGCCGATCGCGTGCGCATGTACCATGAACGGCAGAAACAGGATTCCTGGCAATACACCGAGGCCGATGGCACCGTGCTAGGCCAGAAGGTCACGCCACTGGACCGCGCCGGCCTGTATGTACCGGGTGGCAAGGCTTCTTACCCATCGTCCGTGCTGATGAACGCGATTCCCGCCAAGGTGGCCGGAGTGGGCGAGGTGGTCATGGTCGTGCCGACCCCACGCGGTGAGGTGAACGAGCTGGTGCTGGCCGCTGCCTGCATCGCCGGCGTCGATCGGGTCTTCACCCTCGGTGGCGCCCAGGCCGTCGCCGCGCTGGCCTACGGTACCGAGAGCGTGCCACAGGTGGACAAGATCGTCGGCCCCGGCAACATCTATGTGGCGACTGCCAAGCGCCACGTGTTCGGCCAGGTCGGTATCGACATGATCGCCGGTCCGTCCGAGATCCTGGTGGTCTGCGATGGCCAGACCGATCCGGACTGGATCGCCATGGACCTGTTCTCCCAGGCCGAGCACGACGAGGACGCCCAGGCCATCCTGGTCAGCCCGGACGCCGCCTTTCTCGACCGTGTCGCCGCCAGCATCGACAAGCTGATGCCGACCATGGAGCGGGCCGAGATCATCGGCAAGTCGATCGATGGCCGCGGCGCCCTGATCCAGGTGCGCGACATGCAGCAGGCCATCGAAGTGGCCAACCGCATCGCGCCCGAGCACCTGGAGCTGTCGGTCGCCGATCCCCAGGCATGGCTGCCGCGGATCCGTCATGCCGGCGCGATCTTCATGGGGCGGCACACCAGCGAGGCGCTGGGCGACTATTGCGCCGGCCCCAACCACGTCCTGCCGACCTCTGGCACCGCGCGGTTCTCGTCGCCGCTGGGTGTCTATGACTTCCAGAAACGTTCGTCGATCATCTTCTGCTCGGAGCAAGGTGCCTCCGAGCTGGGGCAGACCGCCTCGGTGCTGGCCCGTGGCGAATCGCTGACGGCGCACGCCCGCAGTGCCGAATACCGTATCCGTAGCGAAGAGGGGAAATGAACATGAGTCGATTCTGGAGCCCCTTCGTCAAGGACCTGGTGCCCTACGTGCCGGGCGAGCAGCCCAAGCTGTCGCGCCTGGTCAAGCTCAACACCAACGAAAACCCCTACGGGCCGTCGCCCAAGGCAGTGCAAGCCATGCGCGGCGAGCTGGGCGACTCCCTGCGGCTGTATCCGGACCCCAACGGCGACCTGCTCAAGCAGGCCGTGGCCGAGCACTACGGCATCGCGGCGCGACAGGTGTTCGTCGGCAATGGCTCGGACGAAGTGCTGGCGCACATCTTCCACGGCCTGTTCCAGCACGATGCGCCGTTGCTGTTCCCCGATATCAGCTACAGCTTCTATCCGGTCTACTGTGGCCTGTACGGCATCGATTTCGAGCAGGTGCCCCTGGACGAGCAGTTCCGCATCCGCGTGGACGATTATCGCAAGCGCAATGCAGGGATCATCTTCCCCAACCCGAACGCGCCCACCGGCGTGCTGTTGCCGCTCGAGGACATCGAGCGACTGCTGCAGGCCAACCGGGATTCGGTGGTGGTGGTCGACGAAGCCTACATCGACTTCGGTGGGCAGAGCGCCATCAGCCTGGTCGATCGCTACGACAACCTCCTGGTCACCCAGACGCTGTCGAAATCGCGTTCGCTGGCCGGTCTGCGTGTCGGTCTGGCTGTCGGTCAGCCAGACCTGATCGAAGCGCTGGAGCGCATCAAGAACAGCTTCAACTCCTATCCGCTCGACCGCATGGCGATCGTCGGGGCAGCGGCAGCCTTCCAGGACGATGCCTACTTCGACATGACCCGCCGCAAGGTGATCGAAAGCCGCGAGAGCCTGGTGCAGGCGTTGCTCGAACGTGGCTTCGAAGTGCTGCCGTCGGCAGCCAACTTCATCTTCGCCCGGCATCCTCGCCAGGATGCGGCCGAACTGGCTGCGCGCCTGCGCCAGCAGGGGGTGATCGTTCGTCATTTCAAGCAACAGCGGATCGCCCAGTTCCTGCGCATCACCATCGGCACGCCAGAGCAGAATCAGGCGCTGCTCGACGCTTTGCACTGACCGCCGTCCTTTGCCTCGGCGCGCGCCATCGCGTCGAGGCAAAGTCTTGCCGGCACCGACAGCCACGAGTTACGCTGTGCGGCAAATTCATCCGATGACTGGATGTCAGCATGACTCTCCTGATCAAACGCTCGCTGGTCGAACAAGCCGTGGACCAGCTGCGTGAGCGAATCGCCGCGGGTACCTGGACGGTTGGCCAACGCTTGCCCACCGAGCCTGAACTGGCACTGGAACTGGGCATCAGCCGTAACACGGTCCGCGAAGCCATGCGCGTGCTGGCATTTGGCGGGCTGGTGGAAGTGCGGCAGGGTGATGGCAGCTACCTGCGCATGGCTCAGGATCCGTTACAGACAGTCCAGGCCCTGTCACGCTGCACGATCGAGCAGGCACGCGAAACCCGCTACATCCTCGAGGCCGAAGCCATAGGCCTGGCCGCCTTGCGCCGGACCGAGGCGGACCTGGACGGGTTGCGCAAGGCGTTGCAGCTGAGCTCGGGGCATTTCCATGGCAACGTCGACGAGTACGTCAGCTGCGACCTCACCTTTCACCAGCGCCTCGTGGATGCGGCGCACAATCCGGCATTGAGCGAGCTGTACCGGTACTTCTCGAGTGTGCTGGCGGTGACCCTTCAGCACAACATGAGCCAGCTGCCGCGTAGCCAGGCCGTGTTCGACCTGCACGGACGAATCCTCGAAGCCATTGAACAACGCGATGCCGAGCGGGCCATGGCGCTGAGCCGAGCCTTGATCGAATCCTGACGAAGAAATGAACATGAACGACCAGACACGCAAACCAGCCTCCCGTCACGAGGCGCACGTCGATGAGCTGCTTATCGATGCCGAAGCGCACGAGCAGGCCAGCACCGAGCCAGCCGGCATGGCCAAGCGCCCCTGGCTGCTTCTGCTGGGCCTGGTACTGGTGGCACTCAACCTGCGTCCAGCGTTGTCGAGCATGGCCCCCGTGCTGGCACGAGTCTCCGAGGACCTGGGCCTGAGCGCCTCGCTGGCCGGCCTGCTGACAACCTTGCCGGTGCTGTGCCTGGGCCTGTTCGCCCCGCTGGCGCCGCTACTGGCCCGCCGCTTCGGCAGCGAGCGGGTGGTATTGGCCATTCTCCTGGTCTTGGCGCTCGGCATCGTGCTGCGCAGCAACCTGGGCGTCGGTGGCGTGTTCCTGGGCAGCCTGTTGGCTGGCGCGAGCATCGGCGTGATCGGTGTGCTGTTGCCAGGCATCGTGAAGCGGGACTTCCCCCGACACGCTGGCACGTTGACCGGTGTCTACACCATGGCGCTGTGCCTTGGCGCGGCGCTGGCCGCCGGTGCCACGGTTCCGCTGAGCGAGCATTTCGCGGGTAGCTGGGCGCTGGGGCTGGGTTTCTGGGCGCTTCCGGCGCTGCTGGCGATGCTGGTCTGGCTGCCCCAGGCGCGCGAGGGGCACGGCACTCATCGGGTGGCCTATCGGGTTCGTGGTTTGTGGCGTGATCCGCTGGCCTGGCAGGTGACCTTGTACATGGGTTCACAGTCGTCGCTGGCCTACATCGTGTTCGGCTGGCTGCCCTCGATCCTGATCGGCCGCGGCCTCGATGCTACCCAGGCAGGGCTGGTGCTGTCCGGTTCCGTGCTGGTGCAACTGCTCAGCTCGCTCAGCGTGCCGTGGCTGGCCAGCCGCGGCAAGGACCAGCGCCTGGCGATCGTGCTGGTCATGCTGGTGACCCTGGCTGGCCTGTTCGGCTGCCTCTATGCGCCGCTGGGCGGCTTGTGGGGCTGGGCGGTGCTGCTCGGTCTGGGGCAGGGCGGCAGCTTTGCCCTGGCACTGACTCTCATCGTGCTGCGCTCGAAAGACGCCCACGTGGCGTCCAACCTGTCGAGCATGGCTCAGGGCGTTGGTTACACGCTGGCCTCGATGGGGCCGTTCGCCGTCGGCCTGGTGCATGATCTTACCGGCGGCTGGTCGGCGCTTGGCTGGATCTTTGCCGTGTTGGCATTCAGTGCGATCCTGTTCGGGCTCAAGGCGGGGCGTTCGCTGCATGTCCAGGTGACCAGCGAACGGGCCTGAGAGATGATGCCCCATACAGGTCCATCCCCGAGCCTCGAGTCGTCCGTGAAGCAGAACATGCCGATCAAGCCCTGGTATGTATACCTGGTGCGTGCCGCCAATGGGTCGCTCTACTGCGGCATCAGCGATGACCCGCAGCGACGGTTCCTGGCCCACCGCAAAGGACAGGGTGCGCGCTACTTCAAGACCAGCCCGGCGCAAGCTCTGGTGTATGTCGAGCAATGGCCGGACAAATCCGAGGCACTGCGTCAGGAGCGGCTGGTCAAGCGACTGCGCAAATCGGCCAAGGAAGCGCTGGTGCGCGCCTATGCCGAGCGGGCGCAACGGCAGCAGGCTGCGATCAGTCCTTGCGACGCTTGAGCTGATCGATCAGTTGGGTTGGTAGGCCCTTGATGACCAGGGTGCCGGCCTCTTCGTCGTATTCTATCTTCGAGCCCAGCAGATGGGCTTCGAAACTGATCGACAAGCCTTCGGCGCGGCCGGTGAAGCGGCGGAACTGGTTGAGTGTACGCTTGTCGGCGGGGATCTCCGGCGACAGGCCATAGTCCTTGTTGCGGATGTGTTCGAAGAATGCCCTGGGGCGTTCTTCGTCGATCAGGCTGGAAAGCTCTTCCAGGGTGACCGGCTCGCCCATCTTGGTCTGGCTGGTGGCATAGTCGACCAAGGTCTGGGTCTTTTCCCGAGCGGCTTCTTCAGGCAGGTCCTCGCTTTCCACGAAATCACTGAAGGCCTTGAGCAGCGTGCGCGTTTCGCCTGGCCCATCGACACCTTCCTGGCAGCCGATGAAATCGCGGAAGTAATCCGAGACCTTCTTGCCGTTCTTGCCTTTGATGAACGAAATGTACTGCCTGGAGTTCTTGTTGTTCTGCCATTCCGACAGGTTGATCCGGGCTGCCAGGTGCAACTGGGCCAGGTCCAGGTGACGAGAAGGGGTGACATCGAGCTGCTCGTTGACCGCCACGCCTTCGCTGTGATGCAGCAGCGCAATGGCCAGATAGTCGGTCATGCCTTGTTGGTAGTGGGCAAACAGGACATGCCCACCCGTCGACAGGTTGGACTCCTCCATGAGCTTTTGCAGGTGTTCCACGGCCAACTTGCTGAATGCCGTGAAGTCCGTTTCCGCTTCCAGGTACTGCTTGAGCCAGCCACTGAGTGGATAGGCTCCGGATTCGCCGTGGAACAGGCCCCAGGCCTTGCCTTGTTTGGCGTTGTAGCTGTCGTTGAGGTCGGCCAGCAGGTTCTCGATGGCATCCGACTCGGCCAGTTCGGTGTCGCGTGCATGGAGCACGGCCGGGCTGCCATCAGGCTTCTTGTCGATCAGGTGAACGATGCAATGACGGATTGGCATGGAATTCTCGTGTGGTTGGTGCAGCAAAGTGCTTCAGTTTACCGCACGTGCGCCTGCTTGCAGGGGAACCATCGGCAGGACTGCCCCAGTTGGCTGTTTTTTCGCCAATCACACCGGCTTCGTTGGCCAAACCCCTGAAAAACCTGCATAAAAACGATGGCGGCTGCGGATATTTATCCGCTGCTGTGGTAGTTTTGCCCGGTCTTGCGCCCCGAGGGTGGCGCAGTGCTGGCAGCGTGCTCGCCTGAGGCCGAACCAAACGCCGATTTACGCATCTACATACGCGAAAGACGCGCCATGCCGGACCTTGCGGTCCGGTCGATGACCCCGGTAGAACGCTGCATAACCTCTGAATTCGATTAGGGAAGGAACACCACCATGGCATTGACCAAAGACCAACTGATTGCCGATATCGCCGAGGCGATCGATGCACCGAAGACCACTGCGCGCAACGCCCTGGAGCAGCTGGGCCAGATCGTCGCCGACCAGCTGGAGAACGGTGCCGAGATCACCCTGCCTGGCATCGGCAAGCTGAAAGTCTCCGAGCGTCCTGCCCGTACTGGCCGCAACCCTTCGACTGGCGCCGCCATCGAGATCGCTGCCAAGAAAGTCGTCAAGTTCGTACCGGCCAAGGGCCTGAACGACGCCATCAACAAGTAATTGTCGATGCCGTAGCGAACCGCGTCCGGCTGGCCCGAGCGCGGTTTTTTCATGCCTGTCGCTTGCCCGCGCGACGGGCCTGCCAGGCCTGCCGTCCGGCCTGGTCATGGTAGCTCCAGGCAACCAGGCGGCTCTGCTTCTGCCCCTGTCCCATCTCGACGATCCGCTGCTCCCGCGCACCGGCCTTGCGCAAGGCGGCCTCGATGCCAGGCAGGTTGCTGGCCTTGGACACCAGGCTGGTGAACCAGAGCACCTGCCGCGCGTACCGCGCACTTTCCGCGACCAGCTGGCTGACGAAGCGGATTTCGCCGCCCTCGCACCACAGTTCGTTGTTCTGCCCACCGAAGTTCAGCACCGGCAGCCTGCGCGTGGGGTCTTGCTTGCCCAGGTTCTTCCACTTGCGCTGGCTGCCACGGGTGGCTTGCTCGCGCGACGCGTGGAAAGGCGGATTGCACAGGGTGAGATCGAAACATTCGTCGGCGCGTAACAGCCCCTCGAGTATGTGCTGGCGCTGGGTCTGCCGACGCAGGTCGATGACCTTGCCCAGGCCGTTGGCCTCGATGATGGTCTTGGCCGAGGCGAGCGCCACCGGGTCGATGTCCGAGCCGAGGAAGCGCCAGCGGTAGTCGGCATGCCCCAGCAGCGGGTAGACGCAGTTGGCCCCGACGCCGATGTCCAGGGCGCGGATCCCGGCACCACGTGGAATCTGGCCGGCATTGTCCTCGGCCAGCAGGTCCGCCAGCACATGGATATAGTCGGCCCGGCCCGGAATCGGCGGGCACAGGTAGTCTGCCGGGATGTCCCAGTGCTCGATACCGTACTGCGCCTTGAGCAGGGCACGGTTGAACACCCGTACCGCTTCGGGGTTGGCAAAGTCGATGCTGGGCTTGCCATGCGGGTTGATGAGGGTGAAGCGGGCCAGGTCGGGATGCGCCTCGATCAGCCTGGGAAAGTCGTAGCGGCCTTGATGGCGGTTGCGCGGGTGCAAGCTTGGCTTGTGGCTCATGGTTCTAAATCCTGAAAGCATCGCGGGGCAAGCCCGCCCCCACGCTCGTGGAAGCGGGCTTGCCCCGCGGTGGCGTCGCGTGCGCGGCTACAGCGCAGCGATGCGCGCGTGCTGCTCGGTGAAGTTGGCCAGGGCCTGTTCCGCTTCGGCCAGCTTGGCGCGTTCTTTCTCGATCACCGCAGGCGGTGCCTTGTCGACGAAGGCTGCATTGGACAGCTTGCCGCCCACGCGTTGCACCTCGCCCTGCAGGCGCTGGATCTCCTTGTTCAGGCGCGCCAGCTCGGCATCCTTGTCGATCAGGCCGGCCATCGGTACCAGCACCTGCAGCTCACCGACCAGGGCGGTGGCCGACAGCGGCGCTTCGTCCTGCTCGCCGAGCACGGTGAACGACTCCACCTTGGCCAGCTTCTTGAGCAGGGCCTGGTTTTCCTGCAGGCGACGCTGGTCGTCGGCGTTGGCGTTCTTGAGGAACAGCGGCAGCGGCTTGCCAGGGCCGATGTTCATCTCGGCGCGAATGTTGCGCAGGCCGACCATCAGTTCCTTGAGCCATTCGATGTCGCCTTCGGCGGCGCTATCGATGCGCGCTTCGTTGGCCTGCGGCCAAGGTTGCAGCATGATGGTCCTGCCCTGGACGCCGGCCAGCGGAGCGATGCGCTGCCAGATTTCCTCGGTGATGAACGGCATGAATGGATGCGCCAGGCGCAACGCGACTTCCAGCACGCGCACCAGGGTGCGACGGGTGCCACGGGCACGTTCCACTGGCGCCTGCTCGTCCCACAGCACGGGCTTGGACAGCTCCAGGTACCAGTCGCAGTACTGGTTCCAGATGAACTCGTAGAGCGCCTGGCTGGCCAGGTCGAAGCGGAACTGCTCGAGCTGACGGGTGACTTCGGCCTCTGTGCGCTGCAGTTGCGAGATGATCCAGCGGTCGGCCAGCGACAGTTCGACAGGTTCGCCGTTCTGGCCGCAGTCCTCGCCCTTGTCCAGCACGTAGCGCGCGGCGTTCCAGATCTTGTTGCAGAAGTTGCGGTAGCCTTCGACCCGGCCCATGTCGAACTTGATGTCGCGACCGGTCGAGGCCAGCGAGCAGAAGGTGAAGCGCAGCGCGTCGGTGCCGTAGCTGGCGATACCTTCGGGGAACTCGGCCTTGGTCTGCTTGGCGATCTTCTCGGCGAGCTTGGGCTGCATCATGCCGCTGGTACGCTTCTCCAGCAGCGCGTCGAGGGTGATGCCGTCGACGATGTCCAGCGGGTCGAGCACGTTGCCCTTGGACTTGGACATCTTCTGGCCCTGGCCGTCGCGCACCAGGCCGTGGACATAGACGGTCTTGAACGGCACCTGCGGGGTACCATCCTCGTTCTTCACCAGGTGCATGGTCAGCATGATCATGCGCGCCACCCAGAAGAAGATGATGTCGAAGCCGGTGACCAGCACGTCGGTGGAATGGAACGTCTTGAGGAATTCGGTCTGCTCGGGCCAGCCCAGGGTCGAGAAGGTCCACAGACCGGAGCTGAACCAGGTGTCGAGCACGTCGTCGTCCTGGCGCAGGACCACTTCGGCGCCGAGCTTGTGCCTGGCGCGCACTTGCTCTTCGCTGCGGCCGACATAGACCTGGCCGGTTTCGTCGTACCAGGCCGGGATGCGGTGGCCCCACCAGAGCTGGCGGCTGATGCACCAGTCCTGGATGTCACGCATCCAGGAGAAGTACATGTTCTCGTACTGCTTGGGCACGAACTGGATGCGTCCATCTTCCACGGCAGCGATGGCAGGCTCGGCCAGCGGCTTGGTCGAGACGTACCACTGGTCGGTCAGCCATGGTTCGATGATGGTGCCGGAACGATCGCCCTTGGGCACCTTCAGGGCGTGGTCGTCGACGCTGACCAGCAGGCCGGCGGCGTCCAGGTCGGCAACCATCTGCTTGCGCGCGACGAAGCGGTCGAGGCCGGCATACTGGGCCGGCAGGCGGGTGTCGATGGCGTCGTTGAGGGTGCCGTCGAGGTTGAAGGCCTGGGCGCTGGCCAGCACCGCGGCGTTCTTGTCGAAGATGTTCAGCAGGGGCAGGGCGTGGCGCTTGCCGACTTCGTAGTCGTTGAAGTCGTGCGCCGGGGTGATCTTCACGCAGCCGGTACCGAACTCGGGGTCGCAGTAGTCGTCGGCGACGATCGGGATGCGCCGGCCAACCAGCGGCAGCTCGACGAACTTGCCGATCAGTGCCTGGTAGCGTTGGTCGTTCGGGTTGACCGCGACGGCGACATCGCCCAGCAGGGTTTCCGGACGGGTCGTGGCGACGACCAGGTGGTCCTTGCCGTCGGCCGTGGTGGCGCCATCGGCCAGCGGGTAGCGCAGGTTCCACAGGTGGCCTTTCTCGTCGTGGTTCTCCACCTCGAGGTCGGAGATCGCGGTATGCAGCTTGGTGTCCCAGTTGACCAGGCGTTTGCCGCGGTAGATCAGGCCGTCCTCGTGCAGGCGAACGAAGGCTTCCTTGACCGCCTCGGACAGGCCATCGTCCATGGTGAAGCGTTCCCGGCTCCAGTCCACCGACGAGCCGAGGCGGCGGATCTGCCGGCTGATGTTACCGCCGGACTGGGCCTTCCACTCCCAGACCTTCTCGAGGAACTGGTCGCGGCCGAGGTCATGGCGATTCTGGCCCTTGGCCTCGAGCTGGCGTTCCACCAGCATCTGCGTGGCGATGCCCGCGTGGTCGGTACCGGGCTGCCACAGCGTGTTGCGGCCTTGCATGCGGCGGAAGCGGATCAAGGCATCCATGATCGCGTTGTTGAAGCCGTGTCCCATGTGCAGGCTGCCGGTGACGTTCGGCGGCGGGATCATGATGGTGTACGACTCGCCTGCACCTTGCGGGGCGAAATAGTTCTCGGACTCCCAGGTCTGGTACCAGGAAGTTTCGATGGCGTGCGGCTGGTAGGTCTTATCCATGCGCGGCGGGACCCTATGGCATTTATTCGGGAAAGCCGGGAAGTATAACGGAGGCGGGAGGTTCAGGCGACCAGCCGCAAAGCGAGAGCCGCGGGCCGCAAGCGTCCAGCTGCGCAGCGAGCACCTGCGCAAGCGGGCGCGGGCCAGGGTTGCCGGCGGTCCGGCAGGGCCTCATTCGGCTCGCTTGAGCAGGCGTTCCATGCGTGCGTCCAGGCGGCGCCTGATCTCGGTCTCGATATGCGGGGTGAAGTCGTTGATCACGTCCTGCATGATCAGCTGGGCGGCGGCGCGCAACTCCGCTTCCAGGTGCAGCAGCGTATCCTGGCGACGGGCCTGTGGCGTATCGGCCGTTGGCGCGGCGGCGCTCGGTCGGGCTTGAGGGGGCGGCTCGGCGGTTTCGTCAGGGGGCTTGGGCGGCTCCACCGTCTCGGTCAGCAGCGGAGGCTGCAGGTCATTGTCACCCAACAGCTGGCGGATCGACTCGAGGTCATCGAGCAGGTGGGCGGATTGGGTCAGGTTGGAAGACTTGTCCATCGTTCTCAGAGTCGCTGTAAGCGGTGGTCTTGCAGAGCATAGCCCTGTTCCCGGTAGAAACGGAATCGTTCGCGGGCGGCCTGGCGGATGGACGGCTCCTCGACGACGATTTCCGCGACGCGCTCGAACTGGCCGACGAAGACCGGTACGGCTTGGCCCAGGTTGATCAGCAGGTCGCGATGCGGGCCGGCAGCCTCGCCGATGCCGAGCACGACCATTGCCTGCGGCTCGGCCTCGGCCAGGTCGTGCGGTACGAAGGCCTCGCCCTTGAAGCGCCACAGCTGCTCGTCCAGCATCTGTCGCTGGGCGGCATCCTCGCAATGCAGGTAGACCTGGTGACCGAGCCGCCAGGCCTTTTCGCAGAGCTTGCAGGCGAAATCCAGGCGCGCCGAGGCAGCGTCGGTGGGCAGGATATAGAAGTCGACTTTGCTCATGGTCCGCTCGCCTGGCCGGCGACGCCGGAGCGCCGCCAGCGCCGAGGCTTCAGGCCCCGGCGCGGTCGAGCAGGTACTGGGTCAGCAGCGGCACCGGTCGGCCCGTGGCGCCCTTGTCCTTGCCGCCGCTGATCCAGGCAGTCCCGGCGATGTCCAGGTGCGCCCAGCGATAGGCCTTGGCGAAGCGCGAGAGGAAGCAGCCGGCGGTGATTGTGCCGGCCTTGGGGCCGCCGATGTTGGCGATGTCGGCGAAGGGGCTGTCCAACTGCTCCTGGTACTCATCGAACAGGGGCAACTGCCAGGCGCGGTCGTCGGCACGCTTGCCGGCGTCGAGCAACTGCCCGACCAGTTCGTCGTCATTGCCCATCAGGCCCGAGGTCTGGCTGCCCAGCGCCACGATGCAGGCGCCGGTGAGGGTGGCGATGTCGATGACTGCCTGCGGCTTGAAGCGCTCGGCATAGGTCAGCGTGTCGCAGAGTACCAGGCGGCCTTCGGCGTCGGTGTTGAGGATCTCCACGGTCTGCCCGCTCATGGTGGTGACGATGTCGCCCGGGCGGGTGGCGCCGCCGCTCGGCATGTTCTCGGCGCAAGCCAGCAGGCAGACCAGGTTGATCGGCAACTGCAGCTCCAGCACCGCGCGCAGGGTGCCGAACACGCTGGCGGCACCGCACATGTCGAACTTCATCTCGTCCATGCCGGCGCCAGGCTTGAGGCTGATGCCGCCGGTGTCGAAGGTGATGCCCTTGCCGACCAGCACGAACGGCTTCTCGGCTTTCCTGCCACCCTGGTAGTTGAGCACGATCAGCCGCGGCGGCTGCTCGCTGCCCTGGCCGACCGCATGGAACGCGCCCATGCCCAGGTCCTTGATCTTCTTCTCGTCGAGCACTTCGACCTTGAGGTTCTTGTGGGCCTTGCCCATGTCCCTGGCCTGGTCGGCCAGGAAACTTGGATGGCACAGGTTCGGTGGCAGGTTGCCCAGGTCGCGGGTCAGCGCCATGCCGCTGGCGATGGCGCTGGCATGGCGCACGGCGCGTTCGGTCTCGGCCTGGACAGCCTTGCCGGTGAGCAGGGTGATCTTCTTCAGGGCACGCGGCTCGGCCTTGCTGGACTTGAAGCGATCGAACACGTATTCGCCGTCGAGCAGGGTCTCGGCGAGCAGCCGGTACTTGTCGTACTGTGCGTCGCGCGCGCTGACCGCGATGTCGTCCAGCGCCAGCACGGCGTCGTTGCCGCCGAGGCTCTTGAGCACGTTGCCAACGGCACCGACCAGCTTGCGCCAGGCACGGTCGCCCAGGCTTTCATCCTTGCCGCAGCCGACCAGCAGCACGCGTTCGGCCTTGACGCCTGGCAGGCTGTGCAGCAGCAAGGTCTGGCCGACCTTGCCGGCCAGGTCGCCGCGCTTGAGCAGCGCGCCGAGCGCGCCGTCGCTGGCCTGGTCCACGGCCTGGGCGCTGGCGCCGAGCCTGCGGTCCTCGCCGATGGCCAGAACCAGGGTGGCGGTCTTCACCGATGCTGCAGCTACGCTTTTTACAACCAGTTCCATGTCAGGATCCCCGAATGATCGATCAGTGGGCGCTGTCTTTCGCAGGCGCTCTGTGCGGACCTGGCCGCGTGGATGCGGGCCAGTCGAAAAGCTGCCAGTTTGAGCCTGTCGCCGCCGCGCTGACAACCCCATCGTGCGGGCTTGCGCCTGGCCAAGTGACAGGCGCGGCCAATCACAGGATAATGCGCGCACTTCACGAGGCGGCTCGCGGCTGGCGAACCGGCCTTGGTGCTCGCTGTCTGTACCCATTGTCCGGCTGTTCGTCCCTGACAACCCAGGAGTGTCTGGTTTGATCGTCTTCCGTTATCTTTCCCGCGAGGTCCTGGTGACCTTGAGCGCCGTCAGCGCCGTGCTGCTGGTGATCATCATGAGCGGGCGCTTCATCAAGTACCTGGCCCAGGCGGCCCAGGGTGCCCTCGATCCCGGCGTGCTGTTCCTGATCATGGGCTTCCGTCTGCCGGGCTTCCTGCAACTGATCCTGCCCCTTGGGCTGTTCCTCGGCATCCTTTTGGCCTATGGCCGGTTGTACCTGGAGAGCGAGATGACCGTGCTGTCGGCCACCGGCATGAGCCAGCAGCGCCTGCTGGCCTTGACCATGGCGCCGGCTGCGCTGGTGGCGCTGGTGGTGGCCTGGCTGAGCCTGAGCCTGGCGCCGGTGGGCGTGGCGCAGGTCCAGCAGATCATCAGCCAGCAGGACGCGCTGACCGAATTCGACACCCTGGTGCCGGGGCGCTTCCAGACCCTGCGCGACGGCACCCGGGTGACCTACACCGAGGAGCTTTCCGACGATCGCGCCAACCTGGCTGGCGTATTCATTTCGGAAAAACGCCTGAACCAGGGCCAGACCAGGGAGCGCGGGCCGTCGGTGCTGGTCGCCGAGAAAGGCCACCAGGAACTGCAGGCCGATGGCAACCGCTACCTGATCCTGGAGAACGGCTACCGCTATGACGGCAACCCAGGGCAGGCGGACTACCGGGCGATCAAGTACGACACCTATGGCGTGCTGTTGCCCAAGCCCGAGGTCAGCGAAGAGGTGACCGAGCGCGAGGCCATCCCCACTTCACAGCTGTTCGGCCACGAGGGCCTGCGCGAGCGCGCCGAGCTGCAATGGCGGCTGTCGTTGCCGGTGCTGGTGTTCGTCGTGACCTTGCTGGCGGTGCCGCTGGCCCGGGTCAACCCGCGCCAGGGACGTTTCCTCAAGCTGTTGCCGGCGATCCTTCTCTACATGGCCTACCTGACGATGCTGATCTCCGTACGCGGCGCCCTGGAAAAGGGCAAGCTGCCCATTGGTCTGGGCATGTGGTGGGTGCACGGGCTGTTCCTGCTGATCGGCCTGGCGCTGCTGTACTGGGAACCGCTGAAGCTCAAGCGCGCGGCGCGGCGTGCGGAGGTGGCCCATGGCTAAGCTGGATCGCTATATCGGCATGAGCGTGCTGCTGGCCATCCTGGCCGTGCTGGGCATCATCCTGGGCCTTGCCTCGCTGTTCGCCTTCATCGATGAGATGGGGGACCTGAGCGACACCTATACGGTGCTGGATGCAGGCTGGTTCGTGCTGTTGACGGCGCCACGGCGTCTTTACGAGATGCTGCCGATGGCGGCCCTGATCGGCTGCCTGATCGGCCTGGGCAGCCTGGCCAGCAGTAGCGAGCTGACCATCATGCGTGCCGCCGGGGTGTCGATCGGGCGCATCGTCTGGGCGGTCATGAAGCCCATGCTGGTGCTGATGCTGGCCGGCCTGCTGATCGGCGAATACGTGGCCCCGGTGACCGAGAACAGCGCCCAGGCCCAACGCTCGCTGAGCCAGGCCGGTGGCCAGGCGCAGAGCTCCAAGCGCGGCATGTGGCACCGGCAGGGTGACGAATTCGTGCATATCAACTCGGTACAGCCCAACGGGCTGCTGCTGGGCGTGACCCGCTACCGCTTCGACGACCAGCGGCGCATGCTTTCCTCGAGTTTCGCCCAGCGTGCCCAGTACCTGGACGACCACTGGATGCTCAACGATGTCAGCACGACTCACTTCCGTGGTGAGCGCACCGAAGTGGTGAAGGCCAACGAAGAGCGCTGGAACGTTTCGCTCACACCGCAGTTGCTCAACACCGTCATCCTGGCGCCGGAATCGCTGTCGATCACCGGCTTGTGGGACTACATCCATTACCTGGCCGACCAGGGGCTGAACAATGCCCGTTACTGGCTGGCGTTCTGGACCAAGATCCTCCAGCCGGCCGTCACCGCTGCCCTGGTGCTGATGGCCATTTCCTTCATCTTCGGCCCGTTGCGTTCGGTCACCCTGGGCCAGCGGGTATTCACCGGCGTGCTGGTGGGCTTCGTGTTCCGCATCGCCCAGGACCTGCTGGGCCCCTCCAGTCAGGTGTTCGGCTTCCCGCCGCTGCTGGCGGTGGTCATCCCCGCGGGCATCTGCGCATTGGCCGGGGTCTGGCTGCTCCGTCGGGCCGGCTAGCTGCTGATCGCAAGCCGCAAGCTGAGCGTGATCTGCTTGCGGCTTGGCCTGGAGCTCACCCGCGCTTGGGAATCCGCACCAGCTGCGTCTCGGAGTAGATATCGTGCCAGGTGCGCTTGCGGCGATCATGTAGCGCCCAGAGAAAGCCCAGCCCCAGGCATAGCCAGGAGGCGATCGACACGGCGAAGCGCAGCAGGGCCTGCCACAGGCTGATGGGGCTGCCATCGGCGTTCTGCACCCGTACTCCCCAGACCTGCATGCCGAGCGTCTGGCCGCCATGGGTCCAGAACTTGGCGAAGAAACCGAACAGGACGAACAGCAGCAGGCTGGACAACAGTGGGTCGCCGTCCAGCGCGCCTGCCTCGGTCAGTTCGCGCAGGCGAGCCTGGCCGATGATCGCCATCTGGATCAGTTTGTACACGCCAGCCGTCACGATCAGCAATGCCGTGCACAGCAGCAGGTCGTAGAACATCGCGGCCAGGCGCCTGCCCAGGCCAGCCGGTGGGAAGTCTCCTTGGGGGGCAAGCAGGGGCTTGGACATTGCGAATGGCTCCGGAAGATGGAAGCAGGATTCTAGAGACAAAAAAAAGCCCCTGCACGTGGCAGGGGCTTTTCGAATCCGGTAATCGCTTAGCCGATGACCTGGACCTTGTCGGCCTGCATGCCTTTCTGGCCTTGGACGGCCTCGAAGGAAACTTTCTGGCCTTCTTTCAGGCTCTTGAAGCCGTTGCCTTCGATGGCGCGGAAGTGCACGAACAGATCCGGACCGCTTTCTGGGGTGATGAAACCGTAACCTTTCTCGTCATTGAACCACTTGACGGTACCGTTCTGACGTTCAGCCATTGTCTTATTTCCTATGAAGCTTGAATTTGATGACAGTTCTTCCACCGACAAGTGAAAGGGTACTGGGCTGGGTTGCAGGAAAGTAAGAGACGTCGAACGGGTTGTAGCAGATTGCGGCTACTGGCCCAGGTCACGAACTGTTGCGACCCATGCAAACACAGTGAAGCGACTCTACGCCAACTGCCGCGACAAAAACAAGCCCTGCACGACGCAGTGAATCGGGATTTTCCAATAACCGACAAAATTGTCGGAAACGGCATGGCGCCTGGCCTGGCGCCATGTTCAAAAGTTATATCCAAGGTTCGAAAACGAATCTCGGCGGTTAGCTTGCGAGTGCTTCAGCCGCGATGGTAACGAGGGGCCACGAACGGTGTGCCGGCCACTTTGAGCGGTATCTGCCTGGTTCGTACCAGTGCGAACAGCTGGGTATCCTTCACTGACCGTTCGATCTGCACATACCCCATCGCCAACGGACCTCCGAGCGTGGGGCCGAACCCGCCGCTGCTGACCTTCCCGACTTCACGGCCGTGCTCATCGACGATCATCGCGCCTTCGCGCACGGGCACGCGCTCCTGGGGGAGCAAGCCGACACGCAGGCGTGAAACGCCCTGGCGTTGTTGCGCAAAGATGCGTTCAGCGCCTGGGAAGCCGCCGGCGCGGCTTCCCTCGGGTCGGCGCGCCTTGGAGATGGCCCAGGCCAGGTTCGCTTCCACCGGGCTGGTCTGGGCATCCATGTCGTGGCCGTACAGACATAGCCCGGCTTCGAGCCGAAGCGAATCGCGGGCGCCGAGCCCGATCAGACGGACCTCCGGTTCGTCCAGCAGCCGGCGAGCCAGGGCCTGGGCGGCAGCGGCCGGAACCGAGATCTCGTAGCCGTCCTCGCCGGTATAGCCGGAGCGGCTGACGTGGCACGGTTGATCGAGCAGGGTGATCGCACGGTACTGCATGAAGGTCATTTCGGCCACTTCAGGCGCAAGGCGCGTGAGCACGCTGGCTGCGGCCGGACCTTGCAGGGCCAGCAGGGCACGCTCTTCGAACAGCGGCTGCACCTGGCAGGATTGCGGCAAGTGGCTGCGCAGATGAGCCAGGTCCTGGTGCTTGCATGCGGCGTTGACCACCAGCAACAGCGTATCCTCGGACAGCTTGGCGACCATCAGGTCATCGAGGATGCCGCCTTGCGCATCGGTGAACAGCGCATAACGCTGCATGCCCACGGCAAGGTCGACGATGTCGGCCGTCACCAGGGTTTCCAGGGCGTTGGCGACATCGGCCCCGCGCAGCAGGATCTGGCCCATGTGCGAAACGTCGAACAGGCCAGCCTGTTCACGCGTGTGCAGATGCTCCTTGAGCACGCCCAGCGGGTACTGCACGGGCATGTCGTAGCCGGCGAAGGGAACCATGCGGGCGCCGCATTCCAGGTGCAGCGCATGCAGTGGCGTCTTGAGCAGCGTCTCGGTCATCGTAGATTCCTCAGGCATCCTGATAGCTCTCCATGGGCGGGCAGGCGCAGACCAGGTTGCGGTCGCCGAACACGTTGTCGACCCGGCCGACCGGCGGCCAGTACTTGTCTTCCAGCAGCCCTGGCAGCGGATAGACGGCTTGTTCGCGGCTGTAGCCATGGGACCATTCACCCACCAACTCGGCCGCGGTGTGCGGTGCGTTTCTCAGCGGATTGTCGTTCTTGTCCAGACTGCCGTTTTCGACCGCGCGGATTTCTTCGCGGATCTGGATCATCGCCTCGCAGAAGCGATCCAGTTCCTGTCGAGATTCGCTTTCGGTCGGCTCGATCATCAGCGTGCCGGCGACCGGGAATGACATGGTCGGGGCATGGAAGCCGAAGTCGATCAGGCGCTTGGCCACGTCGTCCACGGTGATGCCGCTGCTCTCCTTGAGCGGGCGCAGGTCGAGGATGCACTCATGCGCCACCAGTCCATCGCTGCCGGCATAGAGGACCGGGTAGTGGCCTTCCAGGCGACGGGCGATGTAGTTGGCGTTGAGGATCGCCACCTGCGAGGCACGCTTGAGGCCGGCACCACCCATCATGCGGATGTACATCCAGGTGATCGGCAGGATGCTGGCGCTGCCGAACGGCGCGGCGCATACCGCGCCGGTCGTGTTCCGGAGCCTGGCATGGCCCGGCAGGAACGGCGCCAGGTGCGACTTGACGCCGATCGGGCCGACGCCTGGCCCGCCGCCGCCATGGGGAATGCAGAAGGTCTTGTGCAGGTTCAGGTGCGAAACGTCGCCACCGAACTTGCCCGGTGCGCAGAGGCCGACCATGGCGTTCATGTTGGCGCCGTCGATATACACCTGGCCGCCATTGTCGTGGACGATCGCACAGATTTCGCCAATCGCTTCCTCGAACACGCCATGGGTCGACGGATAGGTGATCATGATCGCCGCCAGGCGCTCGCGATGCTCGACGGCCTTGGCGCGCAGATCCTCGACATCGACATTGCCGCGGGCATCGCAGGCGGTCACCACCACGCGCATGCCGGCCATGTGAGCGGTTGCCGGGTTGGTGCCGTGGGCCGAGGAAGGGATCAGGCAGATGTCGCGATGGCCCTCGCCACGGCTGCGATGATAGGCGCGGATGGCCAGCAGCCCGGCGTATTCGCCTTGCGAGCCGGCGTTGGGCTGCAGCGATACGGCATCGTAGCCGGTGGCGGCGCAGAGCATGGATTCCAGTTCGCTGGTCATCTGCAGGTAGCCCTGGCTCTGCTCGGCCGGTGCGAAGGGGTGCAGGTTGCCGAACTCGGCCCAGGTCACCGGAATCATCTCGCTGGCGGCATTGAGCTTCATGGTGCATGAGCCCAGCGGGATCATGCTGCGGTCCAGCGCCAGATCCTTGTCGGCCAGGCGGCGCAGGTAGCGCATCAGCTCGGTTTCGCTGTGGTAACGGTTGAACACCGGGTGTTCGAGGAAGGATGACTGGCGCAGCAGGGCGGCGGGCAGCAGCGAACCGGCACGCTCGGCGAGCACGGCGAAGCCAGGCTCGGGCAGGCTGCCGGCGAGCAGTTGCCAGAGCGCTTCCACGTCGGCCTGGGTGCTGGTTTCATCGAGCGACAGGCCCAGGTGGCCGGCATCGATCTGGCGCAGGTTGATGCCGTGGGCGCGGGCTTTCTCGTGCAAGCTGGCAGTCGCGCCGCCGGTGGCCAGGGTCAGGGTGTCGAAGGTGGTTTCGCCCACTATCTGGACGCCAAGGCTCTTCAGGCCAGCGGCCAGGATCGCGGTCAGCCCGTGGATACGCTCGGCGATGCGCTTGAGGCCGACCGGGCCGTGGTAGACGGCGAACATGCTGGCGATGTTGGCCAGCAGCACCTGGGCGGTGCAGATGTTGCTGGTGGCCTTCTCGCGGCGGATATGCTGTTCGCGGGTCTGCATGGCCAGGCGCAGGGCAGCCTTGCCGAAACGGTCGATCGACACGCCTACCAGGCGGCCCGGCATGTCGCGCTTGAAAGCATCACGGGTGGCGAAATAGGCCGCATGCGGGCCACCGAAGCCCAGTGGCACGCCAAAGCGCTGGGCGCTGCCAATGGCCACGTCGGCGCCGAATTCGCCCGGTGGGGTCAGCAGGGTCAGGGCCAGCAGGTCGGCGGCCACCGCCACCAGGGTGCCGGCGCCGTGCAGGCGTTGCACCAGCTCACGATGATCGAACACTTCACCGTTGCTGGCCGGATACTGCAGCAAGGCGCCGAAGAACGGGCTGGCGTCGCCCAGCTCACGCTCGTCGCCCACCACGATCTCGATACCCAGCGGCTCGGCGCGGGTGCGCAGCACGTCGAGGGTCTGCGGATGACAGTGACTGGAGGCGAAGAAGGCCTGGCTGCCCTTGTTCTTCGACAGGCGTTTGCAGAAGGTCATGGCCTCGGCGGCAGCGGTGGCCTCGTCGAGCAGCGATGCGTTGGCGATCGGCAGGCCGGTCAGGTCGCTGACCAGGGTCTGGAAGTTCAGCAGGGCCTCCAGGCGACCTTGGGAAATTTCCGGTTGGTAGGGCGTGTAGGCCGTGTACCAGGCCGGGTTTTCCAGCAGGTTGCGCAAGATCGGCGCCGGGGTGTGGGTATTGTAGTAGCCCTGGCCAATGTAGCTCTTGAACAGCTGGTTCCTGCCTGCGATGGCCTTGAGCGCGGCGAGCGCATCGGCTTCGCTCTGGCCGTCCTGCATGCCCAGCACGCTGGTGTCCTTGATGCTTTCGGGAATGACCGCGGCGGTCATGGCGTCCAGCGAGTCGAAGCCCAGGGCGGCCAGCATGGCCTGCTCGTCATCGGCGCGTGGACCGATGTGACGAGCGATGAACTCGTTGGCGGTGCCGAGGTTGTTGGTCATGGCTTGGCTCCTCAGGCGTCGTCGTTGGCTTTGAGCAGGCGCTGGTAGGCATTCTGGTCGAGCAGGGCGGTCATGGCACCGGCGTCGGCGGGCACGAAGCGGAAGAACCAGCCGTCGCCCAACGGGTCTTGGTTGACCAGCTCAGGGTTGTCTGCAAGCGCATCGTTGATGGTGACCACTTCGCCCGCCAAAGGCATGTACACGCCGCTGGCGGCCTTCACGGATTCCACGGTGGCGGCTTCAGCGCCTTTTTCATAGTGCTGCAACTCCGGCAACTGCACGTAGACCACATCGCCAAGGGCGTTCTGGGCATAGGCGGTGATGCCCACGGTGACGCTGCCATCGGCCTCGGTACGCAGCCATTCGTGATCTTCGGTGAAACGCAACTCGCTCATGGGGATCCTCGGAAACAAGGGCATCAGGCGTGGTGAATCCACGCTCTTGGTGCGGATGTTTCAGCAAGAAGCCGGCCAGAAAAAAATACTATTTAAAAATCAATAAGTTAAGTTATTTGGATTGGGTTGATGGCATCTTCCGTAATGAAATCGTTCCACTTTTGTCGAGCGTTTTTCGGATTAGCCTGGCTGAACCCCACCAGTTACCCCATGGTGTGCCTGGAATGTATTCAATACGTTGTATCGAAATCATTCCAAGGCACCTTGTTCGGTGTCCGCTGTGAAGGACCGGTTTGACCAGGGCTTCAACCTGCCGCAAGGAATGGCAGTGCCAGGTATAGCTTGATCACGACGACATTGATGATGTCGATGAAGAATGCGCCGACCATCGGCACTATCAGAAAGGCCATTTGCGAAGGCCCGTAGCGTTGGGTCACCGCTTGCATGTTGGCGATCGCGGTCGGTGTCGCGCCCAGGCCGAACCCACAGTGCCCCGCGGCCAGCACTGCCGCATCGTAGTTGCTGCCCATGACCCTGAAGGTGACGAACATCGCGAACAGCGCCATGACCAGGGTTTGCACCGCCAGCAGGATGAAGAAGGGCAGGGCCAGTGCCGCCAGGTCCCACAACTTGAGCGACATCAGGGCAATGGCCAGGAACAGCGACAGGCTGACATTGCCCAGCACCGAGACTTCGCGTTCGAATACGTGGTAGAGCCCAAAGGCTGCAAGGCCGTTGCGCAACACGACACCCACGAACAGCACGCAGACGAATGTCGGCAGTTCGAATGCAGTACCTTGCAACGCGCCGTTCAACAGCGAGCCGACCAGCAGGCTGATGGCGATCAGGGCAAGTGTTTCGATGAAGGAAAACGGTGTGATCGGGCGTTCGGTATCCGGCTGTTCGAAGCCTTTCGGCAACGAACAGAGGCCCGGCGCCACGCCTGGCGTGCGAACCCGCTTGATCAGCAGGCGGGCAACCGGCCCGCCGATCAGGCCACCGAGTACCAGGCCGAAGGTTGCCGAGGCCATTGCCAGTTCGGATGCGGAGGCCAGGCCGAACTTCTCGCTGAAGGTCGCGCCCCAGGCCGCGCCTGTTCCATGGCCACCGGAGAGGGTGATCGAGCCGGCCAGCAGACCGATGAGCGGGTCGAGCCCCAGTGCCGTCGCCAGACCGATGCCCATGGCGTTCTGCACCAGCAGCAGTGCCGCGACCACCAGCAGGAAGACGGCGACCATGCGGCCGCCCTTCTTCAGGCTGGCGAAGTCCGCGCCCAGGCCGATGGTCGCGAAGAAGGCCAGCATCAAGGGGGGCTGCAATGAAGTATCGAACTGGACGTGTATATCGAAGTGGCGCAGGCCCAGGAGTACCAGGGCAACCAGCAGGCCGCCGGCGACCGGTTCCGGAATGTTGTAGACACGCAGGAAGCCGGTGCGTGCGACAAGGCCCCGCCCAAGCAGGAGTACCAGGGAAGCGGCCACCAGCGTCCCGTAGAAATCGAGTTCAAACATCAGGTTGCTCTTTTGTCGTATCCATGGGCGAACGTCTAGCGTCGTAGGCTGGCTAGACGAATGGAAAGCATGTCGTTGCGACATCGACATTTTATGTCGGAGCACCGCTGAAAGTACTGTCTGGCTAAGTAGGAATATTCTGAAAAGTTGCTGTCTCGTACACGCTCAAGACTTGCCCGGCAGGCCGTATTTCCTCAGGCGCTGCGCAATGGCGGTGTGCGAAGTCCGCAGGCGTGCGGCCAACTGCCGGGTGGATGGATAGCTGGCATACAGGCGCTGCAACAGCGCCCGCTCGAAATCTCCTACCGCCTGCTCCAAGCTCGTCACTTCACCTTCCTGTCCGCGCGCCATCGAGGTGCCGGCGATGTCCAGATCACCGATGTCCACCAGGTTGCTCTCGCAGATCGCGGCGGCGCGAAACAGCACGTTCTGCAACTGGCGCACGTTGCCCGGCCAAGGGTTGGCCAGCAGCGCCGAGTGGGTGGCTGTCGTCAGGCGGCAAGGAGGGCGCTGGATCTGCGTGCAGGCCTGTTGCATGAAGAAGTGCGCCAGCAACAGGATGTCGTGGCCGCGTTCGCGCAGCGGGGGTACCTGCAGGTTCAGTACATTGAGGCGATAGAACAGGTCTTCGCGGAAGCTGCCCTCGGCGACCATGCGCTCGAGATCACGGTGGGTGGCGCTGATGATGCGCACATCGACCTTGATTTCGCGGTCCCCACCGACGCGACGAAAGCTGCCATCGTTGAGAAAGCGCAGCAGCTTGGCCTGCAGATAGGGCGACATTTCGCCAATTTCGTCGAGAAACACCGTGCCTTGGCTGGCCAGCTCGACCAGCCCGGGCTTGCCGCCGCGCTGCGCCCCGGTGAAGGCGCCTGGCGCATAGCCGAACAGTTCGCTCTCGGCCAGGCTTTCCGGCAGAGCCGCGCAGTTCAAGGCCAAAAATGGCGCGGCATGCCGGCTACTGACGGCGTGGCAGGCACGGGCCACCAGTTCCTTGCCAGTGCCGGTTTCGCCCTGCACCAGCAAGGGGGCATCGAGTACCGCCACGCGCAGGGCACGGGCCTTGAGCGTGCGGATGGCGGGAGAGTCGCCCAGCAGGGCGTCGAAGCCGTCGGCATGGTCGTGGCGTAGGGCGGACAAGCGTTCGCCCATGCGGTGCGGTGGGTAGAGCGTGAGCAGCCCGCCGGCACCGCTGATCGGAGTGGCGTCGAGCAACAGGCTGCGGCCGTCGAGCTGCATTTCCCGCATCGGCAGGTGGAACTGGTTGTCCAGCAGCGCCTGGTGCAAGCTCGTATCGCCGAACAGCTCAGCCACCGAGCGGCCAGCGGACTCGCGGCCACACAGGGCGATGAACGCGGGATTGGCCAGCAGCACCTTGCCCATGCCATCGACCGCCAGGACCGGATCGCTCATCGCCGCCAGCAGTGCGTCGAGCTGCAGGTGCCGGCGTTGCCCTGGCAGGATGTCGACCACCTCTACCGTGCGCACGCCCTCGACCTCCAGCAACGCGTCGTGAAGCTCTTCGAGCACTGCCGGGCTCAGGGTCGGCGCATCGATGTAGACGTTCGGCGGCACCATTTCCACCGCGTCGAGATTGAGATTGCGGGCGCCAAGCAGCGCCAGGACCTCCTGAGTGATGCCGACGCGGTCGACGAAGCTGACATGGATGCGCATGGAAAGGACGAATCAAGGCTGCCGGGACGCCAGTATGCCTCGATGCGGCCCGATTGTGGACGGGGCTTGCGTTGGCCTAGGCCAGATGCTCGGGCTTGACCGGTTCACCTGACTTGATCTGGAGCTGGGCGCGCACGTCCTCGAACATCTCGTCGTAGTAGCGGTGTACCGAGCCGATGCTGACGCTCTTGGGCAGGCCGTGCGCCTGGGCGATGCGCGTGGCATGGCGGGCGAAATCGAAGGCTTGATCCCTGGGCAGGAAGAACGACTCGTCCACGGCTTGATCGGCGACCGTGCCGTGCAGGCGGAATTGCATGCCGCGGCCTTCCTTGGGGTCCTGGGCGAGCTGATAGTCGAGGCTCAGGTTGTAGCTGTAGTCATCCTTGTTCAGCGCATGATGTTGCAGATGCAGGTGACCGGGTTCGAACAGGGCCATGATGAATCTCCAGCGACTTGGCCCGCTAGATGGCAGGCAGCGATTGTGGCGAGCGACACGCTAGCCTTGCGAGGGCGCCCGGGATGTCGCGGCGATGCGCTCGGGCCGCGACCAGATCCAGGCGTTGCCCAGCGCCATGCCGGCGATGGCCAGGAACACGGGCCAGCGGTGTTCCAGGAGTGCCAGCATCAGGCCGGCGCACAGCAGCATGCTCAGGGTAGCACTGACCTTCGCCCGGCGCTGGATGACCTTGCCGTTGCGCCAGTTGTGCAGGATGGGCCCGAACAGGCGATGGTTCTCCAGCCAGGCGCTGAGCCGGGGCGAACTGCGGGTCGCTGCCCAGGCGGCGAGCAGGATGAATTCGGTGGTCGGCAAGCCTGGAACGACGATCGCGACCAGGCCGATCCCCAGGCTGGTGTAGGCCAGGATGGCATAGAGCAGGCGGGAAAGCTTCGATCGGGCAGGTCGGTTCATGGTCTCGGATAACAATGGCCCGACCACCACGGTGGTCGGGAAACGGCTCAGGCCAGCGCTGCCTGCGTCGCGTACGCTTGCCTGAGCAGCCGGGTGAAGCGCTCGAAGGCAGCGATCGCGCCGCGGTCGGCGGCGGCCTCCTGGTTGGCGTCCAGGACAAGGCTGTCGAGCGTGCGGGTGAAGCGCTTCCAGCCTTCGGCACGCCCGCCGGCCGGTTCGCCCAGGTGCCGGGCGCCGAAGCTCTCCGACAGACCCAGCGCCGCGGCACGCTTGATCAGGAACGCAGCGCCCAGTTTGGAGCCTTCGGAGACGAAGATCCAGCCCAACGCTTCACCCAGGCCGGGATCCACCAGCGCGCCGGGCAGCGCTGCCGGCACCTGCATGTCCAGGTCGAGAAGGTCCAGCCGAGCCTGTTCGGCGCGGCAGCGCTGGGGAAGATCGGGGAACAGGGCGATCAGCCGCGGGTCCTGGTACAACGGCTGCAGCTCGGCCTGGAACTGATACTGGGCGACCACGAAGCGGGCGAAGCGCTCGCGGCTGTCGAAGGGGGCATGGGCCTTGACCAGGGCATCCAGCTCGCCGTGCGGCGCATGGGTGACCTGGTTCAGGCGTTGCGAGCGTGGCAGGGTACGCTCGGAAGGCGAGTCGATGGTCATGGGCAAGTCCTTGTATGGGGGGCTGGGGTTTGCACGGAAAGTCCCCGAGCGGCGATCCTGCTGGCGGCTGTTCATGCAAACCCTAGTGACAAGACGAACCAACAGGGCTCGGACAGTAAAAATTCCCGGCGCCCAGCGGGCACCGGCGAATGACTTGGCCGGCAGCGCTACGCCCGAGGCTGTCGAGACCGCCTCGGGCGTAGCGCTGCTGGCGTCAGATCTCCCAGACCAGGTTGATGGCGAAGTTGCGCCCAGGCGCGGTCAGGCGCTCCAGGTTGGCCGGCTGGGTGACCGCCGCTTCGCTCTGGCCGTTGCTGCCGACTGCGGCATACCGGCGGACATCTTCCCATTGCAGGTACTTCTTGTCGGTCAGGTTGTAGAGCCCGGCATTGACCGTGAGCCCGTCGCTCAGCCGGTAGAAGCCGGTCAGGTCCAGCGTGCCGTAGCCGGCCGTGCGCAGGCTCGAGCTGCTGCCGTCGGGCGCATGGAACTGGCTTTCGTCGACGCGGTTCTTGCGTTTGACCAAGGTCCAGCTCAGCAGCGCGCCGTGGTCCGGCTGTTCATAGCCCAGCCCGAGCACGCTGGTCAGCGGGCTGATGCTGTTGAGCGGCTGCCCGGTATCGTCGTTGCGTCCATGCGCATAGGCGAGCGAAGCGCTGCCGTACAGGCCGTCGAGGCCGCCGAAGCGATCCAGGTTCAGGCGACCGCCGAGCTCGATGCCCTTGATGGTGGCCCGCTTGATGTTGTTGGCGCGGAAGGTGGTGCCCAGGTTGGCCGACTGGACCGCGTCTTCGTTTATGAAGTCGCGGTACTTGTTGTAGAAGACCGCCATGCCGAACGTGCCGGCATCGAAGTTGCCACGCAGGCCAGTCTCCAGGCCCTTGCTCTTTTCCGGTTCCAGGCCGGGATTGGGCTCGACCGTGTAGTCGCCGGCGGCGTTCTCGAAGCGTCCGTACAAGGCCTTGGCGGTCGGGGTGCGGAAGCCTTCGGCATACTGGCCGTACCAGGTGTGGTGCTCGTCGAGGGCGTAGGTGACGCCCAGCTTGGGCGAGACGCGGTGCCAGGTCTTGGCCGAGTCGTCGACCCTGGCTGGCGCGTCGTCCTGGCCTTGCAGCGAACGCAGGTAGGCATCGGTCATCTTCGGCTCGAGGCGGATCCGGTCGTAGCGCAGCCCTGGCAGGAAGGTCCAGTCGTTCCAGCGGATCTCGTCCTGGGCGAACAGGCTGTAGGTCTTGACGGTCGGATCGGGAAAATCGCTGACCCGTGCCTGGCCGTCCTGTTCGCTGCTGGCGCCGGGCGCCGGGCAGCCCACGCCTACGGCCAAGCAGGTGCCGGTGCCACTGCGCGAGCCGGTGATGCGTTCATGCTTGAAGGTGGCCCCGTAGGTCAGCAGATGATCCGTGGCACCGATGTCGAAGGCCTTGTCCAGCTGGGCGTCGAGCACCCATTGACGGTTCTGGTAGGTGGTCTGGCGAGTACGCAGGACCTGGCGCACGCGGGGCGCGTAGACCTCCTCGGTAGACTGGTCGGTCTTGGCGACCTGGTAGTCCAGGCTCCACCTGGCGCGGTCGGCAAGCGGCGAGGCGAGGGCGAAGTCATGGTCGATGCCGAAGCGTTCGCGGGTCACGGTGTCGTTGCCCAGGCGGCTGCGGTACATGCCGAACGGTCGGCCACTGATGAACGGCCCGCCCACGGCGCTGAGCACGTTCTCGTCGCGGTCATCCTTGTAGCGTTCGTAGGTCAGCCCCAGCCGGGCATCCTCGGCATAGTCCCAGCCAAGCTTGGCTAGCACGTTGGTGGTGCGCACGTCCTCGGGGTTGGCCTTGCTGCGTGCCAGGCCGGTACCACCCCGGTTGCCATGGGACTCGGTCTCGTGGCCGTTGCGCTGGCTCAGGTGCAGCAGGCCGTCGACATCGCCCTGGCGCGCGGCCACGGTGGCGGAGGTGAGCCAGCTCTGGTCGGCCGAGCTGTAGCCGGCCTTCAGGCGTGCGCCGGTGTCCTGGTCAGGCTTGATGACGTCCTCCGGATCGAGGGTGAAATAGCTGACCGCGCCGCCGATGGCGTTGCTGCCGTAGAGTACCGAGGCCGGGCCCCGGAGAATCTCGACACGCTTGACGATTTCCGGGTCGACGTAGTTGCGTTGCGTCTGGGCGTAGGGGCCGTAAAAGAAACTGTCGGGAATGGATACGCCGTCGATCTGGGTCAGCACGCGCTCGCCGTCGATGCCGCGGATATTGTAGCCATTGAGGCCGCTGCGCTGGCCGGTGCCACTGACGGCTACCCCCGGCTCATGACGGACCAGCTGCTTGATGTCGTTGACGTTCTGCCGGTCGAGCTGTTCGCGTGTCCGCACGCTCACGGTGCTGGGCACCGACGCGATGTGCTGGGCCGTGCGGGTGGCGCTGACCGTGAGCTGTTGCAGGGCGATGGCAGCGACCGAGGCCTGGCGCTCGAGCGCCACGTTGCCGTCGCCGATCTTCCTGTAGCCCAGGCCGGTGCCTTGCAGCAGCCGCTGCAAGGCGACCTCGGCCGGCAGCGCACCCTGCACGCCAGGCGACGAGACGCCTTCGGCGAGCTCCGCGGAAAAGCCTACCTGCCAGCCGGTGACGCGAATGAACGCATCGAGCGCCTGGACCAGGCCCTGCTGGCCGATCGCGAAGCGGTGGTCGCCCAGGCGCGGGCTGCTCGCCTGGGCAGGCTCCGCGGCGAGCGTTGGCAGGCTGCAAGTGCCGCTGGCCAGCAGGGCGAGCGTCAGCAGGGATAGTCGTCCCATGCGGGAGGAAGAGGAAGGGTGGATGTGGCCTATGGACATCGAAAGCGCTCCCTGTCGCGCGAACTGTTATGGTTGCTGCTCGATTCCGATTAATGGGAATCAGTTGCATTGGCTATAACGAGACGCACGAGTCGAAGCGATCGCGTAAAAAAACCAGGTCAGTCGAGAATCACCAGCGCCGGATACGTCCGCAACCGCGCGGAGGTGACATGCGCCAAGGCGCGCAAGGTCTCCACGGGCTGGTCCAGGCGGTAGTTTCCAGTCACCTTGGTTTGCCCTAGCGGGCCGTTGCGATTGACTATCCAGCCGGGGTAATAGCGGCGTAGTTCATCGAGCACCTGGTTCATCGGGCAGTTCTCGAATACCAGGCGACCTTGCACCCAGGCCAGGTCCTGGCGCAGGTCGGTGCGCTGATGCGGGCCGAAGCCGTGCGGGCCGACACTGACGCTGTCGCCGGCACTCAGGCGCATGCGTTCGTCACTTGGCGCCTGCACATCAATGTCGCCCCGTTGCACGCGCACCTGGGCCTGCCCGTCGAGGTAGCGCACGGCGAAGTCGCTGTCGCGGGCCTGGGCGCGTAGCGGCCCGGCGCGCAGCTCCAGCGTAGCCCGACTGCCAGCAGGCAGCTGGAAATAGGCTTCGCCTTGCAGCAGGCGAGCCATCTGGCGACCCTCGCGCACGTCACTGGCCAACGCCGAGTCGGTATTGAGCAGGACCTTGACACCGTCGCCGAGCTGTAGCCGCTGACGTTCGCCGACCACGGTGAGATGATCGGCCTGCAGGCGCACGGGCAGGTTGCCAAGGGTCACCAGGCCAACCAGCAGCGTCGCTGCCGTGGCCAGTGGCTTCCAGTGCCGGCGCAGGCGGGCGGCAGGCGTGCTGCGTGCTGCCTGGTGCAGCTGCGTGGCGGCCTGGCGTACGGCCAGGCCATTCCACAGGGCCTCGGCTTCTAGGTAGGCGCCGGCATTGTCCGGGTCGGCCTGCAACCAGCTTTCGAAATCACGAGTGTCCTGCTCGCTGGCGCATTGCAGGCGGATCAGCCAGTCCAGTGCCTGGTCCCTGGCGCTTGCCTGGGTAGCGGGCTCGGCAGGTGACGAAGGCGAGACGGGTCGTTGGCTCACGAAGGATCCTTGCACGGAGGGTTGCAGGAATGATCGGGGCGGTGCCGGCCGATGGCAAGGCCCTTGGTCGAATACCGCCGGCTCGCAGGATGTTCCCTGCGAACGGCGCTCGCGTGACGGGTCGCTGCGTTAGGCGGGCTTGCCTGGTCGCTGCTCGACGCCCGTTCAGGAGCCCTCGGCCAGGCGATCGGCCACGCCCATGCAGATGGCCATGATCAGCTTGAGTTCCTTCTGCACGGTGCTCGGCGAGACGCCCAGGCGGTCAGCGATTTCCTGGTAGCTGGCGCCGTGCAATCGGCTCAAGATGAAGATCTGCTGCTGGCGCCTGGTCAACTGGCCCAGGCTGACGCTCAGGTGCCTGAGCATGTGCTCGGCGTGGGCGGCGTCCTCGCTGCTGCCCAGCGGTGCGGCGACGTTTTCCAGGACCTGCTCGGGTACGTCGTCGAGCAGCGTGCGGGCCTGCAGGCGCCGCGCGCGCAGATGATCGAGGGCAAGGTTGCGCGCGGTCTGGAAGACGAACGGCTCCAGATGTTCGATCGGCCGCTCGCGCAGTGCCTTGGTGACCCGCAGGTAGGTTTCCTGAAGCAGGTCCTCGGCCGTGCTGGGGTTGTCGACCATGCGCTGCAACGTGCGCAGCAGCGTGGTGCGCTGGGTGAGAAAGACTGAGTTGAACCGGGAGTGACTCACGAAGATACCTGGCCGACCTGAACTTAATGATAATGCTTATCATCTTTCATGCGGGTCAAGCACTGAAACATCTGGTATCCACGCGTGGTGCTGCCATCGGCCTTGCCAAGCCCTGCAAAGGCAAGGGCTGGCAGAACCGTAGCCGCGGCGACTCAAACGCTGCGCGTGACCCCACCGTCGACCTTGATGTTCTGGCCGGTGATGTAGGCGGCACCGTCGCTGGCCAGGAAGGCGATGGTCGCGGCGATTTCCTCGACGCTGCCGTAGCGCTTGAGCGGTATGCTGTCACGGCGTTGCTCGGTGGCCGGCAGGCTGTCGATCCAGCCTGGCAGGATATTGTTGATGCGGATGTTGTCCTTGGCGTAAGTGTCGGCGAAGAGCTTGCTGAACGAGGCCAGGCCGGCGCGGAACACGGCGGAGGTCGGGAACAGGTCCACTGGCTCGAAGGTCCAGGCGCTGGAGATGTTGATGATCACGCCGCCTTGCTGGCGCTGCATGATCGGCGTGACCAGCCGGGTCGGACGAATGACGTTGAGCAGGTAGGTGTCCATGCCCTTGTGCCAGTCGTCGTCGCTGATTTCCAGGATCGGCGCGCGTGGGCCGTGGCCCGCGCTGTTGACCAACACGTCGATCCGTCCCCAGCGGTCCTGGACGGTTTCCACCAGGCGCGCGAGGTCGGCGACCGACTGGTTGCTGCCGGTCACGCCAATGCCGCCGAGCTCCTTGGCCAGCGCCTCGCCCTTGCCGGATGAGGACAGCACGGCGATCCGGAAACCTTCGGCGGCCAGGCGCCGGGCCGCCGCTGCGCCCATGCCGCTGCCACCAGCGGTGACGATAGCTACCTTTTCTACTGCCATGGAGATTCTCCTTCGCGTCGATGATCGAATGCATCCAGCCTAGCAGCGGGTTCGGACGCGAGGGAGGCAGGCACGCTTTCGACTGACAGTAGAAAAAACATACCCTGGAAGCCGGGTGGTTTGCCATGAATGGAAGATATGAGCATCGACCGAGTAGCGAGCCTATGTCATCGATGCTACGACCCACGCCTCGTCGAGAGGAGGGCGAACCAGGACTGCGCGGGAAGAAACCGGAAGGAAGATGATCGTGTCCCG
>NZ_JADNYP010000018.1 GCF_015680705.1 Pseudomonas fulva | reverse complement strand
TCGCGATCCAGACACCGGCCAGCAGGCGCAGAACAACTTCCTGGGCAACAACAGCGGTATCACCTGGCGCGACGATGGCCAGGACAACCTGTATCGCGCCCAGGCAAGCTATAAGTACAGCACCACGGCTCATCATTGGCTGACCGTCGATGACAAGGAAGTGGAAGCGCGCACGGTCGAGCGGCGATACAACCGCTTCCACCTGCTCGAGAGCGAGATCACCCGGCAGGCCGGTCATGTACAGGTCAGCGAGACGACCTATCACGGGAAAGTCACCGAGGCGTTCGACAACCAGCCGAACAATTTCCAGCTGCCACGAACCAGCACCCAGACCTGGCGGCTCGATCAGGATGCTGCCAGACGTCGTAGCGAGACGGTCGAAACCCATTATGATCTGCATGGCAACCTGATCGAGGAGATCCAGCCTACCGGGGTACGCACGGTCATCGAGTACTATCCTGCCCAGGGTGATCAAGGGTGTCCGCCCGATCCGGAGGGGTTCGTGCGCAACCTAAAGAGTGAAACGGTGCACCCTGCGCCAGGTGGTGATGCTCCGGCGCCTGTGCTGCGCACCAGTTACCGCTACCAGGCGCTTGCCGCTCTCGCTGGCGGCGCGGGCGGTTTCGCAACCTCCGCTTCAACTTGGCTGCTGCCGTGCCAGCAGACCTTGTGCGAGGTGATCGACACGGTCGAGCGGCCTGCCTTGCAGGCCACCTCCTTCCAAGCCATCGACAATGTCGGCGATGTGCTGCGTCATGGTCGAGCCCTGTCGCAGACCTTGAGCATGGGAGGACAAGACACCACGACCGAATACGCTTATCGCAAGGAAGTGCGTGACGGGCATCCGGTGTTGATCACCGAACAGACACTGACTGGTTTCGACCATGGTCGTCCTGGGGAAGATGGCCTGCCGCGCCATGCCTGCAAGAAGATCACGCTCGAGCACTCGATCCTGATCGGCGAACCCTTACTCAATCGTGACGACAACGATGTCGAGATCGCCTATGAATATGATGCGTTGCGCCGGGTCGTCCGGGAGACGGTGGCGCCCAACGATGACGTCTACAGGGCTTCGCGGGAATATGCCTACTACTTGGTGAGCGATGCGGGACAGCAGGCCTGGCAGAGCATGACGGACGTCAAGGGTGTGATTACCCGTTCGCTGGTCGATGGACTCAATCGAACGGTAAGCGAGCTGCGTCACGATGCCGATGCACAGAACAGTGTGTTGCGCGAGGAATTCCGCCTTCGCTACCAGGCGGCGTACGACGGGCTCGGCCAGTTGATCGAGGAAGTCCAGCACGATTGGCTAGGGAACGAGCAGATCCCCCTTCGCACCCGGTATGAGTACGATGAGTGGGGACAGCAGTGCTGCGAAACCGGCCCGGACCTGGTCAAGCACTTCCAGCACAACGACCCTATTGGCACTGCCGAGTCGGGACATCTGCCGATTCAGACCGTCTGGAGCGAGTCTGCCGATGGAAAGAAACGTCTGGGCAAGACAGTGACCTGGATCAACCCGTTCCAACAGCCTGTCCAGATGCAGCGTTTCGACCTGGCGGAGAAAGCCGTCAGCAAGCACGAATATTTCTACGACGGATTGGGACGTACCGTCAGGGAAATCGATGGGCGACGTGCGGTGACCCGCCATGCATACGATGCCTTCGACCGCCTCGTCGACCAGACGCTGCCGGACAACACCGTCGTGCACCGCGATTATGCGGTTCACAGTTCGCAAGATCTGCCGACCAGGATCCAGACACAGGAGAGGCAGAACATCATCGTGTTGGGAGAGCAGGCTTTCGACGGGATCGACCGCATGGTCTCTTCCACCACCGGTGGGCGCAAGCGTGTCATGTTCTACGACCCCGGACAGCGCCAGCCCAGGAAAGTCATGACCGCCACCGGCCAGGAAATCGAGTACCAGTACCTGCCGCAATTGAGCGAAGCCCCTTTGCAGCGAGGGATACCTGGCAAGCAGGCCAACTATGTCTACGATGCCAAGAACGCCCGGCTTACTTCCAGCAAGGAACAGCATCAGGAAATCAGCCGCGACTACTTCAGTACCGGTGAGCTCAGGTTGGAAACCCGCAGAATAGGTGAAGAAAGCTGGAACATGCAGTACGACTACAGCCTGCAAGGGCGGATATTGTCGTATGTCGACGTTCTCGGGCAGGAGCAGAGCTACACCTATGACCAGGCTGGCCGCCTCGAGAACACCACACTGGGGTCTACCCGAAGCGACTTCAGCTATGACGCCCTAGGCAGCCTCGAGCGCATCGAGACACAGGACGGGGAGCAGAAGCTAACCACCGAACTCGAGTACGATGAGCTGGGCCGGGAAACACTGCGTCGTTTCATCCATTCGGACACGACGCAGGAACTTGCCCAGACGTACAACGCCATCGACCAGCTCACCCGCAAGACGCTCACCGAGCAAGGCAAGCTCCTGCGCGATGAAACCTATGACTACGACTTGCGTGGCCGCCTGGTGTCCTATACCTGTGACGGCCCCTTGGCCCCCGTGGACCCCTATGGCAAGACCATACGCGAACAGCAGTTCGACTTCGACCGGTTGGATAACATCGTCTGGGTCTTCACGGCGTTCGACGGGGCTGACGGCAAGCTGGAGGACAACGAGGCCACCTACCTGTTCGAGAATGAAGATCCCGCGCAGTTGAGTGGTATCGAGAACACCCATCCTGACTATCCGGCAAAAATCGAACTGCTCTATGACGGCGATGGCAATCTGGTACAGGACGAGCAAGGCAGGACGTTGAGCTATGATGCCCTGGGGCGCCTGATGAGTGTGGAACTGTCCGATGGCGGCGGTGCCCGCTATGACTATGATCCGCTGGACCGCTTGGCAAGCCAGGAAAGTTGAGATGCACGGCAGCTCGGGCCGCAAGGCCCGCGCTGCCGGAAACGAATTTCAGGCACATCTGCATCGGACAAGCCTCAGGGAATATCGACCAGGAAACGGATGTCGGTATTGGCCTGGCCGGCGGTGACCGGAAGAGCGATGGCCTTGTAGGCTGCGGAAAATAGCATCCGGGTTGGCCTGGAGTCATCCAGGGGATACAGCTTGGAAGGCACCCCATGGGCTACCGGTACGCCGCTATCGTCCTTGATGCTCAGCGCTAGCCCAGTGCTCCCACCCGGCTCCAGCGCGTACAGTGTGCCCCTGGCGCCGGCGCCGCCGTAACTGCCGGTGAATGTCACGGAAGCATTGGCCCCAGGTACCAGGAGACAGCCTGCCCCAGGTGTCAGGCGCATGGCGAAGGCGCGCACGACCGCCTCTTGGTCCACCTGGGTGAACTGGGCCGTGTTGACGCTGCCCATGTAGACCCGGCTCAATGGCAGGCCGGTATCCGGATCGATGATCTCGATCGCGCAGGTCCCGGCATCGATCTGGCCGTGGAAGCTGATCGAGCCGGTGTCGGCCAGGGATGAGCTGCTGGCCAGGCCGAAGCTCAAGGCGAGGGCGATGTTCTTCATGATGTGCTCCGTCATTCCCGGATTATGGAAGGCGGGTTGCATTCCATGAGGCGGGGTAGCTGGCTAGTGGAGAAAAATGGAGTGATTGGCCTGCCAGGATCTTTGACGAAAGGCTGCCACTCGAGCATCTTCAACGCGTGCCCGACAAGGCCCGCTGCATGACCGGCGTGGCGACCCCGTAATCATTGATCGTGGTGAAAGTCACCCGTAACCCGCCGACTGGCTTGATGGTCTTGAGATCGTAAGCTTGCTGCCCGAACGGCGGCGCCATGTCCATTGCCTGGATCGCCTCGGTCTTGCCCGCGCCGCTCACCTCCAGGCGACCGAAGGTATAGTGGTAGGGCGTGGGGTTGTCGACGATCAACTGAACAGATCCGGCTTCCTGGCGCAGCGACCACTTGAGCTGGTCGAGGCGACTGGCCGGAATGTCCTTGAGCTGGCCAGGACGGTAGAAGAGCTTGAGCCGGGTACGCAGTGCGATATTGAGTACGTTCTCCTCGCTTGGGTCGACCTGAGGTATTTCCTGCACATTGAGATAGAAGAGCGACTCACGGTCTTGGGGCAGGTCGTTGGGCAGCCGGTTTATCTGGAGCATCTGCTCCTTGCCTGGGTCCAGGCGGAAGAGTCCAGGCGAGACGGCCAGAGGCACAGGCGTGTCGGTATCGTCCTTGGCCGTATTGACCCAGCTCTGAACGGCATAGGGATGCGGGCTGGGATTGGCGATCACGACCGACGTGCTGCGCTTTTCACTGGCGAAGACGATACGGGTGGTGTTGACGGTCAAGGCAGCCTGCACCGACGGCAGGAATGCCATCAGGCAGGTGCCGAGGGCAAGATGACGCAGGTGACTGAGCATCTGGGCACGACCTTCGAAAAGAGGGAAGTCGACGCCAGACATATTCGCTACGTCTGACATCATGCTTGGGCTTTGTACGAAAAATGCCTGAGCGGCGATCATGCTGCGTTGAAACAGGTTCGGAAGGCTCGGTTACAACCTATAATCTGCGGCTGCTCGCCGGTTTTCGCCTTGCCTGATCGCCGCTCGACGACTTTTCGTGCAAACCCTTAGGGAATGGTGACCAGGAACTGCACATCGGTATTGGCCTGACCTGCCGTGACGCTGGCGGCAATGGACTGATACGCAGCGGAGAACAGCATGTCGGTGGGCTTCGTGTCGTCCAGTGCGTAGTTCTTGGAAGCGGCTCCGTTGGCTACCGCGGCACCGGTGTCATCCTTGATGATCAGGGCCAGGCCGGTGGCGCCACCTGGCTGCAGCGCATATAGCGAGCTGTTGCTGCCTACTCCCCCGTAGGCACCGGTGAAGGTGACCGATCCTGTACCATTGTTGACAACGCAACCACTGCCAGGCGTCACGCGCATGCTGAACGGACGGGAAGCGGCTTCGCTGCCCACTGCGGTGAAGTTGGCGACGCTGACGTTGCCCATGTTGATGCGGCTCATCGGCAGGCCGGTGGATGGATCGATGATCTGGATCGGGCAGGTGCCGGCGTGGACCTGGCCATGGAAGTTGATCGAGCCGGAATTGGCCAGGGCTGCGCTGCTGGCTATGCCTAGGGCAAGGGCGAAGGTGATTTTTTTCATGTGATCTCCAATGACTGTGGGCGGGCAGCTCGTCTACGCGGAATCAAGCTGTGTCCGGACGGTGCTCGTCTGATTTTGGTGGGCAGCGGATGAAACACTACTCATGTCTTTTTCATCTTTCTGTAGGGTAAGTCTGACAAGCAGGGGGGATTAAACTGAGTGATGGATTAGTGAATTTTCCGAAACTATCACGGGTGCGATATTTAGAAAGGGCGTGCCACCGCGCACAGTTTTCGCGGACGTGCTGGACTCTCCAAGACACTCAGGGCAGACAGAGCGTTTGCAAACAATATATAGCCGTGTTGCACTAATTAAGATCGCGATTCGACATATCGTCCACTGGCAAAAATATCAGTTTTCTTCACCCCGGCAAGATGATGGAGTATCGGAAAATCCTGCGGGGAGCGATTGATGGATATTGGACAATTGAAGAGGGGCGAAACCCCGAATGAGGACGCGTTTGTCGTCTCCCTGTGGGGAAACGCCTTGCTCTACACCTCAGTGTGGCGAGGGCCCGAGGAAGAGATCGGGCCTGAGACGCTGATCAGCGTCGCACCGATGGCAGCGGGTGTATGGCAAGCCATGGTAGTCAACTTTGCGCCGGCAAGGTTGGGCATGCTCGACTCCAAATGGCAGTTGCGGATGGCAAGGTCTCGGGTGACTACCGTGCGAGTGTCCAAGCGGAGCAATGTCGGCGCGAAACAAATCGTGCGCCTGGATGACGAATTGGCAGGTGGGGACTTTGCGGTATTCGTCGAGCTGAAGAGCAGCTTTCTCCGGTACAGTGCATCCCAGGATAAGAAGCTCAGTTTCGAGTGGATGGGAACGCCGGCTTACAGGTTGGGGATCTTTGATGCGCCCCAGGCGTACAGGGATTTTTATAACAGGCGCAAGCGTATCGATATTGTCGCGCTGACCCCGCCCCAGGCGAGTTCCCTTCGAGAGTTGTGGATCCATGGCCATCTGGAGGCCGAGACAGTCTTGCTGCAGGCCTTCAGGCAACCCAGTACCTATCGAAGCCCGATGCTCGCCTTGCCATCGCGAGCGATGCAGGGGCCGTTGGCTGTCACCTACATGCAAGCCCTGTTTCCTGCCTCCGTCTTTCCCGAAGCTGCCGCAGGCAAAGCGCCGGCGGACTCCGCCTGGGTCGCTCAGCTCTTCGCCCCACCGGGAAGGTTGGTAGTGTCTGGCGGAGCACGTGAAGACAACGGCTCTGGCTGGCTGAATTCCTACTCGACGGCACTGGCCAGCGAGTTGCCCGCTGCCGCACAGTCCATCTATCGAATCGCTCCGCTGGCACAGATCGTTCGGGCAGGAGCGCAGAGCGAGAAACTACAGTTCGTTGGCTGGCCAATGCTCGATGCGACATGGAGCGTGACGGGGGAAGCCGAAGGGCGTCTTGAAAGACGAGGCGAGGATCACTACTACGTACCCCCACGCCAGCTCTCTCCCGCGGCGGTCTACAATACAGCGGGCGAGACGCTGATTCCTGCAGCCTACCGGGCCAGCATGGCTGACTTGCCCATAGTCGCCCAGCAGGTGCAGGCCAACGATGGCTCGGCAAGCGCATCGGCCACCTTCGTGACCTTTTTCGTCGCGCCCACCCATTTCATTCGTTTCGTTATCAATGGGGCGAGGCTGCAGATGAAACTTTGCTACATCGATCGCTGGCAAGAAGAGCGACAGGTCTCGTATGCCGAGATCAAATGGCATGTCGTTGCCGGCAACGGGACCGTGTCGGATACAGGTGTGTTTACCCCGGCGCAGCGCAATCCGAGCCAGGTCACCATCGTCATGGCCGAAGATCTGCGCGACATGTCCGAGTGGCGCTTTGCCTTGACCATCGTGCCAATGCCCTTCTTCACTGCCAACGAAGTCGTGCGTCTGCAAGAGGACTGAGCATCTGCTCGGACATGCCTGGCGCCGGAGACCTCCAGACTCAGTGCCAGCTTCCCTGGGGGGCTGCGCCCAGCAGCTGCTTCTCCTGATGCCAGTCGAACGGCTCATCGCTCTGTTCGGCCTCGTACCTGCGCTCTTCCAGCCGCTGATAGAGATCGAGCTCTTCGTCCGGCATGAAGTGCAGGCAATCGCCACCGAAGAACCACAGCAGGTCGCGGGGTACCAGATGGGCGATCTGTGGGTAGCGCTGGATGACCTGGCACATCAGGTCCTGACCCAGGTACTGGCTCTGCAGAGGGTCGCGCGGCAACTCGACCAGCAGTTCGTCGAAGCGTTCGAGGAACAGGGCGTGGCTTTCTTCCGGGACCTGCTCCGCCTCGCCCAGCGCCACCAGGATGGTGCGCAGGTGCTGCAGCAGCTGCAGGTGGTATTCCAGATGCGGATTGGCCATGGAAAAGTCCTCGGTTGGCTGAAACGGAGGCGGAGTATACGCCTGATCGGCGGGCATGGGGCGTTCAGGGCAGTTCTCTGAGTGCCGCTGGGTCGATGGACAGGGAAACGGGCTGGCCAGCGGCATGCAGGTCGGCAGCCGAGCGGTTGAGCACGTCGACCACCAGCTGCACCTGGCGAACCTCGACCCGGTAGCGAATCACGTTGCCCAGCAAACTGTGGCCAAGCACCCGGCCGTCCAGGTCGCCGTCCAGCGCAAGGCTGATGGCCTCTGGGCGAATCGCCAGGCGCTTGTCGATCGGACGTCGCAGCAGTCGGCTGGCACTGTCGGCATCGAGCAGGTTGTAGTTGCCGATGAAGCCCGCCGCGAACAGGTCCACGGGCGCGGTGTAGAGTGTCTCGGCGTCACCGCTCTGGACGATGCGACCTTGGTTCATCAGCACGATACGATCGGAAAGCACCAGTGCTTCTTCCTGGTCATGGGTGACGAACAGCGTGGTCAGCCCGAGCTCGCGTTGGATCGCTCGGATCTGCTCGCGCAAGTGCTTGCGAATGCGTGCATCGAGCGCTGATAGCGGTTCGTCGAGCAACAGCAGCCGCGGCCGGGTCACCAGCGAGCGGGCCAGGGCGACCCGTTGGCACTGGCCGCCGGACAGCTGGTGTGGGTAACGTGCGGCAAACGCTTTCAGCTCGACCAGCTGCAGGATGTCATGCACGCGGGCCAGCCGCTCATGTGGCGCGATCTTCTGCATGCGCAGGCCGAAGGCGACGTTTTGCTCCACGGTCATGTTGGGGAACAGCGCATAGCTCTGGAACACCATGCCGATCCCGCGCTTCTGCGGGCTCAGCGGTACCAGGTCATGGCCATCGAGCAGTATCCTGCCGCTGTCCACGGGCGTCAGCCCGGCGATACAGCGCAGCAGGGTCGACTTGCCGCACCCGGAAGGCCCCAGCAGGGTCACGAACTCGCCGCGCTCGACCTGGCAGTCGATATCCTGGAACACCATGGCCCCGGCATAGCTCTTGCGCAGGTTTTGCACGCTCAGGAAGCTCATCTCAAGACTTGTCCTCGTTCAGGCGATTGGCGAACCAGGTCAGCAGCAGCACGAAGGCGAAGTACGAGATCACCAGCGCACTGTTGAAATGCCCGCTGCTGTTGCGCATGTTGTTCAAGTACACCTGCAAGGTCTCGTAGCGGGTGCCGACCAGCAGGTTGGCGAAGACGAACTCGCCGAACAGGAAAGAGAACGACAGCAGCAGGGCCACCAGCAGACCCTTGCGCAGGTTGGGCAGCACGATCAGGAACGCGGCCTGCCAGGTATTGGCTCCCAGCAGTTGCGCCGCATCCATCAGCTCACGCAGGTTGATCGCCTGCAGGTTGTTGGTGATCGCACGGTACATGAAGGGCAGGGCGATGGTGAAGTAGCAGCCGATCAGGATCCATGGCGTGCCGACCATGGCCAGCGGGCCGCTGCCATAAAGCTGTAGCAGGCCGACCGAGGACACCACCGGCGGCACCGCGAAGGGCAGCAGGATCAGGATGTTCATCAGCGCATCGAGCCGCGGGAAGTGGTAATGCACCACGAACAGCAACGGCAGGATCAGTACCACCGACAGCAGCAGCGCCGCGAAACAGACCAGCAGCGAATGGGCGAAGGCGGCAAGGAAGCGCGGCTCGCTCCACAAGGCCACGTACCACTTGAGCGTCAGGCCGCTGGGCAGCAGGCTCGCCGACCAACTGGTGGCAAGCGAATAGAGCAGGGTGCCGGCCAGCGGCAGCAGGAGGATGAGAAACAGCAGCCAGACCACCAGGCGGTGGTACAGGTTGCCGCGGCCGGCTGGGCGTTCACCGGGCATGGTAGGTTCTCCTCAGCAGCCATTGATGCACGAGCGTGACCAAGGTCATCAGGCCGACCAGCACCATGGCCAGGGCGCTGGCCAGGTTGGGATCGAGCGTGATGTCGCCGGCCACCAGCGCCGCGATACGGATCGGTAGCACGTTGAAGTTGCCGGTGGTCAAGGCATAGACCGTGGCGTAGGCGCCCAGGGCATTGGCTAGCAGGATCACGAAGGTGCCGATCAATGCCGGTGCCAGAACCGGCAGGCCGACGTGCCGCCAGTATTGCCAGCGACCAGCCCCAAGCAGCGCGGCGGCTTCGCGCCAGTCCTCGCGCAGCGCCTCGAAGGCCGGGTAGAGCAGCAGCACGCCGAGAGGGATCTGGAAATAGCTGTACACCAGGATCAGCCCGCTTTTCGAATACAGGTTGAAGCCCTCGATCAGTCCGGCCTGTCTGAGCAGCAGGGTCAGCGCGCCATTGAAGCCGAGCAGGATGATGAAGGCGAACGCCAGCGGCACCCCGCTGAAGTTGCTGGTCATGTTGGCGAAGGCGGCGACGAAGTCGCGCAGTCGCGAATCGACCTGCCGTAGCGAATAGGCGCCCAGCCCGGCGACGAGGATGCCGATCAGGCTCGACCAGAAGCTGATTTCCAGGCTATGGCGGATCGCCTGGCGCTGGAACTTCGAGGTGAAGATCCGCGTGAAGTTGTCCAGGCTCCAGCCTGCGTCGTCCTGCAGGCTGTGCAGCGCGACCCAGGCCAGCGGCGCGACCTGGAACACGATGAAGAACGAGGCGAACGGGAGCAGGCAGAGCAGGGCCATCGCGCGGGCGCGTCGGCTGGACTTCACGCCAGCAGTTCCCGGCAGACGGTCTTGTCGTGCGCTGCGCCGAGCAAGGTGCACAGGGTGCCGCACAGGTCGGTCTGCAAGGGCTTGGCGGCAGGGTCGAGGCTGAATGCCTGGCCGAACACGAACAGCGGCACCTCACGCTCCTCGACCAGCAGGCCATTGTGCGAACGGTCGTTGTTCATGCCGTGATCGGCCGTGATCATCACCTGGTAGCCTTCTTCGAGCCAGCGCGGCAGGTAGTCGGCCAGTAGGATATCGACCCTGCGCGCGGCATTGCGGTAGTGGCTGCTGTCCAGGCCATGACGATGCCCGGCATCGTCCACGCTCATCGGATGAACCAGCAGAAAGTTCGGGGCATGACGGCGGCGCAGGTACTCGGCATCGGCCAGCAGGTGCGAATCGGGGTAGTCGTCTGCCCAGTAGAACAGCCCATGCTGGATCGGCAGCTTCGGCGCATGGGTATGGCGATCGCGCAGGGCGTCGAATGGGCTGCGGTTGTACAGCTCGCTGATCCAGTGGAAGGCAGCAGCCGCGGTGCCAAGGCCAGCTTCCCGGGCATAGTGGAAGACGCTGCGCTGGCTCGATAGCCGGTGGATCTGGTTGTGCACGATGCCGCTGTCGATCGGCGCGACCCCGGTAAGGATGCATTCGTACAACGGCCGTGACAGCGCCGGCAGCTCGCATTCCAGGCGATACAGCGCGGCGCGGTCGGCCTCGACGTAGGCATGCAGGTGCCCCATCGCATGATAGGCCACCTGATGATTGAGGCCGTCGAGCAGGACCAGGATGACATTGTGTGACATGGCGCTTCGCTCAGGTTGATGGCTGGATGACGGCAGTTCAGGCATTGGCGAAGGCGAGCCCGATCCCAGGGGGGCGGGAACCGCGTCGGTCATGGCGGGTGGTCCTGCGCTCACCGACGCCCAGCCTGCCTCATTCCATTTCCATGATGACCTGTTCCTGCCACATCTGCGGCAGTTTCTTCGAGGTCGTTTCCCAGACCGTGGCATCCTTTATCGGCTGGGCGGCGGCGTACTGCTCGTTGGGCAGCAGCCTGGCCTGGACCTCGGCCGGCAGCTTCAGATGCTCGGCACGGATCGGCCGGGCGTGGCCGATGGCCAGGTTGGTCTGGCCGGCATCGCTGAAGATGTATTCCCGAGCAAGCTTGGCCGCGTTCGGGTGCCTGGCATATTTATTGATGATAGTGGTATAGCCGGAAATCACCGAGCCATCGGCTGGAATCAGCACTTCGAAACGTTCGGGATCGATCTGCTGGCGGTAGCTCAGGCCGTTGAAGTCCCAGACCACGCCTACTTCGACCTCGCCTTTCTCCAGGGTCTGGATGGTCGGGTTGGCCAGCGACAGACGCCCGTCCTGGGCCAGCTTGGTGAACAGCTGCAGTCCCGGCTCGACATTGGCTTCGCTACCCTGGTAGGCGATTGCCGCGGCGAGCACGCCATTGGCGGCTTGGGCCGCCGTGCCCACATCGCCGATGGCGACCTTGTACGTGCCACGTTCGAGGTCATGCCAGGTCTTGGGGCGATCGGCTTGCTTGACCAAGTCCTTGTTGATGATGAAGGCGATGGTGCCAGTGTAGGCCAGCGCCCAGTGCCCATCCTCGTCCTTGGCCCACTCGGGAATCTGCTGCCAGGTGGTGGGCTTGTAGGGCTGGGTGACGCCCCGGGCGACGGCAACCGGGCCGAAGGCCGCGCCAACGTCGCCGATGTCGGCGCTGGCATTGTCCTTCTCGGCCTCGAACTTGGCGATCTCCTGCGCCGAACTCATGTCGGTATCGCTGTGCTTGAGTCCGTACTGGCGGCTCAGGTCGTCCCAGGTCGCCTTCCAGTTGGCCCAGGCGTCGGGCATGCCGACGCTGTTGATCGCGCCCTCCTTGCGGGCAGCGTCTTCCAATGCCTTGATATCGGTGTCGGCAGCGATGGCCGAGAGGGACAATGCGAGGGCCGAGCCCAGCAGTGACGCCATGAAGAACGTTTTCATCCGGAACTCCCTGGAAGCTATGGCAATCGAGAACGTGCAGCGAACCTGGCTCTGCGGCGCTTGGGTTCGTACGGAACGTTGCGTGGGCAGTTTTCCTACGAACCCTAGGCCAGCCAGCGTTCTGGCCAGCCTGGACCACGGGCATGACAGCTTGATGTAGCCCGAACCGGGATGGCTTGCTGACACTACAGCGTAGACCAGTTCCGTCTGCTGCAAGGGCGCTGCTGCGTGCCTGACGCCATTGCGGAGGCAGTGGCGCCCGTGGGGGCTGGCGTCGAGCGCGGACTCAACCGGCCAGGTCGCCGCCCGCTTCGCCCATGCCACCGCCACCTGCCGTGACCACTTGCACCGAAAGGCGCGGCGTGGCCAGGTCCAGGCCCGCTTCGTCGAGCTGACGCTTGAGTGCCAGGTTGAAGGCCCGCGAGACTTCCCACTGCTTGATGGGCGCGGTCTTGAAGCGGGCGCGCAGGACGGCCGAGCCCGACTCGAAACCCTCCACGCCTTGCAGCTCCAGGGGCGACCAGATGTTGCGGCGCATCAACGGGTCGGCGCGCAGCTTCTGCGCCACTTCGCGCACCAGGGCGATGGCCTGGTCTATCGGCATGTTGTGCGGGATGGCCACACGGAAGATCGCGTAGCCGAACTCCCGCGAATAGTTCTTGATGCTCTTGATCTCGCTGAACGGGATGGTATGAACGATGCCATCGATGTCGCGCAGGCGCACGGTACGGATGGTCAGCCCCTCCACGGTACCCAGGTGGCCGCCGACCTCGACGTAGTCGTCGATGGCCAGCGAGTCCTCGATGATGATGAACAGGCCCGTGATCAGATCGGCGACCAGCGACTGGGCACCGAAGCCGATGGCCAGGCCGATGACGCCGGCACCGGCGAGCAACGGCGTGACGTTCATGCCCATGTTCGCCAGCGCGACGATCAGCGCGATGATGAAAATGGTCACGAACAGCACGTTGCGGATCAGCGGCATCATGGTCTGCGCCCTGGCGTTGGCCAGGCCGCGGCGTGAGCGCACCAGGGCGTGATGCACGGCGCTGTCGGCCAGGATCCATACCAGCCAGGCGACGATCAGCGTGCCGGCCAGGCCCATGAGACGCATGCTCGCCTCGTGCCCGTCGCCGTCGGCGAAGCGGATCATCGAAAGCCCCCAGACACGCAGGCCGATTTCCAGAAATACCAGCCAGATGAACAGGTGCACCAGGGCGTAGCCGAAGTTCTTCAGGCGCTCGGCATAGACCTGCTGGCGGCGGTTGACCCGCCGGGGGCTGGTGGCGTGGCGGCGCACCAGGCCATTGAGCACCATGCAGACCACCAGCAGCACCGTGCACATCAGCGACTGGCGCAGGGCCGTGCTGGTGTCCCCGGCGGAAACGAAGGTGGCGAACAGCGAGATCGCCACCAGCACCAGCGCAGGCACGTACCAGAAACTGCCGAGCACTTCGATGGTATCGCTCAAGGTGCGCCTGTTCAGACGCCGGGGCAGCGGCTGGTTGCGGATCAGATGCGCGATCGGGCGACGGAAGCGCACGATGAACAGCCCGCTGCACAGGGCGGCAAGCACGTTGGCCACGGTGGCCAGGGCATGGGCCAGATGGATGCCCAGGGCGTCGGTCAGGCGGGGGTCGTTCATCGCCTCGCCAAAGGCGGCGAAGCTGCCTATCAGCCACAGTGGATTGAAGGCGCGGTGGCGCAGGATGTGCAGGGCTCGATGGCGGTGCGGGCCATCGAGCAGGGAAAAGGCGATCACGCAGATGGCCGAGAAGCAGGTCCCGACCACCAGGGCATACGCCAGAACCATCGCCATCGACTTGCCCAGCGAGGGGGGCAGGGCGAAGCTCAGGTACACCGTGAAGACCAGCGCGACCAACCAGGGCCCGAGCTTGCGCAGGGCGAAGCGCACCAGGTCCCAGGGACGCGGATGTTGCGGCAGTTCCTCGGTCAGGCCGAAGCGTACCCGGACGCGATGGCCTATCCAGTTGAAGGCCAGGGCCAGCAGGCTCCACACCGCGATGACCGCGGCGAAGCCGAATAGGATCATCGGCCATTGCTCGATAGGCACCACCAAAGCAGCCAGCTCCTGGCGTGCCTGATCGAGTTCCCGCGACCAGCGCAAGAACGGGCTGGCATCCCCGCTGAACTGTTTTTCCAGATCGTGCAGGGTGCCGCCGATCAGGCCCAGCACACCTTGCTCCGGGGTCGGCTGGGCCTGGCGGGTGCTGTCGCGCAACTTTTTCAGGTCGGCCAGCAGCTTGCCGCGCTGCTGGTCGTTTTCCAAGGTGGTGATCACTTCGTCGAGCGACTTGCCCAGGGGCTCGGAGGATTGCGCCTGGGGCGCGCTGCTCGAGCCGAGCAGGCCCGGCAGGCCGGCTGCCTGGGCGGACGTGACGAACAGCAGCAGGCACAGCAGATGAAGGCAACGCAGAAGAACAGGCACCGGGAAATCTACCTCAGGTCGTACGATCGCCCGAGTGTAGAGGATTTCTCAGGCCAGTTTCTCGAGGATCTTCCAGCACATGATGCCGAACATGCCGAGCGTGCCCAGCCACATCATCAATACCCCGACATCCCGCTCGCGCAGGCTGAAGCCAAGGGTCAGCAAGGACAACCCGGCGACGACCGGGATCAACATGGAATGAAAGGCGGACATGGCAGGTTCCTTCTGCTGGCGGCTAGGCCGATATCAACAGTGTAGGCCGGAACCGGGTTGACGGCATTGGCGTGAAAATGGATGACATGGCCAGGTTCCGAGCGTATGCAAACCCCACCGATGGTGCTGCAAGCACGGCCAGCTACCCAGCGGTGGAGTGCACGACCGCCGAGCGGCCGCCGCCAGACGATCAGGCTCGAACCCGGCTCCCGTCAAGGCAAGTCCCGGCTGCGGTAGAACGCCGTCAGTACCTTGACCAGGTGAGCCAGGTCATGACTGCCGCACAGTTCGCGGATCGAATGCATGGCGAAGGTCGGCAGGCCGATGTCCACCGTGCGCACGCCCAGGTGTCCGGCGGTGATCGGCCCGATGGTCGAGCCGCAGCCCATGTCGCTGCGTACCACGAAACTCTGTACCGGGACCTCCTCGGCCATGCACAGATGACGGAAGAAGCCTGCGGTTTCGCTGTTGGTGGCATAGCGCTGGTTGCTGTTGACCTTGATCACCGGGCCGGCGTTGAGCTTGGGGCCATGGTTGCCATCATGCTTGTCGGCATAGTTGGGATGCACTCCATGGGCATTGTCGGCCGAGATCAGCAACGAGCGCTGGATGCTTCGCACATAGTCGGCATGGTCCGGCAGCAGGCGCTGGAGCGTCTGCTCGAGCATTGGCCCGTCGGCACCGCAGGCCGAGCAGGAGCCCACCTCCTCATGATCGGTACAGACCAGCACGCAGGTTTCATCGCTATCGGCGGCCAGCAACGCCTGCAGGCCAGCGAAGCACGACAGCAGGTTGTCCAGGCGCGCGCCCGCGACGAATTCGCCATGCAGGCCGATCTGCGCGGCGTCCTGTGTATCGTAGAAACTCAGCTCGTAGTCGAGCACCACGTCGGCGTTGAGGTCATGCTCGCGGGCCAGTTGTTCGGTCAGCACGGCACGGAAGTCGACCCGTTCGTCACCGGCCACCTGGGCCAGGATCGGTGGCAGCTCGTTCTGCGGATTGATCGGCCAGCCCTCGTTGGCACCGCGATTGAGGTGGATGGCCAGGTTGGGCACGATGGCGATCGGCAGCTTGAAGTCGATCAGCTGGCTTTCCACCTTGCCGTCGCGGCGGAAGGTGACACGGCCCGCCAGCGACAGGTCGCGATCGAACCAGGGCGCGAGCAGGGCACCACCATAGACTTCGACCCCCAGTTGCAGGAAGCCATGGCGCTGCAGCTCAGGTTGCGGCTTGACCCGCAGGCAAGGGCTATCGGTATGCGCGCCGACGATGCGCAGGCCGCCGAGCAATGGCGACTGCTTGCCCAGCTGGATGGCGATGATCGAAGAATCGTTGCGGGTCACGTAGTAGCGACCGGCCGGTGCCGTGGTCCAGCTGTCGCGCTCGTCGAGACGCTGATAGCCGGCCGCCTCCAGGCGCCTGACGATGGAGGCGGTGGCATGGAACGGGGTAGGGGAAGCCTTGAGGAAATCGATCAAGCCTCGATTCAGGGCATCGCGCATAAGTTACTCCAGACGAGCTTCAAGCTTTGACCTGCAAGCTTGAAGCTTCAAGCCGCAAGCCGCAAGCCGCGTCGCTGCAAGCATGAAGCCATGTTGGGCGATCTTGCATGGCTGCATGCTCACCACCCGCTCTTGGCTTGCAGCTTGCAGCTCAGAAAGGCACGGGACAGGTGAAACGCAAGCGTTGGCCGCAGATCGGGTGGGTGAAGGTCAGCATGCTGGCATGCAGGCACAACCGATCATGGGCAGCCAGCGCCTCGGGGTTGGCGTAGAGCCGGTCGCCGAGCAGCGGATGACCGATCGACAGCATATGCACGCGCAACTGGTGCGAACGGCCGGTGATGGGGGTCAGCTCGACGCGGCAATGCCCGTCGTGACGCTCGAGGACGCGCCAAAAGGTCAGCGCATGCTTGCCATGTTCATGGTCGACCACATGCCGCGGCTTGGTTGGTGGGTCATAGCGCAACGGCAGGTCGATACTGCCGCTGTCGCGTTCCGGCTGGCCCCAGCACAGTGCGGTATAGGCTTTTTCGGTTTCGCGATCATGGAACTGCCGGGATAGCTCGCGGTGACTGGCGGCGTCGCGGGCCAGCAGGATGATGCCCGAGGTTTCCCAGTCGAGGCGATGGACGATCAGCGCGTCCGGGTAGCCATTGTGCTGCAGGCGGGTGATCAGGCAGTCCTTGTTGTCGTCGGCCCGGCCTGGCACCGAAAGCAGCAGGGTAGGTTTGTTGACCACCAGGATGGCGGCGTCTTCATGGAGGATCTGGATGCTGGACAGCGGCATTGCATGCTCTCTGCAAAAAACAGCGGCGACGGCAGGCCCGGCAGCATCGCTGCCGGTCTGTCCGTCGCCGGGCAGGTGACCCGAAGCGTGGTGTTCAGCGTTCGGGAAGGGTGACGTTGAGCTCGAGGATGGAGCAGTTGCCCTGGTCTTCCAAGGCGACATGCACATCGTCGCTGCCGATGTTCACGTACTTGCGGATCACCTCGACCAGCTCCTTCTGCAGGGCGGGGAGGTAGTCCGGGGTGCTGCGCTGCCCGCGCTCGTGCGCCACGATGATCTGTAGACGCTCTTTCGCTACCGACGCGCTGGACTGTTTCTGTCTGCCACGAAAGAAGTCAAAAAGGTTCATGGTTTATTTGCTCCCGAAAAGGCGCTCGAAGAATCCCTTCTTCTGTACATCGACGAACCGCAGTTCTTTTTCTTTGCCCAGCAGGCGATCGACCGTGTCGCTGTAGGCCTGGCCGGCATCGCTCTGCTCGTCCAGGATGACCGGGATGCCCTGGTTGGAGGCCTTGAGCACGGCCTGCGACTCGGGGATCACGCCCTTGAGCTTGATGGCCAGGATTTCCTCGACGTCGGCGACGCTGAGCATTTCGCCCTTGACGACGCGCTCGGGGTGGTAGCGGGTGATGAGCAGGTGTTCCTTAATCGGCTCGCCGCCGTTCTCGGCGCGGCGCGACTTGCTCGACAGGATGCCCAGCATGCGGTCGGAGTCGCGCACCGACGAGACCTCGGGGTTGGTCACCACGATCGCCTCGTCGGCGAAGTACATGGCCAGGTGCGCGCCTTTCTCGATACCGGCCGGCGAGTCGCAGACCACGTAGTCGAAGGTTTCCTTGAGCTCCATGAGCACCTTCTCGACGCCTTCCTGGGTGAGCGCGTCCTTGTCGCGGGTCTGGCTGGCCGCCAGCACGAACAGGTTCTCCAGGCGCTTGTCCTTGATCAGCGCCTGTTGCAGGTTGGCCTCGCCGTTGACCACGTTGACGAAGTCGTACACCACGCGGCGTTCGCAGCCCATGATCAGGTCAAGGTTGCGCAGGCCGACGTCGAAGTCGACGATGACAGTCTTGTAGCCGCGCAGCGCGAGGCCGGTGCCGATGGCGGCGCTGGTCGTGGTCTTGCCCACGCCCCCCTTGCCGGAGGTAACGACGAGAATCTTGGCCAAGGTGTTTCACCCCTAGATGAACGGGACAGGCGTCCCAGCAAATACACGAAACGGCAACGAGTGAACAGTTGCACTAAAAATGACGGCAGTATCCGTTAAAGGCGGGTGATGTTCAACACATCCCCGGACAGGCTGACCTGCACCGCGGCCCCCCACAGCGGGTCGCGTCGAAGCTCTTCGCAGACCTTGTACTGGCCGGCGATCGAGACCAGTTCGGCGGTCATCTGCTGGCAGAAGATCCGGGCCCGGACATTGCCCTTCACGCCCGCCAGGGCCCGCCCTCGCATGGCGCCGTACACATGGATGTTGCCGTCGGCGAGAAGTTCCGCGCCCGGACTTACCGACGAGGTGACGATCAGGTCGCCGCCCTGGGCATAGATCTGCTGGCCCCCGCGAACCGGCGCGGTGACGATCCGTGTCGGCCGCACTTCGGGCTCGCTCGGCGGTGGCGGCGCTGGCTCGGGCTTCCTGGCCTCTGGCTCGGGCTCGAGCGGGCGCTCGCGGGCACCTGAAGGAGGCAGCACGGGAAGGTCGATGGCGATCGCCGCGGCAATGTCCTCGATGCGGTTGGCGCGAATCGCCAGAGTCCGCAGGCCATGGTGCCGACACACCCGCATCAGCCCGGCCAGGTCGACGGCGCCGCTTGTGGCCGGCAGCTTGTCCAGCGCCAGCACCAGGGGGGTGTTGCTGAAAAAGTTCGGTGCCTGGGCCACTTTCGCCGCCAGTTGCCGGTCGAGCGCGTCGAGGTCGTTGTGGGCCAGTTCCAGCACGGTGATGGCGAGCATGCTGCCCTTGAGCTGGAACACGGGTATGGTGTCAGGTGTCTGATTGAGGCTCATGGTCTGCATAGACGGCTTGTTGCGAAAAAAGTGCCCTGACTTATAGCGATAACGTCACTTAGCCGCAACCACGGGCGATCCGTTGTAGAATGCCCGGCCCTTGTCTTTCCGGATGCTTCAATGGAACGCCCGCGTTTTCGTCCCCTGTTCTTCCATCCTCGTTTCTGGGGGCTCTGGCTTGGCCTGGCCGTGCTGTGGCTGGTGGTTCAGCTGCCCTACAAGGTCCTGCTGCGACTGGGGCGCCTGCTTGGCGCGCTGATGTACCGTGTCGCCGGCGAGCGTCGGCGCATCGCCGCGCGCAACCTGGAGCTGTGCTTTCCGGAGCTGTCGCACGACCAGCGGCAACGGCTGCTCGAGGAAAACTTCGCTTCCACCGGCATCGCGTTCTTCGAGATGGCCATGAGCTGGTGGTGGCCGCGAGCCAGGCTGGCCCGCCTGGCCCATATAGAAGGGCTGGAGCATCTGCAGGCCGCCCAGCGAGACGGGCAGGGGGCGATCCTCATGGCCGTGCATTTCACCACCCTGGAAATCGGTGCCGCGCTGCTCGGGCAGGCGCACACCATCGATGGCATGTACCGCGAGCACGACAACCTGCTGTTCGACTACATCCAGCGGCGCGGCCGGGAACGGCATAACCTCGATGCGCTGGCCGTCGAGCGCGAGGACGTACGCGGCATGCTCAAGCTGCTGCGTGGCGGGCGCGCCATCTGGTACGCGCCGGATCAGGACTATGGCACCAAGCAGAGCCTGTTCGTGCCGCTGTTCGGCATTGCGGCGGCCACCGTCACGGCCACCAGCAAGTTCGCCCGCCTGGGCCGGGCGCGGGTCATTCCCTTCACCCAGCGTCGCCTCGAAGATGGCAGTGGTTATCGCCTGGTCATCCATCCGCCGCTCGTCGACTTCCCCGGGGAAAGCGAGGAGGCGGACTGCCTGCGGATCAACCAATGGATCGAACAGGTGCTGCGCGCATGCCCCGAGCAGTATCTGTGGGCCCACCGTCGTTTCAAGTCGCGTCCGCCAGGGGCGCCGAAGCTGTACCAGAAGAAGCGCTAGGCGAGCGCCCAGGCAGCCCTCAAAGGCTTTTCTGCAAGCTGGCCCGCAGTTCCAGCAGGTCTTCCTGCAGCTGTCGCAGGCGCTCCTGGCTGCGGCCGCTGGCGGTCAGGATCTGTCCGGGTATGTCGCGGGCCGCCTGCTCCAGTTGGCGGCCCTTGTCGGTCAGTTGCACCTGGACCACGCGTTCGTCTTCCCGGCTGCGGTTGCGCTCGAGCAGGCCTTCGCTTTCCAGGCGCTTGAGCAAGGGCGTGAGCGAGCCAGGGTCGGTCAGCAGGCGCTGGCTGATTTCCCCCACGGTCATGTTGTCGTGCTCCCACAGGACCAGCATCGCCAGGTATTGCGGATAGGTCAGGCCAAGCGCTTGCAGCAGCGGCTTGTAGACCTTGGTCATCAGCAGCGAGGTGGAATGCAGGGCGAAACAGACCTGGCTGTCCAGCAACAGCTCATCGCTGGGAGTTCGAATGTCGGCGTTCATGCAAATCCTTGAATGCTGAGTGGATGACAATCTGGCAGCCGGGCAACGGGTAGGTTCATTGCCGGTGCGGCTCATGGCGCAAGGCCAGACCCTTCGTCATTGCTGGGCTGAAGCACCTCCTGAGGAGTTCGAGCAGTAATCTGGCAGGAGAGTTCGTTTCATCTTGTGACAGCCACGCCGAACTGCTCGCGGGCCGATTCACGTTTCTGGAAGCCGGCAAAATCGGTAGCATGCTTGCAATTGATCCGACAGGCGAGGCAGTGATGATCGAGTGGTTGATGTACGCGGTGCTGGGCGCCGGGTTGGGCACGGTAGGCGGGTTGTTCGGCATCGGCGGCGGTTTGATCGCCATTCCGGCATTGGCCGTGTTGTTCGGGCTCGATCAGCAGCTGGCCCAAGGCACCGCTCTGGTCATGGTCGTGCCCAACGTGATGCTGGCATTGTGGCGCTATCACCAGCGCAATCGCATCGAATTGCGTCATGCCTTGCCGCTGTCGCTGTGCAGCTTCGTCTTCGCCTGGCTCGGCTCGATCTGGGCGGTCGGTCTCGATGCCCATGTCATGCGCCTGGGCTTCGTAGGGTTCCTGGTCGCACTGGCGGTCTGGAACTTGGCGCGCATGTTCCTGCCGGTGGCGCCACCCAGCGCCGAGCTGCGTCATCCGTGGCCATGGCTGGGCGTGCTGGGGTGTTTCGCCGGCAGCATGGGAGGATTGTTCGGCGTAGGCGGCGCCGTGGTCGCCACGCCTGTGCTGACCAGCGTATTCGGTACCACGCAAGTCGTCGCGCAAGGCCTGTCGCTGGCCCTGGCCGTGCCCAGCACCACGGTGACCCTGGTGACCTATGGTGTGCACCATAGCGTGAACTGGGCGATTGGCATTCCCTTGGCCGTCGGTGGCCTGCTCAGCATCAGTTGGGGCGTGAAGCTTGCCCATGCCTTGCCGGAAAAGATCCTGCGCGCAATGTTCTGCGGCTTTCTGGTCGTGTGCGCGGTGATGCTGGCCCTCGAGGTTTGAGTCCAGCCGCAAGCGCCAGCCCTAGCTACAAGCAACAGCAGTACGGCGTGGTGGCGGCATTGTAGTCCGCGCCTTTGTCCGCGGCGCGCAACGCTATTGCTTGCAGCTTGCAGCTCTAGAGGCGCGCCTGTTTGAGCGTCTCGGCGATCATGAAGGCCAGCTCCAGCGACTGGTCGGCGTTCAGGCGCGGGTCGCAGTGGGTATGGTAGCGGTCCGACAAGCCATCCTCGGTGATCGGCCGCGCCCCTCCAATGCATTCGGTGACGTTCTGGCCGGTCATCTCGATGTGGATGCCACCGGCATGGCTGCCTTCGGCCTGGTGGACCTCGAAGAACTGGCGGACCTCGGCGAGGATCTGGGCGAAGTCCCGGGTCTTGTAGCCGCTGCTGGCCTTGATGGTATTGCCATGCATCGGGTCGCTGCTCCACAGGACCTGGCGCCCTTCCTGTTCGACGGCGCGGATCAGCCGGGGCAGGTGCTCGCCCACCTTGCTGGCGCCCATGCGCACGATCAGGTTGAGCCTGCCGGGATCGTTCCGCGGATTGAGGATGTCGATCAGGCGGATCAGCTCCTGTGGGTCCATGCTCGGGCCGACCTTGACGCCGATCGGATTGTGTACCCCACGCAGGAACTCCACGTGCGCGCCATCGAGCTGCCGTGTGCGATCGCCGATCCACAGCATGTGCGCCGAACAGTCGTAGTAATCGCCGGTCAGGCTGTCACGACGAACGAAGGCCTGCTCGTAGTTCAGCAGCAATGCCTCGTGGGCGGTGAAGAAACTGGTCTCGCGCAGCTGCGGAGCGCCATCCAGGCCGCAGGCGCGCATGAAGGCCAGGGTTTCGTCGATGCGATCGGCCAGTTGGTGATATTTCTCGGCAAGGGCCGAGTTGGCGATGAAATCCAGGTTCCAGCGATGGACCTGATGCAGGTCGGCGAAGCCGCCCTGGGCAAAGGCGCGCAGCAGGTTGAGGCTGGCGGTGGCCTGGTGGTAGGCCTGCAGTAGCCGTTCAGGGTCGGGAACCCGGTTGGCGGTGTCGAAGCCGATGCCGTTGACGATGTCGCCCCGATAGGCGGGCAGGGTCACGCCGGCGATGGTCTCGTCGTCGGCCGAGCGCGGTTTGGCGAACTGGCCGGCCATGCGTCCGACCTTCACTACCGGGCAGCCGGCGGCGAACGTCATGACGATGGCCATCTGCAACAGCACCTTGAAGGTGTCGCGGATCTTCGCCGCGGAGAACTCCGCGAAGCTTTCCGCGCAGTCGCCGCCCTGCAAGAGGAACGCCCGCCCCTGGGTGACCTCGGCGAACTGCCGGCGCAGTTCGCGCGCCTCGCCGGCGAACACCAGTGGCGGATAGCTGGCCAGCGTCTGCTCGACGCGCAGCAGGTGAGCGGCATCGGGGTAGTTGGGCTGCTGCTGGATCGGCAAGGCGCGCCAGCTGTCGGGACTCCAGGATCTGTTCATGTCGAGCTCGATGCTTGGTGGTCAGGCAGGCATGTTAACAGTTGCACGCTCGCTTGTTGCATGAGGTGCATTGGCGGACAATGGCGGTTTTGCGGATGGAAGAGATGACCAAGGAGCGCGATGAGCGCCTGCTGGCCCGGGTGGAGGATGCGTTCGGGGTCATCAGTGTGTTCGAGGTGGACGACTACCGCTTCCTCGAGTTCGGCGATGCCATCGAGCAGAGCTGCGTCTTCACGGCCGATCCGAGCTGGCTGGAATACGACTACACCCGCGCCATGCTGGTGGGCGCGCTTTGTCACGCGAGTCCCGAAAGCGCGCTCTTCCTTGGGCTCGGCGCGGGCACCCTGACCCAGGCATGTCTGAAGTTTCTGCCGCTCGATGATGTCGAGGCGATCGAGCTGCGCGCGGACGTGCCGCGCCTGGCCATGGAGTATCTGGGGCTGGATGACGATCCGCGCCTGTACATCCGTGTCGGCGACGCCCTGGAGCTGCTGCCGAGCGCCGAAAAGGCCGACCTGCTGTTCGTCGACCTCTATACCGACCATGGGCCGGGCGTTGGCCACCTGGCCTGGAGTTTTCTCGAGCGCTGCCAGCGCCAGCTCAATCCCGAAGGCTGGCTGGTGATCAACCAGTGGGCTGGCGAGGATGGAAAGCCGCTCGGCGCGGCCTTGTTGCGCGGCCTGTATCATCGGCACTACTGGGAATTGCCGGTGAGCGAGGGCAACGTGATCCTGCTCGTGCCGGCCGGGCTCGACCAGACCCTGGACATGCAAGGCTTGCGCGAGCGGGCCGAGATGCTCGCGCCGCGCCTGGGCTACAGCCTCGATACGTTGATCGCCCAACTGCGCCCGGCCAGCTGAAGGCCAGGCGCGCAAACGTTTCAGCGGCCCGCTTCGCGGCTTCCCGGCTGGCGCACGGGCTCGAAAAAAATCTCACGGCTGGCTCGTATTCGGGTATAGTACGCGCCGGTCTTTCAGCGGACCCCCGTTGCAGGTGGTGCAAATCCCCCGTATATCAGCTTCGGCTGCGCGTCCGCTCGTCGGACTTTCCCAAGATGTTCCCTTTTCAATCGTTTTCGCAAATCCCCGCCGCCAGAGCTGCCTGGGTGACCTCCGGGTCTTTCAAGGCATGTGCAGCTCTGGAGCATGGGTCTTTGCGGATGCACCTAGAGGCAGACCCATGACCCAGGAAACCGGCGGATTCGCCGCTCTCGATCTCAATCCGAACATTGTTGCTGCAGTGCTGGCTACCGGCTACGAAGAGCCATCGGCCATCCAGCAACAGTCGATCCCGATCATTCTCGCCGGTCACGACATGATCGGCCAGGCGCAGACCGGCACCGGCAAGACCGCTGCCTTCGCCCTGCCGATCCTGAACCGTATCGACACGAGCAAGCGCGAACCGCAAGCCCTGATCCTGGCGCCAACCCGTGAGTTGGCGCTGCAAGTAGCCACGGCCTTCGAAACCTACGCCAAGCAGATGCCGGGCGTGAACGTGGTCGCCGTGTACGGTGGTGCCCCGATGGGCCCGCAGTTGCGCGCCATTCGCAATGGTGCCCAGATCGTCGTCGCCACGCCTGGTCGCCTGTGCGACCACCTGCGTCGCGACGAGAAAGTCCTGTCCACGGTCAAGCACCTGGTGCTCGACGAAGCCGACGAGATGCTCAAGCTTGGTTTCATGGATGACCTGGAAGTCATCTTCGACGCGCTTCCGGAAAGCCGTCAGACCGTGCTGTTCTCCGCCACTTTGCCGTCCTCGATCCGTTCGATCGCCGAGCGTCACCTGCGCGAGCCGAAGCACGTCAAGATCCAGAGCAAGACCCAGACCGTCACCGCGATCGACCAGGCCCACCTGATGGTGCATGCCGACCAGAAGATCCCGGCCGTGCTGCGCCTGCTGGAAGTGGAGGAGTTCGATGCGCTGATCGCCTTCGTGCGTACCAAGCAGGCCACCCTGGACCTGGCCAGCGCCCTGGAAGCCAAGGGCTACAAGGCCGCTGCGCTGAACGGCGACATCGCCCAGAACCAGCGCGAGCGTGTCATCGACTCGCTCAAGGATGGCCGCCTGGACATCGTCGTCGCCACCGACGTGGCCGCTCGTGGTCTGGACGTACCGCGCATCACCCATGTGTTCAACGTGGACATGCCGTACGATCCGGAATCCTATGTCCACCGCATCGGTCGTACTGGCCGTGCTGGTCGCGAAGGTCGTGCCTTGCTGCTGGTCACGCCGCGTGAGCGCCGCATGCTCCAGGTCATCGAGCGCGTGACCGGGCAGAAGGTCGCCGAAGCGCGCCTGCCGAACGCCCAGGCCGTGTTGGATGCGCGCATCAAGAAGCTGACTTCCAGCCTGGCCCCTCTGGTCGCCGATTCGGAAGCCAGCCACGGCGACCTGCTCGACCGCCTCACGGCCGACCTGGGCTGCAGCCCGCGTGCCTTGGCTGCCGCACTGCTGCGCAAGGCCACCAATGGCCAGGCGCTCGATCTGGCCAGTGTCGAACGTGACCAACCGCTGGTGCCGACCTACACTCCGCGTGAGCGCAGCGGTGAGCGTGGCGAGCGCGAGCGTCGCGCACCCCTGCCGCTGGCCGAAGGGCGCGTACGCTGCCGTACCGCCTTGGGCGCCCGCGATGGGATCGCCGCCAAGAACCTGCTCGGCGCGATTCTCAACGAGGGTGGCCTGGCCCGTGATGCCATCGGCCGGATCCAGGTGCGTGACAGCTTCAGTCTGGTCGAGTTGCCGGAAGAGGGTCTCGAGAAGCTGCTGTCCAAGCTCAAGGACACGCGCGTTGCTGGCAAGCAGCTGAAGCTGCGCCGTTACCGCGAAGACTGATGCACGCTTGAAGAATCCCCGACTCGTTCGGGGATTTTTTTGCGCGTCATTCGAATGATCGGCCGAAGCGGCGAGCAGGCACGCGCGATTGCCGCAGGTTGGGCAGGCTGGCTATCCTGAGCGGGTGGCCTGGTACTCAGGCGAACTTCTCCATCAGACCAGGAGTGATCATGGAAGCGGCATTCTGGCATCAGCGCTGGGCCGAAAATCGAATCGGTTTCCACCAGCGCCAGGTCAACCCTTACTTGCAACGTCATTGGCCCGACCTCCAGCTGCCAGAAGGTTCGCAGGTCCTGGTGCCGTTGTGTGGCAAGAGTCTGGATCTGGCCTGGCTTGCCGAGCGGGGTCATGAGGTGCTCGGCGTGGAGCTGTCGCGCCAGGCGGTACAGGCATTTTTCACCGAGCAGGGGCTGCAGCCGACGATCGAGCGGCATGGCGAGTTCGAGGTCTGGCGCAGCGGGACGGTGCAGCTCTGGTGCGGTGACTTCTTCGCCTTGCGTGCAGAGGATCTGGTCGCCTGCGCGGGTCTCTACGACCGGGCCGCGCTGATCGCTTTCCCGGCGCCGATGCGCCAGCTCTACATGGCGCATCTGGCCAGGCTGCTGCCGCCAGCTTGCCAGGGGTTGCTGGTCACGCTCGATTACCCGCAATCCCTGGTCGAAGGGCCACCCTTCGCCGTGTCGAACGACGAAGTGCTGCGGGGATTGGCCGCCTGGCAGCGAGTCGAGAGGCTGGAGGAAGGGGATATCATCGAGCAGAGCCCGCGATTTCTCCAGGCTGGCGTAACCAGGCTTCGCGAACGTGTCTACCGCTTGCAGCGATAACGGCCGCGGTGCATGAAAAAGGGCGACCGAAGTCGCCCTTTTTCATGGCTGGCCGAATGAATCAGCCGCGACGGCGCAGGGCCTCGATACGGTCTTCCAAGGGCGGATGGCTCATCAGCAGCCCGGCCAGGCCCTGCTTGAGGCCGCCGTTGATGCCGAAGGCGTGCAGCGAGTCAGGCATCTGCACCGGCATGCCCTGTTCGGCACGCAGGCGCTGCAGGGCGTTGATCATCGCGCCTGTCCCGGCCAGCCGGGCGCCGGCGTCGTCGGCGCGGTACTCGCGACGTCGCGAGAACCACATGACGATGATGCTGGCCAGAATGCCCAGGACCAGCTCGGCCACGATGGTGGCGACGTAATAAGCAATACCCTGGCCTTCCTCGTTCTTGAAGATCACCTTGTCGACGAAGTTGCCAATGATGCGTGCGAAGAACATCACGAACGTGTTGACCACGCCTTGCACCAGCGCCAGCGTCACCATGTCGCCGTTGGCCACGTGACCGATCTCGTGGGCGAGCACGGCGCGCACCTCGTCGGGCGAGAAGCGTTCGAGCAGGCCCTGGCTGACCGCCACCAGGGCGTCGTTGCGGTTCCAGCCGGTAGCGAAGGCGTTCGCTTCGTAGGCCGGGAAGATACCCACCTCGGGCATCTTGATCCCGGCTTCGCGAGACAGCTCCTCTACCGTTTGCAGCAGCCACTGCTCATGGCGAGTGCGCGGCTGGGTGATGATCTGGGTACCGGTGCTCATCTTCGCCATCCATTTGGAGATGAGCAACGAAACGATGGAGCCGGCGAAACCGAACACGGCGCAGAAGACCAGCAGCTGGCTCAGGTCGAGGTCGACCCCATTGGCTGCCATGAACCCGTTGAAGCCGAACAGGCTCAGGGTAATGCTTGCAACCAGCACCACCGCGAGGTTGGTGGCCACAAACAACAAGATGCGCATCATGGTTGTCACGTTCTCCTGACGGATGAAATGTTGCGTACTGCGGGGGTATATAAGGGGGAGGGGGCGCCGATTCAACCGGGGGACTATTTCAAACTGTGTAGGACGTAGTATGACAGAGGATGCGAGAAGCTCTGTGGGATACAGCGTTGCAGAATGTAAGAAGAATCCGAGAGGCGGTTATGAAATGGAGTGGCCGCCTCGTTGCAGAGGCCCCAATGCCTCGATGGCCGTGCTACCAGCACGACCGGTGGGCGTTTGCAGAGGCGGCACAGGGCCGCCCTGCCGCCCAGCACGGCAGGGCGGCCGCTCACGCCCACGGCGCGCGGCCTTACTGGCTGTAGGTCCGCAGGAAATTGCCGATGCGGCCGATGGCCTGTTCCAGATCATCCACGCGTGGCAAGGTCACCACGCGGAAATGATCCGGCCACGGCCAGTTGAAAGCGGTGCCCTGGACGATCAGCAGCCGCTCCGACAGCAGCAGGTCGAGCACGAATTTCTCGTCGTTGTGGATGGGGCAGACCTTCGGGTCGATCCGTGGGAAGGCGTACAGCGCGCCCATCGGCTTGACGCAGCTGACGCCGGGGATGTCGTTGAGCAGCTCCCAGGCGCGGTTGCGCTGTTCGAGCAGACGGCCGGGCGGCAGGACCAGGTCATTGATGCTCTGGTAGCCGCCCAGGGCGGTCTGGATGGCGTGCTGGGCCGGTACGTTGGCGCATAGGCGCATGTTGGCCAGCATGTCGATGCCCTCGATGTAGCTCTGCGCGCGGTGCTTGGGCCCGGAAATGATCAGCCAGCCGGAGCGAAAGCCCGCCACGCGGTAGGACTTCGACAGGCCGTTGAAGGTCAGGCAGAGCAGGTCCGGGGCCAGCGAAGCGGTGCTGACGTGCACGGCCTCGTCGTAGAGGATCTTGTCGTAGATCTCGTCGGAGAACACCACCAGGTCGTGCTGACGCGCCAGCTCCAGCATGCCCAGCAGCAGTTCGCGCGAATACACCGCGCCGGTCGGATTGTTCGGGTTTATGATCACCATTGCCTTGGTGTTGGGCGTGATCTTGGCCTTGATGTCGTCGAGATCCGGGAACCAGTCGGCCTTTTCATCGCACAGGTAATGAACCGGCCTGCCACCGGCCAGGCTGACCGCGGCCGTCCACAGCGGGTAGTCCGGTGCCGGGATCAGGACTTCGTCGCCGTTGTCGAGCAAGGCCTGCATGGACATCACGATCAGTTCGGAGACGCCATTGCCCAGGTAGATGTCCTCGATGCCGACGCCTTCGATCTGCTTCTGCTGGCAGTATTGCATCACCGCCTTGCGCGCGCTGAACAGGCCCTTCGAGTCGCTGTAGCCCTGGGCGGTCGGCAGGTTGCGGATCACGTCCTGGAGGATTTCGTCGGGCGCCTCGAAGCCAAACGGCGCCGGATTGCCGATGTTCAGCTTGAGGATGCGATGACCTTCCTCCTCGAGGCGTTTGGCGTGCTTGAGCACCGGGCCGCGAATGTCGTAGCAGACATTGGCGAGCTTGTTCGATTTGCTGAACTGCATGATGAAATCCCGATTGGAGAGGTCGCAGCGCTGCGCCGTCGAAAGGTTTGAAAAAGGCGGAGCGTGGGTGCCAGACTGATGTCAGACGAGGAAAGCGCACTAATATACGTGCCCCCCGCGCCCTCGAAAAGACGGCGCGGTGCAAATTCAAGCCTGCCGAGGTCCAGCCATGCAGAAGATCGAAAAGACATTGGAACAATGGCGCGAGATGCTCGATCCCGCGCAATACCAGGTGTGCCGTCTCAAGGGCACCGAGCGGCCATTCAGTGGCAAGTACAACGGCGAGCGACGCGACGGTATCTATCACTGCATCTGCTGCGATGCGCCGCTGTTCGACGCCAAGGCCAAGTTCGACTCCGGTTGCGGCTGGCCGAGCTTCTATGAGCCGCTGCAAGACAATGCCATGATCGAGGTGCGCGATACGTCCCATGGCATGATTCGCACCGAGGTCACCTGTGCCCGCTGCGACGCGCACCTGGGGCACGTGTTTCCGGATGGCCCGCCGCCGACCGGCCTGCGCTACTGCATCAACTCGGTCTGCCTGGAGCTCAAGTCTCGTGCGTGAAGACAAAGCGGTTCACGGCGTCGATCTGCAGGACATCGCTTGCGTGACCCTCGGGGGCGAGCACAGGAAGCTCGGCGATTTTCCAGGCAAGGCGCTACTGGTGGTCAATACTGCCAGCCAGTGCGGCTTCACGCCTCAATACAAGGGGCTGGAGCAGCTGTGGCAGGCTTATCGTGCTCGCGGCCTGGTCGTGCTGGGATTCCCCTGCAACCAGTTCGGTCAGCAGGAGCCAGGCGACGCGCGAACCATCGCGCAGTTCTGCAAGCGCAACTTCGAGGTGAGTTTCCCGATGTTCCGCAAGATCGAAGTCAACGGCCCAGGCGCGCACCCGTTGTTCGTCGAGCTCAAGCGCCGCGCTCCGGGCTTTCTCGGCAGTGAACGGATCAAGTGGAATTTCACCAAGTTCCTGGTCGACCCCGCCACTGGCCGGGCCACGCGCCATGCGCCGTTCACCAAGCCCCAGGCGCTGGAGTCGGAGATCGAGGCACTGCTCGGTCGCTGAGGCGGCAGGCTGGCGCCTGGCCATGTTCGGCCGCCATTAGAGCAGGATGGGGCGATTTGTGGCCGCAACTGCATTTGCCGGTTGATGCAAGCGTCTTCGCTGGCATAATCGATGCTGATCTGGATGACACGAGCAAGGCCCGAGCCTGACACCTATCAGGATGGTCGGACGGGCTTGCTTGCAGGGCAGGCGATCAGCGACTCGATATCCGTGAGTCCCGAGCCAGTTTTGCGCTGCGTGCGCTGTCCAGCATGGCCGAACCATCCCCCGGCAGCTGGCGAACCTGCCATTTGGTCCATCCGTTTGTTTTAACCCGTCCCGAGGAGTGGTCATGGACCCCCGCCTTACCGTTTTCCTGGAGCGAGCCGAATCGGTGCTCGCCCGCCTCGAACCCTTGCTGCCTGCTCCCCGTCCCGAGATCGACTGGCAGCAGTGCCTGGCCGCGCGCTGGCAGCGCGACGGACGCAGCGGCTATCTGCTGCCCCTGGAGGTCAGCCTGGACATTCGTCTGAGCGACCTGATCGGCGTCGACCAGCAGCGTGAGCAGCTGGGCCGCAATACCCGGCAGTTCATCGACGGCATGCCGGCCAACCATGCCCTGCTCTGGGGCTCGCGTGGCACCGGCAAGTCTTCGCTGGTGCGGGCGTTGCTGGCCGAACATGCGCCGGCCGGGTTGCGTCTGATCGAGATCGAGCGCGACCACCTGGCCGACCTGCCTCGCGTCGTCGAGCAGCTGCAGAAGCTGCCGCAACGCTTCATCCTGTTCTGTGACGACCTGTCGTTCGAGGCCGGCGAAGGCGACTATCGCGTGCTCAAGAGCGTGCTCGACGGTTCCCTGGAACAGGCGCCCGACAACGTCCTGCTCTATGCGACCTCCAATCGTCGTCATCTGGTACCGGAAAAGCAGAGCGACAACGAAAACTGGAAGATGGTCGACGGCGAGCTGCATCCGAACGAGGCGGTGGAGGACAAGATTGCCCTGTCCGACCGTTTCGGCCTGTGGCTGTCGTTCTATCCGTTCAGCCAGGAACATTTCCTCGACGTGGTCGAGCACTGGATCGGCCAGCTCGCCAGCTCCGCCGGCCTGGCCTGGCAGCGCGACGAGGCGCTGGAGAAGCTTGCCGTGCGCTGGGCCACCGGGCGCGGCAACCGCAACGGCCGTTGCGCCTATCAGTTCGCCCGCTATTGGGTCGGGCTGCAGTTGCTGGAACACAAGGCATGATCGATCTGACTGCCACGGGCAAGGGGTTGGACGGCTACGCGATGCTGGCGGCGCAGGTGCAGGCCCTGTTCGCCGACGAACGTGACTTCATTGCCAATGCCGCACAGTTTTCGGCTTTCCTCTACCACCAGGTGGAGGACCTCAATTGGGCCGGTTTCTACCTCAATCGTGACGGGCAGCTGGTGCTGGGCCCGTTCCAGGGGCAGGTCGCGTGCGTGCGCATCCCGTTCGGCAAGGGCGTCTGTGGCACCGCGGCCGCCACCGGCCAGACCCAGCGGGTCGAGGACGTGCATGCCTTCCCAGGGCATATCGCCTGCGACAGCGCTTCGAACAGCGAGCTGGTGATTCCGCTGGTCAAGGAAGGTCGCCTGATCGGCGTGCTCGACCTGGACAGCCCTCGCCTGGGCCGCTTCACCGTTCAGGACCAGCAAGGGCTGGAGCAGCTGGCCAGGATCTTCCTCGAGCTGACCGACTGCTGAACAGGCCGCGGGGTAGCCTCGGCTCGCCCCGCAGCCTCTGCAGGCATCTCCTGCCGACTGTCACCAAGCTGTCAGGTTGGCCTGTCAGTCTCCAGCAAACAGCGCCGGAGGCCACGACATGACCCATGCCGAATGTTCTCGTCCGTCCCGCAGGCAAAGGGTGCGGACGCTGTGGATCTCCGATGTCCACCTCGGTACACGTGGCTGTCAGGCCGAACATCTGTCAGGCTTTCTGCGACGCTACCAGGCCGATCGCCTCTACCTGGTCGGCGACATCATCGACGGCTGGAAACTGCGTGGCGGGATCTACTGGCCGCAGAGTCATACCAATGTCATCCGCCGCCTGTTGAACATGAGCAAGCGCGGCACCGAAGTCATCTACGTGACTGGCAACCATGGCGAGTTTCTGCGCCGCTATTCCAGGCTGATGCTTGGCAACCTGCGGCTGGTCGATGAAGCCGAGCACCTCACCGCCGACGGTCGCAGGCTGCTGGTGATTCATGGTGACCAGTTCGATGTCATCACGCGCTATCACCGCTGGCTGGCTTGGCTTGGCGATCGAGCCTACACCCTCAGCCTGACGCTCAACCGCTGGCTCAACCACTGGCGCGCACGGCATGGTCACGGCTACTGGTCGCTTTCAGCCTATCTCAAGCACAAGGTCAAGGGCGCGGTGAGCTTCATCAGCGATTTCGAACATGCCATCGCCCACGAATGCCTGCGCAGAGGCTTTCAGGGGGTAGTCTGCGGACACATCCATCATGCCGAGATCCGTCAGCTTGGTGGGGTCGAGTATTTCAACTGCGGCGACTGGGTCGAGTCCTGCACGGCACTGATAGAACATTGGGATGGCAGCATCGAGCTGTATCGCCTGACCGATGCCCAGGCGCGACCGCTCGGGCCGGTGGCCCTGGCGCGCGAGCCGGCCTGAGGCACAGGGCACGGCTAGAGCCCGACCTTGCCGAGCAAGACGTCGCGGAACATCGCGAAATCCCCGAGCAGGCTATACCACGGGTGGGTGAAGGTCGCTGGGCGGTTCTTCTCGAAGAAGAAGTGGCCGATCCAGGCGAAGCCGTAGCCGACGAGCGGAACCAGCGACAGTAGCCACCAACTGCCGCTGGCGATCACGTAGGCGAGCAGCGCGATGACCAGGCTGGTACCAATGAAATGCAGGCGCCGACAGACCGGATCGTTGTGTTCGCCAAGGTAGTAGGGATAGAAATCGGCAAAGCTGCGAAAAGGAGTGGCGCGGCTCATCTGGATTGTCCGCCTGCGGTTGCCTGAGAAAGATGAATAGCTTGCTTGCATTCGGATTCTAGGATGACGAAGGCGCATCGACAGTGACAATAGGCGCCAATTGAGTATCCTTTGCAGGCAACCACCCTAGCGGCCAGCGCGGAAACCGGTCATGAGCGAAAGAACCACGTCAGCCAGCTGGGCTTCCGGTATCGTCAAGGCGTTGGAGCTCGAAGGGCTCGACTGCCAAGCCATGTTCCGCAGGCTGGGCCTGGACTTCTCCGCCCTGGACGATCCTGACGCCCGCTTCACGCAGGACTCCCTGACGCGCCTGTGGATGCTCGCCGAAGAACTGTCGGGCAACCAGGCCATCGGCCTGAACATGGCTCGGTTGGTGCGCCCGGCGTCATTTCATGTGGTCGGTTATGCGCTGATGTCCAGCCGGACCTTGGCCGAGGGGTTCAGGCGCCTGGTGCGTTACCAGCGCATCATTGCGGAAAGCTCCGACCTGACCTTCGGCCTGGAGCCGGAAGGTTATGCGCTGGTGCTCAGCGTCTACGGCGACCACCTGCCACCCACCCGGCACAGCGCCGAGGCTTCGCTGGCTTGCGCGCTGTCACTGTGCCGCTGGCTCAGTGGACGTGCAATGGCGCCACGCAAGGTCTTCATCCGGGGCGCGCAGCCACGCGATGTCGAACCCTACCGGGCGGTTTTCCGTGCGCCACTGATCTTTGGCGCTGCCCACGACGCGCTGATCTTCGATCCGCAGGACATGGAGGCGCCGTTGCCGACGGCCAACGAAGCCATGGCCACGCTGCATGATCGCTTCGCCGGTGAATACCTGGCGCGGTTTTCCGGTAGCCGGGTGACCCACCGTGCCCGCCAGGTGCTGTGTCGTGTGCTGCCTCAGGGCGAGCCCAAGCGGGAACTGGTGGCCCAGGCCCTGCACATGTCGCAGCGCACCTTGCAACGACGGCTCCAGGAGGAGGGCACCAGTTTTCAGGCGTTGCTCGACGATACCCGACGCGAGCTGGCAGAACAGTATCTTGCGCAACCTGGCATGACCCTGCTGCAGACCGCCTACCTGCTCGGCTTCGCCGACCCGAGCAACTTCTACCGGGCGTTCCGCCGCTGGTTCGATGCCACGCCCAGCGAATATCGGGCGCGCCTGGCAGGCCTTCCCGCCGTGTTCAGTGACGCCAGAACGCCGGCATGCACAACACCAGCACGGTGATGATTTCCAGGCGGCCTAGCAGCATGCCGCCGGCCAGTATCCACTTGGCCGCATCTGGCAGGGTCGAGAAGTTGCCCGCCGGCCCGATCACCTCGCCCAGCCCTGGTCCGACCCCGGACACGGTACTGGCCGCGCCGGTCAGCGCGGTCATCCAGTCGACGCCCAGCAATGACAGCAGCAAGGCGATCAGGCAAATGGTGATGGCGAAGAAGAAGGAAAAGGTGAGGATGGAACGTACGATTTCTTCGTCCAGGCGGTGACCGTTGTATTTCTGCTTGATCACCGCGCGTGGATGGATGAGCTGGTTGAGGTTGGCTTTGAGCAGGATGTAGGCCACCTGGAAACGGAAGATCTTGATACCGCCCGCGGTCGAGCCCGAGCAGCCGCCGATGAAGCCCAGGTAGAAGAAGAACATCAGCGAGAAATTGCCCCACAGGCTGTAGTCGCCGAGGGCGAAGCCGGTGGTGGTGACCACCGAGGTCACGTTAAGCGCGACATGACGCAGGGCATCGAGCCAAGGCAGGTCGGTGGTCAGCCAGTACCAGCTGCCCAGTACCACCCAGGTCGCCACCAGTAGCCCGAGCAGCCCCTGCACCTGCTGGTCGCGCCATAGCGCCCAGCGATTGCCGCGCAAGGTGGCCACGTACAGGGTGAACGGCAGGCTGCCGAGAATCATCACCACCACGGCGACCCAGTGCACGGCGGGAATGTCCCACTTGGCCAGGGACAGGTCGGAGGTGGAAAAGCCACCGGTGGAAATCGCCGACATGGCGTGATTGATGGCGTCGAACGGCGACATGCCCGCCCACCAGAAGGCCAGGCTACCGACGATGGTGATGCCGACGTACACCAGCACGATCGACTTGGCGACCATGTGCGAACGCGGCATGACCTTTTCCGAGCGATCGGAGGATTCGGTCTGGAACAGGCGCATGCCACCGATGCGCAGCAGCGGCAGGATCGCCACGGCCATGCCGATGAAGCCGATGCCGCCGAGCCAGTGCAGCATCGAACGCCACATCAGGATGCCGGGGGACAGGTTGTCCAACCCGCTGAGCACGGTCGAGCCTGTGGCGGTGATGCCGGACATGCTTTCGAAGAAGGCGTTGGTGTAGCTGATGTGCTGGGTGAACAGGAACGGCAGGGCGGCGAACACGCAGACCACCAGCCAGCTGCAGACCGTCAGCAGGTACATGTCGCGAGGGCGCAGGTGCACATGTTGGGGCCGACCCTGGGCGACCATGGCCAGCCCTGCGACGAAGGTGAGCAGGCTCGACCAGAGGAACGAGGGCAGGTCGCCGGTGCGCTCGAAGACCAGCAAGGTCGCCATGGGCACGACCATGCTCACTGCCAGGGTGATCAGGAAGATGCCGATGATGAACGCGATGATCCTGATGGTCGGCAACGCCATGTGAACTGCTCTGACTCGCAACGGGGAAGGGCGCCATTCTACTCTCGGGATCGGCGGCTGCAAGCCGCAGGCTTCGAGCCGCGAGCCGCAAGTGGAGTCCCAGCGTCGATCCGCTCTTGCTCTTGCTTGCAGCTCGAAGCTCACGCCTTGAGAATGGCCGCACATCCATATGCCAGGAGGGTAGCCCGTGGAGGCTCTCGATGCACTGCTCAACCGCGTTTCCGTTCCACGCCTGACTGATCCGGCGCCGAATGCCGCGCAGCGCGAGGCACTGTTCCAGGCGGCGTTGCGCGCTCCGGATCATGGCCAGTTGCGTCCTTGGCGCTTCCTCACCATCGAAGGAGCCGGGCGTGACAGGCTCGGTGAGCTGTTCGCCGAGGCCCTGCGCCAGAAGGGCGAGGCCAGCCAGGCTGCGCTGGACAAGGCGCGTGCCATGCCCTTGCGCGCACCGCTGCTGATCGTGGTGATTGCTCGCCCGCAGGCGCATTTCAAAGTGCCGCTGTCCGAGCAGCGCCTGGCGGCTGGATGCGCAGCCCACGGCATTCTCATCGCGGCGCATGCACAGGGCATCGGCGCGGTATGGCGTACCGGCGACATGACATACGACGCACACGTGGCGAGCGGGCTGGGCTTGCAGGACAACGAAGAGCTGATCGGCTATCTGTATCTCGGCACCCCAGCCACCGAGCCGCGCAAGGCGCCAGTGCTGGCGACCGGAGATTATGTGAAGGCGTGGGGCGAGCAGGGCCACGACTGAACGATCGGAGCGGCCACCGCCGCGGCCTGGACCTGCCGCGATGGACCGCGCGGCGGCCTCAGGATCTGGCAGACAATACTCTTTTCCTCGTTGGTAGTGCGGGGCGCTTTGCGCACCATTGCGGCCCTGCGGCCACTCCCACAGCCGTGCCATCGAGGGTAGAGCGTTGGCGGCCTGGTGGGCCGCGATCTGCCGGACAAGAGTTAGCGCAGACACCTCACTGCCCTGCAGAACCTCCCGCCACAGGCAACTCCAGCCGCGCCAGAAAACCTCCTTGGCAATGATTGTTCAACGCCAGGCTACCCCCGTGTCGCTCCGCTGCCTTGCGGGCGATGGCCAGCCCCAGGCCGTGGCCGGTCGCCGTCTGTCCGGGTGCGCGGAAGAAAGGTTCGCCCAGCTGTGACAAGTGCTCGATTGCCACGCCAGGGCCATGGTCGCGCACGCTCAGCACGATCCGTTGCTCTTCACGGTGTGCACCGATTTCGATCGGCTGCCCCGGCGGGTTGAAGCGCAAGGCATTGCGCACCAGGTTATCGATGGCGCGCTCGAGCAGCGTCGGCCAGCCTTGCAGCACCAGGCCAGGCTCGGCTTCCAGGCGGATGTCCTGGTCTGGTGCGCTGAGCTGAGCGTCCTTGCGCACGCTGCCGAGCAGGGCATTGACGTCGATCGGTTCGGCGTGGGCCTGTTCGGCGTCTACCCGAGCCAGTTCGAGGATTTCGCTGATCAGGTCTTCGAGACGGTCGCATTCGCGTGTCAGGCGCGGCCAGAGCGCCTGGCGCTGTTCGGGCTCGGCGCGCTCGGCCAGGGCCAAGGCTATGCGCAGCCGCGCCAGGGGCGAACGAAGCTCGTGGGAAACGTCACGCAGCAGCTGGCGTTGGCTGCCGATCAGGCTTTGCAGCCGGGCACCCATTTTGTTGAAGTCGGTGGCCAGTACGCCGAATTCGTCGCGTCGGTCGGCCAGGCGGGCCAGGCTGGTCTGCTGGTAGCTGGTCTGGCCCAGGTCATGCACGGCGCTGCGCAGACGACTGAGCGGGCGGGTAATCGACAAGGTCACCAGCAGGCTGAACAGGGTCAGCACGACCAGCGCGATACCCAACGCGCTCAATGGCCAGATCAGGCTGTCGCGATGCCAGGCATCCAGTTCCGGGTGGGGGATGCGGTAGATCAGCAGGTAGTTCTCGCCACTGTAGGGGCTGGTGTATTCCTCGGTCAGGCGGCGCCAGGGCAGGCGCCGCTGGTCATTGTGCTGACGCGCCTCGAACGCTGCCGCCCGATGTGGGAAGGTGCCTGGCACCACGGCCTTGCCGCTGTCGTCGAGTACCTGAACATCGATCTTGTAGCGATGCTTGCGTCGTTCCAGGAAGCGTTGCGCCGAGGCCAGGCCTTCCTGTTCGTAGTGCTGGGTCCAGCGGCTGGCCAGGGTGTTCAGGCCAGGGTGGCGACTGAGAATCCAGGCATCCTGGTTCAGCATGTGGCCAAGCAGGATCGACAGGCCGGCGACCAGGGCGATGGCCAGCCAGAAGCTGGCCAGGATGCGCCAGAACAATGAACGCAAGGCATGCACCTCCAACGAACGGAAACAGCCCGACCCGCCAGGAGGCGGGTCGGGCGCGGGGCAGATAGCTTACTGGGCCTTGCGGGCTTTTTCAGCCTTCCAGGCCTGGAACTCCTGCCACTCGGCCTTGCGCGCGGCGCGCTCCTTTTCCAGCTGGTCGAACTTCTTTTGCTGCTCAGGCTTGAGCAAGGCACGAATGTCAGCCTGGGTCTTGTCGCGGCTGGCTTTGATTTCGTCCTTCATGGCCTTTTTCTCGCCTGCTGGCAGCTTGTCCAGGTAACGCTCGGTGATGTCGCGGCGTGCTTTCATCTGCTCGCCCATCAGCTTGCCGACCTGCTGGCGCTGCTCGGGGCTCAGGTCCAGTTGGGCGAACGGCGCGGCACCACGGTGATGGGGGCCTTCGTGGCGTGGACCACCTTCAGGCATGGCCATGGCCACGGTTGGCAGGGCGGCGGCGAACAGCAGGGCGGTAAGGGTCTTGCGCATGATGTTTCTCCTTTCATGGGCCGGCGTCCGCCGGATGAGCCCAGTCTAGGGAAACCAAGGTCAAGGGCGGTCAGCGCTAGGTAAAGCCTTGGTAAAGAGCTGCAAGTTGCAAGCTTCCAGCTGAACGCGGTGCCGATACGCCCCTGCGTGTGGCGTGTGGCTCAGGGACTGTAGTAGTAGCCGCGGCTGCGCAATGCGACTATCCGCGGGCGACCGTCAGGGTGCGGGCCGATCTTCCTGCGCAGGTTGCTCACATGCATGTCCAGACTGCGGTCGTACAGGGTCAGCTTGCGGCCCAGGGCAAGTTGGGCCAGCGCCTGCTTGTCCAGCGGTTCGCCGGGCTGGCGCAGCAGGGCTTCGAGGATGCGGCTTTCGGAAAGCGTGAGGGTCATTTCGCGGCCCTCGATGGCTACCACGCCGCGGGCCGGGCTGAAGGCCAGGTCGCCTGCTTCGAGCTGGCTGGGCGTGGTCACCGGGTGGCTGCGGCGCAGCACTGCCCGCAGGCGCGCGGTCAGTTCGCGCGGATCGCAGGGCTTGGCCAGGTAGTCGTCGGCCCCCAGCTCCAGGCCGAGGATGCGGTCCAGTGGCTCGCCGCGCGCCGAAAGCATCAGCACCGGCAGGTCGGCATGCTCGCTGCGCAGTTGCTTGAGCAACTCCAGGCCGCTGCCATCCGGAAGCATGACGTCCAGCACCACGGCGGCAGGCGCCTGGCTGGCCAATGCCTGGCGTGCGCCCTGGCCGTCGTGGCAGGCCGTCACGCAGAACCCTTCCTGGGTCAGCCAGCTGCCCAGCAGCTCGCACAGTTCCTGGTCATCATCAATCAGTAACAGGTCGCTCATGACTCACTCGGGACGACATGGGCGGCGCGGGGGCGGGCGCCGCCGGAAAGCTCAGGGCAGGACCTGCTTGAACGGCTTGACCACGACCTGGTCGTAGACGCCCGCGGCGACGTAAGGGTCGGCCTCGGCCCAGGCACGGGCCGCGGCCAATGATTCGAATTCGGCGACGATCAGGCTGCCGCTGAACCCCGCCTCGCCGGGATCGTTGCTGTCGATGGCCGGATGCGGGCCAGCCAGGACCACCCGACCCTCGCTCTTGAGTTGCTGCAGGCGCTCGATATGGGCCGGGCGAGCGGCCAGGCGTTTTTCCAGCGAGCCTTCGACGTCGCTGGCGATGATGGCGTAGAGCATGTCAGTCCTCGTGCTTTGGGGTGGACGGCGGGGTAGAGGTAGCGTCATGCAGGTGGCGCGACAGGTAGACGCCCTGCGCGACCAGGAACAGCACGGTCATGCCCAGGCTGCCGAAGACCTTGAAATCGACCCAGAAGCGCTCGAAGGTGAAGGCCACGAACAGGTTCGCCGCGCCACAGAACAGGAAGAACAGGATCCACGCCACGTTCAGGCGCAGCCAGACCGGTTCGGGAAGCGTCAAGGCATGGCCCATGATGCGCTTGATCAGCACCCGATCGCCAATGAAGTGGCTGGCCCCGAAGCCCAGGGCGAACAGCCAGTTGACCACCGGAGCCTTCCACTTGAGGAAGGTTTCGCTGTGGAACGCGAGGGTCAGGCCGCCGAACACCAGGCAGGCGACCAAGGTCAGCCACTGACCTTTCTCCAGCTTGCGCTGGCGCAGGAACAGCGCGCCGTAGACGATCAGCGAGCTGCCGATCAGCACCTTGGTGGCGCTGTAGATGCCGCCGAGCTCGAAATCGTGGCCGGCAAGCTCCACCAGGCGTGGATCGAGCTTGTAGACGATGAAGAACAGCAGCAGCGGGATGAAATCGATGAATTGTTTCACAGTGGCAGCCAGAAGCAGGATGTGGCGGCATAATAACAAACATCGATCCAGGCGAAAGCGCTCCCCCCCATGAATCTTGATCTGCACTGTCACAGCACGGCCTCCGATGGCGCGCTGACACCTACCGCGCTGGCCGCCAGGGCCCACGAGCACGGGGTGCGCATGCTGGCGCTGACCGACCACGATACCCTCGATGGCCTCGTCGAGGTCCGCCAGGCCTGCACTGCGCTGGGCTTGCACTGGGTCAGCGGGGTCGAGCTGTCCTGTACCTGGGGTGGCGCTACCATCCATGTGCTGGGCTACGACTTCGCGCTCGACGCCCCGCCCCTGCTCGAAGCCGTCGAAAAGCTGCATCGCGGCCGCTGGCTGCGCGCCGAGGAAATCGATCGGCGCCTGGCGGCCAAGGGCATGCCCGGTGCGCTGGAGGGCGCCCGAAGCATCCAGCAGGCGCTGGGAGACAGTGGCAACGCGCCGGCGCGCCCGCATTTCGCCGAATTCCTGGTGCGTGCCGGCCACGTCAAGGATCGCGCCGAAGCGTTTCGCAAATGGCTGGGCGCCGGCAAGCTGGGCGATGTCAAGCTGCACTGGCCCACGCTCGAGGAAACCGTTGCGGTGCTGCGTCGGTCAAATGCCTGGGTGAGCCTGGCGCATCCCATGCACTATGAGCTGACGCGCAGCAAGCGTCGACGCCTGGTCGCCGACTACATCCAGGCCGGCGGACAGGCATTGGAAGTGGTCAACGGGATGATGCCGGCCGAGCAGGTAGGCACGCTGTCCATCCTCGCCCGCGAGTTCGGTCTGCTGGCAAGTGCCGGTAGTGACTTCCATGGTCCCGGCACCTGGGGCGAGATCGGTGCCTACCGACCTTTGCCCGAGGATCTGCCGCCGCTCTGGCGCCGATTCAGCCATGACCAGTCAATTACGCCATGAACAGGACGAGCATGTGAGCCAATTCTTCCAGATCCATCCGGAGAACCCGCAGCCACGGCTGATCCGCCAGGCCGTGGACATCATTCGCAAGGGCGGCGTGGTGGTCTACCCCACCGATTCGGCCTATGCCCTGGGTTGCCAGATCGGCGACAAGAGCGCCGTGGAACGGGTTCGGCGCCTGCGCCAGCTGGACAAGAACCACAACTTCACGCTGATGTGCTGCGACATGTCGCAGCTGGGCTTGTACGCCAAGGTCGACACGGGGACGTTCCGCCTGCTCAAGGCCCATGTGCCGGGGCCCTACACCTTCATTCTCAACGGCACCCGCGAGGTGCCGCGCCTGCTGCTGCACGAGAAGCGCCGGACCATCGGCCTGCGCGTGCCGGATCATGCCATCACCCTGGCGCTGCTGGCCGAACTGGGCGAGCCGTTGATGAGCGTCAGCCTGATCCTGCCGGGAGACGAGGAGCCGATGACCGATCCTTACGAGATCCGCGAGCGGCTCGAGCACCAGGTCGACCTGGTCATCGACGGCGGCTTTGGCGACCTGAAGGCGTCCACGGTGATCAACCTGGCCGACGAGCGGCCAGAGGTGATTCGCGTCGGCTGTGGCGACCCCGCGCCGTTCCTGGCGCCCGCATGAGCGAGGCGCAGGGCATCGAGGCCCTGGCCAGCCAGGCTGAGCCGGCGCAACTGCAGTTGGCCCTGGTCTATGGCCAGGCGCTCACCGAGTTGCCGGTCGACTTGTACATCCCGCCGGATGCGCTGGAAGTCTTCCTGGAAGCCTTCGAAGGTCCGTTGGACCTGTTGCTGTACCTGATCCGCAAGCAGAACATCGACATCCTCGACATTCCGGTGGCGGAAATCACCCGTCAGTACATGGGCTATGTCGAGCTGATGAAGAGCGTGCGCCTGGAGCTGGCCGCCGAGTACCTGGTCATGGCCGCCATGCTGGCCGAGATCAAGTCACGCATGCTCCTGCCGCGTGTCGCCACTGCCGAGGAGGACGAGGGCGATCCGCGCGCCGAACTGATTCGTCGGCTGCAGGAGTATGAGCGCTTCAAGGCGGCGGCCGAGGACCTCGACGGTCTCGCCCGGGTCGGCCGCGAGATCATCGTGCCGCGTCTGGAGGCGCCCCAGGCCAAGGTGCGCAAGCTGATGCCGCAGGTCAGCCTGGAAGAAGTGCTGCTGTCCATGGCCGAGGTGATGCGTCGCAACGACCTGTTCGAAAGCCACCAGATCACCCGCGAGACCTTGTCGACCCGCGAGCGCATGAGCGATGTGCTCGAGCGCCTCGAGGGCAACGGCTTCGTACCGTTCGGCCAGCTGTTCACGGCGGACGAAGGCAAGCTCGGGGTAGTGGTCACCTTCATGGCGATTCTGGAACTGGTGAAGGAATCGCTCGTCGAACTGGTGCAGAATGAGCCTTTCGCGCCCATCCATGTCCGGGCCCGCACCGAGTGACGCAACGAGCAGTCTGGCAATCATGAACCTGAACGAACCGCGCGACCTGGCGTCGCTGATCGAAGCTTTCCTGCTGGCCTCGGGCAAGCCGCAATCGCTCGAGCGCTTGTACGAGCTGTTCGAGGAGACCGAACGGCCGGCCCCGAACGTATTCCGCAAGGCCCTGGAGCTGCTGGCCAAGTCGTGCAGCGGGCGAGCCTTCGAACTCAAGGAGGTGGCGACCGGCTACCGCCTGCAGATTCGCGAGGTCTATGCGCCCTGGGTCGGACGTCTGTGGGAGGAACGTCCGCAGCGTTATTCGCGAGCCTTGCTCGAGACCCTGGCGCTGATCGCCTATCGCCAGCCGGTGACCCGCGGCGAGATCGAAGAGGTGCGTGGCGTCGCGGTCAACAGCAACATCACCCGGACCTTGCTCGAACGCGAGTGGATCCGCGTGGTGGGCTACCGCGAAGTGCCCGGGCGTCCGGCCATGTTCGCCACCACCAAGGCGTTTCTCGACCACTTCAATCTCAAGAGCCTGGACGAGCTGCCGGCGCTGGCCGAGCTTCGCGAGCTGGAGCCCGAGCCGCTGCTCGAGCAAGAGGACGCGCCGGTTCCGGAGCGTTTGCAGGCCCTGGCCGACGCCAGCCTGGCCGAGGACCAGGAGGCACTGCCCGAGGGGCGTGAGGAAGCCAGTTTCCGCACCTTGCTGGTGGAGCTCGATGCCATGGAAGAGGGCTTGAAGGTCGATTTCGACGACCTGCGCCAGGAACCCCTGGATAGTGCAGCGCAACCGGAGCAAGCCCTGCTGGAGGACGAAGTGGAGTCGTCATTGCCGCGCGACTGAAGCTGGCTTGCCGGCAAGCGCCGCCTGTCCGGAAAAAACCCGAGGTCGCGGTGCGCTCGGCCCGCGAACGGCGTATGATGCGCGCCCCTGCGACGCGTTCGTCGTCGCAAACGTCTTGATCCTTACACCGGGAGGTGCCCAGATGAGTGACAACGACCTGCAAGAAAACCAACCTATTCGACCTGCCGGCGAAAAGCTGCAGAAGGTCTTGGCGCGTATCGGCGTCGGCTCGCGTCGCGATGTCGAGGCCTGGATCAGCCAGGGTCGGATCAAGGTCAACGGTGTCGAGGCCACGCTGGGCCAGCGTGTCGACCTGCATGACGCCATTGCCGTGGATGGCAAGCTGATCAAGCGCGAGGAAGCGGCCGAGTCCGTGCGCCGGGTGATCATGTACAACAAGCCCGACGGCGAAATCTGCACGCGCGACGACCCTGAGGGGCGTCCGACCGTGTTCGATCGCCTGCCACGTCCCAAGGAAGGCCGCTGGATCAATATCGGTCGCCTGGACATCAACACCACCGGGCTGCTGCTGTTCACCACCGATGGCGAGCTGGCCAACCGTCTGATGCATCCTTCCTACGAGATGGACCGCGAATACGCGGTACGGGTGCGGGGCGAGGTCGACGACGACATGCTCAAGCGCCTGACCGACGGCGTCATGCTCGAGGACGGCCCGGCCAAGTTCACCGACATCCAGAAAGCGCCCGGTGGCGAAGGCTTCAACCACTGGTACCACTGCGTGGTGATGGAAGGCCGCAACCGCGAGGTGCGTCGCCTCTGGGAGTCCCAGGGCGTGGTGGTCAGCCGCCTCAAGCGGGTGCGTTTCGGGCCGGTGTTCCTCAATGCCGACCTGCCGATGGGCCGCTGGCGGGAAATGAGCCAGGGTGAAATCGACATTCTTTCTGCCGAGGTCGGCTTGCAGCCAGTCGCCTTGCCGGCGATGAACCTCAAGACCAAGGACAAGCTCGAACGCCTGCAGCGCAAGTCGACCCGTCCCTTGGGGCGCAACGAGCGTGCGCGGACCTTGCGTCCGGCGCAGGAGGCCGCAGCCGAGCGGCCGGCGCGCCAGGCGCGGGAAGAGGCGCCGCGCAAGGGGGGGCGAAGCAGCACCGTGGCCGAGCGACCAGGCGACATGCGCAAGCGTCCGGCGCGCCCCGAGGGTGGCCGGCCCTCCGGCGGTCGTCCAGACGGTGGCAAGCCTGCCAGTGGCGGGCGCAACAAGCCGCGCGACTGATCGAGGCAGCGCCAGCCGGGCAGTTGCCTGGCTGGCCTGGATAGCGTCGGCCAGGCAACCTGGTCGGCACCGGGACAATCCGATTTCGACCGGGAAAATACGCAACGCGTTGACGCCCGCGCCTGGGCAGGGGTATACAGTGCGCCGCGTTTTACCTGTGAGCCTCATCGCATATCGCACATTCCCGCCGGCCTCCGGTCGAGTCGCCGCGGGAAACCCAAGGTAGCCCACCTTGCTCATTCCGCCGCGCCAGGCGCGGTGGGTCCGATTCTGTCACAGCTAGAAGCAGGGTGACTCCGTTCATGAATGGACAAAACACGCCTTCCGGCGAACTCAAGCGCGGCTTGAAGAACCGCCACATTCAGCTGATTGCCTTGGGCGGTGCCATCGGCACCGGCCTGTTCCTCGGTTCGGCCGGGGTCATGAAGTCCGCCGGGCCGTCGATGATCCTCGGCTATGCCATCTGTGGCTTCATTGCCTTCATGATCATGCGCCAGCTGGGCGAGATGATCGTCGAGGAGCCGGTGGCCGGCTCCTTCAGCCATTTCGCGCATCGCTACTGGGGCGGCTTCGCAGGCTTCCTGTCCGGCTGGAACTGCTGGGTGCTGTACATCCTGGTCGGGATGTCGGAGCTTTCCGCGGTCGGCAAGTACATTCACTACTGGTGGCCGGAAATACCGAACTGGGTGACCGCCGCGGTGTTCTTCGTGCTGATCAATGCCGTCAACCTGGCCAACGTCAAGGTCTTCGGCGAGGCGGAGTTCTGGTTCGCGATCATCAAGGTCCTGGCCATCATCGGCATGATCGCTCTGGGAAGCTACCTGCTGGTCAGCGGACGCGGCGGCAGCGAAGCCTCGGTGAGCAACCTCTGGGAACATGGCGGCTTCTTCCCGAACGGCTTCGGTGGGTTGGTCATGGCGCTGGCGATCATCATGTTCTCCTTCGGCGGCCTGGAGATGCTCGGCTTCACCGCGGCCGAGGCCGACCAGCCAAGGACGGTGATTCCCAAGGCCATCAACCAGGTCATCTACCGCATTCTGATCTTCTATATCGGTGCGCTGGTGGTACTGCTGTCGCTGACGCCCTGGGACAGCCTGGTCAAGAGCATCGACGCGGCGGGAGGCAGCTATGCCAGCAGTCCGTTCGTGCAGGTCTTCTCGCTGCTTGGCAGCGACGTGGCTGCCCACCTGCTCAACTTCGTCGTGCTCACCGCCGCGCTATCGGTATACAACAGCGGCACCTACTGCAATGCACGGATGCTCTACGGCATGGCTGAGCAGGGCGATGCGCCGGCCGGCCTGGCCAGGGTCGATCGGCGTGGCGTTCCGGTGCGCGCGATCCTGGTGTCTGCCGCGGTGACGGTGGTGGCGGTACTGCTGAACTACCTGATGCCGCACGATGCCCTGGAGCTGCTGATGTCGCTGGTGGTCGCGGCGCTGGTCATCAACTGGGCGATGATCAGCTATTCGCACCTCAAGTTCCGCCAGCATCTCGAACGTACCGGGCGCCAGCCATTGTTCAAGGCGCTGTGGTACCCGCTGGGCAATTACCTGTGCCTGGCCTTCGTGGTGCTCATCCTCGGCATCATGCTGCAGATCCCGGGCATCCAGGTCTCGGTCTATGCGATTCCGGTATGGCTGGTGGTCATGTACCTGTGCTACCGGGTCAGCCATGCGCGCAAGCTCCGGGCCGGCGTTGCGCCAGGCGCCTCGAGCGACTGACGACGCGCCGGCGAGTCGCTGCCGCCGGGCAGCGGCTCACCGGTCTCAGATCTGCTCCAGCAGCCAGCCGCGGAAAGCCCGCAGCGAAGGCAGCGCTTCGTTGCGCGGCGGGTAGATCAGGTAATAGCTGCGCTGGCTGGCGAAGGCCGCTGCCGGGCTGAACAGCTCGCCATTGGCCAGTTCCTCCTGCACGAGGATCCTGGGCACCAGGCCGATGCCGATGCCGGCCCTGACGGCCTGGATCAGGTGCGACGTCAGCTCGAAGCTCGGGCCCAGGCGCATGCCGCGATGGGGCAGGGCGTGGTGAGAGAACCATTCGCCCCAGGCGTGCGGATTGTTGGCCACGGTGAGCAGCAACTGTTCGCTGATCCTGGCCGCGGTCCATGCCTCGGCCTGCTGCGCCGCCGACGGCGGCAACACCACCACCAGCTCTTCGGCATGCAACCTGTGGCAGACCAAGCCTGACAGGTCGTGGCTGGCCACGCCGATGGCGGCATCGATTTCGCTGGTTTCGAAGTCGATCGCCTCGATCCGCGAATGGATATGCACCAGCATGCCCGGATGGGCGGTATAGAAGGCATGCAGGCGCGGCAGCAACCATTTGGAGCCGAACGTCGGCAAGGTGGCCAGGCGAAGCGTGCCGACCCCGGACTGGTAGGCCAGGGCCTGCAAGGTGGCGCTACGGATCCGTCCGAGCGCTTCGCTCAACTGGCGCTGGTAAAGGCGCCCGACATCGGTCAGTTGGACCTGGCGCCCTTCACGCCTGAACAGGGTCAGGCCCAGTTGCTTTTCGAGCGCCTGGACCTGGCGGCTGACGGCACTCTGGGTCAGGGAAAGCTCCACCGCGGCTCGCGTGTAGCTTTCGTGCCGGGCTGCCGCCTCGAAGGCCAGCAGGAGCGACATGGACGGTGTCAGGTGGCGGTAATTCATTCATTGAAGTCATCGATAGCGGCAGGATTATCCGTTTGCCCTTGCTTCGAAAGTACAGGAACATTGCCCTATTCGTCATTCGGCCTGGATCGATTCATGCCGTTACGACAGGCAACCAGGCCATGCGCCGATTGCCCACCACCGTGAACCAGCCGATAAAGAGGCCGTCCTTCGATGATCGCCCAACTGCACCCCCAGGCGCCTGCCGCCAACTATCCCGAGTTTCTCGAAGCGTTGCGCGCCAGCGGCTTCCGTGGCCAGATCAGTGCCGACTACGGCACGCGCACGGTGCTGGCCACCGACAACTCCATCTACCAGCGCCTGCCCCAGGCTGCCGTCTTTCCGGTCGATGCCGACGATGTGGCGCGCGTCGCCAGGCTGATGGGCGAAGCACGCTTTCGCCAGGTCAAGCTGACGCCTCGCGGCGGAGGGACCGGAACCAATGGCCAGTCGCTGACCGATGGCATCGTCGTCGATCTGTCCCGGCACATGAACGAGATCCTCGAGATCAACGTGCAGGAGCGCTGGGTGAGGGTTCAGGCCGGGGTGGTCAAGGACCAGCTCAATGCCGCGCTCAAGCCGCACGGGCTGTTCTTCGCGCCGGAGCTGTCGACGTCCAACCGGGCGACCATCGGCGGCATGATCAATACCGATGCCAGCGGCCAGGGCAGCTGCACCTATGGCAAGACTCGCGACCATGTGCTCGAGCTGCACAGCGTGCTGCTCGGTGGCGAACGCCTGCACAGCCTGCCGATCGACGACCAGACGCTAGAACTGGCTTGCGCGGCTTCCGGGCGGGTGGGGGAGGTCTACCGCACGGCGCGCGACATCCAGCGAACCCAGGCTGAACTGATCGAGCACACCTTCCCCAAGCTCAATCGCTGCCTGACCGGCTACGACCTGGCCCACCTGCGTGACGAACAGGGTCGTTTCAACCTCAACAGTGTCCTGTGTGGTGCCGAAGGATCGCTAGGCTACGTCGTCGAGGCCAAGCTCAACGTACTGCCGATTCCCCGCTATGCGGTGCTGGTCAACGTGCGCTATGCCAGTTTCATGGATGCGCTGCGCGACGCCAATGCACTGATGGCGCTCAAGCCGCTTTCGATCGAGACGGTGGATTCCAAGGTACTGATGCTGGCGATGAAGGACATCGTCTGGGACAGTGTCGCCGAATACTTCCCCGCCGATGCGCAGCGCCCGACCTTGGGCATCAATCTGGTCGAGTTCTGTGGCGACCAGCCTGACGAGGTCCACGCCAGAGTCCGTGCCTTCGTCGAGCATCTGCAGGCCGACACCAGCGTCGAGCGCCTGGGGCACACCCTGGCCGAGGGCGCCGAGGCGGTCACGCGGGTATACGCGATGCGCAAGCGCTCGGTGGGGCTGCTCGGCAACGTCGAAGGCGAAGTGCGTCCGCAGCCGTTCGTGGAGGATACCGCGGTCCCTCCGGAGCAACTGGCCGACTACATCGCCGAATTTCGTGCGCTGCTCGACGGTCACGGTCTGGCGTACGGCATGTTCGGCCATGTCGATGCCGGCGTGCTGCACGTGCGTCCGGCGCTGGACATGAAGGATCCGGCCCAGGCCGCGCTGGTCAAGCCGATTTCCGATGCCGTGGCGGCCTTGACGCGGCGTTACGGTGGCCTGTTGTGGGGCGAACACGGCAAGGGCTTGCGTTCGGAATACGTGCCGGAATACTTCGGCGAGCTGTACCCGGCGCTGCAGCGTCTCAAGGGCGCCTTCGATCCGCACAACCAGCTCAACCCGGGAAAGATCTGCACGCCGCCCGACAGCGCCGAAGGGTTGATCAAGGTGGACGAGGCACCGCTGCGCGGCGAACTCGATCGCAGCATCGACGAACGTGTCTGGCAGAGCTTCGGCAGTGCCGTGCATTGCAATGGCAACGGCGCCTGCTACAACTACGATCCGAACGATGCGATGTGCCCGTCCTGGAAAGCCACGCGCGAGCGTCGTCATTCGCCCAAGGGGCGCGCCTCGCTGATTCGCGAGTGGCTGCGGCTGCAAGGCGCGGCCGACGTCGATGTGCTTGCCGCTGCGCGCCAGCCGAGCGGCTGGCTCAAGGGGCTGCCGGCACGCCTGCGCAACGAGCGTGCGCGTCGGCAGGGCCAGGAGGATTTCTCCCACGAGGTGTACGATGCCATGGCTGGCTGCCTGGCTTGCAAGTCATGCGCCGGGCAGTGCCCAGTCAAGGTCAACGTGCCGGACTTCCGTTCGCGCTTTCTCGAGCTGTACCACGGCCGCTACCAGCGTCCGCTGCGCGACTACCTGATCGGTTCGCTGGAATTCAGCATTCCCTATCTGGCTTACGCGCCCGGGCTGTACAACGCAGTGATGGGCTCCAGGTGGGTGAACAAGCTGCTGGCCGAGCAGGTCGGCATGGTCGACAGCCCCTTGATCAGCCGCTTCAACCTGCAATCGACCCTGACCCGCTGCCGGGTCGGCGTGGCGACCGTCCCGGCCTTGAGCGAGCTGACGCCGGCCCAGCGCGAGCGCAGCATCGTGCTGGTCCAGGACGCCTTCACCCGCTATTTCGAAACCCCCTTGCTCGCGGCGTTCATCGATCTGGCCCATCGTTTGGGGCATCGCGTGTTCCTGGCGCCCTACAGCGCCAATGGCAAGCCATTGCACGTACAAGGCTTCCTGGGCGCATTCGCCAAGGCGGCCATTCGCAACGGCAGCCAGCTCAAGGCCTTGGCCGATTGCGGCGTGCCGCTGGTCGGGCTGGATCCGGCCATGACCCTGGTCTATCGCCAGGAATACCAGAAAGTACCGGGGCTCGAGGGGTGTCCGAAGGTGCTGCTGCCGCAGGAGTGGTTGATCGACGTGCTGCCCAGTCAGCCCAGCGCCACCGTTGAGCATTTCCGTCTGATGGCGCATTGCACGGAAAAGACCAATGTTCCGGCCAGTGTCCGGCAGTGGGAACAGGTCTTCGCCAGGTTGGGGCTGAAGCTGACCACCGAGGCGACCGGCTGCTGCGGGATGTCTGGCACCTATGGGCATGAGGCGCGCAACCAGGAGACCTCGCGAACCATTTTCGAACAGTCTTGGGCAAGCAAACTGGACAAGGAAGGCGAGGCCCTGGCGACCGGCTATTCCTGCCGCAGCCAGGTCAAGCGCCTTGCCGACCGCAAGCTGCGCCATCCGCTGGAAGTGGTACTGCAGCACGTGCGGCCATGACCGGCTGGGCGGCGGTCGCTCCTGCCGTGGGATGCAAACGCCTCAGCGGCCACCTGTAGGAGGCCGCCGTGGCGGGATGGTCTGCAAAGCGGGCCCAGGGTCGGCCAGGCACTTTTCGTACAAAGCCTAGTCTTGGTCGGCGCTGGAGGCGTCTTCGCCGTCCTGCTGGGCAGTTGCTGCAGGCTCGGCATGGGGGGCAACGGAGTGCTCTTCAGGGTTCAGGCTTGGGAAGGGAAGATTCGGGATCTCGTGCATCTCGTCGTCCTCGCTAGTGTCATCGAAGGGGCTGCGCCAGGCGCAGGGGTTCGCAAAGCGGGGGCAGGATACAGCAGCCTCGATGACACTTAGAAGTCCTTGCGTTCCAGCGCCTGCCATCATGCGCGATCCATCGCGCTTCAAGGCAGGCGCGGGGTGGGCCGTTTGTCAGACTTTGCGGCCCTCGGCCGACTGGGCGACCTGGTCGGTCCTGGCGGCCATGACGAAGTCGTTGCGGTGCAGGCCCTTGATCGAATGGCTCCACCAAGTGACGGTGACCTTGCCCCATTCCGTCAGCAACCCCGGATGATGCCCTTCGGCCTCGGCGATCTGGCCAACCGCGTTGGTGAAGGCCAGGGCATGCTTGAAGTTTCTGAATGCGAATACTCTTTCCAGCTGCATGATCCCGTCGCGAACTTCGATGTTCCAGTCGGGGATCTCGCGAATCAGTGCTGCCAGTTCCTGTTCGGTGACCTGTGGGGCATCGGCGCGACAGGCTTCGCAGTGGGCTTGGTTCAAGGCGGTCATCAATGGGCTCCGGTCGATGGATGTTCGGGTGGTGGCACCAAGACGCTCAGGCCGCCCGGGGCGGGAACTTGGGCGCGTGCAACCCTAGCTGCATGGCACGCTGGACGAGCGCCATGATGTCTTCATGGGCCAGGTCGAACAAGCGCCTGAGGTTCGGCAAGACGAAGTAGACCGGCTGTAGGATGTCGATGCGGTAGGGCGTGCGCATGGCTTCGAGTGGATCGAAGGGCTGGTGTTCCGGTGTCTCGGACAGGCTGTAGAGGGTTTCCTTGGGCGACGAAAGAATACCACCGCCATAGATCCTGCGGCCCTGGGCGGTCTCGATCAGGCCGAACTCGATGGTCATCCAGTACAGCCGCGCCAGGTACACACGCTCCTGCTTGCTCGCGGCCAGCCCCAGCTTGCCGTAGGTATGGGTGAATTCGGCGAACCAGGGGTTGGTCAGCAGCGGGCAATGACCGAAAATCTCATGGAAGATATCCGGTTCCTGCAGGTAGTCCAGCTCTTGCGGGGTGCGGATGAAGGTCGCCACCGGAAAACGCTTGCTGGCCAGTAGTTCGAAGAAGGTCTGGAACGGGATCAGCGCTGGTACCCGTGCCACCTGCCAGCCGGTGCTGGCAGCGAGCACCTTGTTTATCTCGCCAAGCTGAGGGATCCGCTCGCGTGGCAGCCGAAGCTGCTCGACACCGTCCAGGTATTCCTGGCAGGCGCGTCCTTCGACCACCTTCAGCTGTCGCTCGATCAAGGTATGCCAGACCTGATGGTCTTGCGGCGAATAGTCGATGAAGCCCTGTGGATCCGGTTCGCGTGCCACATAGTGGGTCTGTTTCATGGAAGCTCTCCAGGACGGTTCTTGTTCTTGCCGGCTGACTTGCGCCCAGTAAAGCCAGGGTCGAATAGGCTTTTCCAGTGCTGCGGTCCCTGAACGCCGCCCTAGAAAACCTTACGCTCGTAAAGAAAAGTTTACGAATGGCAGGGTGCGCCCCAGAATCAAGCGTTTCAAACCGATCTTTCAGGCCAATCTGGCAAGAAAACCTGACACGTTTTTCGCCGGCGGTCGATTGTTAGTTCAAGGGAGGCCGTCATGCGTATCAAGGTCCATTGTCAGAACCGCATCGGCATGCTGCGTGACATCCTCGAGTTGCTGGTGTCGTACGGCATCAACGTGGCGCGTGGAGAGGTGGGCGGCGAGCACGGCAACGCCATCTATCTGAACTGCCCGAACCTGATCAACCTGCAGTTCCAGTCGCTGCGTCCGAAATTCGAGGCGATCGATGGCGTCTTCGGGGTCAAGCGGGTCGGACTGATGCCCAGTGAGCGAAGGCACATGGAACTCAATGCCTTGCTCGGTGCCCTGGAGTTCCCGGTACTGTCGGTCGACATGAGCGGCGGTGTCGTCGCTGGCAACCGGGCGGCTGCGCAATTGCTCGGTGTGCGGGTCGACGAGGTACCGGGCCTGTCGCTGGCGCGCCACATCGAGGACTTCGATCTGCCGGAGCTGATGCGAACCGGTCGTTCGCGGATCAACGGGCTACGGCTGAAGGTGCATGGTGACATATTCCTGGCCGACGTCGCGCCACTGCAATCGCAGCTCGATGATACCGAGGCCCTGGCAGGCGCCGTGCTGACCTTGCACCGCGCAGATCGCATCGGTGAGCAGATCTATCATGTGCGCAAGCAGGAGCTGCGCGGCTTCGACAGCATCTTCCAGAGTTCGCGAAGGATGGCGGCGGTGGTCCGAGAAGCCAGACGCATGGCGCCGCTGGATGCGCCGGTGCTGATCGAGGGCGAGACCGGCACTGGCAAGGAGCTGCTGGCCCGTGCCTGTCACCTGGCGAGCCCACGCCGTCAGTCGCCCATGCTTGCACTCAACTGCGCCGGTCTGTCGGAATCGATGGCCGAGACCGAACTGTTCGGCTATGGGCCAGGCGCCTTCGAGGGAGCCCGCGCAGAAGGCAAGCTGGGGTTGCTCGAGCTGACTTCGGGCGGCACGTTGTTTGTCGATGGTGTCGACGAGATGAGCCCACGTCTGCAGGGCAAGCTGTTGCACTTCTTGCAGGAAGGCTGTTTCCGTCGGGTGGGTAGCGACGAGGACGTCTACCTGGATGTGCGGATCGTCTGCGCGACCCAGCTCGACCTGTCCGAACGGTGCGCGCGCGGCGAATTCCGCCAGGATCTTTACCATCGCCTCAGCGTGCTGTCGTTACACATCCCTCCGCTGCGCGAGTGCATGGACGGCCTGGCTGGCCTGGCCGAGCATTTCCTCGACCAGGCCAGCCGGCAAATCGGCTGTCCCGTGCCGCGCCTGGCTCCGGCGGCGCTGGAAAAGCTGGGCCGATATGCCTGGCCAGGCAATGTCCGTCAATTGGAAAACGTGTTGTTCCAGGCAGTTTCAGTATGCGAGGACGGTGTGGTCGGCAGCGCGCATATCCGCCTGCCGGATCATGGCGGGCGTCATCCTCTGAACGGTTTTTCTCTGGAAGGCTCGCTGGCTACTATCGTCGGCCGATTCGAAAGGACGGTGCTGGAAACTTTGCTGCAAGACTATCCAGGCACCCGGGCGCTGGGTAAGCGTCTGGGTGTTTCACATACCACGATCGCCAACAAGTTGCGTGAACATGCACTGGGAAAGTTCAGTGAATAGGAGTCGAGTTACTGAACTTCAATGACGAAGAAGGCAAGTTAACAATCGTTCATCTTCGAACATCGATATCGTGATCGTGTCTTTGCAAATGACCGATCATGTGGCGTCAGGCTTGCATCGATCGCGACGCCCGCGAGGCGACCCAGGCGGCCTGGGTCGTTGTCCCGCGGATGAGGCGCTATGCGACTGCGGGCTCGTCCGGCGCGGGCGGCAGGCGCTCAACCGTTGGAGCAACCGTTGCCCATGACCCGGTATTCCAGGATATGCCGGTGACCTGCGGAATCTTCGTAGGTCATGCGCGCCGGCACCACCGCGCAGACATTGGGGACCGGGCTCACGGACAACACACGGGCGATGTCCAGGGTCTGATCATAGCTGTACTGTTCCACCGGTGTCTCGGCAGTGGCCGTTGCGTCTTCAGCCATGGCTGTGCTGCAGAGACCAGCGAGTACCAATACCAGTAACGCTTTCATGGGGGTTTTACCTGTTCGAAGTCGTGGGGAAGCGCGCGGCTGTGAAAGCCGCGTGAATATCAGGTCAAAGGCATCGAGTGAATGGCGGATCAAGTTGCCCGGCGTGGGGGTCGGAATAAAAGATCCGCGATCGGATTCGAAGTCTGTGTCATGCCGTTGTGGCGGGGATCATTCTAAGGGGCGCGATGAAATGGAAACAGATCAAGTTCTGATAAGGTTTTTCTAAGTTTTGACAAAACCTGTAATAATCCTGGCGCCAAGTAGCTGCGGGTGGACGGCCAGCCCCGGGCGCAGGGCATGCCAGGCGTCAGGTTGATTACTACCAATGTCGAATGGCCGCGAGCCTCTTCATGCAGCTACAAACGGTCTCATACAAAAACAACTATTACACCGAGGTATCAAGATGAGTGCGGCTCCACTGTATCCCGTTCGTCCCGAGGTCGCGGCCACCACGCTGACCGACGAGGCCACCTACAAGGCCATGTACCAGCAATCGGTGATCAACCCGGACGGCTTCTGGCGCGAGCAGGCCCAGCGGCTGGACTGGATCAAGCCGTTCACCAAGGTCAAGCAGACTTCCTTCGATGACCATCATGTGGACATCAAGTGGTTCGCCGACGGCACTCTGAACGTTTCTTCCAACTGCCTCGACCGTCATCTCGAGGAACGTGGCGACCAGCTGGCGATCATCTGGGAGGGCGACGATCCTTCCGAGCATCGCAACATCACCTATCGCGAACTGCACGAGCAGGTCTGCAAGTTCGCCAATGCCTTGCGCGGCCAGGACGTCCATCGTGGCGACGTGGTGACCATCTACATGCCGATGATCCCCGAGGCGGTGGTCGCGATGCTGGCTTGCGCGCGTATCGGCGCGATCCACTCGGTGGTCTTCGGCGGCTTCTCCCCCGAGGCGTTGGCCGGGCGTATCATCGACTGCCGCTCCAAGGTGGTGATCACCGCCGACGAGGGCGTGCGTGGCGGCCGCCGCACCGCGCTCAAGGCCAACGTCGACCTGGCCCTGACCAATCCCGAGACCAGCAGCGTACAAAAGATCATCGTATGCAAGCGCACTGGCGGCGACATCGCCTGGCACCAGCACCGCGACATCTGGTACGAAGACCTGATGAAGGTCGCCTCCAGCCACTGTGCGCCGAAGGAAATGGGGGCCGAGGAAGCCTTGTTCATCCTTTATACCTCCGGCTCCACGGGCAAGCCCAAGGGCGTGCTGCATACCACCGGCGGCTACCTGCTCTACGCTTCGCTGACCCACGAGCGGGTCTTCGACTACCGTCCGGGCGAGGTCTACTGGTGCACCGCAGACGTCGGCTGGGTCACTGGCCATAGCTACATCGTCTACGGGCCGCTGGCCAACGGGGCCACGACCTTGCTGTTCGAGGGCGTGCCCAATTATCCGGACATCACACGCGTGTCGAAGATCATCGACAAGCACAAGGTCAACATCCTCTACACGGCACCGACGGCCATCCGCGCCATGATGGCTGAGGGCCGGGCAGCGGTCGACGGCGCGGACGGCTCGAGCCTGCGCCTGCTCGGCTCGGTTGGCGAACCGATCAACCCGGAAGCGTGGAACTGGTACTACACCACCGTCGGCAAGGAGCGCTGCCCGATCGTCGATACCTGGTGGCAAACCGAGACCGGTGGCATCCTGATCAGCCCGTTGCCTGGCGCCACCGGGCTCAAGCCGGGCTCGGCGACTCGCCCGTTCTTCGGCGTGGTGCCTGCGCTGGTCGACAATCTTGGCAACCTGATCGAGGGCGCGGCCGAGGGCAACCTGGTGATCCTCGACTCCTGGCCAGGGCAGTCGCGCTCGCTGTACGGCGACCATGACCGCTTCGTCGACACCTACTTCAAGACCTTCCGTGGCATGTACTTCACCGGTGACGGTGCGCGTCGCGACGAAGATGGCTACTACTGGATCACCGGACGCGTGGATGATGTGCTCAACGTGTCCGGTCACCGCATGGGCACCGCGGAGATCGAGAGCGCCATGGTCGCTCACGCCAAGGTCGCCGAGGCAGCGGTGGTCGGCGTGCCGCATGACATAAAAGGGCAGGGCATCTATGTGTACGTCACGCTCAATGCCGGTGAAGAGCCGAGCGAGGCCTTGCGCCAGGAGCTGAAGAACTGGGTGCGCAAGGAAATCGGTCCGATCGCCTCGCCGGATGTGATCCAGTGGGCGCCAGGGCTGCCCAAGACCCGCTCGGGCAAGATCATGCGACGTATCCTGCGCAAGATCGCCACCGGCGAATACGATGCCCTGGGCGACATCTCGACCCTCGCCGACCCAGGCGTGGTGCAGCATCTGATCGATACGCACAAGACCATGAAGGCGGCGTGATCGCAGCCCTGCAACACGGGGCGTGCTGACGGCGCTGTCCGAGGTTTTGCAAGGCCGGGCGTCGGAGCAATGGTCTTTCGCACTCACTTTGAGCCTGTCATCCGACGGGCTCCTCCCTCCACGGCGACCCATCGCGGCCGGTCCGGCGCTCCGGCGGCGGCCGCTGGTACCTGTTACCGTGCTGCCCAGTTGCTTCCAGACGCATGGCTTTCCCCGCAAGATTTCATGTCAGACTTGCCGTAGCCAAAGGGTTTGCGAATAATAGGCCCGCTAATTGCTTGACTCTCTGGTTGGATCCTTTTTGCTCTTGCATATCATGGCTGAGCTGTCAATATCGCCGGACGCGATTTCTGGCGCTTCTATAAGTAGTTGTCGCTTTGAAGAAATATCGACCAGTCGCCTGCCGCTAGAATGCAATCGCGCGCTCATGGCCGCGTGATCGGCGGCTGGCCTTGTCCCCCTTCGCATAGCGGGCAGTATCGATCCTGCCTTTTATTGCCTGTACCCGATGGAGCTACCAGATGAAGAAACTCGCACTGCTTGGCGCCCTGGCGCTGTCCGTGTTTTCCCTGGCATCGCTGGCCGACTCGAAGCCGCTGAAGATCGGCATCGAGGCAGCCTATCCACCCTTCGCCTTTAAGCAGCCCGACGGTAGCCTGGCCGGCTTCGACTACGATATCGGCAATGCCCTGTGCGAAGAGATGAAGGCCAAGTGCACCTGGGTCGAGCAAGAGTTCGACGGTCTGATCCCGGCGCTCAAGGTACGCAAGATCGATGCGATCCTGTCGTCGATGTCGATTACCGAGGATCGCAAGAAGTCGGTCGACTTCACCAATCGCTACTACCTGACCCCGGCACGCCTGGTGATGAAGGAAGGCAGCGCGGTCAGCGCGGACCTGCACGAGCTGGCCGGCAAGAAGATCGGTGTCCAGCGCGGTTCGATCCATGATCGCTTCGCCAAGGAAGTCTTCGCGCCCAAGGGCGTCACCGTGGTGCCATACGGTACCCAGAACGAGATCTACCTGGATGTCGCCGCTGGCCGGCTCGACGGTACGGTCGCCGATGCCACCCTGCTCGAGGACGGTTTCCTCAAGACCGACGCCGGCAAGGGCTTCGCCTTCGTCGGTCCTTCCTTCACCGACGCCAAGTACTTCGGCGACGGCATTGGCATCGCGGTCCGCAAGGGCGACGACGCCAACCGCGAGCGCATCAATGCGGCCATCGATGCCATCCGCGCCAACGGCAAGTACAAGCAGATCGAAGCCAAGTACTTCAACTTCGATATCTATGGCGCCGATGACCAGGCCCAGGCTGCGCAATAATCCATACATTCACACCTGTCCAATGGTGCAAACAGCAGAGATCCTGTGGTTTGCACCATTTTCATTTTCCAGGTCGAGGACCTCATCATGTTGAAAGGCTACGGGGCAGTCATCCTCGACGGGGCATGGCTGACACTGCAGCTTGCCCTGTCTTCCATGGCCCTGGCCGTCGTGCTCGGCCTGATCGGCGTCGCCCTGCGTCTGTCGCCGGTGCGCTGGCTGGCCTGGCTGGGCGACGTGTACTCCACGGTGATACGCGGCATCCCGGACCTGGTCCTGATCCTGCTGATCTTCTACGGCGGCCAGGATGTGATCAATCGGGTCGCGCCGCTGCTCGGCCATGACGACTACGTCGATCTCAATCCGCTGGTCGCCGGTATCTGCACGCTGGGCTTCATCTTCGGCGCCTATCTCTCGGAGACCTTCCGGGGCGCGTTCCTCGGCATCCCCAAGGGCCAGGCCGAGGCAGGACGGGCCTATGGCATGAATGAGCGTCAGGTGTTCTTCCGGATCATGGTGCCGCAGATGATCCGCCTGGCCATCCCCGGCTTCACCAACAACTGGCTGGTGCTGACCAAGGCCACCGCGCTGATTTCCGTGGTCGGCTTGCAGGACATGATGTTCAAGGCCAAGCAGGCGGCCGACGCCACCCGCGAGCCGTTCACCTTCTTCCTGGCGGTGGCGGCGTTGTACCTGGTCATCACCAGTGTCTCGCTGCTGGCACTCAAGCGACTGGAGAAACGTTATTCCGTGGGCATCAAGGCGGCCGAGCTATGATTTTCGACTACAACGTGGTGTGGGACGCGCTGCCGCTGTATTTCGCAGGCATGCTGGTGACCCTCAAGCTGCTGGCGATCTCGTTGTTCTTCGGTTTGCTGGCGGCCATTCCACTGGCCATGATGCGGGTGTCGCGCCAGCCCGTGGTCAACTTCGTCGCCTGGCTGTACACCTACGTCATCCGGGGCACCCCGATGCTGGTGCAACTGTTCCTGATTTACTACGGCCTGGCCCAGTTCGAAGCCGTACGCCAGAGCATCTTCTGGCCATGGCTGTCGAGCGCCACGTTCTGCGCCTGCCTGGCGTTCGCCATCAATACCAGCGCCTATACCGCCGAGATCATTGCTGGCAGCCTCAAGGCCACCCCGCATGGCGAGATCGAGGCCGCCAGGGCGATGGGCATGGCGCCGTTGAAGATGTATCGACGCATCCTGCTGCCGTCGGCCCTGCGCCGGGCGCTGCCGCAGTACAGCAACGAGGTGATCATGATGTTGCAGACCACCAGCCTGGCTTCCATCGTCACGCTCATCGACATCACCGGTGCGGCGCGTACGGTCAATGCCCAGTATTATCTGCCTTTCGAGGCCTACATCACGGCAGGCGTGTTCTACCTGTGCCTGACCTTCATCCTGGTGCGCCTGTTCAAGCTGGCCGAACGCCGCTGGCTCGGCTACCTGGCACCACGCAAGCACTGATCGCATCGTGAGAACCGACAGCATGTACAAACTACAAGTCCAGGGCCTGCACAAGCGCTACGGCAGCCATGAGGTGCTCAAGGGCGTCTCGCTGTCTGCCAAGGCAGGCGACGTGACCAGCATCATCGGCTCCAGCGGATCGGGCAAGTCGACCTTCCTGCGCTGCATCAACCTGCTCGAGCAGCCACACGCCGGCAGGATCCTGCTCAACAACGAGGAACTCAAGCTGGTGGCGGGCAAGGACGGCGCGCTCCGGGCCGCCGAGCCAAAGCAGCTGCAGCGCATGCGCGCACGCTTGTCGATGGTGTTCCAGCATTTCAATCTGTGGGCGCACATGACTGCCTTGCAGAACGTCATCGAGGCGCCGGTGCACGTGCTGGGCATCGATCGCAAGCAGGCGCTGGAGAAGGCCGAGCACTACCTGGCCAAGGTCGGAGTGGCCCATCGCAAGGATGCCTATCCGGGACACATGTCCGGGGGCGAGCAGCAACGGGTGGCCATTGCCCGCGCCTTGGCCATGGAGCCTGAGGTGATGCTGTTCGATGAACCGACCTCGGCGCTCGACCCGGAGCTGGTAGGCGACGTGCTCAAGGTCATGCAGTCGCTGGCCCAGGAAGGCCGGACCATGGTCGTGGTCACTCACGAAATGGGCTTTGCCCGCGAAGTGTCCAACCAGCTGGTGTTTCTGCACCAAGGCAAGGTCGAGGAAAGCGGCGATCCACGCCAGGTACTGGCCAATCCCCAGTCGGAGCGCCTGAAGCAGTTTCTTTCCGGCAGCCTGAAGTAGGCACTGCCGACTTGCACCGAAATAGGGCATGCTACGCCCCTGGCGTTGCAAGCCCTGGCGCCATCGACTCGATCGACTTCAGGTTTCGGACCCTTCTATGACCTCCCAGCGAATCGGTTTTCTCATCTGGCCCAGTACCAGGGCGCTGACCTTGGCCTTGGCCGAGGATGTGCTGCAGGTGGCCCGACGGCTGCAGGCGGATGCGGCGTACGAGCTGGTCTTTCTGCAGGCCGAGGCACCGCTGGAGGGCGACTGGCGTCTGCCTGGCACTGCCTGGGCCGGCCGTCTGGAGGGTCTGGATACCTTGTTCCTGCTGGCTGACGAGCCACCGTTGGCCGTCGCTCCGGCGCTTGCCGGGGCGCTGCGCCAGCTGGCCAGGAGTGGCTGCATGATCGGCGGCTTGTCCGCCGGGGTCTATCCGCTGGCCTTGCTGGGCCTGCTCGAGGGTTATCGCGCGGCCGTCCATTGGCGCTGGCAGGACGATTTCGCCGAGCGCTTCCCCAAGGTGATCGCCACCAGCCATCTGTTCGACTGGGACCGTGACCGGCTGACCGCCTGCGGCGGCATGTCGGTGGCAGACCTGATGCTCGCGGTGCTGGCGCGCGACCATGGCGCCGAGCTGGCCGGGGCGGTTTCCGAGGAGCTGGTGGTGGAGCGTATCCGCGAAGGCGGCGAGCGCCAACGCATTCCGCTGCAGAACCGCCTGGGCTCCAGCCACCCCAAGCTAACCCAGGCGGTGGTCTTGATGGAGGCCAATATCGAGGAGCCGTTGACCACCGACGAAATAGCCCAGCATGTCTGCGTTTCGCGTCGCCAGCTGGAGCGTATCTTCAAGCAGTACCTCAACCGGGTACCGAGTCAGTACTACCTGGAGCTGCGCCTGAACAAGGCGCGCCAGATGCTGCTGCAGACCAGCAAGTCGATCATCCAGATCGGCTTGTCCTGCGGCTTTTCCTCCGGGCCGCACTTCTCCAGCGCCTACCGCAACTTCTTTGGCGCGACACCGCGCGAGGACCGTAACCAGCGTCGTGGCAGCAGCCCGTTCGAAGCTGGCGCGGCACCCGCCGAACGAGGCTGAGCGTCATCGCTTTGAACGCCGCCGGTCATCCCCGGTCTGCCTATAATGCGTGCTTTTCTTGACGGTAGAACCTGATGACTGCTCTGTCCGAAGCCCTGCAATCCTGTGACATGCTGCTGATCGATGGCCTGCATGCCTTCGACTTCACCTTCGATGCCGAGGGTCTTTCGATCGAATGCATCGATGGCCGTGAGCATCGGCGCTGGCGCTTCTCGCTCGAGCAGGTTGCAGCCGCGACGGCAGAGGGCGAGCAATGGCGCCTGAGCGATTCGCAGGGCGAGCATCGACTGGTCTGCATGGACGCTCTGCGCGCTCCGGAAGAGGATGAAGATGACGACACTCGAGAAGATACTGGGGGCTAGCCTGATGAGCCTGACGATCCAAGCCCATGCTGCCGGCCTGCTGGTCGGTGGTTATACCCAAGGCCAAGGCGAGGGCATCTATCGCTACCAGTTCGACACGCGCACAGGGCTGATCGACGCCCAGGCGCGCCAGCTGGTCAAGAGCGACAACCCCTCCTGGCTGGTGCTGTCGGAGGACCAGCGCCTGCTGTTCGCGGTCAACGAAGTGGGGCAGGGCAAAGGCCGGGTCAGCAGCTTCTCGGTAAGTGCCGAGGGTCTGATCGAGCCGCTTTCGCAGGTCTCCAGCCAAGGTGACGAGCCGACCCATGCCAGCCTCAGCCAGGATCGGCGCTACCTGATGGTAGCCAATTATTCCGGCGAACCGGTGCCCGGTGGCAGCCTGGCAGTCTTGCCGGTGGACAAGGATGGACGGCTTGCGCAGGCGATCCAGCAGCAGCGTCACGCGCCCAGTGGCGTGGATCCGGAGCGTCAATCCGGGCCTCACGTGCACTCGGCGGTTTTCTCCCCCGATGGCCTGTATCTGTATGCCAGCGACCTGGGCGCCGACAAGGTCTTCATCTACCGCTACGACGCTGCCAGCCCCACGCAGCCACTGAGCCCGGCGCAACCGGCAGCGGTGAGCCTGCCGCCAGGCAGCGGTCCTCGGCACCTGCTGTTCGATGCCCAAGGCGAGCATGCCTACCTGACCTTGGAAATGAGCGGGGAGGTGGTGATGTTCGATGTCGAGGATGGCGCCTTGCTCGAGCGTCAGCGCCTGCCATTGACCGAGCGCGACGACCCCCAGGCCAAGGCCGGCGGTGGCCTGCACCTGTCCAGCGATGGTCGCTTCCTTTACGTGAGCAATCGCGGCACGGCCAATCAGGTCGTGGTCTATGCCGTGGACAGCGAGGACGGCCGCCTGACCCTGATACAAAGGCGTTCGTCCGAAGGCCGGGAGCCACGCGAGTTCGCCATCGATCCGAGCGGCCACTACCTGCTGGTGGCCAACCAGAAAAGCGATCGCATCGTGGTGATGCGACGCGACCCGCTCAGCGGCGAGCTGGGCGACACCGTGCAGGCCCTGGCGCACGGCGCGCCATCGGACTTCGAGTTCCTCGACTGAGCACCCGGCCGGGCCAAGGCGTGACACCTGCGGCTCCGGCCGGCCCGCTAGCCGACCACCTGCACATCGCTCAAGCCATTGCCACGTCGGCGAACCTGGATCTGCACGGGGATCCTTTCGTGCATCTCCTGTACATGAGAGATGACGGCAACCTTGCGCCCCTGGGCCTGCAAGCCGTCCAGCGCATCCATGGCCAACTGCAACGATTCCGGATCGAGACTGCCGAAACCTTCGTCGATGAACAGCGACTCGATGCGCAAGGTGCTCGAGGCCATCGAGGCCAGGCCAAGCGCCAGGGCCAGGGACACCAGGAAGGTCTCGCCGCCTGACAGCGAGTGCACCGAACGCAGCTCGTCGCCCATCTCGGTATCGAGTACCAGCAGCCCCAGCGAACTGCCGCCGCGCTTGAGCCGATAGCGTCGGGCCAGCTGGCGCAGCTGGCCGTTGGCATGGTGCAGCAGCAGGTCCAGGTTGTAGCCTTGGGCGAGCTTGCGGAAGGTGTCGCCGGACGCCGAACCGATCAGCGCGCTCAGGCGTGCCCAGCGCTGCCACTGGCCATGGGCCGCCTCGATCTCTGCGGCCAGGGCCTGGTAGGCCAGCCGTCGGCGCTGGTCTTCGGCCTGCTCGGCACGCAGCTCGGCGCAGCGCTGTTCCTGGCCGGCCAGGCGCTCCTGCAACTGCGCCAGGAAGTGTTCCAGGTTTTCGGCCGACGGCGGGGCTTGTACCAGCGTGGCATGCTGGCGCAGGCGTGCATCGCGTTCCTCGAGCAGCACTCGTGCCTGTTCGACAGCCTTGTCGGCTGCTTGCACGGCCTGGCTTATCTGCTCCAGGTGCGCGTCGTCCATGACCAGCAAGCGCTCGAGCGCAGCGTCGTCGAGCTCGGCATGGTTGGCTCGCCAGCCGGCGATAGCGTGCTGCAGCTGCCGATCTTCCTCCTGCAAGGCGGCGTGACGCGTCTGTTCGGCCTTGAGCTCGCCGCTGAGCGTTATCAGCTGTTCGCGGGCCTGCTGCAGTTGCTGGACGGCCGCGGCCTCGTCGTCGCGGGCCTGCTGCAACTGCTGCTGCAACTGATGCTGCCAGTCATCGGCGCTGGCGTGCCCGTTGAGCAGGTCGGCCAGGCGCTGGTCGAGCTGCCGGCGCTGCGCATCCAGGTCGTCCAGCTGGCGGGCAAGCTCCAGCTGATGCTGCCGGCATGCCTGCAGCTCGTTGTCCAGGCTTGCCAGATGCTGCTGGCGCTGCTGTCGTTGCTGCTGGTGCTCTTGCTGTTGCGCCTGTTGTCGCAGGCGCAGGGTGACCTGTTGGTCGAGTTCCAGGAAGGCTTGCGCCGGCTGCTCGCGCAAGCCTTGCAGGCGCGCTTCGGGGAGCAGCTCGGAGAAGGCCGCCAAGGCCTGCTCGAGGTTCTGCGTGTCGGCTGCCAGTGCCTGCTGCTGCTGGTCCAGGCGTTGTCGGGTCTGTTGCTGCGTCTGGCTGGCCGATTGCAGTTGCTGGTTGAAACGAGCCGCCTGCTTTTGCACATCGAGCAACTGCGCCTGGCGTCGCTCGTCACGACTGATCTCGTCGTCGAGCCGGCGTTGCTGGGCTTTTAGCCAGGTGCCACGGGCCGGCCCATCCAGGTCCAGCAATGCCGGCCACAACGAGTGAGCGGCAAGCTGTTCGGCCAGTGGTTGCAGTTGCTCGGCCAGTTGTCGTTGCTGGCGCTGGTATTCCTTGATCTGCCCATTGAGCACGCCCACCAGGGTGCGCAATTCCTCCAGGCGCGCCTTGAGCGTATCGACCGTGGCCTTGGCGCGTGCCTGCTCGGCCTGGTCATGCTGGTCGAGGCGTTCGAGCAACGGCTCGGATGCACGATACGGATGCTCCGCGCTGCCACAGACCGGGCAGGGTTCGCCTGGTTGTAGCTGGGCGCGCAGCTGCTCGACGCTGGCGCTGCGCGCCAGGCGCTGACGTTCGAGCAATTGCTGGGTGATGTTCAAGGCCTGTTCGGCCGCCTCCAGCTCGGCCTTGACGGCCTGGCCCTCGACGATATGGCGCTGGCGTTCCTGCAAGGCGTGCTGCTGGCGCTCGCGCACGGCCTGATCGCTCTGCTCGAGTTCCCGCTGATGGTCATGCAGACGTGCAAGCGCCTCGACAGCGCGTTGCTGCTTGCGGTTCTGCTGCAACAGGTTGCCCAGCAAGTCGAGTTGTTCGGGCAGCGCCTGCGGTTCGACCTCGGCTTCCTGGAACAGCAGGGCACAGGCCTGTTGGTGTTCCAGCAGCTGCGCCTCGGCCTGGCTGGCCTGCTCCTGCAGGGCGGGCAACTCCCGGCGGCCCTGGGCCAGCCGATCGCCGACCTGCAACAGCTGCTGCAACTGGCCGCGGTACGCCTGCCAGGCATTGCCAAGCCTCTCCAGCGCGGCACTTTCGGCCAGCGCCGCCTCGATCGCGGCCAACTGCTCCTGGTCCTGCCGCTGGCGTGCCTGCCCCTCGTGAAGTTGCGCCTGCACGCTGGCCAGCGCCTGGTCGGCCTGGGCGATGGCTTCAGTCAGCCCGCTTCGTTCCAGCGCCAGGCGTGCCAGATGATCCTGGCTGGCGTAGGCCTGGCGCAGCGAAGCTGCGCTTTGCGCCTGTTGCGCCTGGGCCTGGGCGCAGGTCAGGCGAGCCGCTTCGAGCGTCTGTTGCTGTTGGCTGATGCACGCTTGCAACTCGACCTGGCTGTGTCGTCGCAGCTCCAGTGCGGCGGCCAGCGGCGCCAGCTGGGCGGCCACCAGGCGCTGGCGCTGGAACTGGTGCCGCTGCGGCGCCAGGCGCTGCAACAGCTGTACGTCGCGGCGCTGGGCGCTCAGCCGAGCCGCCTCGTGCTGGGCCGTTTGCAGGGCCTGCTGCGCGGCTGCCAGCTGCGCCTGCAACTGGGCTTGCTCGCGCAGCCAGGCACGTTGCAGCTCCAGCTGACGCAGGCTTGTCTGGCTGTCGCGGTATTCGCCCAGCGCCTGCTCCAGGCGCTGCTCGAGCTCGGCACGGGCCTGCTCGGCCAGCGGCATCAGGTGCACGGCGCGGGCCTGCAGGTCCCGGTGGAGCTCACCGGCCTGCTTGGCCTTGCCGAAGGCGCGTTGGCCCAGCCGCGTGTAGATGGACGTGTTGGTGAGCTTTTCCAGCAGCTCGCTGCGTTCCTTGTCGTCAGCCTTGAGAAAGGCGCTGAACTCGCTCTGGGCGAGCATGACGGCACGGGTGAACTGCTCGAAGTTCAGGCCCAGGCGCGCCTCGAGCAGCTGCTTGTACTCGCTCTTGCTCTGGTTGCTCAGCAGTTGCCCGGTATCCAGGTCATGCAGGCTCTGGCGACTATGCTGCAGCTTGCCCGCGGCCTTGTCGCGGGCGCGGTTGGCCTCCCAGCGGGCGCGATAGCGGTGGCCATCGGTGCCGACGAAGTCGACCTCGGCGTAGCCGCTACCAGTGCCGCGTCGCAGCAGCGTGCGCGGGTCCCAGGTGGCCAGGTCGCCGTCGGCGTCCGGCACCTTGGCTTCGCGCGAGACATCGCCCAGACGTGGCACGTTGCCGAACAGGGCCAGGCACAAGGCATCGAGCAAGGTGCTCTTGCCGGCGCCGGTCGCACCGGTGATGGCGAACAGCCCGGCGCTGGCCAACGGCTCGGCGGTGAAGTCGATGTCCACCGGGCCGGCGAGCGAGGCCAGATTCTTCAGGCGAATGGCGAGGATCTTCATGATTTGTGCTCTTCCAGCTGGACGTCCTGCAGCAACAGGGCGAAATCGTCGAGCAGCTGCTTGTCGGCGGGCTGCCCGTAAGCCTGGAGCCAGGCCCGGGCGAACAAATCCTGGGGGGTGATCTCGCCCAGTTCGATCAGGGCCTGGTCAACTTGTTCATCCAGGCCGGGACCTGCGTATTCGGCGCTGATGCGTACCAGGCGCACCGCCTTGCCAGCGAGCGCGGCTTCGATCTGCTGGCGCAGGTCCGGTCGTGGTTCGTCCAGCCGCACCTTGACTTCCAGCCATGGCTGGTGCTGCGGATCTTCCAGCAAGTCGACCGCCGGCAGGGCCGCAAGCGCTTCGAGCAGCTCGTCCAGGGGCGCTGGACCGAAACGCTTCAAGGCAACCGCACGGGGCACCAGGCGCGCTTCGACGCTGACCAGTTCGGCGCCGTCGAGCTCCACTTCGAGGATCTGGTGCGGGTAGCCGATCTCGGCGAACGACAGTGGGATCGGCGAGCCGCTGTAGCGGATCCGTTCTTCCCGATTGACCCGCTGCGGCTTGTGCAAGTGGCCGAGCGCTACGTAGCTGACGCACTTGTCGAACAGTCGCGCCGGCAGGGCTTCGGCGTTGCCGATGATCAAGCTACGCTCGGAATCCTCGGATACCGCGCCACCGGCCATGTGCGCATGGCCGATGGCGACCAGGGCCTGGTCCTTTCTGCGCTTGGCCTGGGCCGCGGCGATCAGTTGCTGGTGCACCTGCGTCACGCCTTCCAGGAAGTCGTCGCCCAGATGCGCTCCGGTCACTTCCGCCGGACGCATGAACGGTAGGGCCAGGCACCAGGCACAGACCTTGCCACGCGCATTGGTCAGCGGTATCAGCAGGCGCTCGGCATCGAGCTGGCCGTCGTCGAGCCAATGCACCCGGCCCAAGGCGTGAGCGCGCAGGCGCCGCATCAGAACGGCGGGCAGTTCGATGCGCGAGCCCGAGTCGTGGTTGCCGGCGATCATCACGATATCCAGCCTGGGCTGCTGTTCATGGGCCTGGACGATGAAGTCGTAGAGCCGTTCTTGTGCCTTGACCGGAGGATTGACCGTATCGAAGATGTCGCCCGCGATCAGCAGGGCATCCGGCTGGCGCAGCTTGAGCTGGCCGAGCAGCCAGTCGAGAAAGCAGGCATGTTCGAAGTCACGTTCCTGGCCGTGCAGGGTCTGCCCCAGGTGCCAGTCGGAAGTATGAAACAGACGCATCGAAAGAGAGGTTCCACGTCGTGCCGGCGCGGCGGCTGGCGCCACGCCGGTGCATTATCTGGGGTACAGCGGCGGCAGGCTGCCAGCCTCGCCGGCGGCTGGCAGCAGGTGCTCGGCCGCCGGGATGGTACCGATCGCGCGCCACAGGTCCTCGCCCTGCCAGAACTGGCCAGCCTCGCTGTACAGGGCGCCATTGAGGCCATCGAGCGCATCGGACAGCGGCACGAAACGCGCGGCCATCTCGGCAAGGGTCTCCGGCTGCTGGCGGGCCCAGGCATCGAGCGCCTGGCGCGTGGCCTGGGGGTCGTTGGCCTGGCAGGCGCGCTTGAGATCGTCGAGCAGGCTGCGCGGGCTCGGTCCGCTCTGTGCGCTGCGTGGCACGGCCGGCTGCGAGCGTGCACGCCACCATAGCGCATAGGCCACCAGGTTGGACAGCGCCAGCAGCAAAGTGGCCAGTTGCCAGGGCCCCATTCGAGCGGCACTGCCGCGCGCAATGCCTGGGGCGTCGCTGGAGAGCGCCGGGTTATCCACAACGGTCAGGGTCCGCGCCGGTAGGCTGGTATGTTCCAGATGATCCTCGAGCGTGTTCCACCACGTGATTTCCTGGGCAGGCAGGGCCAGCTCCCCGGCACGGGTGGGGACCAGCGCCTCGCGTTCCTCGCGATTGGCGATCATGCCGCGCTCCCCGACTTCGTTGCGTAGCAGAGGTTGGTCGGGATAACGGCGCAGGCCAACCACTTCGGTTGCCGGAACCGCTGCCAGCTGGGCGCTGGACAGGCCTTCGGCGCGCACGCTGATGCTCCGGGTCAGGGAATCGCCCACCTGCGTCGGCTGGCTGGCCGGATCAGGGCTCCAATGCTCCTCCAGGCTCAATCGACGCGCCGGCAGCCAGGGCTGGCCGGCCGGATAGTTTGCCGGGATCGGCCGCACCTGCAGGCGCAACGGCAGCGAGCTGGCCTGGATCTGGCGCGCGCCGCGCGGGCTGTCGGCCGTCTGCCCGCCACTGCCCGCGGCGGTGGCGGTGAAGGTCAGGGGGGCAATGGCGAGGCTGCCGCTGTGCTGCGGGAAAATGGCGTAGCGCGTTTCGATCACGCCATGGCGCAGGCCATTGATCTGCTTCTCGTAGGTGCGTGATTCGCCCAGGGGTTCGACCTTGGCGTCCTGCAGTGCAATGGGGCTCAGGTTGCTGTCGTCGTACAACGACACCGAATGGTAGATGCGCACGGTCAGCACGGCCTGGGCCTGGACATAGACCTCGCTGCTGTCCAGGGTGGCCTCGACGAAGACCTGGGCCGCGCTGGACGGTTGGCTGGCGTCGGCCTGCTGCACCTGGAGTTCGATCGGCTGGCTACGTGACTGGCCAAGTTGCAGCTCTGGAATGCGCAGGCTGCCGCTGCGCCGCGGCAACAGGGTGATGATCCAGCGCGTGCTCGCCCGGGTCTCGCCATCGAGCGTGTGCAGACTGTTGAGCTGGCGGGTGCTACGTACTTCGAAGTCCGGCTCGAGCACGCTCAGGTCGGGCTTGCCGAACTGGGTGACGTCCTGGCTTTCCAGGGTCAGCTCCAGGGTTTCGCCAGCCTCGACGCGAGTACGGTCGACGCTGGCCTGGAACGCAGGCTGAGCCAGCACTGGCAAGGCGATGGCCAGGCTCAGAAGAAGGGCGCCGAGGCGTCTCATCGTGGGTCTTCCTGATGCAGTTGCTGCTCGTACCAGAACTTGCGTCGAAGCAGCTCCGCCGGGTTGTCGGGAATTTCTCGCAGCCATTGTTCCAGGGCCTGGCGCTGCTCGGCATCCAGCGTGGCGGTAGACGGGCGCCGGGGCGGCTCGAGCGTATCGGCGTCGCTACCCTGGCCCCCGGCTGCCTGCCCCTGGCCATCGCTGTCGGCAGTGTTGCCAGCCTGGCCGGCCTGCTCGTCGTGGGCAGACGGATGCGGATCCTCGGCGGTGGCCGAGCTGCTGTTGCCATCGTTGTCCGGCCCAGGCGTGGCCGCGGCCTCGCCTGGGCTTGCCGGTTGCGCCTCGGCGCGTGCCTGGCGCTGTTGCAGCGCCTGATTGACCAGGGCCTGGTTGGCCAAGGCCGGCTGCAGGTCCGGCTGCAGCGCCAGGGCCTGGTCATAGGCGTCCAGCGCTGCCTCCAGGTCGCCGCTGCGGGCCAGCGCATTGCCTCGATTGTAATGACCCTGGGCGCTATCGTCCCTGGCGAAGGCGCGAGCGGCGCCAGCGAAGTCGCCGGCCCGGTACAAGGCCATGCCCTGCCAGCGTGGATCCTCGAACCGGCGCGCGGCTTCGGCCGCCTGTCCGGCTTCGAGCAGGCGCTGACCCTGCTGGTCCGGTCGCAGCCACAGGTTTTCGAATTCGAAGGCATGCCCCGGTTGCGGCACGGCCAGCAACAGCGGCAGGCAGAACAGCCAGCCGCGGCGACCGGCACAGGCGGCCAGCAACAGCAACGGCAGCAGCAGCCAGTAGCCCTGGTCGGCCCACTCATCGAGCTGCAGGGCCTGGCCATCGCTGCGCAACGCCTGCGGATCATCGAACAGCCCCAGGGCGCGCAGGTCCAGGTCGTCGATCCGCGCATGGCGATAACGACCGCCGGTGCCGTTGATGAAGGCCCTGAGGCTCGGACCGTCCAGCCGCGGCAGCAGAATGCTGCCCTGATCGTCCTTGAGGTACTCGCCATTGGCCTGGCGTACCGGCGCACCGGCGCTGCTACCGATGCCCAGCATCAGCAGACCGGGGCCCTGCCGGCCCAGGGCTTGCAGGATGCCGTCGCGTTCGCCCGGATCGAGCGAGGAGCCGATCAGCAGCAGGCGACCCTGGCCCAGGCCGCTCTGCGCCAGCAGGGCCAGCCCTTTGCGTACTGCCAGGTCGGCCCGTTGGCCTGGCTGGGGCATGATCGACGGCTCGGCAGCCTCGAGCAGGTTGCGGGTGGTGGCCAGGTCGTCGGAAAGCGGTACCAGTACGTGGGCGCTGCCGGCATAGACGATCAGGGCCGTCTGGCTGTCACGGCGGTGTTCCAGCAGATCGAGGATCTTGCGCCGCGCTTGCTGCAGGCGATTGGGCGAAGCGTCCTCGGCGAGCATGGCCGGGGTCAGTTCGAGCAGGATCACCAGCGGGTCGGCCGGACGCTGGCGTGTTTCTTCCAGGCGTTGCCAGCTGGGACCAAGCAAGGCCAGCACCGCCAGCAGCCAGCCCAGCCCGAGGACGATCCACGGCAACTTGCTGGTGGTGCCATTGCCACCGCCAAGCAGGGCGGCATGGAACTGTGGTGGCAGGATCAGCTCCCAGCGCCCGGCGCGCTTGCGTCGGTGCCAGAGCTTGAGCAGCAGCCAGACGAGCAGCGGCAACATCGCTAGCCAGAGCGGGCGCAACCATTGTGGCCAGAGTTCGCTCATCGACGCCTCCTTGGGCGCAGGCGCTCGAGACGCTCGCGCCATTGCGGATGGGAAACCTGCAGCCTGGAGCGCAGGCGCAGGCGCCGCAGCGGATTGTCCGGCCACAGGTTGGCGGCCACCAGCAGCATGCTCAGCAGCAGTGCCGCAGCCACAGGCCAGGCATAGAGCTGGCGAGCGGTACGGGTGCGGGTCGGCTGCTGGGCAACCGGCTCGAGGCGATCGAGGGTGTCGCCGATCGCATTCAGTTCGGCGCCGTCATGGGCGCGGAAGTACGCACCCTGGGTGATTTCGGCGATTTCCTTGAGCGAAGCTTCGTCCAGGTCCAGGCTGGGGTTGAGCCCGAGCAGGCCAGGGGTGCCGGTCGCCTGCGGGTCTGCCCCAATGCCGATGGCATAGATGCGCACGTTTTCCTGGGCCGCCAGGCGGGCGGCGGTCACTGGATGAATCTGCCCGCCGTTATTGGCTCCGTCGGTGACCAGGATAAGCACCCGGCTCTGCGCCGGTCGTTCGCGCAGGCGCTTGACGGCCAGGCCAATGGCATCGCCGATGGCAGTATTCTTGCCGGCGATGCCGATCTGCGCTTCATCCAGGAAAGTCCTGACCGTGCGCCGGTCGAAGGTCAGCGGCGCTTGCAGGTAGGCTTGGCTGCCGAACAGGATCAGGCCCACCCGATCCCCCTGGCGCTCCTGAAGGAAGTCGCCAAGCAGCGCCTTGACCAGGTCCAGGCGGCTGATGTCGTCGCCTTGCCACTGCATGTCCGGAAAATCCATCGAGCCGGAGACATCGACGGCCACCAGCAGGTCGCGACCGCTGGCTGCCACCGGGACTGGTTCGCCCAGCCATTGGGGGCGCGCGGCGGCCAGCAGCAGCAACAGCCAGATGAGCAGGAACGGTGCCTGCTGACGCCAGGTCGGCAGGTTCAGCCGCGCCCGCCGGCCAGCCAGGCTTTCCAGCTCGCCGAGAAACCCCACCTTGAGCACCGGTTCGCCACTGTCGGCCGCAGGCAGGGCCAGGCGCGCCAGCCACGGCAACGGCAGCAGCAACAGCATCCAGGGCCAGGCCAGTTCAAACATGTTTGCGAATCCAGGTTTCGACGGCGGCGTTGAGACCGGCGATGGCCTTGTCGTCTAGCTTGCACTCGGGCTTGTAAGCGCCTTCGACCAGAATCATCCAGCGCGTCAGGCCGGCGGCCGGGCAGCGGTTGTCGAGAAAGGCCAGCCATTGCCGGCCATTGAGCGTATGGCTGTTAGCCCCAGGGTAATGGTTGCGGCACAGGCGCTTGAGCAGGGCATTGATCTGTTGCAGCCAGGCACCCGCGGGCGCGCCGTCATAGGGGCGAGGCAACCTGGCCAGTTCGGCCAGCGCCTCGACGCGTACCGCGTCCAGTGGCTGCTCGACGCTCGTCGCCTGGCGCTTGGCCGGCCGCCAATGGCGCAGGTGCCACAAGCCCCAGCCCAGCAGCGGCACGATCACCAGCAAGACCCACCAGCCAGGTGCCGGTGGCCAGGGGCTGACCGGCGCGGGCGCGATCAGGGCCTGCAACTGGTCCAGAGGATTCACCGACGGCTCCCGGGACGCTGGGCATTGAGGTACTCGCGCAGCTGTTCGATCATCTCGCTCTGGGTGCTCAGCGGCATCAGTACCACGCGCAGTTTCTGGGCCAGCGTTTCCCAGCGTTCGACACGCGCTTCGGCTTGCTGGCGGTAGCGCTGGCGCAGGCTGGCATCCAGGGTGTCGAGTTCCAGCTGCGCGCCACGCTGGCCGAAGCGCAGCAGGCCGGCAGCCGGCAGGGCGTGGTCCAGCGGATCGGACACCGGCATCAGCAGCAGGTCGCAATGCCGTGACAGCAGGCTCAATTGCTGCTCTACCGATGGTCCCAATGCCCGTTCGTCACAGATCACGATGGCCAGGCTGCCCGGACGCAGCACTTCGCGGGCGCGGCGCAAGGCCAGGCCAAGGCTGTCGGGCTGCGATTGCGCCTCGGCATGCAGCGACTGGTTGGCCCGGGCCAGGCGGTCGAGCAATTGCAGCAGGCTCTGCTTGCTGCGCCTTGGCTTGACCTCGTAATGCTGGTTGTCGCCGAACACCAGCCCGCCGATCCGATCGTTGTGGTCGAGCGCCGCCCAGCCGAACAGCGCCGCAGCCTCGGCCGCCAGCACCGACTTGAAGCTCACCCCGGAACTGAAGAACAGCCGCTGGCTCTGCTCGACCAGGATGAAGATCGGGCGCTCGCGCTCTTCATGGAACAGCTTGGTGTGCGGCTCCTGGGTACGCGCGGTGACCCTCCAGTCGATATTGCGCACATCGTCGCCGGCCTGGTAGACCCGCACCTGATCGAAGTCCACGCCGCGACCGCGCAGGCGCGAATGGTGCAGGCCGACCAGCGGGCTGCGCTGGCCGGGACGCGAGAACAGCTGCACTTCGCGCACGCGGTGGCGCATCTCGATGAGTTCCGTGAGCCCGATACGGATGCCAGGCTCTGGCGTTCGGCTCGTGGGCATCGGCTCAGGCGACGGCCACGACGTCGAGGATGCGCTGGACCACGCGATCCTGGTCGATGCCGGCCGCTTCGGCTTCGAACGACAGGATGATCCGGTGGCGCAGCACGTCGAACAGCACGGCCTGGATGTCCTCGGGGCTGACGAAATCGCGGCCGGCCAGCCAGGCGTGGGCGCGCGCGCAGCGGTCGAGGGCGATCGATCCCCGTGGGCTGGCGCCGTAGGCGATCCAGTCGGCCAGCTCGGCATCGAACTTGGCCGGCGTGCGCGTGGCCATGACCAGCTGGACCAGGTATTCCTCGACGGCATCGGCCATGTACAGGCCAAGGATGTCCTTGCGCGCGGCGAAGATCGCCTGCTGGCTGACCCGGCGCTCCGGCTTGGTCTCGCCGTTGAGCGCTTCGCCGCGAGCCTGCTGCAGAATGCGTCGCTCGACCGCCGCATCCGGAAAGCCGATCTTCACATGCATCAGGAAACGGTCGAGCTGGGCCTCCGGCAAGGGATAGGTCCCTTCCTGCTCGATCGGGTTCTGCGTGGCCATCACCAGAAACAGCGGAGACAGCTCGTAGGTGCTGCGGCCGACGCTGACCTGGCGCTCGGCCATCGCCTCGAGCAGGGCCGACTGGACCTTGGCCGGGGCCCGGTTGATCTCGTCGGCGAGCACCAGGTTGTGGAAGATCGGACCCTGCTGGAACACGAAGCTACCGGTTTCGGGGCGGTAGATCTCGGTGCCGGTGATGTCGGCCGGCAACAGGTCAGGGGTGAACTGAATACGGTGGAACTGGGCCTCGATGCCGTCGGCCAGTTCCTTGATGGCCTTGGTCTTGGCCAGGCCCGGAGCGCCTTCGACGAGCATGTGGCCATCGGCCAGGAGCACGATCAGCAGACGCTCGACCAGCTTTTCCTGGCCAAGGATCTGGGTGGAAAGAAAAGTGCGCAGCGCGATCAGCGCTTCACGGTGTTCCATCGTCGACGATTCCTGGGGTGCGCCGAGGTGGGTGGGCTGAACACTGCTCGGCAAGGGTTGCTACTTTAATGCATCCGGGGCCGTGCCGACCAATCCGGGCACGCAAAAAAGCTGCTGGCCGATACCGTCGCGCTGTCCGATTCGCCGCCGGCGAAGTCGGAAAGCGCTGATTCATCCGCTTTCAGGCAACACTGTTCGATGGGCGCTTTCGAGCACGAGGGCGCTGCCATGATTCGATCACACTCCCATCATCACCTTGCCGGCCAGAACACCTTGCGGATCGGCATATTCTTCGACGGAACCGGCAACCATCGCGGCAACAGCCAGGCCGGAGCGAATGCGTCGGCGCCAGGCAGCTACGGCAATGCCTTGACCAACATCGCCCTGCTCCACGAGCTGTATGCCGATTCCAGGCGCCAGCCTTGCGCGGTGCCTGGCCGTGCTTGCCTGGCGATCTATGTCGAGGGGGTCGGCACCCTCGAAGGCCAGCCTGACTCGATGCTCGCCCAGGCCACCGGGCGTGGGCGCACGGGCATCGCCGGGCGTGTACGGCAAGCCTGCCAGGCCACGGCGCGGCAGGTGCACGCCTGGCAGGCAGGGCACGCCGAGCTGCCGCTGGCGCGCCTGGAATTCGACCTGTTCGGCTTCAGCCGCGGAGCCGCGGCGGCCAGGCACTTCGCCAACGAGCTGGACAAGGGCGAAGACTCGTTGCTGACCAAGGCCCTGGCCAACCTGGCGGGGCATGGCCAGGCGGCAATTCGATTGGCTGGCCGAGCATCGATCAACTTCATCGGTCTGTTCGATACGGTGGAGGCCGTGGTGGCACCGATTACCGGCAGACTCGGCACTTCGCATCGACTGCAGCTTGGCCTGGCCGACGGCCTCGCACGACGAACGGTGCAACTGGTGGCGGCTGACGAGCATCGGCACAACTTCCCGCTGGTGCGCACCGCGCACGACATCGTCATGCCCGGTGCGCATTCGGATATCGGCGGTGGCTACCATGAGCGCATGACCGAAAGAGTCCTCCTGTGCAAGCCCAGGTCGACGCAGGTCCCGGCGAGCCTGCCGGTCCAGCAAAGCGCGGCCTATCGTGCGGTGCTCGCGCTGCAGCAGTCCGGCGCGGACGACCTGGCACAGGCGCGGATCGTCACTTGGGAAGTGCCGCTGCCCTCCCAGCGCGACAAGCACGACCTGCCGCAGAAGCGGGTCTATGTCGCGTTGCAGCGCGAACGGGAGGTGCTTGGGCATCTCTCGCGCATCTACCTGCGCATCATGCGCGAGCTGGCGCTGCGGGCCGACGTGCCGTTCGCCGCGCTGGACGAAGCTCATGAACGCTACCGCCTGCCCGAGGAGCTCGAGTCGGTGAGTCGCAAACTGCATGGGTTCGCGCTCGGCGAGCGCGACGAGATCGGGCTGGACGAGGCGCAGAAAAGCATGCTCCGGGCACGCTACATCCATGCTTCGGCGCACTGGAATCCGCTCAAGGGCTTGCGCAATAGCGAGCTGGATGCACTCTATGTCGATCGTCCAGCCGAAGGCGGGCGCAGGGTAGTGGAGTAGCTGAGGCCGGAGCGGGTGCCGTCAAGGCGCCGGGCAGGGCAGAGCCAGGCCGTCGTCCGACCGCTGCAGTGCCCAGCGTCACGCTTCGATCACCAGCGTGCCGATGCCGTCGACGATCTTGCGCAAGGCCAGCTCCACCTCGCCACGCAGATCGCCTTCCGGTGTCTGGTGCAGGATCTCCAGGGTGGCGTGGCCCTTGAGCGCATCGCGGTCGCTGGCAGCGACTTCCACCAGCAGGCGGCGTGGACCGAGGGTGATCTTCAGGGTGCCAAGGGTGGAGAATTCCTCGCCCAAGGTCAGGTCGATCGAATCCTCGTCGGGATAGCGGGTCATCAGGAACATGTGCCCGCCATCGCACGAGCAGCACAGCGTAGCCATGTTCTCCTCCTCTTCGTCACAAGGGGTAGCGAACAACAGGGCGGTCTTCAGTTGCATGGGCGGCTCGATCAGTTGGGGTGAGGGGCAATTCTGCCAGCCTGCCGCCCAGGCATAAACAGCCGCCTGCCGTGCACTGTCCGAATATGTCGCAGCCTCGCAAGCCGAGGCGGCTGGCCAGTCGTTAAGCTGGCGGACGAGAATCACCCGCCAGGTCACGCTTGGTCGGCAGCGTTGCACGGGCGAACATGCGTGCAACCCGGCGTTTGCAGCCGCTCCATGGAACGGATGGCTGCCAGCTTCCGTCTGAAGCATGGTACCACCGTCTTCGCGCAGGACTTGGCTATGGTTGTTTCTCGAAAGACGGATCCACGCGACGCTTCCTTCATGAAAAAAGCACAAGCGGAGTACCACAGATGGCGTTCTTCACCGCAGCCAGCAAGGCCGACTTCCAGCATCAACTGCAAGCGGCCCTGGCGCAGCACATCGGCGAGCAGTTCCTGCCGCAGGTGGCACTGTTCGCCGAGCAGTTCTTCGGCATCATTTCCCTGGACGAACTCACTCAGCGCAGGCTTTCGGACCTGATCGGCTCGACCCTCTCGGCCTGGCGCATCATCGAACGTTTCGACCCCGAGCGACCCCAGGTGCGGGTCTACAACCCTGATTACGAACGGCACGGCTGGCAGTCCACGCATACCGTGGTCGAGGTACTGCACCATGACCTGCCGTTTCTCGTCGATTCGGTGCGCACCGAGCTCAACCGGCGCGGCTACAGCATCCATACCCTGCAGACCACCGTGCTCAGTGTCCGCCGCGGGCCAGGCGGCGAGCTGCTGGAGCTGCTGCCCAAGGGCACCCAGGGCGAGGATGTCGGCCACGAATCGCTGATGTACCTGGAGATCGATCGCTGCGCCAATGCCTCCGACCTCAATGTCCTGGCCCGCGAGATCGAGAAGGTGCTGGCCGAGGTACGAGTCGCCGTCGCCGACTTCGAGCCGATGAAAGCCAAGATCCGCGACCTGCTGTCGCTCGTCGAGCGTAGCGCCTACGCACCGGCGCAGGCCGAAAAGACCGCAGTCCAGGGTTTCCTGTCCTGGCTGCTGGACAACCATTTCACCTTCCTCGGCTACGAGGAGTTCACCGTGCAGGACGATGCCGAAGGCGGGCATCTGGTCTACGATGAACGGTCCTTCCTGGGCCTGACGCGTTTGCTGCGCGCCGGCCTGGGTGCCGACGACCTGCGCATCGAGGACTACGCCGTCGCCTACCTGCGCGAGCCTCGTCTGCTGTCGTTCGCCAAGGCTTCGCAGCCAAGCCGCGTGCACCGTCCGGGTTATCCCGACTATGTGTCGATCCGCGAGCTCGACGCCGATGGCAAGGTCATCAGGGAATGCCGCTTCATGGGCCTGTACACCTCCACGGTCTACGGCGAGAGCGTGCGCACGATTCCCTATATCCGCGACAAGGTGGCCGAGGTCGAGCGCCGCTCGCAGTTCGATCCAAAGGCACACCTGGGCAAGGAGCTGGCCCAGGTGCTGGAGGTGCTGCCGCGCGATGATCTGTTCCAGACGCCGGTCGACGAGCTGTTCAGCACGGTCATGGCGATCGTGCAGATCCAGGAACGCAACAAGATCCGGGTATTCCTGCGCAAGGATCCCTATGGTCGCTTCTGCTACTGCCTGGCCTACGTGCCACGGGAAATCTATTCCACGGAAGTGCGACAGAAGATCCAGCAGGTGCTGATGGAGCGCCTCAAGGCCAGCGACTGCGAATTCTGGACCTTCTTCTCCGAATCGGTGCTGGCGCGGGTGCAGTTGATCCTGCGCGTGGACCCCAGGAACCGCATCGACATCGATCCGCAGCAGTTGGAAAGCGAGGTGGTCCAGGCCTGTCGCTCATGGCAGGACGACTATTCGGCACTGGTCATCGAAAGCTTCGGCGAAGGGCAGGGCACCAACATCCTGGCCAACTTCCCCAAGGGCTTCCCGGCCGGGTATCGCGAGCGTTTCGCCGCCCATTCGGCGGTGGTCGACCTGCAGCACGTGGTCGCGCTGTCCGAAGCCAAGCCCCTGGCCATGAGTTTCTACCAGCCGCTGACGCAGGTGGGCGAACGCCAGCTGCACTGCAAGCTGTATCACGCCGATACGCCGCTGGCGCTGTCCGATGTCCTGCCGATCCTGGAGAACCTGGGCTTGCGCGTGCTGGGCGAGTTCCCGTATCGGTTGCGCCATGCCAGCGGCCGGGAGTTCTGGATCCATGACTTCGCCTTCACCTACAGCGAAGGCTTGAGTCTGGACCTGCAGCAGCTCAACGATACCTTGCAGGATGCCTTCATTCATATCGTTCGCGGCGAGGCCGAGAACGACGCCTTCAACCGCCTGGTACTGACCGCAGGCCTGCCCTGGCGCGACGTGGCGCTGCTACGCGCCTACGCCCGCTACCTCAAGCAGATTCGCCTGGGCTTCGACCTGGGCTACATTGCCAGCACCCTGAACAACCACACCGAGATCGCCCGCGAACTGACCAGGTTGTTCAAGACCCGCTTCTACCTCGCCCGCAAGCTCACCCAGGAAGACCTGGAAGACAAGCAGCAGCGACTGGAACAGGCGATCGTCACCGCGCTGGACGATGTCCAGGTACTCAATGAAGACCGCATCCTGCGTCGCTACCTGGACCTGATCAAGGCCACCTTGCGAACCAACTTCTACCAGACCGATGCCAACGGCCAGGCCAAGCCGTACTTCAGCTTCAAGTTCAACCCGCGGTCGATTCCCGAACTGCCCAAGCCGGTGCCTAAGTTCGAGATCTTCGTCTATTCACCACGGGTCGAGGGCGTGCATCTGCGCTTTGGCAACGTCGCCCGCGGCGGCCTGCGCTGGTCGGACCGCGAGGAAGACTTCCGGACCGAAGTGCTTGGCCTGGTCAAGGCTCAGCAGGTGAAGAACTCGGTGATCGTCCCGGTCGGCGCCAAGGGCGGCTTCCTGCCGCGGCGCCTGCCGGCAGGCGGCACGCGCGACGAGATCCAGGCCGAAGGCATCGCCTGCTACCGGATCTTCATCTCGGGTCTGCTCGACATCACCGACAACCTCAAGGAAGGTGGCGTGGTGCCGCCTGCCAACGTGGTGCGCCATGACGGCGACGATCCGTACCTGGTGGTAGCGGCGGACAAGGGCACCGCGACCTTCTCCGACATCGCCAATGGCATTGCCCTGGACTACGGCTTCTGGCTCGGCGATGCCTTCGCCTCGGGTGGCTCGGCGGGCTACGATCACAAGAAGATGGGCATCACCGCCCGTGGCGCCTGGGTCGGCGTGCAAAGGCACTTCCGCGAGCGCGGGATCAACGTCCAGCAGGATCCGATCACGGTGATCGGCATCGGCGACATGGCTGGCGACGTGTTCGGCAATGGCCTGCTGATGTCCGACAAGCTCAAGCTGGTCGCCGCGTTCAACCACCTGCACATCTTCATCGACCCGAACCCGGACCCGGCGAGCAGCTTCGCCGAACGCAAGCGTCTGTTCGAGCTGCCGCGCTCGGCCTGGAGCGACTATGACAAGAGCCTGATCTCCGAAGGCGGCGGCATCTTCCCGCGCAGCGCCAAGAGCATCGCCATCAGCGCGCAGATGAAAGAGCGCTTTGCCATCAGCGCCGACCGGATGACCCCCACCGAGCTGCTTCATGCGCTGCTCAAGGCGCCGGTGGACCTGTTGTGGAACGGTGGCATCGGCACCTATGTCAAGGCCAGCAGCGAGAGCCATGCCGATGTCGGCGACAAGGCCAACGACGCGCTGCGCGTCAATGGCGACGAGTTGCGCTGCAAGGTGGTGGGCGAGGGCGGCAACCTGGGCATGACCCAGCTTGGCCGCGTCGAGTTCGGCCTGCACGGCGGGGCGACCAATACCGATTTCATCGACAATGCCGGCGGGGTCGACTGCTCCGACCACGAAGTCAACATCAAGATCCTGCTCAACGAGCTGGTGCAGGCCGGCGACATGACCGAGAAGCAGCGCAACCAGCTGCTGGGCAGCATGACCGACGAGGTCGGCGCGCTGGTGCTTGGCAACAACTACAAGCAGACTCAGGCGCTGTCACTGGCGGCACGCCGTGCACGCGAGCGCATCGCCGAGTACAAGCGCCTGATGGCCGACCTGGAAGGGCGCGGCAAGCTCGACCGGGCGATCGAGTTCCTCCCCTCCGAAGAGCAACTGTCGGAGCGGCTGGCCGCCGGGCAGGGTCTGACACGCGCCGAACTTTCGGTGCTGATTTCCTACAGCAAGATCGATCTCAAGGAGCAGTTGCTCAAGTCGCAGGTGCCCGATGACGACTACCTGACCCGCGACATGGAAACGGCCTTCCCGCCGTCGCTGGTCAGCAAGTACGCCCAGGCCATGCGTCAGCACCGCCTCAAGCGCGAGATCGTCAGCACGCAGATCGCCAATGACCTGGTCAACAACATGGGGATCACTTTCGTCCAGCGCCTGAAGGAGTCCACCGGCATGAGCGCGGCCAACGTGGCTGGTGCCTATGTCACGGTGCGCGACGTCTTCCACCTGCCGCACTGGTTCCGCCAGATCGAGGCACTCGACTACCAGGTACCGGCCGAGATCCAGCTGACCTTGATGGACGAGCTGATGCGCCTGGGTCGCCGCGCCACTCGCTGGTTCCTGCGAAGCAGGCGCAACGAGCAGGATGCCGGGCGCGATGTGGCCCACTTCGGGCCGAAGATCGCCCAGCTCGGGCTCAAGCTCGACGAACTGCTCGAAGGGCCGACCCGCGCCCGCTGGCAGGTACGCTACCAAGGCTTCGTCAAGGCTGGCGTGCCAGAGTTGCTGGCGCGCATGGTCGCCGGCACCACCCACCTCTATACCCTGCTGCCGATCATCGAGGCCGCCGACGTGACCGGCCACGAACCGGCGCAGGTGGCCAGGGCGTTCTTCGCGGTGGGTAGTGCGTTGGACCTGACCTGGTACCTGCAGGAAATCGGCAACCTGCCAGTGGAAAACAACTGGCAGGCGCTGGCGCGCGAGGCGTTCCGTGACGACATCGACCTGCAGCAGCGGGCAATCACCATCTCCGTGCTGCAGATGGCCGATGCGCCGCAGGACATGGATGCGCGGGTGGCGCTGTGGTGCGAGCAGCGCCGGGTCATGGTCGACCGCTGGCGCGCCATGCTCGAGGACCTGCGTAACGCCACCGGCACCGACTATGCCATGTATGCCGTGGCCAACCGCGAGCTGGTGGACCTGGCAGTGAGCTGAACCCTGGCTGCCAAGGGGTGAGCGGCAAGCCGCCAGCTCCAGGCTACAAGCTGCAAGTCGATCGAGGCGCCCGAGCGGGCCTCATCGACTTGCAGACCCAGGCGCAAGTATCTTGCATCGGGCCTGGCTCAACCTCGATCAGCTTGCGGCTCGCAGCTGTCCTCTATTTGAACCGACGTTCCACGCCTTTCTCGACCAGGATCTTCGCGGAAATTTCTTCCACGGAGAAGTGCGTCGAATTGATATGGGCTATGTTTTCCCGGCGGAACAGGTTTTCCACCTCGCGCACCTCGAACTCGCACTGGGCAAAGCTCGAGTAGCGGCTGTTGGGCTTGCGTTCATGGCGGATGGCGGTCAGGCGGTCGGGATCGATGGTCAGGCCGAACAGCTTGTGCTGGTATTTCTTCAGCACCGGTGGCAGTTGCAGACGTTCCATGTCTTCCTCGGTCAGCGGGTAGTTGGCGGCGCGGATGCCGAACTGCATCGCCATGTACAGGCAGGTGGGAGTCTTGCCGCAACGTGACACGCCGACCAGGATCAGGTCGGCCTTGTCGTAGTAGTGGGTGCGCGCGCCATCGTCGTTGTCCAGGGCGAAGTTGACGGCTTCGATGCGCTCCATGTAATTGGAGTTGCCGCCGATCGAATGGGACTTGCCGACCGAATAGGACGAGTGGGCGGACAGTTCCTGTTCGAGCGGGGACAGGAAGGTCGAGAAGATGTCGATCATGAAGCCATTGGACGTGGCCAGTACTTCGCGGATGTCCTGGTTGACGATGGTGTCGAAGATGATCGGACGCATGCCGTCCCGCTCGGCCGCCGCGTTGATCTGCTGGACCATGGCGCGGGCCTTGTCGAGGGTATCGATGTAGGGGCGGGTAAATTTGTTGAACGGGATGCTGTCGAACTGCGCCAGCAGGCTTTGCCCCAGGGTCTCGGCGGTGATGCCGGTACCGTCGGAGATGAAGAACGCGGTTCTTTTCATTTGCACCCTGGACCTTATGGCTGATGACGTTTCTTGGATATGATAAGTTCGGTCTGTCGCATGCAGCTGGCGGCATTCTCACTTATTTTCCAGGTCCGGACTACACGCGCCCGGCTGGCCCCGAGCAGGCAGGCGGGCAACTTCGAGCTTTTCCCATACAGTCAGTGGAGAGAACACCTTGGTAGAGTACGTAGTTTCCCTCGATAAGCTCGGCGTCCATGATGTGGAGCACGTAGGGGGCAAGAACGCATCCCTGGGCGAGATGATCAGCAACCTCGCCGGAGCCGGCGTCTCGGTGCCGGGCGGCTTCGCCACTACGGCTCAGGCCTACCGCGACTTTCTCGAGCAGAGCGGCCTGAACGAGCGGATCCATGCCGCGCTCGACGCACTGGACGTCGACGACGTCAACGCCCTGGCCAAGACCGGCGCGCAGATCCGCCAGTGGGTCATGGAAGCCGAGTTCCCGGCGCGCCTGGATGCCGAAATCCGCACGGCCTTCGCCAAAATGGCCCAGGGCAACGACAACATGGCCGTGGCCGTGCGCTCCTCGGCCACCGCCGAAGACCTGCCAGACGCTTCCTTCGCCGGCCAGCAGGAGACCTTCCTCAACATCCGTGGCGTCGACAACGTGATCCACGCGGCCAAGGAGGTGTTCGCCTCGCTGTTCAACGACCGCGCCATCGCCTACCGCGTGCACCAGGGCTTCGACCACAAGCTGGTGGCCCTGTCGGCCGGCGTGCAGCGCATGGTCCGCTCGGAAACCGGCACCGCCGGGGTGATGTTCACCCTCGACACCGAGTCGGGCTTTCGCGACGTGGTGTTCATCACTGGCGCCTACGGCCTGGGCGAGACCGTGGTCCAAGGAGCGGTCAACCCTGACGAATTCTACGTGCACAAGCAGACGCTGCAGGCCGGGCGCCCGGCCATCCTGCGCCGCAACCTGGGCAGCAAGGCGATCAAGATGGTCTATGGCGAGCAAGCCAAGGCCGGTCGCTCGGTCAAGACCGTCGAGGTCGAGCGTGCCGAGCGCGCGCGCTTCTGCCTGAGCGACGCAGAAGTCACCGAACTGGCCAAGCAGGCGCTGATCATCGAGCAGCACTACCAGCGGCCGATGGACATCGAATGGGCCAAGGACGGCGACGACGGCAAGCTGTACATCGTCCAGGCCCGCCCGGAGACGGTGAAGAGCCGCGCCAGCGCCAACGTGATGGAGCGCTACCTGCTCAAGGAGAAGGGCAACGTGCTGGTGGAGGGCCGCGCCATCGGCCAGCGCATCGGCGCCGGCAAGGTGCGGGTGATCCAGGACGTCTCGCAGATGGACAAGGTCCAGCCAGGCGACGTGCTGGTCTCGGACATGACCGACCCGGACTGGGAGCCGGTGATGAAGCGCGCCAGCGCCATCGTCACCAACCGCGGCGGGCGGACCTGCCACGCGGCGATCATCGCCCGCGAGCTGGGCATCCCGGCGGTGGTCGGCTGCGGCAACGCCACCCAGGTGCTCAAGGATGGCCAGGGGGTCACCGTGTCCTGCGCCGAGGGCGATACCGGCTACATCTTCGAGGGCGAGCTGGGCTTCGACGTCAAGCAGAACTCGGTCGATGCGATGCCCGAGCTGCCGTTCAAGATCATGATGAACGTCGGCAACCCGGACCGCGCCTTCGACTTCGCCCAGCTGCCCAATGAAGGTGTCGGCCTGGCGCGCCTGGAGTTCATCATCAACCGCATGATCGGCGTGCATCCCAAGGCGCTGCTCAACTACGCCGGCCTGCCGCCCGAGCTCAAGGACAGCGTGGACAAGCGCATCGCCGGCTATGACGACCCGGTCGGCTTCTATGTCGAGAAGCTGGTCGAGGGCATCAGCACCCTGGCCGCGGCGTTCCATCCGAAGAAGGTCATCGTGCGCCTGTCGGACTTCAAGTCCAACGAGTATGCCAACCTGATCGGCGGCAAGCTGTACGAGCCGGAGGAAGAGAACCCGATGCTGGGCTTCCGCGGTGCCTCGCGCTACATCAGCGAGTCGTTCCGCGACTGCTTCGAGCTCGAGTGCCGCGCCCTCAAGCGTGTGCGCAACGAGATGGGCCTGACCAACGTCGAGATCATGGTGCCGTTCGTGCGCACCCTGGGCGAGGCCAGCCAGGTGGTCGAGCTGCTCGCCGAGAACGGCCTGGCCCGCGGCGACAACGGCCTGCGGGTGATCATGATGTGCGAGCTGCCGTCCAACGCGCTGCTGGCCGACGAGTTCCTGGAGTATTTCGACGGCTTCTCCATCGGCTCCAACGACCTGACCCAGCTGACCCTGGGCCTGGACCGCGACTCGGGCATCATCGCCCACCTGTTCGACGAGCGAAATCCTGCAGTGAAGAAGCTGCTGGCCAATGCCATCGCCGCCTGCAACCGGGCGGGCAAGTACATCGGCATCTGTGGCCAGGGCCCGTCGGACCACCCTGACCTGGCCAAGTGGCTGATGGAACAGGGCATCGAGAGCGTGTCGCTGAACCCGGACTCGGTGCTCGAGACCTGGTTCTTCCTCGCGGAGAACCAGGGCGCGGCCTGATGTGACGATGCGCGGGCGTGCCTGGCGCGCCCGCGCCTGTTTTCTTCCAGGGCGAGTTCCAGCGATGGATCCCGCCCTTTTTCGTGCAAGCACCCTATGCAAAGCAGCAGTACCCTTTTCCCCGTCGCCTTGCTCAGCGCCGAGCGTCGCGGTGACCTGAGCGAGGATGTCTACCGGATCAAGGCCGGCAACAGTCCCGATCCCAGCGTCGAACTGGCGGTGACTCGTCTTGGACTGGCCAGCCAGTCGAGCCCTCAGGGCGTGCCGGTGGTCCTCCTGCACGGCAGCTTCTCCAACCGTCGATTCTGGTACTCGCCCAAGGGCATTGGCCTGGGCGCCTTCCTTGCCCGGGCGGGCTTCGATGTATGGATCCCGGAAATGCGTGGCCATGGCCTCTCGCCACGCAACCGCAACTGGCGCGACAATCGGGTAGCCGACTATGCCCGTCACGATCTGCCGGTCATCGGCGCCTTCGTCCAGGAACAGACGGGCCAAGCAGCACACTGGATCGGCCATTCGCTGGGCGGCATCACCTTGGCCGCGGCCCTTGCTGGCGGTTACCTGCCGCCACGGCAGGTCGCCAGCGCGGCACTGTTCGGCACCCAGGTCAGCCGCACGCCTTGGCCATTGAAGCTCCCGCCCCTGGCCTGGAGCGCGCGCCTGCTGCTCAAGCGGTTCGCGCAGATATCCGGGCCGCGGCTGAAGCGAGGGCCGGAAGATGAGCCGATCGGGCTGGGGCTCGAAGCATTGCGCTGGCGTGGCCTGTTCGGGCGCTTCGGCGATGGGCAGGACGACTGGTGGGCAGGGCTGGGGCAGGTCACGGTGCCGCTGCTGGCCGTGGCCGGCGCCGGGGACTTCCAGGATCCGGTGTGGGCTTGTCGCAGGCTTTACGAGCAGGTTGGCAGCGATTGCAAGCAGTTCGTCCGGCTGGGCCCGGAGCAGGGTTTCGAAGCCTTCGGCCATGTCGACATGCTCGTCAGCAAGGCCGCGCAAGTCCAGGTCTGGCCCTTGGTGCAGCGCTGGTTGAGCGATCCGCGGCAAGTATTGCTCGAAGGCGAGGCGCCTTCGCTCGCGTCGCTGCCGCGTTGAAGGCGGATTGACCACGGACGCGCGCCTGGAGGATGATCGCCAGGCGCGCGCCGACGCCGAACACTGCAAGATCCGACATTTCGTTGTGACTGACAGGAGATGACCATGCAGCATTACCTGACGCCCGACCTGTGTGATGCGTACCCGGACCTGATCCGGGTACTGGAGCCGATGTTCAGCAATTTCGGTGGCCGTGACTCGTTCGGTGGCCAGATCGTGACCCTCAAGTGCTTCGAGGACAATTCCAAGGTCCGGGAACTGGTCGAGCAGCCTGGTGCTGGCAAGGTCCTGGTGGTCGATGGCGGAGGCTCGCTGCGTCGGGCGTTGCTGGGCGACATGCTGGCCGACAAGGCGGCCAAGAATGGTTGGGAAGGCTTGCTGATCTACGGCTGCGTGCGTGACGTGGACGTGCTCGCGCAGACCGACGTCGGGGTGCAGGCCCTGGCCAGTCATCCACTGAAGAGCGACAAGCGTGGCATCGGCGAAGTCGACGTGCCGGTCACCTTCGCCGGGGTGACCTTCCGCCCAGGCGAGTACCTGTACGCCGACAACAATGGCGTGATCGTTTCCACCACCCCGCTGGAAATGCCGAAGTAACGCGCCACGGGCGCTGTTGGAGCAGTATGTTCGAGGAACAGAACGCGCAGTGGGGGCTGGTGCACGCCCTGGTGCTCGACGGCAAGGGCGGGGCTCGTCCGGTTGCCCGGGCCGAGCTTGCGCAATTGCAGCTACAGCCAGGACAGAGTCTCTGGCTGCACTGGGACCGCAGTCACCCGCAGACGCGCAGCTGGCTGCTGCGCGAAAGTGGCTTGAGCGAGTTCGCCACCGACCTGCTGTTGGAAGAGAACACCCGTCCGCGCCTGCTGCCCCAGGCCGAGGAGCGGATGTTGCTGTTTCTTCGCGGAGTCAACCTCAATCCGGGCGCCGAGCCCGAAGACATGGTGTCGGTGCGTATCTGCGCCGAGGCGCAGCGGGTCATCTCGTTGCGCCTGCGCCCGCTGCGCGCCAGCGACGAGTTGTTGCAGCAACTGGCCGAGGGGCGTGGCCCGAAGACTGCCTCGGAGCTGCTACTGGTCATGGGCGAACTGTTGACCGACAAGGTCCAGGCGCTGGTCGCCGACCTTGGCGAGCTGGTCGACGATGAAGAGGAGCGGGTCGAGGCCGATGCGCGCTACACGCCGGCTCAGGGCACGTTGCAACAGATCCGTCGGCGTGCCGCTGCGCTGCGGCGCTTCCTGGCCCCTCAGCGCGACATCTATGCCCAGTTGGCGCGGCACAAGTGGAGCTGGTTCGCCGATGAGGACGTCGACTACTGGAACGAGTTGAACAACAGCCTGGTTCGCCAGCTCGAGGAGCTGGAGCTGACCCGCGAGCGCGCCGCGCTGGTGCTGGAAACCGAGGATCGCCGACGCAGCGAGCGCATGAACCTGACCATGTATCGCTTCGGTGTCATCACCTGCATCTTCCTGCCCATGAGCTTCGTCACCGGCCTGCTCGGCATCAACGTGGGTGGCATCCCGGGCGCAGACAACCCCCATGGCTTTCTCTATGCCGGCCTGCTGGTACTGGCGCTGGCCCTGGGACAATGGTGGCTGCTGCGTCGGTTGCGCTGGGTGTGAGAAGGCGACCTGGCCACCTTCGGCTGTCGATCGGCCTTGGGCCGCAACCGGCGCGAAGGGAACTTGTGACCCGACCCAAGGCGGCCTCGTCTTTGACTGACATTGCGCGAGGTGCCTGATGCACGATCCGTTTGAAGAATCCCTGCGCGACCTGTTGAAGGCTTCGCCGTCCGGCCACGACCGTGACGATGCCGCCTGTCTGGGTCGCGTCTTGAAAACCGCCAACCGCCAGGTCGGCGCAGGTGATCTGTTCACCCTGCTTGGCCGCTGGAGCCAGGCGCTGATGATCGCCGTCAACAATGGCTCGGCGCATGTCGCGCCGGTGCGCCGCAAACCTGCCGCTGGCAACGCTGATAAGGCCGATTGAATATGGAACTTGATCTCTGGACTCAGAGCCTGGTCACCGCCATGACCGCCCTATGGACCAAGGTGGCGAATTTCATTCCCAACCTGTTCGGCGCCCTGGTCGTGGTGCTGCTCGGCTTCGTGGTGGCCAAGCTGCTCGACACGCTGTTGTCCAAGCTGCTCGCCAAGCTTGGCCTGGACCGCCTGATGAGCGGTACCGGCCTCACCAAGATGCTCGGGCGCGTCGGCATCCAGGTGCCGATATCGACCCTGATCGGCAAGATCGTCTACTGGTTCGTGTTGCTCATCTTCCTGGTTTCGGCGGCAGAGTCGCTGGGCCTGGAGCGAGTCTCGGCCACCCTCGACATGCTTGCCTTGTACCTGCCCAAGGTCTTCGGCGCCGCGCTCGTGCTGCTGGTCGGCGTGCTGCTGGCGCAGCTGGTCAACGGTCTGGTTCGTGGCGCGGCCGAGGGCATCGGCCTGGAATATGCCGCCGGTGTCGGTCGCATCGCCCAGGGGCTGGTCATTCTGATCAGCATCTCGGTGGCCATCAGCCAGCTGGAGGTCAAGACCGACCTGCTGAATCATGTGATCGTCATCGGGCTGATTACCGTTGGTCTGGCAATTGCGCTGGCGATGGGGTTGGGCAGCCGCGAAATCGCCGGGCAGATCCTGGCCGGGATCTACGTTCGTGAACTGTTCCAGGTCGGCCAGCAGGTGCGCATTGGCGAGGTGGAAGGGCAGATCGAGGAGATCGGCACGGTCAAGACCACCTTGCTCACCGACGATGGCGAGCTGCTTTCGCTGTCCAACCGTGAACTGCTCGAGCAACGTGTCAATAGTCGCTAACCGCACAAAAGCTGTTAATGTATGCCGCCGCGAAAATCGGCCCCCTGGGCCGCGCGGCGACATTGTCCTGACTGTCGGCCAGATCCGTTTTGAATAAAGTCCACCCGCTGCCCGTGCGCTACGACCCCCGCGAACTCTCCGACGAAGAGTTGGTGGCGCGTTCGCATGAGGAGCTGTTTCATGTCACCCGCGCCTATGAGGAACTCATGCGGCGCTACCAGCGAACCCTTTTCAACGTCTGCGCGCGTTATCTGGGGAACGACCGGGATGCCGACGATGTCTGTCAGGAAGTGATGCTGAAGGTGCTGTACGGGCTGAAGAACTTCGAAGGCAAGTCGAAGTTCAAGACGTGGCTCTATAGCATCACCTACAACGAGTGCATCACCCAGTATCGCAAGGAGCGCCGCAAGCGGCGGTTGATGGATGCATTGAGTCTCGATCCTGTTGAAGAGGCATCCGAGGACAAGGCACCCAAGGCCGAAGAAAAAGGCGGACTGGACAGGTGGCTCGTGCATGTGAACCCGATCGACCGCGAGATCCTGGTGCTGCGATTCGTCGCGGAGCTGGAATTTCAGGAGATCGCCGACATCATGCACATGGGTCTGAGCGCGACGAAGATGCGGTACAAGCGTGCGCTCGACAAATTGCGAGAGAAATTTGCAGGCCTGGCTGAAACTTAGTGGCTTGTAAATCTCTCTAACCGATCGGCGAGTCTGCTAGACTTGCCGTCGAGTTGTCCCCCTGATGTTGGTGGGACCGCTTAACTATCACCAGATGGGGATTTAACGGATGAAACTGAAAAACACCTTGGGCTTGGCCATTGGTTCGCTTGTAGCCGCCACTTCGATTGGCGCTCTGGCACAAGGTCAAGGCGCCGTCGAGACCGAGATCTTCTACAAGAAGGAGTTCTTCGACAGCCAGCGCGACTTCAAGAATGACGGCAACCTGTTCGGCGGCTCGATCGGTTACTTCCTGACCGACGATGTCGAGCTGCGCCTCGGCTACGACGAAGTGCACAACGCGCGTGGCGACGACGGCAAGAACATCAAGGGCTCCAACACCGCCCTCGACGCCGTTTACCACTTCAACAACCCGTACGACGCCATCCGTCCGTACGTTTCCGCCGGTTTCTCGCACCAGAGCCTGGGCCAGACTGGCCGTGGCGGTCGTGACCACTCCACCTTCGCCAACCTGGGCGCCGGTGCCAAGTGGTACATCACCGACATGTTCTACGCCCGTGCCGGCGTCGAAGCCCAGTACAATATCGACCAGGGTGACACCGAGTGGGCACCGAGCGTTGGCGTCGGCCTGAACTTCGGCGGCAGCCCGAAGACCGCCGAGCCTGCTCCAGTGGCTCCGGCTCCGGTCGCCGAAGTCTGCTCCGACAGCGACAACGACGGTGTTTGCGACAACGTCGACAAGTGCCCTGACACCCCGGCCAACGTTACCGTTGACGCCGACGGCTGCCCGGCTGTAGCCGAAGTCGTACGTGTCGAGCTGGACGTCAAGTTCGACTTCGACAAGTCGGTCGTCAAGCCGAACAGCTACGGTGACATCAAGAACCTGGCTGACTTCATGAAGCAGTACCCGCAAACCACCACCACCGTCGAAGGTCACACTGACTCCGTCGGCCCGGATGCTTACAACCAGAAGCTGTCCGAGCGTCGCGCCAACGCTGTCAAGCAAGTGCTGACCCAGCAGTACGGCGTAGAGTCCAGCCGTATCGACTCGGTTGGCTACGGTGAGAGCCGTCCGGTTGCCGACAACGCTACCGAGGAAGGCCGTGCCATCAACCGTCGCGTTGAAGCTCAGGTCGAAGCCCAGGCCAAGTAATTGGTTTGATGCTTGAAAAGAACCCGGCCTCGGCCGGGTTCTTCTTTTTCAGATGCCAGAGCCTGCGCCAGGCGCCGCCTGGCAGGCCGTAACCTGGCCACTGGAGTCCGCCCCGCTGCCAAGCGCATGTGCTGCATGGCCACCCTATGCCAAGCGACCCTGTCGTCGGCGCCACGTGCTGGCTATAATCGCCCCTTCATTCACCTCGAATCCCCTATGCCCATGTATAACCTGGCCCGCCAGCTACTGTTCAAGCTTTCTCCGGAAACCTCCCACGACCTGTCGCTGGACCTGATCGGTGCCGGTGGCCGGCTCGGGCTCAACGGCCTGCTGTGCAAGCAGCCCTCGGCCCTGCCGGTCACGGTCATGGGGCTCGAGTTTGCCAATCCGGTCGGGTTGGCCGCGGGCCTGGACAAGAATGGCACGGCCATCGACGGCTTCGCCCAGCTCGGTTTCGGTTTCCTCGAGATCGGCACCGTCACGCCGCGTCCGCAACCAGGCAATCCCAGGCCGCGGCTGTTCCGCCTGCCGCAGGCGACGGCGATCATCAACCGCATGGGCTTCAACAACCTGGGTGTCGACCACCTGCTGTCACGGGTACGGGCTTCACGTCATGACGGTGTCCTGGGCATCAACATCGGCAAGAACTTCGACACGCCGGTCGAGCGCGCGGTGGACGACTACCTGGTCTGCCTGGACAAGGTCTACGCTGAAGCCAGCTACGTGACGGTCAACGTCAGCTCGCCGAACACGCCGGGGCTGCGTACGTTGCAGTTCGGCGATTCGCTCAAGCAGCTTCTCGATGCCCTGGCGGTCCGGCGCGAACAGCTGGCGCTCGTGCACGGCCGGCGAGTGCCGTTGGCGATCAAGATCGCACCTGACATGACGGATGAAGAAACGGCACTGGTGGCCGCTGCCTTGCTTGACTCGGGCATGGACGCGGTAATAGCCACCAATACCACTCTCGCACGCGAAGGTGTCGAAGGCTTGCCGTTCAGCGATGAGGCAGGCGGGCTGTCCGGCGCACCGGTATTTGAGAGGAGCACCCACACGGTGAGGATCCTGGCGGGTGAACTGGCTGGGAGAATGCCGATCATCGCCGCTGGCGGCATCACCGAGGGCAGGCATGCCGCCGAAAAGATCACGGCGGGGGCCAGCCTGGTGCAGATCTATTCGGGGTTCATCTACAAGGGGCCGGCGTTGATCCGCGAATCGGTGGATGCCATCGCGGCCATTCGGCGCTGAGAAGTGGAGCGAAAGGGCCCCATGGAGGGGCCCTGGGCATCAGCCCGCCGCCCAATCAGGGCGTGCATGGTGGATGAATGTCAGAACCTCGCTCAGCCAACGGCGTGATTTTCGTTGAGTCTGTGGATGCCAGCCGTGCCGGTCATGCCGTCCCAGTTGTCCCCGCGGCCTTCGCGCCAACCGTTGATCCATGCCTGGCGTACGGACGGCAGGCTGAAGGGGCACAGCTCGCGGGATTTGCCGGTGACCCCATACTGGTAGCCACGTGAATATGCTCTTTCCAACGGATCACGCTTAAGTCTTCTCATAGGGTATTGCCCTCACTTGTTGACTGTAATGTCCCGTCGGCCTCTGCGAGGCCGGGCAGAATCGTTCTGCCGGTGTATGCTCGCTGCCGGCGTGGCGAGCATGGTGTCGCCCTGTTGCAAGACGACCTGGGTCAGTTCTAACCAATGCATCCTGCGGTGTGAATGATCGATTTGTCATAAGGACGTAACCTTTCAGTGGATGAAAGGATAAGTAAGTAAATGAGTCGCAACTCTATTGCGATGATATCCCTCTAGGTGCTGGGTTTGAGCGCGGATCAAGGCATATAGCTATCATTGCTTTGGAAGAGTAGCCAGCATCGGGTAATACGACGAAGGGTCGCTTTGGCCCTGCTTGCGGAAATTTTTTTCTCGCTGGGCGATCCAAGGGGCTCGGCCCCTTGTGCCCCTGGCACTGGCGCTCCCGGCTTCGGGACGCCACCCGGATGTCCCTGGAAAGGCAACCGGGCAAACATCGGCCAGGCGTGCGCGCCTGGTCCCCTACAGCCACCAAAGGCCTGGATTTGTCATGTCGGATCGCTACGAACTCTACCTAACCTGCCCCAAGGGCCTCGAAGGCTTGCTCGCGGAAGAAGCCCGCGGCCTCGGCCTGCTCGATGTGCGTGAACATACCTCGGCGATCCGTGGTGCGGGCGACATGGAGACGGCCTATCGGCTATGTCTCTGGTCGCGCCTGGCCAACCGCGTGCTGCTGGTGCTCGAGCGCTTCACCATGAGCAACGCCGACGACTTGTATCAAGGCGTGCATGACGTCGACTGGCAGGACCACCTAGCCGCCGATGGGACGCTGGCGGTAGAGTTCAGCGGCCATGGCTCGGGCATCGACAACACTCATTTCGGCGCGCTCAAGGTCAAGGACGCCATCGTCGACAAGCTTCGCGACCGTGACGGCCGACGGCCTTCGGTGGACAAGCTCGACCCTGACGTGCGGGTCCATCTGCGTCTGGAGCGGGGCGAGGCGATCCTGTCGTTGGATCTGTCCGGGCACAGCTTGCATCAACGTGGTTACCGCCTGCAGCAGGGCGCCGCGCCGCTCAAGGAAAACCTTGCCGCGGCGGTGCTGATCCGGGCCGGTTGGCCACGGATCGCCGCCGCCGGTGGCGCACTAGCCGACCCGATGTGTGGCGTCGGGACGTTCCTGGTCGAGGCCGCCATGATGGCAGCCGATATCGCTCCCAACCTCAAGCGCGAACGCTGGGGCTTCAGCGGCTGGCTTGGCCACGTGCCGGCGCTGTGGCGCAAGGTGCATGACCAGGCGCAGGCCCGCGCCGAAGCCGGCAAGGCCCGACCGGCGTCGTGGATTCGTGGCTACGAAGCCGATCCGCGCCTGATCCAGCCTGGACGCAACAACGTCGAGCGCGCCGGCCTGGGCGACTGGGTCAAGATCTACCAGGGTGAAGTCGGCACCTTCGAACCACGCCCGGACCAGAACCAGAAAGGCCTGGTGATCTGCAACCCGCCCTACGGCGAGCGGCTGGGCGACGAGGCCAGCTTGCTGTATCTCTACCAGAACCTTGGCGAGCGTCTGCGCCAGGCATGCATGGGCTGGGAGGCGGCCGTCTTTACCGGCGCTCCGGAGCTGGGCAAGCGCATGGGCCTGCGCAGCCACAAGCAGTACGCCTTCTGGAACGGCGCACTGCCTTGCAAGCTGCTCCTGATCAAGGTTCAGCCTGACCAGTTCGTGACGGGTGAGCGCCAGCGGTCGGCCCCGACGCCTGGGCACGAGCCTGTCCAGGCATCGACCGCTAGCGAGCCGGCACGCCTGAGCGAAGGCGCGCAGATGTTCGCCAACCGCCTGCAGAAGAATGCCAGGCAACTGGGCAAGTGGGCCCGGCGCGAGCAGGTAGGCTGTTATCGTCTCTACGATGCCGACATGCCTGAATATGCCCTGGCGGTCGATCTGTACCAGGACTGGGTGCATGTGCAGGAATACGCTGCGCCGCGCTCGGTCGACCCGGACAAGGCCCAGGCTCGTCTGCTCGATGCCCTGGCGGCGATTCCGCAGGCGCTGGGCGTGCCTGCGGGGCGGGTGGTGCTCAAGCGTCGCGAGCGGCAGACCGGTACTCGCCAGTATCAGCGCCAGGCGAGCCAGGGGCAGTTCATGGAGGTCGACGAAGGTGGTGCCAAGCTGCTGGTCAACCTGACCGACTACCTCGATACCGGCCTGTTCCTTGACCATCGGCCGATGCGCATGCGTATCCAGCGCGAGGCCGCCGGCAAGCGATTCCTCAACCTGTTCTGCTACACCGCCACGGCAACGGTGCACGCGGCCAAGGGCGGGGCACGGGAAACCACCAGCGTCGACCTGTCCCGCACCTACCTGGACTGGGCGCGTCGCAATCTTTCGCTCAACGGCTTTTCCGATCGCCACCGCCTGGAACAAGGCGACGTGATGGCCTGGCTGCAAGCCTGCCGGGACAGCTACGACCTGATCTTCATCGATCCACCGACCTTTTCCAATTCCAAGCGCATGGAAGGGGTGTTCGATGTGCAGCGCGATCATGTGCAACTGCTCGACCTGGCCATGGCGCGCCTGGCGCCTGGCGGCGTGCTTTATTTTTCCAACAACTTCCGTCGCTTCGAACTCGATCCGCATCTGGCCGAACGCTATGCCGTGGAAGAAATCAGCCGCCACACGCTCGACCCGGACTTTGCGCGCAACCCGAAGATCCATCGTGCCTGGAGCCTGCGGCTGCGCTGAGGCGCCAGCTGTTGCAGCGGTGGTAGCCAGTGGTTATAAAGGCCGCGGGAACCATGGAGGTACAGGGCGCTGACCCGTCGAGAAAGCTTTATGCCCAGGTATGGCGCACGTTCGAAGATGCTCGGCTTCGCCAGCGAGTCGCTTTCGCCCTGGATGGCTGCATTGGGCGCGGCGGTGGCTGGCGGGCTGTTGACCGCAGCAGTGGCCATGACTGCCCATGGGTTGTCCCAGCAGCAGCTGCATCAGCGTTTCGACCTGCTGGCGAACGAGCGACACAGCCAGGTTGCCGAGCGCCTGGCCAGGCAAGCCGTTAGTCTGGACAGCTTGCGGGGGTTCCTGAGCTATTTGGATGTAGGCGATCTTGACACGTTCGCAGGCTTTGTCCGTGGCTCGCTGCACACGGGTTTCGCCTATGGATGGGCGCCGCGTGTCGAGTCGGCGCAGCGGCTCGAGGTGCCTGCGCCAGCACGCAGTCGTCACTATCCGGTGCAGTATGTCGAGCCAGCCGGTGCGCAGGCATCGCTGGTCGGTCGCGATCTTCGTGGGATCGAAACCGTAGCGACGGCGCTTGGCCAGGCCGAGGCGACAGCAGGCCCGGCCGTTGCGGCACCCTTGACTTTCACGGGTGCCGAACAGGGCGCCACGCTGATGCTGCTCGCGCCGGTGATGCCTGCCACGTCAGGCGCGGCACCTCCCGCCGGCTACGTGTTTGCGCTGGCGAATCTTGCCGAACTGATGGGCAACCGGTTTCCAGGCGGGGCGGACGAGGATTTGGCGCTGCGTCTGTACGATGTCTCCAATGGCGCGGTGGGTCAGGCACTGTATGTCTCGCCCAATACGCCTGCCACCCTGGACCTGAGCAGCAGACGCCTTTTGCCCGTCGCGAACCGGCAGTATGAACTGGTCATCCGGCCCAGCCTGGTCTTCCTCCGGCACAATCGCTCGGCGCTGGTCGCGATCACCAGTGTGCTGGGTGGTCTGTTGAGCCTGCTCGCGGGGGGCTTGCTGTACCGCCTGCTCAGCCAGCGCCAACGAGCCTTGGGCGTGATCGCGCAACGTACCGCCGAACTCCAGCTCAGTGAACAGGCCTTGCGCGACGCGGATCATCGATTGCGCAGCGTGCTCGACGCGGCCACCCAGGTGGCGATCATCGCCACGACGCTCAAGGGCGTGGTCAGCACCTTCAATGCCGGTGCCGAACGCATGCTGGGGTATTCGGCGGGCGAGGCGGTCGGGTGTCTGACGCTCGGCGACCTGGTCGAGCCGCAGGAGCTGGAGCGTCGCGCGCGGATACTGAGCCTGCGCTATGGACGACAGATCGCGCCTGGCCAGGCGATGTTCGCCGAAACCGCGCAGCGCGCCGGAGGGGAGCCAGGCGAATGGACGCTGGTACGCAAGGACGGCTCCCGGTTGCTGGCGAACATGCTGGTGACGGCGGTATTCGATGAGCAGGGCCTCTGGTCGGGACACCTGGCCATTTGCATCGATGTCACCGAGCGCCGGCGCAGTCATGAGGCGTTGGCCGAGCGTGACCGCTTGCTGGAGAAGCTCAGCGCCCAGGTGCCAGGGGGGATCTATCAGTTCCGCCGTTTCCCTGATGGCAGTTGCTGTTTCAGCTATGCCAGCGAAGGCTTGCGCGACATCTACGAAATCGAGCCCAGGTTGTTGCGCGAGGATGGCTCGGCCGTGTTCGAGCGTATCCATCCTGACGACCAGGCGCGGGTAGCGGCTTCCATCGTCCAGTCCGCCCGGGACCTTGCGCCATGGCGAGAGGAGTATCGGGTGCTGCTGCCCGAGTCCGGGACGCGCTGGGTCAGGGGCGAGGCGACCCCAGAGCGCGTCGAGGGCGGCGGTACGCTATGGCATGGCTACCTAAGCGACATTTCCGATCTCAAGCGCGTCGAAGAGGAGCTGCGGACCCTGTCCATCACCGACGCGCTGACCGGCGTGTACAACCGGCGCTACTTTGAGCAGCGGATCGAGCACGAGCTGGAACGAGCCAGGCGAGATGGGCTGGACCTGGCGGTGATCATGTTGGATGTCGACCATTTCAAGCGCATCAACGATCGATTCGGCCATGCCGCTGGCGACCAGGTGCTGCTCAGCCTGTGTCAGAGCATCGGTGCGCGCCTGCGACGCAGCGATGTTTTCTGCCGCCTGGGTGGCGAGGAATTCATCGTCCTGTGCCCCGGCAGTAGCGCAGAACAGGCGCGCTGTCTGGCGCTGCAACTGTGGCAGGGCGTGCGCGGCGCCGCGGTGGAGGGCGTAGGGCAGGTCACGGCCAGCTTCGGCGTGGTTGGCTGGCGGCTTGGCGAAGGGATCGACTCTCTGCTGCTCAGGGCCGATGCGCTGGTCTATGCCGCCAAGCAGGCCGGGCGCGACCGGGTCGAGGTCGAACCCGCCTGAACCGTTGCCCGTCCCGGGCGCAGCGTGCCGGCAGCGGGACGTGCCAGGGCCGGTCAGGGCTTGTTGCTCACCGTGCTGGAGCCAAGGCCGGGCTGGCGGTGCAAGTCCAGCAGCACCTGATCGAGTACCGCCGCAGCGCCCCAGGGTTTGGGGTCGTTGAGGATCGCGGCCACTGCCCAGGTATGGCCATTGTTGTCCCGACTGAAGCCCGCGATGGCACGCACGGTATTGAGCGTGCCGGTCTTGATATGGCCTTCGCCAGTCACCGCGGTGCGCTTGAGGCGCTTGCGCATGGTGCCGTCCATGCCTACCAGGGGCATGGAGCTGATGAATTCGGCCGCATAGGGGCTCTTCCAGGCCGCCTGCAACAAGGCCGCCATCTCGCGTGTGCTGACCCGTTCGGCGCGCGACAGGCCCGAGCCGTTCTCCATCACCAGATGAGGCGCCGTGATGCCCTTGCGCGCCAGCCATTGCCGGATCACCCGCTGCGCGGCCCTGGCATCGTCGCCATCGGCATCGGTGCGAAACTGCGCGCCCAGGCTGAGGAACAATTGCTGGGCCATGGTGTTGTTGCTGTATTTGTTGATGTCGCGGATCACTTCGACCAGGTCGGGAGAAAAGGCGCGGGCCAGCAGGCGCGCATCCTTGGGCACGTTCTCGACGCGATCGCGGCCCTGGATGGTGCCCCCCAGTTCGCTCCAGATCGCCCGCACCGCGCCGGCAGCATAGGTTGGATGATCCAGCAGCGACAGGTAGGTCTGCGAATTGCACCCTTCGCCGAGCTGGCCAGTGACCACCACGCTGACCCCATTGGCCTCGGTCACCGGGTTGTAGCGTACTTCGCCCGAGCATTGCCGGGAGGCGATCGCCTTGACCTGGTTGTCGATGCGAATGTTGGCGATCGGAGGCTCGACCGACACCAGGACCTTGCCGCCATCGTTGCGCGCCACGAAGCGCAAGGCCTTGAGATTGACCAGCAGCGAGTCGGGCTTGACCAGGAACGGCTTGTTGAGGTCGCCGCCATCGTCAACGAACTGCGGCAGGTTGGGCTGCACGAAATGACTGCGATCGAGCACCAGGTCGCCGCTGATCGTTCGTACGCCATTGGCGCGCAGGTCTCGCATCAGCAGCCAGAGCTTTTCCATGTTCAGCTTCGGATCGCCACCACCCTTGAGGTAGAGGTTGCCGGCCAACACGCCGTTGCTCAACTGGCCATCGGTGAAGAATTCGGTCTTCCACTGGAAGGTCGGACCCAGCAGCTCCAGGGCCGCGTAGGTGGTGACCAGTTTCATGGTCGACGCCGGGTTGACCGACACATCGGCATTGAACACCGTGGGCGTGCCCGGGCCGTCGAGCGGCAACATCACCAGCGACAGGGCCGAATCCTGCAGCTTGTTGGCCTTGAGGGCCTGTTGCACCTTGGGCGGCAGAGTGGTGTTGACGGGAGCGGCGTGAGAGGGGAGCGCCAGTGGCAGAAGCAGGCCGGCGAGCAACAATGGGCGGAGCGATTTGATCATGAGCGCTTGGACCCTGCGGACGAGGGAAGAAAACGGGGCTGTAAGGATGGTTGCCCCATGAGACAAGTGCGCATTATGCCCCAAGCGCGGGTGCCTTGCGTCACGTTCGACGGAAAACCGCTACGACGTCCGGGCGGCAAGCCACGGGCCGTAACGACGGAACGGGCCGGCCGGGACCTCGACGCAGGGGCCCCCCCGCCCCCCCCCGCCTAAAGAAACTGGAAAA
>NZ_JADNYP010000017.1 GCF_015680705.1 Pseudomonas fulva | reverse complement strand
GTCTGCGCCGGGTTGCCCAAGGTCACGGTATAGGTAATGACGCCGCCTTCGGTGACCGAAGGTGTGGCCGTCAGCGTGGCCGTGGTGGTGTCGATCGAGTCGCCAATGGCGGTGCTGACCGGTGCCGGGTTCGGCACCAGGTTCTCGAAGTTGCCGCCGGTGGCGCCGGTGATACTGGTCGTGACCGTGCTGCCATTGACGTAGACGTCGTTGGCCGGAGTCTGGAAGTCCACGCTGCCAGTGGTCTGGCCAGCACCGACGGTAATGGTCTGGCCATTGGACAGGGTCACGGTGACCGGGGTCTGTGCCGGGTTGCCCAGGGTGACGGTGTAGGTGATCACGCCGCCTTCGGTCACGCTCGGGGTAGCTGTCAGCGTGGCGGTGGTGGTGTCGATCGAATCGCCGATGGCGGTGTTGACCGGCGCCGGGTTCGGCACCAGGTTCTCGAAGTTGCCACCCGTCGCACCCGTGATCGATGTGGTCACCGTGCTGCCGTTCACATAGACATCATTGGCCGGGGTCTGGAAATCGACGCTGCCGGTGGTCTGGCCAGCATTAACCGTAATGGTCTGGCCGTTGGACAAGGTGACGGTCACCGGGGTCTGCGCCGGGTTGCCCAGAGTGACGGTATAAGTGATCACACCACCTTCGGTGACTGAAGGTGTGGCGGTCAGGGTCGCCGTGGTGGTGTCGATCGAGTCACCGATGGCAGTGCTGACCGGCGCCGGATTCGGTACCAGGTTCTCGAAGTTGCCGCCGGTGGCGCCGGTGATACTGGTCGTGACGGTGCTGCCGTTGACGTAGACGTCGTTGGCTGGCGTCTGGAAGTCCACGCTGCCGGTAGTCTGGCCGGCACCGACCGTAATGGTTTGGCCATTGGACAAGGTGACGGTCACCGGGGTCTGCGCCGGGTTGCCCAGAGTGACGGTATAAGTGATCACACCACCTTCGGTGACCGAAGGCGTGGCGGTCAGGGTCGCCGGGGTGATGTCGACCGAATCAGCGATCACGGTGGTTGCTGCTGCCGGATCAGCTACCAGGTTCTCGAAATTGCCACCTGTGGCAGCCGTGATCGTGGCGCTGAGCGTACCGCCATTGACGTAGACGTTGTTCGCTGGGGTCTGGAAGTCGACCGAACCGCTGCTGGCACCTGCGGCAATGGTGATGACCTGGCCATTGGAAAGGGTGACCGTGACGGCAGTCTGGGCTGGATTGGACAGGGTGGCGGTATAGGTGATCACGCCGCCTTCGGTCACGCTCGGGTTAGCCGCAAGACTGATCACCGTGGTGTCGATGGTATCCGTGATCTGGGTCACTGCTGGCGTATCGTCGATATTGACTGTCAAGCCGCCACCGCTGGCGCCGGTAATGGTGGCGGAAATCTCGCTGCCATCGATGTAGACCGTGTCGTTTGCAGCGATGTCGACGTTCACCGAGCCACTGGTCTGGCCCGCGCCAATGATGATCGTGGCCCCGTTGGACAGAGTGACTGTCAGGTCACTGGATGGTGCCTGGCCGACCGTCGCGGTATACACGACAACCCCACCGGCCTCGGTGATCGACGGTGTCGCGCTGAGTGCCACTGCGGTGGTTGCAGGTACCGGCGTGGGCGTGGCGGCTGCCGTGGCGCCATTGCCGTCCACGCCACCGATTTCCTGGGCCTGCAGTGTGGCTCCGGAGCTCAGGCCTTCGGTCGGGTAGCCCACGGTAGGGTCTACCACACCGGCGGTTTCCTCCTGGATGACGAAGGTATGCCCGCCACCGGCGGCGCCTCCGGTACCCGGGTTTCCAGGTCCGGCGGCTGGCGCTTCGAGGTCGGTGGTCGGGTCGGCACCGGCGGCAATGGCTTGTTGGAGTTCTTCGACCGAGGGCGCGCTCTGGGCAGTGGCGGCACTCAAGTCGGTACTGCTGGCAGGCGCGTCGGCGCTCCATTGGGAATCGCGACCAAGGTCGAGCATGCGGCCATCGGCCAGTTCCAGCGTGACGGCACCACCTGGCCCCGTCAGGACCTGTTCGCCAGCAAACAGACGGTCACCCTCGACGAGCACCCGCCGAATACCTTCTGGAGAAACTGCGATGACTTGGCCAACAATGCTTTTGACGATGGCAACAACACTGCTCATTGGATTCTCCGGGTGACCTTTTACTTGGCTTCCATGCTCCAGCTGGCGTAAAGCCGCTTTTCGATGGAATGATCAAAAAGTTTGACGCTTTTTTCCGTCAATATAATGGCAGCAATAACGGTGCGTAGAGCCCCTGCCAAAGTATTGACCTCATAAAAAGTATCGTAATCAATTGGCAAGGTAATATCACATTGATATTCGTCTGCAAAACCCGCTTTCCAGGGCGCTTCAGCTAGCTTTAGACAGGGTTTCGGACGTACGGTTACAGGCCCGCTGTCTCGCCCATGAAACGGCTGTCGCACGGGCTTATCAAATGGTCGACTTCAAGCACAAACCTTGCCTGAATGGGCTGCCCGCCGAAGCGAGCAGGTCCATGTTTCATAAGGGTTTGTTCAATAAGGAAATTAGCCTTGCATGTTTCCGACAAGTGGTGGGTTAGAGAGTTCTTGTTGGCTTCGCGTCAAGATTTACGGCAAGAGGCGTCAACGATCCGACTGCCACGAGTAAACTATCTGACCCTGTTGATGGTCCTTGAGCCGACTGGCGTACGGACTGGCATGAATCTTCCGTCCAGATCAGTCCGTCAAACGCTCGTCGCAGGATTGATCGGGCGGTGACTGCCGTCCTAGAGCAAGCTGAGCGCATTTGACGCTTGCGCTGGAGCTATCCAAGGTTAGTCTTGCAGTGACATGGTTTTGCCAGCAGTGAACGAGCGTGGCCGTCTAGCCGAGCTGATGGGCAAACGATCACTGGAAAAATGAACCCTGTCTGACATTGGTCGTCAGCAGGTTAAAGGTAGAACGACGGTAGCCTGCCTGGCCTTGGGTCAGTTACAGGCTTTCCGAGGAATGACTCATCCAGGGGAGCATGCGGGCCGCGGCTCGTGGCTCTGCTGGCCATACCAACGCAAGGAATAGAGAGCACCGCGTGGAATCTGAAGTCAGTCGAGTCCAACTCAGCCATGATCCACGTAGTCAGCATGACGATCCATTACTGGACAGTCTCCTGACACTGTGCGTCTTGCATCAGCGGCCCGCCAGCCGAGCCATGTTGACCACTGGGTTGCCGCTTCCCTCGCAACGGCTCACTCCCGAGCTGCTGCCTCGCGCCGCTGCCAGGGCGGGCCTGCAGGGGCGTCTGCTGCAACGCAAGCTCGAGCAGATCCCCGGTATCGCCATGCCGGCGATGCTGTTGCTCAAGGATGGCCGCAGCGCCGTGCTGCTGGGCTGGGAAAGCGCCGACATCGCGCGCCTGCTGCTCAGCGAGAGCGATGGCGGTGAAGTACGGATCAGTCGCCAGAAGCTGCTCGACGAATACAGTGGCCGGGTCTTCTTCGCCCAGCCCCAGCACAAGTTCGACGTCAACCACGGCAACCTGATCCCTCGGGCCCGGTCATGGTTCCGCGACACCTTGATGCGCAGTCGCTGGCTGTACATCGATGCCATTGCCGCCAGCCTGGTGATCAACCTGATCGCCCTGGCCGCGCCGCTGTTCGTCATGAACGTGTACGACCGCGTCGTCCCGAACCAGGCCACCTCCACCTTGTGGGTGCTGGCCATAGGCATTACCGGGGCCTATGTATTCGACCTGATCCTCAAGGGCTTGCGCAGCCTGTGCCTGGACCTGGCCGGCAAGAAGACCGACCTGATCATCTCGGCCACCTTGTTCGAACGGATCGTCGGCATGTCCATGAAATACCGGCCTGCGCGGGTCGGCAGCTTCGCCCAGAACATCCATGAGTTTCAGGGGCTGCGGGACTTTCTCGCCTCGCTGACGTTGACCAGCCTCATCGATCTGCCGTTCACGGTGCTGATCCTGCTGGTCATCGCCATCATCGGTGGACACCTGGTGTGGATACCGATCATCGCTTTCCCATTGGCGCTGGGTATCGGCTACGCCTTGCAAAAGCCCCTGATGGCGACCATGGAAAGAACCATGGCCCTGGCTTCCGAACGTCAATCGAGCCTGATCGAGACGCTGGCCGGCCTCGATGCGGTCAAGGTCAACAACGCCGAAAGCGAGCGCCAGTACATGTGGGAGCAGACCCTCGGCACCCTCAGCCGCCTGGAGCTGCGCGTCAAGATGCTCTCCGGCCTGGCCATGAACATCACCCTGCTCATCCAGCAACTGGCTGGCGTGGCGATGATCTGCGTAGGGGTCTACCTGATCATCGATGGCAACCTCAGCATGGGTGGCCTGGTCGCCTGCTACATGCTCAGCGGCCGCGCCCTCGGGCCGCTGGGACAACTGAACGGCCTGCTGGCTCGCTACCAGCAGGCCAAGGTCACCATGAGCGCGACCAACCAGATGATGGAGCTGCCGCAGGAGCGCAACTTCGAGGAGCGGCCGCTGAGCCGCCAGGTATTGCAAGGCGCCGTGGAATTCCGTGGCGTCGACTTCACCTATCCGAACCAGCAGAACATGGCGCTCAAGGGGATCAACCTGGTGATCCGGCCGGGTGAGAAGGTGGGCATCATCGGCCGTAGCGGCTCGGGCAAGAGCTCGCTGGCCAAGCTGATCGTCGGCCTTTACGAGCCCGATGGCGGCTCGCTGCTGATCGACGGTGTCGACATTCGCCAGATCGACGTCAGCGAGCTGCGCCACAACCTGGGCTACGTTCCGCAGGATATCCAGCTGCTGGCCGGTACCTTGCGCGACAACCTGGTCAGCGGCGCACGTTACATCGAAGACGAGCTGGTCCTGCAAGCTGCCGAACTGGCCGGTGTGCACGAGTTTGCCCGCCTGCACCCGGAAGGCTATGAGCTGCAGGTCGGCGAGCGCGGGCAGAACCTCTCCGGCGGTCAGCGCCAGAACGTCGCGCTGGCCCGGGCACTCTTGCTCAACCCGCAGATCCTGTTGCTCGACGAGCCTACCGCGGCCATGGACAACACGGGCGAGGAGCGGCTGAAACAGCGTCTGCAAGCTGTCATCGAAAACAAGACCGTCCTGCTGGTCACCCACCGGGCCTCGCTGCTGTCGCTGGTGGACCGCCTGATCGTCATCGACCGCGGGCAAATCGTTGCGGACGGGCCGAAGGCAGCTGTCATGGATGCGCTGAAGAAGGGGCAGATCAGTGTCGCGTAAACTGGACATAGGACAGATCAGGAGCAGCCTGCGCCGCTATTTCAAAGGCTCGGACTCGCTCAGCGGCCAGCCGCTGCCTGAGGTCAAGAAAGCGGTCATCGAAGACGCGCCGCGTGTGGTGCGCCTGACCATTTGGGGCGTCATCGCCTTCTTCCTGTTTCTGATCGTCTGGGCCAGTTTCGCCCAGATCGACGAGGTCACGCGCGGCGAAGGCAAGGCCATTCCATCTTCCAAGGTACAGAAGATCCAGAACCTGGAAGGCGGTATCGTCGCCGAGATCTACGCCAAGGAAGGCCAGATCGTCGAGGTCGGTGACCCCTTGCTGCGCCTGGACGACACGCGCTTCGCTTCGAACGTCGGCGAGACCGAAGCCGATCGACTGGCCATGGCCCTGCGTGTCGAACGACTGAGCGCCGAGGTCGAAGACCGCCCGCTGAAGATCGAGGAAGAGTTGCGCAAGGCTGCGCCGAGCCAGGCGGCTAGCGAGGAATCGCTGTATCAGAGCCGCCGCCAGCAACTGCACGACGAAATCGGTGGGCTGGAGCAGCAACTGGTGCAGCGTCAGCAGGAGCTGCGCGAGTTCACCTCCAAGCGCGCCCAGTACGCCAACAGCCTGCAACTGCTACGCCAGGAGATCTCCATGTCCGAGCCGCTGGTGGCAAAGGGGGCGATCTCCCAGGTCGAGGTGTTGCGCCTGCGCCGGGCGGAGGTGGAAAACCGTGGCCAGCTCGATGCGACCGCCTTGGCCATCCCGCGCGCCGAGGCCGCGATCAAGGAAGTGGCCAGCAAGATCGAGGAGACCCGAGGCAAGTTCAGGAGCGAGGCGCTGACCCAACTCAACGAGGCGCGCACCGAGCTGAACAAGGCTACCGCGACCAGCAAGGCCCTCGATGACCGGGTCAACCGCACCATGGTCACTTCGCCTGTACGCGGCGTGGTCAAGCAATTGCTGGTCAACACCATTGGTGGCGTGATCCAGCCAGGCAGCGACATCATCGAGATCGTGCCCTTGGACGATACCCTGGTGATCGAAGCCAGGATCCTGCCCAAGGATATCGCCTTCCTGCATCCTGGCCAGGAAGCCACGATCAAGTTCACTGCCTATGACTACACCATTTATGGCGGGCTCAAGGCCAAGCTCGAGCAGATCGGTGCCGATACCATCACCGATGAGGACAAGAAGACCACCTACTACCTGATCAAGTTGCGCACCGATCGCAGTCATCTGGGAACGGACGAGAAGCCCTTGCTGATCATCCCTGGCATGGTGGCTTCGGTGGACATCATGACCGGCAAGAAGACCATCATGGACTATCTGCTCAAGCCCATCATCAAGGCGCGCTCCGAGGCGTTGAGGGAACGTTGAGAGGCCAGCCGGGCACGCTGGTGCGAAGGGTGGTCGAGCAATGGGCGGGCAGCGTGGAGCCTTGCCAGGCTGTAGCGTCCAGGCTCATATGCTTATTTCTTAAAGGTATTTAAATAAACATACTTATGCGATTATAGTCTTTCTCACTGCGTACCTGCCGACCAATCGGCGCGCCGCACGACTTGAACCGATACAGGGAAACCCTGTGAGTTTCTGATCGATGCGCGCCTGGTCGCGCACTGCGTGGGAGTGAGAAATGTCAGCTGCCTTCAACGCCTTGTCGTTCAACGACAGCGCACCGCCGCAAACCTTCGAGATTCGTCCTTTCCCAGCGGCCGTCGGTGCCGAGGTGAATGGCCTGGACCTGGCCAGACCGATCGGTGCCGAGGATTTCGCCCGTATTCACCGCGCTCATCTGGACCACCACGTCCTGGTCTTGCGCGATCAGCACATCACCCCTGCCCAGCACATCGCCTTCAGTCGGCGCTTCGGCGAGCTGCAGATCCATGTACTCAAGCAGTTCCTGCTCGAAGGGCATCCGGAAATCCTGATCGTTTCGAACATCGTCGAGGATGGCCGCAACCTAGGCCTCGGCGATGCTGGCAAGTTCTGGCATTCGGACCTGTCCTACAAGGAGCTGCCAAGCCTGGGTTCGATGCTGCATGCACAGGAGCTTCCGAGCGAAGGCGGCGACACGCTCTTTGCCGACATGCACAGGGCCTGGGACGCCGTGCCGCAAGCGCTGCGCAAGGTCGTGCAAGGGCGTAGCGCGGCGCATTCCTATACCGCCCGCTATGCCGAAACCAAGTTCGAAGGCAACTGGCGCCCGACCTTGACCGCCGACCAGCTGGCCCAGGTACGGGAGGTGATTCATCCGATCGTGCGCACGCATCCGGAGACTGGCCGCAAGGCGTTGTTCGTTAGCGAAGGGTTCACCACGCGCATCATTGGCCTGCCTGAGGACGAAAGTCGTGATGTCCTGCAGCAGCTTCACGCCCTGAGCGTGCTCGAGCAGAACGTCTACCGCCATCAGTGGCAAGCCCACGACTTGGTGTTCTGGGACAACCGTTCGCTGATCCACCTGGCCACCGGCTGCCCCGCCCACCTGCGACGCAAGCTGTATCGCACCACCATCCAGGGCGATGCCCCGTTCTGAAGACCAGGAGTCGACACCATGCGCAAATCCATCAGCCGCCTGGCGGCGAGCATCGGCCTGGGCGTCAGCCTGGCCACCGGCAGCCTGGTCGTCCCTGGCGTGGCCCAGGCGGAAGGCAAGATCCGTATCGCCGAACAGTTCGGCATCGTCTACCTGTTGCTCAATGTCGTCCGCGACCAGCACTTGATCGAAAAACATGGCAAGGCGCAAGGGCTGGATATCGAAGTGGACTGGACCCAGTTGTCCGGCGGAGCGGCGGTCAACGATGCGCTGCTGTCCGGCTCGGTGGATATCGCCGGGGCCGGCATCGGCCCGCTGCTGACCGTGTGGGATCGCACCAAGGGGCGGCAGAACGTCAAGGCAGTGGCTTCGCTGGGCAACTTCCCGACCTGCCTGGTCAGCAGCAATCCCGCCGTCAAGACCATCGCCGATATCTCCGACAAGGACCGTATCGCCGTGCCAGCGGTGGGGGTTTCGGTGCAGTCGCGCTTGCTGCAATACGCCGCGGCGAAGCAGTGGGGCGACGAGCAATACGCGCGCCTGGACAAGTACACCCTGGCCGTACCCCATCCCGATGCCACCGCGGCGCTGCTGGCAGGCGGCACGGAGCTCAACGGCCACTTTTCCAGCCCACCGTTCCAGGACCAGGTATTGGCCAACAAGAACGTGCATGTGGTGCTCGACAGCTATGACCTGCTTGGGCCCAACTCGCCAACCTTGCTGCTGGCCACCGAGAAATTCCGCGAGCAGAACCCCAAGACCTACAGGGCGTTCGTCGATGCCTTGGCCGAGGCGGCGGACTTCGCCCAGCATGACAAGGCGGCCGCGGCCGATACGTATATCCGCGTGACCAAGGCCAGCATCGATCGTGAAGCATTGATCCGGCTGATCGACGATCCACGCTACGAATTCACCATCACGCCGAAGAATACCTACCCCCTGGCAGCGTTCCTTTACCGGGTCGGCGCGATCAAGAACAAGCCTGAATCATGGAAGGACTATTTCTTCCAGGACGACCGCCCATTGCAGGGGAGCTGAAGCCCATGTCCGTTCCATTGCCAGGCCACGCGGCCAGCAACCTGAGTCGTGTCGCGACTTCATCGCTGCTGCAGGTCGATCGCCTGAGCCTCGAGTACCGCACCGCGCAACGTGTGGTGCGGGCTACCCATCAGGTCAGCTTCGAAATCGACCAGGCCGATCGCTTCGTCCTGCTCGGCCCCTCGGGTTGCGGCAAGTCCACCTTGCTCAAGGCGGTCGCCGGATTCATCGCGCCCAGCGAGGGCCAGATACTGCTCGAAGGCGCCCGGGTCACGGGCCCAGGCCCTGATCGTATCGTGGTGTTCCAGGAATTCGACCAGCTCCCGCCCTGGAAAACGGTCAGGCAGAACGTGGTCTTTCCGCTGCTGGTCGGCGGCAAGCTCAAACGCAGGGAAGCCGAAGAACGCGCCATGCACTACTTGCACAAGGTAGGTCTGGCTGGCTTCGCCGATGCCTATCCCCATACGCTTTCGGGAGGCATGAAGGCTCGGGTTTCGATTGCCCGCGCGCTGGCCACCCAGCCGAAGATCCTGCTGATGGATGAGCCTTTCGCCGCGCTCGACGCACTGACCCGGCGCAAGATGCAGGAGGAGCTGCTGCTGCTTTGGGAAGAGGTGCGCTTCACTTTGCTGTTCGTGACTCATTCCATCGAGGAGGCGCTGGTGGTCGGCAACCGGATATTGCTGTTGTCACCCCATCCCGGACGCGTCCGCGCCGAGGTGCATAGCCATCAGTACGACCTGGGCAGCCTGGGCGGCATCGGGTTCCAGACCGCCGCCCAGCGTGTCCATCACCTGCTGTTCGACCAAGCCGTGGCACCGGAACAAAAGCCTGCCTTGAACCTCAGCGATATTCGCATCGCCTACTGACCGGAGTTTCACATGACCACTCGACCTGCAAGACAGGAATACGAGGTCCAGCTGGAACCATTGCCTGGTGTCTCGCTAGAACGCCGTCTACCCTTGGCGCAGCGGCTCTGGCAGCAAGGCTGGTTGCGCAAGGCCGTGATCCTGCTGGTGCTTGCCGCGGCCTGGGAGGCCATTGCCCGCTACCAAGGCAACGACCTGCTGCTGCCCGGCTTCGTGCAGACCAGCGCGGCCTTGTGGGAGGGCCTGGCCACGGGCGAGCTGCCAGCCAAGGTCGGCGTCTCGCTGGTGATCCTGCTCAAAGGCTATCTGCTGGGCATCATCCTGGCGTTCGGCCTGACCAGCCTGGCCGTCTCGACCCAGCTGGGTCGGGACCTGCTCGGCACCCTGACCTCGATGTTCAACCCGCTCCCGGCGATCGCCCTGCTGCCGCTGGCCCTGTTGTGGTTCGGCCTGGGCGACAACAGCCTGATCTTCGTGCTCGTGCATTCGGTGCTCTGGGCCCTGGCGCTGAACACCTATGCCGGTTTCCTCGGGGTCTCGGAAACCCTGCGCATGGCCGGGCGCAACTATGGATTGCGTGGTCTGCGCCTGGTCATGTACATCCTGGTGCCGGCAGCCTTGCCCTCGATTCTCTCCGGGCTGAAGATTGGCTGGGCCTTCGCCTGGCGGACATTGATCGCCGCCGAACTGGTCTTCGGTGCCAGTAGCGGCAAGGGCGGCCTGGGCTGGTACATCTTCCAGAACCGCAACGAGCTGTATACCGACAAGGTCTTCGCCGGCCTGGCGCTGGTGATCCTGATCGGCCTGTTGGTGGAAGGTCTGGTGTTCGACAGCTTGGAGCGTGTCACCGTGCGCCGTTGGGGCATGCAGCGCTAGCAAGGCATTACAGCTGCCACGCTAGTCCGCCGGCAGGTAACGGGCAGCCGCGCTGCGCAGAATCCGCGCGATTTCCTCGCGCAGCGGCAACGGCTGCTCGACGACCAGGTCGTCGCCCTGGCTGAGCAGCCACCAGCGCAAGGAAACACCATCGCTCACCGTGGCTTGAAGCCGGTGGCCCTGGTCCAGGGCCGTAAGCTGCATGTCGGCGGCCAAGGGCGCATCGCGCAACTGACGGGCCAAGACGTCGCTGATCCAGGCCTGCAACTCGATGCCCGCTTCCTTGTCTGCTTGTAGAGCACGGTTGCGCAGATAACCGTGCAGATCGAAATTGCCACGCAGCTCTGCTCCAGCATTGGCGGACCAATGCCAGCCGAACGGAATGCTCTTGTCGTTGCGCTCCAGCGGGAAGATCAGCGACAGCTCGTTGAGGTCACGCTCCACGGTGCGCTTGCTGATGTGAAAGCCTACATCACGCAGGCGCCAGACCAGTTCGGCACTGGTGATCCCGGGGGAGCGACTGGGAAGCTGGCGCAGGAGCGCCCATTGGCGGCTGAGGGTGGCGCGGGTGGTAGCAAGGGGCAAAAGGTAACGTCCTCGTCTGAGCTGGCGCCGATAGGATGGATTCACGAAATACACATGGCAATTAGCCATGCCTGGCTCAGATCAAGTAACGGACGATTGGTTGCCTCGTACCGGTTCGTTCGCGACAAGTTTTGTCGCCAGGACCCGCAGAATCACCGTTCACAGGCTCCGCGGTGGGACCACGGGATCGTTCAATGAGGATGAACATGTCGGTTGTCAGCAACATCCACCCGCTACTGGGGCGCCTGCTCCCCGAGCGGATCGTGCCCCTGGCCACGCACCCCGGTCGCAAGCGTCTGTTCGGCGGTGTCGGCATGCCCAGCCAGCGGGTCATGCTAGGAGGGCGCTTCACCTTGGCCGAGCGGCTCGACGAAGCGGCCGATATCCCGGCGATCTATGCCGAACTGCGTCGTCAGGCACTGGCCGGCCATGCAACGGCGCTCAACGACCTGGGCTGGGTCTGGCTCAATGGCAAGTACTGGCATGCCGAGCCCCAGCTGGCTGGCCGCCTGTTGCGCATGGCTGCCCTGCAAGGCAGCGCGGCGGCCTGGTTCAACCTGGGCCAGCAGCATTACTTCGGCAAAGGAGTCGAAGTGTCTTATTCACAGGCTGCGTATTTCTACCAGCGCGCGTTCGAGCATGGCATCGACCACGCCGCGGCAACGCTTGGCGACCTGTTCGAGGAAGAAGTCTGCGATTCGGCTGTTGCTTGGCAGATCGACCAGCACGAAGCCTATCGCTGGTTCCTGCAAGGTGCCCAGCGAGGCGAGGCGCGTTGTCGCTTCGAAGTCGGGCACAGGTTGCTGCATGGCTTGTACGTCGAGGCGGACGTGCTGGCGGCCCTGTCCTGGCTGGAGCTTGCCGCGGGAGCCGGCGTGATGCAGGCCGCCGAAGAGTTGGCGGTGCATTATGGCGAGAGTGACGAGGTCCGCTATGTGCACTGGCGCGACCAGGCGATCCTGCTTGGCAGCGATCTGGCGTGGAGCATGAAGCTCAAGGACCAGATTCGACGCTAGACGATCGCTTGTCGCCAACGGTTGACGATGGGGGGCATGATGACGGTATATTGATAGTTAGCAAACTATGAATAACGGATGCCCAATGTCCCTCGATGCACTGCGCCTGAAAGTCAGCAGCGGCATGGTCGTTGCCGTTCGCCATTGGCGGCGCATCTGCCATGGTGCCTTGACCACCTATGGCATCTCGGAGGCCTGTGCCGTGCCGTTGCTGATGATCGTGCGCCTGGGCGACGGGGTCCACCAGGTGGCCGTGGCCCAGGCCGCTGGTCTGGAAAGCCCCTCGCTGGTCCGCCTGCTCGACCAGCTGTGCAAGGCTGGCCTGGTCTGCCGCAGCGAAGACCCGGCGGATCGGCGGGCCAAGGCCCTGAGCCTGACCCGCGAAGGCCGTAAACTGGCCGACTCGATCGAGACCGAGCTGGCCCGCTTGCGCCGCGAGGTCCTGGGCGGCATCGACCAGGCCGACCTGGAAGCCACCTTGCGCGTCATCCGGGCGTTCGAGGATGCCAGCCAGCCTTCGCCAGGTGACCTGGCATGAACGGCTTCTTCAGTTCGGTACCGCCTGCCCGCGACTGGTTCTATGGGGTACGCACCTTCGCTGCCTCGATGATCGCCTTGTACATCGCCTTGCTCATGCAGCTGCCACGGCCGTATTGGGCAATGGCCACCGTCTACATCGTCTCCAGCCCCTTCGTCGGCCCGACCAGTTCCAAGGCCCTGTACCGTGCCTTGGGTACCTTGCTCGGCGCTGGTGGGGCAGTACTGCTGGTGCCGCCACTGGTCCAGTCACCCTTGTTGCTGAGCGTCGCCATCGCCTTGTGGACCGGGACTTTGCTGTTCCTGTCGCTGAACCTGCGAACGGCCAACAATTACCTGCTGATGCTGGCCGGCTATACCTTGCCGATGATTGCGCTGGCCGTGGTCGACAATCCGCTGGCAGTCTTCGATGTGGCTTCGTCGCGAGCGCAGGAGATCTGCCTTGGCATCGTCTGCGCGGCCGTGGTCGGCGCGATCTTCTGGCCGCGCCGGCTGGCACCGGTGCTGGTCGGCGCGACCGGCAACTGGTTCAACGAAGCGATCCGCTACAGCGATACCCACCTGGCTGGCGAAGCAGGCGCCGAGCAGGTGGGCCCCATGCGCGCCTCGATGGTCGCGACCTTCAACAGCCTGGAAATGATGATCGGCCAGGTCGGTCATGAGGGGGCCGGTCCGCATACGGTGAAAAATGCGCGGGAATTGCGCGGTCGGATGATCCACCTGCTGCCGGTGATCGACGCGCTGGATGACGCCCTGGCTGCCTTGGCTGCCCGCGCACCGACCGAATACGCCAGGCTGCAGGTCGTCCTGGACGCAGCCCGTGTCTGGCTGCAGGAAACCGCCGAACAGGCACCGGTGGCACGCTGGACTGCGCTGCGCGAGCAGATCGAGCATCTGCAGCCCGATCCGCGCACGCTGGGGCAGCGCCCGGCTTTGCTGCTGTCCAATGCACTGTACCGGCTCACCGAGTGGGTCGACCTCTGGCAGGACTGCTGCACGCTGCAGCATGCCTTGCGTCGGGACGATGCCGCGCCTTGGCGTGCGGTGTACCGGCACTGGCGCCTGGGTCGCCTGACACCGTTCTTCGACCGTGGCCTTATGTTCTATTCGGTGTTCTCCACCGTGACCGCCATCATCGTCGCCTGCGGCCTATGGATCGTGCTGGGCTGGAAGGATGGCGGCAGCGCGGTCATTCTGGCCGCGGTGGCCTGCAGCTTCTTTGCCGCGATGGACGATCCGGCGCCGCAGATCTACCGCTTCTTCTTCTGGACACTGATGTCGGTGATCTTCTCCAGTGTCTACCTGTTCCTGGTCCTGCCGAACCTGCACGACTTCCCGATGCTGGTGCTGGCCTTTGCCGTGCCGTTCATCTGTGTCGGCACGCTGACGGTACAGCCGCGCTTCTATCTGGGTACCTTGCTGACCATCGTCAACACCGCGACCTTCATCAGCATCCAGGGCGCCTATGACGCTGACTTCCTGACGTTCATCAATGCCAACCTCGCCGGCCCCGTGGGGCTGCTGTTTGCCTTCATCTGGACCCTGCTGCTGCGTCCGTTCGGCGTCGAGCTGGCTGCCAAGCGCCTGACCCGCTTCAGCTGGCGCGACATCGTCGAAATGACCCGGCCGGCCACCCTGGCCGAGCAGCGGCAGGTCGGTGTGCAGATGCTCGACCGCCTGATGCAGCACCTGCCGCGCCTGGCGCAGACCGGACAGGACAGTGGCGCGGCCCTGCGTGACCTGCGTGTCGGGTTGAACCTGCTGGATCTGCTCGCCTACCTGCCAAGGGTCGGCCCGCTGCCTCGCGAATGCTTGCAGCAAGTGCTTCAGAAGGTTGGCGCTCACTATGCGGCCTGCCTGCGGGCCGGCGAGCGCCTGCCTGCGCCCGATGCCTTGTTGCGCGACATGGACCAGGCACGTCAGGCCCTTGCGCAGGACGGGCCGAACGACCGCAGCGATGCCAGGGTCCATCTGTTGCATGCGCTCAGCGGCCTGCGCCTGGCCTTGCTACCAGGCATGGAAGTGGTCATCGACCCGGCTGGACGACAACCGCAACTGCCCCAGGGCATCGATGGAGCTGCGCTGTGATCGGTGAAGTGGATATCAGCGGGGTATTCCTGCCCACGCTGCTGGTGATGATGGTGTTCACCTACCTGCTGTTCCTCGGCGTGCATGCGGTGCTGCTGCGCCTTGGTTTCTATCGCCTGGTCTGGCACCGGGCGTTGTTCAACGTTGCCCTCTACGCCGTGCTGCTTGGTGCGGTGGATCATTTCTGTCGAAGCCTGATGCTGCCATGAAAAAACCTTTGCTGACCCTGGGCCGCGTGGTCCTGACCTTGCTGGTGGTGGCCTTCGCGGCCGTGCTCGTCTGGCAGATGGTCGTCTACTACATGTTCGCCCCCTGGACCCGCGACGGGCATATCCGCGCCGACGTGATCCAGATCGCTCCGGACGTGTCCGGCCTGATCCAGAAAGTCGAGGTTCGCGACAACCAGATGATCAAACGCGGCGATGTCCTGTTCACCATCGACCAGGATCGCTTCAGCCTGGCCTTGCGCCAGGCCCGTGCCACGCTGGCCGAGCGCCAGGAGATCCTGGCCCAGGCAGCGCGCGAGACCCGGCGCAACCGCAAGCTGGGCAACCTGGTGGCGGCCGAGCAGCTGGAAGAAAGCCAGTCTCGCGAGGCGCGTGCCCGCTCGGCGGTCAGCCAAGCCCAGGTCGCCGTCGATACGGCGCAGTTGAACCTCGATCGCTCGGTAGTCCGCAGCCCGGTGGACGGCTACCTCAATGACCGTGCGCCGCGCGCGCACGAGTTCGTCAGCGCCGGCCGCCCGGTCCTGTCGGTGGTCGACAGCGCCTCCTATCACGTCGACGGTTATTTCGAGGAAACCAAGCTCGGCGCCATCCATGTCGGTGATGCGGTGGACATCCGGGTCATGGGCGACGATACCCCCCTGCGTGGCCATGTGCAGAGCATGGCCGCGGGCATCGAGGACCGCGACCGTAGCAGCGGGGCCAACCTGCTACCCAATGTCAATCCAGCCTTCAGTTGGGTACGCCTGGCCCAGCGTATCCCTGTGCGAATCGCCTTCGACGAGGTACCAGCGGACTTTCGCATGATTGCCGGGCGTACCGCCACCGTGTCGATCATCGAGGGCCAGCAGCCATGAGAGGCCTGATGCTGGCAGGGCTGGCGCTGTCCCTTGGCGCCTGCGCGATGGTCGGTCCGGACTATCAGTTGCCCAAGGACGCGGCCGTGCAGCGTGGCGATCTCAATGGCCCGTTGCGTCAGGATGCTGGCAGGGTGGCCTCGGCTCCGGTGCCGGAAGACTGGTGGCGGCTGTACCAGGACCGTCGTCTCGACGAACTGGTGCGTCAGGCGCTGGCCGCCAATACCGAGTTGCGGGTAGCCACGGCGAACATCGCCAAGGCGCGCGCGCAGCTCGAAGTGGCACAGGCTCAGGGTGGTTTCAGCGGGGGCGCCAAGGCCGCTGCGCAGCGCCTGCAGGAGTCCGGCGAGGCTTTCCTGCTTCCGGACAAGGTTCCAGTGGCGAACATCGGAGAAGTGATTCTCAGCGCCTCCTACCAGTTCGATCTGTGGGGCACCTTCAAGCGGGGCACCGAGGCCGCCCAGGCCAACGCCGATGCCGTGCAGGCCGCCGCCGACACTGCTCGGATCACCTTGGTCGCGGACGTGGTCAAGGCCTATACCCAGGTCTGCTCGGCCAATGAGGAATACCATATCGCCCGCCAGTCGCTGGATCTGCAGGAGCAGGGCGTGCGGCTGACCCAGCGCCTGCGTGACGCCGGGCGGGGCGACGAAACCCAGGTGACCCGCAGCCAGACCCAGTTCAAATCCCTGCGTGCCGAGCTGCCGCGCTTCGAGGCCGAGCGCGAGGCCGGCCTCTATACCCTGGCCGCGCTGCTGGCCAGGCCCGTCGAGCAATTGCCGGCCGGTACCGCCGACTGCGCCGAGCTGCCTCGGCTTGCCCAACTGATCCCGATCGGCGATGGCGCCGCGCTGCTCAAGCGCCGCCCCGACGTGCGCCAGGCCGAACGCCAGCTGGCTGCCGCCACTGCCGGCATCGGTGTGGCGATCGGTGCGCTGTACCCGAACATCAGCATCGGTGCCCAGGTCGGTACCATCGGCATCCTCGACAACCTTGGCGAGCCGTCGACCAATCGCTGGGGCTTTGGCCCGCTGGTGAACTGGACCATCCCCACCAACGGTACCCGCGCGCGCATCCGCGAGGCCGAGGCCTCGACCCAGGCAGCGCTGGCGCATTTCGACGGTGTGGTACTCAATGCCATCCGCGAAACCCAGACCCGTCTGGCGCAGTACAGCGCGCTGCTGGATCGCCGTGATGCCTTGGCCCAAGCGGAGCGTTCGGCCAAGGAGGCAGCCGAGCAGACCCACCGCTTCTACCAGGCTGGACGCGCCTCGTTCCTCGCCGACCTGCAGGCGATGCGGACCTATACGGACATGCGTGGCCAGTTGGCGGCAGCCAATACGCAGGTAGCGATGGGGCAGATCGGCGTGTTCCTGGCGCTTGGCGGTGGCTGGAAGCAAGCGCCTGGCGAGCACTGATCAAGGCGCTGTTGCCGGAGCGCCTCTGGATGCCATCTGACATTTTTACCAGTAGTTCGTCGTAGCGGTTTCGTTATGCTGCTCTTGAAAAAGTTCGGGGTGTGGCCTAGGTATGGCGGCCCCGTCTCCAAGGGGCACGATATGAATCCATTGTTTTTCTATCAGCGAAACCACTTGATCAATGAAGTTGATGACGACGCCAGGTCTCGGATCTTTCGTGATGCGCATCAGGCGCTTGCTCACTGTCAGGCGTGCGACCGAATCTGGCTGTTGGCTACTGATCGAGCTTATTCCACATTACAGACGATTGGCTCAGCGACGGCCATGACTTTCGTTTATCTGCCGTACGGTTATCGTCCGGCGGCGAACAGCCCAGCCGGCTTGCCAGGCTTCGATGGCGAGCGCTTGGATCCTGTTCTTGGAGGTTATCATCTCGGAAACGGCTATCGGATGTTCAGCCCTGGGCTGATGCGTTTCTACAGTCCAGACAGTCTGAGTCCGTTTGGCGAGGGGGGCATGAACGCTTATGCGTATGCCAAGGGCGACCCCGTCAATCTGCACGATCCGACCGGACATATGCCGAAAAGATTGCCCAGGAGCCCCAAGAAGCCCAAGAGACCTGCGAGTTTGGCTGTGCCAGGCTCCAGTCAAAGCGAAAAGACGGAGCGTTGGACTTATTCGGATGACAAGGCAAAGCACGTCCAGCAGTTGTCACCCTCCGAAGAGGAGACGTTCCAAGCCTTCAAGCAGCTGATCCAGAATGAAGGCTATCACCCGAAAGAGGCTGCAAAGCTCATCGGCGACACCAACTTCAAGCAACTGGACAAAAAAACCAACCTTTATCAGATTCGGCTCAGCCAAAAAAACCGAGTGACATTTGTCATCAACGACAAGAATGTCGAAATTCGTCATGTCGGGGGGCACACCTGAGTTCATGTCTGAACTCGGATGTGCCAAAGGCGCCCTTGCAGAACCTCTGACGCATCGAGGCGGCTTGCCGAGCGTCTGCTGGGGAGCTATCGCAGAATGCGTGCTGGTTCATCCGGCGGAAGATGGTTGCGTGGAGCAGGGTGCAGCTCCGGTGGCATCACGCCGACCAACTGTTCGGCCAGCTGCTTGGTCACGTCCAACCCCAATGCCTTCGACACCTCGCGTACCACCTTCGGACGATTGAGCGTTACCCGGCCGTCCCGGCTGCCGACCAGCTTGGTGTCCTGCCCCTCGCCCATGGCCGTGAAGGCCGAGGTGATTTCGTAGGTGCGGGTATTGATCAGGCTGAAATCGGCTACCAGGGTCAGGCCGAGGATCGCCGAGTAGCTGCTGGTATTGTCGATCGAGGTGACATCGCGCTGGAAATCGATATCCGAAAGGGTACCGAACAGCACATAGTCGGCGCCCTTGAACGCGCCATTTTTGATACGCCTGATCACATCATGCACATCTTCGCTGGAAGCCGCGGTGTACGGCGTTCCCTGGACCAGCTGGAACATGCCGGACTTGAGGATCTCGCCCTTGATGTCGCCGCTGAACTTGCGCAGCTCGGTCTGCTCGATATAACTCTGGCTGCTTTCGAACTCGCTGTAGCTCGACGAGCTGCTGGCGTTGTACTGGCTGGCGTGGCTGCCGTTCTGTGCCGAGACCATGTGCACGTAGTCTTCCACGCGCGTCTGGTAGGCCAGGTCGGTCACCGCGAGTTTCGGGGCCGCCTGCGCGCCGAAGGCGCACAGCAGGCCAAGGATACCCATCCATGCACGCATCGATCAGCGCTCCGTGGTCTTGCGAATTTCTTTTTCGTCCATCCATTCGGCCAGACCGCTCTCCACGTCGACCAGCTGCAGGCTGAATTTGTAGAACACGTCCTTGTAGTCGCTGCTGCGCTTGACGATCGAGCTGATCGAACCTTCCAGGCGATACTTGGCGGCGATCATGTTGCCAGTCCTGGCCGTGGTGCTCTTCTTGTACAGGCCGGTCTGGTTCTGCAGCTTGAGCTGGTCGACCTGGCTCTGCATGTCGGCATTGTCGCTGGCGAAGCGGGCAGTGCCGGACTTCATCAGTTGGGTCTTGATCGACGTGGTGATCTCGCGGGTATCGATGTACTCGCTGGTCTTGTTCTTCACATCGTAGACCTGAACCACCGGGCGTCCCTGCAGGACACCGGACTGTGCCAGGGAGCGCGTCATGCTTTCAGCGATCATCTGCAGGTCGGTGGAACCGAACTCGTTGGTCACCAGCTCGATGCCCTTGCTGTCGCCATAACTGGTGTGCTTGCCGCCGATGACCGGCGAGGAGGTGCTGCAACCGCTGACCAGGGCAATGGTGACGGCGGCGAGGGTAAAACGTGCGAGCATGGAATACTCCAGAGGGAAATTACCGGGACTGGACTTCGATACGGAAGTCGGTGGCCTGGGGAACCGGCGCGATGGCCGGCAGCACGCTGGCTTGCTTGCCGTACAGGGTCAGGCTTTTCCAGCTTTCTTCACCCGCGACCGGAAAACCATCGTTGCCCAGCCAGGCGAAGCGGTAGTACAGCGTCTGGTTGCTGCGGCTGGTGTTGTCCAGCGATACCTTGACGGTCAGGAAGCCGTTTTCGCGTGCGACGCGCATCGGGCCGATGTCGATGTCGTCCAGCGAGCCCATGACCACGACCTTGCTGGCAGCGCTGCCCGGCGCGGGTGGTGGCGGGGTGGCGCAGCCGGCCAGTACGGCTGCCGCGGCAAGGGCGAGGAAAGTCTTGCGCATATCGATCCTTGAGGGTTACTTGAGTGTGGCGATGGCCTGGGCTTGCATGCCTGGCTCGACCTTGGCCGCAGGGCCGCCGGCGAAGACTTGCTGGCCGACCACGCGCAGGGGCACGACCTGGTAGGGACGATCGATGTCGATCGTGATCCGGCTGCCGCCGAGGGCCGACGGCAGGCTCAGCTGATGTTCTCCCTGCTTGAGCCGCAGGCGAACCACCTGGGTTTCGTTCGGCAGCGTGCGCCAGGTACGCGTGTCGGCGCCTTCGACGATGGCCGAGGCGATGCCCATGGCCAGGCCGGCCAGGGGGCTGGTCTCGTTCATCTTCTTCTGCGCGACGCCACGGCTGATGGCACGCACGCTGGTGCGCAGGATGATGCCCGGCAGGTCGTCGCGCAATGCGCGGCGTGACATGGCACTGGTGCTGTTGAGCGAAGTGAGGGCCACGGCCTTGCCGTTGAGGTAAAGCTCGCCGATATGGGCTGTCGAGACGTCCTCCCGGATCACCGGGAAGGACAGCGGAGTGATCACCAGGTTACCGTCGATGGGCAGCGGCAGCGGGATACGCATGGAGTCGCGGGCTGGCGCCAGGCCGCTCTGCACGACGATCAGCACATCGCTTTCCCCGGTTTTGCTGTGCTTGCGGTCCAGGCCCAGCAGGGCCTGTTCCAGCAGCGGCGTGTTCGGCCGCAGCTCCGCCGCCTTGCGATAGCCCGGCGCGGCCAGGCCCTTTTCACCGAGCGCCTCGTAGACGTAGCCGGCCAGGTAGTGGCTGAACGCACTCTGGTAGCTGTTCTTCAGGCCGATCACCTCGGGGGCGTCGAGGCTGGCTACCGGGTAGCCCTGAAGATCCTTGTACTCGGTCCTGATTCCTTTCTTTTCCGACTCCTGCTCGCGCTTGAGGTATTCCTTGTCGCGCAGCGCGGCGATGACTGCTTCGCGCTCATGGGTCTTCTTGATCTCGGTCCGGGCACCTTCGAAATCGTTCAGCGCCAGCAGGTTCAAGGCCATCTGCGTGGTCAGCATGACTTTCTCGTAGTCGTAGCCTTCGTAACGACGAACCTTGTCGTTGACCAGGTAGCTGCCGAACTGGCTCAGGTACTTCTCGGTATCGAGCTTGACCGACTCTTCCCAGCGGAACACCGCATCATCGGCCGAACGCCAGGCTTGCTGGCTGCCTTGAAGATCCCCCTTGGAACGCAGCAGCTCGCCCTTCTCGAAATAGTAGAGAAGGTCCTTGTCGGCGCTCCTGTTGTTCTTTTCGAGCAGCTCCAGTGCCGCATCCACGTTGCCTGCGGTCAGCTGCTGGTTGGTCTGCTGGAGTTCGCTGTCGTAGCTTCGAAAAGCAGCGCAGCCGGTCAGCTGCAGGGTAGCGACCAAGGTCGCCAGGGTGAGGGCGCGCGAGACCATCTGAACTTCTTCCATGAGTCGTGGGAGGCCGCATCGGCGGGGCGGCGTTCCCAGGCTGTCGTCAAATTCCTCTTGAGCGAGGTGCCTTGATGCATGCTCGCCATGACGAGCGGGGCGCAAGTATAAACAGATTCACAAGCAAAATAATGGCTTTTTGATACCGAATATTCGCTTTGAGAGGTAGGAAAGATCAATAAGCCGGGGTGCGGCGCCTGCGTCATGAACGACGGTCTGCGGCGGCCATCGGTGAAGGTCGATTGATACGCCGGTCGGGGCCAAGGATACTGAAGCCTTGTTCGGTCTTCAGGTAACTGTTGCATGCGTATATGGATCGATGCCGATGCGTGTCCCAAGGCCGCGAAGGAACTGGTGGTCAAGTTCGCGCTCAAGCGCAAGTTGCAGGTCATGCTGGTGGCCGGTCAGCCCCAGACCAAGCCGGCGCTGGCCTGCGTGCGCCTGATCGTGGTACCCAGCGGCATGGATGCGGCCGACGACCATCTGGTCGAGCACGCCCTGCCAGGGGAGCTGGTGATCTGCAGCGACGTCCCGCTGGCCGATCGACTGCTGAAGAAGGGCGTCGCGGCCCTGGATCCACGAGGGCGCGAGTTCGACGAGCGCAACATGGGGGACAGGTTGGCGGTGCGCAACCTGTTCACCGAATTGCGCGAGCAGGGGCAGGCCGGCGGTGGCCAGCCACCTTACGGCGAGCGGGACAAGCAGGCCTTTGCCAATTCGCTGGACCGGATCCTGACGCGCCTGGCGCGCCAGGCAGGTCCGGGGTGAATCGACCGTTACCGATCGCCTTCATGGGTCATTTCCAGGACCCGGTCGACCAGCTTGTAGATGCCCCCGGCCGCTTCGCTGATGGACTGGGCGAGCATGTAGGCAGGCGTGGTGACCAGTTTGCGCTGGGTATCCTCGACGATGTCATGGACATCGCACTGCTCGTGGGTAGCCCCCATCTTCACCATGGCTGCGCTGGTGTCGGCATCGTTGCCGATGGTGCAGACCACGCCCGGACCGTAGATCTTCGCCGCCATGGCCGGGGCGATACAGATCAGGCCAACCGGCTTGCCGGCTTCGGCGAATGCTTCGGCCAAGGCCAGCACGTCTGGATGGACGCTGCAGTCGCTGCCCTCCAGGGCGAAGTTGGAAAGATTCTTGGCCGCGCCGAAACCGCCTGGCACGATCAGCGCATCGAACTGCTCGGCATTGGCTTCGCGCAGGTCTTTGACCTGGCCGCGAGCGATGCGCGCCGACTCGACCAGGACGTTGCGCGACTCGGGCATGGTCTGGCCAGTGAGGTGATCGATCACATGCAGTTGCGCAATGTTCGGCGCGAAACACTGCACCTGGGCGCCGCGCTGGTCCAGGCGCAGCAAGGTGATCACGCTTTCCTGGATCTCGGCGCCGTCATACACGCCGCAGCCGGAGAGAATCACCGCAACTTTCTTTGTCATGCTCAGTACTCCAGTATCTAGGCGTCGATGACCCTAGTGTGGCAGATATGCCCAGGGTTACCCAGCATTGGCGAGGCCTGCCGGATGTCGGATCAGGGCTCGTGCTTGCCTTGCTCGGCCTGGCGTGTGGCCAGTGCCTGCGCGGCAGCCTTGCGTTCGGCGCGAACGGTGCGGAACCGGCGACGTATCCACAGCAACGCGCCCAGTACCAGCAAGCCACCGAGCACCCACAGCTCGTACTTCTTCACGTTGCCAAGCAAGCCTTCGAGAATCGCGCCGAAGTGATAGGCCGCGACACCCAGCGCCAATGCCCACACCGCGGCGCCGATGCCGTTCAGCAGGAGGTAGCGCCGCGGTGGATAGCCGGACAGGCCGATGGCCACCGGCATGACCGTGCGCAGCCCGTAGACGAAGCGGAAGCTCAACACCCAGATATCCGGATGCCGACGGATGTGTTCCAGCGCGCGATCGCCCATGGCCTGCCAGCGCGGCTTGCGTGCCAGCAAAGCGCGGCCGTGCCGACGGCCCATGAAGTACCACAGCTGGTCCCCGGCATAACTGCCGCAAAACGCGGTCAGCACTACCAGGTTGATGTCCATGTATCCGCGGAACGCGAGGAAGCCCGCAAGAACCAGAATGGTCTCGCCTTCAAAAAACGTGCCGAGAAAAAGGGCAAAGTAGCCGAAATCCTGCAGGAATTGTTGAAGCATGTCATGGGTGCTGGCGAAATGAACGCGCAGCCTACCCCTTCGCGCAGATTCGCGAAAGTGTCCAAATGTGTCTCGAGGTGAACGGTTTCCAAGGAACAATCATTGTCGCCATCAGTCGCAGGCTTGCGGCGGCCTGTCATGCCGGCGTCATAATGGACGCCTATAACTATCGCGCCGGCCCGCCTGCGCGGGGCCGGGCGTGCACCATGAACTTGCCTTCGGTGCATGGGCCTTGCTTCATCGGCTTGCCTGGCTGTCGGCGAGGCGTCCGTTGCGCTGCGGGTCGGCAAACCCACGCCACTGCCGATGCTCTGACCTGTTCGCCGATGGGCACATAAATGCCTGCCCATGATGCCCTTCACGCTGGCTGGCTCGGCAAGGCCGTCGATCTTTGCCCTTGACCGCTTTCAAGCGGACAGGCGCTGATGGCATCCTGAGCCATTTCGCCGTTCGTGCCGCTCAACCGATGAAAGGGCAGCCAGCCCTCCAGGACGTTCCGATGAATAACGAAGTGCCCACACCTGTCGAAAACAAGGAAGCCCAGGCGCTCCCCAGCGAACTGCTGCAGACGCCTGCGAACCTGCCCGCCGAACCGGTGGCCGAGGCCGCAGCGCCAACTCCGGCGCCAGCGCCCGCTCCGGTGGTCAGCATTCCGGGGCTGGACGACAGCAGCCTGTACATTCATCGCGAGCTTTCACAGCTGCAGTTCAACATTCGTGTGCTGGAGCAGGCGCTGGACGAGTCCTATCCCTTGCTCGAGCGCCTGAAATTCCTGCTGATCTTCTCGAGCAACCTGGACGAGTTCTTCGAGATCCGTGTCGCCGGTCTGAAGAAGCAGATTGCCTTCGCTCGTGAGCTGGCCGGGGCCGATGGCCTGCAGCCACACCAGGCCCTGGCACGGATCAGCGAACTGGTGCATATCGAGGTCGAGCGTCAGTACGCGATCCTCAACGACGTGCTGCTGCCGGAACTGGAGAAGCACCAGATCCGCTTCATTCGTCGCCGCTACTGGACGCCCAAGCTCAAGACCTGGGTCCGTCGCTATTTCCGTGACGAGATCGCCCCGATCATCACGCCGATCGGCCTCGACCCGACCCATCCGTTCCCGTTGCTGGTCAACAAGAGCCTGAACTTCATCGTCGAACTCGAGGGTGTCGATGCCTTCGGTCGCGATTCGGGTCTCGCCATCATTCCCGCGCCGCGCCTGCTGCCCCGGGTGATTCGCGTGCCAGAGGAGGTCGGCGGGCCGGGTGCCAACCATGTATTCCTTTCCTCGATGATCCATGCTCATGCCGATGACCTGTTCCAGGGCATGAAGGTCAAGGGCTGCTACCAGTTCCGCCTGACCCGCAACGCCGACCTGGCTCTGGACTCCGAAGACGTCGAGGACCTCGCCCGGGCCTTGCGCGGCGAACTGTTCTCGCGCCGCTATGGTGACGCGGTGCGCCTGGAAGTGGCCGATACCTGTCCGAAACACCTGTCCGACTACCTGCTCAAGCAATTCAGCCTCAGCGAGAGCGAGTTGTACCAGGTCAATGGCCCGGTCAACCTGACGCGCCTGTTCAGCATCACCAGTCTGGACAGCCATCCCGAGCTGCAGTACACCCCCTTCACGCCCGCCATCCCCAAGCTGCTGCAGAACGCCGACAACATCTTCAGCGTGATCAGCAAGCAGGATGTGCTGCTGATGCACCCGTTCGAATCCTTCACGCCAGTGATCGACCTGCTGCGCCAGGCGGCCAAGGATCCGCACGTGCTGGCCGTGCGCCAGACCCTCTACCGCAGCGGGGCCAATTCCGAGATCGTCGACGCGCTGGTCGATGCCGCGCGCAATGGCAAGGAGGTCACTGCGGTGATCGAACTGCGGGCGCGCTTCGACGAAGAGTCCAACCTGCAGATGGCGAGCCGGCTGCAGGCCGCTGGCGCGGTGGTCATCTATGGCGTGGTGGGCTTCAAGACCCACGCCAAGATGATGCTGATCCTGCGTCGCGAGGCTGGCGAGATCGTGCGCTATGCTCACCTCGGCACCGGCAACTACCATGCTGGCAACGCTCGCCTGTACACCGACTACAGCCTGCTGACCTCCGACGACGCCCTGTGCGAGGACGTCGGCAAGCTGTTCAGCCAGCTGATCGGCATGGGTAAGACCCTGCGCATGAAAAAGCTCATGCATGCGCCGTTCACCTTGAAGAAAGGCATGCTCGACATGATTGCCCGGGAGACCCAGTTCGCGGCCGAGGGCAAGCCGGCGCACATCATCGCCAAGTTCAACTCGCTGACCGATGCCAAGGTCATTCGCGCACTCTACAAGGCCAGCCAGGCCGGCGTGCGCATCGACCTGGTGGTGCGTGGCATGTGCTGCCTGCGTCCGGGGATACCTGGCGTCTCCCACAACATCCAGGTGCGCTCGATCGTCGGGCGCTTCCTGGAGCATACGCGGGTGTTCTACTTCCTCAATGGCGGCGAGGAACAGATGTTCCTCTCCAGCGCCGACTGGATGGAGCGCAACCTCGACAAGCGGGTCGAGACCTGTTTCCCGGTCGAAGGCAAGAAACTGATCATGCGGGTCAAGAAGGAGCTGGACAGCTACCTGACCGACAATACCCACGCCTGGATCCTGCAGTCCGATGGGCGCTACGTGCGCAGCACGCCAACCGGCAACCAGAACCCGCGCAATGCCCAGGCGACCCTGCTGGAGCGCCTGAGCAACCCGGTCCTCAGCGTACGCTGAGGACGAAGCCGACCCGGGCCAGCCACTCCGCCTCGTTGGCGAAGTCGGCCTGGGTCAGCTGGTTCTGCTCCAGCCAGCCTTCGGGAAACACCACGTCCAGCCGATCCTGGCCCGCCTGCAGCTCCACGGCAGGCATCTGCTGAGTGCCGCGGATGTGGTGAAAGAGGATGGCGAAACGCAGCAGGACACAAAGACGAATCAGCGCCGCACCCGCTTCGCCGAATTCGGCGAAACGGTCCCTGGGAATGTTGCGGCGGTGGCCGCGCACCAGCAGCGCCAGCATCTGCTGGTCCTCGCGAGAGAAGCCTGCCAGGTCGGAATGCTCGATCAGGTAGGCGCCATGCTTGTGGTAATGGTAGTGGGCGATGTCCAGGCCCACTTCATGGACCTTCGCCGCCCAACCCAGCAGGTCACGCCAGTTGCCCTCGGCCAGGCCCCAGGCTTCGGCCACCTGGTCGAAGGCATGCAGGGCCTTGCGCTCGACCCGTACTGCCTGGCCCTGGTCGACGTGATAGCGCTCCATCAGCGAGCTCAGGGTGCGCTCGCGCACGTCTTCATGCTGGTGACGCCCGAGCAGATCGTAGAGCACGCCCTCGCGCAGCGCGCCGTCGCAATGCTCCATGCGTTGCAGCTCGAGCGCATCGAAGATCGCTTCGAGGATGGCCAGGCCGGCCGGAAAGATCGCCCGCCGGTCTGGCTTGACGCCCTCGAAGTCGATCTTGTCGGTCTCGCCCAGCTTGAACAGCTTGCGCTTGAGCCAGGCCAGCCCGGCGGCATTGACCTCGCCGCTACCCTGGCCGCCGGCCTTGATCGCCGAACCGATGGCGCGGATGGTGCCAGACGAGCCGATGGCCTCGTCCCAGCCCAGGCGATGCAGGCCGTTCTCGATGCTCATCAGTTCTAGGCGCGCCGCGGTGTAGGCCTGGGCATAGCGGGCAGGGGTGACCTTGCCGTCGCGGAAATAACGCTGGGTGAAACTCACGCAGCCCATCTGCAGGCTTTCGCGCAGCAACGGCTCAAAACGCTGGCCGATGATGAATTCGGTGCTGCCGCCGCCGATGTCGGCCACCAGGCGCTTGCCGGGTGTATCGGCGAGCGTGTGCGACACGCCCAGGTAGATCAGCCGGGCTTCCTCGCGCCCGGAAATGACTTCCACCGGATGCCCTAGGATGGCCTGGGCGCGCTGGATGAACTCGGCCCGGTTGCGCGCCTCGCGCAGGGCGTTGGTGCCGACGATCCGCACGGAGCCGTCCGGCATGCCGTTTATCAGCTGGGCGAAGCGCTTGAGACAATCGAGGCCGCGCTGCATGGCCTCTTCGCTGAGCAGGCGGTCCTCGTTGATGCCGGCGGCCAGTTGCACCTTTTCGCCCAGCCGTTCGAGAATCCGGATCTCGCCATGATGGGCCTTGGCCACGACCATGTGGAAACTGTTGGAGCCAAGGTCGATGGCGGCGATGAGGGACAGGTTCTTCGCTTTGGTATGCGGCATGGTCTCGGTGGTCTCGGTCGTGTACCTGGCAATCGTGCCACGATCCTGGGCGCTCGCCAACGCGTGGCGTCGCCAGGCTTGCTGCTGGGCACGCAGGCCCAGGAATGCTATGACAGCCGTGTTACGGTTTCGATTGGTCTGGTCATGCACAACTATAGTTACACTCAATCGGCCTTCGCTTCCTGTCACGCCTCCGGGCAGATATGATGGTCCAGTTTTTTTCTTGCTTACGATCTGGAGATATCCATGAGCAGCGATCTTATCAAACACGTCACCGACGCCACCTTCGAGGCCGAAGTGCTGCAGGCCCAAGTCCCGGTGCTGGTCGACTACTGGGCCGAATGGTGCGGTCCATGCAAGATGATCGCGCCGGTACTGGACGACATCGCCTCCACCTACGAAGGCAAGCTGACCATCGCCAAGCTGAACATCGATGACAACCAGGATACGCCGGCCAAGCATGGCGTGCGCGGCATTCCGACCCTGATGCTGTTCAAGAACGGCAATGTCGAGGCGACCAAGGTCGGCGCCCTGTCCAAGTCTCAGCTGCAGGCGTTTCTCGACGCCCACCTGTGATGTGGAAAAAGCCCCGGAAAATCCGGGGCTTTTCTTTTCAAGACCACTAGACGTCCAAAAAAGCAAGTGTTACATTCGGCCTCGCACTGCTTCTCCAGTGCCCTCTGCACGCCGTCGCCGACGCATCCCTAATTCGAATCAGTACGCGATCCTGTCGCCTTCTTGCGGCGCGGCTTCATTAAGCCAGAAGCTTAATTCTCCCTTCTTACATGATTACGTCACTCCCCTTATGAACCTGACTGAACTCAAGCAAAAGCCGATTACCGATCTGCTGGAAATGGCCGAACAGATGGGCATCGAAAACATGGCCCGTTCGCGCAAGCAGGACGTGATTTTCGCCCTGTTGAAAAAACATGCGAAAAGCGGCGAGGAGATCTCGGGTGACGGCGTGCTGGAGATTCTCCAGGATGGATTCGGTTTCCTGCGTTCGGCCGATGCGTCCTACCTGGCCGGCCCCGACGACATCTATGTCTCGCCTAGCCAGATCCGCCGCTTCAACCTGCGCACCGGCGATACCATCGTCGGCAAGATCCGCCCGCCCAAGGAAGGCGAGCGTTACTTCGCGTTGCTGAAGGTCGATACCATCAATTTCGACCGCCCGGAAAACGCCAAGAACAAGATCCTCTTCGAGAACCTGACGCCGCTGTTCCCCAACGAGCGGTTGACGATGGAGGCCGGCAACGGCTCCACCGAAGACCTCACCGGTCGTGTCATCGACCTGTGCGCCCCTATCGGCAAGGGCCAGCGCGGCCTGATCGTCGCCCCGCCGAAGGCGGGCAAGACCATCATGCTGCAGAACATCGCGGCCAACATCACCCGTAACAATCCCGAGTGCCATCTGATCGTCCTGCTGATCGACGAACGTCCTGAAGAAGTGACCGAGATGCAGCGCACCGTGCGTGGCGAAGTGGTCGCCTCGACCTTCGACGAGCCGCCGACCCGCCACGTACAGGTCGCCGAGATGGTCATCGAGAAGGCCAAGCGCCTGGTCGAGCACAAGAAGGACGTGGTGATCCTGCTCGACTCCATCACCCGTCTGGCGCGCGCCTACAACACCGTCATCCCGAGCTCCGGCAAGGTCCTGACCGGTGGTGTCGACGCCCATGCCCTGGAGAAGCCCAAGCGTTTCTTCGGCGCTGCCCGCAATATCGAGGAAGGCGGTTCGCTGACCATCATCGCCACCGCGCTGGTCGAAACCGGCTCGAAGATGGACGAGGTGATCTACGAGGAGTTCAAGGGCACCGGCAACATGGAGCTGCCGCTTGACCGTCGCATTGCCGAGAAACGCGTGTTCCCGGCCATCAACATCAACCGTTCGGGCACCCGTCGCGAAGAGCTGCTGACCGCCGACGACGAGCTGCAGCGCATGTGGATCCTGCGCAAGCTGCTGCACCCGATGGACGAAGTCGCCGCCATCGAGTTCCTGGTCGACAAGCTCAAGCAGACCAAGACCAACGACGAGTTCTTCCTGTCGATGAAACGCAAGTAAGCTCATTCGACACTTGAAATGACGCCGGGGCTGCCACGCAGCCCATCGCGGTCGCTCCGGCCGCGGTGGGTCGCGTGGTGGCCCCGAGTCGTTCCAGGCATTCGTATTACCCTCCTATCGGCGATACACTCTGCATCCCGACCGATACGGCCAACACGAGGCTCACGCATGCAGTATCGCGATTTACGCGACTTTATCCGTGGCCTGGAACAGCGCGGCGAGCTCAAGCGCATCCAGGTTCCGATCTCGCCCATCCTGGAAATGACCGAGGTCTGCGATCGTACCTTGCGCGCCAAGGGCCCGGCATTGCTGTTCGAGAAACCCACCGGCTTCGACATGCCGGTACTCGGCAACCTGTTCGGTACCCCCGAGCGAGTGGCCATGGGCATGGGCGCCGAGTCGGTCGAGGAGCTGCGCGAGATCGGCAAGCTGCTGGCCTTCCTCAAGGAGCCGGAGCCGCCCAAGGGGCTCAGGGACGCCTGGTCGAAGCTGCCGATCTTCAAGAAGGTCGTGTCGATGGCGCCCAAGGTGGTCAAGGACGCGGTCTGTCAGGAGGTCGTGGTGGAGGGCGAGGACGTCGATCTCGGCCAGCTGCCGATCCAGCACTGCTGGCCAGGTGATGTCGCACCCTTGATCACCTGGGGCTTGACCGTCACGCGGGGGCCCAACAAGGAACGACAGAACCTGGGCATCTATCGCCAGCAGGTGATCGGCCGCAACAAGGTCATCATGCGTTGGCTGAGCCATCGCGGCGGCGCCCTGGACTATCGCGAGTGGTGCGAGAAGAACCCGGGCCAGCCCTTCCCCGTGGCGGTCGCGCTTGGCGCCGACCCGGCTACCATCCTCGGGGCCGTCACGCCGGTGCCTGACACCTTGTCCGAATATGCCTTCGCCGGCCTGCTTCGCGGCAATCGCACCGAGCTGGTCAAGTGTCGCGGCAGCGACCTGCAGGTGCCGGCCACCGCCGAGATCATCCTCGAGGGTGTCATCCATCCGGGCGAGACCGCGCCGGAAGGTCCCTATGGCGATCACACCGGGTACTACAACGAAGTCGACACCTTCCCGGTATTCACCATCGAGCGCATCACCCACCGGCGCCAGCCGATCTATCACAGCACCTACACGGGGCGACCACCGGACGAGCCGGCGATCCTCGGCGTGGCCTTGAACGAAGTGTTCGTGCCGATCCTGCAAAAGCAGTTTCCGGAGATCACCGACTTCTACCTGCCGCCGGAAGGCTGCTCGTACCGCATGGCCGTGGTGACCATGAAGAAACAGTACCCTGGCCATGCCAAGCGCGTGATGCTGGGGGTCTGGTCTTTCCTGCGCCAGTTCATGTACACCAAGTTCGTCATCGTGACCGACGACGACATCGATGCGCGCGACTGGAACGACGTGATCTGGGCGATCACCACCCGCATGGACCCCAAGCGTGATACCGTGATGATCGAGAACACCCCGATCGACTACCTCGACTTCGCGTCGCCGGTCTCGGGCCTGGGGTCGAAGATGGGCCTGGACGCGACCCACAAGTGGCCAGGCGAAACCTCACGCGAGTGGGGACGGGCCATCGTCAAGGACGAAGCCGTCACCCGCCGTATCGACGAGTTGTGGGACCAGCTGGGAATAGATTGAATGCAGGTGACCTTGCAGCCGTCCGGGGCCGTGTTGGCGGTCGAACCGGGTGAAAGGATTCTGGATGCGGCACGCCGCCTGGGCTATGACTGTCCACAGAGCTGCCGCAACGGCAACTGCCATGTGTGCGCGGCGCTGCTGGTCGAAGGTCGAGTACGGCAGGATGGGGAAGTTCGTGATCATGGCGAGCTGTATACCTGCATCGCCGAGCCGCTGGAAGATTGCGTACTGCTCTGGGACGGTGTACTGGCGCTGGGTGAACTGCCCGTGCGTGAGCTGGCCTGCACGGTGAGCGAGTGCCGCGAGGTCGGAGGCGACGTCTGGCGGGTCCGCCTGCGTGCGCCTGCCGGCAAGGCGCCGCGCTACCACGCCGGGCAGTACCTGCTGGTCGAGCGCGAGGGGGCCGGCAAGGCCGCCTTTTCGCTGGCGTCCGCTCCCCATTGCGGGCGCGAGCTGGAACTTCATGTGCTGGCGCGCGAAGACAGTGCCCGGCAACTGATCGCCCAGTTTCAGCGCAATGGCGTGGCGCGGGTCGAATTGCCTTTCGGCGATACCCACCTGGCCGAGCTGCCGGACGGGCCGCTGGTGCTGATCGCCGCCGGAACCGGTATGGGTCAGATGCACAGCCTGATCGAGCATTGTCGGGCCAAGGGCTTCGAGCATCCTGTCCACCTCTACTGGGGAGTGCGCCGTCCAGAGGACTTCTACGACATCGAGCACTGGCCCGAGTGGGAAAGGCTGTCCAACCTGTACCTGCACAAGGTGGTAAGCGACCTGTGCGGCTGGGAAGGGCGCTGCGGGCTGCTGCACCAGGCCGTTTGCGAGGACATCAGCGACCTGAACCAAGTGCACGTCTACGCCAGCGGCTCGCCGAACATGGTGTACGCCACTCTCGATGCGCTGGTGGAGGCCGGGATGGATGCGCATCGCATGCGCGCCGATGTATTTGCCTACGCGCCGCGTGGTTGATGCAGGTATCAGCCCAGCCCCTGGTACTTGAATTCCTTCAAGCGGCCTTCGCCCGTCATATTCATGAATGACCAGCCGCTCGTGCTCCGTGCCTTTCATGAACACGCAGACGTAACCGGAGCGCAGGACGCGCAGGGTGTAGGCCGAGCGTTGCAGCGGTGGCAACCCCGCTCCGAGGGCTGGGCGTAGCGGACACCGGTATTTCGGGATCACGGGGAACGATGGCGTAGCGAATCGGCAGGATGGGGATACCTGCACCGGCACAAGCCGGATCCAGGCATTGGGCTTGGTGCGCGAATGCCACCGGCCTCGTTATGGCGCAAACCTGCCCGAAGTCTGAGTGGCCTGGCCTCCTGGGTCGACCTATTGCTTCGTTGGTCGCAGCCGATAACAGGCTCAAGGCGTGTCTCGGTGGCTTGGCAGGGTTCGACGAGCGACCATCGAAGCGGTATCGGGTTTGATCAATGTGTCGGTTATGCTGGCGTTACTTGCATGAGGAGCGAATGTTGAAAGCGTGGATCTTGATGGTGCTGGCCCTGTCCTTGCCAGTGACGGCCATGGCTGCCGAAGAAGAAAAGGAAGGGGCTCCTAAGGTGGCCTATATCAGCTTGACGCCCCCATTGGTAGGCAACTATGCGCTCGACGGTGGGCCACGCCTGCGCGTGTACAAGGCCGATGTAGCCCTGCGGGTCACGGGCGATGCGTCGGCGGCAGCGGTCAAGCACCACGAGCCACTGATCCGCAATCAGCTGGTGGCTTTGTTCGCCCAGCAGACCGTGGACAGCCTAGGCAGCGTGGAGGCCAAGGAAAGGTTGCGCCAGGAAGCCCTCAAGCAGGTCCGGCAGGTCCTGGAAGCGGAAGAGGGCAAGCCGGTGGTCGAGGATTTGTTGTTCAATAACCTGATCGTGCAGTGATCAGCGAACGAGCGCGACGATCACGCGCCATTGTTCGGGCGTGACCGGCATGATCGAAAGCCGGCTGCCTTTCTTTACCAGTGCCAGCTCCGCCAGTGCCGCCTGCTGCTTGAGCAGGCCGAGACCGAGCACTGCCGGGAAGGTCTGCACGTGGCTCACGTCCACGGCGCTCCAGGGGTTGCCAGCGGGGCTGGCCTTCGCATCGAAATAGACGCTGCTCGGATCCAGCGCGGTGGGATCGGGGTATGCCGTGGCGGTAATGCGTCCGATGCCGGCGATGCCCGGTTGCGCACAGCTGGCATGATAGAAGAAGAACTCGTCGTCCAGGCTCATGGCCCTGAGAAAATTGCGCGCCTGGTAGTTGCGTACGCCGTCCCAGCGCGCCTGGCCGATACGGTCCAGGGCCTGGATGGAAAGCTCGTCGGGTTCTGATTTCATCAGCCAATAGGCCATAGGTGCGGTCCTGACAATGTTTGAAATAACTCGTTGCATCAAACCGACGGTTGGTTGGCCCCAGCATTTGCTTTGTCGACGCGGCTTGACGGAGAATGCGCCGATTTTCAGGGCTACCGTGCCTGCGACCATCCTGGGCGCGGGGCGTAATCAGTTTGCCTGAGGGGGCAATCGATGAATCGACGCAAGACGGACCCGCTATGGGTCCTGGTGTTCATTTTCGGGCTGGGCGTGGTCACTACCGGTTATGCGCAAAGTTTTCTCGAGCGAAAGGTAGACGCTGCCTACCAGGCGAGCGCGCCCTCCCAGCCGCAGCGCTGAATCGCCTCGCTGGCGCCGTTCAGCCTGGCGCCAGGTACCATCCACGGTCCGACACCGTTCCCCGCAGGGGCACATCCCAGCTTGCCTGGTCCAGTCGCCGGACCTTCTGGCACTCGTGGGCAAGCCCGAGCAGGATGGGCTTCTTCCATGTCTTGCGACGCCCCTGGTAGGCCAGGCTTCGATCATAGAAGCCGCCACCCATGCCCAGGCGCCCCCCCATCTCGTCGAACCCGACCAGCGGCAAGAGAATCAGGTCCAGCGCCCAGATCGGTCGCTGGCGCCTGCGATCCACCAGCGGCTCGGAAATGCCGAAGCGATTGGCACGCAGTCGCTCGCCCCGATCGAAGCGCTGGAACACCATGCGTGTACGCGGCCAGGCGTGCAGTACCGGCAGGTAGGTACGCTTGCCGCGTCGCTGCGCCTCGCGCAGCAGCGGGCCTGGATCGATCTCGCCGTCATTGGGCAGGTACAGGGCGATGTGGCGCGCGCGTCGGAACAGTGGGTCCTGCGCCAGCCGACGGTACAGGCCGAGCGAGGCCTGGCGTTGCTGGGAGGGGCTCAAGGCACGACGCGCGGTACGTAGCAGGCGACGAAGCTGGGGACGGGTGAGTGGCGCGGTATCGGTCATGGCAAAGGCGATCCCGGTTGTGCTGGCTTTTGCTGATGGCCAAACAAAATGCCCGCCATGAAGGCGGGCAATGCAGAATGCGGGCTCCCCAATGAAACCGCTATCGGTGTAGCCCTTGAACCCGAAAGTTCAAGGTGGAGATTGCAGGGGGCTTTAAGGCTTTCCGTCAGGCGGACATGCACACCGGCCCCAGCGTGCAACCCCCGTGGTTGTGCGTATCGGCTCAGGGACATGACCGACTGGCGCGTTCCCCAGGGAGTGTTGCCAGTATACGCAAACTCAACCGGTTTTTGTACCCGTGTCGTCGCTCAGCGCCTGGTCGACCCGTTCGAGCAGGTCGCGGACCTGCTCGCGCGAGGTGCCGCTGGGCGGGGCATCGGGACGTTCCTGCCGGTGCAGCAGGTCGTGGGTGATATTGAGCGCAGCCATCACCGCGATGCGGTCGGCGCCGATCACCTTGCCGCTGCTGCGGATCTCGCGCATCTTGGCGTCCAGGTAGCGTGCGGCGCTGACCAGATTGTTGCGTTCCTCGGGCGGACAGATGATCGAGTAATCCTTGTCGAGGATCTGGACGGTGACGCTATTGCTTGAACTCATGAGTCTTGCTCCAGGGCCTTGAGGCGCAAGATCATCGATTCGACCTTGCGACGGGCGGTCTCGTTCTTTTCGATGAGATGGGCGCGCTCCTCGCGCCAGGATCTTTCCTGAGCTACTAGGAGTGCGTTTCGCCGTTTTAGTTGCTCCACGCGCTCGATCAGCAGTTCGAATCGGCTCATCAGCGCTTGCAGGTCGTTCTCTTGCATGGGATGCACTCGCTCCGCTCCGTCGGTCACTTGCTGGCGATGATGCCCCGGCTCGAGCAAGGACGGCCAGTGCCGATGGTCTTGGCGCGCCTGCCGGTGCTAGGATACAAGGTCTCCATTCTAGTCATTGCGCCGCCTGGCGCCTAGCTGCCCATGCCCAATACCCAATCGCCCTATACCGCCTTCGCCGCCTTGCTCAGCAGCAACGGCCACCCCGTCTCCCCCGCCGAACTGCACGGCTTGCTGCTTGGCCGCAGTTGTGCCGGCGCCGGCTTCGATGCCCAGGCCTGGCTCGCCGATGCGGCCGGCCTGCTCGAAAGCGAGCCGGGCGACAGCGTACGCAACGCCCTGGTCGGACTGCAGGAAATGGTCAAGGCCGAGCTGACCGGCGACGACATCACCCTGGTCTTGCTGCTGCCCGGCGATGACGTGCCGCTTGCCGAGCGAGCCACGGCGCTTGGCCAGTGGTGCCAGGGTTTCACCGCCGGTTTCGGGCTCAATGCCGGCGGCAAGGAACTGAGCGCAGAGGCCAAGGAAGTGCTTCAGGACCTGGTGGCCATCTCCCAGGTCCAGGACGCTCTGGAAGAGTCGGAAGACGGCGAAAGCGACTACATGGAAGTCATGGAATACCTGCGGGTGGCCCCGCTGCTGCTGTATTCCGAACTGGCCAAGCCGGTCGAGCCTGAGCCCAAGCCATCGCTGCACTGATACCTCGAGGGTCCCTTTGTCCATGAGCCACATACCCAAGGCCGAATACGCGCGTCGGCGCAAGGCGCTGATGGCGCAGATGGTCCCCAACAGCATCGCGATCCTGCCAGCTGCCGCGCTGGCAATCCGCAACCGCGATGTCGAGCATGTCTACCGGCAGGACAGCGACTTCCAGTACCTGAGCGGTTTTCCCGAGCCCGAGGCGGTGATCGCGCTCATTCCAGGGCGCGAGCATGGCGAGTATGTGCTGTTCTGCCGCGAGCGCAACGCCGAGCGCGAACAATGGGAAGGCCTGCGCGCGGGGCAGGAAGGCGCGGTGCGCGAATATGGCGCCGACGATGCCTTTCCGATCGCCGATATCGACGAAATCCTGCCGGGCCTGATCGAAGGGCGCGAGCGAGTCTACAGCGCCATGGGCAGCAATCCGGAATTCGATCGCCGGTTGATGGACTGGATCAACGTGATCCGCTCCAAGGCTCGGCTCGGAGCGCAACCTCCCAACGAGTTCGTCGCGCTGGATCATCTGTTGCACGACATGCGCCTGTACAAGTCGGCCGCGGAAGTGAAAGTCATGCGCGAGGCCGCGGCGATTTCCGCCCGCGCCCACGTGCGGGCCATGCAAGCGTGCCGTGCCGGCCTGCGCGAATACAGCCTGGAAGCCGAGCTGGACTACGAGTTCCGCAAGGGCGGGGCGAAGATGCCGGCCTACGGATCGATCGTCGCTGCCGGGCGCAATGCCTGCATCCTGCATTACCAGCAGAACGACGCTCTGCTCAAGGACGGCGACCTGGTGCTGATCGACGCTGGCTGCGAGATCGACTGCTATGCCAGCGACATCACCCGGACCTTCCCGGTCAGCGGGCGCTTCTCTGCCGAGCAGAGGGCCATCTACGAGCTGGTCCTCGACGCCCAGCAGGCCGCGCTCGCCCAGATCGCCCCTGGCCGGCACTGGAACCATGCCCATGAGGCGACCGTCCAGGTCATCACCGAGGGGCTGGTGCGTCTTGGGATCCTCAAGGGCGAGGTGCAGGCGCTGATCGACAGCGAGGCCTACCGACCGTTCTACATGCATCGGGCTGGCCACTGGCTGGGCATGGACGTGCATGACGTGGGCGAATACAAGGTCGGCGGCCAATGGCGGGTGCTCGAGCCCGGCATGGCGATGACCGTGGAACCGGGCATCTACATCGCGGCGGACAACCCGTCCGTGGCCAGGAAGTGGCGAGGCATCGGTGTGCGTATCGAGGATGACGTGGTCGTGACCCGGCAAGGTTGTGAAGTCCTCACCCGCGGCGTGCCCAAGGCCGTCGACGAGATCGAGGCGCTGATGGCCCAGGCGCGCGAGGCACTGGCATGAGTCGGGTGCAACTGGCAATCATCGGGGGTGGCCTGGTCGGCGCCAGCCTGGCCCTGGCGCTACAGGCCGGTGCGAAGGCCCGCGGCTGGAAAATCGTACTGATCGAGCCGTTCGCGCCAGGGGACAGCTTTCAGCCCAGCTATGATGCGCGCTCCTCGGCGCTGTCCTTCGGTACCCGGCAGATCTACGAGCGACTGGGTGTCTGGCAGGCGGTCGGTCGACGCGCCGAGCCGATCACGCAGATCCAGGTGTCCGATCGGGGGCGCTTCGGTTCGACGCGCCTGGACGCACTGGAGGAAGGGGTTCCGGCGCTCGGCTATGTGGTCGAGAATGCCTGGCTAGGCCAGTGCCTGTGGAAAAGCCTGGATTCGGACGTGGTCAGCTGGCGCTGTCCCGCCGAGGTCACGACCCTGCAGCCAGTCGAGGATGGCTATCGGCTGCAGTTGAACGACGACACCAGTGTGGAGTGCGACCTGGCGGTGCTGGCCGATGGCGGACGTTCCAGCCTGCGCGAGCAATTGGGCATCCATGTCCGCCAGCGGCCTTATGACCAGAGCGCGCTGATCGCTAACATCACACCAGGCGAGGCCCATCGGGGCCAAGCGTTCGAGCGTTTCACCGAGCAGGGCCCGATGGCCTTGCTGCCGCTGCCGGACAACCGCTGCGCGCTGGTCTGGACGCGGCTGGGCAACGATGCCAGGCGCCTGTTGGAACTGGACGAGCGCGGCTTCCTGCGGGAACTCCAGCAGGTATTCGGCTACCGCCTGGGCGCCTTGCGCCAGGTAGGGGTGCGTCACCTCTACCCGTTGGCGCTGGTCGAGGCCCAGGAGCAGGTGCGTCCTCACCTGGTGGTGCTGGGCAATGCTGCGCACAGCCTGCATCCGATTGCCGGGCAGGGCTTCAACCTTTCATTGCGCGACGTGCAATCGCTGGCCGAAGCCCTGCTGGGCGGTCCGCAGGTTCCAGGCGATCTACAGACGCTGCTGGGCTACCATCAGCGCCAACGTCTGGACCAGGCCCTGACCATCGGCTTTTCCGACCAGGTCACTCGTCTGTTCGGCAGCACCCAGCCGCTTCTGGCAGCCGGGCGCAACCTCGGTCTGCTGGGGCTCGACCTGCTGCCGCCGGCCAAGCGCTGGTTCGCGCGCCAGGCGATGGGGCTGGGCGTCCGGGCAGACCTGCGGGGCAAGGCGTGAACCATCCGCGCAAGCTTGCGCGCCGGGCGCGCCTGGGTTCCACGTGGACGATGCCTTGCTGGAGGAGATTCGCCGGCAGACAGCCTGCGGCAGGAAGTACCCCCCCCGCCTGCAGGTCGATGTCGTCGATGAGACCGGCGAGCCAGTGGCTCGCATAGACAAAACCCTATATGTGCGGCTCAAGCCGCGAGCGAGGCAGGCGTAAGGCATGGAAATGCGCGCAGATCTGGTGATAGTCGGTGCCGGCATGGTCGGCAGTGCCCTGGCCTTGGCCCTGCGTCACAGCGGGCTGGAGATCCTTCTGCTCGATGGCGGGCCGTTGAAGGTGAGCCCTTTCGACAGCGCGGCGCCTTTCGAGCCGCGCGTCAGCGCCTTGTCGGCCGCCAGCCAGCGGATTCTGCACAGGCTTGGGGCCTGGGCGGGGATCGACAGGCGGCGCAGCTGCCCTTATACCGACATGCAAGTCTGGGATGGCAGCGGTACCGGGCAGATCCACTTTTCCGCCGCCAGCGTGCAGGCCGATGTGCTGGGCCATATCGTAGAGAACCGGGTCGTGCAGGACAGCTTGCTCGAGTGCCTGCTCGACAGCGATGTGGGTTTGCTGGCCGATGCCCGGCTGGAGCAGATGCGCCGCTCCGCTGACGACTGGCTGCTGACCTTGGCTGATGGCCGCCGCGTCCGCACGCCCCTGGTGATCGCGGCCGATGGAGCCCGTTCGGCCGTGCGCCGCCTGACCGGCTGCGAAACCCGTGAGTGGGACTACCTGCACGAGGCGATCGTGACCAGCGTGCGTTGCACCGAGCCGCACCATGCCACGGCCTGGCAACGCTTCACCGACGAAGGACCACTGGCGTTCCTGCCCTTGTCGCCGGCAGGCAACGAGCACTGGTGCTCGATCGTCTGGTCGATCACCCCAGAACATGCGCGCCAGGTCATGGCGCTCGATGATGCAGGGTTCTGCAAGGCCTTGGAACGAGCCTTCGAGGGTCGCCTAGGCGAGATCCTGCACGCCGACCGGCGCCTGTGCGTGCCGCTGCGCCAGCGACATGCCAAGCGCTATGTCGACGAAGGGCTGGCACTGATCGGCGATGCCGCTCATACCATCCATCCTCTGGCTGGGCAGGGCGTCAATCTGGGCTTGCTCGATGCCGCCGTGCTGGCCGAAGAACTGGAGCGGGCCGGCTCGCGTGGCGAGCGCCTGGCCGATGAGCGTGTGCTGAGCCGCTACGAGCGGCGGCGCATGCCGCACAACCTGGCCCTGATGGCTGCCATGGAGGGCTTCGAGCGTCTGTTCCAGGCCGAGCCACTGGCGTTGCGCTGGTTGCGCAACACCGGCCTGAGGTGGGTCGACCAGATGCCCCAAGCCAAGGCCATGTTCGTCCGCCAGGCCCTTGGGCTGAGCGGCGACCTGCCTGCGCTGGCGCGTCCCGAGGCTTGTCGCAACATCCAGTAACGGCTTGCACGGGTCGAATGCTTTGTCGAGCAAATGTGATTGACTACGATTTGCGATTCTGTGAATCGATGAGGAATCACCATGTTGTCGCGCAAGTCCCTGCTGGCCGCCCTGGTTCTGACCCTGTTCGGCGGTGCCGTCCAGGCGGATGACAAAGTGGTGGTGTATTCCTCGCGCATCGACGAGCTGATCAAGCCGGTATTCGATGCCTACACCGCCCAGACCGGCGTCAAGGTGAAGTTCATCACCGACAAGGAAGCCCCGCTGATGCAGCGCATCAAGGCCGAGGGGGAGAATGGCGTTGCCGACCTGCTGCTGACCGTAGATGCCGGCAACCTCTGGCAGGCCGAGCAGATGGGCATCCTCCAGCCGATCCAGTCGCAAGTGATCGACCGCAACATCCCGCCGCAATATCGCGCAACGTCCCATGCCTGGACCGGCCTGAGTCTACGCGCACGTACCATCGCCTACTCTACCGAGCGCGTGCGGCCCGAGGAGCTGAGCACCTACGAGGCCCTGGCCGACAAGCACTGGGAAGGGCGCCTGTGCCTGCGCACCGGCAAGAAGGTCTACAACCAGTCGCTGACGGCGACGCTCATCGAGAACCATGGCGAGCAGAAGACCGAAGAGATCATCAAGGGCTGGGTCGACAACCTCTCCACGGACGTGTTCTCCGACGATACCGCCGTGCTCCAGGCCATCGAGGCCGGCCAGTGCGATGTCGGGGTGGTGAACACCTACTACTACGGCCGCCTGCACAAGGCGCAGCCGGACCTGCCGATCAAGCTGTTCTGGCCGAACCAGGCCGACCGTGGCGTGCATGTGAACCTGTCCGGCATCGGCCTGACCCGGCATGCCCCGCATCCGCAAGCGGCCATCGCGCTGGTCGAATGGATGACTGGCGAACGGGCGCAGAAACTGTTTGCCGAGATCAACCAGGAATTCCCGGCCAATCCACAGGTCAAGCCATCCGAGGAAGTTGCTGCCTGGGGCAGCTTCAAGGCGGACGATATTCCCGTGGAAGTCGCTGGCAAGCGCCAGGCCGAAGCGATTCGCCTGATGGACCGTGCCGGCTGGAACTGAGCCAGGCAGGCCCGCTGTCGCCACGCCTGGCAGTGCATGCCAGGCGTGGCGCGTACTCGAGTATGCCGCTCTGCACCGCGTAGTGCTTCGTGCGCGTCCCTCCTGCCATCATCATTGCTGATCGAGATATCGTCTTGTCCCACATGCCGCAACGCCGCTGGTACCTGCCTGTCTGTCTGGCCAGCGCCCTGGTGCTCCTGCCGCTGGGTGTCCTGCTGCTGTCCTGGCAAGCCATCGATGTGCAGATCTGGTCGCATTTGCTCGAGACACAGATGGGCCGCCTGCTTGGCAACACCTTGACCCTGGTGCTCGGTGTCGGCATCGGCGTCACGCTGCTGGGCGTAAGCCTGGCCTGGCTAGTGAGCCTGTGCGAGTTTCCTGGTCGACGCTGGCTCGACTGGGCCCTGATGCTGCCGTTCGCCGTCCCGGCCTATGTGCTGGCGTTCGTCTTCGTCGGGTTGCTGGATTTCGCAGGCCCGGTGCAGAGCGCCCTGCGCGAAGCGTTCGGGCCGATGCGCCTGCCAAGGGTACGCTCGACCGGTGGCGTCATCATCGTGCTGGTGCTGGTGTTCTACCCCTATGTCTACCTGCTTGCGCGCAGCGCTTTCCTGGCCCAGGGCAAGGGCCTCATGGAAGCGGCCAGGGTGCTGGGCCTGACACCCCTGCAAGCCTTCTGGCGCGTGGCGCTGCCAATGGCGCGCCCAGCCATCGGCGCCGGCGTGGCGTTGGCCTTGATGGAGACGCTGGCCGACTTCGGCGCCGTGGCGGTCTTCAACTTCGATACCTTCACCACGGCGATCTACAAGACCTGGTACGGATTCTTCAGCCTTGCCAGCGCGACCCAGCTTGCCAGCCTGCTGCTGCTGGCGGTGATGCTGGTGCTCTACGGCGAACGTCGGGCCCGTGGCGCCGTGCATGGCGCCAGCGAACGTCACCGCGAGCAGGCGCTCTACCGGCTGCGCGGAATCAAGGCCTGTGCAGCCAGTGGCTGGTGTACGCTGGTGTTCGCCTGTGCGTTCGTGATCCCGGTGGCGCAACTGCTGGCGTGGTTCTGGAAGCGCGGCAGGCACGACCTGGACGAACGTTACGTCGGCCTGGTCCTGCATACGCTGTATCTCGGTGCCATGGCCGCGCTGATCACCGTCTGTGTCGCCCTCGTGCTGGCTTTCGCCCGTCGTCAGGCCCCCACTCGGGGGATTCGCGCAGGTGTCGGCCTGGCCAACCTCGGCTATGCCTTGCCCGGTTCGGTCCTGGCCGTGGCGCTCATGCTGGCGTTCAGCTATCTCGATAACCACTGGGTCATACCCGTGTCCAGATGGTTGGGTGGCGCTGGGCAACCACTGTTGCTGGGCAGCCTGACAGCCTTGCTGCTGGCCTACCTGGTGCGGTTCATCGCCGTCGCCTACGGGCCTCTGGAAAGCAGCCTGCAGCGCATTCGGCCGTCGTTGCCACAAGCCGCCCGGAGCCTCGGCGTCGCTGGTCCGGGATTGTTTTTCAAGGTGTATCTGCCTCTCTTGCTGCCGGGGGTCCTTAGCGCGGCCCTGCTGGTATTCGTCGACGTGCTCAAGGAAATGCCTGCTACCTTGCTGATGCGGCCCTTCGGCTGGGACACCTTGGCCGTCCGGGTCTTCGAGATGACCAGCGAAGGGGAATGGGCGCGGGCCTCGCTACCCGCCCTGACGCTGATCGTGGTCGGCCTGTTGCCGGTCATCGGGCTGATTCGTCGCTCCGCGCGACGGCCGGGTCCTAGTCCATGAGGATGCCAGTCCGCGCCCTTGCGGCTACAATGCGCGGCATTCGCAGCGGCGGGTCCTGCAAGATCAGGTGACGGCATCGGCCGAACACCGCCGCAGCTTCGCCACGCCCGGAAGGAGAAACCCATGGGACAGCGCACGCCTTTGTATGACCTTCATCTGGCGTTCGGCGCCAAGATGGTCGATTTTGGCGGTTGGGACATGCCCTTGCACTATGGCTCGCAGGTCGAGGAACACAATCAGGTGCGCAGCGACTGCGGCGTATTCGATGTGTCCCACATGACGGTCATCGATATCGACGGCGAGGACGCGACGCCTTGGCTACGGTACCTGCTGGCCAATGACGTCCGGCGCCTGGAGCGCCCTGGCAAGGCCCTCTACAGCCCCATGCTCAACGAGCGTGGCGGCGTCATCGACGACTTGATCGTCTACCGCAACGAAGCAGGCTATCGCCTGGTAGCCAACGCCGCGACACGCGGCAAGGTCGTGGCTTGGTTGAGAAAGCGCAGCGTCGGCTTCCAGGTGGGTATCAGGATGCGTCCAGATCTGGCGATCCTCGCTGTGCAGGGCCCGCATGCCCGGGCCAAGGTGGCTGAGCTGGTGAGTGCCTCGCGGGCCACGATAATCCATGAACTGCGTCCATTCGAAGCGGCCGCGGACGGTGACTGGCTCATCGCCCGCACCGGGTATACCGGGGAAGACGGTCTGGAAATCATGCTTCCAGGTAGCGAGGCCCCGCAACTGTTCAACGACCTGGTCGGCGCGGGCATCGCCCCCAGCGGTCTCGGCGCTCGCGATACGTTGCGCCTGGAAGCCGGTATGAACCTCTATGGCCAGGACATCGACGAAGAACACAGCCCGCTGACCTCGAACATGGGCTGGAGTGTGGCCTGGGAGCCTGCCGAGCGTGATTTCATCGGCCGTAGCGGTTTGCTTGCCGAGATCGAGCACGGCGTGCAGGGCAAGCTGGTCGGTCTGGTCCTGGAAGAGCGTGGCGTACTGCGTGCGCACCAGGTGGTTCGGGTCGCCGGGGTTGGCGAAGGAGAGATCACCAGTGGTAGTTTCTCGCCTACGCTGAGCAAGTCGATTGCCTTGGCGCGCGTGCCGATGGCCGCGGGTGATCGCGCAGAAGTGGAAATTCGTGGCAAGTGGTACCCGGTGCGCGTGGTCAGGCCGACTTTCGTGCGCCATGGCAAGACCCTGATCTGAACCTATTCCGGCGGGCCAACCGCTGAGTCAAACGAGGAAGTAGAGACATGAGCGATATCCCCGCCGAATTGCGATTTGCCGAAAGCCATGAATGGGCGCGTCTGGAAAGCGACGGCACCGTCACCGTCGGTATCAGCGACCATGCCCAGGAAGCGTTGGGCGACGTGGTGTTCGTCGAGCTGGCGGAAGTGGGCAAGGTGTTCGCCGCTGGTGACCAGGCCGGCGTGGTCGAGTCGGTCAAGGCCGCCTCGGATATCTATGCTCCGGTCGGTGGCGAAGTGATCGCGGTCAACGAGGAACTGAACACCGCGCCGGAACAGCTCAACGAAGAGCCATACGGCGCCTGGATCTTCAAGCTCAAGCCTGCCGATGCCACGGAGCTCGGCAAGCTGCTGGATGCGGCAGGCTACAAGGCGGCGATCGGCGAGTAAACTGATCGGACCACAGGCTCCCCGGTTCGCTGGGGAGCTCCATCTGTACCTTGGTGCCTCAGGCCGATGTAGAAGCGGCCCATCGCGGCCGGCCCGGCGCCTCAGTCGCCTGGCCGTGTGCTCAGCCAAGTACAGCGGGAGGGCCATTGCGTTTTGTGGCTTGCTTGAGGCTGAGCGGCAATTTTCAGCCATCGCGCCAACGAGGGCGCAAAGCGGAGCCTACCGCTGGCCATGGTTTTTGCTATCTCTCTGTGTACCTCTGTCTAGTGTCAGGTGCGGTCACTTCGATCCTGGACCGTCCCACAAGGTCTCGGTTCCATGGGCGGATTAACCGATCCAGCCAACCGTACTTGTATCAGTTCCAGCAGCGCGCGGACACGCGCAGTCACGGAGTGGCGATGGCTATAGGCTCCCAGCAGTTGCAGTGGCGCGGGGCACAGGTCCAGTGGTACCTCCTGCAATCGGCCCGTAGCAAGATCTTCCTGGCAGGGATAAGCCGCCACGATCGCGAAGCCGATGCCTTGCCGTGCGCCTGCCACGGCAAGTTCTCCGCTGTTGACGCGGTAGCGGCTGCGGACCGGCACCTTGACGATTTGACCCAAAGCGTCCTGAAACTGCCAGGGCTGGCCCTTCAGCGCACTGAGGGTAGTGATGCAGGGCAGAGATTTCAGTTCGCGTACATGGCGTGGCATGCCGGTTCTGGCCAGCAAGGAGGGGGCGGCAACCACGATGCTGGGCAGTGTGGCGAGTTCGCGGGTGATGAAAGCACTGTCCTCCTGATCGCCCCGGTGGAAGATGATGGAAAGGTCGACGTCCTCTCGAAGTATCTCCAGCCCGGTCATCCGAGTATCACATTCGAGCTCGATGCCTGGATGGAGGCTACAGAACTCGGCGAGGATGGGAGCCAGCAGCCTTGGTGCCTCCCCAGGCATGCACATCTTCAGAGGACCACACAGTTCGCGCTGTACCGCGCCCAACTCTTCCTGCGTGGCGAGCAGCGCGTCGAGCAGGGGCTTCGCTCGTTCGTAGAGTAGTCGACCGGCCTCCGTCATACGCAGGTGACGGGTGCTTCGCTCCAGCAGGCGTGTGCCGAGTTTGCGCTCCAGAGCGGCAACGTGGCGGCTGACGTTGGAGGACGGCATGGCCAAGAGACGCGATGCGCCAGCAAAGCTCTGCTCATCAACAACTGCCGCATAGACACGGACGGTATTCAGATCGAGTGCGTCGCGCATCGATTATCCCGTTTGAGATATGAAAACGTCCCATTTTTGCATGCTAGTTCTCCGTAGTGGCGAAATTTAAGATGCGCTTTTGCTCGATGTGACGCGGTGGGCCATGTGCCGGACACTGGATGAACAAGGAGAGCTTCAGCGTGGAAATTGGAATACTTGGCGGCGGCATTGCGGGCCTGAGCGTAGCACTAGCATTGCGCAAGCAGGGTTACCACCCTCGGGTCTATGAGCGCCGTGCGGTGCCGGCAACCATAGGGGCCGGCGTGACGCTCTGGCCCAATGCCAGCTTTGTGCTGGAAGAACTGGGACTGCTGCAAGACATTCAGGTCATTGGTGGCCGACCGTTGGCAATACGCCGCCAGGATGCTGCGGGAAATGCACTGGGGGGCCTCTACACCACTTCCTGGGACACGATCCACGGAGAAACTGGCGAAAGATGCCGCATATGCATTACTGGATGTCCAGTCCCATGATTTGCATCGATAGGGAAATGGCCACAGCTTCCGTTGCCGCAAATTGCCTATTTCACGATGTTGAGAAAGGGCCGATACAAGTCAGTGGTCGTTATCATCACCAGTTTGAGCGCCGCCAAGGAGTATGGCGATTTCTGTCCCGGCGTTTCGAACTGCACTTTCTTACGCCGCTGGTGAATTGGCAGCCGGTTGCTGGTTTCGAAAAGTTCGAGCGGGTCTGATTAGACGTTTAGGGATTCAACGGTGTGGCGCTCTGCCAAGCGAGGAGGTTAGCGCCCGCTTGGCAAGGGCGGCAGGCCACGGAGCCTGTATCGTCAGTACGATGCGGAGTATCGAGACACCGATTGACCAGATTTCCATCAAAAATAGCAATTACGATCACCGCCCAAGTGCTGAGCCGATTAATGTCTTTAGCTGGGATGGTGGGAACTCAAAGCTCTCCAAGGCCTGGATCGTCCCTAGGGAGTAGAAATCAACGTGTAGGCGAGTTCTTTCGCATTTTTTCATTGGTGGTTACAATCGAGATCAATTCTTATCCGCATTGACTGAGATCAAGGAGTCCATGGATGCCTGATGTATCGCTGCCGCCAGCTTCGCTTGCCAGTGACATACATGGTCTCTACCGTGATCACAGCCAGTGGTTGCTGGGCTGGCTACGCAGGCGGTTGGGCGATAGGGAACGTGCGGCCGACATCACCCAAGATACCTTCGTGCGCTTGATCAGCAGCGCAATGAACCGTGTACCACGAGAGCCACGTAGCTACCTCGCGACGGTTGCCAAGCGACTGATGATCGACCAGTTACGACGACACCAGCTTGAGCAAGAGTATCAAGAGTACTTGGCTAATGAGCCGCAAGCGCAGGCGTGCTCCCCGGAGCACCGCCTGATCATTCTCGAGACGCTGATGCAGCTGGATGCGATGCTCGACGGCCTGGGGAGCAAAGTACGCCAGGCGTTCTTCTACGTTCAGCTCGACGGCATGAGCTACGCCGAAGTTTCAGCACGCCTTCAGGTATCCGTCAGCTCGGTGACCAAGTACATGGCAAAAGCTACCGAACAGTGCCTGTTCTTCGAGCTGGACGCTGAAGCGTGAGCTTGTCGGATCGCCACCTGGCACTGCGTGCGGCAGCCCAGTGGCATGCCAGGCTAGGTGCCGCGCCGGAGTGCTTGGAGACTCGAAGGCAACAACAGGACTGGCTTCGACTCGACCCGCTGCATCAGTGGGCATGGGCAAGGGTCGAACGGTTACAGGTCAGCTTGAATAACGTGCCCGGTACGCTGGCTCGGCAAACCTTGAGCGGTACCCCGAGTATCATGGGGCGACGCACAATCCTCAGCGGGATGTTGCTTGGCCTGTGCACGGTGCCCCTGCTCGGTGGCGCCTATCTGCAGTCGAACGAGTGGTTTGCCGACCTTCGCACTCGTGTAGGTGAACGTCGAAATGTGACCCTGGCGGACGGCACCCAACTGTCTCTGAATACGGCTTCCGCGGTAGACATCCGCTACGACGCACGACAACGACTGATCGTATTGCACGCCGGCGAAATCCTGATCGAAACCGCAGCCGACGCACGTCCTTTGCTGGTACGCAGCCCACAGGGGGAGATGCGCGCCTTGGGCACCCGCTTCAATGTCCGCCTGTTTGCCCAGCACACCCGGCTGACAGTGCTGGAACACGCTGTGGCGGTACAAAACGCGAGTGTCGCCGGCCCGGTCATCGTCGATGCCGGCCTGGAAATGGACTTCGATGACGGGCCGCTGGGCGCCCCACGGCCTGCCGACATCAGCCAAAGTGAATGGAGCCAAGGCCGCTTGGTAGTAGACGGGTGGCGACTTGACCGCACCTTGCGGGAGCTAGAGCGTTATCGGCCCGGCTTCATACGGTGCACTGACGCGGTGGCAGGGGTGAGGGTTTCCGGGGTCTTCCCGCTGGACGATACGGACCGGACCTTGCAGGTCATCGCCCAGGCGCTGAAGCTGAAAATGGAGACACGCACCCGTTTTTGGGTTCGTTTTTCGTAGGCCGCACAAAAATAATCACAATGTCATTGTAGGTTTTCATAACTCGTCCGTGCTCTCTCTTCAAACCGCCTGCTAATGGCACTTGAAGGAGTAGTCATGCCCCGCCTCGCCCAAGCCGCTAACCCGCAAAAACGATCACTGCCCAGTTTAGTGCTCGGTGTTGCAGTCGTTGTCCAAACAGGGTTCATTCAGCCGCTTGTCTTCAGCGCCAGCCAGGCGCATGCCGAACAACCGACTCACACCTACCTTATTGCCCCCGGCCCTCTGGGCGCGGCATTGAACCAGTTCGCACGCGCCTCCGGGGTCGTGCTGTCGTTCGAGACCGCGTTGACCGATGGCAGCCAGACGTCAGGCTTGCAGGGGCCCTACAGTGTGGAGCAAGGTTTTGCCGTGCTGCTCCAGGGAACAGGGCTCGAAGTACTGAAATCTGGCGACAACTATCTATTGACGAAAAAAGTCGGTACTGATTCCGCGTTGCAACTTGGTGCAACCAACGTCAGTGCCAATGAGCTGGTGGGCGCGTCGGAAGGGACTGGTTCCTACACCACAGGTTCGGCGCAGACAGCCACCAAGCTGCCGTTATCCCTGCGCGAGACGCCGCAGTCGGTCACGGTGATGACACGCCAGCGTCTCGATGATCAGGACATCGATGACATCAACGATGTGGTACAGAACACGCCGGGCCTGACCCTTCGTCGCACCGGGCCGAACCGCTCTTCGTACTATGCCCGCGGTTTCGCCCTGGACAACATCATGTACGACGGCCTGCCCACTAGCCTGGACAGCTCGCAGGTATCCCAGGACCTGCTGTCGGCCGATATGGCCATGTACGACCGTGTCGAAGTGGTGCGCGGCGCTACTGGCCTGACGCAAGGGGCTGGCAACCCATCGGCAGCGCTCAACCTGATTCGCAAGCGGCCGACCCACGAGTTCCAGGCCACTATCGAAGGCAGCGCCGGAAGTTGGGACCGCTACCGCGCACAGACAGACATCTCCGGCCCGCTTAACGATACTGGTAGCCTGCGTGGCCGCATGGTCGCTGCCTACCGCAACGAGAATAGCTTCCGCGACGACCTCGAAAACGAACGCAACCTGTTCTATGGCATCCTCGAGGCCGATCTCAACGACAGCACCACCCTGACCTTGAGTGCTTCGCGTCAGCAGGACAACTACAACGGCAACGGCTGGACCGGCTTACCCACGGGCTTTAACGGCGAAGACCTGGGGCTTTCTCGCTCCACCACCCTGAGCAACGACTGGGAATACTGGAACAAAGTCACCACCACCAGCTATGCGGCCCTGGAGCACGTGTTGGATAACGGCTGGAAACTCAACTTCGCCGCGACCAAGACCTGGGCAGACCTAGACATGCTTGGCACTTATCTGGTCGCCGTCCCTGCCACCGGGGTCTACAACCAGTTCGTTGGTGCCGGCCACTACCGCGAAAGTCAGAACAGTTTCGATGCCTATTCCAGCGGCCCATTCAACTTCGCAGGCCGCGAACACGAACTGGTGCTCGGCGCCAGCCATCGTCGCGTAGTACTCAATGGCGATGTGCCCAGCAACATCCTGCTCAAAGGCAACATCGATATCTACAACTGGGACTCGGGTGCAACGCCGAAGCTGCCCAGCCAGACCAAGTACGGCTGGCAGAATACCAACGCCAAGCTGAACAGCGCCTATGCGGCCACCCGCCTGAGCCTGGCCGACCCCTTGAAACTGGTCATCGGTAGTCGCCTGGATTGGTACGACAACGTCACCACCAACCCCTACCGCAACACTGAGTCGCATCTGCAGGTCACTCGCCACGTGACCAAGTACGCCGGACTGATCTATGACCTAGACGCTCATCATTCTGTGTACGTGAGCTACACCGATATCTTCAAGCCGCAGAGTTACGTCGATGCCAGTGGCGGGATCATCGCGCCCATCACCGGCAAAAACTATGAACTAGGCATAAAAGGTGAGTACTTCGATGGCGCCTTGAACGCCTCGGCGGCGATCTTCCAGATCGACCAGGAAAACCGCGCCAAGTCCGTGACCGATCGCGATCTATGCCCGACCTATCCGACCACCGCCTGCTACGAAGCGTCGGGCAAGGTCCGTAGCAAGGGTATCGAGCTGGAAGTTCAAGGCCAGTTGACACCCAACTGGGAGCTGGCGGCCGGGTATACCTTCACCGAGGCGAAATACGTCAAGGACAGCAACGCAGCCAATGAAGGGCGACTGTTCGATACCGACATCCCGCGTCACCAGTTCAAGATGAGCACCACCTACCACCTGCCTGGGCGATGGAACAAATGGCGCGTGGGCAGCTCGCTGTATGCGCAGAACCGTATCTACAACACCAACGCCACAAAGACGTTCATCATCGAACAGGAGGGCTACGCCCTGGTCGATTTCATGATCGGTTTCAAACCGACCAAACACATTGACACCCAGTTGAACCTGCACAATGCGTTCGACAAATCCTACTACAACTCCTTCAGCAACACAGTGACAGTACCAAGCAGCGTGTACGGCGATCCGCGTAATCTGATGCTGTCTGTAAAGTACTTATTCTAAACTTATGGACTCGACCCATTCGCGACGGCGGAGCTTTGCTTGCGGCTACCTATAGGTAGAGCTGTACTGAAGCGCGGTAACCTCCCAAAGCATTCGTTGACACGGCGAGGTGGCGTCACGCCAGCTTCGCTGCCAGCTCCTCCGCCGTAATGTTGGAATATCGCTTCAGCATGTTCACCTCCCGGTGCCCTGTCACGCTTGCCAGCTCAATCAGGTTCGGCAGCTTGGTCGCGAGCCTGCATGTAGCCTCATGCCGTAGATCGTGGAAACGCAGGTCGACCAGAAAGTCCTCCTGCGGCGCCACACATGCCTGATCGCAGTCGGCCAAGTATTTTGAGCGCGCGCGCTCCAGCCCCCGCACAACAGCTTTTTTGAGAGCATCAGTGGTGGTTGGGAATACTCGACCGCACAGGGAGCGCGGTAGTCCTCTCAACAGTTTGATGGCGTTCGGTGAGAGCGGAATCGTCCTCGGCAGTCCATTCTTGGTCGCCGGTAAATGTGCGGTCCGGCGGTTCGGGTTCACGTGTTTCCAGCGCAGCTCGAAAATCTCGCCACGACGCATTGCTGTCTCGATCGCTAATTGGACGATGGGGCGTATTCGAGGGTTGTGAGAGGCATCAGCATAAGTCCCGTTCGCACGACGTTCGCAAAGCTCCAGCGCGCTGAGGATGTATTGCTCTTCTACCGGATCAAGCCGCCGCGAGCGTTCGTTGTTGTAGCTCGGGCGGCTCACTATCCTCACTGGATTCTCCGCTAGATGAATACCCCACTTGCGGCGGGCGACCTCGATCATACATTGGAACAAAGCAAGTTCACGCTTAACGGTATTACCTTTTCGGATCTTCAACCGCTCGTCACGGTAGCGGGCAAAGTCGGAGGAGGTGAGGGTAGCGACGATACGTGTCGCCAGCGGATAACGCTTAAGCGCTTCGAGTCGTTTGATTTCCGAGTACGCACCTTTGTGCTTCGGAACGATCTCGGAGATATAGCGATCAATGAGCTGATGAAAGGCGGTACGTTCAGCCTCGACCCGAGAGACAAAGATGCCTAGGTCGATTTCGCTTTCGATCATGCGTGCCCAGGCTTGGGCATCAGCTTTCGTTTCGAAGGTTTTGCGCTGGGCTGGATAGCCCTTACGGCGATTTGCGCTTCCCACTGATACTCGCCACGATTCCTGATTGTTGCCATTTCGACCATCCCCGCCACACTTGAGTGTGGCAAATTGTGGCAAAAACGACTTTCAGGACTAGGACAGGTTTCTGTCAGAAGCGCTAACCCCTTGTGATACAAGGGAAAGAAGATGGCGCACTCGGCGGGATTCGAACCCACGACCCCTGCCTTCGGAGGGCAGTACTCTATCCAGCTGAGCTACGAGTGCAACGGGGCACGATGATACCCATCTTGTCGGGCGACGTCCATCGCCTTGATGGGCATACGGTTTCTTCGCTGTCGCCTCGGACCGTCAGGCCGTCGGCTGTCCCCCTGGAAGGCAGCCGACGACCCGAAAACCGGCCCTGCCACGGCCTCAGACCGTATGCAGGTACCAGTTGTACTCCAGGTCCGAGATCGAGTGCTCGAACTCTTCCAGCTCGCTTTCCTTGCAGGCCACGAAGATGTCGATGTACTTCGGATCGATGTACTTGTTGAGGATCTCGCTGTCGTCCAGCTCGCGCAGGGCATCGCGCAGGTTGTTCGGCAGGCTCTGCTCGAGCTGCTCGTAGGAGTTGCCCTCGATCGGCTTGCCCGGGTCGATCTTGTTGGTCAGGCCGTGGTGCACCCCTGCCAGCACCGCGGCCATCATCAGGTACGGGTTGGCGTCCGCGCCGGCCACGCGATGCTCGAGGCGCACCGCATCCGGGGTGCCGGTGGGCACCCGCAGGGCCACGGTGCGGTTGTCCAGACCCCAGCTCGGCGCGTTCGGCACGTAGAACTGCGCGCCGAACCTGCGGTACGAGTTGACGTTCGGGCAGAGGAAAGCCATGGAGGCGGGCAGGGTCTCGAGCACACCGCCGACCGCGTGACGAAGCGCGGCGTTCTGCTCGGGATCCTCGCTGGTGAAGATGTTGTTGCCATCCTTGTCCAGCACGGAAATGTGTACATGCAGGCCGTTGCCTGCCTGGCCCGGATAGGGCTTGGCCATGAAGGTGGTGTCCATTTCATGGTCGTAGGCAATGTTCTTGATCAGGCGCTTGAGCAGCACGGCATAGTCACAGGCCTTGAGCGGGTCGGCGACGTGGTGCAGGTTGACCTCGAACTGCGCCGGAGCGCTTTCCTTGACGATCGCGTCGGCTGGAATGCCTTGTTCCTTGGCCCCCTCGAGGATGTCCTGGAGGCAGTCGGCGTATTCATCCAGGTCGTCGATCAGGTAGACCTGGGTGGATTGCGGGCGTTTGCCGGAAATCGGCGAGCGAGGCGGCTGAGGCCGGCCGTTCACGTTTTCCTGATCGATCAGGTAGAACTCCAGTTCGAACGCGGCGCAGATGGTCAGGCCCATTTCGTCGAACTTGCTCACGACCTGACGCAGCACTTCGCGCGGGTCGGCGAAGAACGGCGTGCCCTCGAGCTCATGCATGGTCATCAGCAGCTGCGCGGTGGGGCGTTTCTGCCAGGGTTCGTTGGACAACGTACCTGGGATCGGATAGCAGATGCGATCGGCATCGCCGATGTCCAGGCCCAGCCCGGTACTCTCGACGGTGGAGCCGTTGATGTCGAGGGCGAAAAGCGAGGCCGGCAGGTTGATACCTTTCTCGTATACCTTGTGAAGGCTGGTACGCTCGATGCGCTTGCCGCGCACCACGCCATTCATATCTGCGATCAGAAGGTCAACGTAGAGAACCTCGGGATGTTCCTTGAGGAACGCGTTCGCTTCGTTAAGCTGAACGGCACGCGGGGGTACCGACATGATGCAACACCTTTGTTGTTAAAAATATCAATCAAACGGGGCTTGCCAGTCCAGTCAATCGGAAAGCACTCGCCAAGTCAAGCCAGCGCCATGATGCCCTGAAATGGCATGCAAGTGGCATTTTTGCCGCAATTTGGGGCATCCGCAAGGCACCTGCCGAAGCGCTCTTGAAGAGTCCGCTTTGGGCGTAATCTATTTTTTACGCAATAGTTGTCTAAAAAAATGAACAAGGCTAAGCTCCAGTACGACCCATAACATCAATAATATCGGGGGTTGCATGTTTCGCCCGTCTTCGTCGGAAAAAGCCGTTTGCATCAGGCAGTCCGGTCGCTTGCGCCTGGCTGTCGCGACTCCGCAGTGTCGTTTTGGCAGGCTGGTCATGCCCGTGCTTGCCGCTGTCATGCACACCGCCATCGCGCCGGGGCGTAGCAGTTTACTGCACACCTGTACCCGTTTTCGTGGCGCGCCCGAATCTTCCCTTTCGTCCTCAGTCTATCTGGCGGTCCAGTGCCAGGAGCACTTTGCTTTCGTCATGTGCTCCATCCAGAATCAAGACAAAGGCAGGCCCCGCCCTGCTGGTCTGCCAGGCCAGCATCGGTCGATGCCTGCCGTCAGCAGCGCCCGGCCCGTGCGGGCCGGGTCAAATGACCACCTGAGGTACTTATGAGCACCAACCTCGACCAGCTCACCGATTGGTTGAAAGAGCACAAGATCACCGAAGTGGAGTGCCTGATCAGCGACTTGACCGGCATCACCCGCGGCAAGATTTCGCCTACCAACAAGTTCATCGCCGAGAAAGGCATGCGGCTGCCGGAAAGCGTCCTGCTGCAGACGGTCACCGGCGACTATGTGGATGACGACATCTACTACGAGCTGCTCGACCCGGCCGATATCGACATGATCTGCCGTCCCGATGAATCCGCGGTGTTCCTGGTGCCCTGGGCGATCGAGCCGACCGCCCAGGTGATCCACGACACCTACGACAAGAAGGGCAACCCGATCGAGCTGTCGCCGCGCAATGTCCTCAAGAAGGTACTCAAGCTCTACGCCGACAAGGGCTGGCAGCCCATCGTCGCGCCGGAAATGGAGTTCTACCTGACCAAGCGCAGCGAGGATCCGGATTTTCCGCTGCAACCGCCAGTGGGCCGTTCCGGTCGGCCGGAAACCGGTCGCCAGTCGTTCTCGATCGAGGCAGCCAACGAATTCGACCCCCTGTTCGAGGATGTCTATGACTGGTGCGAGCTGCAGCAGCTCGACCTCGACACCCTGATCCACGAAGACGGCACGGCGCAGATGGAGATCAACTTCCGTCATGGCAATGCCCTGCACCTGGCCGACCAGATCCTGGTCTTCAAGCGCACCATGCGCGAGGCGGCGCTCAAGCACAACGTGGCCGCCACCTTCATGGCCAAGCCCATGACCGGCGAGCCAGGCAGCGCGATGCACATGCACCAGAGCGTGATCGACCTCGCTACCGGCAAGAACATCTTCTCCAATGAAGACGGCAGCATGAGCGAGCTGTTCCTGCACCACATCGGCGGGCTGCAGAAGTTCATTCCCGAGGCCCTGCCGCTGTTCGCGCCCAACGTCAACTCGTTCCGCCGGTTCCTGCCCGACACCTCGGCGCCAGTCAACGTCGAATGGGGCGAGGAGAACCGCACCGTGGGCCTGCGCGTGCCCGATGCCGGGCCGCAGAATCGCCGGGTGGAAAACCGCCTGCCGGGCGCCGACGCCAACCCCTACCTGGCCATCGCTGCCAGCTTGCTGTGTGGCTACATCGGCATGGTCGAGGGCATCGCGGCCAGCGCCCCGGTCCAGGGGCGTGGCTACGAGCGACGCAATCTGCGCCTGCCCTTGACCATCGAGGATGCCCTCGAGCGCATGGAGCAAAGCCGGGCGCTCGAGCAATACCTGGGCAAGAAATTCATCTGCGGCTATGTCGCGACCAAGCGTGCCGAACATGAAAACTTCAAACGCGTGATCAGTTCCTGGGAGCGCGAATTCCTGCTGTTCGCAGTGTGATCAACCTGCGGCCGCCTGGGCGGCCGCCGGCCATCGGAGAGCCTCATGAGCGTCAACAATCCACAGACACGTCAATGGCAGTCCCTGAGCGGCGAGCACCACCTGGCGCCTTTCAGCGACTACAAGCAACTGAAGGAAAAAGGCCCGCGCATCATCACCAAGGCCCAAGGTGTGCATTTGTGGGACAGCGAGGGGCAGATGATCCTCGATGGCATGGCCGGCCTTTGGTGCGTGGCGGTCGGTTACGGTCGCGAGGAGCTGGTCCAGGCGGCAGAGAAGCAGATGCGCGAGCTGCCTTATTACAACCTGTTCTTCCAGACCGCCCACCCACCGGCGCTGGAGCTGGCCAAGGCCATCGTCGACATCGCGCCCAAGGGCATGAGCCATGTGTTCTTCACCGGCTCCGGTTCCGAAGGCAACGATACGGTACTGCGCATGGTCCGCCACTATTGGGCACTCAAGGGCAAGCCGGGCAAGCAGACGCTGATCGCACGGCACAATGGCTACCATGGTTCGACGGTGGCCGGTGCCAGCCTGGGCGGCATGAGCGGCATGCACGAGCAGGGCGGCTTGCCGATCCCGGGCATCGCGCACATTGCGCAGCCCTACTGGTATGGCGATGGCGGCGACATGACGCCAGAAGCGTTCGGCATCTGGGCCGCCGACCAGCTGGAACGCAAGATCCTCGAGCTTGGCGAGGACCAGGTCGCTGCGTTCATCGCCGAGCCCATCCAGGGCGCCGGTGGGGTGGTCATTCCGCCAGAAACCTATTGGCCGCGAATCAAGGAAATCCTCGCCAAGTACGACATCCTGTTCGTCGCCGACGAGGTGATCTGCGGCTTCGGTCGTACCGGCGAGTGGTTCGGCTCGGACTACTACGATCTGCAGCCGGACCTGATGACCATCGCCAAGGGGCTGACTTCGGGGTACATCCCCATGGGCGGTGTGATCGTGCGGGATACGGTCGCCCAGGTCCTGGCCGAAGGCGGCGATTTCAATCACGGCTTCACCTACTCCGGCCATCCGGTGGCTGCGGCCGTCGGCCTGGAAAACCTGCGTATCCTGCGCGAGGAGAACATCGTCGAACATGCTCGAACGCATACGGCACCGTATTTGCAAGCGCGTCTGCGTGAGCTACAGGACCACCCGTTGGTGGGCGAGGTGCGCGGTCTGGGTCTGCTCGGGGCGATCGAACTGGTACGCGACAAGGCCACCCGCAGCCGCTACGAGGGCAGGAACCTGGGCATGGTCTGTCGCAACTTCTGTTTCGACAACGGCCTGATCATGCGCGCCGTGGGGGACACCATGATCATCGCGCCGCCGTTGGTCATCAGCCACCAGGAGATCGACGAGCTGGTGGAAAAGGCGCGCAAGTGTCTCGACCTGACGTACGAAACGGTCAAGTGACGGTCTGCTAGGCTGGCAAGGTGACATTAAGTCGTGGCAAGGCTCTGCTTTTCTTGAAACAGCGCCTTGTAACTTGCCAGACTACCGATCGTTTCAGTCGACCGGCACCTGTCACTGTGGGACCTGGCTGCTGAACAGAAGGCTTGATGATAAATTCTGGAGCATTACGCATGAAGAAAATGGGCAAGACGCTGCTGGCCGCCGCCTTGATGGGCGCGGTGGCGACCGCTGTTCAGGCTGAAGACAAGGTGTTGAACGTCTACAACTGGTCGGACTATATCGCGCCGGACACCATCGCCAAGTTCGAAAAGCAGACCGGTATCAAGGTCAAGTACGACGTCTTCGACAGCAACGAAACCCTGGAAGCCAAACTCCTGGCCGGCAGGTCCGGCTACGACATCGTCGTGCCTTCCAACAACTTCCTCGCCAAGCAGATCAAGGCGGGCGTGTATGAAGAACTCGACCGCTCCAGGCTGCCCAACTGGAAGAATCTCGACGAAGACCTGCTCAAGGCCGTCGGTGATGCCAGCGACCCGGGCAACAAGCACGCCTTCCCCTACATGTGGGGATCGATCGGCATCGGCTACAACCCGGAGAAGGTGAAGGCCGCGCTGGGCGTGGACAAGATCGACTCGTGGGACGTGGTCTTCAAGCCGGAGAACATCGCCAAGCTCAAGAGCTGCGGCGTGAGCTTCCTCGACGCGCCGACCGAGATGCTCCCGGCCGCGCTGCACTACCTGGGCAAGCCTAGCAACAGCACGAGCAAGGAAGACCTCAAGGCAGCCGAGGACCTGTTCCTCAAGATCCGTCCTTCGATCACCTACTTCCACTCTTCCAAGTACATCGGCGACCTGGCCAACGGCAACATCTGCGTGGCCGTCGGTTACTCGGGCGACCTGGAACAGTCCAAGGCACGTGCCCACGAGGCCGGTGACAAGGTCAAGCTGGACTACATCATTCCGAAAGAAGGCGCCGGTACCTTCTACGACATGGTCGCCATGCCGAAGGATGCCGAGCACAAGGAAGCCGCCTACAAGTTCATGGACTTCCTGATGCAACCGCAAGTCATGGCCGAGATCACCAATGCCGTGCGCTTCCCGAACGGCAACAAGGCCGCGACCGCGTTCGTCGACAAGGACATCACCAGCGATCCGAGCATCTATCCGCCAGCCGAAGTGAAGAAGCAGCTGTACGCGATCGCCGCACCGGAAGCGGCCGCCCAGCGCGTCATCACTCGCAGCTGGACCAAGATCAAGGCGGGCAAGTAAGCCTTTGTAGCGGTCCCTGGGCCGGGATTGCCCGGTCCAGGGCTTGAGCAGGACAAATAAGTTTGCGGCATAGAGGCTGCGAAGGTAAGTTGCGCGCCGGTTTAGCGTGTGCGGCAGCGTCCGGCCGTTATCACGGGTACATAAAGTGAGGACCACCCCTTGTCCATATCTGCATTTCGCAAGGCCATCCTGGCCGGAGCGGGTCTGACGCTGGCTCTCGGCGTCCAAGCGGCGCCCACGGTGCACATCTACAACTGGTCCGACTACATCGGCCCGACGACGCTGGCCGACTTCGAGAAGGAAACCGGCATCAAGGCGCAGTACGACGTCTTCGACTCCAACGAAACCCTGGAAGGCAAGCTGCTGGCCGGTCGTACCGGCTATGACGTGGTCGTGCCGTCCAATCACTTCCTCGGCAAGCAGATCAAGGCCGGCGCTTTCATGAAGCTCGACCGCGGCCTGCTGCCCAACCATGGCAATCTCGATCCGGCGCTGATGAAGCGCCTGGAGCGCAACGATCCGGGTAACCAGTACGCGGTGCCGTACCTGTGGGGCACCAATGGCATCGGCTACAACGTCGAGAAGGTCAAGGCGGCCCTGGGGGTCGACAAGATCGATTCCTGGGCCGTGCTGTTCGAGCCGGAGAACATGAAGAAGCTTTCCAGCTGCGGCGTGGCCTTCCTCGACTCGGCCGATGAAATGCTGCCGGCGGTGCTGAACTACCTGGGCCTCGATCCCAACAGCAGCAACCCCAAGGACTACCAGAAAGCCGAGCGGAAGCTGCTCGCCGTGCGCCCCTACGTCACCTATTTCCATTCGTCCAAGTACATCTCGGACCTGGCCAACGGCAATATCTGCGTGGCTGCCGGTTTCTCCGGCGACGTGTTCCAGGCCAAGGCCCGCGCGGAAGAAGCCGGCAAGGGCGTCGAGCTGGCCTACGCGATTCCCAAGGAAGGCGGCAACCTCTGGTTCGACGTGCTGGCGATCCCCAAGGACTCCGCGCACGCGGAGCAGGCGCATGCCTTCATCAACTATCTGTTGAAACCTGAAGTCATCGCGCAGGTCAGCGACTATGTCGGTTATGCCAACCCCAACCCCAAGGCGGGCGACCTGATGGATCAGGATGTGCGCAACGACGAGGCGGTCTATCCGCCGCAGGACGTGCTGGACAGGATGTTCGTCAACGCCGAGTTGCCACCCAAGGTGCAACGACTGATGACCCGCAGCTGGACCAAGGTCAAGTCAGGCAAGTAATCATCCAGGCCCGTCGCCGCAGAGGCGGGCCATAGCAAATTTGTTGGGAGTTTCATTCATGGCAGTTGCCTCCGGTGCCTCCAAGAACGCCCTCGAAGCTGGCCAGCCGCCCAAGCAGGTGCTGATCAAGATCGACCGGGTCACCAAGAAGTTCGACGAAACCGTCGCGGTCGATGATGTCTCGCTGGAAATCCGCAAGGGCGAGATCTTCGCCCTGCTGGGCGGCTCCGGCTCCGGAAAATCGACGCTGCTGCGGATGCTGGCCGGCTTCGAGCGGCCGACCGAAGGGCGGATTTTGCTCGATGGCGTGGATATCACCGACCTGCCGCCGTACGAGCGGCCGATCAACATGATGTTCCAGTCCTATGCCTTGTTCCCGCACATGACCGTGGAGCAGAACATCGCCTTCGGCCTGCAGCAGGACAAGATGCCCAAAGCCGAGATCCAGGCGCGGGTGGCGGAGATGCTCAAGCTGGTGCACATGACCCAGTACGCCCGGCGCAAACCGCACCAGCTGTCCGGTGGCCAGCGTCAGCGTGTGGCCCTGGCGCGCTCATTGGCCAAGCGCCCCAAGCTGCTGCTGCTCGACGAGCCTATGGGTGCGCTGGACAAGAAGCTGCGTTCGCAGATGCAACTGGAGCTGGTGGAAATCATCGAGCGGGTCGGCGTGACCTGCGTGATGGTGACCCACGACCAGGAAGAGGCCATGACCATGGCTCAGCGCATCGCCATCATGCATCTGGGCTGGATCGCCCAGATCGGCAGCCCGGTGGATGTCTACGAGACGCCGACCAGCCGCCTGGTCTGCGAGTTCATCGGCAACGTCAACCTGTTCGAAGGCGAAGTCGTCGACGACGCCGAGGGCCACGCGCTGATCGCCAGCCCTGAGCTGGAGCGCAACATCTTCGTCGGCCACGGCGTGTCCACCTCGGTCGAGGACAAGCACATCACCTACGCGCTGCGTCCGGAGAAGCTGCTGGTCACCACCGAGCAGCCGACCGACGACTACAACTGGTCACGGGGCAAGGTACACGACATCGCCTACCTCGGTGGGCACTCGGTGTTCCACGTGCAGCTGCCTGGCGGCAAGATCGTCCAGTCGTTCGTGGCCAACGCCGAACGCCAGGGCGCCCGTCCGACCTGGGGCGACCAGGTGTTCGTCTGGTGGGAGAACGACAGCGGCGTGGTACTGCGCTCATGAAGATCCGCAAGCTCAAGCGAGCGCTTCACCGGATCACGCCCGGCGGTCGCCACCTGGTGATCGGCGTCCCGTTCATCTGGCTGTTCCTGTTCTTCCTGTTGCCGTTCTTCATCGTCCTTAAGATCAGCTTCGCCGAAGCCGACGTGGCGATCCCGCCGTACACGGAGATCTACAGCTACGTCGAGGACAAGGTCCAGCTGGTGCTCAACCTGGCGAACTATGGCCTGCTCACCGAGGACGAACTGTATCTGTCGGCGTACCTCGGATCGCTGCAGATCGCTTTCTTCAGTACCTTGCTCTGCCTGCTGATCGGCTACCCCATGGCCTATGCCATCGCCAACGCGCGCAAGGAAAGCCAGACCGTGCTGCTGCTGCTGATCATGATGCCGACCTGGACGGCGATTCTGATCCGGGTCTATGCCTGGATGGGCATCCTCAGCAACAACGGGCTGCTCAACAGCTTCCTCATGTGGCTGGGCCTGATCGATCAGCCGCTGCAGATCCTCAACACCAACCTGGCGGTGTACATCGGCGTGGTCTATTCCTATCTGCCGTTCATGATCCTGCCGTTGTACGCGAACCTGGTGAAGCATGATCCAAGTCTGCTGGAGGCTGCCTCCGACCTTGGCTCGAGTACCTTCAACAGCTTCTGGAAGATCACCGTGCCGCTGTCGAAGAACGGCATCATCGCCGGCTGCATGCTGGTGTTCATCCCGGTGGTCGGCGAGTTCGTCATTCCCGAATTGCTGGGCGGTCCGGAAACCTTGATGATCGGCAAGGTGTTGTGGCAGGAGTTCTTCAACAACCGCGACTGGCCGGTAGCTTCCGCCCTGGCGGTGGTGATGCTGGCGATCCTGATCATCCCCATCCTGCTGTTCAACCGCAGCCAGGCCAAAGAGATGGAGAGCAAGGCATGAAGCGCTTCGGATTCTCCAAGCTGATGCTCGTGCTCGGCTTGCTGTTCATCTACCTGCCGATGCTGATCCTGGTGATCTATTCGTTCAACGCCTCCAAGCTGGTGACCGTGTGGGGCGGCTGGTCGGTGAAGTGGTACGTCGGCTTGCTCGACAACACCCAGCTGATGGGTTCGGTGATGCGCTCGCTGGAAATCGCCCTGTACACGGCGATCGCCGCCGTGGCGCTGGGCACCCTGGCCGCCTTCGTCCTGACCCGGATCAGCCGGTTCAAGGGGCGCACGTTGTTCGGCGGCCTGGTCACCGCGCCACTGGTCATGCCCGAGGTGATCACCGGTCTGTCGCTGCTGCTGCTGTTCGTGGCCATGGCGCAGACGATCGGCTGGCCGCAGGAGCGCGGGGTCGTGACCATCTGGATCGCCCACACCACCTTCTGCTCGGCCTATGTGGCGGTGGTGGTGTCGGCGCGCCTGCGCGAGTTGGACCTGTCGATCGAGGAGGCAGCCATGGACCTTGGCGCGCGCCCATGGAAGGTATTCTTCCTGATCACCATCCCGATGATCGCGCCTTCGCTGGCCGCGGGCGGCATGATGTCCTTCGCCCTGTCGCTGGACGACCTGGTACTGGCGAGCTTCGTCTCCGGACCGGGCTCGACGACCCTGCCGATGGAAGTGTTCTCTGCCGTGCGCCTGGGCGTGAAACCGGAGATCAACGCGGTGGCCAGCCTGATCCTGCTGTCGGTATCGCTGGTGACCTTCCTGGTCTGGTACTTCAGCCGCCGGGCCGAAGAGCGCCGCCGCCGGGCCATTCAGCAGGCGATCGAAGAAGGCGCCGCGGCGCACTTCGTCCAGCCGGCGCAGGCCAAGCGTGCGGAACAGGTGTCCGCGTGATCGCTTGAGCCGTTGAGGCCCATCGTGGCCATGGTTGCAGGGCCGCCTACGCCGCCCTGCAAACATCCATTGCTCAACACCGACGCTACCCCTCGCTTTGTCCCTCGCGGAACCCTGACCCGCTATCATCAGTCCATCTTCAGATCATCGATACCTGCAAGGAGCTGGCATGACGGTAGCGCGTACGCTATGGGGCATGGGCCTCGGGGTACTGTTCGTGCTGACCGGCTGCGACAAGCAGGCTGCCGAACCACAACATCCACGAGTTGGCGTGATGCAGGCCGAGTCGGGCAATTTCGCCGCCGCGGCCACGCTCACTGGGGACATCCAGGCGCGGGTCCAGACCGACCTTTCATTTCGCGTCGGTGGCAAGATCATCTCCCGCGAGGTCGACGTCGGCGATCATGTCAAGGCCCGGCAGGTACTGGCCAGGCTCGATCCCAAGGACCTGCGCAACAATGTCGCCTCCGCCAAGGCCGAGGTGTTCGCGGCCCAGGCCCGAGTCACCCAGTCCAGTGCCGCGTTCGTGCGCCAGCAGAAACTGCTGCCCAAGGGCTACACCAGCAAAAGCGAATACGATTCGGCCGAAGCGGCACTGCGCAGCAGCCAGAGCGCGCTGAAGGCTGCCCAGGCCCAGTTGGCCAATGCTCAGGAACAACTTGGCTACACCGCGCTGGTCTCCGAGGCCGATGGCGTCATCACCGCCCGCCAGGCCGAGGTGGGGCAGGTGGTGCAGGCCACCGTGCCGATCTTCAGCCTGGCGCGCGATGGCGAGCGCGACGCGGTGTTCAATGTCTACGAGTCACTGTTGCTATCGCAGCCGAGCGACAAGACGGTCGTGGTCAGCCTGCTCGACGACCCGAGCGTGCGCGCCGAGGGTCGTGTCCGCGAGATCACCCCGACGGTCTCTGCGCAGAGCGGTACGGTGCAGGTCAAGGTCGCCCTGCGCGATGTGCCCGAACGCATGCACCTGGGCTCGCCGGTGATCGCGACCACTAACGGTCAAGGCAGGCCCAGCATCGAGCTGCCTTGGTCGGCCCTGAGCAAAACCGTGCACAAGCCAGCGGTATGGGTGGTTGGCGATGGCGACAAGGTCGAGCTGCGCGAAGTGCGGGTAGCGCGTTACCTGACCGGCAGCATCGTCATCGACGATGGACTGCGAGGGGGCGAAGAAGTGGTGGTTACCGGCGGGCAGTTGCTCCATCCTGGCATGCAGGTCGAGAAGGTGGCGGCTGGCGATGCCGAGCGGCGTGGAGGGTTGGCGCCATGATGCGGCTGGTCTGGTTGCTGGGCCTGGGGGCATGCGCGGTGCTGGCGGGGTGCTCGAAGGAGGAACAAAAAACCAGGCCGGTGCGGCCGGTGCTTTCCGTGACGGCCGAGTCGCAGGTGCAGTCCCAGCTGGGCCGGTTCGCCGGCACGATCCAGGCTCGCTACGAAAGTACCTTGGGTTTCCGGGTACCTGGACGTATTGCCCGGCGCTGGGTCGATGTCGGTGACCGGGTCAAGGCCGGCCAGGTACTGGCTTCGCTCGACCCGACCGACCAGCAGAACCAGCTGCGCGCGGCCGAAGGTGACCTGGCGCGGGTCCAGGCGCAATGGATCAACGCCCAGGCCAATGCCCGGCGCCAGCAGGAACTGTATGATCGCGGCGTGGGCGCGCAGGCGCAGCTGGACATCGCGCAGACCGACTTCAAGACCGCCAACGCCTCCCTGGAGCAGGCACGCTCCTCCGTCAGCCAGGCCCGGGACCAGCTGAGCTACAGCGAGCTGCGCAGCGACCACGCCGCCATCGTGACCGCCTGGCAAGCCGAGGCCGGCCAGACGGTCGCCGCCGGACAGGCCGTGGTGACCCTGGCGCGCCCCGATATCATGGAGGCGGTCATCGACCTGCCTGCCTCGCTTGCCGAGCAACTGGCGCCCGACCTGGTCTTCACCGTGGCGTCGCAGCTCGAACCGGCTATCGCGACCACCGCCACCTTGCGCGAACTCGAACCGCAGGCCGATGCCACGACCCGCACGCGCCGTGCACGCCTGACGCTGGCCGAGACGCCGCAGGCCTTCCACCTGGGCACGGCAATCAGTGTCCGGCTGACTTCGGCCGTCTCGCCGCGTACCCAGCTGCCCGCCACCGCCCTGCTCGAGCGCGATGGCAAGACCCAGGTCTGGATCGTCGATCCGCAGCAGCATACCGTGGGCCTGCGCGAGGTCAGCCTCATCGAGCGGCGCGCCGACGTCATCGTCGTCGCCGCTGGCGTGCAGCCTGGCGAGCGTGTGGTGACGGCAGGCGTCAACAGCCTGGAGCAAGGACAAAAGGTCATCGTCGACGAGGAATCCACTCGATGAAAGGCAGCTTCAACCTCTCGGAATGGGCGCTGAAGCACCAGTCCTTCGTCTGGTACCTGATGTTCGTTGGCCTGCTGATGGGGGTGTTTTCCTATCTCAACCTGGGACGCGAGGAAGATCCATCCTTCACCATCAAGACCATGGTGATCCAGACCAACTGGCCCGGCGCGACCCAGGACGAGACGCTGCTGCAGGTCACCGACCGCATCGAGAAGAAGCTCGAGGAGCTGGACTCGCTCGACTATGTGAAAAGCTACACCCGGCCTGGCGAGTCCACCGTGTTCGTCTACCTGCGCGATACCACCCAGGCCGAGGACATTCCGCAGATCTGGTACCAGGTACGCAAGAAGATCCAGGATATCCGTGGCGAGTTTCCGCAAGGGATCCAGGGGCCAGGCTTCAACGACGAGTTCGGCGATGTGTTCGGCTCGATCTATGCCTTCACCGCCGATGGCTTGTCGCTGCGCCAGTTGCGTGACTATGTCGAGCAAGTCCGCGCCGAGGTGCGCCAGGTGGAGAACCTGGGCAAGATCGAACTGGTCGGTATCCAGGATGAAGTGCTCTACCTGAACTTCTCGACGCGCAAGCTGGCGGCGCTGGGCCTCGACCAGCGCCAGGTGATGCAGGCGCTGCAAGCACAGAACGCCGTCACGCCGGCCGGGGTGATCGAAGCCGGCCCGGAGCGTATCTCGGTGCGTACCACCGGACAGTTCGCCTCGGAAAAGGACCTCGAAGCGGTCAATCTTCGCCTCGACGACCGCTTCTTCCGGCTGGCCGACATCGCCGACATCGAGCGTGGCTACCAGGACCCGCCGGCACCGATGTTCCGCTACAACGGCCAGACCGCCCTGGGCCTGGCCATTGGCATGAAGAAAGGCGGCAACATTCAGGAGTTCGGTACCGCGCTCAAGGAAAAGATGCAGCAGATCGAAGCCAGGCTGCCGGTCGGGGTGGGTGTGCATACCGTGTCCGACCAGTCCCTGGTGGTCAAGGAAGCGGTCGGCGGCTTCACCAGCGCACTGTTCGAGGCCGTGGTCATCGTGCTGGTGGTCAGCTTCGTCAGTCTCGGCATCCGGGCAGGCCTGGTGGTCGCCTGTTCGATACCGCTGGTATTGGCGATGGTGTTCGTGTTCATGGAGTACAGCGGCATCACCATGCAGCGCATCTCTCTGGGCGCGTTGATCATCGCGCTCGGCCTGCTGGTCGACGACGCGATGATCACCGTGGAAATGATGGTCACGCGCCTGGAGAAAGGCGAAAGCAAGGAGCAGGCCGCCACCTACGCCTATACCTCGACCGCCTTCCCGATGTTGACCGGGACCTTGGTGACGGTGGCCGGCTTCGTGCCGATCGGTCTCAACGCCAGTTCCGCTGGCGAGTACACCTTTACCCTGTTCGCGGTGATCGCCGTGGCGTTGCTGGTCTCCTGGGTCGTCGCGGTATTCTTCGCGCCGGTGCTGGGCGTGCATATCCTGAGCAGCAACCTGAAGAAGCACGACGAGAAGCCTGGACGCATAGGCCGGGCCTTCGAGCACAGCCTGGTATGGTGCATGCGGCATCGCTGGCTGACCATCATCGGGACGGTGCTGCTGTTCGTGCTGGCCCTGTTGAGCATGCGCTTGGTGCAGAACCAGTTCTTCCCTTCCTCGGACCGCCCGGAGATTCTAGTCGACCTGAACCAGCCGCAGAATGCCTCGATCCAGGAGACCCGGCGTGTGGTGGATCGCTTCGAGGCGACCTTGAAGGATGACGAGCAGATCGCCCACTGGAGCACCTACATAGGCCAGGGCGCGGTACGCTTCTACCTGCCGCTCGACCAGCAGCTGCAGAACCCTTACTACGCGCAGCTGGTGATCGTCAGCACCGGGCTGGAGGAACGCAACGCGCTCATCGCCAGGCTCAAGGAGCGCTTGCGCAAGGATTTCGTCGGCATCGGCAGCAACGTCCAGTCGCTAGAAATGGGCCCGCCGGTCGGCCGGCCGATCCAGTATCGCCTCAGCGGCGAGAGCATCGACCAGGTGCGCAAGCATGCGATCGAGCTGGCCACCTTGCTCGATGGCGACCCGAACATCGGCGAGATGATCTATGACTGGAACGAGCCGGGGAAGGTGCTGCGCATCGATATCGCCCAGGACAAGGCACGTCAGCTGGGGTTGTCCTCCGAGGACGTGGCCAACGTGATGAACAGCATCGTCACCGGCGCCCCGGTGACCCAGGTCAACGACGACATCTACCTGATCGATGTGGTCGCGCGTGCCCAAGACAGCGAACGTGGCTCGCCGGAGACCTTGCAGAACCTGCAGATCGTCAACCCTAGTGGCGTCTCGATTCCATTGCTGGCGTTCGCGACCGTGCGCTACGAAATGGAGCAGCCCCTGGTCTGGCGGCGTGACCGCAAGCCCACGATCACCATCAAGGCCTCGGTCAATGGCGAGATCCAGCCCACCGACCTGGTGGCCCAGCTCAAGCCGAAGATCGACGAATTCGCCAGCAAGCTGCCGGCCGGCTACCACGTGGCCACCGGTGGCACGGTGGAGGAGAGCGGCAAGGCCCAGGGGCCGATCGCCAAGGTCATTCCGTTGATGCTGTTCCTGATGGCGACCTTCCTGATGATCCAGCTGCACAGTGTGCAGAAGCTGTTCCTGGTGGTCAGCGTGGCACCGCTGGGCCTGATCGGCGTGGTCCTGGCCCTGGTGCCCACCGGCACGCCCATGGGCTTCGTGGCGATCCTCGGGGTGCTGGCGCTGATCGGCATCATCATCCGCAACTCGGTGATTCTCGTGACCCAGATCGATGCCTTCGAAGGCGAAGGCTATTCGCCCTGGCAGGCCGTCCTGGAAGCGACCAACCATCGCCGCCGGCCGATCCTGCTGACCGCCGCCGCGGCGAGCCTGGGCATGATCCCGATTGCCCGTGAAGTGTTCTGGGGACCGATGGCCTACGCCATGATCGGCGGCATCATCAGCGCCACCCTGCTGACGCTGCTGTTCCTGCCGGCGCTGTACGTGGCCTGGTACAAGATTCGCGAAACATAAGGTTGGCAGGGCGCACGCCACAAGCTCCAAGCCACGAGCCGATCGTGGTGATTTCGCCGGCGTGCTTGCCAAACGTATCACCGCGAACCACTTGCAGCTAGCAGCTTTCCTCTCGCTTTGTTATATAAAAATTCTTAAATATTATTTTTAAGAATAAGTGAGCCTGGCTACCATTGGCCGCAAGCCAGGCGTGATCCTTCCATCCTTTGCCCGGCGCTTTCAACTCCAGGGAGAACGAGCATGAGTGCATCACTGCGTAGCGTCGATGGCCAGGACGAGGCCGCCATCCTGCGGGAAATCCAGAGCGCCTTGCGCGATCTGCGGTTCGGCGCGGTGGAGATCACCGTGCATAACGCCCAGGTGGTCCAGATCGAGCGCAAGGAGAAGTTCCGCCTGCAACAGCCGGGAACCAAGTCTGGCTGAAAACGCACCACGTCCAATTAGAAAAATGCCAATCGGGAGCTTCACCATGTCCATCCGCCGTTATGCGCTCGCCGCCCTGGTCAGTGCCGTTCTCGCCGGTTCCGCGTTCGCCAGGGATCATGAACTGCTGAACGTTTCCTACGACCCGACTCGGGAGCTGTACCAGCAGTACAACGCCGAGTTCATCAGGCACTGGCAGGCGAGCCACCCGGATGACAAGGTCAAGATCCAACAGTCCCACGGTGGCTCCGGCAAGCAGGGTCGCGCGGTCATCGATGGCCTGCGCGCCGACGTGGTGACCCTGGCCCTGGCAGGGGACATCGACGAGATCGCCAAGCTCGGCAAGACCCTGCCAGCCGACTGGCAGAAACGTCTGCCGCAGGCCAGCACGCCCTATACCTCGACCATCGTCTTCCTGGTGCGCAAGGGCAACCCCAAAGGCATCAAGGACTGGGGCGACCTGATCAAGCCGGACGTCTCGGTCATCACTCCAAATCCCAAGACCTCCGGCGGTGCTCGCTGGAACTTCCTGGCCGCCTGGGCCTATGGCCTCAAGAGTGGCGGTAGCGAGGAAAAGGCCAAGGAATATGTCCAGGCGCTGTTCAAGCATGTCCCGATACTCGACACCGGCGCCCGGGGCTCGACCATCACTTTCGTCAACAACGGTCAGGGCGATGTCCTGCTGGCCTGGGAGAACGAGGCTTTTCTGGCGCTCAAGGAAGACGGCGGCGCCGACAAGTTCGAGATCGTCGTGCCTTCGCTGTCGATCCTTGCCGAGCCGCCGGTGGCGGTGGTCGACAGGAATGCCGAGAAGAAGGGCAATACCGAGATCGCCAACGAGTACCTCAAGCACCTGTACAGCCCTGCCGGGCAGAGGATCGCCGCGGAAAACTTCTACCGTCCGCGTGACGAGAAGGTCGCGGCAGAGTTCGGCAAGCGGTTTCCCAAGCTGGAGCTGGTCACCATCGACAAGGACTTCGGCGGCTGGAAGACTGCGCAACCGAAGTTCTTCAACGACGGCGGCGTGTTCGATCAGATCTATCAGGCACAATGAGCGTGCCTGACGGCAGCGACACCCTCCAGTAGCCTGCACCGGCCCGGGACATGTCCCGGGTTTCGTGCGTTCAACCAGGGACTTTTATGTCACGACGCATTTCCCCCGTCATACCCGGCTTCGGGCTGACGCTGGGCTACACCTTGGTGTACCTCAGCCTGATCGTTCTCATCCCGCTGGGCGCCATGTTCGTGCATGCCGCGCAGCTCACCTGGGACCAGTTCTGGGCCATCGTCAGCGCGCCGCGGGTACTCGCCGCGCTCAAGCTGAGTTTCGGCACTGCCTTGTGCGCCGCGCTCATCAACGGAGTCATCGGCACCCTGCTGGCCTGGGTGCTGGTGCGCTACGGCTTCCCAGGGCGCAAGGTCATCGACGCGATGATCGATCTGCCGTTCGCCCTGCCCACCGCCGTGGCCGGCATTGCCCTGACTGCCCTGTACGCGCCAGCGGGCTGGGTCGGCCAGTTCGCCACCGAGCTGGGCTTGAAGATCGCCTACACCCCGCTGGGCATCACCCTGGCGCTGACCTTCGTCACCTTGCCGTTCGTGGTGCGCACCGTGCAGCCGGTGCTGGCCGACATCCCGCGCGAGGTCGAGGAGGCGGCGGCCTGCCTTGGGGCGAAACCCTGGCAGGTATTTCGCCATGTACTGGCACCAGCCTTGCTGCCCGCCTGGCTGACCGGCTTCGCCCTGGCCTTCGCCCGAGGCGTCGGCGAATACGGCTCGGTGATCTTCATCGCTGGCAACATGCCGATGAAAACCGAGATCCTGCCTTTGCTGATCATGGTCAAGCTCGACCAGTACGACTACACCGGCGCCACTGCCATCGGCGTGCTCATGCTGGTCGTGTCCTTCATCCTGCTGCTGCTGATCAACCTGCTGCAGCGCCGTATCGAAACCCCTTGAAGGAGGCCCCGAGCATGTCTACGTCATCCCTTGGCGCGGCCGCCGCGGCCAACGCCGCGCGCCGTGGCAGCACTGCTTCGCGACGCGTGCTGGTCTCGCTCGCCTGGCTGGTGTTCGTGCTGTTCCTGCTGTTGCCACTGGCCATCGTGGTGTCGCAGGCCTTGAAGAGCGGTCTTGCGACCTTCTTCGAGGCGATCTTCGAGCCTGATGCCCTGGCAGCGCTGCGCCTCACCCTGCTCGCCGTGGCCATATCGGTGCCGCTGAACCTGGTGTTCGGCGTCTGCGCGGCCTGGTGCGTGAGCAAGTACGACTTCGCCGGCAAGAGTATCCTGGTCACCTTGATCGACCTGCCGTTCTCGGTCTCGCCGGTGATCGCCGGCCTGGTCTACGTCTTGATGTTCGGCGCCCAGGGCCTGCTCGGCCCTTGGCTGATCGACCACGACATCCAGATCGTCTTCGCCCTGCCGGGCATCGTCCTGGCGACCATCTTCGTCACCGTGCCGTTCGTGGCCCGCGAACTGATCCCGCTGATGCAGGAGCAAGGCACCCAGGAAGAAGAGGCCGCACGCTTGCTGGGCGCCAACGGCTGGCAGATGTTCTGGCATGTGACCCTGCCCAACATCAAGTGGGGCCTGATCTATGGCGTGGTGCTGTGCACCGCGCGGGCGATGGGCGAGTTCGGTGCCGTGTCGGTGGTCTCCGGACATATCCGCGGAGTCACCAACACCTTGCCGCTGCATGTCGAGATCCTCTACAACGAGTACAACCATGTCGCGGCCTTCAGCGTGGCCAGCCTGCTGCTGATCCTGGCGCTGTTCATCCTGCTGCTCAAGCAGTGGAGCGAATCCCGAATCAACCGTCTGCGCCACGACGCGGCGGAGGAATGAATCATGTCGATCGAAGTTCGTAACGTCAGCAAGCGCTTCAACACCTTCCAGGCCCTGGACAACATCAACCTGGACATCAACAGCGGCGAGCTGGTGGCCTTGCTAGGCCCGTCGGGTTGCGGCAAGACCACCCTGCTGCGCATCATCGCCGGCCTGGAGACACCCGACCAGGGCAACATCGTGTTCCACGGCGAGGACGTGTCGCGTCATGACGTGCGCGATCGCAACGTCGGTTTCGTATTCCAGCATTACGCTCTGTTTCGTCACATGAGCGTGTTCGACAACGTCGCCTTCGGCCTGCGCATGAAGCCCAAGGGCGAACGGCCCAGCGAGGCCCGCATCGCCGAAAAGGTCCATGAACTGCTCGACATGGTCCAGCTCGACTGGCTTGCCGACCGTTATCCCGAACAGCTGTCCGGCGGCCAGCGCCAGCGCATTGCCTTGGCCCGGGCCTTGGCGGTCGAGCCCAAGGTGTTGCTGCTCGACGAACCCTTCGGTGCCCTCGATGCCAAGGTACGCAAGGAACTGCGTCGCTGGCTGGCGCGCCTGCACGAAGACATCAACCTGACCTCGGTCTTCGTCACCCACGACCAGGAAGAAGCCATGGAAGTGGCCGACCGGATCGTGGTGATGAACAAGGGCGTGATCGAGCAGATCGGCTCGCCAGGCGAAGTCTACGACCGGCCGGCCAACGATTTCGTCTACCACTTCCTGGGCGACTCCAACCGGCTGAGCCTGAGCGAGGATCAGCACGTGCTGTTCCGCCCGCACGAAGTGTCGTTGTCCCGCCACGAGATCGAGGGGCATCATTCGGCGCAAGTCCGCGACATCCGCCCGCTGGGCGCCACCACGCGGGTGACCCTCAAGGTCGCAGGGCAGAACGAGCTGATCGAGGCCGAAGTGGTCAAGGACCATGACAGCCTGAGCGGGCTGGCGCGAGGCGAGACGCTGTTCTTCAAGCCGAAGGTGTGGCAAAAGATGGTGGATATCTGAAGGCAGCGGCCTTGCAAACATCCACCGATGATGCTGAAAGCACGAGTGCATGTGGCGGCCGGTCCGGTGTCCCGGCGGCGGCCGCTCACGGCCAAGCCGTGCCTAGGGATTAGGCCGCTGCGCGCCTTTTCACAGGTACGGGCGTCACTCAGCCGTCGACCTGGCTGGCCTTGAGCGCTTGCAGTTCGGCATGGGCATGGGCTGCGTGGCCATAGGCCAGGAGCAGCTGCATCATCTGCTCTTCACCGAGGATCTTGCCGTTCAGTTCCATGCCCAGCATGGAAAAGCGTACCTGCGGTGTCCGCGAGCGCTTGATCTTGACGTGAGGCATGAGCGGGCCTGCCGGGTTGTGGCTGCCAGGCAGCGGGGCGCCTTCGCGCAGGGTGAGGGTGATCCGCAGCTGGCGACCGTCCTGTACGCTGGCCTGCGTGACATCGCGCAGATCGATCTCGGCATCCAGGTTGCGGAACCATACATGGGTGTGGGTCAGGCGCATCAGCACTTCTTTTCCGGCATGACGGTGCAGCCAGATGCTGGCGAAAAAGATCAATCCCGCCAGGACGAAGATCACACCTAGCACCCAGCTCTTGCCGTCGGCCACGCAGAACCCGCCCAGCGCGAGCATGAACAACGCATAGAGCGCCAAGGTGCGGCGCACCTTGTGGGTGTAAGTCAGCTCGGTGACTTGGGGAATGTTCTGCAGCAGGTGCTCACGTTCCTCGACGGCTGTCTGCACCTGTTCGGTGGTCCGCTGGTTGAAGTCCTCGGTCAGGGACTGGGCCAGACTGGCCAACGGATCGTCAGGACGGTTCATGCGGATGCTCCATTGCAGGGGTGACGGCCGAAGGCGTGCCGCTGGTCAGCTGGCCGAACCAATGACGGTCGCTATCGGTAGGTCTACGTGTGGCCTGGGCCAGCAGTTCGTCATCCGCCGTCACGCCCAGTTGCTGCAAGCGTAGGGCGGTAGGCGGGTGGGTATCGAACGGGTGGGCGATCGCCCGGCCCAGAACTGTCTCGCTCAAGCTCATGGGGGTCTGGCGCAGGTGCTCGGCCAGGGCCTGGATCAGGTTGCCAGCGCGGCGCTCGGCCAGCAGCTTGTCGATTTGTGCTTCGAGGGCGATGACCCGCAGCAGGGCCTGACAGAACACTCTCTCGCCTGCCACTTGCGCGCCGGCGCGGTCGGCGACGAATTCCTGGGCACGGCTCCAGTGATGCACCGCCACCTGGAAATGATGCAGGAAGCGCTCCGCCATCCAGATGGCCGGACGCTCGATCCAGGATGGATTCGCATCCTCGGCGCTGATGATCGCGAAATGCAGGCACATCAGGCTGAAGCGCGCGCTGGTCTCGCTGCCGCGCTCGGTATCGCGGCTGCTGAAGTGACCCAGCTCATGTCCGATGACCGAAGCGGTTTCTTCCTGGCTCATGGCCGACAGGTACGTCAGCGGCAAGTACAGTGTCCGCCCTTGGAGCACTTCTTCGCTGGGTTGAAGGATTACCTGCACGCTGGTGACGAAGAACGATTGGTCGATACCCGCAACGATGTGATCGGGCACCGGAGCGCCCAGTTGCCTGGCCAGACTTTCGATCCAGGCCCACAAGCCCGGCGCGTCGTCACGGCTCAAGGCGCGTCCCAGAAACGCCGAGCAAGGCGCCTCCAGGGCCTGCCATTGCTGGCGCAGACGCTGGATCAGCATGATGCCCAGACACATGACGCAGGCCACCGGCAGAGCCGGCACCAGAATGGCCCAGCCGCCGTCCTTGATATGACTCCAGCCCCAGCTCAGCTCATAAAGCAGCACCAGCCCCAGCGAACCGACCAGCAGTCCGGTGTAGGCCACCAGCCAGTGGCCCAGCGCATGCCAGCTGCGGGCGAGGCGCTCATGCAGGAAGTCCCTCGAAGCCAGCGCCCGCCAGGCGTCCAGGCGCAGCTTCAACCAGATGATCGGCCCGGCCAGCAACGCCGCGACGGCCAGCCAGTAGCTCAGGCCAGCCAGTACCTGGCGCACGCGCAGCCAGGCGTGGTCCGCATCCACCTTGGCGACCCGCCATTGGAAATTATCGCGGCGACCTTGCTCGGTGATCACTTCCTTGCGGTCCCTGTCGGACAAGCCTTCGAGCAACGCATCGCTCGGTGCGGCCAACCATTGACGCATCACCTGCGCCTCTTCCAGGACACTGTCGGCGCGCCAACCTTGAAGACTGCTCCAGCCCATCAGCGCCAGCGGCAGCAACAGCATCGTCAGCGCCCAGCGTAGATTCCTCATGCGTCCCACCGTCTGCCCTGCCTCGCAATGAACGATCGATACTGCTCAGGTATCACCGGGGCGCTCCCGGATCCAGTCGCCCCTGCTGGCCAGCGGTTTTCGGCATCAGCCAGGCCAGGCGGCGAGGCAAGCCTGGCGGCGAGCAGCGCGACGCCACCACGGAACATCCACATCGTTCGTGATCCTCATCGAAAAAGGACCCATTGAAGTGTCTACCTGGCTGCATGCCAAGCGTGATGATCGCGGCACACAACAACCAGCGTCCCGGTCACAACTCGTCGACGACTGTTCGAACCGAGGGTGTCGCGTTTCCCGATCTTGGCCAAGCCACCGGAAGCGGCAGGGCGCGGATACGCTCAATATTTTAGTTATTACCAAATATCTTCTTATTCCTTTAAGTATATAGACCAGTCCTTATACTGGACGCCAAGCACGCAATTTCCTGGAGGCACCCCCATGCGCACTGAAACCATCCGTTACCTGATTGTGCCGGGCTGGCAAGGATCGCCAGACAATCATTGGCAAAGCCACTGGCAGCGCAGCTTGCCCAACAGCGCCAGGGTAGAGCAGCAGGATTGGCTGATGCCCAAGTGCCAGGACTGGGTCCGCGAGCTAGGTACGGCGATCGAGGCCGACCCCGCGCCGGTCATCCTCATTGCCCATAGCCTTGGCTGCATAGCTGTCGCACATTGGGCGGCACAGGCCAGCCCGGGTCTGATGCGTCGCGTCCGGGGTGCCTTGCTGGTCGCTCCGGCAGACGTCGAGCGTCCGGCCTGTTCGGCGGCCTTGCGCGACTTCGCACCGATCCCGCTGCAGCGCCTGCCATTCCCGAGCCAGGTGGTGAGTTCGGACAACGACCCGGCCGTCAGCGTGCCACGGGCGCTCTACCTGGCACGTGCCTGGGGCTCGGAGAGCGGGTTGCTGTCGCGCGCCGGGCACATCAATGTCAAGTCCGGCCATGAACGCTGGGAGCAAGGCTTCGCCTACCTCTACCGGTTGCAAGGCCGTATCGAGCAGCGCAGCCTGCGTCGCGCCTGAATGGTCGAGCATCGTTCGATTGTCACGACGTCCAGATGCGCGGTGTCTGGACGGGAGTTCGCCATGAGTTCGCACAACGCCTTCGGTCAGCCTCTGCTGACCTTTCCTGACCCGGACAAAAGTCCGCTGAGCATTCGCGCCAAGGCGCTGGTGTTCGTCGATCCACGTTCGCGCAAGTTGCGCGAGGCGGTCGAGCATTTGGCCCCGTTGCCGCTACCGGTGCTGATACGAGGGGAGAGCGGCACCGGCAAGGAGCTGCTGGCTCGCCAGATCCATCGTTCCAGCGACCGCGGCGGCCTGTTCGTCTCGGTCAATTGCGCGGCGATCAGCCCTACCTATGCCGACGCCGAGCTGTTCGGCTACAGTGCCGGTGCCCACGGCGGGACTGCCGGCAGCCGGGCAGGCTGGTTCGGCTCGGCCAATGGCGGCACGCTGTATCTGGACGAGATTGCCGACCTGCCGTTGCCGATCCAGGGCAAGCTGCTCACGGCGCTGGAGACCCGCGAAGTCAGCCGGGTCGGAGCCGCCCATGCGCAACCGGTGGACGTGCGCCTGGTTGCAGCGTCGAGCATCGACTTGGCCAAGGTCGTCGAGGCAGGCCGGTTCAACGAGCGCCTGTACCGTTATCTGCACGAAGGCGAGCTAGAGCTGCCGGCCTTGCGCGAGCGCGTCGGCGACATCCTGCCGCTGGCCGAATACTTCGTCGGCATCTACGGCATGCGGCTGGACCGTCCGCTGCCACTGATCAGCGAGGCGGCCCAGCTGGCCCTCGAGGCTCACCCCTGGCCTGGCAATACCCGGGAGCTGGAAAACGTCATCCACTTCGCCTTGCTGGTGGGGCAGGGCAAAGAGGTACTGCCCGAGCACCTGGGGCTGCCCGACCCCGACCCCTTGGCCAGTCTCGCGGCACGGCTCGACCAGCTGACACACGCACAGGAGCCGGCGAACATCGAGGCGCTACGCAAGCTGCTGCACATGACCTTGGCGCGATTGACCTGAGCCGAGCCGGAGCCTGTGATCTCCAATCCGAAATGCATAAAGATCTAATCAAAAGATATTGTTCTGGAATAAAAAATCCCGGTATCTTCTGCCAATGCCGGGCCGGTTGACGACCTGGCGCCTGTCATTGCCGCCTTGGCGGCTCCTGAGTGCAAGGATCCTTCATGAAAAAAGCCTTATTGTCGACCGCTCTGGCCGCCGCCCTGTCACTGACCGGCCTCGTCCAGGCCGCCGAGAAACTGATCGTGGCCGCCACCCCCATTCCGCACGCTGAAATCCTCGAGCTGGTCAAGCCAACCTTGGCCAAGCAAGGCGTGGACCTGCAGATCAAGGTGTTCACCGACTACGTCCAGCCGAACGTGCAGGTCGACCAGAAGCGCCTGGATGCCAACTATTTCCAGACCAAGCCGTACCTGGACAGCTTCAACGAAGGCAAGGGCACCCACCTGGAAACCGTGGTCGGCGTGCACGTCGAGCCCTTTGGCGGCTATTCGAAGAAAGTCAAGAGCCTGGACGAGCTGAAGGAAGGCGCGACCGTCGCCATCCCTAACGAAGGCAGCAACAGCGGCCGCGCCCTGATCCTTCTGCAGAAGGCTGGCCTGATCACCCTGAAGGATCCGAACAACGCCCTGGCCACGCCCAAGGACATCGCCGAGAACCCCAGGAAGCTCAAGTTCCGCGAACTCGAATCGGCCATGCTGCCGCGTGTGCTCGACCAGGTCGACCTGGACATGATCAACACCAACTATGCCTTGGAAGCTGGCCTGAATCCGGCCAAGGATGCCCTGGTGATCGAAGGCAGCGACTCGCCCTACGTGAACTTCCTGGTGGCGCGTCCGGACAACAAGGACAGCGAAGCCATCCAGAAGCTGGCCAAGGCACTGACCAGCCCGCAAGTGAAAGCCTTCATCGAGAAGAAATACAGCGGCGCGGTGCTGCCGGCGTTCTGATGCGCGCTGGCTGCTCTTGCTCGCTTGAGCGCCCTGCTGGCGCGACATGTTTCCAGGCGTCGCCGGATCGGAAGCGCCCCGGCCTCCGATCCGGCCAGCGCGGGGCCTCTGCCCTGCGCCAGCCCCACGGCCGGGCACCGGCACATCGTTGAAGTTCGTTCCGAAGCCGCTGACCTTCCCAAGGGGCTGCTCGAATTGTTCATGGCTGGATGCCACAAGCCTGTCCTGGCTGGAAATGAGCTGCCAGGCTCAGCCCTGGCGGCTGGGTCGCCATGTTGGCGGCATGTTTCGGAGGCTTCCGAAATTTGCGTGGGACGTTTCCCAAACTGATCCAGACGGCAAGATTTCCTGCCCGAAGCTGCTAGTTTCCAGCTCCTTCGTACAGGGAGCTTGCACATGTCGCGTATCAGCCTCAACGGCAAAGGCCAGGCGCTGGACGGTGATCTCACCACCAGCGGCGCCGTCTGCATAGCCACGACCACCACCACGCAGGGCAACGAACGACGCGTGCTGCGCGAGGGCGATCCCACCACCGAATGTCCCGCGTGCGGCAAGACCGGCACCGTTGCCGAAGGCGTGCCGTTGTTCCGTTGCGAAGGCCGACCGTTGACGTTCGACGGCGCACTGGTCGCCTGTGGCTGTTCGCATGGCAGCAATCGGGTCATCGCGCCGTTGGAGCCGGCCACCCGATGACAAGACTCTGAGCGACGTGAGCAAAAGCCTGAAGGCGCTTGAGCAATTGCATCAGCGCGAGTACCAGCGCCACGGCCATTTCCGAAGCCCGAAGCTGGAAACTTTGGCGCCGGAGTGGCTGGAGGTACGGCTTTAGGCATTATAGGAAAAAGGGCTTCGGCAAAAATTTGTATTGGAAGGTCGCTCTATGGATCAATCATCTGTGGCTTGGCCATGGTTGGGGCAAGTGCGTGGGGAGGCACCTCGGTAGGCATGATGGCTGGGGAACAATTCGGCGAGTTTGTTTACGATCATACGCTCAATGACTAAGCTCGAGAGATTGTGGTGGCTTTTCTTTTTTGGTGCGCCTTTTTTGATAACCGGCGTTTCCCTTGGGATCGAGGCCTACATAGCGTGCTCGCGTCATTTTGAGGTTTTGCTGAAAAGTTTGAGCGGTAGTCGTGCAGTACCTCGATGCGTGGCCATGTGTGGTACGGCCGGTCTGAAAGCTCGTATTTCTTTGATTGCGATGCTGAGCACTTTTCTTCTTTGGCCAAGGCACTTCATTCGAAAAGGCTGGTTGAGCGAGGTTGATTATAAGTTGTTTCCAGCCAAGTTAAAGTTCTGGATAAATTTTGCCGCTTGCCTAAATATTGTGGCAGGTGTTTGGCTTCTGCTCACGTATGTCGTGATAAAGCTCTTTAGATGACAGGTCTGTTTAATGCTTGGCGCTGGCGAGGGTGGCATCGTCCAAGACGATTTGCGGTGTGGTCTGATGGAAAGTAGCTTTATGGCATGTTGACGGGCACTGATGATCGTACTCTTCGGCCTGTTTATGCGGGAGCTGCATCGCTCGCTATGTCTTGCTGCTAGGAAAGTGGCGATATTGACCACGTGAGTCTCCAGGCTAGTCATGCTCCTGAGACGCCGGCTGGATCGAGAGCTGGGCCGCGCTTGCCCTGACGTATCCCGACCGGCGCGGGCAACTCGTCGATGAGCTGATCGTCACCGCGTCGCGCCGGCAGTGGCGGCACGGGCGAGGCAGGCGATATCGAGCTGCGCCTTCTCGAAAATCCTTGTGCAAACGATGAGAATCGATGGTCCGATCTTCGACGCTTTCTTCATCCGAGAACAGCCCGAAGGATCGATCATGAACCTCAGCGAAAAACAGAAGATGCTCAGTGGACTGCTCTACCACCCGACCTGTCCCGAACTCCTGGCCGAGCAAGCCGCCAACGGGCAATGGATGCAGCATTACAATGCCAGCGACGCGCTGAACCATGATGTCCGCAGCGGCCTGCTGGATGCGCATCTGGCCAGCGTCGGGGAGGGCGTGGTGATTCGCCCGCCGTTCCATTGCGACTACGGCTACAACATCAGTATCGGTGCCCGCACCTTCATCAACTTCAACTGCACGATCCTGGACGTGGTGCCTGTACACATAGGCGAAGATTGCCAGATCGGACCGAACGTGCAGATCTATACCCCCGAGCATCCATTGCAAGCCGAAATCCGTCGCACCGGACTGGAAAGCGGCCGCCCGGTAAGCATCGGCAACAATGTGTGGATCGGTGGCGGGGCCATCATCCTGCCCGGCGTGACCATCGGCGACGATGCAGTGATCGGTGCAGGCAGCGTGGTTACCCGTGACGTACCCGCAGGGGCCGTGGCGATGGGCAATCCGGCGCGTGTCCAGGCATCGGCCGAGGCGCCATAGCCTGTCGACGCCAGGCCGATCGGCCGGCGCCTTGCCAGGCGCCGTGCAAGGGCGGAATATCAGCGCATAAACCCATGCGGATGCTGTCGATGTCGTGCTCCTTTCAGCCAGAATGCCTGCGTACCGGCCTCGGCCCCTTGGCCGAGCGCCAGCCGTTGTCCAGCCAGGGCGAGCAGTACCGACGCTACTACGGTCTGACCTGGCCCGGAGAAAGCTGGCTGGGCAGCTTCAGGGTCGAAGGCTTCGACCTGGTCGGCCAGGTCTGGTTGCCGCCAGGACCGGCCAGGCCGCAGAGCACGGTGTTCCTGCTGCACGGCTTCTACGATCACATGGGGCTTTACCGGCATGTGATCGACTGGGCGCTGGCGCGTGGCCAGGCAGTGATCAGCTGCGATCTGCCGGGGCATGGACTGTCGAGCGGGGCGCGAGCCAGCATTGCCGATTTCGCCATTTACCAGCGCGTGCTGGATAGCTTGTTCGAGCAGGCTGTCGCGCTCGACCTGCCGCGCCCATGGCACCTTTGCGGGCAGAGTACCGGTGGCGCGATCGCGGTCGACCATCTGCTGCACCAGGGCGCGCGCAGCCCCGTCGATGGCCAGGTGGTGCTGCTCGCGCCTCTGGTCCGGCCACGCGCCTGGCACTGGTCGAAGCTGAGCTACAACGTGCTCCGGCATTTCGTCGACGGCATCGATCGACGCTTCACCGAAAACAGCAACGACCCCGGGTTTCTGTCGTTCCTGCAGGCCGACCCGCTACAGCCACGGCGCCTGCCCACGGCCTGGGTCGGTGCCCTGGTGAGCTGGGTCCGGCGGATCGAGGCGGCGCCCGGCTGCTCGCGCGCGCCGCTGATCGTGCAAGGCCAGGCCGATGCAACGGTGGACTGGGCCTACAACCTCAAGGTTCTGAAGGCCAAGTTCGCCGAGCCGCAGGTGCTGATGCTGCCGCAGGCTCGTCACCACCTGGCCAACGAGTTGCCCGACATCCGCCAGCGTTACTTCAGCTTCATCGATCAGCGCCTGCGCTGATCAACGCAGGCCGGCGCTGGGCTGGCCGACGGCAAGTCCCGCGCGGATCGCGGCCAGGGCCGCCTTGTAGTACGCCTGCCCGGCCGGCGACTCGGCGAACGTGGCGAACTCTTCGAGTTCGGCATCCGACAGCTCGCGGTAGACATACAGCAGGGTATTGTTCAGGTCGCTGCCGATCTGCTCCATCAGCCGCTGGCGCTGCCCGTCGAGCAAACCCTGGGCCTGGCTGGCGCCGAACAGGCCGGGGATCATCGAGCTGAGGCTGTCGGCCGCCACGCCGGCGATCGCCAGGCTGACTTCGGCGCCCGCCTCGCGCGCCGGCAAGGCCTGGGCCAGGTGACCGATGATCAGCTGACGGGTATCGCTGGCCTCGATCTTCGGCAAGCCCTCGGCATTGCGCGCCAACTGGTCCTTGCGCGTGGCCAGCAGCTCGGCGGCCACCACCTTGCGGCCCAGCGGCGACTGGAAGAAGGCCAGCGCCGGGCCAGGGTCGGCCAGGTTGGCGCGTAGTTGCGCCTGAGCGCGACGATCCATGGCCTGGGGCTCGAAACGTTGGTTGCTGTTGCTGACCAGGGCCTGGTAGACCGCAGGCGGCAGGCTGTTGCGATAGCGCTGCTGGGCGGCTTGCACGGCATCGTTGAAGTGAGCGCGCTGGTCGGGCCAGCCGGCGGCCTTGTACAGTTGCTCAAGACTGTCTGCCCAGACAGGCATGGTGCAGATCATCATCAGGAACAGTAAAAACGAGCGGCGCATTCAGGACTCCTGTCGGCAGGGCGCTATTGTCCGTGGGGTCGCCGGGCTTTGTCGAGATGCCAGTGTGGTCGGCAGCCAAATGGCGCTGTTGGTTTTCCCGGACAGTGGATACTATGCGTGCCATGCACATCTCACCTGATCACCCCCTCCTGTCACGCATCGTCGACGACCTGGCCACGCGTGGCTGGTCGCAGCAGCAGCTGCTGTTTTCTCCAGACTTGCTGGACGACCTGGCGTTCGAATGCCGGCAGCGGGCCGCCGACGGAGCGCTTGCGCCCGCGGCCGTGGGCCGCGGTGTGGCCCAGGAGGTTCGCGAAGGCATTCGCGGCGATCATATCCAGTGGATCGAGCCGGGCCAGGCGGATGCCTGCGACCGTTACCTCGACGTGATGGACAGCCTGCGACAGGCACTCAACCGTGGGCTGTTCCTCGGACTCGAGGATTTCGAATGCCACTTCGCCCTGTACCCGCCTGGCGCGTTCTACCGCAGGCATCTGGACCGCTTCCGCGACGATGACCGGCGCACGGTTTCGGTCGTCCTGTATCTCAATGATCACTGGCGCCCGGAACATGGCGGGCAGTTGCGCATGAGCCTGGCCGGCGAGATCGAGCATGACGTGCAGCCGGACATCGGTTGCCTGGTGATCTTTCTCTCGGGCGACATTCCCCACGAGGTCCTGCCGGCCACTCGCGAGCGCCTGTCGCTGACCGGCTGGTTCAGACGCCGTGGCAATGACCCGTTCTGAGCCGCCCCGAGGTTGCTCAGCGCCTGCCTGCCGTGGCCGCTTCCTACAGGACCATTGCGACACGACGACTCAGGCTTGGCCAGGCTCTCACTGCCCCGCCGTCACCTGCATCGGCACGCTCAGCCATTTCTGTTCCAGGGCCGTGAGCCGGCCATCGGCCTGGATTCGCTGCAGTGCGTTGTTGAGCGCGGTCTCGAACGCCGGATTGTCCTTCTGGAAGGGAATGACCAGCGCGTGCTCGCCGTAGGGCTGGCTAGCGTCCAGGCCGGCTTCTGCCAGCCCCTCGAGTTGCCGCTGGCTCAGGGCAATGTCGTACTTGCCGCTTTCGACACCAGACACGATCTGGTCTGCGGGGGTTTCGAGAAAGGCGGCGCGCACATCCAGCTCGCTTGCCAGGGCCTGGCCCAGTTCGACGCCGAACCCGGTCAGGTGCTGAGCCTGCTTGACGGTATAAGGTGGAGTATCGGCCAGCACGGCGATGCGCAGCTCGCCTCGGTCGTTGACGTCATCCATCAGCTCGGCCTGTGCCCAGGGACAGACGAGGATGGCCAGCATCAGGCCTGTGATCAAGCGCATGGAGATCCCTTCTTGGTTCGGCAGATGAAAGTCGTCTGCCGAGGCTTTTTATCCTCGCCAAGGTCAGACGCAGGCTGTGACAGCGAGTCCCGTGCAATGTTTGACGCAGCCTCGACTTTTTCCTGTCATGCAGGCCGGTCCGTTTCGCCGTGGGGAAAGGCGTCGGTCGCCAATCCCAATGAAAAAGGGAGACCCATGGTCTCCCTTGTGGTGCAGCGAAAACTCAGAACAATACGCGGGAGCGGATGGTGCCCTTGACCTGCTGCAGCTTTTCCTGCGCCAGGTCGGAATATTCGGCGTCCACGTCGATCACCACGTAGCCGACTTTCTCGTCGGTCTGCAGGAACTGGCCGGAGATGTTGATGCCATTGTCGGCGAACACGCGGTTGATCTCGCTGAGCACGCCCGGGATGTTCTGGTGGATGTGCAGCAGGCGATGCTTGCCCGGGTGGGCTGGCAATGCGACCTCGGGGAAGTTCACCGAAGAAACCGAGGTGCCGTTGTCGCTGTACTTGACCAGCTTCTCGGCGACTTCCAGACCGATGTTGGCCTGGGCCTCGGCAGTCGAGCCGCCGATGTGCGGGGTCAGGATCACGTTGTCCAGGCCGCGCAGCGGGCTTTCGAACTGCTCGTCGTTGGAGCGTGGCTCGACCGGGAACACGTCGATGGCCGCGCCGATCAGGTGCTTGTCCTTGATCGCGCTGGCCAGGTGCTCCAGCTCGACCACGGTGCCGCGGGCCGCGTTGATCAGGATGCTGCCCTTCTTCATCGCGCGGATTTCCTTTTCGCCGATCATCCATTGGGTGGAGGGCAGCTCAGGTACATGCAGCGAAACGATGTCGGCCAGGCCCAGCAGTTCGTTCAGGCTCGCCACCTGGGTAGCGTTGCCCAACGGCAGCTTGGTCAGCGGGTCATAGAAATAGACCTGCATGCCGAGGCTTTCAGCCAGCACGGAGAGCTGCGTGCCGATCGAGCCGTAGCCGACGATGCCCAGCTTCTTGCCGCGGATCTCGAACGAGTTGGCCGCGCTCTTGATCCAGCCGCCACGGTGGCAGGAGGCGTTCTTCTCGGGGATCCCGCGCAGCAGCAGGATAGCTTCGGCCAGCACCAGCTCGGCAACCGAACGGGTGTTGGAGTAGGGAGCGTTGAATACCGCGATGCCACGTTCACGCGCCGCGTTCAGGTCTACCTGGTTGGTACCGATGCAGAAACAGCCGACAGCGACCAGTTTCTTCGCGCACTCGAAGACCTCTTCGGTCAGCTGGGTGCGCGAGCGGATGCCGATGAAGTGTGCATCGGCGATCTTTTCCTTCAGCTCGGCCTCCGGCAGGGAGCCGGTAAGGTATTCGATGTTGCTGTACCCGGCAGCCTTGAGGGTGTCCACCGCGTTCTGGTGGACGCCTTCGAGAAGAAGGAACCTGATCTTGCTCTTGTCGAGAGACGTCTTGCTCATCTGCGTAAACCTGTGTCCCGGAGATAGAAAAGTGACAGGAAGCTAAGCGGCGCGGCATCGGCCTTAGCATGAACAGCGGGAGCGCCATGCTAGCATACGCGACACAATCTGAGCTGATTCCGACAGGTGAAGAGTGCTCAGGCTGACCATGAATGGTTCGAGAGTTAAACCGATGATCACATCCGCGTTACTTGATGAACTGACCCACCTGGTCGATCCCGGCAAGGTGTTGACCGACCCCGCCTCGCTCGAGGCCTATGGCAAGGACTGGACGCGGCAATATCCCGCGGCGCCCTCGGCGATCGTCTTCCCGCGCTCGGCCGAACAGGTGCAGGCCATCGTGCGCTGGGCCAACCGGCACCGGCTCGCGCTGGTGCCCTCTGGTGGCCGTACCGGGCTTTCCGCCGGGGCGGTAGCTGCCGACGGCGAGATAGTCGTGGCGTTCGACTACATGAACCAGATCCTTGCCTTCGACGAACTGGACCGCACCGTGGTCTGCCAGCCCGGCGTGATCACCCGCCAGTTGCAGGATTTCGCCGAGGAAAAGGGCTTGTACTACCCGGTGGACTTCGCCTCTTCCGGTTCCAGCCAGATCGGCGGCAACATCGGCACCAACGCCGGTGGCATCAAGGTGATCCGCTACGGCATGACCCGCGACTGGGTGGCCGGACTCAAGGTGGTCACCGGTAGCGGCGAGCTGCTGGAGCTGAACAAGGGCCTGGTCAAGAACGCCACCGGCTATGACCTTCGCCAACTGTTCATCGGCGCGGAGGGCACCCTCGGCTTCGTGGTCGAGGCCACCATGCGCCTGGAACGGGCACCGCGCAACCTGACGGCCATGGTCCTCGGCACGCCGGATTTCGATTCGATCATGCCGGTGCTGCACGCCTTCCAGGCCAGGCTCGACCTGACTGCCTTCGAGTTCTTTTCCGATAAGGCGCTGGCCAAGGTACTGGGACGTGGCGATGTCCCGGCGCCGTTCGAGAGCGAGTGCCCGTTCTATGCCCTGCTGGAGTTCGAGGCCAGCACCGAGGCGCTGGCCGACAGCGCGCTGGCTACGTTCGAGCACTGCGTGGAGCAAGGCTGGGTGCTCGACGGCGTGATGAGCCAGAGCCAGGCGCAGTTGCGCAACCTGTGGAAACTGCGCGAGTACATTTCCGAGACCATCTCGCACTGGACCCCTTACAAGAACGACCTTTCGGTCACCGTTTCCAAGGTGCCAGCGTTCCTGCGTGAGATCGACGCGATCGTCAGCCTGCACTACCCGGACCTGGAGGTGGTCTGGTACGGGCATATCGGCGACGGCAACCTGCACCTGAACATCCTCAAGCCCGATGCGATGGCCAGGGACGAGTTCTTTGCCCGTTGCGCCACGGTCAACCGCTGGGTCTTCGAGATCGTCGAGCGCTACCAGGGTTCGATTTCCGCCGAGCATGGCGTGGGCATGACCAAGCGCGACTACCTGGGCTACAGCCGTTCTGCCGCCGAAATCGCCTGCATGAAGGCGATCAAGGCGGTATTCGATCCGAACGGCATCATGAATCCGGGTAAGATCTTCGCTCCCGAATGAAAGCAGCACAGGAGTCGGCAATGAGCTATCAGCATGCGTACGTGGACGGCACGCCCATTCACTTTCCTCTGGGCAAGGTGGTCTGCATCGGTCGCAACTATGCCGAGCACGCCAGGGAACTGAACAATCCCGTTCCATCCGAGCCCCTGCTGTTCATCAAGCCTGGCAGCTGCGTGGTGCCCTTGAACAGCGGCTTCAAGATCCCGACCGAACGCGGCTCGGTCCACTACGAGGCGGAAATCGCGGTACTGCTCGGCAAGCCCTTGTCTGCCCATGCCAGCGAGGAAGAAGTGCGCGATGCCATTTCCGGTTTCGCCCCAGCGCTGGACCTGACCTTGCGTGACGTGCAGGCCGGGCTCAAGGAAAAGGGCCTGCCCTGGGAGCTGGCCAAGAGCTTCGATGGTGCCTGCGTGCTGGCGCCGTTCGTCTCGGCGGGCACCTTCGCGGACCTGGCCGACATCGGTATCCGCCTGAGCATCAACGGCCAGTTGCGGCAGGATGGCAATAGCGCCCTGATGCTCAATCCGATCGTGCCGATGATCCAGCACATGGCCGCGCATTTCTCCCTGCGGGCAGGCGATGTGATCCTGACCGGGACGCCCGCCGGCGTCGGCCCGCTGACTCCAGGCGACGAGCTGGTACTGGAACTGCCAGGCGCGAGCCGCTTCGAAAGCCGCGTACTCTGAACGATCCTGCGTGACGGCAATTGGCCGTCACGCAGGCCCCGCCGATCAGGTTTACCGTTTTTTTCACAAAGCTTGCGGATAATGGCGGATCATCCGCTCAACGCCGGCTCCAGGCGACGCCGTCGGCAAGACCATCAGGAACGTCTGCTCAATGCCTCTCATTTCCAGTGCCCCCCTTCCACCATCCGGCAGGACGCGAACCTGGCTGGCCGCCGCGATACTGGCTGGCTGCACCCTGGCCGTGAACATGCACTGGGACGACCGGGGCCTGCTGTGGGTCAAGGAGTACTTCGAAAGCCCTGTCGAGCGCCAGGAAAGTACCTGGCTGCCAGACTACCGTGTGGATATCGATGCCAAGGTGCTGCCGGGAATGGAGGACGACGAAGCCTCCGACCTGGCGTACGACCCGAAGACCCGTACGTTGTTTTCGGTAATGGGCAAGAACCCCTTCCTGGTCGAGCTGAACCTCGATGGCGACGTGCTGCGCAAGATCCCGCTGGTCGGCTGGAGCAATCCCGAAGGGGTCGCGGTTCTGCCGGACGGTCGGCTCGCCATCGTCGACGAGCGCCGCCACGACATGGTCCTGGTGCGGGTGGATGCCCAAACCACATCGCTGCGGCGCGAAGACTTCGCCAGTCACGACCTGGGCGAATCGCCCAATGGCAACAAAGGCTTCGAGGGCGTGGCCTGGGATCCGCTGCGCCAGCGCATCCTGCTTGGCGAGGAGCGGCCACCGCAGCTCTACGCCTGGAACAGCGATGGGCGTAGCCCGCTCAAAGGTGAGAAGTTCGCCTTGCCCAGCGACCAGCTCGACCTGCGCAACCTGTCCGCGCTGAGCATCGATCCCCGCACCGGCCACCTGCTGGCTCTGTCGGCCGACTCGAACATGTTGCTGGAACTCGACGAACACGGCGAGCAGGTGAGCTTCATGACGCTGCTGGGCGGCTTCAATGGTCTGAAGTCGACCCTGCCCCGTGCCGAAGGCGTGGCCATGGACGAAGAGGGCACCTTGTACATGGTGAGCGAGCCCAACCTGTTCTATCGCTTCAGAAAAGACTGACCGCAGATCACGATTCCACGAATGCTGGCATTAAGCTTTGCTTCAGCTGTCGGTGGTTAGATTCGCTTTCCCGAAATCGAGTCCGATCCCATGCGCCGCCTGATCCGTCTACCTGTCGCCATCTGTTCCCTGCTGGTTTGCGTCCTGCTGTTGGGCGTGGCGGGGCAGCAGTTGCGCCTGTTCGAGCGAGCCTGGTTCAACCTCAGGACCTGGTGGCAGCCGGCCGAGCACGGCATGCTGCTGCACGACTATCGGGTGGTGCTCGAGGCCAGGCCTATCGAAGGCTTGCACGATGATGTATCGGCGCTGACCTACGACCCCGATCGCAAATCGCTGTTCACCGTGACCAATGCCCGTTCCGAACTCATCGAGCTGTCGCTGGATGGGCAGATCCTGCGCCGGATAGCCCTGGTCGGCTTCGGTGATCCGGAAGCGGTGGAATACGTCGGCCCTGGCAGCTACGTGATCACCGACGAGCGCCAGCAACGCCTCATCCGTGTACGGATCGAGGACGAGACCACCCACCTCGATGCTGCCGAGGCCGAGCAGCTGACCCTCGGCATCGGGCTCAACGGCAACAAGGGCTTCGAAGGCCTGGCCTACGACTCGGCCGGCAGGCGCCTGTTCGTGGCCAAGGAGCGCGATCCGATGCAGATCTACGTGGTGCAAGGGTTCCCGCATGCCGATCCCGCACAGCCTTATGCCTTGCGCGTGGTACAAGACAAGGAACGCGATGCGCGACTGTTCGTCCGCGACCTGTCGAGCTTGCAGTTCGACGAACGCAGCGGGCACTTGCTGGCTCTGTCAGACGAATCCAGGCTGGTCGTCGAGCTGGACGAGCAAGGCCGGCCGCTGAGCACGATGTCTCTCAAACGGGGCTACCAGGGGCTCAAGCGCAACGTGCCCCAGGCAGAGGGCATCGCCATGGACGATGCCGGCAGGCTCTACCTGGTCAGCGAGCCGAACCTGTTCTACCTGTTCGAGCGAGCAGCGGATTGAGCCTGACGACACGACGCCATGGGCCGGCACAGGTCATCCATTGCCGGGCGAGCAAGCGGTGCGAGTCCCTTGCCAACCGATGTCCTAGCGCCCTTGGCGGGCTTCGAGCTGCTTGACGCCTGCAGCGGTACCGAGCAGCAGCACATCGGCCGGGCGCGCCGCGAACAGGCCGTTGGTCACCACGCCGACGATGGCGTTGATCTGGCTTTCCAGCGTGACCGGATCGGTGATCTGCAGGTTATGCACGTCGAGAATGACATTGCCGTTGTCGGTGACCACGCCTTCGCGGTAGACCGGGTCGCCGCCGAGCTTGACCAGCTGGCGTGCCACGTGGCTACGAGCCATGGGGATGACTTCGACCGGCAGCGGGAAGTTGCCCAGCACCGGCACCAGCTTGCTGGCGTCGGCGATGCAGATGAAGCGACGGGCGACCGCCGCGACGATCTTCTCGCGGGTCAGGGCCGCGCCACCGCCCTTGATCAGGTTCAGATGCTCGTCGCTTTCGTCGGCGCCATCGACATAGAACTCCAGCTCACTGACCGTGTTGAGTTCGTACACCGGGATGCCATGGGCCTTGAGCCGGCTGGCCGTGGCTTCGGAACTGGCGACCGCGCCGTCGAAGGCCGTCTTGTGCAGGGCCAGGGCGTCGATGAAGAAATTGGCGGTCGAGCCGGTGCCGACGCCGACGATGCTTTTCTCGTCGAGCTGGGGCAGGATGAGGTCGACGGCGGCCTGGGCGACGGCCTGTTTGAGTTGGTCCTGGGTCATGCGGGCTCCGGAAGGGGCAGGCGAAAATCGAAGCTGCCTAGTATAGCCGCAAGTGCCGGCAAAACCTCGGCTTTGCAGTGGTCGCCCGAGGTGACGCTGGGGTAGACTGCCCGGCCTTGTCCCGCGGCCAGTGATGCTTTCCCGATGCTCGAACAGTACGTCAAGAAGATCCTCACCTCGCGCGTCTACGACGTCGCGGTCGAAACCCCGCTGCACAGCGCCGGGCAGTTGAGCAAGCGGCTGGGCAACCAGGTGCTGCTCAAGCGCGAGGACTTGCAGCCGGTCTTCTCGTTCAAGATCCGTGGAGCCTACAACAAGCTGGCGCAACTGAGCCCCGAGGAACTGGCGCGCGGGGTGGTCACCGCCTCGGCCGGCAACCATGCCCAAGGGCTGGCCCTGGCGGCCCGCGTGCTGGGCATCAAGGCGACCATCGTGATGCCCAAGACCACCCCGGAGATCAAGATCGAGGGCGTACGCTCGCGGGGCGGCAAGGTCGTCCTGCATGGCGACTCCTTTCCCGAGGCGCTGGCCTATTCGCTCAAGCTGGTCGAGGAAAAGGGCTACGTCTATATCCACCCCTATGACGACCCGCACACCATCGCCGGGCAAGGCACCGTGGCCATGGAGATCCTGCGCCAGCATCCAGGCCGCCTGGACGCGATCTTCGTGCCGGTGGGCGGTGGCGGCCTGATTGCCGGGATCGCTGCCTACGTCAAGTACCTGCGTCCGCAGATCAGGATCATCGGCGTCGAACCGGACGACTCCAACTGCCTGCAGGCGGCCATGGCGGCCGGCGAGCGGGTGGTGCTGCCGCAGGTCGGGCTGTTCGCCGATGGCGTGGCGGTCGCGCAGATCGGCCAGCATACCTTCGACATTTGCCGGCAGCATGTCGACGAGGTGATCACGGTCAGCACCGACGAGATCTGCGCCGCCATCAAGGACATCTACGACGACACCCGTTCGATCACCGAGCCGGCCGGCGCCCTGGGGGTGGCCGGTATCAAGCGCTACGTCGAGCTCAAGGGGGTCACTGGGCAGACCCTGGTGGCCATCGACTCAGGCGCCAACGTCAACTTCGACCGCCTGCGCCACGTGGCCGAGCGGGCCGAGCTGGGCGAGCGGCGCGAGGCCATCATCGCGGTGACACTGGCCGAGCGGCCAGGCAGTTTCAAGGCCTTCTGCGAAGCCATCGGCAAGCGCCAGATCACCGAGTTCAACTATCGCTACCATGCCGAGGGCCAGGCGCACATCTTCGTCGGCGTGCAGACGCATCCGGAAACCGACCCGCGTAGCGCACTGATCGACCAGCTCGCCAAACAGGGCTTCCCGGTCATCGACCTGACCGACAACGAGCTGGCCAAGCTGCATATCCGGCACATGGTCGGTGGGCATTCCGCCGGCGCCGGCGACGAAATGGTCTTGCGCTTCGAGTTTCCCGAGCGCCCCGGGGCGCTGTTCAACTTCCTCAACAAGCTGGGCGGGCGCTGGAACATCTCGATGTTCCACTACCGCAACCATGGCGCCGCCGATGGCCGCGTGGTCGCCGGCCTGCAAGTGCCCGAAGAGGAACGTCACCTGGTGCCCGGCGCACTGGCCAAGATCGGCTATCCCTACTGGGACGAGACCGACAACCCGGCCTACAGGCTGTTCCTTGGCTGACCGGCGGCGGGTTGGCCCTGCCCCGGCCTAGTCGCGCAGGGAAATGATCTTCCAGCCCCGACGTTCGGCCTCTGCCCTCAGCGTCGGGTCCGGGTCGACCGCCACCGGGTGCGTCACGCGCTCGAGCAATGGCAGGTCGTTCAGCGAGTCGCTGTAGAAGCAGCTGTCCGTCAGGTCGTGGCCATTCTCCAGCATCCAGCGTTGCAGGCGTGTCACCTTGCCTTCACGAAAGCACGGTATATCGGTACTGCGCCCCGTATAGCGGCCGTTCCGCTGCTCGCACTCGGTGGCCAACAGGGTGCGCACGCCCAGGCGGCGGGCGATCGGGTCGGTGACGAAGCGATTGGTCGCCGTGATGATCACCAACTGGTCACCGGCGCCGCGGTGCTGCTCGATCAGTTTCACGGCCTTGGGCAGGATGATCGGCTCGATGCAGTCGCGCATGAAGGCCTGGTGCCATTGCGCGAGGCGGGCCGGCTCCGTGGCGGCCAGGATCTGCATGGAAAACGCCAGGTAGGCCTGCAGGTCCAGGGTGCCCTCGAGGTAGTCCTGGTAGAAGGCGTCGTTGCGACGCTTGTAGCTCACCGGGTCGAGAATGCCCTGCTCACAGAGGTAGTCGCCCCAGGCATGGTCGCTGTCGCCGGCGAGCAGGGTGTTGTCAAGGTCGAACAAGGCCAGGCGCATCGCGGTCACTCGCAGAGTTGGCAGGTAGGCCCCGCAGAATACGGAGTTTCCAAGTCGCTGCACATATGCTGGCGGGCGCGTTGCTGCGCTCGCCGGCTTTGTGGAACAATGCCCGAACATGCGTTTGCGAGGTTGCTGCCGTGATCGACCCGGATGGTTTTCGCCCCAACGTCGGGATCATTCTCACGAATGATGCCGGGCAGGTGCTATGGGCTCGACGGATCAACCAGGATGCCTGGCAGTTTCCCCAGGGGGGTATCAACCCTGACGAAACGCCGGAAGACGCCCTGTACCGAGAGCTCAACGAAGAAGTAGGCCTGGAACGCCAGGACGTGGAAATACTGGCCTGTACCCGTGGCTGGCTGCGTTATCGCCTGCCCCAGCGGCTGGTGCGCACCCATAGCCAGCCGCTATGCATCGGGCAGAAGCAGAAGTGGTTCCTGCTGCGGCTGGTCACCAACGAACAGCGGGTTCGCATGGACCTGACCGGCAAGCCGGAGTTCGACGGCTGGCGCTGGGTGAGCTACTGGTACCCGCTCGGCCAGGTGGTGACATTCAAGCGCGAGGTGTATCGGCGCGCCCTCAAAGAGCTTGCCCCGCGTCTGCTGACGCGCGACTGACGACGGAGTTCGACCCCGAGCCATGCTCAATACGCTGCGCAAGATCGTCCAGGAAGTGAACTCCGCCAAAGATCTCAAGACGGCGTTGGGGATCATCGTCTTGCGCGTGAAAGAGGCCATGGGCAGCCAGGTCTGCTCGGTGTATCTGCTCGATCCGGAAAGCAATCGCTTCGTACTGATGGCCAGCGAGGGCCTGAACAAGCGCTCTATCGGCAAGGTCAGCATGGCGCCCAACGAGGGCCTAGTGGGCCTGGTGGGGACCCGCGAAGAGCCGCTGAACCTGGAAAACGCCGCCGACCATCCACGCTATCGCTATTTCGCCGAGACGGGCGAGGAGCGCTTCGCCTCGTTCCTCGGCGCGCCGATCATCCATCATCGACGCGTGGTCGGCGTGCTGGTCATCCAGCAGAAGGAGCGTCGCCAGTTCGACGAAGGCGAGGAAGCCTTCCTCGTCACCATGAGCGCCCAGCTCGCCGGGGTCATCGCCCATGCCGAGGCGACCGGCTCCATTCGCGGCCTCGGGCGCCAGGGCAAGGGCATCCAGGAGGCGCGTTTCGTCGGTGTGCCGGGGTCGCCCGGCGCCGCGGTCGGGCGCGCCGTGGTGATGCTGCCGCCTGCCGATCTGGACGTGGTGCCGGACAAGGCGGTCGATGACATCGAGGCCGAACTGCAACTGTTCCACAACGCCCTGGAAGGCGTGCGCGAAGACATGCGCAAGCTGTCCGCCAAACTCGCTACCCAGCTGCGGCCCGAGGAGCGGGCGCTGTTCGACGTCTACCTGATGATGCTCGAGGACGCTGCCCTCGGTGGCGAGGTGGTCCAGGCCATCCGGACCGGCCAGTGGGCCCAGGGCGCCTTGCGCCAGGTGGTCGGCGAGCACGTCAAGCGCTTCGAGCTGATGGATGACGACTACCTGCGCGAGCGGGCCTCGGACGTCAAGGACCTGGGGCGTCGACTGCTCGCCTACCTGCAGGAGGCGCGCCAGTCGTCGCTTGTCTATCCCGACAACACCATCCTGGTCAGCGAGGAACTGACCCCGGCCATGCTCGGCGAAGTGCCCGAAGGCAAGCTGGTGGGCCTGGTCTCGGTGCTGGGCTCGGGCAACTCCCACGTGGCCATCCTGGCGCGGGCGATGGGCCTTCCGACAGTCATGGGCCTGGTCGACCTGCCATATTCCAAGGTCGACGGCATCGAGCTGATCGTCGATGGCTACAAGGGCGAGGTGTTCACCAACCCCAGCGACGTGCTGCGCAAGCAGTACAGCGACGTGGTCGAGGAGGAGCGCCAGCTGGCCCAGGGGCTCGACGCCTTGCGCGAGCTGCCTTGCGTGACCCCGGACGGGCATCGCATGCCGCTGTGGGTCAACACCGGCCTGCTTGCCGACGTCGCGCGTGCCCAGCAGCGTGGCGCCGAAGGCGTCGGTCTGTACCGTACCGAAGTGCCGTTCATGATCAATCAGCGCTTCCCCAGCGAGAAGGAACAACTGGCCATCTACCGGGAGCAGCTGGCGGCCTTCCATCCGCTGCCGGTGACCATGCGCAGCCTGGACATCGGTGGCGACAAGGCACTGTCGTATTTCCCCATCAAGGAGGAAAACCCGTTTCTCGGCTGGCGTGGCATCCGGGTCACGCTCGACCACCCGGAAATCTTCCTGGTGCAGGCCCGCGCCATGCTCAAGGCCAGCGAGGGCCTGGACAACCTGCGCATCCTCCTGCCGATGATCTCTGGCATCCATGAGCTCGAAGAAGCCCTGCACCTGATCCACCGGGCCTGGGGCGAGGTGCGGGACGAAGGCACCGACGTGCCGATGCCACCGGTAGGGGTCATGGTGGAGATTCCCGCCGCTGTCTACCAGACCCGAGAACTGGCCCGCCAGGTGGATTTTCTTTCAGTCGGCTCCAACGACCTGACCCAGTACCTGCTGGCGGTGGACCGCAACAACCCGCGTGTCGCCGATCTCTACGACTACTTGCACCCGGCCGTGCTGCAGGCCTTGCAGACGGTGGTGCGCGATGCCCATGCCGAGGGCAAGCCAGTGAGCATCTGCGGCGAAATGGCCGGCGATCCGGCGGCGGCGGTGCTGCTGATGGCCATGGGCTTCGACAGTCTCTCGATGAACGCCACCAACCTGCCCAAGGTCAAGTGGATGCTGCGTCAGATCAACATGAGCAAGGCGCACGAAATGCTGGCCGAGGCCATGGCCCACGACAACCCGCAGGTGATCCACAGCTCGTTGCAGCTGGCGCTGAAGAACCTGGGGCTGGCACGCATGATCGGGCCAGAGGCGAACAAGACCCTGTGAGCTCGCCAGGGCAGCAGGGGACGCCTTGGCGTACGGCTCTTCAGACCACCAGTCGCACCTCGCCGAGGTAACGGCCGAACGGCCCGTAGCTGCGTTCGACCAACTCCCGCCGACCTTCAGCATCCATGATCAAGGCTGTGCTCGCCCGTGTCCCGTAGTGCTGGCTGGCAATGAACACACTCGACAGCAGACGCTCGGTCGCCAGGCCTACTCCGGTATCCGGCAGCTCGGCATCGGCGACCTGTCGATCATCGCCCAACAGTCCCAGCAGCCGGTCCGTCGACGGCTCGTCGAGCACCCGTTGTAGCCCCGTGCGCGCCTTGAGCAGCTTCGGCCAGGGCGTGTCGAGCGCGGCATTGGACAGGCCGTGGATGCCCGGCTCCAGCAGGCGCGGCACGGCCTCGCGAGCATGCAGGTAGCCCAGCGTCTGGGTATCGCCCACCAGCAGGTTGAAACCGGCGTACTCGGCGCAGTGGGCAGTGACGTGTTCCAGATAGGCTTCCACGCCGAGCTCACCGCGCAGGTATTCGGCGACCAGTGCGCCACGCGAGCGCAGGCCACCCGGCTGGCCAGGCTCGCGGATATTGGTCAGTGCGGCGAAGCGCCCGTGAGGGCCGACGCCGAGCCAGGTGCCACCGGCTTCCAGGTCACGGCCGGCATGCACGCCCGGCGCATCCTGCCAGGCCGCCAACGGCTGGGTCGGGCGCTCGTGGAACTCGTCACGGTTGGCGGCCACGAGCAAGGGCAGGGCATGTCCGGGGCGCCAGGCAAATACGATCAGGCACATGGGCAGTTCTCGCTGTTTCTGGTCACTCTACCTGGCGCCGGAGGGGCAGGTCCATCCAGCGCGCACAGAGTTCACTAGAGCAGCACGCCCGGCTTCCGTTACCATGCCTGACTGTTTTCCAAGGAGGCGGCCAATGGCGTTCGTACTCTACCTGCTGCTGGGCGCTTGCGCCGGTGTTCTGGCCGGGCTCTTCGGCGTGGGTGGCGGCATCGTCATCGTACCGGTGCTGGTGTTCAGCTTCACCTTGCAAGGGTTCGACCCGGCGGTGCTGACCCACCTGGCGGTCGGTACCTCGCTGGCCACCATCGTCTTCACGTCGATCAATGCGGTGCTCGAGCATCATCGCAAAGGTGCGGTGAACTGGTCGATCTTCGCCTGGATGACCCTCGGCGTGCTGGTCGGCGCCGGGATCGGAGCCAAGACCGCTTCGCTGATCCAGGGGCCGATGCTGCAGAAGATCATTGGCGTCTTCGCGCTGGTGATCGCCGTGCAGATGGCGCTCGACTTCAAGCCCAGAGCCAGCCGGGCGATCCCAGGCAAGGGCGGGCTGATCGCGGCAGGTGGGGTGGTCGGCTGGGCTTCGGCGATCTTCGGCATCGGTGGCGGCTCGCTGACCGTGCCGTTCCTGACCTGGCGCAGCCTGCCGATGCAGCAGGCCGTCGCGACTTCTTCGGCCTGCGGCTTGCCGATCGCCATTGCCAGCGCGGCGAGCTTCATGCTGCTGGGGTGGCATGAAGCTCGCCTGCCTCCCCACAGTTTCGGTTACGTCTACCTGCCGGCCATGATCGGTATAGCCGTGACCAGCATGTTCTTCGCCCGTCTTGGCGCTCGCCTGGCGCATCAGTTGTCGCCGCGCCTGCTCAAGCGTCTGTTCGCCACGCTGTTGTTCTGCGTAGGACTCAGCTTCCTGATTTGAATCGAGAGGAACCACCATGCTGCCTTACCCGCAGATCGACCCCGTGGCCGTGGCCATCGGGCCGCTGAAAATCCACTGGTACGGCCTGATGTACCTGATCGGCATAGGCGGCGCCTGGCTGCTCGCCTCGCGCCGCCTGAACCGCTTCGATCCGACCTGGAGCCGCGAGAAGCTGTCCGACCTGGTGTTCTGGCTGTCCATGGGCGTGATCGTCGGCGGGCGCCTGGGCTACGTGCTGTTCTATGACCTGCACGCCTACCTGGCCAACCCGACCCTGATCTTCGAAGTCTGGAAAGGCGGCATGTCGTTCCATGGCGGCTTCATCGGCGTGATGCTGGCGGCCTTGTGGTTCGGCAAGCGCAACGACAAGTCCTTCTTCGAGCTGATGGATTTCGTCGCGCCGTTGGTGCCGATCGGTTTGGGCGCCGGGCGCATCGGCAATTTCATCAATGCCGAGCTGTGGGGCAAGCCGACCGACGTGCCATGGGCGATGGTCTTCCCGCCGTTCAGCGACCCGGCGCAGTTGCCCCGGCACCCGTCGCAGCTCTACCAGTTCGCCCTCGAAGGCGTGGCGCTGTTCGTGATTCTCTGGGCATTCTCGCGCAAGCCGCGGCCGACCATGGCGGTCTCCGGGATGTTCGCGCTGTTCTACGGCATCTTCCGCTTCATCGTCGAATTCGTCCGCGTGCCCGATGCCCAGCTCGGCTACATCGCCTTCGGCTGGCTGACCATGGGTCAGCTGTTGTGCCTGCCCATGATACTTGGTGGCCTGGCATTGATCTGGTGGGCTTATAATCGCAAGCCTACGGCGAAACCCGCCCTTTGAATCCCCCGGCAGGGGTGATCCTCCTGCCGTTTCCGTTACAGGTAGGCCATGAAACAGTATCTAGACCTGGTTCGCGACGTCATCGAGAACGGCACGCTGCAGCAAAACCGCACCGGCATCCGCACCATCAGTCTGCCCGGGGCCATGCTGCGCTTCGACCTGCAGAAAGGCTTTCCGGCCATCACCACCCGCAAGCTCGCCTTCAAGTCGGCGATCGGCGAAATGGTCGGCTTCCTGCGTGGCGTGCGCGATGCTGGCCAGTTTCGCGAGCTGGGCTGCAAGGTCTGGGACCAGAATGCCAACGAGAACGCCCAGTGGCTGGCCAACCCGTTCCGTCAGGGGCACGACGATCTTGGCGAGATCTATGGCGTGCAGTGGCGCCAGTGGCCAGGCTACAAGCGCATCGCGCTGAGCAACCCGGCGGCGATCGAGATGGCCGAGCAGCAGGGCTTTCGCCAGATCGCCCAGGACCAGGAGGACGGCCAGGCGTTCGTGATCCTGTACAAGGCGATCGATCAGGTGCGCCAGTGCCTGGATACCATCGTCAAGGACCCGGGCAGCCGGCGCATCCTGTTCCATGGCTGGAACTGCGCCCAGCTCGACGAGATGGCGTTGCCGCCTTGCCACTTGCTGTACCAGTTCCACCCCAACGTCGAGACGCGGGAAATCTCTCTGACCCTGTACATTCGTTCCAACGACCTGGGCCTGGGTACTCCGTTCAACCTCACCGAAGGCGCGGCACTGCTGTCGCTGTTCGGTCGCCTGACCGGCTATACCCCGCGCTGGTTCACCTATTTCATCGGCGACGCGCATGTCTACGAAAACCACCTGGAGATGTTACGCGAACAGCTCAGGCGCGAACCGCTCGAGGCGCCACGCCTGGTGATCAGCGAGCGGGTTCCGGAATTCGCCAGTACCGGTGTCTACGAGCCGCAATGGCTGGAAAAGATCGAGCCGAGCGATTTCAGCCTGGAAGGGTACGAGCATCATGCGCCGATGACGGCGCCGATGGCGGTCTGAGGGCTTTCTCCAGGGGGGCGTGAAACGCCCCTCCTGGTTCAGTGGCCATGACTGCGGCCCACATGCGAGTGCTCGGCTTCCGGCACCGACACGCCTCCGTTGACTTCCAGCTGCTGCAGGATCGCGCAGGCCGACCCTCGCGCGGTGCATTGTCGGCGCAGCTCCAGCAGTTGCGCCTGTAGCGCCTGCAGTCCGTCGATCCTGGCCTGGACATGCGCGATATGCGCGTCGATCAGTGCGTTGACGCTGTCGCACTGGCCTTCGGGACTGTCGCGCAAGCGCAGCAGGCTGCGTATTTCATCGAGGGTCATGTCCAGGGTGCGGCAGTTGCGAATGAAGGTCAGTCGCTCGACATGCGCCTGGGTGTAGAGACGGTAGTTGCTTTCGCTGCGTGCCGGTTCGGGCAACAGGCCCTCGCGCTCGTAGTAGCGAATGGTTTCCACGGCACAATCGGTTGCCGTGGCGAGCTCTCCGATCTTCATCGCGAATCTCCGACCAATGACTTGACCCTATAGTGGCTACAGGGTGTTCACTTGGCAACAGGCCTCCAAAGGACACGTCGATGAACCAGCCTGTCAGCCATTCGCATGATCACTCGCCTGTGCACAAGCACGCCCAGCCGCATGACCATGACCATGACCACGGCCATGGGACCCACGATGCCTGCCAGGCAGGCGCCATCGGCAAGGGTTGCTGCGCGGCGCAGGCCGCTCCCACCCAGGTACGGCTGACGGACGTGGCCAGCGACGATGCCCGCCTGGACAGGTTTCGCATCCAAGCCATGGATTGCCCGACCGAGCAAGGCCTGATCCAGGATCGTCTGGGGCGCATGGCCGGCATCGAGCAGCTGGAGTTCAACCTGATCAACCGGGTGCTCGGCGTCCGGCACACCTTGGGCGACACCGCGCCAATCGAGCGTGCCATCGCCGGCCTTGGCATGCAGGCCGAACCATTGCTTGGTGAAGACCCAGAGCACGAAGCCGGGCAGGACCCCACCCGCGCGCCCTGGTGGCCCCTGGCATTGTCCGGTCTCGCCGCGTTCGCGGCGGAGGTGCTGCACCTGGCTGCCTTGGCGCCGCAATGGCTGGTGGCGGCGCTGGCTGTCGCGGCCATCCTTGGATGTGGCCTGGGCACCTATCGCAAAGGCTGGATCGCCCTGCGAAACCTCAACCTCAACATCAATGCCTTGATGAGCATCGCCGTGACCGGTGCGCTGCTGATCGGCCAGTGGCCGGAAGCAGCCATGGTGATGGTGCTGTTCACCTTGGCCGAGCTGATCGAGGCACGCTCGCTCGAACGTGCCCGGCAGGCCATCGGCAGCCTGATGCAGCTCAGTCCCGAGACGGTCACGCTGCGCCAGGCCGATGGCCAGTGGCGCGAAGTCGAGGTGCGCGATGTTAGCCCTGGGGCGTTGGCGCGGGTACGTCCGGGCGAGCGGATCGGCCTCGATGGCGAGGTGGTCAGCGGACGCTCCACGGTCGACCAGGCTCCAATCACCGGGGAGAGCCTGCCCGTGGACAAGACTATCGGCGACAGACTGTTCGCCGGGACCATCAACCAGTCCGGTGCGCTCGAATACCGGGTCACCGCCAAGGCCGGCGAGTCTACCCTGGCGCGAATCATCAAGGCAGTGGAAAGCGCGCAGGCCGCGCGTGCGCCGACCCAGCGCTTCGTCGATCGCTTCGCTAGGATCTACACGCCTGCGGTGTTCGCCGTGGCTCTGCTGGTCGCGCTGTTGCCACCGCTGTTCTTCGCCGGGGCCTGGTTCGACTGGGTCTACCGCGCCCTGGTACTGCTGGTGGTGGCCTGCCCCTGCGCGCTGGTCATTTCCACGCCGGTGACCATCGTCAGCGGCCTGGCCGCGGCGGCGCGCAAAGGCATTCTGGTCAAGGGCGGGGTCTACCTCGAAGGCGGCCGCAAGCTGGACTTCCTCGCGCTCGACAAGACCGGTACATTGACCCATGGCAGGCCGGTACAGACCGATTTCCAGGTGCTGCGATCGGCGTTCGAAGCGCGAGCACAGGCTTTGGCCGCAAGTCTTGGGGCACGCTCCGACCATCCGGTGTCGCGGGCCATTGCCGAGCGGGCGTCGGCCCAAGGGCTGGACCTGGTGCAGGTCAGCGCCTTCGAGGCGCTGGCTGGGCGCGGCGTGAAAGGACTGGTCGACGGGCAGCTGTATCATCTGGGCAACCATCGCCTGGCCGAGGAGCTCGGCCTTTGTTCGCCTGCGCTGGAGGCCGAACTGGATCGGCTCGAACGGCAGGGCAAGACCGTGGTCCTGCTGCTCGACGCCAGCGGCCCGCTGGCCTTGTTCGCCGTCGCCGACACGCTCAAGGACAGCAGCCGCGCGGCCATCGCCGAGCTGCACGCGCTTGGCGTGCGGACCGTCATGCTGACCGGGGACAATTCGCATACCGCCGAAGCGATCGCCACCCAGGTTGGTATCGACCAGGCACGCGGCAACCTGCTGCCCGAGGACAAGCTCGAGGCCATCGAGGCGCTTCATGGCCAAGGGCACAAGGTCGGGATGGTCGGTGACGGCATCAACGATGCGCCGGCCCTGGCCCGCGCCGAAATCGGCTTCGCCATGGCGGCGGCCGGAACAGACACCGCGATCGAGACTGCGGATGTGGCGCTGATGGACGACGATCTGCGCAAGATTCCGGCGTTCATCAGGCTTTCGCGTCAGAGCGCCGCGATCCTGATGCAGAACATCGTCCTGGCGCTGGGCATCAAGGCGGTCTTCCTGGCATTCACCTTCGCCGGGATGGCGACCATGTGGATGGCGGTATTCGCCGATATGGGCGTCAGCCTGCTGGTGGTGTTCAACGGGCTGCGGCTGTTGCGCAAGTAGGCCAGGCTGGCTCGGCAGCCCATGACGGGGAGAGATGCTGGCCCGCCCGGCCAGTCCAGCAGCGAACTTCGCTCAGCGTTTTTCCAGTGCTTTCACCCGTCCCATCGAGGCGTTGTGGGCGAACACGACATAGGTCAGCTGATGTTCTATTGCGGAGCGAATGCCGGTGATCGTGTCTTCATCGAGATCGGCATTGCGCACCAGCTTGGTTAGCGCCTGCAGATCCTCGGCCATGATGTCGCAGAGCATCTGCAGGCGCTTGAGCGACCAGTCGAAATCAGGCTTGCGTTCCCGTTTGAGGACGTCGTTCACATGGGTTCGCAGGCTTTGCAGTACAAACTCGAGTTCCTGATCGGCGGACTTGCGATCTTGATGCTTTCACCAGGGGAAATGGCGTTATCTGACTGGAAGGTCTCGATGTAAGCGTTGAAGAATTTCTCGGATGAAACGATTTTCAGGCTCATCGCTACAGACTCCGTTCATTTAGGGACATGCACACCGAGCTTCACGATAAGTCGAACGAAAACCACCCGCTACTGGCAGAAATGATAGCTCCGGCCAGGCGCGGCATTCTCAGAGCTGGGTCATGAGCCGGTCCAGCTGCTCCTGTCTTTCGGCCTGGTCGACATGAATCCTGCCATTGAGCGTCGACCATTGCGGGTGCGCGCGTGCCTTGGCCAGGGCCTCGGGCAGCTTGCCTTGGCGCCAGGCCTTGTGGTCCGGTTCGCTCAGCCGGATGCTGTCCTGCGCGGCATGACCACGCTGCTCCAAGGCGGCCAGCAGCTGATGCTGGCGCAGCGCCAGCAGGCGCAGCACGGTATCGTCCACCGTGAGTTCGCGTTGCCCCTTGAGCTTGCCCATCAGCCGCGAGCCGTAGTTGCGCGCGGTCTGCAGGGCACCCCCGGCAAGCGCCCCGACCAATGCCGCCGCACCCAGGGTCACCCCGCCCACCAGCAAGTCGACACCGGCCCCAGCCGCCGCGCCGGCCGCCACGCCACCACCGACCCGCACACCTAACAGCTTCAGCGTTTCCGGGTTGAACAGGTCATCGCCCCAGCGCCCGTCCAGCAACGGCAAGTCGCTGGCGCTGGCATCCTCTCGACGGAAGGCGTACAGCGCGAGCAGCGCTTCGACGCAGCGCTGCTCGCGCTGGCGGATGTCCTGGCGCAGCGCTTCGATGGCCTTGGCCTGCGCCGCAGGTTCGGTAGCGACGCTGCGCCGACAAGCCGCGCAGTCGAGCAACAGGTCGGCGATCAGGCGCTTGCCGGCCTGTTGGCGGGCCACGCGCTGGGCCTGCTGGTCATCGATCAGACGCTGCAAGGCGGGCCGGGCATGTTCCAGCAGCAGGGCCAGGCTTTCGTATAGGCGCCGCTCGCCGTCCTGCGGTGGCGCCACGCTGTCGAAGCGCACCAGCGCGTGCAAGCCAAGGCGAGCCAAGGCTTGGCGCCATTGCTCCTCGCGCTGCGCGCTGCTGGTCACGAAATTGAGCACTGGCAGGAGCGGTTTGCCGCAGCCGGCCAACACTTGCAGTTCGTCGCGGTACTTGGCCAGTACCGGTTCACGTGCATCGATCACGTAGAAGCCGGCATCGCTGGCCAGCAACTGGCGCACTACCTTGGCTTCCTGCTCGAACCGCTGACGCGCCTCGCTGCCTTGCAAAAAACGCTCGAGCCGGGCCGGGCCATCCAGGCGCTCGCCAGGCTGTTCCAGGCGCTCCAGATAGTCGAGCAGCGCGATCGCGTCCTCCAGCCCAGGGGTGTCGTACAGCTCCAGCAGCGGTTGGCCATCCACCGACAAGCGCGCGCCTTCCACGTGCCGCGTGGTGCTGGGACGGTGGGACACTTCGCCGAAATCGACATCACGGGTGAGCGTCCTGAGCAGCGAGGTCTTGCCGACATTGGTGTGGCCGACCACGGCCAGTTTCAGAGGCTCAGTCATGTCCATGCTCCAGCCAGGCCAGGGGCGAAGTGTCCGCGTGCGCCAGGCCGAGCTGCTCCAGTGCGTGGCGCCAGTCGCCCAGGCGCGCGGCATCGAGTGTCTGCCCAGCGGTTGGCTGGAGCAGCCAGATACGTGTGGCACCGGCGTAGTGGGCCAGCTCAGCCAGCAAGGCCAGGCTGCCGCGATCGGGCGAGCGCTGGGGATCGCAGGCGATCGCCAGGCGGGCAGGCGGCGAATGACTCAGGCGATCGAGCAGTTGTCTGCGCGACTCGCGGCTGTCGAGGATGCCGCCGTCGGCCACCGGCCCTGGCAGTTGAGGGGGCCAAGGGCGCTGCTCATCCAGTTCGAACCCTACCAGCACGGCACCGCCTTGCCGGACCTGCGCCTGGCCAGCCTCGAAGCGAGGCAGCGTGCGTGGCGCCGTATCCTGTACGCCAAGCCGTTCACTGCTGGGCATCAGGCTGGCGCGCAACTGGCTGTAGGCAGGCTGCTCCAGGTCCAGCAGCAAGGCCCGGCAGCCGCGGCGCCATTGCCACAGGCACAGCAGCGCAAGCGCCAGGCGCGGCAGGATGCCGTACACCAGCACGAGCCCCAGCAGCCATCCGGCCCAGGCCTGGCGCGCCAGCTCCAGCGCCGGCTGCGCTTCGCCGCTGGTGCGGATCATGGCCACGTCCGGGATAGCGAAGCCGAGCAGGGCCGGGAGGGTCCCCAGGCCGCGTGTCAGTTCGACGAAAGTGTCTGCTCCCAGAATGGTGGTTTCCCAGACGAAGCCGTAGCGCCGTGTCGCCAGCAGCGCCAGCAGCATCAGCAGGGCCGCCAGCAGCGCCACCAGCCACAGACCGTGCACCAGGGCACCGAGCAACCAGCGGTTCAGGCGCTGGCGCTGCAGCAGTACCAGCAAGGCCGGCGCCAGGTGCACGGCCTTGGCATCCCGGGCGAAGCGTTCACTGAGCCATAGCCACGCCCGGCCCAGGCCGCTGCCTTGCCCGCCAGCCACGCAGAAACCGATGGCCCAGCCCAGAAGCAGGAGAGTATTGACCCCAAGCAGGCTGCCCAGCGCCCAGAACACATTGACCGGACGCTGCCCGTCTCCCAGCGCGGCGAAGGCCAGGCCGGCGCCGCTGAGCAGAGCCATCAGCACGAGCGCCGCCAGCGCCAGGCGGGCGCCTTGCTTCCAGTGCCGCAGGGCCTCGAGCATGCCGTCGCGACGAGCCAGCCACAGCGCGCGGGCAATGATGCGCTCGGCCAGGTCGCCGCCTTGCTGGCGGGCATGCCGGTTGGCCTCCTGATCTTCCAGCGGGCCGGCATGTTGCTCGCGCAGGCGTACCGCTTCGGTGAGCCAGCGCTTGTCGAGTTCGGTCAGTCCAGTCACAGCGGCTTCCGTCGATCAATCCAGGGCACAGCATAACCCAGGCGTTCACGAGGCGGCTTTGCTATCCTCGGCCGCATGAAGACATCACTCCCTCTCAGCCTGATCGCGGCGGTCGCCGACAATCGCGTGATCGGCATCGATAACCGCATGCCCTGGCATCTGCCGGGGGATTTCAAGTATTTCAAGGCCACCACGCTCGGCAAGCCGATCATCATGGGGCGCAAGACCTGGGATTCGCTTGGACGTCCTTTGCCAGGTCGCCTGAACCTGGTCGTCAGCCGCCAACCCGGCCTGCGGCTCGAAGGCGCGGAAGTCTTCGCATCGCTGGAAGATGCCCTTGCCCGCGCGCAACAGTGGGCCGGCGAGCAAGGCGTGGACGAACTGATGCTGATCGGTGGCGCCCAGTTGTACGAGCAGGCGCTGGAAGAAGGCCGGGTCAGCCGCATGTACCTGACCCGGGTCGAGCTACAGCCAGAGGGCGACGCCTGGTTCCCGAGCTTCGACAAAGCTGGCTGGCGCCTGCGCTCGAGCCAGCCGCAGCCGCCCGAAGGCGCCGGACCGGCCTACCATTTCGAGGTGTGGGACAAGCGCTGACCGCCGCTGCGAAGGTCGCATGAGGGCCTTCGACCAGCGGCGCGCGCCGGGGTGGCCTCAGGACTGGCTCAACCCCGCATGCGCGGTGCTTTCCAGCACCCGGCGATCGGTTTGCCGCAACAACTGGCTGGTCACCATGCCAGCGGTCATCGAGCCGTTCACGTTCAGCGCGGTGCGGCCCATGTCGATCAGCGGTTCCACCGAAATCAGCAAGGCCACCAGTTCCACGGGCAGACCCATGGCCGGCAGGACGATCAGCGCGGCGAACGTGGCGCCACCACCGACCCCGGCCACGCCGACCGAACTCAACGTGACGATGGCCACCAGCGTCGCGATCCACCACGGATCGAGCGGGTCGATGCCGACGACTGGCGCGACCATCACCGCCAGCATCGCCGGATACAGGCCGGCACAGCCGTTCTGCCCGATGGTGGCGCCGAAGGAGGCGCAGAAGCTGGCAATCGACTGCGGTATGCCCAGGCGCAGGGTCTGCGCTTCGATGCTCAGCGGGATGCTGGCTGCGCTGGAGCGGCTGGTGAAGGCGAAGGTCAGTACTGGCCAGACCTTGCGGAAGAACCGTAGCGGGCTGACACCGGTAAGACCCAGGATCAGCGCATGCACCAGGAACATCAGCCCCAGGCCCAGGTAAGAGACCGCCACGAAGCTGCCGAGCTTGAGTATGTCCTGCAGGTTGGAGCTGGCCACCACCTTGGCCATCAGCGCCAGCACGCCATAGGGCGTGAGTTTCATCACCAGCCGTACCAGGCGCATGACCCAAGCCTGCAAGGTGTCGATCGCAGCCAGCGCGCGCCCACCTTTGTCGGCGTCGTCGCGAACCAGTTGCAGCGCTGCCAGGCCAACGAAGACGGCGAAGATCACCACGCTGATGATCGAGGTCGGCTTGGCGCGGGCCAGGTCCGCCATCGGATTGCTGGGGATGAACGACAGCAGCAGCTTCGCTACGTCGAGGTCGGCGACCTTGCCGGCGTAGTCACCGTGGATGGCTTGCAGGCGCGCGTTTTCCTGGGCGCCGGCGACCAGCCCCTCGGCAGTCAGGCCGAACAGGTTGGTCAGGGTGATGCCGATCAGCGCCGCGATGGCAGTGGTCAGCAGCAGCGTGCCGATGCTCAGTACGCTGATCCGGCCGAGCGAGGAGGCATTGCGCAGATGCGCGACGGCACCGAGGATGGAGGCGAAGATCAGCGGCATGACGACCATTTGCAGCAGCCCGACATAGCCGTTACCGACCAAGTCGAGCCAGCCGATGGTGGCCTGGATGGCAGGGTGGCCGGTACCGTAGAGCGCGTGCAGGGCCAGCCCGAACGTCACGCCCAGGATCAGGCCGAGCAAGACCTTCCTGGCCAGGCTCCAGTCGGTACGGCGGGTTTGCGCCAGACCCAGCAACAAGGCCAGGAACACTAGCAGGTTGAACAGTAACGGCAGGTTCATCGAAGCTCCAGGAAAGACGAGAGGCAGGGTTTGCGCAAAACGGCAAGGTACATGCTAACAGTCTGGAAAACCGAGCTTGTAGTTCCAGCGGAGCGAACCACCTGACGGGCAGTCAGGGAAGCTCGAGCGTGATCACGAACTGCCCGGCGTCCACCGGCTTGCCGTCGGCGTCGGCGAGCGGATAGACGATGCTCCCGTCGGGCTTGCCGATCGCCTGCAAGCGGACCCGGGAGGTCGGGTCGGCGACATCGGAAAGCGTAGCGACAGGTTCGCTCACGAAGGATTCGACGCGCTGCGCTCCAGCGGGCGGGCAATCCCGCAGGACCAGGCGATGGTGAGCGGCCTGCCAGGACGCCTGGCACTTGGGTTCGTACACATGCCCCACGAAGCGGATGACCTGGGCGGCCTGGGCCTGGTTTCCCGCCACCATCATGCATGCCACGCAATACAGTGCACCTGGAATCCTGCCCATCGGCGATGTCTCCTTGATTGGCCCGAGGCCTTGCAAGTCTAGAAACAAGCCGCTCGGCATTTCGTGACATGGCGCACAAAAAAACCGGCGCATCGAGCGCCGGTCTGTTTTTCAGAAGGATCCTACAATCCTTCGAGCATGGCCTTGTTGCGCACAGCTCCCTTGTCGGCGCTGGTGGCAAGCAGGGCATAGGCCTTGAGCGCCGTGGTGACCTTGCGCGGACGTGCTTGCGCCGGTCTCCAGCCCTTCTTGTCCTGCTCGATGCGTCGGTGCGACAGCTCTTCGTCGCTGACCAGCAGGTTGATGGTACGGTTGGGAATATCGATCAGGATCCTGTCGCCATCCCGCACCAGGCCAATGGCGCCGCCTGCCGCGGCTTCCGGCGAGGCATGGCCGATGGACAGGCCCGAGGTGCCGCCGGAGAAGCGACCATCGGTGAGCAAGGCGCAGGCCTTGCCCAGGCCCTTGGACTTCAAGTAGGAAGTCGGATAGAGCATTTCCTGCATGCCAGGCCCACCCTTGGGCCCTTCGTAGCGGATGATCACGATATCGCCGGCCTGCACTTCGTCGTCGAGAATGCCGCGCACGGCGCTGTCCTGGCTCTCGAAGATCTTCGCGCGGCCTTCGAACACCAGGATCGACTCGTCGACCCCGGCAGTCTTCACCACGCAGCCGTCCAGGGCGATGTTGCCGTACAGCACGGCCAGGCCGCCTTCCTGTGAATAGGCATGCTCGACGCTGCGGATGCAACCGTTGGCGCGGTCATCGTCCAGGGAGTCCCAGCGGGTCGATTGGCTGAAGGCGACCTGGGTGGGAATGCCGGCCGGCCCGGCCTTGAAGAACTCATGCACCGCCGGATCGTCGGTCTGGGTGATGTCCCACGTGGCGATGGCCTCTTCCAGGCTCGAACTATGGACGGTCGGCAAGTCGGTGTGCAGCAGGCCGCCACGGGCCAGCTCGCCGAGGATGCTGATGATGCCGCCGGCACGATGGACGTCTTCCATGTGGTACTTCTGGATGTTCGGCGCCACCTTGCACAGCTGCGGTACCTTGCGCGACAGGCGATCGATGTCGCGCAGGTCGAACGCCACCTCGCCTTCCTGGGCCGCGGCCAGCAGGTGCAGGATGGTGTTGGTGGAACCGCCCATGGCGATGTCGAGGGTCATGGCGTTCTCGAAGGCCTTGAAGCTGGCGATGCTGCGCGGCAGCACGCTGCTGTCGTTCTCGCCATAGTAGCGCTTGCACAGCTCGACGATGGTGCGGCCGGCGCGCAGGAACAACTGTTCGCGGTCGGCGTGGGTCGCCAGGGTCGAACCGTTGCCCGGCAGGGCCAGGCCCAGCGCCTCGGTCAGGCAGTTCATCGAGTTGGCGGTGAACATGCCCGAGCAGGAGCCGCAAGTGGGACAGGCGCTGCGTTCGTATTCGGCGACCTTCTCGTCGCTGGCCGAGGAGTCGGCGGCGATCACCATCGCGTCGACCAGGTCCAGGCCGTGGTTGGCCAGCTTGGTCTTGCCGGCTTCCATGGGACCACCAGAAACGAAGATCACCGGGATGTTCAGGCGCAGGGCGGCCATCAGCATGCCGGGGGTGATCTTGTCGCAGTTGGAGATGCACACGATCGCGTCGGCGCAGTGGGCATTGACCATGTATTCCACGGCGTCGGCGATGATCTCGCGACTCGGCAGCGAATAGAGCATGCCGTCGTGGCCCATGGCGATGCCGTCGTCGACCGCAATGGTGTTGAATTCCTTGGCCACGCCGCCGGCCCGCT
>NZ_JADNYP010000016.1 GCF_015680705.1 Pseudomonas fulva | reverse complement strand
ACCCTCATCGTCTGTCAAGCGTTTATTTCGAAGTATTTGCCGAGAATCTCGTTCAACTTCAACCACTTGACTCGCTGCGACTGCATCGCTGCGGGAGGCAAATAATACGTCATTGGAAATCCGTGTCAACAGGCACCAGCAAAAATATTTCACCGCACGCCTCAGGCAACTATTCGACTTCCCTTCGGATCTGTAAAGAAACCATTCTAGAGCGAGCGGCCATGAGCGAAACCCAAACCGAGAAAACCCCCGGCCTGTCTGCCGACGAAGAACAGGAAATCGATCAGAACCAGCCTCCTCGCGCAGCCGTGCTGCATGAAATCATCCGTGCCCAGGGTGATCAGGAACTCGAACGCACCCTGGCCGCACTCTGGTGGTCGGCTTTGGCAGCCGGCCTGACCATGGGCCTGTCGATGATGGCAATGGGATTGTTCTATGCCCGCCTGCCGCAAGGCGAAAGCGCGCAGGTCATTGCCAGCCTCGGCTACAGCGCCGGCTTCCTCGCGGTGATCCTGGCGCGCCAGCAGCTGTTCACGGAAAACACCTTGACCGCCGTCCTGCCACTGATGACCACACCGACCCTGGCCAACCTCGGGCGCCTGCTCAGGCTCTGGCTAGTGGTCCTGGCCGGCAACATGGCCGGTACATTGCTAGTCGCCTGGGTCATGCTGGAACTGCCGATCTTCGACGCCAAGACCGACGCCGCCTTTCTCGAGGTAGGCCACAAGGTCATGGAGAACGATATCGCCCAGATGTTCGCCAAGGGCATCGTCTCAGGTTGGATGATCGCGACGATGGTCTGGATGATCCCCTCCATGGAGAATGCGAAGATCTGGATCATCGTGCTGATCACCTACTTGATGGCGCTTGGCGACTTCACCCATATCGTCGTCGGTTCCGTCGAAGCCTCTTACCTGGTCTGGGCCGGCGAGCAGAGCTGGGCCGACTTCTGGCTCCAGTTCGCCCTGCCTACCCTGGCGGGCAACATCGTCGGCGGCAGCTTCATCTTTGCCTTGATCAGCCACGCCCAGGTGCGCAGCGATAGCGGGCGCTCGCCTTCGCGCCTGCTTGAGGACGGCAAAGCCGACAGGCAAGCGCGCACCGAGGACGAGCATCGGTCCGGATAGCGCCTGGCACACCGGTCGAGCGATGAGGGCCATGGAGCGGGCTCTTTCGCACGATACGAATCACTTTCCGGCACCGTGACAGCCTCGCCCGACGACGTTGCGCCTGGCAGAGTCGTGTCGCCGAACACAGCGCGACCCATTCAGGGCGACCGTGGCGCGCCAAGCCGCCGGAACGCACGTCCAGGCATACCGGACAGTACATGGCCAATCGCCAGGAACGACAAAGGTGCTCGAATCACGTTGAATTGGCCTGCAAAGCCATTCTTTGGCCATCGACAATTGCTGACAATGCCCGCGCGATCCGTGCGGCAATACGGCACCCCTTCCTGGACCTCCCCCTCATGATGGACAACACCACCGGCAAAGGTCTTTCCTTTGCCAAGCGCATCTACCTGCCACGCATCATAGGCAAAGGTTTCGGACTGATCGTTGTCGCGGCCGCCATCACGCCCATGGCGCTGCCTACCTGGACATGGATGCTGTTGCTGTTCAATGGGCTGGTCTGGCCCCATGTCGCCTATCAATGGTCCCGACGCTCGAGTACGCCATACCAGGCAGAACGGTGCAACCTGCTCATCGACTCGTTGATGGCCGGTTTCTGGACAGCCACGATGCACTTCAATCCCTTGCCAAGCCTTACCGTCCTGTCCATGGTGACCATGAACAACGTGGCAGCCGGTGGCAAGCCCCTGCTGCTGCAGGGAGTGCTGGCCCAGGCAAGCGGCGCGCTGCTGGCCATGGCGGTACTGGGAGCAGGCCTGCAACTGGACGTCACCTCGCTCCAGGTATATGCCTGCTTGCCCATGCTCAGCCTTTATCCGCTAGCGCTCGGCTGGGTCTGCTACGACCTGGCGATCAAGCTTTCCGAGCACAAGCGCAGGCTGGATACCCTGAGCCGCACCGACAGCCTTACCGGTCTGCTCAACCACGGTGCCTGGCAGGATCACCTGCAGTTGCGGTTCGCGGCTTGCCGGCAACGCCAGGAATCGGCCGTGATCGCCCTGATCGACATCGATCATTTCAAGACCATCAATGATACCTACGGCCACGGGACCGGCGATATGGTGCTGCGCCAGCTCAGCCAGGAACTCAAGCGCAGCGTGCGCGAAGGTGACAAGGCCGGGCGCTACGGTGGCGATGAATTCTGCGTGATCCTTCGCCAGGCCAGCGAGGCGCAAGCCTACCTGGTCATGGAACGACTACGTGAACGTGTCGCCAGCTACCGCGACCCTCGGCTGCCGGAACTGCGCATTCGCCTGAGCATCGGCCTGTCTGGCTACGATCCTGACCTGAGCGGACCGGAAACCTGGCTGGAAAATGCAGACAAAGCCTTGTATGTCGCCAAGCGCCAAGGCCGTGACCAAGTGAACCTCTCCCAGACGCCAGCCGTCCCGCTACGCCTCGTGCACTCCGACTAGGCGCGACCGAATGTCACAACGCCACCGACCCCTCGGGCTGGCGCTAGACTTGCGGGATGTCTTGCCATTCTCAGCCGCGAGGGACCAGGCTCCGTATGGGTAGCACCATCAGTTCCGATCTGGCCATCATTGCCCGCATCAAAGCCGTGCCGGCCATTCTCCAGGTGATCTGCGAGACTGCGGGCCTGCGTTTCGCGGCAATCGCGCGGGTCACGGAGCACAGCTGGACCGCTTGCGCCACGCTCGACACGCTGGGCTTCGGGCTGCAGGCCGGCGACGAGCTGGATGTGGCCACCACCTTGTGCCATGACATTCGCGCAACGCGCCAGACCATCGTCATCGACAAGGCCAGCGAGGACGAACGGTATTGCCAGCACCCGGCGCCTCGCCATTATCGCTTCGAAAGCTATATTTCCGTGCCAGTGCTGCGGGTCGATGGCAGCTTCTTCGGCACCTTGTGCGCGCTCGATCCGAAACCAGCCGCGCTGCGCGGCAGTGCCATCGAGCCCATGATGGAAGCCTTCGCCCGCCTGCTGTCGATCCAGATCGACAGCGAACAACGTGCCCAGCAGACTGAACTGGCCTTGCGCGAGGAGCGCGCCATGGCCGAGGTGCGCGAACAATTCATCGCCGTGCTTGGCCACGACCTGCGCAATCCCTTGTTCGCCATCACCGCCGGAGCCGAGTTGCTCGCCCAACGGCTGGATGACGAAAGAAGCCTGTCGATCGCACGACATATACAGACCTGCGGCAAGCGTGCCTCGCAGTTGGTGCGCGATGTGCTGGATTTCGCGCGCGGCCGCCTGGGCGGCGGCATATCGCTCGACATCCAGCCTTGCCCAGATCTGGAAGCGGCGCTGCGTCACGTGGCTTCGGAACTGCAAGGCGTTCATCCGCAGCGGGAAGTCCGTCTGCAACTGGAAAGCCTGGTCGGCATTCGCTGTGACCGGGAACGCGTCACCCAGCTCCTTTCCAACCTGATCGCCAATGCCCTGGTGCATGGCGCACCCGACATGCCAGTGACGGTACATGCCTGGGTCAGCGCCGGCGCGTTCTTGCTCGAGGTGCACAATCATGGCGAGGCGATCCCGCCGCAGATCATGGCGCACCTGTTCGAGCCGTTTTCCAGGCCGCGTGACGATCGTCCACGGCAGGGCCTTGGCCTGGGGCTTTATATCGCCAACCAGATCGCCCTGGCCCACGGCGGTCGCATGGAGGTGCTGTCCAGCAGCAAGGACGGCACCCGCTTCACCTTCACCTTGCCCTTGGCATAGGGGCCATGACTGACCCTGGTGGTGGCCCTGGCGTCCGCTCATGTCCATGCAAGCCATCACCGGCGCAAAAAAATGGGCGACCGAAGTCGCCCCAAATGCCTTGCGTGCTCCTTGAATGCGAAAGGACCGGCGACTTGCGCGCTCTTGCCCTTCCAGCTGAACTATTCGTCAATGGCGAGCTGACCTGCCGTGGCAGGCATCGTGCCTGCGATCGATGCCTGCCCAGAGGGCCGGTGTCTTGCAGATCCGTCGCGACTCGATGGATGCACGTTAACCAATCGGGCCGACAGCCAGATTGATCGAGATCAATGGCATGGGGTGCCGGCAAGCGGAGGGCCGGACGGACTTGATCTGCATCAACCTTCAACGCTTCCTGGGCTTGCCCTTGGGCTTTTTCTTCGACTTGCCCAGCGGCATCGCCTGCTCGAAGGCCTGGCGCATCTCGTCCAGGCGCTTGTCGTTGAGATCATGGATACGTCTGGCGCGCTCGGCACCGAAATCGATGAGATTGTCCTGGCTCATGGCAGACTCGAAGGTTGGTCGCGGATGAGCACATGATGAAGCGCGGCGACGAAACTGGCCAGCGTGTGCTCAGACCTCGATATCGATCAGCAGTCCTTGTCGCGTTCGCTCACCGATCAGCGGCTCGACCGGAACGGTGTTGTCCGCATTCAGCGTCTCGCCTGGCACGGCACTGTAGCGCTCTGCCTGATCCTGTTGCCGCTGGTGCCGGCGGCGCTGTTCTTCGCGCAGCAAGAGCGCGTGTTCGGCCGGGTCGCGCTGGTTACGCAGGTCGATCGTGGCGCCGCCCGAGGAAGACTGTATCGGCGCCACCGGGGCAACGCTGGGCGTCGGCCTCGGCTGGTCCAGCTGCGAGGTCACCGGGGCGGCGCTTAGTGGAATGACGGGCGGCAGCATGAACGATCTCCTGTGACCACGACGCTGGCGCGGTTGCTCCGGCTCCGTGAAGCGGTTCCGGGCGATGCGGCGCGCCCGGGCATGCAATATGGACCGCCTCATCCGGCGTCCGTTTCGTCCTGCTCCTCGCCAGCCGTTGCGGTTTCGCTCCAGGGGCGCTTGTAGACCGCCTGCCAGACCTCGTCGAGATGCTTGCGCAACGCTGCGGGGGCATTCTTGAGCGAGGCGCTGTCGTCGCGCTCGCCACCGATCGGCGCCTCGCCTGCCGGAACGATCAGCGACTGGCCGGTAATGGTGTAGCTGGCCTGGCGCTGACGCAGCTCTATGGCGATGTCATGCGGCTCGATACCGCCTCCGCAGAAGGCATGGCTGGCCACCGTCACTTCCGCCACGCCATCGTTGTCGACATCGCCTACGTCACTGACGTCGCTATAGAAGTCGACATCCAGATCCAGGCCCGGGCAAGTGGTTTCCTGCTCGATCTGCCAGCGGGAGGTGAAGCTGGTCGTGTCGCGACGCTCGTAAAGCGTAGCCCGCAGGGTCACCTTGTCCACCTCCTGCTCCGTCTCGGCATCGGTGGCCTGACCGTCGACCCGGCTGAGCACCAGCAAGCCCTCGCCGTCGAGATCGCGGTAATGCACGCTCTTGATGGGCGCCTGCACGCCGAGCACCTCCAGCTGCTCCACCGGAATCGGCGGCAGGACTTCGAAGCGCTTGTGTTCACAACCTGCCAGCAGCGCCAGGCTGCCGAGGGCCAGGAGGATGTTTAACCTGAGATGCTGGACAGGCATGGCCAATCGGAACCCTCTGCTACAAGGCGGTATTCGTCGATGAAATGGCTAGACGCTTTGGTCTGCACTACCTATCCGTTAAGATAGTCGGCTTTTCATCGCGGGAGTCAGGCAGTATGGCGCAGCAGTATCAACCGGGGCAACGCTGGATCAGCGACAGCGAAGCCGAGCTTGGCCTCGGCACCATCCTGGCACAGGACGGCCGCTTGCTGACGGTGCTGTACCCGGCGACAGGCGACACCCGCCAGTATTCACTGCGCAATGCGCCCCTGACCCGCGTGCGTTTTTCGCCAGGCGACCAGATCACCCACTTCGAAGGCTGGAAACTTACCGTCCGCGAAGTCGAGGATCATGACGGCCTGCTGGTCTATCACGGACTCGACCAGCAGAGCCAGCCACGCACGCTGCCGGAAACCCAGCTCTCCAACTTCATCCAGTTCCGCCTGGCCAGCGATCGCCTGTTCGCCGGTCAGATCGACCCGCTGCCCTGGTTTTCGCTGCGCTACAACACCCTCGAGCACACCAGCCGACAAATGCAGTCCCCGCTCTGGGGCCTGGGTGGATGCCGGGCGCAGCCCATCGCCCACCAGTTGCACATCGCCCGTGAAGTCGCCGACCGCATTGCGCCACGGGTGCTGCTGGCCGATGAGGTAGGCTTGGGCAAGACCATCGAGGCGGGCCTTGTGATCCATCGCCAGCTGCTGTCGGGACGCGCCAATCGGGTGCTGATCCTGGTGCCGGAGAACCTGCAGCACCAGTGGTTGGTGGAAATGCGTCGGCGCTTCAATCTCCAGGTTGCGCTGTTCGATGCCGAGCGCTTCGTTCAGAGCGATGCCAGCAATCCGTTCGAGGACGCCCAACTGGCACTGGTGGCCCTGGAATGGCTGACCGAGGACGAAAAGGCACAGGATGCGCTGTTCGCGGCGGGCTGGGACCTGCTGGTGGTCGACGAGGCGCATCATCTGGTCTGGCACGAAGAGCGCGTCAGCCCGCAATACGCACTGGTCGAGCAACTGGCCGAAGTCATCCCCGGCGTGCTACTGCTCACCGCGACGCCCGAACAGCTCGGCCAGGACAGCCACTTCGCCCGCCTGCGCCTGCTCGACCCCAACCGCTTCCACGACCTGGCCGCGTTTCGTGCCGAGAGCGAGCATTATCGGCCAGTGGCCGAGGCGGTCCAGGAACTGCTCGATGAAGGTCGGCTTTCGGCCAAGGCCCACGCCACCATCCAGGGTTTCCTGGGCGCCGAAGGCGAAGCCTTGCTGGGCGCCGTGAGCGACGGCGACAGCCAGGCCAGTGCCCGCCTGATTCGCGAGTTGCTCGATCGTCATGGCACCGGTCGCGTCTTGTTCCGCAATACGCGCGCGGCGATCCAGGGCTTCCCGGAACGCGAACTGCATGCCTACCCCTTGCCCAACCCTGCGCAATACACTGACCTGCCGGCCGGAGAACACGCCGAGCTGTATCCCGAGGTGGCCTTCCAGGCTGTCGGCGAAACGGCCGAGGACGATCGCTGGTGGCGCTTCGACCCGCGGGTCGACTGGCTCGTCGAGACCTTGAAGATGCTCAAGCGCACCAAGGTCCTGGTGATCTGCGCCCATGCCGAAACCGCCATGGACCTGGAAGACGCCCTGCGGGTACGCTCGGGCATTCCGGCGACGGTCTTCCACGAGGGCATGAGCATCCTCGAGCGAGACCGCGCCGCCGCCTATTTCGCCGACGAGGAATTCGGCGCCCAGGTCCTGATCTGTTCGGAGATCGGCAGCGAAGGCCGCAACTTCCAGTTCTCCCATCATCTGGTGATGTTCGATCTGCCGGCGCATCCCGACCTGCTGGAGCAGCGCATTGGCCGTCTCGACCGCATCGGCCAGAAACATACCATCCAACTGCATGTGCCATACCTGCAGGACAGTCCCCAGGAGCGCCTGTTCCAGTGGTATCACCTGGCACTGAACGCCTTCCTGGCGACCTGCCCTACCGGCAACGCCCTTCAGCACCGTTTCGGCCCGCGCTTGCTGGCGCTGCTCGAAGGCACCGATGGCGATGGCTGGGAGGCACTGGTGGACGAGGCGCGCGCCGAGCGCGAACGGCTCGAAGCTGAACTGCACAACGGCCGTGACCGCCTGCTCGAGCTGAACTCCGGCGGTGCCGGCGAGGGCCAGGCGCTGGTCGAGGCGATTCTCGAACAGGATGACCAGTTCACCCTGCCGATCTACATGGAAACCTTGTTCGACGCCTTTGGCATCGACAGTGAGGACCACTCCGAGAATGCCTTGATCCTCAAGCCCAGCGAGAAGATGCTCGATGCCAGCTTCCCGCTCGGTGACGAAGAAGGCGTGACCATCACCTACGATCGAACCCAGGCGCTGTCTCGCGAAGACATGCAGTTCCTCACCTGGGAACATCCCATGGTGCAAGGTGGCATGGACCTGGTGCTCTCGGGATCGATGGGCAATACCGCCGTGGCGCTGATCAAGAACAAGGCGCTCAAGCCGGGGACCGTGCTGCTCGAGCTGCTGTACGTCAGCGAGGTGGTAGCGCCACGCAGCCTGCAACTTGGACGCTACTTGCCGCCAGCCGCGCTGCGCTGCCTGCTCGACGCCAATGGCAACGACCTGGCGCCGCGGGTGGCGTTCGAGACGCTCAACGAGCAGCTCGAAAGCGTGCCCAGGGCCAGCGCCAACAAATTCATCCAGGCCCAGCGCGAGGTGCTCTCCAAGCGCATCGCCAACGGCGAAACCAAGATCCTGCCTCGGCACGAGGAGCGCGTGGCCCAGGCCCAGCGCCGCCTGGCCGCCGAGGCCGACGAAGAGCTGGCACGGCTGAGCGCACTCAAGGCGGTCAACCCGAGCGTGCGCGACAGCGAGCTCGAGGCATTGCGCAAGCAGCGCGAAGCCGGGCTGGCGATGCTCGACAAGGCCGCCTTGCGTCTGGAAGCCATCAGGGTACTGGTCGCGGGCTGATCGAAGCCGGGCGGTAAACCGAGCCGGCTGCCAGCCATCCTTGGCGCCAGGATCCACTGCGGCTTCGAATCGGCGAAGCCGCCGGCCAGTGCTCGCGAGATCGATGGCGCGTCCAATCCGGCACGCTCGACCAGGGCCACGACTTCGGCGGTGTCCAGTGCGTTGCAGGCTGCGAGTGTTGGCGCAACATGGCAGTGACGCCATGCGCGACGGCAAAGAGCATGAAAAAACTGTTACTGTGCCTTGGCGAACGAGTCCAAGTGTTACCTGGCGCCACCTCTGATGCCGGACTACAGCACCATCTCGGTGCACCAGTGCCAACCAGGCGCACCATGGAAGCCCATTACGCTGCGTTTGTTCGGACCTGCATGAGGACGAACGGGGACACCACCACGGCCCAGATTCGTGGATCTCGCTGCTGTAACTCCAAGGCCTGCTCGGCGGCGAGCGGGACCACAGTGCCAGCATTACGCCACTTGAGCACCGCCTCGCTGCGGTTTTCCGCCATGGCGGCAGCCACTTCGATGAGATCGAGCGAAGGGTCGACCCAAATCAGGTCACCCTTGGCCCAGAAACGCTCCAAGGCTTTCCACTCGATGGTTGCGGTTTCGCCAAGCAGCTTGGCATAGAGGGTGCTTGTTCGATCAGTCATGGGTACCTGTCAGAAAATCGCGGGCAATCAATCAAGCCGGTATTTTCGCAGAAAAACCCGGTTTCAAATAAGCAAATGATCGTTCAGGCCCGTGTTCATGGGATCAGGCCGCGTCCTGCCAGTTGCCAACGGCGTGTTTCTGTACTTTTGTGTCGAGCACGCGACACCCTTGCGAGGAGCTTCGAGTTGCCGGCTTTTCAAGCGCTCGACCCGCGCTCTACACTGTACCGGTACAGTTCCGGGACACGTTCCGGGGAAGGCGGGCTTGCGCGACGGCATGGCCATGACGCGAATCCCGCCCGGTCTGTAGCCCTGGCCGCCAGGACTATAAGAATTACAACAGAATGAGTGGAGCACCATGATCAAGATTTCCAAGCTGTTCGCTGCAATGGTACTGGCCGGTGTCGCTGGCCATTCGGTCGCCGCCGACACCATCAAGATCGGCATCGCTGGGCCCAAGACAGGCCCGGTCACCCAGTACGGCGACATGCAGTTCATCGGCGCGACACAGGCCATCAAGGACATCAACGCCAAGGGCGGCGTCGACGGCAAGATGCTCGAAGCCAAGGAATACGACGACGCGTGCGACCCCAAGCAAGCCGTGGCAGTGGCCAACAAGGTGGTCAATGATGGCGTCAAGTTCGTAATCGGTCACCTGTGCTCCAGCTCCACCCAGCCTGCGTCCGATATCTATGAAGATGAAGGCGTGATCATGATCACCCCGGCCGCCACCAGCCCGGAAATCACCTCGCGTGGCTACAAGCTGGTGTTCCGCACCATCGGCCTGGACAGTGCCCAGGGCCCGGCTGCCGGCAACTACATCGCCGACCACGTCAAGCCCAAGGTGGTCGCTGTCCTGCACGATAAGCAGCAGTACGGTGAAGGCATCGCCACGGCCGTCAAGCAGACCCTCGAAAAAAAGCACATCAAGGTCGCGGTCTTCGAGGGCCTCAATGCGGGTGACAAGGACTTTTCCTCGATCGTCCAGAAACTCAAGCAGAACAACGTCGACTTCGTCTACTACGGCGGCTACCACCCCGAACTGGGCCTGATCCTGCGTCAGGCCAAGGAAAAGGGACTGAACGCGAAGTTCATGGGTCCGGAAGGCGTGGGCAACGACTCGATCTCGCAGATCGCCCAGAATGCATCCGAAGGCCTGCTGGTCACCTTGCCGAAATCCTTCGATGCCGAGCCGGCGAACAAGGCCATCGTCGACGCCATCAAGGCCGATGGCAAGGACCCGAGCGGTCCGTTCGTGTTCCCTTCCTATTCCGCAGTGCAGGTGATCGCCGATGCCATCAAGGCTGCCGGCAACAGCGACGATGCCGAGAAGGTCGCCGCGCAAATCCACAAGGGTACCTTCAAGACCCCGACCGGCGACCTGTCGTTCGATGAGAAAGGCGACCTCAAGGACTTCAAGTTCGTGGTCTACGAATGGCACTTCGGCAAGCCCAAGACCGAAGTCTCTCCTCAGTAACTGCGTGACTAAATGACCGAGAAGCCCACTGTGCGAGCAGTGGGCTTTGTTTTACGAGGTTCATGGGCCTGATTCCCGCGATCCGGGAGCCCGCCCACCTGAAAATCTTAAAACCGTCACCCGCGGTTCCTGGCCGTGCCCGCTGTTGGTCCATCACCATCGGCGATGCCGGGTACACCACCCGCCAGCGAATGCCATCAGGTTTTTAGGAGCGCTGTAATGCCTGAGATCTACCACTTTTTCCAACAGCTGGTTAATGGCCTGACCATTGGCAGCACCTACGCCCTCATAGCCATCGGCTACACGATGGTCTACGGCATCATCGGCATGATCAACTTCGCCCATGGCGAGGTGTACATGATCGGTTCGTACGTGGCCTTCATCGCCCTGGCGGGGTTGGCCATGATGGGCATCGACTCGCTACCCATCCTGATGACCGTCGCCTTCGTCGCGACGATCTTCGTGACCAGCGCGTACGGCTACAGCATCGAGCGGGTGGCCTACCGCCCGCTACGCAACAGCAATCGCCTGATCCCGCTGATCTCCGCCATCGGCATGTCGATCTTCCTGCAAAATACCGTGCTGCTGTCACAGGACTCGAAGGACAAGTCCATTCCGAACCTGATTCCAGGGAGCCTGTCGTTCGGCCCGGGAGGCGCCGAGGAAGTCCTGGTCTCGTACATGCAGATCCTGGTCTTCGTCGTCACCCTGGTGTCCATGGTCGCGCTGACCCTGTTCATCTCCCGCTCTCGCCTGGGGCGTGCCTGCCGGGCCTGTGCCGAAGACATCAAGATGGCCAACCTGCTAGGCATCAACACCAACAACATCATCGCCCTGACGTTCGTCATCGGCGCAGCGCTGGCTGCCGTCGCCGCCGTGCTGCTGAGCATGCAATATGGCGTGATCAACCCCAACGCCGGCTTCCTGGTGGGCCTCAAGGCCTTCACCGCCGCGGTGCTGGGCGGCATCGGCAGCATCCCGGGCGCCATGCTTGGCGGCCTGGTCCTCGGCGTCGCCGAGGCGTTCGGTGCCGATATCTTCGGTGATCAGTACAAGGACGTGGTGGCGTTCGGCCTGTTGGTCCTGGTCCTGCTGTTCCGGCCGACCGGCATTCTTGGCCGTCCGGAGGTTGAAAAAGTATGAACAGAAATCTCAAACCGGCGTTCTTCAGCGCCTTGCTGGTCTGGGCCGTGGCCTTCCCGGTGCTCGGACTGAAACTCAGCATCGACGGCATCAGCCTTGTCGTCCACAGCCAGGGGTCCTTCACTCTCACGGTGATTGCGGTCTGCTCGGTCCTGATGTTCCTGCGCGTACTGTTCGACAAGCAGTGGAGCGCCGTGATGCGTAGCCGCTCACAGCACAAGCTGGTACCCCCGGCAGTGAGCAATTTCCTGACCTTGCCGCGTACCCAACGCTGGGTCATTCTCGGTCTGATCGTGGTGGCTCTGGCATGGCCGTTCTTCGGTTCACGCGGCGCGGTGGACATCGCCACACTGATCCTGATCTACGTCCTGCTCGGCCTGGGCCTGAACATCGTGGTCGGCCTGGCGGGCCTGCTCGACCTGGGCTACGTCGGCTTCTACGCGGTCGGTGCCTATAGCTACGCCCTGCTGTCGCACTATTACGGCCTGAGCTTCTGGATCTGCCTGCCGATCGCCGGGCTCATGGCCGCGACCTTCGGCTTCCTGCTGGGCTTCCCGGTGTTACGGCTGCGTGGCGACTACCTGGCGATCGTGACCCTCGGCTTCGGCGAGATCATTCGTCTGTTCCTGCGCAACCTGACCGACCTGACCGGCGGCCCCAACGGCATCAGCAACATCCAGAAACCCACCTTCTTCGGCCTGACGTTCGAGCGCCGGGCGGCCGAAGGCATGCAGACCTTCCACGAGTTCTTCGGCCTGCCCTACAACTCGATCAACAAGGTGATCTTTCTCTACCTGGTAGCGTTGCTGCTGGCACTGCTGGCGCTGTTCGTCATCAATCGCCTGCTGCGCATGCCGATCGGTCGTGCCTGGGAAGCGCTGCGCGAAGACGAGATCGCCTGCCGGGCGCTGGGGCTCAACCCGACCGTGATCAAGCTTTCGGCCTTCACCCTCGGTGCCTGCTTCGCCGGTTTCGCCGGCAGCTTCTTCGCCGCTCGCCAGGGCCTGGTCACGCCAGAGTCGTTCACCTTCATCGAATCGGCGATCATTCTGGCCATCGTCGTGCTTGGCGGCATGGGCTCGCAGCTGGGGGTGATCCTCGCGGCCATCGTGATGATCCTGCTACCGGAGCTGATGCGCGAGTTCAGCGAGTACCGCATGCTGATGTTCGGTGCCCTGATGGTGTTGATGATGATCTGGCGTCCGCAAGGCTTGCTGCCTATGCAACGCCCTCACATGGAGCTGCGTCGATGAGCCGCGAAATCCTGCAAGTCAGCGGCCTGAGCATGCGCTTCGGCGGCCTGTTGGCGGTCAACGGCGTGGGCCTGACCGTCAAGGAACGACAAGTGGTGGCGCTGATCGGTCCCAACGGTGCCGGCAAGACCACGGTGTTCAACTGCCTGACCGGCTTCTACAAGCCGAGCGGCGGCAGCATCCTGCTCGATGGCCAGCCGATCCAGGGCCTTGCCGGCCACCAGATCGCCCGCAAGGGCGTGGTGCGGACTTTCCAGAACGTGCGCCTGTTCAAGGAAATGACCGCGCTGGAAAACCTGTTGATCGCCCAGCACCGCCACCTCAATACCAACTTCCTGGCCGGCCTGTTCAAGACCCCGGCGTTCCGCCGCAGCGAACGCGAGGCCATGGAGCGTGCCCAGTACTGGCTGGACAAGGTCAACCTGACCGAGTTCGCCAACCGTACGGCCGGCACTCTGGCCTACGGCCAGCAGCGGCGCCTGGAAATTGCCCGCTGCATGATGACCCGTCCGCGGATCATCATGCTCGACGAACCGGCGGCCGGCCTGAATCCCAAGGAAACCGAGGACCTCAAGGCACTGATCGGTTATCTGCGCCAGGAACACGACGTCACGGTGCTGCTCATCGAGCACGACATGAAACTGGTGATGAGCATTTCCGACCATATCGTGGTGATCAACCAGGGTACGCCCCTGGCTGACGGCACGCCGGAGGAAATCCGCGCCAATCCCGAAGTGATCAAGGCTTACCTGGGGGAAGCGTGATGCTGAAGTTCGAGAACGTGTCCACCTTCTACGGCAAGATCCAGGCGCTGCACAGTGTCAACGTGGAAATCAACCAGGGCGAGATCGTGACGCTGATCGGTGCCAACGGCGCTGGCAAGTCGACCTTGCTCATGACCCTGTGCGGCTCTCCCCAGGCACACGCCGGCAGCATCCGCTACCTGGGCGAGGAGCTGGTCGGCCAGCCGTCCTCGCACATCATGCGCAAGAGCATCGCCGTGGTCCCCGAAGGTCGCCGGGTATTCGCCCGACTGACCGTCGAGGAAAACCTGGCCATGGGTGGCTTCTTCACCGACAAGCGCGATTACCAGGAGCAACTGGACAAGGTCCTGCACCTGTTCCCGCGTCTGAAGGAGCGCTACGACCAGCGCGGGGGCACCATGTCCGGTGGCGAGCAGCAAATGCTGGCGATCGGTCGGGCGCTGATGAGCAAGCCCAAGCTCCTGCTGCTCGACGAACCCTCGCTGGGCCTGGCGCCGATCATCATCCAGCAGATCTTCGATATCATCGAGCAGCTGCGGCGCGACGGCGTGACCGTTTTCCTGGTCGAGCAGAACGCCAACCAGGCCTTGAAGATCGCCGATCGTGCCTATGTACTGGAAAACGGTCACGTGGTGATGCAAGGCCCTGGCGAGGCACTGCTGGTCGATCCGAAGGTACGCGACGCCTACCTGGGTGGATGACCTGCCACGCTCGCCGTGCGGGCAACCTGTCGAGCCCTGGTTCGACTCGTTGCCAGCCAGCCCCAAGGCCATTGCGCGATCTTGGGCTGGCCGGCTTGCTCGGCCACCGCAGGAGGCCTTGAGATAAGCCGCCAGGCTGCGTAACGTGACGCACTCCTTAAGCCGGACCTCTTGGAGCCTGCCCGATGCGCGTCACCCCTTCCCTGTTGCTCGCTTCCCTGTTGCCTCTGTTTACCGGATGCCAGCTCCTGGCCACCCAGCCGAGCGATTCGAATACCGGCACCACGCGCCTGCAGGGGGAGCTGAGCGCCGAGAACGGCCAGCTGCTGTTCAAGCCGTGCAACGAAAGCCGTCGCTTCGTCGTCAACGACATCGGTGACACCGGTATATTGCAGGAAGCGGCCAACCTGGCCGACGACGCCCGCGGCAAACTGTTCGCCGACGTGCGCGGCACGCTCGGCGGCAGCCGCCAGGCAGGCAACGATGGCCAGCTCGATGTCCGCCAGCTGTATCGCCTGGAAGCCGGCACCTCCGCCTGCAGCGACCCCAATTTCAAGCAGCTGACCCTGCGCGCCGAAGGTCATGGACCGGACTGGGAGATCAAGGCCAGCGGCAAGGGCATGGTCCTGGAGCGTCGCGACCAGCCACCGCTGCCCTTGCCCTTCCTGGAGGAACAGCTGCCTGGCGGCAGCCTCAACCTGTCCAGCGAGGCCGACGGCCAGCGCATCGAGTTGTGGCTGGCGCCCCAGCGTTGCGTCGACAGCGCCACCGGTGCGCTACGCCACCTCAATGCCGAACTGCGTGTCGGCGGCCAGACGCTGCAAGGCTGTGGCTACTACGGCGGGGCACGGGATAACTGATCGTTGGCCATGTTTCTCCTGCCAGAGAAGACGGCGAAGCGCTTATACTTGGCGGTTTACGTGAAGCCGCCGGCCATCGATGGCCGGGAAAATGGACCCTGCCATGCTACGAATCACCGAACTCAAACTGCCCCTGGACCACTCCGACGAGGACTTGCGCGCGGCCATCCTGCAACGCCTGGGTATCGCCGACGCGCAGTTGACCGCATTCACCCTGTTCAAGCGCAGCTATGATGCGCGCAAGAAGAACAGCGAACTGTTGTTCATCTACACCATTGACCTGGAAGTGAGCAACGAAGCGGAACTGCTGCGCAAGTTCGCCGATGATCCCAATGTCGGCCCGGCCCCGGATGTCAGCTACACGTTCGTCGGCCATGCCAGCGCCGCTCCCGAGCAGCGCCCTGTCGTGGTCGGTTTCGGTCCTTGCGGCATTTTCGCCGGCCTGTTGCTGGCTCAGATGGGCTTGCGTCCGATCATCGTCGAACGCGGCAAGGAAGTGCGCCAGCGCACCAAGGATACCTGGGGGCTGTGGCGCAAGAGCGTGCTCAACCCGGAATCCAATGTGCAGTTCGGCGAAGGCGGTGCCGGTACCTTTTCCGACGGCAAGCTCTACAGCCAGATCAAGGACCCGCGGCACCATGGTCGCAAGGTGCTCGAGGAGTTCGTCAAAGCTGGCGCCCCGCAGGAGATCCTCTACATCAACAAGCCGCATATCGGCACGTTCCGCCTGACCGGGATGGTCGAGAACATGCGCAAGGAAATCATTGCCCTTGGCGGCGAGGTGCGTTTCGAACACAAGGTCACCGACCTGCTGATCGAGGACGGTCAGCTACAAGGCGTGGTGCTGGACAACGCCGAGCAACTGGCTTCCCGTCATGTGGTGCTGGCCCTCGGGCACAGTGCGCGCGACACCTTCCGCATGCTGCACGCCAAGGGCATCTACATGGAGGCCAAACCCTTCTCGATCGGCTTTCGCATCGAGCATCCGCAGTCGCTGATCGACCAGGCGCGCCTGGGCAAGTATGCCGGCCATCCCAAGCTGGGCGCCGCCGACTACAAGCTGGTCCATCACGCCCGCAACGGACGATCGGTCTACAGCTTCTGCATGTGCCCTGGCGGTACCGTGGTCGCCGCGACCAGCGAGCCAGGCCGGGTGGTGACCAACGGCATGAGCCAATATTCGCGCAACGAGCGCAATGCCAACTCGGGGATCGTGGTCGGCATCGATCCGCAACGTGACTACCCTGGTGGCCCACTGGCCGGCATCGAACTGCAGGAGCGCCTCGAAGCCCATGCCTACCTTCTCGGGGGTAGCAACTACCAGGCCCCGGCGCAGCTGGTCGGCGACTTCGTGGCTGGCAAGCCCTCCACGGCCCTGGGCAGCGTCGAGCCATCGTACAAGCCGGGCGTGACCTTGGGCGACCTGGCACCGAGCCTGCCGGACTTTGCCATCGAAGCCATCCGCGAAGCGCTTCCAGCCTTCGCTCGCCAGATCAAAGGTTATGACTTGCACGATGCGGTGCTGACCGGGATCGAAACACGCACTTCATCCCCCCTGCGCATCACTCGTGGCGAGGACTACCAGAGCCTGAACCTCAAGGGGCTATTCCCGGCTGGAGAAGGCGCGGGCTACGCCGGTGGCATCCTTTCCGCGGGGGTCGACGGTATCCGCGTGGCCGAAGCGGTCGCACGCGACATGCTGGGCATCGCCAGCTGATTGTTCCGCCGAGCCCAAGCACGGACAAGGCCGCCTTGCAGGCCTTGTCCCGTCAGGCTCGTGACGCCGTCTGGGCCGGCCATCGAAGCGCGGAAGTTCGGAGAATTTCTTACGCATCGTGGAATTTTCCTCGTTCCATCTACTTCTCGTTCCGCTAGTCTCCTCCAGGCTTCCCATAAATGTTTTATAACTAAAAAGAATATAATTTTTATTCTAAAGCATATTATTTCAGGCTAGGGTGTACGTCCCATTTCCTTCACCGACAACCGGAGGGCCACTTGCCCGTGCGTAGTCTGCTCACCCGTTTCCTCCAGCTGGAAGCTGCCAGCGGCCTGTTGCTGATCGCGGCGGCTGTCCTGGCGCTGATCGTCAACAATTCGCCCATGTCGTTGCTGTATCAGGGCTTGCTCGAAGTGCCGGTCGCCGTGCAGGTTGGCGCCCTGCAGATCGCCAAGCCGTTGCTGCTGTGGATCAACGACGGGCTGATGGCGCTGTTCTTCCTGCTCATCGGCCTGGAGGTCAAGCGCGAGGTGCTCGATGGCCAGCTTTCCAAGCCTTCGCAAGTGATCCTGCCAGCCACGGCGGCGGTCGGTGGCATGCTGGTGCCTGCACTGATCTACTGGTTCATCAATCGTCACGACCCGTCGGCAACCGCCGGCTGGGCGATCCCGACCGCCACCGACATTGCCTTCGCCCTGGGCGTGCTGGCCTTGCTCGGCAAGCGCGTCCCGGTATCGCTGAAGCTGTTCCTGATGACCCTGGCGATCATCGACGACCTTGGCGCGATCATCATCATCGCCTTGTTCTACTCCGGCACCTTGTCGACTTTGTCCTTGATGCTGGCCGCTGCCTGCCTGGTCGCCCTGGTGGCGATGAACCGCCTCGGCGTGATCAAGCTGGGGCCGTACCTGCTGATTGGCGTGATCCTCTGGGTCTGCGTGCTGAAAAGCGGCGTGCATGCCACGCTGGCCGGCGTCGCCCTGGCCTTGACCATTCCCTTGCGCACCCGGAACGCCGAGCCTTCGCCACTGCTGACCTTGGAGCATGCGCTTCACCCATGGGTGGCCTATGCCATCCTGCCGCTCTTCGCCTTTGCCAATGCTGGCGTATCGCTGGCTGGTATGAGCCTGGAAAGCTTCACCCATCCGGTGCCGATGGGTATCGCCCTAGGCTTGCTGGCAGGCAAGACCCTAGGCGTCTTTGGCCTGACCTGGCTAGCGGTCAAACTGGGGCTGGCCGCCCTGCCCGCTGGCGCCAACTGGCGCCAGCTGCTGGGGGTGGCGATTCTCTGCGGCATCGGCTTCACCATGAGCCTATTCGTCGGCAGCCTGGCTTTCGCCCCGCACCTGAGCGAATACGCGGGCATGGACCGCATGGGCATCCTGACCGGTTCGTTCTTCGCCGCGGTGATCGGTTACCTGGTCACGGCGATGGCCAGTCGCAAGCCCGCCAAGGCCTGATCCATGCGTTGAAAAAAACCCCGACCGGGAATGCCCGATCGGGGTTTTGTCCAAGGCCGCTTCGAGTCAGTGGGAGACGCGGCTGGTGCCATCCACGGTCATGATCCGCACGCGCTCACCGACCCGGAAAATCTCGTTTTCCTGAACCGCCTGCACATAGGCACGGGTGCTACCGTCATCTTCACGCACGGTGATTTCCACACCCTGGGTACGGGTGATGCCCTCTTCCGCGGCCGAGCCCGCCAGACCACCGGCCACCGCACCGATCACGGCCGCGACGATGCTGCCGCGCCCGCCGCCGATGGCGCTACCGGCCACCCCACCGACGACCGCGCCAGCCCCACCACCGATGGGGGTCTTGGTACCTTCGATCTTCACGGGGCGCAGGGCTTCGATGGTACCCATGCGTACGGTCTGCACGCGACGGGCCTCGTCGCGCGAATAGGTATCGCCCGCCAGGTTCGAGGCACAGCCGCCAAGCAGCAGCGACATGGCGGTGAAGCTCGCCACCAGCATTCCGGATTTACGCATGGGAAACTCTCCAAAGGTCAGGTATCCATTAGACTCCGTACGCCGACCGCTGTCACGATACTCCAGACGTGAAATTCGCTTCATTGGCCTGAACATGGACGTCACGGCCCGTCGGCGCCGGGCGATCAAGAAATCAGACCCCTGATGATGCCGGATTACTCCGTTAGCGTGGGCTGGGGATGGCGACCATTTGTTTCGTTGCCCACAAGGATCACGGGACGCCGGGGTGGGCACTTAGCCGCTTTGCTGCCTGCTCGCGCCAGGCAAGCCATCGGCGGACGCGCCACCCTGCACCATGCAGGATCGCGCGTGTGCGGATCAAGGTGCCAGCCGCTCGCGCTGCCAGCTTCCGTCGACCAGTCGGTAGTTCAGCCGATCATGCAGGCGGCTGGCACGCCCCTGCCAGAACTCGATCCGTTCCGGGAGCAGGCGGTAGCCCCCCCAGTGAGGGGGACAATGCGGCTGGACACCACTGAAGCGTGTCTCGGTAGCCCTGACCAGCTCTTCGAGCTGCTCACGGCCACCGATTACCTGGCTCTGCGGCGAAGCCCACGCGCCCAGGCGACTTCCCAAGGGGCGCACCTGGTAGTACTCGTCCGACTCCTGGGGCGTGACCTTTTCGACCTGGCCTTCGATACGTACCTGACGCTCCAGCGCCGGCCAGAAGAACGTCATGGCCGCATAAGGGTTGGCGTGCAGCTGCCGACCCTTGGCGCTGTCGTAGTTGCTGAAGAAGGTGAAGCCACTGTCGTCCAGCCCCTTGAGCAACAGCACTCGGCAATGAGGGCGACCATCGCCGTCGACGGTGGCCAAGGTCATGGCATTGGCTTCCACCGGCGCCTGCTCGGTTTGCACCGCATCGGCGAACCATTGCCGGAACAACGCCAGCGGTTCGCTTGGCGCCTGTGCTTCGGCCAGGCCGTCGCGGGTGTAGTCGCGACGCATATCGGCCAAGGATCGATTCATGACTGCATTCCTTGCCGATCAGTTGCTTTTCGCGGTGCTGTTGGCAGCGACCTTCTTCTGGGCTGCTGCCTTCTTGGCAGGCTTGGCCGGCGTCGCCTTCTTCTTGGCAGTGACCTTGGCCACTGGCTTGGCCTTGGCGACCGGCTTCTTGGCGGCCGGCTTGGCTGCCGCCTTGCTGTCCGCGGCCTTGGCCACCGGCGCCTTGGCATCCTGCACCGCGATCATTGCCGGCGTCTGCGTCACTGGTGTGGCTTGCTGGTACTTGGCCAGGAGGGCGACCATGGTGTTCTGCGGCGTCAGCAACATTTCGACGCGGCGGTTCAATGCCCGACCTTCTGCGCTGTCGTTGGCCGCGCGTGGCATTACCGACCCCATGCCCTTGAGCGTCAGCCGATCACGCTGCAGGCCGCTGAGACGGAAGATCGCCGACACCGACGCGGCGCGTTCGAGGCTGAGCTTCTGGTTGACGGCCGCGGCGCCGGTACTGTCGGCATGCCCCAGCACGAGCACGGCGGTCTTCGGGTCGAGTTCGACCACCTTGGCCACACGGGTGATCGGACCCAGGGTGGCAGGCAGGAGCATGTTCGGCCGATCCGGGTTGTAAGAACCGTCCACTGGCAAAGTCACGGCCAGCAGATCGTCGCGGCGCTCCACCTGCAACTGGCTGCCCTTGACGGCTTCGCGCAGCTTCGGCTCGTAGTCGTCGAGCCAGGCCTGGGTCGCCTTCTGGTCGATCTTCGGGACCTCGGGCTTGGCTTCGGCCACCTTGTCCTCGCCACCGAACGGCCACCACCAGTGCTTGCCGCTTTCGCTCTTGGCTTCGGCCTTGGCCACCTTCTCGGTGACAGCTTCCTTGACCTCCTGGTCGGCGACCTTGTCCGAGCCGAACGGCCACCAGGCATGACCACCGTCCCTGGAAGCATCTTGCTGGTGCTGGGCGCAGCCAGACATGGCCAGGCACAGGGCGAGTGCTAAGGTTTTGTATGAAGACATCAGCGATACACCATGAAATGAAAAGGTTTTTGCCTAGCCACGGGGGCGTTGGCGTTGAGAATAGACAAAGCCTGCGGGTAATACCCGCATTAACCGATCAAAGGCAACTGCCCAGCGCTCGGACCAGGGCTTGCGCCCGGGGGTCCATGAGAACGTACGGCCCCAGCGTATTGGTGACGAACCCGAAAGCCACATCGTGCTCGGGATCGGCGAAGCCGACCGAGCCACCAGCGCCAGGGTGGCCGAACGCCCTCGCGCCGAGACCGAACGTGGCGTTGGCGACCGCGGGCTGGTCGAGCATGCAGCCAAGCCCGAAGCGAGTCTGGGTCAGCAACGTCCGGTCCTGGCCAACGCTATGCTCACGTGTCAGTTCGTCGAGCAGCTCCGATTCGAGCAGACTGCCATCGAGCAGGCCGGCATAGAAGCCTGCCAGGCTTCGAGCATTGCCATGCCCGTTGGCGGCAGGCTGCTGCATCCGCCGCCATTGGGGCTTGTTGGTACTGGTCAGCATGCCAGGCGGGTTGGTGAACGCCCGGGTCGACAAGGCCTCGGGTTCACGCAGGGTCACCTGCAACAGCCGACGGGCCGCTTCGTCGCCGGTATTGCCCTTGCCGCGCGCCAGGTGTGCCACCCGGTCGAACTGGTCATCGTGCAAACCGATGTGGAAGTCCAGCCCCAGCGGTCTTGCAGTACGCGCCACGATCGAGTCGCCCGGCGCCCTTCCGTCGGCTCGGCGGATCAACTCGCCGACCAGCCAGCCGTAGGTGATGGCGGCATAGCCGTGGGCCGTGCCAGGCACCCACCAGGGCGCTTCGCACGCCAATGCCTCGACCATGGTCTGCCAGTCATAGAACGCCTCGGCCGGCAACAGTTCACGGATCGCCGGCAAACCGGCACGGTGGCTGAGCAACTGGCGCAGGGTCACGCTTTCCTTGCCCGCCTGGGCGAACTGCGGCCAGTAGCGCGCCACGGGAACGTCAAGGGCAAGCTTGCCCTCGCCCACCAGTTGCAGGGCGGCGACGGCGGTGAACGTCTTGGTGCAGGAAAACAGGTTGACGATGGTATCGCTGTGCCAGGCCTGGACCCCATCCTTGTCAGCGCTGCCCGCCCACAGGTCGATGACGGTTTCGCCGCCAACCTGGATGCACAACGCCGCGCCGCGCTCCTGATGATCCTCGAACAATGCGGCGAATGCGTCGCGCACCGCTTCGAACTTCAGCTCATAGTGACCCTGGATCTGCACCCGCCTGTCTCCTCGTCGAACGCGTACCGCAAAAGTCCTGCATTGTTTCAGTAGTCAGGCCATTTGCAAACACCGCGCGACCGGACGGTACGACAACCTGTCATGGCTGTGGCTGCGCTTGCTGACGCAGTGCCTCCAGGGCCTGCAGGTTGCCATGACGTACCGCTTCCACGAACCCTTGCCATGGCAGGTCGGTGATGCCCACCAGGCCAAGGTGGCCATTCTCGCCGTCGAGCAACCGCCCGCTGGCAGGCTGGTCGAGATACTGGAACCAGTGCGTGCCGACGATCATCGGTTGCGCCACCGCCGCCTTGACGAACCCCTGGTACGCCGGTCCGCGCGCTTCTTCGCGCGCGACTTCCATCGGCCCAGGCCAGAATGGCCCACGATCGCGCGAGCCGAACTGGAATTCCGAGACCAGCACGGGCTTGTCCAGCTCGGCCAGACGCACGAAATCATGACCGTCCTCGGGCCGTGGCGTATAGAAGTTGAAGCTCAGCACATCGCAGAACTCGGCGCAAGCCTTGACCGCCTCTGGCGTGCTGACGGCGAAGCGACCGCCAAGCAGCAGGTGGTTGGGCGCATGCCAGTTCAGCGAGTCGGCGATGGTCTTGAAGTAGGTTTCGGCGAACACCTGCTGGAAGTGCTGGTAGTCCCGCTCGATTTCCGGATGGGCAGGATTGGGCAGCGGCGCCTCGAAGCCCGGGTCCTCCATCAGTTCCCAGGCCGGCAACTCGATGCCCCAGGCCTTGGACAGGCCTTCCTGATTACGGTACTTGTCCCGCAACTGCTTGAGGAAGGCCCGCTTGGCAGGCACGTCGGTAGTCAGGCGCAGCGTGCCGAAAGCCAGGCCATAGCGCGCCTGCGGCGTATCCCCAGGCGCTGCCCAGGCCAGTTCGTTGTCGGCGAAGTAGCCGATCAGCCAGGGATCGTCGCGATGATCACGGGCGGCAATGGCCACGGCGCGTTCGGCAGCCATGGCGAAGCGCGGGTCGAACGGGTCGGGCATGCGGCCCCACCAGTCCATGCCAGTACTGATGCTGGCGTAGTCGCCAACGATCGACAGTGGCAGCGTATAGGCGACCCGTGACTGACCGCCCAGGCCGGGGTCGCTCCAGTTGCCGATCGTGTTGAAGCCCCAGGCCAGCAGGCGATCCAGCGCATGACCCCGCCAGCGCGCCGGATCGAACACGGCCGGCGGACAATTCGACGCTCTCGGGTCCGCCGCAACCTGCTCGCATGGCTGGGCATGGATGCGCGCGAGGTTGGCGGCGTGGAAGTCGAACCAGCGACCCTGGTTGAAGGCGCGCCCACGGGACGAGGCGTTGCCATCGTCATCGTTGCCCTTGCCATAGAAAACGGCCAGCGGCTCACCTTCGCCGGGAAGCTGCCTGAACATGTCCTCGCGGCCCGCTACATAAGTGCGCCCGCCATCCACCGCTACCGCATTGACGCCCAGCGAGAAGAACGGGTTGCCTTCCGGCGTCACCAGGTACCAGCGGCCCTGACGCTTCTCGGTACGAAAGAATCCGCTGGCCTCGAACGCCAGCCCACCTTTGACACCGCCAAAGGTATCCAGCGCCAGCTTGGCGCGTTCATCCAGCCAGGCCCCGAGCATCTGCCGCTCGCGTGCCGCGCCGGCCTGCAGCTGAGCGTCGTTCTCGACCTTGTCGGGCCAGCGCTGCCGAGTAGCCTGGCCATAGCCGTCGATCAGGTCGGCATAGGCCGCCTGGAGCGCCAGGACATCGTCCTGCAGGCCGACCTTTTCGATCAGCAGGCTCTGGGCCACCTTCGGCTGCGGGATGCTCAAGGTGATGGAGGCCACCTGGGCCAGGTCGATTTCGCCACTGCTGCTGGCCAGCGACAGGCGCTGGCCCTGATGGGTCCAGGGCATGGGCGGACCGGCACGCATGCCATGGCTCAACGGCGAACTTGCCTTGAGCGGCACCAGCACGGTCTGCGCCGGCCCGGCGGGCAAGTCGATGCGACTGGTCAACGTGCGGCCGTCGCTTGCCTGCACCACCACGTCCAGCGTCAGCGCCCAGTCCATCGCGCTCTGCAGGCGTAAGGTCAGGGCCTGCCCAGCGGACCAGTCCCAGGTGCCGGTCTGCGGGCTCAAGCGCAACTGCGGCCGTTCCACCGGGTTGAACACCACGCGTCTGAGCACTTCGCCCTCGGCGGTCTGCTCGGCGTTGTACTGGGGCAGCACGGCATTGTCCGTGGTCACCTCGACGATCGCTGCCGGGCGCACGAAGCTGAACAGTGTCGTCTGCCCGGCCAGGACCGGTGAGCCAAGCCAAAACGCCAGCACGGCTGACAACAAAGGGCGGATCATGGCGCCAGGGGCCTCCTGTTGGACGATGCGGGCTCGCGTTGCACAACGGTACGGGCTGCCGCGCCGTCCACTTCCCGGTCAGCCGATTTCCCGGCGGAACGGCGGCAATGCATTGAGAATAGCCTTGCCATAGCGCTGGGTGACCAGGCGACGATCCAGCAGGGTGATGATGCCCCGGTCCTGTTCGGTGCGTAGCAGTCGCCCGCAAGCCTGGATCAGCCTGAGCGATGCATCGGGCACGGCGATCTCCATGAACGGATTGCCGCCACGTGCCTCGATCCACTCCGCCAACGCCGCTTCGACCGGATCATCCGGCACGGCGAACGGAATCTTGGCGATGACCACATGTTCGCAGTAGGCACCTGGCAGGTCGACACCCTCGGCGAAGCTGGCCAGGCCGAACAGTACGCTGGACTGGCCATCGTCCACGCGGGCCTTGTGCTTGTTGAGGGTCTCCTGCTTGGACAGGTTGCCCTGGATCAGCACCAGCTTGCGCCAGTCGCGGTCGAGGCCATCGAACACGTCCTGCATCTGCCGACGCGAGGAAAACAGTACCAGCGCGCCACGCGCGCCCTCCACCAGCTCCGGCAGGTCGCGAATGATCGCCGCGGTATGGGCCGCCGCGTCACGTGGGTCGGCGCGCAGGTCAGGCACCCGCAGCACGCCGGCGTCGCCATGATGGAACGGGCTTGGCACCACGCAGGTCACCGCGTCGCGCGGCAGGCCCGAGCGCATGCGGTAGCGGTCGAACGTGCCCAGGGCAGTCAGCGTCGCGGAGGTCACCAGGGCGCCATGGGCAACGTTCCAGAGGCTGCGCCGCAGCATTTCGGCGGCCAGGATGGGGCTGGCATTGACCTCGATGTCGAACAGCGCGCCACCTTCGGCCAAGGTCAGCCAACGCGCCATCGGCGGGTTGTCCTGCGGGTCTTCTGCAGTGAATGCGGTCCAGAGCTCCCAGTTGCCCTGGGCGCGGGTCAGCAGGCTGCCGAACAGCGGGTACCATTCTTCCGCCTGGTGGCTGGCGATACCGATGCTCTTCTCGCCGTCCATGCCTTCCTTGAGCAGATCGGCCAGGCGCGTGAACAGGTCGTTGAGCCGGGCGAACCCTTTCTTCAGTTCGATACCGGCCTCGCGGATGGCCTGCGGTACCACGCCGCCTTCGAAGCGATAGCGAGGCCGCTCGCGGCCTTCCATGTCTTCGCCGGGGCGGAAGTCGGCGACCTGTTCGCAGAGGCCGAACATGAACTGCTGCTGGGTACGGATCTCTCGCGCCAGCTCCGGCACCTGCTCGATCAGGCGCCCCAGGTCGCCGGGCAGCGGATGCTGGGCCAGCAGCTTGGTCAGGTTCCTGGCCGTCTGCTCGAGCCACTCGGCGGTCGAGCGCAATCGCGAATAGTGAGCGAAGTGGCCGATGGCTTTGTCGGGCAGGTGGTGCCCTTCGTCGAACACGTACACCGTATCGCGCGGGTCGGGCAGCACGGCGCCGCCGCCCAGCGCGAGGTCCGCCAGGACCATGTCGTGGTTGGTGACGATGACATCCACCTTGCCCATGCCTTCGCGCGCCTTGTAGAACACGCATTGCTGGAAGTTGGGACAGTGGCGACCGGTACACTGGCCGTGGTCGGTGGTCAGCCGCGCCCACGCCTGGTCCTCGATCGCTTCCGGCCAGCTGTCGCGATCGCCGTCCCAACGGTTGCCCGCCAGGCGCTCGATCATGCTGTTGAACAGCTTCTGGCTGGCCTCGTCGATTTCGATGTGGAAGCCCTCGTCCTCGAACAGCTGGGCGGTCGCGGACTGGGCATGGCCTTCCTGCAACAGCAGGTCGAGCTTGGACAGGCACAGGTAGCGACCCCGCCCCTTGGCCAGGGCGAAACTGAAGTTCAACCCACTGTTGCGCATCAGGTCGGGCAGGTCCTTGAAGACGATCTGCTCCTGCAGGGCCACGGTGGCGGTGGCGATCACCAGGCGCTTGCCGGCGGCCTTGGCGGCCGGGATCGCGGCCAGGCTGTAGGCGACCGTCTTGCCGGTACCGGTACCGGCCTCCACCGCCACCACGGCGGGTTCGCCGGTGCGCCGGCCTTCTTCATCGCAGGCGATGTCGCCAAGCACCTTGGCCACTTCGGCGATCATCAGCCGCTGCCCGTAACGGGGACGCAGGCCCTTGGCTTCGAGGAACCGCGAATAGGCGCCCTGGATGGTGGTCTTGAGTTCGTTGCTGATCATGGTCTGCGGACGCCCGAAGGGCTGTATGGATTTTCAGTGTTTCGCATGGGCCGCTATCATACCCGGCAATTGTCCCTCGCGCTTCCCGGAGATCCCGATGCTTGCCTATGCCTTGTCCCACACTCTGCATCTCGTGGCCGCCCTGCTCTGGGTCGGCGGCATGGGCTTCGCCTGGCTGGTGCTGCGCCCAGCCACGGCCGCAGCCTTGCAGGGGCCGGAGCGGCTGCGCCTGTGGGTGGAAGTTTTCCGACGCTTCTTCGGATGGGTCTGGCTGGCTATCGCGCTGCTGGCGATCAGCGGGACAGGCATGATGCACGCTACCGGCCTTGGCCTGCAGACCGCACCGCGCCACGTGCAAATGATGATCGGTGGCGCGCTGGCCATGTTCGCGCTGTTCATGCGTGTCCATACGCTGCTGTGGCCGCAACTGCGCGAGGCGGTGCAGAAACAGGACTGGACGACCGGTGCCTGGGCCCTGTCGAGGATCCGACGAATGGTAGGCATCAACCTGCTGCTCGGCCTGGCCGTGGTGGTGCTGGCTTCCTGGGGCTGAGCGGTCAGCTCCAGGCTCCAGGCGGTGGGGGCTGCGGCAGTGGAACGAATGATGTGCAGCGACGCCGCACCGCTTTTACTTGCGGCTTGTGGCTTGCCGCCTGGGGCCCGCTGTGGCCGCTCAGCGTCTGCGGATCGACATCACATGGAAGATGCCGGTCAGCAGGATCTGCAGACGATCGAACCAGCGATGGCTGCGTCCACGCAGGCTGGCATTGAAGAACAGGATCTCCAGCACATGCAGCCCGAGCAGCAGGATGGCGACGGCATTTATCAGAAGGTTGAACGGCAAAACCTGGGGCATCAGCAGATTGATCAGTGCCACCCACCAGAATGCCACGGTAAGCAGCTTGCCCAGCCCTAGTAACACTTGCATGCCTGTCCTCCATCTGTTCTGCCATCGCGGGGCATGCGCTCTGCCCCGCGATGGGTTTGGCATGGCCGGCTCAACGTTGGATCTTGATCTCGGTCCTGCGGTTCATCGCCCGGCCGCTTTCGGTGGCGTTGTCGGCGACCGGCTGCGATTCGCCCGCGCCGCTGACCGAGACGAAGCTGCTGCGCGGCACGCCGGTGCTGACCAGATAGTCCGTCACCGCGTGGGCGCGGCGCTGCGAGAGTCTCTGGTTGTAGGCGTCGGAGCCGACGCTGTCGGTATGCCCGGTCACGCTCAGGCGCACATTGGCCGCCTCCTGCCGCAGTCGCGCGGCAACACTATCGAGGTGCTGTCGGTCCGCCGCGGTCAGGCGCGCCGAATCGAACTCGAAGTGCACATCGCGAATGACGATCACTTCTTCCTTCTGCGCCACCACCGGTTCGGGGACAGGTGCTGGTGCCGGGGCCGGTTCGGGCGGGCAGCCATTGGCGTCGACTTGTACCCCACGCGGGGTGCCTGGGCACTTGTCGCGACTGTCGGGGACGCCGTCGCCGTCCTCGTCGCCATCGCCATGTGCCCAGCAGTAACCCGCTGCCAGACCGCCGCCGAGCAGCGCCCCCCAGCCGATCCAGCTGGAGCTCTCGATGGCGCCCAGGGCCGCGCCGGTGGCGCCCCCGGCGGCAGCACATTTCGGCCAGTCGGTTTTCTGCAGACCTGCACAGCCAGTCAACACGCTGGTGAGCAGAACCAGGGGTATCGCGGTACGTACTATGCTCATCTGTCGCTGCCTCCTAGGGGAATCGGTACAAAGCCGACGCCCTGGGAGTAAAGACCGCCGCGGCGATCTCTGCCAGCGTGATGCCAGCCCTGCCGGCATGGACACTATACCCGCGGCCCTCGGCCCGTTAGTCTTGGCTCATATGAACGAGGACTGGCGATGACCGACGGATTTTCCCAGCGCACCCCCCAGCAAGCCCTGGCCGCCTTGCTCGAGCGCTTCGCACCGGCCCGGTTGCTGCTGGTCGGCAGTCGCTTCCCGGCCCTGGATGCGTTTGCCCAGGCGCACCCGCAAGCGCGCATCGAGACCGCTGCGCCCGGACCGCTTCCAGCGGCGCTCGCGGCGCGCCGATTCGATCTGGCGTTGCTGGTCGACTGCCTCGAGCACCTGCCCAAGCGCGCCGGCCTGGAACTGCTCGGTGGCATTCGCAATCTCAATGCCAGCCGGGTGGCGGTACTGGCCGACCTGCCGGCCTGCGGTTGGCAGGAGACGGATTTCTTTTCCCTGGCGCTTTCGGTCAGCGAAAAGTTTCGCCGCGACGAGCAGGTCCTGAGCCTGTTCACCTATGATCTACATGACTACAAGCAGGTCCCGGACTGGCTCAATGCCAAGTTCTGGGCCAATCCAGGGAATTTCGGCAAGTACTGGTGGTGATTCGATGAGTGTCTCGGTCTGCCCATGTGGCAGTGGCAACCTGCTCGACGCCTGCTGCGGGCATTTCCATGCCGGCACCCCGGCGCCCGATGCCCAGGCATTGATGCGTTCGCGCTACAGCGCCTATGTCCTTGGCCTGGTGGACTACCTGGTGGCGACCACCCTGCCCGCACAGCAAGCCGGGCTCGACCAGGCCGCCATGGCGGCCTGGAGCGCCCAGAGCACCTGGCTGGGCCTGGAAGTGGAAACCGCCGAGGTATTCGGTGGCCAGCCCGAACACGCCTTCGTCACCTTCACGGCCCGCTGGCATGACCAGGCGGGCGACCACCAGCATCGCGAGCGCTCAGCCTTCGTCCAGCACGCCGGTCGCTGGTATTTCATCGACCCGACCGTCGAGCTCAAGGCCGGTCGCAACGACCCCTGCCCCTGCGCCAGCGGGCAGAAGTTCAAGAAATGCTGCTCCAGCTACATGGCCAGCTGACGATGAACGTCCTGGCCCGCTCGCTCGCCCTGGGTGTGGTCCTGGCCCTGCTGGGCGGGTGCGCGGGCTGGGGCGGCGATACCTGGCAGGAGCCGGAGCTGCACCTGGTCAAGGTGCAAACGCTCAAGGCCAAGCTCCACCAGCAGGAGTTCGTGTTGTATGTTCGGGTCGTCAACCCCAACGACAGCCGCCTGTTCATCCGCAACCTGGATTATTCCGTGCGCCTGGAGGAACTGTTGCTGGTCGACGACCAGGCCAGTCTCTGGCGCAGTGTCGCCCCCCACAGCCAGCGCACCTTCCAGATCACCGCCCGGACCAACCTGTGGAAGCAGCTGCGACCACTGTCGCGGCTGCTCAAGCGCAGCCAGCCTCTGCACTATCGACTGCAAGTGGAGCTGGACAGCGGATTATTCTTCTGGCGCCAAATGCACTTGATGCGCAGTGGTGAGATAATTCCCGGCGATCTCAAACCGGAGTAACCCGCAATGACCCAGCAACCCCATGTCCATGGTCCAGACTGCAACCACGATCACGATCACCACCACGGCCATGTACACGGCCCGCACTGCAACCATGCTCCCCAGGAGCCGGTGCGCAACGCCCTGAAGGACGTGGGCCGCAACGACCCTTGCCCGTGCGGCAGCGAGAAGAAGTTCAAGAAGTGCCACGGCGCTTGACCTGCTACTGAGCTGCAAGCTGCAAGCTGCAAGCTGCAAGCTGCAAGCTGCAAGCAAAAGCGTGGCGGCACAAGATGTTCCCATGCCTGCATAGGCGACGCGAACCACTCCAGCTTGTGACTTGCGGCTTGCAGCCCCCAAGAACCTTCTGCCAGGAGCCCGGCCATGGCCGCCTCTCTTCCTTCTTCGGTACGCGCGCGACTGGCGAGCGCTGCCACATTGCTCGGCCTGCTTGGCCTGGCGGGCTGCCAGACGGGCGGTCAGCCCGATACGCTCGCGCCGACCAGCGGTGTCCAGCCGCTCAAGGGCCTGGCGCAGAACGTCTCGGTTCGACGCAATGCCATGGGCGCACCGCTGATCGAAAGCAGCAGCTTCCATGATGCCTTGTTCAGTCTCGGCTACGTGCATGCCAGCGACCGTATCGAACAGATGGTCGCCATGCGCCTGCTGGCACAGGGGCGCTTCGCCGAACTGGCCGGGGCCGAGGCGCTCGACAGCGATCGACTGATGCGCGCGGCCAATCTCGGACAGAGCGCCGCCCAGCTGTACGGCAATGCCTCGCCACGCCTCAAGCGCTTTCTCGAGGTCTATGCGCGAGGCGTCAATGCCTACCTGTTCCGCTACCGCGACAAGCTGCCGGGCGTTCTCGCCCAAGGCACCTATCGTGCCGAATATTGGAAGCCCGAGGATTCGGCGCTGATCTTTGCGCTGTATGCCTTCAGCCAGTCAGTGAACCTGCACGAAGAGTTGTCGGCACTGACCCTCGCGCAGAAGGTCGGCAGCGACAAGCTGGCCTGGCTGCTACCCATCGCGGCCGACGAGCCTCTGGCCAGCGCCGAAGCGGAAAAGCTCCGAGGTCTGGACATCGTCAGGCAGCTCCCGGGCCTGGCGGCGTTGACCGACGCCAGCCAGCGCCTGGCCGAGCTCGGCCTGCTGGGTAACCCGGGCTCGGCCAACTGGGCGCTTGGCCCACTGCGTAGCCGTAGCGGCAAGAGCCTGCTGAGCAGCGACAGTCGTGCCGCCTGGGCGTTGGTTCCGGTGCAGGTCCACACCAGCAAGTACCAGGTCGCCGGCCTGTCCCTGCCTGGGCTGCCGATCGTGCTGGCCGGCTACAATGGCCAGTTGGCGTGGAGCAGCAGCGCGGTGATGGCCGACAATCAGGACCTGTTCCTCGAACGGTTGCGCCACCAGGGCAACCGGTTGCACTACCTGGCCGATGGCAGGTGGCAGCCGGCCCGCGGGCGCAACGAGACGTTCTTCGTACGTGGCCAGCCGCCGCAGCGCGAAGTGCTGTACGAGACTCGCCACGGCACGCTGCTGGCACAACCGGACAGCGCCAGCCTTGGCCTTGCCCTGCACTTGCCGACGTGGGAGGGTGATCGAAGTCTCGACGCACTGTTCGACCTGACCCGTGCGGGCTCGCTCGAGCGTGCCTTCGAAACCACCCGGGAAGTCGGCGCGGCCGCGCTCAACTTCGTTTTCGCCGACGCGCAGCAGATCGGCTGGCAAGTCAGCGGCCGCTACCCCAACCGTCGCGACGGCCAGGGCCTGCTGCCCTCTCCCGGCTGGGACAGCCGCTACGACTGGGACGGTTATGCCGACCCGATGCTCCACCCCTACGACCAGGATCCGGCGACCGGCTGGCTCGGTCATGCCAGCGAGCGCAGCCAGCCACGGGGCTACGGCATGCAGCTGTCGAGCAGCTGGTATTACCCGCAGCGGGCGCAGCGCCTGGCTCAGCTGGCCGGCAACGGCCGCCATGACAGCCGCAGCCTGATGGCCATGCACGACGACCAGGTGAGCCTGCTGGCCGACAAGCTCAAGCAGATGTTCGACGCGCCAGGCATGGCGCAGGCTCTGCAGCAGGCCATCGCGGCCTTGCCGAGTGAGCAACGGCCCAAGGCCAGCGAGGCCCTGGCACGGCTCAAGGCTTTCGACGGCCGGTTGAGTCCGGTATCGGCAGACGCGGCCTTGTACGGGTTGTTCCTGCAGCAGGTCGCTCGGCAGACCTTCCTCGACGAACTCGGCCCTGAGTCGGAGCCGGCCTGGAAAGCTTTCGTCGGCAATGCCCGCCTGTCCTATTCGGCCCAGGCCGATCACCTGCTTGGTCGTGAAGACAGTCCATTCTGGGATGATCGTGCCACGACACGCAGGGAAGACAAGCCGGCCATCCTCGCCCGCAGCCTGGCTGCGGCGATGGACGCTGGCGTGGCGCAGCTGGGTAGCGATCGCCGCGCCTGGCAATGGGGCAAACTGCACCAGTACCGCTGGCCAGCGCCCGCCTGGCACGGCCTGGGCGACGTCATCGAGCGACCGGCGCAGGCCGCTGGCGGCGACTTCAGTACCTTGAACCTGACGCCTTACGCCTGGGGCGACGGCTTCGCCACCCACTTGCCCGCCTCGGCGCGCCTGCTGGTCGACTTCGCCCAGGCCGAACCGCTGCAGGTCCTGACCAGCAATGGCCAGTCGGGCAACCCGGCCAGCCGCAACCATGCCGACGGTCTGGATGCCTGGTTCAAGGGACGCTTCATGACCTTGCCGCTGCAGCCACGGCATTTCACCCAGGGCTATGGCACCCAGCGCCTGACCCTGGTGCCCGAGAGGTAGATAGCAGACAGTCCATGGCAGCGGGCGCATCGAGCTCGAACTTCCCCGGCCCGGCAGGGTTCCTACCTGTAACTCCCTGCCAACGGCCCTGCCATGGATCTTGTCATCGCTCGCCCCGAAGGTCTGTACTGCCCGCCTGGTGACTTCTACATCGACCCCTGGCGCCCCGTGGAGCGGGCCGTCATCACCCATGGCCACGGCGATCATTCGCGGCCCGGCAATGGCCACTACCTCACCGCCGAGCCCGGTGCCGGCGTGCTGCGCAGCCGCCTGGGCCAGGACATCCGCCTGCAGACCCTGCCGTATGGCCAGCGGCTCGAGCACCACGGCGTCACCCTCAGCCTGCACCCTGCCGGGCACGTGCTGGGCTCGGCCCAGGTCCGCCTGGAATACCAGGGCCAAGTCTGGGTCGCCTCGGGCGATTACAAGGTCGAGCCCGACGGTACCTGCGCGCCGTTCGAACCGGTACGCTGCCATACCTTCATCACCGAATCGACCTTCGGCCTGCCGATCTATCGCTGGCCGTCCCAGGCCGAGGTGTTCGCCCAGATCGACGCCTGGTGGCGCGCCAACCAGGCCCAGGGCAAGGCCAGCGTGCTGTTCAGCTATGCCTTCGGCAAGGCCCAGCGCATTCTTCACGGGCTCGACGCAAGCATTGGCCCGATCCTCGTGCATGGCGCCGTCGAGCCATTGAACCGAGTCTATCGAGAAGCCGGTGTCGCCCTGCCCGCGACCCGCTACGCCGGGGACATCGCGCGCCATGACCCGCTGTTGCGCGAGGCGCTGATCATGGCGCCTCCTTCGGCGTCCGGAAGCAGCTGGATGAAACGCTTCGGCGACTACAGCGACGGTTTCGCCAGCGGCTGGATGCGCCTGCGCGGCACTCGCCGGCGACGCGGCGTCGATCGCGGCTTCGTGCTTTCCGACCACGCCGACTGGCCTGGGCTACTCTGGGCCATCGGGCAGACCGGTGCCGAACGGGTCATGGTCACGCACGGCTCGGTCAATGTGCTGGTGCGCTACCTCAACGAACAGGGACTCGATGCACGTGCCTTCGTCACCGAATACGGCGATGAAGACGATGCCGCCAGCACGACGGAGCACGATGCATGAAGGATTTCGCCGAACTCTACCTGCGCCTGGACGCCACGACGTCCAGCAATGCCAAGCTCGAGGCGCTGCGCGCCTACTTCGCCCAGGCAAGCGCCGCCGACGCTGCCTGGGCGGTGTACTTCCTGGCGGGCGGGCGACCACGGCAACTGGTGCCGACCCGGCTGCTGCGCGAGCTGACCGTTGCGCTGTCAGGGCTACCGGAGTGGTTGTTCGAGGAGAGCTACCATGCGGTGGGCGACCTGGCCGAGACCATTTCCCTGCTGCTGCCCGAGTCCGAGCACGCCAGCGACGAGGGGCTGGCGCACTGGGTCGAGGTGCATCTGCTGCCTCTGCGCGGTGCGACGCCGGAGCAGGTTCAGCAGCGTCTGCCCGAACTCTGGGCACGCCTGGACCGCCCCAGCCTGATGCTCTGCCTGAAGCTGGTCACCGGCAGCTTCCGGGTCGGCGTGTCCAAGCTGTTGGTCACCCGTGCCCTGGCCCAGCTGGCGGGCCTGGATGCCAAGCGCGTGGCCCAGCGTCTGGTCGGCTATACCGACCTGAGCCATCGCCCTACCTCGCACAGTTACCTCAAGCTGATCGCGCCAGAGTCGGCCGACGAGCATGCCCTGCGCGGCGGGCAGCCTTATCCGTTCTTCCTGGCTCATGCCCTGCAAGCTCCCGTCGAGCAGTTCGACGCCCTGCTGGGCCCGGCCAGCGGCTGGCAAGCGGAATGGAAGTGGGACGGAATTCGCGCCCAGGTGGTCAAGCGTGACGGCCAGCTGTGGATCTGGTCGCGCGGCGAGGAACTGGTCACCGAACGCTTTCCAGAACTGCACGGCCTCGCCGAGACGCTGCTGGACGGCACGGTGATCGACGGCGAGATCCTGGTCTGGAAAACCACGCCCGACCGTGACGCTCCCGGCGTGCAGCCTTTCGCCCTGCTGCAGCAGCGCCTGGGCCGCAAGACCCTTGGCAAGAAGCTGCTGGCCGAGGCGCCAGTAGTCCTGCAAGCCTATGACCTGCTCGAATGGCAGGGCGAGGACTGGCGCAGCCGGCCGCAGCACGAGCGTCGCCGCCAGCTGGAATACCTGGTGGACCATCACCCCCTGGCGCCGGTCCTGCTTTCACCGCTGCTCGAAGGCCGCGACTGGGCCGACCTGGCCAGCCAGCGCGAGCGATCGCGCGACCTCGGCGTGGAAGGCCTGATGCTCAAGCAGCGTGATGCGCTGTATGGCGTGGGTCGGACCAAGGACATGGGGCTGTGGTGGAAGTGGAAGATCGACCCGTTCAGCGTCGACGCCGTGCTGATCTATGCCCAGCGTGGCCATGGACGCCGCGCCAGCCTCTACAGCGACTACACCTTCGCCGTCTGGGATGGTCCGGCGGACATGCCTGGACGCACCCTGGTGCCCTTCGCCAAGGCCTATTCCGGCCTGACCGACGCAGAAATGCGCCAAGTCGATGCCATCATCCGCAAGACCACGGTGGAGACCTTCGGGCCGGTGCGCAGCGTGACCCCGACCCTGGTCTTCGAGCTGGGCTTCGAAGGCATCGCGCTCTCCAGGCGCCACAAGAGCGGCATCGCGGTACGCTTCCCACGGATGCTGCGCTGGCGCCATGACAAGCCCGTCGAGCAGGCCGACGACCTGGCCACGCTGCAGGCGCTACTGGCCTGAAGGCTGGCACGCGGCCCGAAGCAAGGCTGCAGGATCGCCGCAGTTGTGCTTGTATCTGTGTGCGCGACTTCGTCGCGAACCGTTCACCTTCTTCGCCAGGATCACCATGCACCCTCGGACCCATGAACTGCTGGCGCCCGCACCGGGCATCACGCGTCTGCTGCACAGCTTCCACTTCGGCCCCGCGGACAGCGGCAAGGTCTACGTCCAGGCTTCGCTGCACGCCGACGAGCTGCCCGGCATGCTGGTCGCCTGGCACCTCAAGGGTCGCCTGGCCGACCTGGAACGCCAAGGCCGACTACGTCGGGAAATCGTCCTGGTTCCGATCGCCAACCCGGCAGGGCTGGGGCAGGTGTTGCTGGAGGGGCCACTGGGCCGCTTCGAGCTGCACAGCGGCGAGAACTTCAACCGCAACTTCGTCGATCTGTCCGATGTGGTCGGAGACCAGGTCGAACCCCACCTGAGCCAGGATCCAGCGCACAACCTGGCGCTGATTCGCCAGCGTCTGCGCCAGGCGCTGGATGCCCATGTACCGACCACGCCATTGCACTCCCTGCGGCTGGCGCTGCAGCGGCTGGCCTGCGAAGCCGAACTGGTGCTGGACCTGCACTGCGACTTCGAGGCGGTCGAGCACTTGTACACCACCCCGCAAGCCTGGCCGCAGGTCGAGCCACTGGCACGCTACCTCGGTGCCCAGGCCAGCCTGCTGGCCACCGACTCGGGCGGGCAATCGTTCGACGAATGTTTCAGCCTGTTCTGGTGGCAGTTGCAGCAACGTTTCGCCAAGCGCTTCCCCATCCCCGAAGGCAGCGTCTCGGTCACCGTCGAACTGCGCGGCCAGGGCGACGTCAGCCATGACCTGGCCAGGCAGGACTGCCAGGCGCTGCTGGACTTCCTGACCTTGCGCGGCGTGATCGATGGCCCCGTCCCACCTCTGCCGGTCCTGCCCCGTCCAGCGACACCGCTGGCGGCGGTCGAGCCTCTGGTCGCCGTCACGGGCGGGCTGCTGGTGTTCCACGCCAGCCCCGGCGATGACCTGGAAGCCGGGCAACTGGTCGCCGAGATCATCGACCCGCTCACTGACCAGGTCACGCCTGTACGCAATGCGCAGCCCGGCCTGCTCTATGCGCGCAGCGCGCGACGCATGGCCACGACCGGCATGGTGGTGGCGCATGTCGCTGGTCGGCGGATCTGCCGCAGCGGTTACCTGCTGGCGCCTTGATGGGTAAAACCAACCGGCAATGCCGACGGTCTGTAAAGGATGTTCCCCGACGGACCCGCCAGCCGTATGCCTTCACGCCCCGATCCCGCCAGCCAATGGTTCGACGCCCGCGGCTGGACGCCATTCGCTTTCCAACGCCGCGTCTGGGCCGCCGTTTCCCGAGGCGAGTCGGGGCTCTTGCATGCCAATACCGGTGCCGGCAAGACCTACGCCGTGTGGTTCGCCGCGCTGCGCGCCTTTGGCAAGGCCCAGGCGCGCCAGCCGGCGCCATTGCAGGTGCTGTGGATCACGCCCATGCGCGCCCTGGCTGCCGACACGGCGCGCGCATTGCAGGCGCCGCTGGATGACCTGGCACTGGACTGGACGGTCGGGGTACGCAGTGGCGATACCGGCAGTGCCGAGCGGGCCCGCCAGGCCCGACGCCTGCCAAGCACGCTGGTCACCACGCCGGAAAGCCTGACGCTGCTGTTGACCCGCGAACGGGCAGAGCAGGATTTTTGCAGCCTGCGCATGGTCGTGGTGGACGAGTGGCACGAGTTGCTCGGCAACAAGCGTGGCGTGCAACTGCAACTGGCCCTGGCGCGTCTGCGCCGCTGGCACCCAGGCTTGGTCACCTGGGGTTTGTCGGCCACGCTCGGTAATCTCGAGCATGCCCGCGAAGTGCTCCTGCCGCACGGCGGCGAGCTGGTCAAGGGCCGCCAGGACAAGCGCATCCTGGTCGACACCCTATTGCCCGATGCCATCGAACGTTTTCCCTGGGCCGGCCACATGGGGTTGAAGATGCTTGGGCAGGTCCGCGACCAGATCGACGCCAGCAGCAGCTGCCTGGTCTTCACCAACACTCGCGCCCAGTCGGAACTGTGGTACCAGGCGCTGCTCGAGGCGCGACCGGACTGGGCCGGGCTGATTGCCCTGCACCATTCCTCGCTGGCCCGCGACACGCGTGACTGGGTAGAGCGCAGCCTCAAGGACGGCGCGCTCAAGGCAGTGGTCTGCACCTCAAGCCTCGACCTGGGCGTGGATTTCCTGCCGGTCGAGCGGGTCTTGCAGATTGGTTCGGCCAAGGGCGTGGCGCGTCTGCTGCAACGTGCCGGACGCTCCGGCCACGCGCCAGGCCGCGTCTCGCGGATCACCCTGGTGCCGACTCACAGCCTGGAGCTGGTGGAGGCCGCAGCGGCGCGCCGAGCCCTGGCCTGCGGCCATATCGAAGCGCGCCGATCCCCACGTCTGTGCATGGATGTACTGGTCCAGCATCTGGTCAGCATGGCATTGGGCAGCGGCTTCCGGCCCGCCGAGCTGCTGGCTGAAGTGCGCAGCACCTGGGCTTTCCATGACTTGAGCGACAGTCAGTGGCAATGGGCCCTGGCGTTCGTTCGCCACGGCGGCGACTCGCTCAGTGCCTATCCCGACTACCAGCGGGTCGAGGCGCAGGCCGACGGCGTCTGGCGCGTTACCAGCCAACGCCTGGCGCGGCGCCACCGCATGGGCATCGGCACCATCGTCAGCGAGGCACATCTGCACCTCAAATACTGGAGCAAGGGCGGCGGCGGCAAGCACCTGGGCAGTGTCGAGGAAGCCTTCATCGCCCGCTTGCGCCCTGGCGACACGCTGCTCTTCGCCGGACGGGTACTGGAGCTGGTACGGGTGGAGAACATGACGGCCTATGTACGCCGCAGCACGGCAAGGAAGGCTGCGGTGGCGCGCTGGAGTGGCGCACGCCAGCCCCTCTCCGGCGAGCTTGCCCAGGCTCTGGTCGAGCAACTCGATGCCGCCGCGCAAGGTCGCTTCGACAGCCCCGAAATGCGCACGGTAAAGCCATTACTCCAATTGCAGGCGGTCTGGTCGGCGTTGCCCACCCGGCACACCCTGCTGGCCGAGACACTGGTCTCGCGCCAGGGCAGCCATCTGTTCCTCTATCCGTTCGCCGGACGCATGGCCAACCTCGGCCTGGCCAGCCTGGTCGCCTGGCGGATCAGCCGCACACGACCGTTGAGCGTATCGATCGCGGTGAACGACTACGGCTTCGAACTGCTCAGCCCAAGCCAGGTGGACTGGGCCGGCCATCTGACCGAAGCGTTGTCGCCCGACAGCCTACTCGAGGACGTGCTCGCCAGCCTCAACGCGGGGGAAATGGCCTTGCGCCGCTTCCGTGAAATCGCCCAGATCGCCGGGCTGGTGTTCGGTGGCTACCCGGCGGCACAGAAGAGCATCCGTCAGATCCAGGCATCCAGTGGCCTGTTCTTCGAGGTCTTTCGCAAACATGACAGCGGCAACCTGCTGCTTGGCCAGGCTCGCGATGAAGTATTGCGGGACGAACTGGAAATCGAGCGCCTGCAACACCAATTGCTGCGCATCAACCAGCTTCGCCTGGACCTGCACGTGCTCGAACGCCCCAGCCCCCTGGCCTTCGCCCTGGTGGTGGAAGGCTTGCGCGAGACCATGAGCAGCGAGAAGCTTGCCGACCGCATCGCGCGCATGGTCGCCGACCTGGAAGGCGCTGCCGACGGAGGCAGACGATGAACCTGTACCACGAGCAGATCGAGCACTGCGGCGAAACGCTCTGGCTATTGCCTGACAAGGCAATCTACTGGCCCCGCCGGCAGATGCTGCTGGTGGCCGACCTGCACATCGGCAAGGCCGCCAGCTATCGCGCCCTGCACCAGCCGGTGCCACGCGGCACCACACAGGCCACCCTGGCACGCCTGGACAGCCTGCTGGCAGCCCATGCCTGCCGTTGCCTGGTGGTGCTTGGCGACTTCCTGCACGCTCGCAATGCGCGGGCGCCGGCGACACTGGCGCGGCTCCAGGCCTGGCGCGCCAGCCATCCCGAGCTGGACATCGTGCTGATACGCGGCAACCATGACCGCCATGCCGGCGACCCGCCCGCCGAGCTGCGCATGCGGGTGCTGGATGAGCCGTGGCTGGTCGGGCCGTTCGCCCTGCAGCATGAGCCACAGCCGCACCCGACCCATGCCGTGCTCGCCGGGCACGTGCATCCGGTCTACGTGCTGCGCGGCCGCGCGCGCCAGCGTCTCCGCCTGCCTTGCTACCTGATGGATGCAGGCGTCAGCCTGCTGCCGGCGTTCGGCGAGTTCACTGGTGGCTGGGAAATCACCCCAACGGCGACTGCGAAGGTCTACCTCACAGGCGCCGACCGGGTCTGGGAAGTGCCCTGACCTCAGGCCTGGGGAGTCGGTGGGGGTTCGTCAGGGATGGTCGGCACCCCTTCAGGCGGCGTTTCCGGCTCGGAAGGTTGCGGGAAGTCCGGATCCGGCTGGCCAGGGATTCCACCTGCCTGCACGGAGCCTTGCGGCTGGGCCAGCAGCGACCATGCCAACAACCCGATCTGGTTGGGCTGCAGCACGGCCAGCTTGGCACTGATAGCGGGGTCGATTTTCATAGGCAACTCCTGGCAAAGAGCCGGCACACGTCGTGTGTGCAAGGGCTGTTCACTAGCTTGGAGTGCCTTTGGCAAAACTAATTCCCGACCACGTTCGATCAGGTCCGCGGAAGAGTGACGCCGCGCTGTCCCTGGTACTTGCCACCACGGTCCTTGTAGGACACTTCGCACTCTTCGTCGGATTCCAGGAAAAGCATCTGGGCCACGCCCTCGTTGGCGTAGATCTTGGCTGGCAAGGTGGTGGTATTGGAGAACTCCAGGGTCACATGGCCCTCCCACTCCGGCTCCAGGGGCGTGACGTTGACGATGATGCCGCAACGGGCATAGGTGCTCTTGCCCAGGCAGATGGTCAGCACGTTGCGCGGAATGCGGAAATACTCGACGGTGCGGGCCAGGGCGAAGGAGTTCGGTGGAATGATGCAGACATCGCTCTTGACATCGACGAAGCTGCCGGCATCGAAGTTCTTCGGGTCGACGGTGGCCGAGTTGATGTTGGTGAAGACCTTGAATTCGTCCGCGCAGCGCACGTCGTAGCCGTAGCTGGAGACGCCGAAGGAAATGACTCGGCTGTCCTGCTCGCCGCGCACCTGACGCTCGACGAACGGTTCGATCATGCCGTGTTCCTGCGCCATGCGGCGAATCCACTTGTCCGATTTGATGCTCATGGCGGGTGTCCTGAAAATGCGATGGGGAAAACCAGGGCGCATCTTACGATACCCGCGCCAGACGGCAAAGTTCCGTCCCTCGAGACCACGCGAGACGGGCCTTGCCGGTTCCATCGATCCGAATTTCGACAAAGCCGCTGTTGGCCATTGGCAGGCCGGGGAAAGTGGGTTATGGTGACGCCACTGTGCTGCACGTGACACCGAGAATCTCTGTTTGATGCACGATTACCATCGGCCCATCGCTGAATTTTCCTGCTCTTTGCACTCAGTCCCGGCCCGGGGTGTTTCCTGAGCCGTAATCAACTTTGTCCAAGGAGACAGAAACATGTCCAATCGCCAATCCGGTGTTGTCAAGTGGTTCAACGATGAGAAGGGCTACGGCTTCATCACCCCTCAGTCGGGTGACGACCTGTTCGTACACTTCAAGGCCATCCAGGCTGACGGCTTCAAAACCCTGAAAGAAGGCCAGGCTGTTACTTTCGTCGCTACCCGCGGCCAGAAAGGCATGCAGGCTGAAGAAGTCCAGATCGCCTAAGTCGATCTCGCTTCGCGCTTGAAGAAACCCGCCATCGGCGGGTTTTTTTATGCCTGGGCCAGCCCTGCAACGGTCGAGTCGGCAGGCTGGCGTGATGGCTCGACGCGGCCACCACGCCGCGGGTGCGCTCAGTCCTCGCTGATGGTGATGCTCGGCATCGCTGGCGTCGCGGCTTCCTGCAGGACGATGCGAGCACCTACCTGGCGCGCCAGTTCCTGATAGATCATCGCAATCTGGCTTTCCGGTTCGGCGATGGCGGTTGGCCGGCCATTGTCGGCCTGCTCACGGATCAGCATGGACAACGGCAGCGATGCCAGCAGCTCGACGCCGTATTGCGCCGCCAGCTTCTCGCCGCCGCCTTCACCGAACAGGTGCTCGGCGTGGCCGCAGTTCGAACAGATGTGCACGGCCATGTTCTCCACCACTCCCAGCACCGGGATGTTGACCTTGCGGAACATTTCCACGCCCTTGCGAGCGTCCAGCAATGCCAGGTCCTGCGGCGTGGTGACGATCACCGAACCGGCCACGGGGACTTTCTGCGCCAGGGTCAGCTGGATGTCGCCGGTACCCGGGGGCATGTCGATCACCAGGTAATCGAGATCGTCCCAGGCCGTCTGGGTCACCAGTTGCAGCAAGGCGCCGGACACCATCGGACCGCGCCAGACCATCGGGGTATTGTCATCGGTAAGGAAGGCCATGGACATGACTTCCACGCCATGGGCCTTGATCGGTACGAACCACTTCTGCTCGCGTATCTGCGGCCGGGTACCTTCGGGGATACCGAACATGACCCCTTGGCTGGGCCCATAGATATCGGCATCGAGGATGCCGACCCTGGCGCCTTCGCGAGCCAGGGCCAGGGCCAGGTTGGCAGCAGTGGTCGACTTGCCCACCCCGCCCTTGCCCGAAGCCACCGCGATGACGTTCTTCACGTTGGCCATGCCTGGCACCTGGGCTTGCGCCTTGTGCGCGGCGATCACGGTGTCGACGCTGACCCGCGCCGCCGCCACGCCAGGCAGGCCTTCGATGGCCGAGCGCAACACCTGGGCCCAGCCATTGGCGAACAGCCCGGCGGCATAGCCCAGCTGCAGCTGTACATCGACCTGGCCTGCCTGGATGTCGATACTGCGGACACAGCCTGCGCTGACCGGGTCCTGGTTCAGGTAGGGATCGGTGTACTGGCGAAGGATGGCTTCGACGGCGGCACGCGTGACGGCACTCATGGAGACTCCCGTGGCAAGACTGACTGATGAATCGAGCCCCTATGCTAACCCGTCGACCGGCATCAGATGCGCTGATGGGGTGAAATATATTTCCCGGCGCTTTATAGTGGCCGATCATCGTCAAGTTCACCCGTCGCCACATAAGTAGCCGAGCCCCCATGTCCGAGCCACGCCAGATTCTCGTCACCAGCGCCCTGCCCTACGCCAATGGTTCGATCCACCTTGGCCACATGCTGGAGTACATCCAGACGGACATGTGGGTTCGCTTCCAGAAGCTGCGTGGCAACCAGTGCATCTATGTCTGCGCCGACGACGCTCACGGTTCGGCCATCATGCTGCGCGCCGAGAAGGAAGGCATCACCCCCGAGCAACTCATCGCCAATGTCCAGGCCGAGCACAGCCGCGACTTCGCCGACTTCCTGGTCGACTTCGACAACTTCCATTCGACCCACTGCGAAGAAAACCGCGAGCTGTCCAGCCTGGTCTATCGCCGCCTGCGCGATGCCGGGCACATCGCCAGCCGCTCGGTGACCCAGTACTTCGACCCGGAAAAAGGCATGTTCCTCGCCGACCGGTTCATCAAGGGCACCTGCCCGCGCTGCGCGGCCGAAGACCAGTATGGCGACAACTGCGAAAAATGCGGCGCGACCTACTCGCCGACCGAGCTGAAGGACCCCAAGTCGGCGATTTCCGGCGCCACCCCGGTGCTGCGCGATTCCCGGCACTTCTTCTTCAAGCTTCCGCAGTTCCAGGCCATGCTGCAGGAGTGGACCCGCAGCGGTACGCTGCAGGATGCGGTAGCCAACAAGCTGGCCGAGTGGCTCGACGCCGGCCTGCAGGAATGGGACATCTCCCGCGATGCTCCGTACTTCGGCTTCGAGATTCCAGATGAACCCGGCAAGTACTTCTACGTCTGGCTGGACGCGCCCATCGGCTACATGGCCAGCTTCAAGAACCTTTGCGCGCGTCGTCCGGAGCTGGATTTCGACGCGTTCTGGAACAAGGACTCCAAAGCCGAGCTGTACCATTTCATCGGCAAGGACATCGTCAACTTCCACGCCCTGTTCTGGCCGGCCATGCTCGAAGGCGCCGGTCTGCGCAAGCCGACCGGCATCAATGTGCACGGCTACCTGACCGTCAATGGTGCCAAGATGTCCAAGTCGCGTGGCACCTTCATCAAGGCTCGCACCTACCTGGACCACCTGGCACCGGAATACCTGCGCTACTACTACGCCTCCAAGCTGGGACGCAGCGTCGATGACCTGGACCTGAACCTCGAGGATTTCGTCCAGAAGGTCAATTCCGACCTGGTCGGCAAGGTGGTCAATATCGCCAGCCGTTGCGCCGGATTCATCCACAAGGGCAACCAGGGCGTGCTGGTGGCCGCGCACGCCGCGCCGGAACTGACCGACGCCTTCGTCCAGGCCGCGCCTTCGATCGCCGAAGCCTACGAGGCCCGTGATTTCGCCCGCGCCATGCGCGAAATCATGGCCCTGGCCGATCGCGCCAACGCCTGGATCGCCGACAAGGCGCCGTGGTCGCTGGCCAAGCAGGAAGGCCAGCAGGATCAGGTGCAGGCCATCTGCGCCCAAGGCATCAACCTGTTCCGCCTGCTGGTGATCTTCCTCAAGCCCGTGCTGCCGGTCATGGCGGCCGATGCCGAGGCGTTCCTCAACGTGGCTCCGCTTGCCTGGAACGACTACCAGTCGCGCCTGGAGAACCATCAGCTCAATGCCTTCAAGCCGCTGATGAGTCGCATCGAGCCAGCCCGGATCGAGGCGATGATCGCAGCCAGCAAGCAGGACCTGGCCGTGGCGCAGCCCGCGGCACCGGCCGGCAACGGCGAACTGGCCAAGGACCCACTGGCAGAGCAGATCGAGTTCGACACCTTTGCCGCGGTCGACCTTCGTGTGGCGCTGATCGTCAAGGCCGAGGCGGTGGAAGGGGCCGACAAGTTGCTGCGCCTGACTCTCGACATCGGTGACGAGCAACGCAATGTCTTCTCCGGCATCAAGTCGGCGTACCCGGATCCAGCCAAGCTCGAAGGCCGCCTGACCATGATGGTGGCCAACCTCAAGCCCCGCAAGATGCGCTTCGGCGTGTCCGAGGGCATGGTCATGGCGGCTGGTCCTGGCGGCGAGGAAATCTACCTGCTCAGCCCCGACAGCGGTGCCAAGCCTGGCCAACGCATCAAGTGACGCGCCAGCCCCGGCCGCTGGGCCGGGGCCTTCCCGCCTGGCGCCGCTTGGCGGCACCAGGGTCGCATGCTTTCTCGCCTGACCGCCGTACCCGTTACAATCGACCTGGTACGAGGCAGCGCCGCGCACCACGTCAAGGAATGCCCCAACCATGAATGCCGCCAAGCGCCTGGAGATCTTTCGCAGGCTCCATGAAGACAATCCCGAACCGCGGACCGAACTGGCCTATACCACGCCATTCGAACTGTTGATCGCCGTGATCCTGTCGGCGCAGGCAACGGACGTGGGTGTCAACAAGGCCACGGCCAGGCTGTTCCCGGTCGCCAATACGCCACAAGCGGTGCTTGCCCTGGGAGTGGACGGCCTGAGCGAGTACATCAGGACCATCGGCCTGTACAACAGCAAGGCACGCAACGTCATCGAGACCTGTCGCCTGTTGATCGAACGGCATGCTGGCGAGGTCCCACAGACCCGCGAAGCCCTCGAGGCGTTGCCCGGCGTGGGACGCAAGACGGCCAACGTGGTCCTCAACACAGCGTTCCGGCAATTGACCATGGCCGTCGATACGCACATCTTTCGAGTCAGCAATCGCACTGGCATCGCCCCAGGCAAGAACGTGCTGGAAGTCGAAAGAAAGCTGTTGAAGTTCGTGCCACGCGACTACTTGCTCGATGCCCACCACTGGCTGATTCTGCATGGCAGGTACGTTTGCCAGGCACGCAAGCCCCGCTGCGGCAGCTGTCGCATCGAAGACCTGTGCGAATACAAGGCGAAGACAAGTGATGATTGAGGTTATTGGGAAAGCCACGCCCTTCGATTGAAAAAATCTTTTTTACCGTCGCCATGATTCTCGCTATAAGGTCGGCCAACGGCCCTCTTGGCTTGGAGTGACTCATGAGTACCGATAAAGAAGATCTTGTCCTGGACGATGATTTCACCAGCAGCGAAGACGATGGCGAAGCGCCTGTCGAGACTGCGAAGACCAACCTGACCAAGCGTCGCACCATCGACAACCTGCTCGAAGAACGGCGCCTGCAGAAACAGCTGGCAGAATACGATTACGATTTCTGAAAATCGCTGGCCAAGCCTCCGTTGGAGGCTTGGTGCCTCATACCAGTCCGTGTCGCTGGGCAAGTTCGATGAGGTCCACCAGCGAACGGGCATTGAGCTTGTGCAACAGGCGGGTCTTGTAGGTGCTGACCGTCTTGTTGCTGAGGAACATGCTGTCGGCGATCTCCTTGTTGCTGCGTCCCTTGGCCAGCTGCTGCAACACCATCATCTCGCGCCCTGACAAGCGCTCGACCATTTCCGTCTCGGTACCTCCGTTGATGATGCATCGTGCCTTGTGCAGGGCCTGATTGGGGAAGTAACTGTAGCCGGACAGCACCGCCTTGATGGCACTGAGCAGTTCGGTGAGCTCCTGCTGCTTGCAGACGTAGCCGGCAGCCCCAGCCTGCATGCAGCGCATCGAAAAGTGGCCTGGCGCCTGGGATGTCAGCACCAGCACCTTGGTGTGCGCGCTGCACATGGACAGGCGGGTGATCACTTCCAGGCCGTCGAGCTTGGGAATCCCGATGTCCAGGATCACGATGTCGGGAAGATGCTCCCTCGCCAGCTGCAACGCATCCACGCCATTGTCGGTCTCCGCCGCGACCTCGTACCCATGTCGTTCCATCAGCATGCGCACCGCCAGACGAATGACCGGATGATCATCCACGATCAATACCTTGTTCATGCGATATCAACTTTCCGTTGTTCTAGTTCTGAATCCGTACAATAACCGAGACGACCGCTCGAGTGCGTGGCGTCTCCCCGCACATTTACCTGCCGAGATAAAACTTACATCAACTAGCGAAAGGTCCTACATCTAGTAACTTTTTGATTTAGATTCAAACAGAATTCGGAACGACTTCGGCCTGAAGACTAACAACGGCAAAAGATATGAAACAGCAGACAAAGCCGTTTTCCGATGCAGGCATCGTTCCATCGTGCATGGCGAAAAACGCCTGGATCGCCAGGCCGCCCGGGTAGTCTTTCCTGGGGGCGAAATGGCTCACTTTCGAACATCAGCGCCAAGCATGCTAAACCCGCACGCAATGCACTCGAGAGGGGGTCCCATGAGCCCGCCACAAACCATCAGCCCGCTGACCATCATCGCCATCTTCGCCGGGATCATAGAGGCATCCGCGCTGGCCTCCCTACCGTTCCTGAGCGAACGCAGCCAGACCATCTACACCTGGTTCCTGGTCGGCTTCCCGTTCTTTCTCACGATCCTGTTCTTCCTGACCTTGAACTTCAATCACAGGTCGCTCTACTTCCCTGCCAACCGGCTCGAGCGCGAGGACACGACCAGGGCAGGCGTCGCCCTCCTGGAGCGTGCCGCAAGCCCAGCAGCGCTGCAGCTGCCGCTGATGGAACTGGCTACCGGGGATGGATTGCCGGACACGATGACCATCGTGCTGTCCGGCGCGGATACGCAGCGGACGATCGAGACACATGTGCTGCGCGCGGTGGGCCTGCCGGCGAGCCGGCATCATCGCTGGGTGGTCTACAACATGGACCGTCAGACACGCATATGCATATCGGTCGACCCATTATCGACGACCCGACAGGCGCCGCCCTCCTGAGCCGGCACCTGCCGAGGCGCGCCAATGCAAAACCCCGGCATGGCGCCGGGGTCATTTGGCTCGACGTCGTCGAATCAGAGCAGCGACCGGCCTTTGTTGGCGGCGATACGCATGCGCAGCGCATTGAGCTTGATGAAGCCGGCCGCGTCTTCCTGGTTGTAGGCGCCGCCATCTTCCTCGAAGGTCGCGATGTTGGCGTCGAACAGCGAGTCGTCGGACTTGCGGCCCACGACCACGACATTGCCCTTGTACAGCTTCAGGCGCACCACGCCGTTCACGTTGACCTGCGAGGCGTCGATCATCTGCTGCAGCATCAGGCGCTCCGGGCTCCACCAGTAGCCGGTGTAGATCAGGCTGGCGTACTTGGGCATCAGCTCATCCTTGAGGTGAGCGACTTCGCGGTCCAGGGTGATCGATTCGATAGCCCGGTGCGCCTTGAGCATGATGGTCCCGCCGGGAGTTTCGTAGCAGCCACGCGACTTCATGCCGACATAGCGGTTTTCCACGATATCCAGTCGGCCGATGCCGTTTTCGCCGCCGATGCGGTTGAGCGTGGCCAGTACCGTGGCGGGGCTCATATCGACGCCGTCGAGCGCGACGATATCGCCATTGCGGTAGGTCAGCTCCAGGTAGGTTGGCTGGTCGGGGGCCTTCTCCGGAGAGACGCTCCAGCGCCACATGTCTTCCTCGTGCTCGGTCCAGGTATCCTCCAGGACCCCGCCTTCATAGGAAATATGCAGCAGGTTGGCATCCATCGAATAGGGCGATTTCTTCTTGCCATGGCGCTCGATCGGGATGCCATGCTTCTCGGCATAGTCCATCAGCTTCTCGCGCGACAGCAGGTCCCACTCGCGCCATGGCGCGATGACCTTGACGCCCGGCTTGAGCGCGTAGGCGCCCAGCTCGAAGCGAACCTGGTCGTTGCCCTTGCCGGTCGCGCCGTGGGAAATGGCATCGGCGCCGGTCTCGTTGGCGATCTCGATCAGGCGCTTGGCGATCAGCGGGCGGGCAATGGAAGTACCGAGCAGGTACTCGCCTTCGTACACCGTGTTGGCACGGAACATCGGGAAGACGAAATCTCGCACGAACTCTTCGCGCAGGTCATCGATGTAGATTTCCTTGACGCCCATGGCCTGCGCCTTGGCGCGAGCGGGCTCGACTTCCTCGCCCTGGCCCAGGTCGGCGGTGAAGGTCACCACTTCGCAGTTGTAGGTGTCTTGCAGCCACTTGAGAATCACCGAAGTATCAAGGCCGCCGGAATACGCCAGTACGACCTTTTTTACGTCCGCCATGCCATCACTCCACGGGGTTGTACGGAAAGCGCCCGATTCTACCGGGCTTGTGGGTGATTTTACAGTAGGGCGACAGCTTGTGATGCCAAAGCGACAAGGTTTTTCCGGCAGGTTCTCGCTACGGCCGTGTCACGGTTCGCCAGGCCGAGGCGACCTGGCAGTGCTGGCGGTCTGCGCTGGTGTCGATGCACCGGCCTGCTGCGCCCGCTCGGCCGGTCCACCTGCAGGTGCCGCGCCTTCCACCGGCCCTTGGACCGCGGCAACCCGATCCAGCTCGAGGCTCACCCGTCGGTTGCGCGCCCGGTTGGCCGAGCTGTCGTTTCGGGCGAGCGGATAGCGCTCACCGTGAAAGCGCACCACGATGTCGGCTTCCGGCACGCCATGGGCCTTGAGGTAGTCGGCCACCGCCAGGGCGCGGCGGCGGGAAAGCTCGCGATTGGTCAAGCGGTTGCCGCTGTTGTCGGAGTGGCCGTCGAGCTCGACCCGGTTAACCGTCGGGTCGGCCTTCAGGTAGGCCAATACCACGTCCAGCCGGGCCTTGGCCGACGCATCCAGCTCGGTGCCGCCGCCAGGGAAGCCTACCTGGGTCTGGCGGACCTGGTCGTAGTTCATCGGCAGCAGCTTGCCCGCGCAGGCCTGGTAGTCACCATAGGCCTTGGCGAAGCTTACCGGCAGTACCCGCACCTCCATTGCCTGGCCACCTTCGCCGGCCCGGTTGCGCACCACCGTGCTGCGACCGTCGAGCAAGCCGTTGATCAGGCGGCTGGCTTGCCCCTGGGAGGAGCTGAAGAGCACTCCATCACGGGCCAGGCGCACCGTTCCCAGACTGATGTCGGCCCGCCCGGGCTGCCAAGGCGCGGCAGCCGCCAGCAGAGTGGCCGGACCTGCGCCGAGGGCGTTGCCGGCCGAACGCAGGCGAAAGACTGGCCCTTCGCCGGCACGGCGCACGAACTCGCCGCTGCCGAAGCCCTCGATAGGCTGGGTCAACCGACACTCGAACTGATCGCCTTCGACTGTCCAGGCGATGTTTTCCATGCGGGTCTGGAAGGTCAGTGCCGTCGCCGGCAGGCTGGCGAACAGGCTGAGCAGAACTAGATGACGACGCACGAGCGGCTCCACGGGATGATCACGGCTACCTCCGGGCTATCGGCGTATCGGCGCAAAACTTGACCGGTTGCACGGCAAACCTTGCCCTTGCAGGCGCGCAAGGCTGCAAGGCAGTGCTCGCATCGGGGTTTTCCGGTAGCATTGCTGCCTGAGTTCGACCCGCCTGGAATTCCCAATGTCCGATCGCCTGACCCTCCTGCGTCCCGATGACTGGCATATCCACCTGCGCGATGGCGCGGTGTTGCCGCATACCGTCGGTGACGTGGCGCGCACCTTCGCCCGTGCCATCATCATGCCCAACCTGGTACCCCCGGTGCGCAACGCCTGCGAGGCGGGCGCGTACCGCGAGCGCATCCTGGCCGCGCTGCCGGCCGGTAGTCGCTTCGAACCGCTGATGGTGCTGTACCTCACCGACCGCACCAGCCCGGATGACATCCGCGCCGCCAAGGCCAGCGGCTTCGTCCATGCAGCCAAGCTCTATCCGGCCGGCGCGACCACCAATTCCGACTCGGGCGTGAGCAGTATCGACAATATCTTCCCCGTCCTCGAAGCGCTGGCCGAGGCAGGCATGCCCTTGCTGGTGCACGGCGAGGTGACGCGCGCCGAGATCGACGTATTCGATCGCGAAAAACGCTTCATCGACGAGCACCTGCGCCGCGTGGTCGAGCGCTTCCCGACCCTCAAGGTGGTGTTCGAACACATCACCACGGCGGATGCCGCGCAGTTCGTCCGGGAGGCCCCGGCCAACGTCGGCGCCACGATCACCGCGCAGCATCTGCTATACAACCGCAACCACATGCTGGTCGGCGGCATCCGCCCGCATTTCTATTGCCTGCCGATCCTCAAGCGCAATACGCATCAGGTAGCCCTGCTCGAGGCGGCCACCAGCGGCAACAGCAAGTTCTTCCTGGGTACCGATTCGGCTCCGCATGCTCGTCACGCCAAGGAGTCGGCCTGCGGCTGCGCGGGCTGCTACACCGCCTATGCGGCCATCGAGCTGTATGCCGAGGCGTTCGAACAGCGCGGCGCGCTGGACAAGCTCGAAGGCTTCGCGAGCCTGCACGGCCCGGCGTTCTATGGCCTGCCGGCCAACACCGATACGATCACCCTGGTTCGCCAGGAATGGACCGCGCCTGAAAGCCTGCCCTTCGGCGAGCAGACGGTGATACCGCTGCGCGCGGGCGAGAAGCTGCGCTGGCGTCTGCTGGAGGAAAACGCGTGAGCGAAGACCGCTACGAAGAAGACCAGGACGGTCAGGCCGCCGGCCCGCGCCACCCCATGGCAGAACGCTTCCGTGGCTATCTGCCCGTGGTGGTGGATGTCGAGACCGGCGGTTTCAACAGCGCCACCGATGCGCTCCTGGAAATCGCCGCCGTGACCATCGGCATGGACGAAAAAGGTTTCCTGTTCCCCGAACACACCTATTTCCATCGGGTGGAGCCGTTCGAGGGTGCCAACATCGAACAGGCGGCGCTGGAATTCACCGGCATCAAGCTCGATCATCCGCTGCGCATGGCGGTGAGCGAAGAAACCGCCCTGACCGACATCTTCCGTGGCGTGCGCAAGGCACTCAAGGCCAACAGCTGCAAGCGAGCGATCCTGGTCGGGCACAACAGCAGCTTCGACCTGGGTTTCCTGAACGCGGCGGTAGCCCGTACCGACCTCAAGCGCAATCCATTCCACCCCTTCTCCAGCTTCGATACCGCTACGCTGGCCGGCCTTGCCTACGGGCAGACGGTACTGGCCAGGGCGTGCCAAAGCGCCGACATCGATTTCGATGGACGAGAAGCACACTCGGCGCGGTACGACACGGAAAAGACCGCCGAACTGTTCTGTGCCATCGTCAACCGCTGGAAAGACATGGGCGGTTGGCGCCACTTCGACGACTGACGCCAGTGCAAAAAAACCGGCCCATGGGGCCGGTTCTTTCATGCACGGCAATACCGGGATTCACAGCTTGCCGGCATTCTCGCTCAGGTAGGCAGCGACACCTTCCGGCGAAGCGGTCATGCCTTTGTCGCCTTTCTTCCAGTTGGCCGGGCAGACTTCGCCGTGCTCCTCGTGGAACTGCAGGGCGTCGACCAGGCGCAGCAGCTCGTCCATGTTGCGGCCCAGCGGCAGGTCGTTGATGATCTGCGAGCGGACGACGCCGTTCTTGTCGATCAGGAATGCGCCACGGAAGGCCACGCCACCTTCGGACTCGACATCGTAGGCCTTGCAGATTTCGTGGGAGATATCGGCTGCCAGGGTGTACTTGACCTGACCGATGCCGCCTTTCTCGACCGGCGTGTTGCGCCAGGCATTATGGGTGAAATGGGAGTCGATGGAGACACCGATCACTTCCACGCCACGCGCCTGGAATTCCGGCATGCGGTTGTCCAGGGCGATGAGCTCGGACGGGCAGACGAAAGTGAAGTCCAGCGGGTAGAAGAACACCAGGCCGTACTTACCCTTGATGGCCGAGGCCAGGTTGAAGGTGTCGACGATCTCGCCATTGCCGAGCACGGCAGCGACGGTGAAATCGGGGGCTTGCTTGCCAACGAGCACGCTCATTCGTTATCTCCTGATGATGAACAAAGGGTTCAACCTTGGCCGCTTCGGGCCAAGGTTCGCCCAAAAGGCTGCCCATCATACACGCCTGCTGTCGATAGACCGAGTCTAACCGTCGGTCAGGCCAGCCGGCAGCGACCTGGATGCGCTTTGACAAGCATTCTCATTACCATTACTCTCCAGACCATCAAGCCACAACCGACGATGGTCTGACTTATGTATGTGTGTCTCTGTGTTGGTGTAACCGACGGACAGATCCGCGATGCGATCTATGAAGGATGCTGCAGCTACAAGGAAGTCCGAGCCGCCACGAACGTAGGCACCCAGTGTGGCAAATGCGCCTGCCTGGCCAAGGAGGTGGTACGCGACACCCTGGCCGAGCTGCACGTCAGCCAGCAGGCCGCACTGCCCTACCCCGTGGAATTCACCACGGCCTGAATCGCCCTTCTCGAAGAACCGGACCTGGCGTCCGGTTTTTTTATGTCCGCAATTCAACGACTTATATATAGACGCGGTTCAAAAACATTCTTACTTCCATTAATTTTCATTGATTATTCAATAACTTAGGTTTGACAGCGAAAGTTGCCCGGCTCACACTCTTGCTCATTGCCACTTCTACAGCAGGAATCCGAACATGAAAGGCGACGTCAGCGTCATCCAGCATCTCAACAAGATCCTCGGGAACGAGCTGGTCGCGATCAATCAGTACTTCCTTCATGCTCGCATGTACGAAGACTGGGGCCTGAACAAGCTCGGCAAGCACGAATACGACGAGTCCATCGACGAGATGAAGCATGCCGACAAGCTGATCAAGCGCATCCTCTTCCTCGAAGGCATCCCGAACGTCCAGGACCTGGGCAAGCTGCTGATCGGCGAACATACGCGGGAAATGCTCGAGTGCGACCTGCGAATCGAACAGAAAGGCCTGCAGGACCTCAAGGCAGCGATCGCCCACTGCGAGACGGTCGTAGACTTTGGCAGCCGCGACCTGCTCGAGGACATCCTGGAATCCGAAGAGGAACACATCGATTGGCTGGAAACCCAGCTGGGGCTGATCGACAAGATCGGTATCGAGAACTACCTGCAGACGCAGATGGGCGAAGAATGATCGGCGTCTGAACGAAGAAAGCCTCGCATCAGCGAGGCTTTTCTTTTGCCTTGGCCGCTGCTGCGGCTCAGCGTTGTCGCTCGATCAGGCTTCGGAAGCCTTGGCTTTGGCGGCAGCTTCCTTGATCAAGGTCTGCAGCTCACCTTTCTCAAACATCTCGAGCATGATGTCGCTGCCGCCAACCAGTTCGCCACCGACCCACAGCTGCGGGAAAGTCGGCCAGTTGGCATATTTGGGCAGGTTGGCACGGATCTCCGGGTTCTGCAGGATATCGACGTAGGCGAATTTCTCGCCGCAGCCCATCACCGCTTGCGCCGCACGTGCCGAGAAACCGCACTGCGGCGCATTCGGCGAGCCCTTCATGTAAAGCAGAACGGTATTGTTGGCAATCTGCTCTTTGATTGTTTCGATGATATCCATTGAACACCTCGGCTGAACTATCCGACACAATCGCCGGCACGGTGGACCATTGTATCGGAAAGCCGGGACGCTTGTCTGGCAAGCTGCAGGTGAGCACGAGCGGAGGTTCGTGCAAGGCAAGCCTGCTGGTCGCCGGGCCACCGGGGCGCCGCATCAGCACGCACGCCCCTTGGTTTCAGGCGACATTCAATTATAGTATTGCGTCTTTCCCATTTTCGTCGCCGCGTGCGGCATTCGCCGCAGGTCACTGCCGTTGTCAGCCAAACCCCTACGGTGACTTGCATTCGTTGCAGATAAGGTAGTCAATCATGAGCGCTAGGCACTTTCTCTCCCTGATGGATTTCACAGCTGACGAACTGCTCGGCGTGATCCGTCGAGGCATCGAGCTCAAGGACCTGCGTAATCGCGGCGTGTTGTTCGAGCCTCTGAAGAACCGCGTGCTGGGGATGATCTTCGAAAAGTCCTCGACCCGCACCCGACTGTCTTTCGAGGCCGGCATGATCCAGCTCGGCGGCCAGGCGATCTTCCTGTCCCCGCGCGATACCCAGCTGGGGCGCGGCGAGCCGATCGGTGACAGCGCCATCGTCATGTCTCGCATGCTCGATGCGGTCATGATCCGGACCTTCGCCCACGACACGCTCACCCAGTTCGCGGCCAAGTCGCGGGTGCCGGTGATCAACGGCCTGTCCGACGACCTGCACCCGTGCCAGCTGCTGGCCGACATGCAGACTTTTCTCGAGCACCGCGGCGCCATCCAGGGCAAGACGGTGGCCTGGATCGGCGACGGCAACAACATGTGCAACAGCTATGTCGAGGCGGCCATGCAGTTCGATTTCCAGTTGCGCGTGGCCTGTCCGGAGGGCTACGAGCCCGACCCGCGCTTCCTGGCCAAGGCTGGCGAGCGAGTCCAGGTAGTGCGCGACCCGCGCGAAGCGGTAAGCGACGCGCACCTAATCAGCACCGACGTCTGGACTTCCATGGGGCAAGAGGAGGAAACTGCTCGGCGCCTGGCGCATTTCGCGCCTTACCAGGTCAACGCCGCACTGCTCGACCTGGCGGCACCAGACGCCCTGTTCATGCACTGCCTGCCCGCCCACCGTGGCGAGGAGATCAGCCTCGACCTGCTCGACGACCCACGTTCGGTCGCCTGGGACCAGGCCGAGAATCGCCTGCATGCACAGAAGGCCCTTCTCGAATTCCTTGTAGAGCCGGCATACCACCACGCATGAGCCATTCCCTGCTGCTTTCCCTGCGCGACCTCGCCTGTGGCTATGGTGACCAGCGCATCGTCCAGAACCTCAACCTGCACCTCAATGCGGGCGACATCGGTTGCCTGCTCGGGTCTTCGGGCTGCGGCAAGACCACGACCCTGCGTGCCATTGCCGGCTTCGAGCCGGTGCACGAGGGCGAGATACAGCTGGCCGGCGAAGTCATTTCCCGCGCCGGCTTCACTCTCGCTCCGGAAAGACGGCGCATCGGCATGGTCTTCCAGGACTATGCGCTGTTTCCGCACCTGACCGTCGCGCAGAACATCGCCTTCGGCATAGCCAGGCACCCGCGGCAGCGGCAGGTGGTCGAGGAGATGCTCGAGCTGGTGAAACTGGCCGGCCTGGGCGCGCGCTACCCGCATGAGCTTTCCGGTGGTCAGCAGCAGCGCGTGGCCCTGGCCCGCGCACTGGCGCCCGAGCCGCAACTGCTGCTGCTCGACGAGCCGTTCTCCAACCTCGATGTGGAACTGCGTCGGCGCCTGAGCCACGAAGTCCGCGACATCCTCAAGAGTCGTGGCACCAGCGCCATCCTGGTCACCCACGATCAGGAAGAGGCCTTCGCTGTCAGCGATCATGTGGGTGTGTTCAAGGCCGGCCGCCTCGAACAGTGGGATACTCCCTACAACCTCTACCATGAACCGCGCACACCATTCGTCGCCAGCTTCATCGGCCAGGGCTACTTCATTCGTGGCCAGCTGACCAGCCACGAGGCGGTCAACACCGAGCTTGGCGAGCTGCGCGGCAACCGGGCCTACAACATCACCCCTGGTAGCGCCGTCGATGTGCTGCTGCGCCCGGACGACATCGTTCATGCACCGGACAGCCCACTACGTCCGACCATCGTTGGCAAGAGTTTCCTGGGTGCCTCGACCTTGTACCGACTGCAGCTTGCCACCGGCAGCCAGCTGGAGGCGATCTTCCCCAGCCACGTGGACCGCCAGGTCGGCGAGGAAGTGGGCGTGGCGGTCGCTGCCGATCACCTGGTGGTGTTCCCCGCCCAAGGGAGCGTAGCCGCGCAACTGGCAGAGCAGGAAAATGGCGTGCGACGCTACAGCACATCGAACTGAGGCTTCGGCTTTCGCCGCGCCTCATCCGCGTCCGATTTCAGCGAAGCTGCCTTGGGTGAGCGAAGCCAGCAGCGCGGCTGCCAGCTCGACTTCGAGGCCTCGCCTGCCAGCGCTGACGTGAATCGTCGCGAATCGCCTTGCTGATTCATCGATGAAGGTGCGCAAGCGCTTCTTCTGGCCCAGCGGGCTGATGCCTCCTACCAGATAGCCGGTGGAACGCTGCGCCGCCGCCGGGTCGGCCATCTCGCATTTCTTCACCTGCGCGGCCTGGGCCAGGGCCTTGAGGTCCAAGGTGCCGCCAACGGGCACCACCGCCACCAGCAGTTCGCCTTTCTCCGTGCATGCCAGCAAGGTCTTGAATACCTGTCGCACATCCAGGCCGAGCTTTTGCGCCGCCTCGAGGCCATAGGAAGCAGCCTTCGGATCATGTTCGTAACTGTGCACGCGATGTTCGGCACGGGCTTTCTTCAATACCGCCAAGGCAGGGGTCATGGTTACTCCAGGCGATTAAGCATCGGCGGCTACTGTAGGACAAATCCCAGAAGCCGACTAGATCGCTTCCTACGCGGGCGAATCGCCAACTCGCCTTGCAGTCGAAAAGTGGCTGAGCGTTCACTTTCGACCTTTGACATCGGCATTTCTTGTCTATATTTTTTCGTTTCTGAAGAATCCTGCCCGTTCCGGGTGCATTCCTTGGTGTTCGCCCCGCTTCGGTGCGGGCCGGGCCCTGCGGTCGAACGCGCGAGTACACAACAACAAGAGCGAGGTCTTCCTACATGACGACTGCCCAACCCAAGCTTCAAGCCCAATGCATCGCCGAGTTCCTCGGTACTGCACTACTCATCTTCTTCGGCACCGGCTGCGTCGCCGCGATGAAAGTCGCGGGAGCGAGCTTTGGCCTTTGGGAGATCAGCCTCATCTGGGGGATCGGCGTGAGCATGGCGATCTACCTCACCGCCGGGATTTCCGGCGCGCACCTGAATCCGGCGGTCAGCATCGCCCTGTGCCTGTTCGGCGGGTTCGAAAAGCGCAAGGTACCGTTCTACATCGTCGCCCAGGTTGCCGGAGCCTTCTGTTCGGCAGCGCTGGTGTACACCTTGTACGGCAGCCTGTTCTTCGATTTCGAACAGGCCCATGGCATGTTGCGCGGCAGCCCGGAGAGCCTCGAGCTGGCTTCGGTATTCTCCACCTATCCCCATGCGGCGCTGTCCACTTCGCAGGCATTCCTGGTCGAAGTGGTGATCACGGCCGTGCTGATGGCGGTGATCATGGCCTTGACCGATGATGGCAACGGCTTGCCGCGCGGAGCCATGGCGCCCCTGCTCATCGGCTTGTTGATCGCGGTGATCGGCAGCGCCATGGGGCCGCTGACCGGCTTCGCCATGAACCCGGCACGCGATTTCGGTCCCAAGCTGATGACCTTCTTCGCGGGCTGGGGCGAGGTGAGCCTCACCGGCGGACGGGACGTGCCCTACTTCCTCGTGCCAATATTCGCGCCGATCCTCGGCGCCTGCCTGGGTGCCGCCCTGTACCGGGGCGCAATCGCGCGCAATCTACCGGCGGTCGCGACCCGGCAGGCCCAGGCAGGCGACAATGCCCAGGCCGACACCCAAGCTTCCTGAGCCAGGCTGCCAGCCAATGCCCAGCCTGCCTCCCTCTTTCTGCAAGGCCAACGACATGACAGACCTCCACGACAAGCACTACATCATTGCCCTGGACCAAGGCACGACCAGTTCACGGGCAATCATTTTCGATCGTGACGCCAATGTGGTCGGCACTTCCCAGCGCGAGTTCGCCCAGCACTACCCACAGCCGGGGTGGGTCGAGCACGACCCGATGGAAATCTTCGCCACCCAGAGCGCGACCATGGTCGAAGCACTGGCCCAGGCCGGCATCAGCCACGCCCAGGTCGCGGCCCTCGGCATCACCAACCAGCGCGAGACCACCGTGGTATGGGACCGGGAAACCGGCCGGCCGATCTACAACGCCATCGTCTGGCAGTGCCGTCGCAGCACCGAAATCTGCGAGCAGCTCAAGCGCGATGGTCACGAAGCCTATATCCGCCAGACCACCGGCCTGGTCACCGACCCCTATTTCTCCGGCACCAAGCTCAAGTGGATCCTGGACAACGTCGAAGGCGCACGCGAGCGCGCCGAGCGTGGCGAACTGCTGTTCGGCACCGTCGATACCTGGCTGATCTGGAAATTCTCCGGTGGCAAGGTACATGTCACCGACTACACCAACGCCTCGCGCACCCTGATGTTCAACATCCATACCCTGACCTGGGACGACAGGATGCTGGAGCTGCTCGGCATCCCCTCGAGCATGCTGCCTCAAGTGCGCAGCTCGTCGGAGATCTATGGCCATACCAAGAGCGGCATCGCCATTGCCGGTATCGCCGGCGACCAGCAATCGGCGCTGTTCGGGCAGATGTGCGTCGGGGCCGGACAGGCCAAGAACACCTACGGCACGGGCTGCTTCCTGCTGATGAACACCGGCGACAAGCCGGTGACCTCGTCCCACGGCCTGCTCACGACCATCGCCTGCGGCCCCAGGGGTGAAGTCGCCTATGCGCTCGAAGGCGCGGTATTCAACGGCGGCTCGACCGTGCAATGGCTGCGTGACGAACTGAAGATCGTCAACGACGCCCTCGACACCGAGTATTTCGCCGGCAAGGTCAAAGACAGCAACGGCGTCTACCTGGTACCAGCGTTCACCGGACTGGGCGCCCCGTACTGGGACCCCTATGCCCGCGGCGCCCTGTTCGGCCTGACCCGCGGTGTCAAGGTCGACCACATCATCCGCGCCGCGCTGGAGTCGATCGCCTACCAGACCCGCGACGTTCTGGATGCCATGCAGCAGGACTGCGGTCATCGGCTCAGCGAACTGCGCGTGGACGGCGGCGCGGTGGCCAACAACTTCCTCATGCAGTTCCAGGCCGACATCCTCGGCACCTGCGTGGAACGCCCGCAGATGCGTGAAACCACGGCGCTGGGTGCCGCCTACCTGGCCGGCCTGGCCTGCGGCTTCTGGAGCGGCCTGGACGAGCTGCGCGACAAGGCGGTCATCGAGCGCGAGTTCGCCCCAACGCTCGAGGAAGCCGAGAAAGAGCGCCTTTATGCCGGCTGGAAGAAAGCCATCGAGCGCACTCGCGACTGGGCGGAGTGAAGGAGCCGCAAGCCGCAAGCCGCAAGTCAAGGCAGACCGAGTCTGCCCTTGCCTTCGACTCCATCTCCAAGCCCGGCGCCGAAGTGAGCTCGACACGATCGGCTTGTAGCTTGTAGCTTGCAGCTTGCAGCTTGTTGTAGCTTGTGCGTTTTCCAGGATGGCCTGAAGGACGCTCATGAACCTGCCCCCCCGACAGCAACAGATTCTCGAACTGGTCCGCGAGCGCGGCTATGTCAGCATCGAGGAAATGGCGCAGCTGTTCGTCGTTACCCCGCAAACCATTCGCCGGGACATCAACCTGCTCGCCGAAGCTGGCCTGTTGCGCCGCTATCATGGCGGCGCTGCCTATGACTCGAGCATCGAGAACACCGCCTACGCGATGCGCGCCGACCAGATGCGCGACGAAAAACAGAGGATCGCCGAAGCGGTGGCCAGGCAGATCCCCGACCACGCCTCGCTGTTCATCAACATCGGCACGACCACCGAATTCATCGCCCGCGCATTGCTCAACCATGATCACCTGAAAGTCATCACCAACAACCTGCACGTCGCCTCCATCCTCGGGGCCAGGGAAGACTTCGAAGTGCTGGTGGCCGGGGGCACGGTGCGCCGGGATGGCGGCGTCGTGGGCCAGGCGAGCGTGGATTTCATCAATCAGTTCAAGGTGGACTTCGCCGTGGTCGGCATCAGCGGTATCGACGAAGATGGCAGCCTGCTGGATTTCGACTATCAGGAAGTCAGGGTTTCGCAAGCGATCATCGCCAATGCCAGGCAGGTGATCCTGGCCGCCGACTCAAGCAAGTTCGGGCGCAATGCCATGGTCCGGCTGGGTTCGATCAGCCTGGTGGACTGCCTGGTCACTGACCATGCCCCCGCGCAACCGCTGGTGGATCTGCTTGAACAATACAAGATCCGCCTGGAAATCGTCTGACAGTGCGCGGCACCCCAGTCGCATGCAGGATGTTCGTTAATGTTCGATACGGATGCGGGTGATCGGTTTTTTCTATGACAACCCGCTGGTGATTGCCGTTTTGTTGCGCTATTATTTTCGAAAACGAACATAACTGTTCGCATTCGATGAGAACGCTCCCCAGGAGGCCGCCCGTGTCCCGATCCGTTTCCGCTCAGCCAGCCCTCGACGACTGCTATGATCTTGCCGTGATCGGTGGAGGAATCAACGGCGCTGGCATCGCAGCCGACGCAGCGGGGCGCGGCCTTAAGGTGTTTCTTTGCGAAAAGGACGACCTGGCCAGCCATACCTCGTCGGCCAGCAGCAAGCTGATCCACGGTGGCTTGCGCTACCTCGAGCATTATGAATTCCGGCTGGTGCGCGAAGCGCTCGCCGAGCGGGAGGTGCTGCTGGCCAAGGCGCCTCATATCGTCAAGCCGATGCGTTTCGTCCTGCCCCATCGCCCGCACCTGCGCCCGACCTGGATGATCCGTGCCGGCCTGTTCCTCTACGATCACCTGGGCAAACGCAAGCGCCTGGGTGCGTCGCGCAGCCTGCGTTTCGGCCAGGAAGATCCGCTCAAGCCGGCCATCACGCGTGGTTTCGAATATGCCGACTGCGCCGTGGACGATGCGCGCCTGGTCGTGCTCAATGCCATGGCGGCGCGTGAACGCGGCGCCCAGGTGCGTACCCGTACCCGCTGCCTGCGGGCCGAGCGTGTGGATGGACTGTGGCAGGTGTTGCTGCAAAACGCCGATGGCAGCCAGCAGAGCATCCGCGCCCGGGCTCTGGTCAATGCCGCAGGCCCTTGGGTCTCGAGCTTCATCAAGGACGATCTCAAGCTCGATGCGCCGTACGGCATTCGTCTGATCCAGGGCAGCCACCTGATCGTGCCGCGCCTGTACGAGGGCGAGCATGCCTATATCCTGCAGAACGAAGACCAGCGCATCGTCTTCGCCATTCCCTACCTGGAGCGTTTTACCCTGATCGGCACCACCGACCGCGAGTACGCCGGCGACCCGGCCAAGGTCGAGATCACCGAGATGGAAATCGACTACATCCTCAAGGTGGTCAACGGCCACTTCAAGCGGCAGCTCAGCCGCGCCGACATCCTGCACACCTATTCGGGCGTGCGACCGCTGTGCAATGACGAATCGGACAACCCCTCGGCCGTTACCCGCGACTACACGCTCGCGCTGTCCGCAAGCAGCGGCCAGGCGCCGCTGCTATCGGTATTCGGCGGCAAGCTGACGACCTATCGCAAGCTGGCGGAGTCTGCCATGGCCGAGCTCAGGCCCTTCTTCCCGCAGATGCGAGGCAGCTGGACCGCAGGCGCGCCGCTGCCAGGTGGCGAGGACATGCACACCCCGCAGGACCTGGCCGCCGCGCTGCAGGCCAGCCACCGCTGGTTGCCCGCCGAGGTGGCGCGGCGCTGGGCAGTGACCTATGGCAGCCGTGCATGGCGCCTGGTCGAGGGTGCCAAGGGCATCGAGGACCTGGGTCGCCAGCTCGCACCGGGCCTGTTCACCCGTGAAGTGGATTACCTGCGTGACGAGGAGTGGGCAACGCAAGCCAGCGACATTCTCTGGCGCCGAACCAAGCTTGGCCTGTTCACCAGCACCGAGGAGCGCTGCTCGCTCGAACAGTACCTGCACCAGCACAAGGCGCACCAGGCTGCCTGAGCCAGATGAGCCCCCCTTCGGTGCTTCAGGCGCACTCAAGGGCCGGCAGCGACGTGCCTCCCTTGAATCATGGAGCTTGCGTCGCCGCCCTGCCAGGCCTGACGATTCGGTTTTCCGAACGAGGCATCCAGCCTTGTTCGGAAGCACGGACGACATACAGGTTCCACCCCCCTTCAAAAAGCATTAATTCCCTGTTTTTACAGGCCGTTGCGAACTTGCGCGTGGCTTGGCATGAGTCATGCTCTACACTCGTTACCCGATGCACCGCCGCTTCGCGCGGTGTTCGTTGAACGAAGAGTCCGCCAACGGCTCCATAAGAAAAACAACGTCGAGGAATTATTGATGCGTATCGTTCGTCAATTGCTGGGTGCCGCCATCGCGGCCGCCGTCATCGCTTCGCCAGCCATGGCCGAGGAGCTGACCGGCACGCTGAAGAAGATCAAGGATTCGGGCACCATCACCCTGGGGCACCGCGATTCTTCCATTCCGTTTTCCTACCTGGCCGGCAAGCCGGAGCCAGTGGGCTATTCCCACGACATCCAGCTGGCCGTCGTCGAGCACCTGAAGAAACAGCTCGATGTTCCCAACCTCAAGGTCCGCTACAACCTGGTCACTTCCCAGACGCGCATCCCGCTGGTGCAGAACGGCACCGTCGACCTGGAGTGCGGCTCGACCACCAACAACGTCGAACGCCAGCAGCAGGTCGCCTTCTCGGTCGGCATCTTCGAGGTCGGCACCCGCCTGCTGACCAAGGTCAAAGACGGCCAGCCAAGCTACAAGGACTTCCCGGACCTGGCCGGCAAGAACGTCGTCACCACCGCCGGCACCACCTCCGAGCGCCTGCTCAAGGCGATGAACGCCGACAAGCAGATGAAGATGAACGTGATCTCGGCCAAGGACCACGGCGAATCCTTCAACATGCTCGAAAGCGGCCGCGCAGTGGCCTTCATGATGGACGATGCGCTGCTCGCCGGCGAAATGGCCAAGGCGCGCAAGCCCTCCGACTGGGTCATCACCGGCACGCCGCAGTCTTACGAGATTTATGGCTGCATGGTTCGCAAGGGTGACGAGGCGTTCAAGAAGGCGGTCGACGAAGCCATCGTCGCCTATTTCAAATCCGGCGAAGTCAACAAGAGCTACGAGAAGTGGTTCCAGCAGCCGATCCCGCCCAAGGGCCTGAACCTTCAGTTCCCGATGAGCGACGAGCTCAAGAAGCTGATCGCCGAGCCTACCGACAAGGCCGCGGACGAGAAGAAGTCCTGAGCCGATCATGACCTGCCGCTCGCACCGGGCGTGAATCGATCCTGCAGGTCAGCCATTAGTGTCTAACCTTTCATCCGAGGGCGCATTGCCCTCGGATGCTCGAAAGTGCCTGTGAAACAACCGTCTGAGGGGAAATCCCGATGAATTACAACTGGGACTGGGGCGTGTTCTTCAAGTCCACCGGCGTAGGCAGCGAAGTGTACCTGGACTGGTATGTCACCGGTCTCGGGTGGACCATCGCCATCGCCATCTGCGCGTGGATCATCGCCCTGCTGCTGGGTTCGATCCTGGGTGTCATGCGCACCGTGCCCAACCGGCTGGTATCGGGTATCGCCACGGCCTATGTGGAACTGTTCCGCAACGTGCCGTTGCTGGTGCAACTTTTCATCTGGTACTTCCTGGTACCCGACCTGTTGCCCGAAGGGCTGCAGGAATGGTTCAAGCAAGACCTCAACCCCACCACTTCGGCATTGATCAGCGTGATCATCTGTCTGGGCCTGTTCACCGCCGCGCGCGTCTGCGAACAGGTGCGCACCGGCATCCAGGCGCTGCCGCGTGGCCAGGAGGCAGCGGCCCGCGCCATGGGCTTCAGCCTGCCGCAGATCTATACCAACGTACTGCTGCCGCAAGCCTACCGGATCATCATCCCGCCACTGACCTCGGAGTTCCTGAACGTGTTCAAGAATTCCTCGGTGGCTTCGCTGATCGGCCTCATGGAACTGCTGGCGCAGACCAAGCAGACCGCCGAGTTCTCCGCCAATCTGTTCGAAGCCTTCACCCTCGCGACCCTGATCTACTTCACCTTGAACATGGGCCTGATGCTGCTCATGCGTCTGGTGGAAAAGAAAGTCGCGGTTCCTGGCCTGATCTCCGTGGGAGGCAAGTGAATGGACATGGATTTCAGCGAAATCATCCCGGCCTTGCCAGCCCTCTGGGACGGCATGCTCATGACCCTGCAACTGATGATCATGGGCGTGATCGGCGGTATCGTGCTGGGCACCATCCTGGCCTTGATGCGCCTGTCCTCGAACAGGCTGCTGTCGAACGTGGCCGGTGCGTACGTCAACTACTTCCGTTCGATCCCGCTGCTGCTGGTGATCACCTGGTTCTACCTGGCGGTGCCTTTCGTGCTGCGCTGGATCACGGGCGAGGATACGCCGGTGGGCGCGTTCACCTCCTGCGTCGTGGCCTTCATGATGTTCGAGGCGGCCTATTTCTGCGAGATCGTGCGCGCCGGGGTGCAGTCGATCTCCAAGGGCCAGATGGGCGCGGCGCAGGCGCTGGGGATGACCTACGGGCAGACCATGCGCCTGATCATCCTGCCCCAGGCGTTTCGCAAGATGACGCCGCTGTTGCTGCAGCAGAGCATCATCCTCTTCCAGGACACCTCGCTGGTGTACACCGTCGGCCTGGTGGACTTCCTCAATTCGGCACGCTCCAACGGCGATATCATCGGCCGCTCGCATGAGTTCCTGATCTTCGCCGGCGTCGTGTATTTCATCATCAGTTTCTCCGCTTCCTGGTTGGTCAAGCGCCTGCAAAGAAGGATCACCGTATGATTTCCATCAAGAACGTCAACAAGTGGTACGGGGACTTCCAGGTGCTGACCGACTGCAGCACCGAAGTGAAGAAAGGCGAGGTCGTGGTGGTCTGCGGCCCGTCGGGTTCGGGCAAGTCCACCTTGATCAAGTGCGTCAACGCCCTGGAGCCGTTCCAGAAAGGCGACATCGTCGTCGACGGCACCTCGATCGCCGACCCCAAGACCAATCTGCCGAAACTGCGCTCGCGGGTCGGCATGGTGTTCCAGCACTTCGAGCTGTTTCCCCACCTGACCATTACCGAGAACCTCACCATCGCCCAGCGCAAGGTGCTCGGGCGCAGCGAGGCCGAGGCGACCAAGAAGGGTCTGGCCCTGCTCGATCGCGTAGGCCTGGGGGCCCACGCCAAGAAACACCCGGGGCAGCTTTCGGGCGGGCAGCAACAGCGCGTGGCCATTGCCAGGGCCTTGTCCATGGACCCGATCGTGATGTTGTTCGACGAGCCGACGTCGGCGCTGGACCCGGAGATGGTCAACGAAGTGCTGGACGTGATGGTGGAGCTGGCCCACGAAGGCATGACCATGATGTGCGTGACCCACGAAATGGGGTTTGCCCGCAAGGTCGCCAACCGCGTGATCTTCATGGACAAGGGCAGCATCATCGAGGACTGCCAGAAGGAAGACTTCTTCGGCAACCCCGGCGCCCGCCATGAGCGAACCCAGCTGTTCCTCAGCAAGATCCTGCAACACTGAAGCGGATCCGCGCCCGCCGTCCGCCTGGTCCGGACTGTGGGCGCTGGTCCCGGCAAGGCCACTGTGATGAAATGCAGCCCTCCCGAGCCTTTGCTGTCCAGCCCGCATTCACCGTGAACTCCCGCCTGATCCGCCAGTTGCTGCTGCCGCCCCTGATCATTCTGCTGATGGTCGGCCTGGGCGTCGTTGGCTTCATGATCAGTGAAAGAGCCGGCATCCAGACCCTGGGCGAGAACGGCAAGCGTCAGCTGGAACTGCACGCGCGTACCGTGGAAAGCGAGATCAGCAAATATACCTACCTGCCCAGCCTGCTGGAGCTGGAGGACAGCGTCTCGCGCTTGCTCGAAGACCCCGAGGCTGGCGCCCGTCAGGCGGTCAACGAGTACCTGGAAGGCCTCAACCGGCGTAGCCGCAGCAAGGCCATCTTCGTGCTCGATACCAGCGGGCGGGTCCAGGCCACCAGCAACTGGCGCGATGCAAGCTCCTTCCTCGGCGAGGACTTATCGTTCCGCGCCTATTTCCAGGACGCCGTGCGCGGGCAGCCAGGCCGCTTCTATGGCATCGGCAGCACCACGGGCGACCCGGGCTACTTCCTGGCCCATGGCCTGGAAGAGCATGGCAGAGTCATCGGCGTGGCAGTGGTCAAGATCGGCCTCGACACGCTCGAGGAGCGCTGGCAGCGAGCCCGGCTGGAGGCGTTCGTCAGTGACGAGAACGGCATCATCATTCTGTCCAGCGATCCGACCCGGCGCCTGAAGTCGGTACGTGCCCTGTCACCCGAGGTCAAGGAGCAGCTGGCCCGCAGCCTGCAGTACTATTGGTGGCCGCTCGATCCGTTGCAGCCGCTGGACCGTGAGCGCGTGGCCGACGGCATGGAGAAACTGACCTTCCCGGCCAATGACACGATCGACCATGATCGGCGACAGGCCGTCACTTATCTGGCCCAGACCCGCCCGCTGGTCGATACGCCATGGCATTTCACCTTGCTGACGCCACTGCATGATCTCAAGCGCGAGGCCGTGGTCCAGGGTGTGCTGGTCGGCGTGGCCTTCGCCTTGCTGACCATCCTGCTGATCGCCTGGAACGAGCGGCGCAAGGTCATCGCCACCCGCCTGGCCGCGCGCGAGGCGCTCGAGCAAGCCAACAGTCATCTGGAACGTCGCATCGCCGAGCGCACCGCCGACCTGCGTGCCAGCAACGAGCGCCTCAAGGGACAGATCCGTGAACGCCGCCAGGCCGAGCAGACCCTGCGCCAGGCCCAGGACGACCTGGTCCAGGCAGGCAAGCTGGCGGCGATCGGACAGATGTCGACCAGTATCGCCCATGAACTGAACCAACCCCTGGCAGCGTTGCGGACCTTGTCTGGCAATGCCGTGCGCTTTCTCGAACGCGGCGCCATCGAGACGGCCAGCACCAACCTGCGCACCATCAATGACCTGGTCGATCGGATGGGGCGGATCACCGCCAGCCTGCGCTCGTTCGCCAGACGCAGCGATGATACTGGCCAGGCTTCGCTGGCCAAGGCCGTGGAGGCGGCCCGACAGCTGCTCGGCCCGCGGATTGCCGCCTGTCGGCTGCAGGTGCATGACCGCTGCGCCGACGTCCACCTGGCCATCGACCAGACGCGCCTGGAACAGATCCTGGTCAACCTGCTGGGCAACGCGCTGGACGCCATGGCGGCCCAGCCGCAGCCACAGGTATGGCTCGAGGGTGAAACCCTCGAGGAGCGCTATCGCCTGCAGGTACGCGACAATGGCCATGGTATAGATACCGAGACACGCAGGCATCTGTTCGAACCTTTCTTCACCACCAAGCCGGGCGAGCATGGCCTGGGGCTGGGCCTGACCTTGTCGGCCAGCCTGGCGGCCGCGGCCAAGGGCAGCTTGAGCGTCGAGCACCCCATCGACGGCGGTACCGCCTTCATTCTCGTCCTGCCCCTGGTCACGCCCTTCAAGGAACCGGACAAACATCATGAACCCTGAGCCCCTCACCGTCCTGATCGTCGAGGACGATCCCCATGTGCTGCTCGGCTGCCAGCAAGCCCTCGCGCTCGAGGACATTCCCTGCGAAGGAGTGGGCAGTGCCGAGCAGGCGCTCGAACGTATCGGCGAGGATTTCGCCGGTATCGTGGTCAGTGACATTCGCCTGCCGGGCATGGATGGCCGGGAACTGCTCGACCGGCTCAAGGCGCGCGACAGTAGCCTGCCAGTGGTGCTGATCACTGGCCATGGCGATATCGACATGGCGGTCGGGGCAATGCGCGCGGGTGCCTACGACTTCATGGAAAAACCCTTCTCGCCGGAGCGCCTGGTCGGCGTCGCACGACGCGCCCTCGAGCAGCGCCGCCTGTCACGCGAAGTGCATAGCCTGCGACGTGCCCTGGCCAGCCAGGGCACGCTGGAGTCACGGATCATAGGACGCTCGTCCGCCATGCAACAGTTGCGCGAACTGATCGCCAACGTCGGCGACACGTCGGCCAACGTGCTGATCGAAGGCGAGACCGGTACCGGGAAGGAACTGGTAGCGCGCTGCCTGCACGATTTCAGTCGGCGTCATGACCAGCCCTTCGTGGCCCTGAACTGCGGTGGCCTACCGGAAAACCTGTTCGAGAGCGAGATCTTCGGTCATGAAGCCAACGCCTTCACCGGCGCGGGCAAACGGCGCATCGGCAAGATCGAACATGCCAACGGCGGCACGCTGTTCCTCGACGAGGTGGAAAGCATGCCGCTCAACCTGCAGATCAAGCTGCTGCGGGTGCTGCAGGAGCGGACACTGGAACGGCTGGGTTCCAACCAGAGCATCGCGGTCGACTGCAGGATCATCGCCGCCACCAAGTCCGATCTCGATGCGCTGGGCCAGAAAGGCCAGTTTCGCAGCGACCTGTATTACCGGTTGAACGTCGTGACCCTGGAACTGCCTCCTTTGCGCGAGCGCCGCGAAGACATCCTGCAGTTGTTCGAGCACTTCCTTGCACAAGCGGCCTTGCGCTTCGACCGACAACCGCCAGGGCTCGACAGCCAGACCCTGTCGCGCCTGATGGCCCATGACTGGCCGGGCAATGTCCGCGAGTTGCGCAACGTTGCCGAGCGTCATGCCCTGGGCCTGCCGGTTTTCAAGAAACCCGGCCAGGGCGCTGGCCAAGGGCTGGGCTTTGCCGAAGCGGTGGAGGCGTTCGAGCGCAACCTGCTGAGTGATGCCTTGCAACGCAGCGGCGGCAATCTCAGCCAGGCCAGCCAGGAGCTGGGCATGGCCAAGACCACCTTGTTCGACAAGGTGAAGAAGTACGGCCTCGGCTGAGCGGCAGCTCGCCAGGGGCAGGCCGCGCACAGGTGCTGCCGCGTCGAGACGACACTCCAGGACAGGGCTCGGCGGCACACGGATACCTATCTACCGCATCACACATGAGCTGTCCCGCTTCAATGCCTCGAGCCATATCCGGCCTGATCGATTGGAGTGCCCTGCATGACTGGATTGCTCGATGACCCGACGCCCCCGCCCTTCTTCCCCGCGCGCTTGGCCCCGGCGATACCCTGTTCGCCCCTGGCCCTGGCCGCCCAGCAACGCCTGATCGACTCGAGCAGGCAATTCCATGACCTGTTGCGTCATGCGCCCACCGTTCGCCAGGTCATCCGCGAGCTGCTACGGCAGCGCTGGCAAGTCGATCCGGACACCAGCGGACTGGTGTTCGAAGAGCGCGAGGTCTCATTCGACTTCGTCAGCCTGACACATCTGGCGGCATTCATGCACTCGCATGGCGACGCTGGCGCACAGCTTGCCGCCAACGCCCGCATTCGTAGCGCCCAACCCGCGCCAATGCTCGACGGCCTGACACCTGCCGAGCTGTTGGGCCAACTTGCGGCCATGGACCTGCCCGGCGCGCTCGGCAGCCGATGGCGGGCCTATTGGGAGACGCGTGCGCCAGGCACGCCCAGCAGTCGATTGGAGCACGGCCGGCGGCTGTACCAGACGCATTTCCTGGCCGCGCTGGAACTGGCCTCGCTCGGCATGGAATGTCCGGCCAGCCTTGCATCGATGCTCGACGCCTTGCTCGAGGATACTGGCCAATGGTCGTCGCAAGGTCTGTCGGTGCAGGCCAGCGCCGTCGCGTCGGTACCAGGCGCCTTGCTCTTCACGCTGCGGGACGAACCAGCGCAGCTGCTCTATCGGCCAGACCAGGCCCCGTCGGTGGTCATCTGCCCGACACGCGAAGTCCTCCAGGCGCGCCTTGGCGTGCCCCCTGGACAGGCCCTGGACGGCCAGCCCGTCACCGCTATCGACGCAGGTTTCGAGGCCTGGCATCGGCATTGGCTAGACAAGCTCAATGCAGCGCTGGCACACGACCCAGGCGCTTCGCTGCGGCGCGATGCGGCCTTCGCTCTGGTCATCGCCGACGACCTGGCTCTGGCCTGGTACCGCGACGCGTTGTTGGCAGCGCCTGCAGGCGAATCGATGGAGCTGGAGGAAGCTGTCGCGCCTTCGCTGTTCGATTTCGGCGCATTGACGAGCGACATTCCCTCGCCCCTTCGCTCGCACCTGATCGCCCGACAGCTGGCGTCGCTGTCGGCCGCGGCTGAACGTCAGCCCGGTCTGGTAGAGCAAGCCCAGGCGGACTTGCAGGCAGCGCGAGCGATGGCGCAGGCGGCGCTTGAGCCGTTTCTGCAGGCGCCTCACTGGCATTCTTCTGCCGAGTCGGTCGGTGCGCCGGCCGAACTGGTACGGGCCCATCATGCCGGGCTGCGCGCCCATGCGCGCTTGCAACGCTTGCTCGGCCAGCTCGACGAAGCGGAGCTGACTCGCGTCGAGGCCATCTCGATGCAAGCGTCCGGGCCGCAGGCAGCTGTCGATCAGGTGATCGCCAGCCGGCTGTTGATGCAGCAGGTAGCGCGGCCGGAGCAAGAGCTACCGGCCAGCGAAGCGCCCGTGCACGGTGCGCTGATCATCAGCCAGGCGCCAACCGCCGCCGGCGAGGCCGCCGAAGGCGGCTTGTTGCTGTATTGGCCAGGGGAACACGGCGGGTTGCTGCGGCTGCGCTCGCAGGTTGAGCTGGAGCAGTGCCTGGGCGTCAGACCGGAACAGGGCCAGCGACTTCGTCTCGAGGCCGTGACCGGCGACGCCATCGCCGATGTGCTCGAACAGTTACTGGCGCAGGCACGCGAACTTGCACGGCAGGTCCAGGACCAGCAAGGCCTGGCAGCCGTGGCTCGAGAGCTCCCGGCGCTTCGCGAATGCCTGGCACAGCGCCTGCGCGTGCCACGCCATGCCGCACGCGAGCAGGCCCTGGCGCTGCTCGCGCAGCAACGGCAGGTGCTGGAGGTCGCCGGAGCGACCCCGGAATGGCTCAAGCGCTTGCCTGACGCATCGCGCGACCTGCTCAAGAGCCTGGTTGAGACGTATATCGCCGCCGCAGGCCAGGCAAGAGCCTTGCTCGAGCGTGACCTGCCAGACCGGCGGCTGTTTTGCAGACAGCAAGTCACGGACCGCCTGCGCCAGGACTTTCCGGCCTACGACGGCACGGCCATCCGCATCGAGCTGCCGACCAGCACGCGCTGGATCGACGATCCGATTGCCGGCAGCGGCGCTCCTGGCGTGCCTGTCAAGCGACGCCTGGTGCCAGGCGAGGCACGTGAAACCCTGCCCCTGGAAGACCTACTGCTGCACAACGTCGACGAGCCGACCGCGCTGCGTCTGCGCTTCATGCGCCTGCTGACGCAGTCCGCGGATGGCGCCTCGAACCGAGCGCTCGAACAAGGCCTCACGGCGCAGTACATCCGCCGACTGGCCGGCCAGCTCGACCTGGCCACGGCCTACGAGTCCATCATCCGGGCAGCCTACGGCGGCCTCGAAGAGACCCCGCACGCCCGGGCCCATCGACGCGAATGCCTGCTCAGGCCACTGCAGGCGATGCTGCGCATCCAAGGCGTGTTGCTACATGGCCAAGGACACTTGGACAGTGCCGCCCGGCAAAGCCTGCAGCGGGCGATCGATACGCCTGGCGCGCCTGGCCTTCGGCTGCTGGCCGCGCTGCTGACGACAGGCGGACCGGACACCGAGGACCGACCTGTCACGCTGTCGGGCATCACCTTCATCGAGGACCAGGCCAGTGGCCTCACCCTGCTCTATCGACCGGAACACTTGGACAAGCCGATTCGCCAGTACCCCAGCCTGGAGGATGCCCGCTGGGCCTTGTATCAGGAGTGCGCGCAAGAACGGGAAATCGCCTATCTGGCCGATCGCGCCTTGCTCGGGGATCCAGCGGCTCATCGCTGGCGTATCCGTCAGGCAAGGATTCGAGGTTTCGATGCCATCATTGCCGTAGGTGCGCGCTGGCCTGCCCACCTGACACTGCCCGAGCTGCTGCTCGAGGCGCAGATGGGCAGGCTCATCGAGGCCCACCGGGCAAGCTCGCGCTCCAACCACGACTTATGGATGAGGCAGTTCGCCTACGAGAGCCGGCTGGTCTTCAACTACCTGAAGATGGCCCTGAGCGTGGTGCCCTTCGTCGGCACCGTGATCGGTCTGTACGACTTTCTGGACGCCACGGCAGAATCGGTCTCGAGCTTCATCGAAGGCGAAACGGCGCGCGGTATCGCCGCGCTGAACGATGCCCTGCTGGCGTTCATCGATGCGGCCATGGACCTGGTCCCTGGCGCTGCGTTAGACGCCAGCGCCCTGCGCCGGGCAGTACAGCGTCGCCATATGGCTCAGTTGGGCGCAGGCGCAGCCAAGGCCTGGCGACCCGATGGCAGCGCCAGCCAGAAGCTGCAGCGCCTGGCAGGCTATGAACACGCTCGACCCTTGCTGCTCCAGGGCCTGCAGCCTGGCAACGAAGGCCGCTACCGAGGCGTCTATCGCCACTCCGAGGGCGACTTCATCCTGATCGAAGGTAGGCCTTTCCAGGTCCGCTGGGATGCCACGGCCCACACCTGGCGCCTGCAAGGCAATCGCAACCTGACCTGGCAGCGCGCCGTGGCACTGGACGAAAATGGCCAGTGGGATACTCATATGGCGCTGTATGGCGTGCACGTGCTAGGCGGCGGTTCCGCTGGGGGCCAGACGCTCGGACGCCTGGCCGACCGGCTCGATCCCTACTGGCCTGCCGCGGTGCGCGAGCGGCTGCCACGCTTTCTGGTGGATCGGCACTACCGCCGCCAGCGCATGCTGCAAGCCCAGGCATTCGCTGATGAAGCCCGCACGCAGGATGCCTTGGCCCGCAGCAACGCGCTGTTCGAGATCTACGAACGAAGCACGCCGGAGCAGAAGCTCGCGCAGTTACCGGCCTTGCTCGACGCCTGTCATACCGATATCCGTCTGGCCAAGCAGCTCTACCGGTCTTGGGACGACTACCTGCCGCTAACCGCGGGACGCAACCGACAGATACCCATGCAGCAGAAGGGCCGGGTGGCCAAGCTCATCTGTGAGCGGCTGCTCAGCCTGCTCGAACTGCAAGCCTTGCGCAGCCAGGCGCTGCTGTGGGAAGGCATCAAGGTCAAGCAGGCCATCGGGCGCTTGCCGAACCTGCGCGAACAGCTGCCCGCGCTGCGTCAGTTGCGCAGGGTATCGATCGAACAGCTGGCGATTCGCGAACGTCTTTTCCAGTCCATGGACGAACTGGCCAGCTGGTACCCGCTGGCTGAGCGTTCCACGGCCTTGCGAACCGCCTTCGAGCGCACCCGCGATGCCCTGAGCAGCGAATTGCGCGCGTTCTTCCAGACTCATCACCTGATCCACGCGGCGCATCGCCACGAAAACATGTCCGTCGTCGCCCAGTTCCTGCTCGAAAGGCTCAAGACGTTCGAGGACGAGGCGCTGGATCTGCACGGTACACTGCTCGACCTGCATAGCGTGAAGGTCAGCACCGCGGAACGCCGGACGATCCATCAACAGGCTCGCAGCGCGTTCGAGCTGTACAAGAAGCGCTTGCAGGCAACGCATTCGACGCTTGCGGATCTGTTCGACGAGCATTATTTCAAACTGCTGCAGGACAACCTCGATACCTTGATCGAGATAAGCGACCGCAAGCTCCGACGGCTGCCGGCACTGGAGCAGATGCGCCAGGCGCCAGCTCGCAGCCCGAGGCTGTTTCTGACCGTCGACGGCCAGCTGAAGGTCGGCGACTTCATCGCGGCAAGCGGCAACCGTCCCGAGCAGATCGTCATGCGTGGCGACGATGGCCAGGTCTTGCGCCGGTTCGAAAGGGCCCAGGGCGATCGCTGGCAGCTCCAGCAGGCCGCACGCAAGCCGCGTGAACATGAGCTGCGCGAGCTGCGCATGGTGGCCAGAGAGGTGACCGCGCAGCTCGACGACTACCGCCGGCGTATCCAGTCCTATCAGCGCCAGGGCATGCTGGCAGCCGATCTCGAACACATGCTGGTGATCAAGGCCGAAGACCTGGAAAGCTACGCCAGTCGTCTGCTCGAACTCGACCCTGGCGCGAGCGAAGCGGCGCGCTTGAGGGAGCAGGCCGGGGCCTTGCGTGACCAGGGCAAGGCCATGCGTGTCACCCAGATCAAGCAAAGCCAGACGCCGGGCGAAGGGCAGCTGGTGTATCTGCTGGAACAGGGCGAGACCAGCCTGCACCGTCTGGAGCAACGACAACGGCTGGCCGAGCGCGACTACCTGCAGGAATACGAGGTTCGCGATGCGACAGCGCCTGGCCAGCCGGTGATCTGGTATGCCCACTTCCACTATCGCAGCGCCGAGGCGCCATTCGAGGCCTACACCGCAGCGCACCTTAAACGTCGCGAAGACCGCTATCGCGGTGCACAGTGGCAACAAGCCAATATCGGGCAGGATACGATCTGGCGTGGCCCCATCGGACGCCAGGTGGCCATGGCGCACTTCGCCGGGCTCTGACCCAGCCGCTGTGGCGGAGCCCTGCTGCGCCACAGCGGCTTGCCAGCAGCATCGACAGTGGCTCGTGCATGAGGGAAACTCAACACCTATCTGCCCTCATCCAAGATTCATCGCGAGATCGAACGTGCTGGAAATCCGTCACCTGAAAACCCTTCATGCCCTGCGCGAGGCCGACAGCCTCGTCGAAGCCGCCGAACGCCTGCACCTGACCCAGTCGGCCCTGTCGCACCAGTTCAAGGAGCTCGAGGAGCGCCTGGGCCTGCAACTGTTCGTGCGCAAGACCAAGCCCATTCGCTTCACCAGCGCCGGCCTGCGCCTGCTGCAGCTGGCCGATGCGACCTTGCCGCTGCTGCGCGGCGCCGAACGCGATATCGCCCGGCTGGCCGGGGGAACAGCGGGACGCCTGCACATGGCGATCGAGTGCCATAGCTGTTTCCAGTGGCTGATGCCGACCATCGACCAGTTCCGTGACGCCTGGCCGGAAGTCGAGCTCGACCTGGCCTCGGGCTTCGCCTTCGCGCCGCTGCCGGCGCTGGCGCGCGGTGATCTCGACCTGGTGGTCACCTCCGATCCGCTGGACCTGCCCGGCATTACCTACGTCCCGCTGTTCACCTACGAAGCCATGCTGGCCGTGGCCAACCAGCACGCCTTGGCTGGCAAACCCTACGTGGTGCCCCAGGACTTGGCCGACCAGACATTGATCACCTACCCGGTGGAACGTGATCGACTGGATATCTTCACCCGCTTCCTGGAGCCGGCCGACATCGAACCGGCGGCGATCCGCACCTCGGAGCTCTCGGTGATGATGATGCAACTGGTGGCCAGTGGCCGTGGCGTCTGCGGCATGCCCCACTGGGCGCTGCACGAATACAGCTCGCGGGGCTACGTCAAGGCCAAGCGCCTGGGCGAGAAGGGTCTGTTCGCCACGCTCTACGCGGCCGTACGCACCGACATGCTCGACGCGCCCTACATGCGCGACTTCCTGCTGACCGCCAAGGACACTTCGTTCGCCACACTCGATGGCGTCAGCGCGGTGCGCTGACTGCAAGCGCCTGGCGATACAGCGGCAGAATCGAATCGCGGGTCAGGGGCGCCAGTGTCAGCGTCGTCGCCTCGTCCTGCCCAAGCCAGGCCAGCTCTTCGATTTCAGCCGCCGGCCAGACCGCCTCGCCACTGTCGACACGAAACAGTTCGGCTTGCACGATGAAGCCCGGTTCGTTGGCCGCCGGCGCACTGAAGCTGCCCAGGTACACCGCCCGTGTCGGGTCGATGCGCAGGCCCAGCTCCTCATGCAGCTCGCGCGCCAGTGCGTCACGCGGCGACTCGCCCGGGTCGATCTTGCCGCCCGGCTGCATGAAGGCCAGGGTGCCACGCTTGCGTACGAGCAAGGTACGGCCTTGGGGATCGATCAACAGTGCGGCGGCGATGTGCAGGGTGGCGTTCATGGGTCGCAGGGTCCGGAGTCAGGGAGCGCGACGATCATACCAGCCACGATGGCAACAATGCCTGCTGCGCGGTGCGCGGCCATTCATTTGACCGGCTTGGCGGCAAAGCCGGCGAAGCGTTTGTTGAACCCGGCGACCCGTCCTTCCGACTGCGCCTTACGCTGCTGGCCGGTGTATACCGGGTGCGAGGCACTGGATACGTCCAGCGCGACGTAGGGATAGGTCTGGCCGTCGGTATGCTGGTAAGTGCGATCGGTTTCAGCTGTCGATCCGATGAGGAAGAATACGTCGGCGGCGGTATCGTGGAACAAGACGGTTCTGTATTCAGGATGAATGCCGGCTTTCATACAAGTACCCTCTGGTTTTTAGATACCTTATAACATACAACTCAAGCGTAGGGTTTGGGTAGGTCTGCAAGCAAAGCGAGCCTGCGGCTCCTGGAAGTTCCCTGGGGAGCATGAACTTTTGCACGCCAGCGGTTTCGCTCCGAAACGGCTTGCGCCTCGCCGCCTTTTCACAAAATTTTCATCGAACTCCCCCGGCGTCTAAGCTTCAGACAAGCAGGACGAAAATATAAGGCCGGACGAATTATGGGCGTGTTGTGGCAATCGGAACCAACCAGGACGGACCGGCCCGATGAGACCGCGGCGCAGGCGCCGACGCCGCCTCCATCGCGCCAGCGTCGTTTGTGGTGGCGTCTGTTCGCCGTGGTGCTGGTGGTGGCGATCGTCATCGTCGGCTTTGCCGCCTACGATGAAATGCACACTTCGCAGTTCCAGTCGCGCGAATTCAGCCGGCTGGCCGCCAGCCTGACCTACTCGCTGCAGCCCGGGGCCAGCGACGCCATCGTCTATCCGGGCGAGGGCCCTTTCGACAAGCGCCTGGGCTATAGCGCACTGGGGGAGTTCCTGCCTCGTCTGCTCAAGCGCGACTACCTGATCAGCGAGCAGGTCCGCTTTTCGCCCGCATTGATGCGCTATGTCGACCATGGCCTGTTCGTGCCCTACCAGGAAAAGATCCAGGCCGGCCTGTCGATCACCGATTGCCGCGGCGACACCCTGTATCGCTACGACTATCCCCAGCAGCTGTATCCCGATTTCGATTCGATTCCGCCGGTCGTGGTCAACAGTCTTCTGTTCATCGAGAACCGCAACCTGCTCGACCCGGACGATCCGCGCAACAACCCGGCGGTGGACTGGCCGCGCTTCGCCAAGGCAGCCTATTCGCAGGTGGCCAAGTACCTGGCGCTGCCTGGCCAGTCGGCAGGCGGCAGCACCTTGGCCACGCAGCTGGAAAAGTACCGCCACTCCCCCGACGGGCTGACCGTCTCGGGCGCGGAAAAGATTCGCCAGATGCTCTCGGCCAGCGTCCGGGCCTACCAGGGCGGCCCAGACACCACCCAGGCGCGTCACCGTATCGTGCGCGACTACCTCAACAGCGTGCCGCTGTCCGCCGTGCCCGGACATGGCGAAGTGCACGGGATGGCCGAGGGCCTGAGGGTCTGGTATGGCGCCGATTTCCAGCAGGTCAACACGGCTCTCTCGTCTACCGCCAGCGACGCGCAAAGTCTCGCCGCGCGTGGCCTGGCCCTGCGTCAGGTGCTGTCGCTGATGATCGCCCAGCGGCGGCCGTCGCATTACCTGGCCAAAGGCCGCATCGAATTGGCCGAGCTTACCGACGCGCACATCCGCGTCCTGGCGAACAATGGCATCGTCGAACGGCCACTGGCCGAAGCGGCCCTGGCGAGCAAGGCCATCTACCGGGACTGGGTCGCCCAGCCGACCATCCAGCCGATCATCACCAACAAAGGCATCAGCCTGGCTCGCAACCGCCTGGCCGGCATGCTCAATCGGCCGCTGTATGACCTCGATCGTCTCGACCTGTCGGCCACCAGCACACTGCAAGCCGGCCTGCAACTGCAGGCCAGCGACTACCTCAGGCGGCTTTCCGACCCGGCGTTCGCTGCCCAGCTCGGCTTGATCGGCGAGCGCCTGCTCACGCCCAATACCACCGACCAGGTGCGCTACAGCTTCACACTGTTCGAACGCACCGCCGACGGGTCGCGAGTCCGGGTGCAGACCGACAGTACCGACCAGCCCTTCGACATCAATGAAGGCAGCAAGCTGGAACTGGGCTCGACGGCCAAGCTGCGGGTCATGACGACCTATCTTGAGATCATCGCCGAGCTGCATGCCCGCTACGCTGGCAAACCCGTGGCGGAACTGAGGAAAGTCGAGGTCGCCGACCTGGACCACCTCAGCCGCTGGTCGCTCGACTGGCTGATGCGCAACAGCAAGGACCAGAACCTGGCCGCCATGCTCGAGGCCGCCCTGGAACGCAAGTATTCGGCGAGCCCTGGCGAGGCGTTCTTCACTGGTGGCGGGATGCATGTGTTCAACAACTTTCGCCGCCAGGACAACGGTCGCAACCCGACTCTCAAGGAAGCCTTGCGCGAGTCGATCAACCTGCCATTCATCCGGCTCATGCGTGACATCGTGCGCTATGTCACCTACCAGCAACCCTTCAACCGCGAGCCGCTGCTCAAGGACGACGCCGATCCGCGGCGTCAGGAATACCTGGCCCGTTTCGCCGATCGTGAGGGTAGCCACTACCTGATGCGGTTCTGGAAGAAATACCAGCGCAAGACGTCCCAGCAACGCCTGGACACCTTCCTCGACGGCATGCGGGTCACGCCCCAACGGCTGGCCGCGGTGCACCGCTACCTGTTTCCCGAGGCCAGCCAGGAAACCTTCGCCTCCTTCGTCCGCAGGCACAGCCAGGACAACAAGGCGGCGCTGGCCAGGCTCACCGACACGCGCCTGGTCGAGCTGTACGACAGCTACGGTCCGGGTAGATACGACTTGCCAGACCAAGGCTACATCGCCAAGGTCCACCCGCTCGACCTTTGGCTGCTGGGCTATCTGCTGAAGCATCCTGGCGCCTCGCTCAGCGACGCGCTCAACGCCAGCCGCTTCGAGCGCCAGGAAGTCTACGGCTGGCTGTTCAAGAGCCGCCACCAGGGCGCGCGTGACAGTCGGGTACGTACGATGCTGGAGATCGAAGCGTTCCTCGACATTCACCAGCGCTGGAAACGGGTCGGTTACCCGTTCGATCACCTGGTGCCCTCGCTGGCCACCGCGATCGGCAGCTCCGGCGATCGTCCGGCGGCGCTCTCGGAGCTGATCGGCATCATCCAGAACGATGGGGTGCGCTTGCCGACCTTGCGTATCGACACCCTGCACTTCGCCGCCGGTACACCCTACGAGACGCGCCTGGTCAGCGATCCGGACCGGGGCCGGCGGATCCTTCCCGTAGAGGTTGCCCGGGCCCTGCGCGGGGCGCTCTCGGAAGTGGTCGAGGCAGGTACCGCACGGCGCGTGTCAGGCATCTTCAAGCTGCAAGATGGCACTTCGCTGGTGATGGGTGGCAAGACGGGCACTGGCGACAACCGCATCGAACGCTTCGGCGCTGGTGGCCGGCTGATCGGCTCGCGTTCACTCAACCGCACCGCGACCTTCGTGTTCTTCCTCGGCGACAACCATTTCGGCACCCTCACCGCCTTCGTGCAGGGACGTGCCGCCGAAGCCTTCAAGTTCACTTCGGCCCTTCCAGTGCAGGTGCTCAAGGGCATGGCGCCCATCCTCATGCCTTACCTGGAACCGGCGAGTGCCACCCAGTGCACCGTGCCCCACATGGCCATGCGCTGAGTACGTGCGCGAACAGTCCACCTATCCATGGGGTTGATGATAATCATCATCATTTCCGATTTGTTCAAAGATATATCTTGAGTAATATCGCCAGGTCTTCACACACAGGACCTGACCATGCCCCACCCTACTGGCCTTGAAACGCTGGAACGGCGAGCCGGCCGCGGCGAACGCGGCCCACGGGTCTTCGCTCCCGGCGACCTCAAGCTGCTGCTGCTGGCCATGCTCGGCGAACAACCCGGCCACGGCTATGACTTGATCCGCCAGATCGAGAACCTGTTCGAAGGTGCCTACAGCCCCAGCCCCGGCGTGATCTACCCGACCCTCAACTTCCTCGAGGAAGCCGAACTGATCGCCGGCCAGCCACAAGGCAGCAAACGTCTCTACGGCATCACCGACGCCGGGCGGGCCTCGCTGGCCGACCAGGCCATCGCCCTGGAGGGACTGCGCATGCGCATCGAGGTGAGCAAGCGCGCGCTGCGCGGGCACGAGCGTCCAGCCCAGATCCATGAGGCAGTCTGCAACCTGCGCCATGCCTTGCACATGCATGGTGGACGCTGGACCCCTACCGAGATCGAGCGGGTCAGCAACCTGCTCAACGATACCGCCAAGGCCATCGCCGCGGCGCCAGCCGACCCCGTTCAGGAGAACAACCCATGAGCGACACCCCCCATCGCGTCAACCACGAGATCCGCCAGCGCCGATTGCAAGTGCTGCGCGTGACCGACCTGACGCCACGCATGCGCCGCATCACCCTTGGCGGCGAGGAGTTGCAAGGGTTTCTCAGCCTCGGCAGCGACGATCACGTCAAGCTGCTGTTCGCCCTGACAGCGGAGCAGCAGCAGGCCATCGAGGCCCGCAGCCTCGGCCGCGACGGCGGTGCACGCCCGACCATGCGTGAATACACCCCACGCCGCATCGATCTGGCGCACAACGAACTGGACATCGACTTCGTCCTGCATGGCGATGGCCCGGCCTCGACCTGGGCAGCCCAGGCAACCCCTGGCCAGGTCCTGCATATCGCCGGTCCGCGTGCCTCGCTGGTGGTGCCGGACGTCTTCGACAGCTATCTGCTGATTGGCGATGAGACCGCCATCCCGGCCATTGCTCGGCGTCTCGAGGAGCTGCCCGCAGGTCGCCAGGTGGTGGCGGTGATCCAGATCGAAGACGAGCACGAGCGCCAGGTGCTGACGAGCAAGGCGGATGTCGAAGTCATCTGGGTCCTGCGCCATCAGCAAGCGCTGCTCGATCGCCTGCGTCAGCTTCAGCTGCCGCGTGGCTCGCTATACGGCTGGGTCGCCCTGGAAAGATCGCTGACACGCCAGGCAAAAACGCTACTGCTGGAAAAGGGCGTGCCGGAACAGGCACTCAAGGCAGCTGCCTACTGGCGCCTGGACGGCACCGCCGACGACGCGTGAGGCTCAAGCCTGCCCCATTCTGGTCAGGCGTCGGCCTTGCCAATGGTCCAGCCCCAGCAGTACCAGACCGATGCCGAGAAATCCGCCAAGCACCGCAGCGGCATTGAGCAAGACCTGCCAGTAGCCGAGGCTGGCCACATCGATGAATGGATATGGGTACACGCCGATTTCGCGGCCGCGCCACAGCACGAAGGCAAAGTACACAATCGGATAGAGGCTCCACGCTGCCAGGTGGCGCAGGCGCAGCGTGCCTTTGGGCACGCTTGTCCACCAATACGCCGTGAACACGGTCGGCATGATGTCATGCAGCAGTTCGTCGGCCAGCCACTGCCAGCCTTGCGGCTGCCACAGGTGGCGCAGCAGCAGCCCATAGGCGCTCGCCACCAGCAGGATACTGGCAGCCACGCCCGAGCCGACCCTGGGGTCGAGAAAGAAACGCTTGGCTGCTCCTTCCCGGCCGAACGCGGCGTAGCTCAAGACGGTCGCCGCCAGGGTATTGCTCAGGATCGTGAAGTAGCTGAAGACGCTGACCAGTCCCCCCAGCAAACTGGCCTGCTGCTCCCAACGAGCCAGCAATACCAGCTGCACCTGAATCGCCACGCCGCTCCAGCCAAGCACGGCGGCCAGCGTCAGCCATGGATGCCTCGCCATTCAACCGGCCTTGTGATGCAACTCGACATAGAGCGCTTCGACTTTCTCCCGCGCCCATGGCGTCTTGCGCAGGAACGCCAGGCTCGACTTGATGCTTGGATCGCTCTTGAAGCAACGGATATCGATGCGTCGAGCCAGCCCCTGCCATTGGTAGTGCTCGACCAGAGCGGTGAGCACCTGCTCCAGCGTCTTGCCATGCAATGCGTCATGTCGGGCGGTGCCCATGCCTGTACTCCAACAGTGGAAAAGGTTTCTACGATACACGACTCGTAGAGCACGGCCAGCGCCAGCACAGGCAAATCTGTCCAAGATCCGTGCGAGCAATTAGGATGTTATATTGTAACTATAACTCATCATCCAAGGATCCTACGTTCCATGCTCGTTCCGTCACTGCGTCTTTCACCTCTGGCCGCCGCCTTGTGGCTGGCATCCACGCCTGGCCAGGCCGTGGAACTCCAAACCCAGGTCATCACGGCCAACCCCTTGGGTAGTCGACAACTGGCTGCACCGAGCACCGTGCTCGAAGGCGAACGGCTGCTGCAGGCGCAGCACGGCAGCCTCGGCGAGACGCTCGATCGCCAGCCTGGCGTCGCCTCCACCTGGTTCGGCCCCGGTGCCAGCCGGCCGGTGATCCGCGGCCTGGATGGCGACCGCATCCGCATACTGCGCAACGGCGTCGGCGCCCTGGACGCTTCGTCGCTGTCCTACGACCACGCCGTGCCGCTGGACCCCAACAGTGTCGAGCGCATCGAAATCGTGCGCGGCCCTGCGGCCTTGCTCTACGGCGGCAATGCCATCGGTGGGGTGGTCAACACCTTCGACAACCGCATCCCGGATACGCCGATCGACGGCATCCATGGCGCCGGCGAGCTTCGCTATGGCGGTGCCGACACCACTCGAAGCAGCGCCGGCAAGCTGGAGGCCGGGAATGGCACCTTCGCTCTGCACCTGGACGCCAACAGTCGTCGGTTCAACGACCTGCGCATCCCCGGCTACGCCCGTGCCTCGAAGGTGCGCGACGCCGCCGAACCGGGCAGTCGGCACCGCCTGGAAAACAGCGATGGTCGCCAGGATGGCGGCGCGCTGGGTGGAGCCTACCACTGGGACCATGGTTACGCGGGTTTGTCGTATAGCCGCTACGACAGCGACTATGGTTCGGTAGCCGAGCCGGGCGTGCGCCTGGACATGGAGCAGGAGCACTACGGTTTCGCTGCGCAGATCGACGATCTCGACGGCCCTTTCAGCTCCGTGAAACTGGATGCCGGCTATACCGACTACGAGCACAGCGAGATCGAAGCTGGCGAAGTTCATACCACGTTCAAGAACAAGGGCTACGAGGCACGCCTGGAGGCGCGCCACCAGCCCTTGGGCCCTGTCGAAGGCGTGCTCGGCGCCCAGGTGAGTCGCAGCGAGTTCTCCGCCCTGGGCGAAGAAGCCTTCGTCCCGCATACCGATACCGATAGCGTCGCCCTCTTCGCCCTGGAGCGGTGGCAGGCCAGCGATAGGCTGGAGCTGAGCCTGGGCGGGCGCCTGGAGCACACCCAGGTCGATCCGGACGCCAAGGGCAACGAGCACTTCCTCGCAGCCGATGGCTCGAGCAGCTTCACCGCAGGCAGCCTGTCGAGCGCAGCGGTCTATCAGCTCGACCCGGTCTGGTCGCTGGCAGGCAACCTGGGCTACACCGAGCGAGCCCCGACCTTCTACGAGCTGTACGCCAACGGCGCTCATGTGGCTACCGGAGCCTATGAAGTGGGCGATCCGGGCCTGGACAAGGAAAAAGCCATCTCCGCCGACCTGGCCCTACGCTTCGACAACGGCACCCACAAAGGCAGTGTTGGCCTGTTCTACAGCCACTTCCGCAACTACATCGGTCTGATCGGCAGCGGCAATCTGCGCGAAGGTCACGACCATGATCACGACCACGACCACGACCACGACCACGACCATGACCATGGCGATCTGCCTGAGTATCTGTACCAGGGCGTGCGCGCCCGCTTCTATGGCATCGAGGCCCAGGATCGCTGGCAACTGAGCGAGAACCGCTACGGCAGCTTCGCCGTGGAACTCTCGGGTGACTACACCCGGGCCAAGAACCTCGACACTGGCGAACCATTGCCACGTATCGCGCCGTTGCGCCTGAACGGCGCCCTGCTCTGGGAACAGCAGAACTGGCAGGCGCGCCTGGACGTACAGCATGCCGCCTCGCAGCGACGCAGGCCGGACAACGAAACCAGCACCGACGGCTACACCACGCTCGGGGCGAGCCTTGGCTATCGCTTCGATGTCGGTCAGAGCCAATGGCTGGCATTCGTGCGCGGGGAAAACCTCACCGACCAGACCGTGCGCTACGCCAGTTCGATCCTGCGGGACATCGCGCCCGCCCCTGGCCGCAGTGTCGAAGTGGGCCTGCGCACTTCGTTCTGAATGCCTGCCGCTGCCGGACCTGCGTTCCGGCAGCATCTTGCGCGCTTGCAGCGCGAACCTCCCCACACCGCCACCGGGCAGGCGTCTGTCAGACACACCGCCCGTGCCGCCGGGTTGGCTCGACCAGGCGCATCGCCTGGCAGTCGGATCGAACTGCGACCCGCCATGCGAGTCAATGCCAGGAACGGAACACGCTGGCATACGCCTGGGCGGTCCCTGCGCACAGATCGTTTAGCGCAGGGCAAGCAACGAGCGGGTCTGCCATGGTTCCGGCATCCACGCTCGTGCGGCTGTCGAGCAACCCTTCTCTCGTTTCTCAATCATGGAGACACCAACGATGAGTTCTGCGACTACCAAGGATGGAACGCCGTGGCTGCCACGCCTGCTCGGCGCGCTGCTGGTGCTCATGGGGCTGGGGCTGCTGGCTGGCGGCATCCTGCTTAGCCGGCTGGGGGGTTCGCCGTATTACCTGCTCGCTGGCATCGGCTTCGGCTTGTCCGGGCTACTGCTGCTGGCCAGGCGTCGCATCGGCCTTGGCCTGTACGGCGTGGTATTGCTGGCCAGCACCGTCTGGGCGCTGTGGGAGGTGGGTCTGGACTGGTGGCAGCTGGTACCGCGGCTGGCCATCTGGTTCGCCCTTGGCGTGCTGCTGTTGCTGCCGTGGACGCGCCGTCCCTTGGTCGGCCCGGCATCGAAGGCCAACACTGCCTTGCTGGGCGCCGCGGTCGTGGCCTCTGGAGCCTGCGCCCTGGCTAGCCAGTTCACCCATCCTGGCGAGATTCGTGGAGAACTGGGTCGCGACAACAGCGAGATGGCCAGCGCGGCGCCTGCGATGCCCGATGGAGAATGGCAGGCCTATGGTCGCACCGAACACGGCGACCGCTATTCGCCACTGCGCCAGATCACCCCGCAGAATGTCTACCGGCTGGAGGAAGCCTGGCGAATCCGCACCGGTGACCTGCCGACCGAGAACGATCCGGTGGAAATCACCAGTCAGAACACGCCGCTCAAGGTCAACGGCATGCTCTACGCCTGCACCCCCCACGGTCATGTCCTGGCCCTGAACCCCGATACCGGCGAACAGATCTGGCGCTTCGATCCGCGAATCAAGAGCCCGAACGGCTTCAAGGGGTTCGCCCACATGACCTGTCGCGGCGTCTCGTACTATGACGAGAATCGCTATGTCAGCCGCGACGGCACCCCGGCGCCGAAGATCTCGCCCGCGGGGCTGGAGGTGGCCCGGGCCTGTCCTCGCCGCCTCTACCTGCCGACCGCCGATGCGCGCCTGATCGCCCTCGATGCCGATACCGGCAAGGTCTGCGAAGGCTTCGCCAACCAGGGCGTGATCGACCTGACCCAAGGCATCGGCCCCTTCACGCCAGGCGGCTACTACTCCACCTCGCCCGCGGTCATCACCCGCGATCTGGTGATCATCGGTGGCCACGTGACCGACAACGAGTCGACCAACGAGCCTTCCGGCGTGATTCGCGCCTATGACGTGCATGACGGCCGCCTGGTCTGGAACTGGGACAGCAACAACCCTGACGACACCCGCCCGCTCGCGCCGGGCCAGACTTACAGTCGCAATTCGGCGAACATGTGGTCGATCGCCAGCGCCGACGAGAAACTGGGCATGATCTACCTGCCTCTGGGCAACCAGACCCCCGACCAGTGGGGAGCCGATCGCACGCCTGGCGCCGAAAAATTCAGCGCCGGTATCGTCGCCCTGGACCTGGCCACCGGCAAGGTCCGCTGGAACTACCAGTTCACCCACCACGACCTGTGGGACATGGATGTCGGTAGCCAGCCGACCCTGGTCCATCTCAAGACCGATGACGGCATAAAGCCAGCCGTCATCGTGCCTACCAAGCAAGGCAGCCTGTACGTGCTGGATCGTCGGGACGGCACGCCTATCGTACCGATCCGCGAAATTCCGGTACCGCAGGGCGCGGTCGAGGGCGACTGGACCTCGCCGACCCAGGCACGCTCGGACCTCAACCTGCTCGGCCCCGAGCTGGACGAGCGCGCGATGTGGGGCGCCACGCCGTTCGACCAGATGCTGTGCCGGATCCAGTTCCGCCAGCTGCGCTACGAAGGCCAATACACTCCGCCCTCCGAGCAGGGTTCGCTGGTCTATCCAGGCAACGTGGGCGTGTTCAACTGGGGCAGCGTTTCGGTCGACCCGGTACGCCAGCTGCTGTTCACCTCGCCCAACTACATGGCCTTCGTCTCGAAGATGGTCCCACGTGAACAGGTCCAGGCCGGAAGCAAGCGCGAAAGCGAGACCAGTGGCGTGCAGCCCAACACCGGCGCGCCCTATGCCGTGATCATGCACCCGTTCCTGTCGCCCCTGGGAGTGCCCTGCCAGGCGCCAGCCTGGGGCTACGTGGCCGCTATCGACCTGTTCACCAACAAGGTGGTGTGGAAGCACAAGAACGGCACCACGCGCGACAGCACTCCAGTGCCGATCGGCCTGCCGGTGGGCGTACCGAGCATGGGTGGCTCGATCGTAACCGCGGGCGGTGTGGGCTTTCTCAGCGGCACCCTCGACCAGTACCTGCGTGCCTATGACGTGAACGATGGCAAGGAGCTGTGGAAGGCCCGCCTGCCGGCCGGCGGCCAGGCGACGCCGATGACCTACACCGGCAAGGATGGCCAGCAGTACGTGCTGGTGACCGCCGGGGGGCATGGCTCGCTGGGGACGAAGATGGGCGACTACATCATTGCCTACAAGCTGCGCTGAGCGGCGGGCGGGGCAACTGCAAGCTGCAAGAGGCGGGGTCCGCACGGCCCCGCTTCTGCTTGCAGCCTGCAGCCTGCCACCTGCCGCTGCCCGGCTTGAAACCCGGGGCGCCGTGCCCCATCTAAGCACCATAGTCATTCACGCAGGTGCCCCATGAGCGACCAGCAGGATTTCCCGGAACATCAAGACGATAACAGCGAAGTCGAACACATCGATGCCCAGGCCGTGCCGGGGCATCATCTGGCATTGCCGGGGCAGCAGCTGCCCGACAAGGTCTACGTGATTCCGATCCACAATCGCCCGTTCTTCCCGGCCCAGGTCCTGCCGGTGATCGTCAACGAGGAGCCTTGGGCGGAGACCCTCGACCTGGTGGCCAAGACGCCCCATCACTCGCTGGCGCTGTTCTTCATGGACACCCCGCCGGAAGATCATCGTCACTTCGATACCTCCGCGCTTCCCGAATATGGCACCCTGGTCAAGGTCCACCATGCCAGCCGCGAGAACGGCAAGCTGCAGTTCGTCGCCCAGGGCCTGACCCGCGTGCGAATCCGCACCTGGCTCAAGCATCATCGACCTCCCTATCTGGTAGAGGTCGAGTATCCGCGCCAGCTTTCCGAACCGACCGACGAGATCAAAGCCTACGGCATGGCCCTGATCAACGCGATCAAGGAGCTGCTGCCGCTCAATCCGCTGTACAGCGAAGAGCTCAAGAACTACCTCAACCGCTTCAGTCCCAACGACCCTTCGCCACTCACCGATTTCGCCGCCGCGCTGACCTCGGCCACCGGCAGTCAGCTGCAGGAAGTGCTGGACTGCGTGCCGATGCTCAAGCGCATGGAAAAGGTCTTGCCGATGCTGCGCAAGGAAGTCGAGGTCGCGCGGCTACAGAACGAGATCTCGGCAGAGGTCAACCGGCAGATCGGCGAGCATCAGCGTCAGTTCTTCCTCAAGGAACAGCTCAAGGTCATCCAGCAGGAGCTGGGGCTGACCAAGGACGATCGCAGCGCGGACCTTGAGCAGTTCGAGCAGCGCCTGGAAGGCAAGACCCTGCCAGCGAGCGCGCAGAAACGCATCGATGAGGAAATGAGCAAACTGGCCATCCTCGAAACCGGCTCTCCAGAATATGCCGTGACCCGCAACTACCTGGACTGGGCCACTGCGTTGCCTTGGGGCGTGTATGGTCAGGACAAGCTCGATCTCAAGCACGCGCGCAAGGTGCTCGACCAGCATCACGCGGGCCTGGACGACATCAAGGACCGGATCATCGAGTTCCTCGCGGTAGGCGCCTGGAAAGGCGAGATCAGTGGCTCGATCGTGTTGCTCGTCGGCCCGCCCGGCGTGGGCAAGACCAGCATCGGCAAGTCGATCGCCGAATCCCTGGGCCGACCCTTCTATCGCTTCAGCGTCGGCGGCATGCGCGACGAAGCCGAGATCAAGGGGCACCGTCGTACCTACATCGGCGCCCAGCCAGGCAAACTGGTGCAGGCCTTGAAGGACGTCGAGGTGATGAACCCGGTGATCATGCTCGACGAGATCGACAAGATGGGCCAGAGCTACCAGGGCGACCCGGCCTCGGCCCTGCTCGAGACCCTCGACCCCGAGCAGAACGTCGATTTCCTCGACCATTACCTCGACCTGCGCCTCGACCTGTCCAAGGTGCTGTTCGTCTGTACCGCCAATACCCTGGACTCGATCCCCGGCCCGCTGCTCGACCGCATGGAGGTGGTCCGTCTGTCCGGCTACATCACCGAAGAAAAGCTGGCCATCGCCAAGCGTCACCTCTGGCCCAAGCAACTGGCCAAGGCCGGCGTGGCCAAGAGCAGTCTGGGCATCAGTGACGGCGCGCTGCGCCTGGTGATCGAAGGCTATGCCCGCGAAGCAGGCGTACGCCAGCTGGAGAAGCAGTTGGGCAAGCTGGTGCGCAAGGCGGTGGTCAAGCTGCTCGAAGATCCCCAGGCCAAGCTGAAGATCGGCCCCAAGGACCTGGAAGCCTCCCTCGGCATGCCGGTGTTCCGCAGCGAACAGGTGCTTGCCGGCAAGGGCGTGATCACCGGGCTGGCCTGGACCAGCATGGGCGGCGCGACCTTACCCATCGAGGCCAACCGCATCCATACCCTCAACCGTGGCTTCAAGCTGACCGGCAAGCTGGGCGACGTGATGAAGGAATCCGCGGAAATCGCCTACAGCTATGTCAGCTCCAACCTCAAACAGTTCGGCGGCGACCCAGGCTTCTTCAACGAGGCGTTCATTCACCTGCACGTTCCTGAGGGCGCCACGCCCAAGGACGGGCCAAGCGCCGGCATTACCATGGCCAGTGCATTGTTGTCCCTGGCCCGTGACCAGGCGCCGAAGAAAGGCGTGGCCATGACGGGTGAGCTGACCCTGACCGGGCAGGTGCTGCCTATCGGCGGGGTCAGGGAAAAGGTGATCGCCGCACGCCGGCAGAAGATCCTCGAGCTGGTCCTGCCCGAAGCCAACCGGGGAGATTTCGAGGAGTTGCCGGAATACTTGCGTAGCGGCCTGATCGTACATTTTGCCCGGCGCTTCGCCGACGTGGCCAAGGTGCTGTTCGGCTGACGGCGATGCCCTGGCCACCGAACCCAGACGAGGTGGCCATGCATGTCTGGCCGCTGGCGTCTACCAGGCGCCAGCTGGGTTTGGTACGGAAAGTCGCCGAGCGGCGATCAGGCAAGGCGAAAACAGGCGAGCAAGCGCAGTTTACAGCGTGTAAATGAGCATTCCGAGCCCCGTTTTCAACACGGCATGATCGTCGCGCGGGCACTTCACGTACAAGCCTAGAAGGCGTCGCGATCCTGCTGCATCAATGCAGCCTGATAGGTGAGCAGGGCGCGAAGCTCGTTCTGCAGCGCGCGCACATCCGCGTCGCTGGCCAAGGTCCGTGCCTGCAATCGATCATGGAAGTTTTCCAGGGCAATACAGATGCGATCCATGCCGCTGGCCCAGTCGCTGCGCAGCTCAAGCAAGGCTGGAAGCGTCGCCAGGGTCTCCAGCCAGTTTGCTTGTTCGGCCTTGCGCTGGGAAAGCTGGCGCAGGCTCTGGCGCACTTCGCCAATCTGGCGGGCACGCGCGGCACGCTCTTCGAGCAGCTGGGAAAACCGCATGCCCTTGGCCAGATCGCCGAACAACGTCTCCAGACGTTCGATGGCCTTGCCGATGGCCTCTGCGGTAAGCAATGCCTCGCCACCGGGCGCGGCGAGCTTGGCAAGCTGTTCGGTACTGGGGATCACGCCCTCGAAGCGGGTCTGCAAGCCGTTTTCCTCGAACACCCTGATAGCTGCCTCGAGACTGGCCAGCTGTTCCTGATGCTGTTCGAGCAGTGCCGCCAGCTGACGCTGGCTGACTTCGCCTCGTCCCAGGTCGGCCTGGATGCGTGAGCGGTCAGCTGTCGTGTCGTAGACAGGCAGCCCGGCCAGCGCACGGTGCTCGCCCCGCGCATGGGCGAGCTGGGCAGCCAACTTCGTCCTCACGTCCTGCAGGGTCTCCTGGGCCAGGCTCAACAGCTCATCGGGCTCGCCCTCGCCCAGCGCGTCGAGGATATCGCGCAGCGGGTCGTTGCGCAGCTCCGCGATCAGGCGCTGGGCATTGCGCGCCAGTCCCTGCCGACAGGCGATGAACAGCTGCATGTGCCGCGCCAGCGATTCGTGCAGCAGCGGAATGAACTTGAAGGTTTCTCGTTGCCAGGCCTGGGTATAGCGCTTGGTGGCAGCCAGCACCTTGCCGTAGTCAGGCGTCTGGGTCGAAGTAGGCAATACGCTGATGTCGTTCACGGTAGGCTCCTTGTCATTGCGCCGATATGGCTTCGTCGAAGATGCGGGTGAGTTGCAGCGAGGTCTGCTCGATGGCGCCCCACTGGGCGAGAAACTGCCTGAAATAGATGATGAACCGGGACAGTTCCTGATTCGTCCTGATGCGCCCAAGCTTCTCGATGGAGGCATCGATGTAGCTCTCGACGATCTGCCATGCTGTCTGCAGGTGCGAGGCTGCGGTGATCACGTCCTGCAGACGGGTATCGAGTTCGCTCATGAACGTGGCCAGTTCTTCCAGGCGTCCCTCCAGATTCACTTCGGCTCGCAGTTGCTGGCTTGTCTGATGGCGTTCTTGCTGGCGAGCCGTGCGTCTCTTGCGGGTGCTCTCGGCCTTGCTTCCATAGATGCTGCCGGTGATGATGATGCCGATCGGGCCGGCAGCCAGACCGCCGATGGCGGCCGCGACATACTGGTCGTATTCCTTGCGCAAGGCTTCGATTTCCTTGTCCAGTTCGGCAAGCCGCTCGCGCAGTTGCTCGATCGTCCCGTTGTTCTGCTTGCGCTTGATCGCGGAGGACTTCTGGTTGACGGCAGGCACCAGCTTGAAACGTGCTTCGTCGCGAAACTCCTCGGTCTGCTGGCGCACCTGCTGGACGCAGCGCGCATAATGCTCCACGTCTTCCTTGATCACGGCCAGGTAGTCCACCAGGGTCGCAACGGAGCGCCGGTCCTGGGTATCGAGCTCCACAGGTTTGGCGAACTGGACCTGCTCCCATTTGTTCACCTGCGGACCGAGGGCACGAATACGTCGGCATTCCTCGACGATGGTTTCACCACTGGCGCCGATGGCGTTGGCAGTCGCGGCCAGTTGCGCCGCCAAGCCCTTGCTGCGGTCGGACAAGGGTCCCCAGCGTCGCGCATGGGCGCGCAGGTCGTTGAACAGCTTCAGCATGGAATCGCTGCTGAGCTCCGGCTCGTCGATCTCCTTGTAACCAAGCCAGCGTTCGGTATTGTCCTGGCTGTCAGGCAACGCGAATACATGGTTGGTATACCGGTTGAGCGTGACGATATGCTCCCGGCTCAACGTGAGGCCGCCTTCCTGGGGCCCGTCGCGCTTGGCCATGGCCTCGACCAAAGCCTTTGGCAATTGGCTTGCCTGTTGCTGCAACAGTTCATCTGTGGCTTGATTCTGCATACCCCTGGTCTCCTACGATGGGTCTGAAGCGACCCGGCCGGCAGAACATACGGTGGCCACGGATGGGGGCGGCAGCGGGCAGCAGTTCCTGCAATCGCCAGGCAAGGCACTCGATCAGCGGAGACACCATGAAGATCCATCGTCTATTCGTGCTTTCGGGGTGCGCAGTGCTGGCTGCCTGCGCCCAGGCCCCTGTCCCCGAGCCGGCCGTGCTGCTGGAGGACGCCGGGCAGTGCCCCATCCACCTGGTTCGCGGCCAGCACCTGACCCTGCGCCTGCCAAGCAACCCGAGCACCGGTTATCGCTGGCTGTTGCAGCAGCCAGCAGCCAATATCCTGCGCAGCCTGGGTCCGGAGGTCCATGAAGACGCCACCGACGACGAGATGGTCGGTGGCGCCGGAAGATCGATCTGGCGTTTCCAGGCGCAGGCGCCCGGCGCGAGCCACCTGATCTTGGTCTACCAGCAACCGTGGGCGCCCGAGGTCAGCCCTGAACGTACGTTCGACTGCGCCATCAGGGTTCGCTGACGCACGACCGCGGTCGTCGTCATGCCAACCGGGGTATCGCCATAGGCAGCCAGGCCGATGCACGGCAGGTCATGTTCGGCTAGAATGCCGGCCCTTCGTCGCCCTCTGCCTGGAACCGCCGTGAGCAAAGACCCCGACCGCCTATTCGCCCAGCCGTTGCAACAGGTACCTGACTTCGTGTTCAACGAGGATGTGGTTCGTGTGTTTCCCGACATGATCAAGCGGTCGGTGCCTGGCTATCCGGCCATCGTCGAGAACCTTGGCGTGCTCGCCGCGCGCTTTGCCCAGCCTCATACCGCGTTGTATGACCTGGGTGCCTCGCTGGGCGCGGTGACCCAGGCGCTGCGTCGACACGTACGCGCCGACGGCTGTCGAGTGATCGCCGTGGACAACTCGTCGGCCATGGTCGAGCGCTGTCGGCAATACTTGGTCGCCCAGGACTCGATGTTCCAGGAGCTGCTTCCCGTGGATGTGCTGGAAGCGGACATTCTTGCCCTGACGCTGCAGCCGGCCTCGGTAGTGGCGATGAATTTCACCTTGCAGTTCATCGCCCCGCAGCAGCGCCTGCAGTTGCTGACGACCATCCGCCAGGCCCTGTTGCCTGGCGGCGCCCTGATTCTTTCCGAAAAACTGCGCTTCGAAGACCCTCAGACCCAGGAGCTGCTGACCGACCTGCATCTGGATTTCAAGCGGGCCAATGGCTACAGCGAGCTGGAGATTGCCCAGAAACGCAGTGCCATCGAGCATGTGATGAAGCCCGACAGCCTCGAGGTCCACCGTCAGCGCCTGCTCGCCGCCGGCTTTTCCAAGGTCGTGCCCTGGTTCCAATGCCTCAATTTCGCTTCGTTGATAGCCTTGCCATGATCGATCTCTCCCCCCTGCTGCGCCGTCTCGCCTCCACTCCATTGGCCGCCTGGGCACACGATCTGCCCGCCCAGCTCGAAGCCAAGATGGCCAAGGGTCATGGCGACCTGGCCCGTTGGCGCGCCGCGCTGGATGCCTTGCCTGCGCTGCGACCGGTCGAGATCGACCTGGTCGATGGGCTACGCCTGGACTGTGCCTGCGACGATGCCACGCGCGTGCGGATGCAGCAGGCGCTGATGGGGCTTGCGCCCTGGCGCAAGGGACCTTTCGACCTGTTCGGCGTGCATGTGGACACGGAATGGCGCTCGGACTGGAAATGGTCAAGGGTCAGCCCGCACCTGGACTTGCAAGGCAAGCGCGTGCTGGACGTCGGATGTGGCAATGGCTACTACCAATGGCGCATGCTCGGGGCCGGGGCCGACATGGTCATCGGTATCGACCCGAACTGGCTGTTCTTCTGTCAGTTCCAGGCGGTACAGCGCTACTTGCCGGACCTGCCCGCCTGGCATCTGCCCTTCGCGCTGGAGGACCTGCCAGCAAACCTCGAGGGTTTCGACACGGTGTTCTCGATGGGCGTGTTCTATCACCGGCGTTCGCCGATCGAACACTTGCTGGCGCTCAAGGACTGCCTGGTCAAGGGCGGCGAGCTGGTACTCGAGACCCTGGTCATCGAAGGTGACGAACAGCAGGTGCTGGTACCCGAAGACCGCTATGCGCAGATGCGCAACGTCTGGTTCCTGCCTTCGGTACCCGCCTTGGAGCGCTGGCTGCGCCGCGCCGGCTTCAGCGACGTGCGCTGCGTGGACGTCAGCGTGACCAGCACGGCCGAACAACGCAGCACGCCCTGGATGCGTTATCAATCGCTCGGCGACTTCCTCGACCCGAACGATCCCACCCTGACCGTCGAAGGCCTGCCGGCCCCCAGGCGCGCGGTGCTGGTCGCCCGCAAGTAGCGGCCCGGTGCGGCCGTGCAGAGCCCCACCCGCACGGCACCTTGGACTGGCCGCCGGTCCGGCGCCCCGGCGGCGATCGATCCTGCGCCAGCCCTGCCAGCACCCACCGATGGTGCCGGAATCACCCCTTCTGGGCCGCCACGATCAAGGCTTTCATCTCGGCCACCGCCGTCTTGAAACCAACGAACAGCGCATGGGCGACCAGTGCATGGCCGATATTCAGTTCGTTGACTCCCTCGATCGCCGCCACCGCCTCGACATTGTGGTAATGCAGGCCGTGCCCGGCGTTGACGATCAGGCCCTGGTCCAGACCAAGGGCCACGCCGTCGACGATGCGCTTGAGTTCCTGAGCGATCGCGGCCGGGCTTTCGGCATCGGCGTAGCGACCGGTATGCAGTTCGATGGCCGGCGCGCCAACCCGGCGCGCTGCCTCGATCTGGCGCTGCTCGGCATCGATGAATAGCGAAACCTGCGCGCCGGTACGCGCCAGGCGCTCGACGGCCGCCTTGATCCGCGCTTCTTGCCCGGCGACATCCAGGCCGCCTTCGGTGGTCAGCTCTTGACGAGTTTCAGGCACCAGGCAGATATGCGCAGGGCGGACGCGCTCGGCGAACGCCATCATCTCCTCGGTAACGCCCATCTCGAAATTCATCCGAGTCTGCAGGACATCCTTGAGCAGCAGCACGTCGCGCTCCTGGATATGACGGCGGTCTTCACGCAAATGCACGGTAATGCCGTCGGCGCCCGCCTCTTCTGCGTCCAGGGCGGCCTTGACCGGGTCCGGATAACGGGTTCCTCGGGCTTGGCGCAGCGTGGCCACATGGTCGATGTTGACGCCCAGAAGCATGCGGTTACTGTGAGTCACGAAAGGCTCTCCTGAAAATTGAGCCTCACAGCATACGGTGTGCTCAGCGCTTGCGAAACAGCTCGCGACTGACCAGCGGCCTGGATCCGAGATGAACCGCCAGGGCCTGGCGCATCAGGCGCTTGGCTGCGAGCAAGGCACCCGGCGCATTCCAGTCAGCCTCGGCGAGCGCCAGCAGCTCGGCGCCATTGAACAGGCCAGGCTGTACCCGCTCCACCCGCTCGAGGCCCGACTCGACTTGCAGACGGTACAGCCCTGCCGGCTCCACTGGCATGCCTGCGGCATCCCGGTCGAGAGCGAAGGCGTAACCAAGCTCCTCCAGCAGCTGCCACTCGAAGGTGCGCAACAGAGGTTCCAGTGCGCGTCCCTGCGCCATGGCTTGCAAGGTCAGCCCATAATGGTCGAACAAGCGTGGGTGAGGGACTTCGAGGGGCAGCAGACGAACCAGCAGCTCGTTGAGGTACAGCCCGCTGAACAAGGCGTCCCCGTGCAGCCAGGTGGCGACGCCGATACTCTCCAGGCGACCGACGGTTTTGAGTTCGCCACGACCGCGCAGCTCGACCTCCAGCGGCACGAACGGCCGGACCAGGCTGCCGCCTTTGCCACGCGCGCGCCGCAACACCGCCCGCACGCAGCCTTGCGGCGTGAAGAAATCCACCAGGGCGCTGGCTTCACGGTAGGCACGGCTGTGCAGCACATAGGCCGGTTGCCCGACAGGTCGCTCCATGGCGCATCATCCAGAGGGGCGGCCCGCAGACGCGGACCACCGAAGGCTAGAGGTCGCCGTAGCCCAGCGAACGCAGGGCTCGTTCGTCATCGGACCAGCCACCCTTGACCTTGACCCAAAGGTTGAGCATGACCTTGGCGTCGAACAAGAGCTCCATGTCCTTGCGGGCATCGGATCCGATGCGCTTGATGCGCTCGCCCTTGTCGCCAATGATGATCTTCTTCTGCCCGTCACGTTCCACCAGGATCAGCGCATGGATATGCAGCACATGGCCTTGCTGCTTGAACTCCTCGATCTCGACGGTGATCTGGTAGGGCAGCTCGGCGCCCAGCTGGCGCATGATCTTCTCGCGCACCAGCTCGGCGGCCAGGAAGCGGCTGCTGCGATCGGTGATCTGATCCTCCGGGAAGAAGTGTTCGTTCTCCGGCAGACGGCTGGCGATCAGGCCCTCGAGCGCCTCCAGGTTATGCCCCTGCTGGGCGGAGATCGGCACGATCTCGGCGTTGGGCAACTGTTCCTGCAGCCACTTGAGGTGCGGGATCAGCTCGGCCTTTTCATCCAGCCGGTCGGTCTTGTTGACCGCCACGATCACCGGCCCCTGAACGTACTGGACCCGCTCGAGCACCAATTGGTCCTCATCGGTCCAGCGGGTCCGGTCGACCACGAAGATGACCACGTCGACGTCCTTCAGGGCGGCCGCTGCGTTGCGGTTCATGTAGCGGTTCAAGGCCTTGTCGTTGGCCTTGTGCATGCCCGGAGTATCGACATAGACCGCCTGTACAGTGCCTTCGGTCTTGATCCCGAGCATGTTGTGGCGAGTCGTCTGCGGCTTGCGCGAAGTGATCGCCAGCTTCTGGCCGAGAATATGGTTGAGCAAGGTCGACTTGCCGACATTGGGTCGGCCGACGATGGCCACATAGCCGCAACGGGTCGGATTGCTATCAGTCATTGCCATTCTCCACGCCCAAGGCGATCAATGCGGCGGCGGCGGCGACCTGCTCGGCGATACGCCGGCTCACGCCCTGACCACGGCTCTTCTTGTTGAGCAGGGCGACCTCGCATTCGACGAAGAAGGTCCGGCAATGGGGTTCGCCCTGGATGTCCACCACTTCGTAGCGCGGCAGTTCACAGGCCCGTGACTGCAGGAACTCCTGCAGGCGGGTCTTCGGGTCCTTGTTGGTGTCGACCAGGGTAAGCCCCTCGAACTCGTCGACCAGCCAGGCCAGGATACGTTCACGCGCGGCAGTGATGTCGGCATCCAGGTAGATGGCGCCGATCAGTGCCTCCAGGGCGTCGGCCAGGATCGACTCGCGACGAAAGCCGCCACTCTTGAGCTCGCCCGAGCCCAGTCGCAGGTACTCGCCCAGATCGAAGCCACGCGCCAGGCGGGCCAGGGTCTCGCCCTTGACCAGGCGGGCACGCAGGCGCGACAGCTGGCCTTCGCGAGCCTGCGGAAAGCGCTCGTACAGCGCCTCGCCTACCACGAAGTTGAGTATCGCGTCACCGAGGAACTCCAGACGTTCGTTGTTGCGGCCGGCATAGCTGCGGTGGGTGAGTGCCAGGAGCATCTGGTCCTGGTTCTTGAAGGTATAGCCGAGCTTGCGCTCCAGGCGACTCAGGGACGCGGTCATGCGTTCACCTGCGGGGCGGCTGCGGTCGCTCGGTTTGGCGTCTCGTTGGAGAGAGTCGCCGGATTCAACACGTTGTTCAAATCGACTTCCTGGAAGACTGTGTGGCTGTGGAGCGCTGTCGAGCAGCGGCCGGACCGAGCGGTCCCATTGAACACAGCCTATGTCAGAAATGCATTCGGCGCCGTCCTGCGGACAACGCCGATCGGGTATCACTGGATCAGGCCAACCCGCGACAGGTTGGGAAGGTGCCCGAGCTTGGGCTCAGGCCAGCTCATCCAGACGGCGAACGCCTTGCCGACGATGTTCCGGTCCGGAACCATGCCGTGCAGCTCCTTCGGAATGTTAGGATCGTCCCAGTAGCGGCTGTCGTTGGAGTTGTCGCGGTTGTCGCCCATCATGAAGTAGTGGCCGGCCGGCACTGTCCACTGCTGGTCCGGTTGCATGCGATTGCGGGCCATTTCCTTGCGGATCAGGTGCTCGGCCTGGCCCAGGCGCTCCTTGTACAGCTGCGCGCTGCCCAGGGTACCTGGCTCGGCCCCGACCAGCTGCTCGGCGATCGGCTGGCCATTGACGTACAAACGCTTGTCGCTGGTATAGCGGACCTGGTCGCCCGGCACGCCTACCACGCGCTTGATGTAGTTGACGTTCGGATCGCTGGGATAGCGGAACACCATGACATCGCCGCGCTGCGGGTCACCGACCTCGATGATCTTCTTGTCGATCACCGGCAGGCGGATGCCGTAGGAAAACTTGTTGACCAGGATGAAATCACCGACCTCCAGCGTGGGCTTCATCGACCCGGACGGGATCTGGAACGGCTCCACTAGGAACGAACGCAGCACCAGAACGATGAACAGCACCGGGAAGAACGACTTGCCGTACTCGACCAGCAAGGGTTCCTTGCCCAGGCGCTCGACCACGTCCACTTCTGGCTGGGTGACGCTGCCTCGGTAGTTGGCGATCGCTGCGCGCCGGCGAGGCGCCAGCAACAACAGGTCGATGAGGGCCAGCAGGCCACAGACAGCAACGGCGATGACCAGCAACAGCGGGAAATTTAGCGACATAGGACCTAGCTATCCAACCTGAGCACGGCGAGGAAGGCTTCCTGTGGAATCTCCACGTTGCCGACCTGTTTCATGCGTTTCTTACCGGCCTTCTGCTTCTCGAGCAACTTGCGCTTGCGGCTCACGTCGCCACCGTAGCATTTGGCCAGTACGTTTTTCCTGAGGGCCTTGACCGTCGTCCGGGCAACGATCTGTCCGCCGATGGCGGCCTGGATCGCAACGTCGAACATCTGCCGAGGAATCAGCTCCTTCATCTTTTCGGTCAGCGCGCGCCCCTTGTAGTGCGCGTTATCCCGATGCACGATCAGCGCCAGTGCGTCGACCCTGTCACCGTTGATCAGCACATCCAGCTTGACCAGGTTGGCCGACTGGTAGCGATCGAAATGATAATCCAGCGAGGCATAGCCACGGCTGGTCGACTTGAGCCGGTCGAAGAAGTCCAGCACCACTTCGTTCATCGGCAGGTCGTAGCGTACCTGCACCTGGGAGCCGAGGAACTGCATGTCGCGCTGGACGCCGCGCTTCTCGATGCACAGGGTGATGACGTTGCCCAGGTGCTCCTGGGGTACGAGGATGTTGGCCGAAACGATCGGTTCGCGGAAATCCTCGACCGAAGAGATGTCTGGCAACTTGGACGGGTTGTCGACATAGATGGTTTCACCGGTCTTGAGCTTGACCTCGAAGATCACGCTCGGCGCGGTGGTGATCAGGTCCAGGTCGTATTCGCGCTCCAGGCGCTCCTGGATGATTTCCATGTGCAGCATGCCAAGGAAGCCGCAACGGAAACCGAAACCCAGCGCGTCGGAGCTTTCCGGCAGGTACTGCAGCGACGAGTCGTTGAGGGTCAGCTTCTGCAGGGCATCGCGGAAGTCCTCGAAGTCGTCGGAGCTGACCGGGAACAGGCCCGCGTAGACCTGTGGCTGGATCTTCTTGAAGCCTGGCAGGACCTCGACCTCAGGGGTCGAGGCCAGGGTCAGGGTGTCACCTACCGGCGCCCCGAGAATGTCCTTGATGCTGGCGATGATGAAGCCGACTTCGCCGGCCTTGAGGTCGGCGGTCTGGGTGTGCTTGGGCGTGAACACGCCAACGCTATCGACCAGGTGGACCTTGCCGGTGGACTTGACCAGGATCTTGTCGCCTTTCTTGACCCGCCCCTGGCGTACCCGTACCAGCGAGACCACGCCGAGGTAGTTGTCGAACCAGGAGTCGATGATCAGCGCCTGCAACGGCGCATCGATCTCGCCCTGGGGCGCCGGGATGGTCTGGACCAGGCGCTCGAGCACCTCGTCGACACCCATGCCGCTCTTGGCGCTGCAAGCGACCGCGTCGGTGGCATCGATGCCGATGATCTTCTCGATCTCTTCCTTGACCCGGTCCGGATCGGCCTGCGGCAGGTCCATCTTGTTCAGCACCGGCATGACCTCCAGGCCCTGCTCGATGGCGGTGTAGCAGTTGGCGACCGACTGGGCCTCGACGCCCTGGCCAGCATCGACCACCAGCAGCGCCCCTTCGCACGCGGCCAGGGAACGGCTGACCTCATAGGTGAAGTCGACGTGGCCTGGGGTGTCGATGAAGTTCAGCTGGTAGATCTTGCCATCGCGAGCCTTGTAATGCAGCGTCACGCTGTGCGCCTTGATGGTGATCCCGCGCTCGCGCTCCAGGTCCATGGAGTCGAGTACCTGGGCCTCCATCTCGCGCGCCGTCAGACCGCCGCACATCTGGATGAACCGGTCGGCCAGCGTCGACTTGCCATGGTCGATGTGGGCGATGATGGAGAAATTGCGGATATGACTCAAATCACTCACAGGTCAACACTCGATAAGGCTGCGAGCCGGACGCCCGCGGAAAAATAGCCGGGAATTGTACTGCAATCAGGGTGGGCAGGCTACAAGCTGCGCGTGGCAAGCCGCAAGCCGCAGACAAAAGCAAAGCGGGGGCTAACATGCCCCCGCCTGGTTCTGCCGGCCTGGGCTTGATGCCCAGACGGCGAGCGGCCGGATGCAAGCGAGGCCCGGCAGGCCGTTTGGCCCCGCTCTTGCTTGCCGCTTGCCGCTCGCCCTGCAGCCGCCTACTCCGCCTACTCCGCCAGCTTGAAGGTGATGAAGCTGGCACGCCCCTGACGCAGCACCCGCATGGACACCGAACGGTTCTTCGGCAGGTCCCTGGCGATCTCGGTGAACTGCTTGGCCGAAGCGATGGCCTGGTTGTTCAGATGGCTGATGACGTCGCCCGGACGCAGGCCGATCATCGCAGCCGGACCGTCCTGGACTTCCTTGATCACCACGCCCCCCTTGAGCTCGAGGGACTTCTTCTGCTCGGCGGTCAGATCGGCCACGGATACGCCCAGGCGGTTGCTGCTGCGCTCGGCGCCAGCCTGGCCACCCACGCCGATATCGGCATCGTCTTCCGGCAGCGCGCCGATGGTGATGTCGAGGTTCTGGCGCTTGCCGTTGCGGATGATCTCGAGCCTGGCCTTGGCGCCATCCTTGAGGCTGCCGACCAGGTGTGGCAGATCGGCGGACATGACGATCGGCTGGCCGTTCATGCTGAGGATGACGTCACCGACCTGCAGACCACCCTTGGCTGCCGGGCCGTCCTCGAGCACTTGCGCCACCAGGGCACCGGCCGGTCTTTCCAGGCCGAAGGACTCGGCCAGATCCTTGTTGACTTCCTGGATCACCACGCCCAGCCAGCCGCGGCTGACCTTGCCGTCCTTCTTCAACTGGTTCGACACGTCCAGCGCCACGTCGATCGGAATGGCGAAGGACAAGCCCATGAAGCCACCAGAGCGGGTGAAGATCTGCGAGTTGATCCCGACCACTTCGCCGTTCATGTTGAACAGCGGTCCGCCGGAGTTGCCGGGGTTGATGGCCACGTCGGTCTGGATGAACGGCACATAGGTGTCGTTGGGCAGGGTCCGCCCCTTGGCGCTGACGATGCCCTTGGTCACGGAGTGATCGAAGCCGAATGGCGAACCGATCGCCAGCACCCACTCGCCGACCTTGAGCTTGCCGGAATCGCCCAGCTTGACGGTCGGCAGGTTCTTGCCGTCGACCTTGAGCAGCGCCACGTCGGTACGCGGGTCGGTACCGACCAGCTTGGCCTGCAACTCGCTACGATCGGACAGGCGCACGATGATCTCGTCGGCATCGGCGACCACATGATTGTTGGTCAGCACGTAGCCATCGGCGGAGATGATGAAGCCCGACCCGAGCGACTGTGCCTCGCGCTGGCGATCGCCACGCGGCGAGCGCGGCATTTGCGGGATGCTGCGCTCGAAGAACTCGCGGAACATCGGCGGCAGGCCTTCGAGGTCGGGGAGCTGGCCCTGGACGATTCGGCGATCGGGCAGCTTCTGTTTGGTGCTGATGTTCACCACCGCCGGCGATGCCTGTTCGACCAGGCTGGTGAAGTCCGGCAGCGCCTCCTCGGCCTGGGCCGTGAGGACCTGGCCGAGCATCAGCACGGCAGCGAACATGGAAAGATAGGATTTCAAGCGAGGTAGTGACATACGACTCCCGTCAAAACGAGCCTAGTTATCAGTAAGCCCCCTGCAACGCAGGAAAGGTCAGACTCCGAGAAGCCTGACCTATAAGTAATTTGCGACAATTTTGCAAATGACAAACCGTTAATTTCTGTTGAAGCGGCGCGCTCGCAGGGGGACGGCGCACAGCCAGCCGATCACTGCCCTGGCTGGTCATCCCTTGCCCGCATGGACAGCGCCACCCGCTCGGCGGTCCCTAGCGGAACCTCGCCGACCACCGTCACCAGCACCGGCCCCGTGGCCGCGTTCAAGTGTCGCGAAACCGCCACGGTCGGCCCGAGCTGGACGCGCGCATCGCTGCCTGCGACCTCCTTGAGTGGCTCGATGAATACCGAGAAGCGGGCCAGGCCATCATCATAGACCAGGTGTTCGACCCGGCTGCCGCGGGTAGAGCCGCGGCGCACCCAACTGTCGACCAGTTCGAATCCGGGCGGCAGCCATTGCGAATGCCAGCCAGGCGCCTGGGTCGTCTCGAGCGAGGCGGCACGCTTGACCGGATGGCAATTGCGGCTGGGTTGGAGCTCGGCTTCGCTGGGCACCTCATCGGTGTCCAACCGGGTCATCTGGAAGCGTTCGAGCAGCTGCCCCTTGTCATTGACCATCAAGGAGACCAGGGGCAAGGCGGTGCGCCGATCAAGACGCAATTCGAAGCCATGGCGATGCTGGTCACGAGGGGTGAGACGAATGTCGATCGCATCACGCTCGGCCACGCGCGACTTGCCGGTGACGGCAAGGTCGTACCAGTTCGTCAGCTTCGCGGGGTCGAGCGCACGCGGCGCCGAATCGGGCGGACTGTCCGCGCCGTCGCCCAGCGTGCCGCCTACGCATTGCACCCGGCCATCGACGCGCAGCACTTCCTGGGCCGGGCCATCGAGCTGCAGCAGCCGCTCACTGACCTTGCCGTCCTGGACACGGTGCCAGATGTCGTGGGAAGAGAAGCTGCCGTTGCGCTCATAGACGAAGGAACCCTGGTAGCTCTGTTCCTTCTCGGCACGGGCCAGCCTGTGCAGCCAGTCACTCGCTTCGGCGGAGGAACCGGCTGCCAGCGCAGGCGCTGCCATGCAGCTGCCGATCAGCAACGGCAGGAGAGGTAGCGCTCGCATGAACGTCCTTGATCAGTGGTTTTCCATGCTCGCCGCACGTGCATAAGGCAAGGCGCTGCCGTTACCTTGCAGAGCGGACTCCTGGGCATGCTGGCGCACCTGCTCCGGCAGACGCTGGTCCCAGCCGGCCTGGTTCTGCAGCACGCCGTTGGCCATCGGGCCGGTCGGCTGGTCGCTGCTTTCGCTGTAGCCAGCCAGTACCGCCGGACCCTGCGCCTGTGGCACGCTCAAGGTCTGCTGGGCCGGCTGCTGGGCTGCCAGCTGGTTACCGCTGATCTCGTCCTGGTTGTACAGACGCACGCCAGCCAGGACCGCCACGGTGACCGAAGCTGCAACGGCCAGACGACCCAGGCTGCGCCATGGGCCGCGCTTGGCCACTACCGGGGCCGCTTCCTCGGCCAGCGCCGCGGACACTGCCGAGGCGATATCCAGGTTCGGCAGCAGCAGCTCCTTGTGCATGGCCGCACGGGCGACCTGGTAGCGCGACCAGGTGGCACGGGTTTCGGCATCGCCGGCTGCATTCAGCACACGACGCAGTTCCAGTTCATCCGCTTCGTTGTCCATCACCGCGGACAGCGATTCCTGCAAAGCTTCACGACTCATGGCGGTTCCTCTCAAGGCTGTGGCCGCTGTCTCAGGTTTCCTGCAACAACGGTTGCAGGGCTTTATCGATGGCCTCCCGAGCGCGGAAGATCCTGGAGCGCACGGTACCCACCGGACATTGCATGACACTGGCAATGTCCTCGTAACTCAGACCATCGAATTCGCGCAATGTCAGGGCCGTGCGCAAATCTTCAGGCAGCTGCTGGATTGTGCGATGGACAGTGCCTTCGATTTCATCCCGCAACAACGAGCGCTCAGGAGACTCGAGATCCTTGAGGCCATGATCGCCGTCGTAGAACTCCGCATCCTCGGAGCTCACATCGCTGTCCGGTGGCCGCCTTCCGCGGGACACCAGGTAATTCTTCGCCGTGTTGATGGCGATGCGGTACAGCCACGTGTAGAACGCACTGTCGCCGCGGAAGTTCCCAAGCGCCCGGTACGCCTTGATGAAGGCCTCCTGCGCCACATCCTGAGCCTCGTGGGTGTCGTGTACGAAACGCACGATCAATCCGAGAATCTTGTGCTGGTACTTCACCACCAACAGATCGAACGCTCGCCTGTCGCCGCGCTGTACGCGCTCGACAAGCTGCTGATCCTCTTCCTGGGTTAGCATGAACACTCCTCGATGATCTCGAAGGAGCGTTGCAACGAGCATCGCTCAGGCTTGCAACCATAGACTCGGGCTTCGCGCAAAAGTTCTCCCCTCCAAGCAAGTTTCCTGCGGCCTCGGTCGGCCTGCATGGAAGACGTAGCGCGATCATTGCCGCCCACGTCGATATTCTAGTCTTCGATACGCAGGGCCAGCCCGGATGAAGCTGCTGCCTGCGTCGCCACGGCGATCGTGAACTGCGGGCAGCCTTCTATGGATATCCACCCCGGATGGAAAGTTCCCAGAAAAATTGCTCGATCGACCGGCGCCCATGGAAAATCGGCGCCAGTGGCTGCTATAAAGGCAACCGCTCTGGTTTCACGATACTTTCACAATGCCATCTGCGCATGGCTATTGTGCCGTTCCCTTCCCGAAGATTACTAGTGCCCCGACATGAGCCAACGATTCCAACATGATGTCCTTGTGATCGGCAGCGGTGCAGCAGGCTTGAGCCTGGCACTCAACCTTCCCCGCCATCTGCGCGTCGCGGTGCTGAGCAAGGGCGAGCTGGCCAACGGTTCGACCTTCTGGGCCCAGGGCGGCGTTGCCGCCGTGCTCGACGATGCCGACACGGTCCAGTCCCATGTCGAGGACACCCTCGATGCCGGTGGCGGGTTGTGCGACGAAGCGGCCGTGCGCTTCACGGTCGAACACAGCCGCGAAGCCATCGAATGGCTGATCGAGCAAGGCGTGCCTTTCACCCGCGACGAAGGTCACGGGGTGGATGACGGCGGTTTCGAGTTCCACCTGACCCGCGAGGGCGGGCACAGCCACCGACGCATCATCCATGCCGCCGATGCCACGGGTGCGGCGATCTTCAACACCTTGCTCGAGCAGGCCAGGCGTCAGCCCAACATCGAGCTGCTGGAGCAGCGCGTCGCGATCGACCTGATCACCGAGCGCCGGCTGGGCCTGGAGGGCGAGCGCTGCCTCGGCGCCTATGTCCTGGACCGTGGCACTGGCGAAGTCGACACCCATGGGGCGCGCTTCACCGTGCTGGCCACCGGCGGGGCGGCCAAGGTCTACCTCTACACCAGCAATCCCGACGGCGCTTGCGGCGATGGCATCGCCATGGCCTGGCGTGCCGGCTGCCGGGTGGCGAACCTGGAATTCAACCAGTTCCACCCCACCTGCCTCTACCACCCCCAGGCCAAGAGCTTCCTGATCACCGAGGCCCTGCGCGGCGAGGGCGCGCTGCTGCGCCTGCCCAGCGGCGAGCGCTTCATGCCGCGCTTCGATCCGCGCGAGGAGCTGGCGCCGCGGGACATCGTCGCGCGCGCCATCGACCACGAGATGAAGCGCCTGGGCATCGATTGCGTCTATCTGGACATCACCCACAAGTCGGCCGAGTTCATCAAGAGCCACTTCCCCACGGTCCACGAACGCTGCCTGTCGTTCGGCATCGACATCACCCGCCAGCCGATCCCGGTGGTACCGGCCGCGCACTATACCTGCGGCGGCGTGATGGTCGACCAGCGTGGCCTGACCGACGTGCCGAACCTGTATGCCATCGGCGAAACCAGTTTCACCGGCCTGCACGGCGCCAATCGCATGGCCAGCAATTCGCTGCTCGAATGCTTCGTCTATGGACGCTCCGCCGCGCTCGACATCCAATCCCGCCTGAACCAGGTCGACATGCCAGAGGCCCTGCCCTGCTGGGATGCCAGCCAGGTCACCGATTCGGACGAGGACATCATCATCGCGCACAACTGGGACGAGCTGCGGCGCTTCATGTGGGACTACGTCGGCATCGTGCGCACCAGCAAGCGCCTGCAGCGCGCGGCTCACCGGGTACGCCTGCTGCTCGACGAGATCGACGAGTTCTACAGCAACTACAAGGTCAGCCGGGACCTGATCGAGCTGCGCAACCTGGCCCAGGTCGCCGAACTGATGATCCGCTCGGCCATGGCGCGCAAGGAGTCCAGAGGCCTGCACCATACGCTGGACTATCCACAACTGCTGCCACGGGCGCTGGACACTATCCTGGTGCCGCCCAACGGCGCCGGCTGAACTTCAGCCTCAGCCGCAGCCGGCGATGCAGCTCGGGTGCCAAGGCGTCGCCCGGGATGCACTGGGCCCGGGCAAACCGGTCGCCTTGCCGGACGAAGCGCAACACCACCAGCCCCGGCAAGGCGACACTGTCGCGGCACAGGCGCGCCGCTTGCCAACCACCGGCGCGCGAATACAGCCACCAGCCGGCGGGGTCACGGCGCAAGCCGGTCACGGCCTGGGGATGGTCGAGCAGGATGCGTCGGGGAATGGCCCAGGCAGCATGCGTCAGGCAGGCCAGGCACAGCGCCAGTCGGAGCCAGCCGGGCAGCGCGGCCAGGCCAAGCACGCCCAGAGCCAGCGCCAGGCAGGCGAGATAGGCCACCAGCAACAGGCGCGAGCCTTGCCAGTGGCACTCGAAGCGTTCACTTGGGCTGGACACGGTCCAGGATGATGCGAACCATGCGTTGCAGCTCCGGATCCTCGGACTCGTTGCGCTCCATGAACCAGCCGAACAGGTCCTGATCTTCGCAGGTCAGCAAGCGGCGATACAGCTCGCGGTCCGCCTCGTCCAGGCTGGCATAGACCTCCTGGGTGAAAGGCACCAGCAGCACGTCCAGCTCCAGCATGCCGCGACGGCTGTGCCAGAAAAGCCGGTTGAGTTCAGATTGTTCGACCATGGGGCCCTCCTCGAATGGCCGGCCAGTATACAGGGCCTCCGACGAAGCGGCACGCGGCGTTGGTCGAGGTAGGCCGGCGGCCGGTCACGGGCGAACAGCGCGCTGCCTACCTATTTTGGCCCTGGCGTTCTATCATGGGCGCAGAATTCACGACGTGCGATGACCCATGGCCGATTCCGCTTTCTTCTGCCCGCTGAGCCACGAAGGCATTCTTGCCGTGCGCGGCTCCGATGCCGGCAAGTTCCTGCAGGGCCAGCTGACCTGCAACATCAACTACCTCGACCCGTCCCATTCCAGCCTGGGCGCGCGCTGCATGGTCAAGGGGCGCATGCAATCGAGCTTTCGCATCCTGCCCGAAGGCAACGGCTATCTGCTGGCCATGGCCCGCGAACTGCTCGAGCCGCAGCTTGCCGACCTGAAGAAGTACGCGGTGTTTTCCAAGGCCACGCTGGAGGACGAAAGCCAGGCCTGGGCGCGCTTCGGCGTCCACCAGGGTGAGGCCGCCCTGGCGTCCCTGGGGCTGGAGCTGAACGACGAGGCTGGCGCCACCGTGCGCCTGGACGACCTGATCGCGGTGCGCGTCTCGCCTGGCCGGGCCGAGCTCTGGGCCCCGGCGCGGCAGGCCGGGACGCTGGGCGAGGCGCTTGCCAGGCTGCTGCCGGCAGGCGAACTCAACGACTGGCTGCTCGGCCAGGTGCGGGCCGGCCTCGGCCAGGTCATGGCCCAGACGCGCGAACTGTTCATCCCGCAGATGATCAACCTGCAGGCCGTCGGCGGCGTGAGCTTCAAGAAAGGTTGCTACACCGGCCAGGAAATCGTCGCCCGCATGCAGTACCTGGGCAAGCTCAAGCGTCGGCAGTATCGCCTGGCGCTGGAACAATCGGCGCCACCGGCGCCGGGTACCGCGATCTTCTCGCCCACGCACGGCTCTTCGGTCGGCGAGGTGGTGCTCGCCGCGCGCAGCGAGCAGGGCTGCGAGCTGCTCGCGGTGGTCGGTGCCGAGGCCATCGAAGATGGCAACCTGCACCTGGGCAGCCTGGAGGGCCCGCGGCTGGCCGTGCTGAGCCTGCCTTACGAACTGGACCGTGATCGGGAAATCCAGCGCTGACCCGCCTGCCCCGCGCGCCGCGGGGCTGCACTTGCACCGTAGTAGTAGAAGAATCCATGAACAAGCTGGCCGAGATGGTCCAGGAGCAGCTGCTTGCCGCCATCGAAAACGATGACCTGGTGCTGCCGACCCTGCCTGAAGTCGCACTGAGCATCCGTGAAGCCGCCGAGGACAGCGAGATAAGCGTCGCCGCGCTGAGCCGGGTGATCGGTCGCGACGCGGCGTTGTCGGCGCGCCTGATCAAGGTGGTCAATAGTCCGTTGCTGCGCGCGAGCGTCGAAGTCACCGACCTTCATACCGCGATCACCCGACTGGGCATCAACTACAGTTGCAACCTGGCCGTCGGGCTGGTCATCGAGCAGATCTTCCGGGCCCGCTCGCCAGTGGTCGAACAGAAGCTTCGCGCGATCTGGAGCAACAGCCTGGAAGTGGCCGGCATCAGCTACGAGCTGAGCCGCCGGCACACCCCACTCAAGCCGGACCAGGCGGCGCTTGGCGGCCTGGTCCACCAGATCGGCGCCTTGCCCGTGCTGATCTACGCCGAGGAGCACAACGAACTGTTGGCCGACCCTGTCTGCCTGGAGCACGTCATCGAGCAGATCCAGCCAGTGCTGGGCGACAAGATTCTCAGCGCCTGGGAGTTTCCCGAACAGCTGGTCCGGCTGCCGGGACAGATTCGCGACTTGCAACGGCGAACCGAGCGGATCGACTACATCGACGTGGTGCAGATCGCTCGTCGGCTGAGCAAGCGCGAGCCTGACCGCCCGGTGGACGCCCTGCCCGCCTATCGCCACCTCGGCCTGGCCGCCGGCACCGAGCTGGACGTGCTCGAGCTGCTCGATGCCCGCAGCCTGCTGCACTGAGCACGCTCGGCTCACTGGCCAGCGATGAAGCTCACCCTCACTCGCAGCCCGCCACTGGCGCCATCGTGCAAGCTCACCTGCGCCAGGTGTGCGCGGCAGATTTCACCGACGATGGCCAACCCCAGGCCGGTGCCCTGCGCGCTGCCGCGATAGAAGCGCTCGAAGACCCGCTCGCGTTCGTGCGCCGGGATGCCCGGCCCGTCATCTTCCACTTCCAGGATCGCCGGCGCCAGCACCCTCAAGGTCACGCTGCCACCGGACGGGGTATGCGCCAAGGCATTGTCCACCAGATTGTTCAGCAGCTCGTTGAGCAGCGTCGGCTCGCCCTTGAGCCAGACCGGCGCCTGTGCCTCCAGCGCCAGGGCGATGCCGCGGGCATGGGCCAGCGGTGCCATGGCAAGGCCCAGTTCGCGAGTCAGCTGGCTCAAGTCCAGGCGCTGCGCGCCCCCTTCGGCGATGGCTCGCGCGCCGTTCTCGACACGGGCCAGGGAAAGCAGCTGGTTGGCCAGGTGAGTGAGCCGATCGGTACCTTGCGCGGCCGCTTCCAGCGTCTGGCGCCAGGTCTGCGGCTCGTCGGCGCGCAGCCCCAGTTCGATCCGCGCCTTGAGCGCTGCCAGCGGGGTGCGCAGCTCATGGGCAGCATCGGCGATGAACTGCGCCTGGCGCTCGAACTGACCACGCAGCCGCTCGGTGAAATGATCCAGAGCCCGGACCAGCGGCCTTAGCTCCCGCTGCACCTCGACCACTGGCAGGGCACTGAGGTCGTCCGGCTGCCGCTCTTCGACCGCCGTGCGCAGACGCTCGAGCGGACGCAACGCCGCGCTGACGGCAAACCAGACCATCAGTAGCGCACCCAGTGCCAGCATGCCCAGGCGCAACAAGGTGTCGGCCATGAGCCCCTGGGCCATGCGCACCCTGGCCTCCTCGGTCTCGGCCACGCGGATCTCGGCCATGCCGTTCATGTTCGGTTCGCTCACGGCCTTGAGCAGGCTGACCACTCGCACGTTCTGGCCAAGATAGGTCGCGTTGTAGAACCGTGCCAAGGCCGGATAGTCATCGGTACGCGGCGTCCCCGGCGGCGGCGCTGGTAACTGCTCGTAGCCGGAGATCAGTTTCTGGTGAATGTCCAGCACCTGGTAGAAGATGCGTCCGGCACTGTCATAGGCGAAGGTATCCAGGGCCACGTAGGGCACATCCGCGCTGAGCGTGCCGTCGCGCTGCGAAAGACCGGCGGCAATGGTGCGTGCCGAGGCCAGCAAGGTACGGTCATAGGCCGTATCGGCTGCCTCGCGGCCGTTCCAGTAGGCGCTCAGCCCACTGGCCAGCATCAGTATCACCAGCAGCAGCGCGAGATTCCACAGCAGCCGCGCGCGAAGGCTGTCGGCCTCACGCATCGCGATGCTCGAGCAGGTAGCCCAGGCCGCGGAAGGTCACGATGGCCACGGGCTGGCCGTCGAGTTTCTTGCGCAACCGGTGGATATAGATCTCGATCGCATCGGGGCTGGCCTCCTGGTCCAGGCCGAATACCTGCGCTGCCAGCTGCTCCTTGCTCATCACCCGGCCTGGGCGGGCAATCAACGCCTCGAGCACGCTCTGCTCGCGAGAGGTCAAGGTCAGGGTCTGCTCGCCCAGACTGAAGCGCCGGGTGTCGAGGTCATAGACCAGCGGCCCGCAGTGCTGCTGGCGCTCGCCGCCGAGCACGCTGCGGCGCAACAGGGCCTTGACTCGCGCTTCCAGCTCGGTGAGTTCGAAGGGCTTGGCCAGGTAGTCGTCTGCGCCGAGGTTGAGTCCATGTACCCGGTCCTTCACGTCACTGCGCGCGGTGAGCATCAGTACCGGCAGGTTGCGTCCACGCCCACGCAGGCGGGCCAGCACTTCGAAGCCATCCATGCGCGGCAGACCGACATCGAGGATGGCCACCGCGTAGTCCTCGCTGGCCAGTGCAAGGTCCGCCGCCACGCCGTCATGCAGCACATCGACGGTCAGCCCTGTGCCCTTGAGGGCCTGGGCAACGCTTTCAGCCAGTTGCAGATGATCTTCGACCAGCAGGACCCGCATCGTTCTCTCCCGTCTCGGCTCAAGGATGGGCGCGGAGTGTAACCCTGTCTCCAGCGCTGTGAAGCCCCTCGTAACAAACCTTTCAAATTGAAAGGTTGGTGAAAGGTTCGTTACCTAGCATCGCACCACGGCACACCAATGATGCCGAAAATGCGCCATGAAGGTGCACCGATAAGAACAATAAACGGAGTCAGTCGACGATGCTGTCCTCACAGCCTCAGGCGTGCATGCCTGCCCGATCTCATCCCGCTCGTCCCTCTACCATCGCCACGGCTCTGGCCTTCGCCAGCGTCGCCCCGATGAGCCAGGCCGCTTTCCTCGAAGACAGCAAGGCCACCTTCGAAACCCGCAACATGTACTTCAACCGCGATTTCCGCGATGGCACCAGCAGCCAGCAGTCCAAGCGCGACGAATGGGCCCAGGGCTTCATGCTCAACGTCCAGTCCGGCTATACCGAAGGGACCGTGGGGCTGGGCATCGATGCGCTGGGCATGGTGGGGGTCAAGCTCGACTCCAGCCCGGATCGCACCGGCAGTGGCCTGCTGCCAACCCATGACGATGGTCGCGCCGCCGACGAATACTCCAAGCTCGGCCTGACCGGCAAGATCAAGGTGTCGCGCACCGAACTGAAGTTCGGCACGCTGATTCCCGAGCTGCCGACGTTGCAGCCCAACGATGGCCGCATCCTGCCGCAGACCTTCGAAGGCGGCTTGCTGACCTCCGAGGAAATCGACGGCTTGACCTTCACCGGGGGTCGCCTGGAAAAGGCCAAGGACCGCAACGACACCAATCGCGAAGACATTGCGCTGAACAACAAGAACAATCGCTTCGGCGCCACCGTGGTCGGCGATCACTATGACCTGGCTGGCCTGGACTACCAGTTCTCCGAGCGCGTCACCGGCAGCTACCACTTCGCTCAGCTCGACGACGTCTACCGCCAGCATTTCATCGGCCTGGTCGCCAGCCAGCCCTGGGGGCCAGGCAACCTGGTCGCCGACCTGCGTCTTTCCGTCAGCGACGACCAGGGCCAGGCGCGCGCCGGCAAGATCGACAATACCGCGGCCAACGGCATGCTCAGCTACGCCATCGACAGCCACAAGTTCAGCGCTACCTACCAGCACCTGTCCGGCGACAGTGCCTTCCCCTACATCGATGGGGCCGATCCCTATCTGGTCAACTTCGTCCAGATCAACGACTTCGCCGCAGCCGACGAGCACTCCTGGCAGCTGCGCTACGACTACGACTTCACCCGGCTGGGCATCCCCGGCCTGACGTTCATGACTCGCTACATCAGCGGCGACAATGTCAGCCGTGCCGAGGGTGGCGAAGGCAAGGAATGGGAACGCAACAGCGAACTGAAGTACGTGGTCCAAGGCGGTCCGTTGAAAAACGTCGCCGTACGCCTGCGCAACGCCACCTTCCGCTCCAACTTCGCTCGCGACGCCGATGAAGTGCGGCTGCTGGTGAGCTACAGCGTGGCCCTTTGGTAATCCGACAACAACAACACCCCGGAGATAGACGATGACCTCTTCACTACGCCGCCTCGTCCTGGCCACAGGCTGCCTGCTGCTGGCTGGCAACGCCCTGGCCGCCGAACCCAAGCGCCCCGAATGCATCGCCCCGGCCTCCCCCGGCGGCGGCTTCGACCTGACCTGCAAGCTGGTGCAGAGCGCCTTGGTCAACGAGAAGATCCTCAGCAAGCCCATGCGCGTGACCTACATGCCCGGTGGCGTCGGCGCGGTGGCCTACAACGCGGTGGTAGCGCAACGCCCCGCCGATGCCGGGACACTGGTGGCCTGGTCCAGCGGCTCGCTGCTCAACCTTGCCCAGGGCAAGTTCGGCCGCTTCGACGAGAACGCGGTGAAATGGCTGGCGGCGGTCGGCACCAGCTACGGCGCGATCGCGGTGAAGAGCGACTCTCCCTACAAGACCCTGGATGACCTGGTCGCCGCGTTGAAGAAGGACCCGAGCAAGGTGGTAATCGGCTCCGGTGGCACCGTCGGCAGCCAGGACTGGATGCAGACCGCACTGATCGCCAAGGCCGCCGGGATCAACCCGCGCGACCTGCGCTACGTCGCTCTCGAAGGCGGCGGCGAGATCGCCACTGCGTTGCTGGGCGGCCACATCCAGGTCGGCTCGACCGACATTTCCGACTCCATGCCGCATATCCAGAGCGGCAACATGCGCATCCTCGCCGTGTTCTCCGAGAATCGCCTGGACGAACCGGAGATGAAGGACATCCCGACGGCCAAGGAACAGGGCTACGACATCGTCTGGCCAGTGGTGCGTGGCTTCTACCTGGGCCCGAAAGTCAGCGACGAGGACTATGCCTGGTGGAAAGCTTCGTTCGACCAGCTGCTGGCGTCCGAGGCGTTCGCCGAGCTGCGTGACCAGCGCGAGCTGTTCCCGTTCGCCATGACCGGCGAGCAGCTCGATGGCTACGTGAAGAAGCAGGTCGCCGACTACAAGGCCCTGGCCAAGGAATTCGGGCTGATCCAGTAAGCCCTGACGACAGCGCTGCCTGTTCCGGATGACGCGGAGATGACGTTGTCCGGGCCAGGCAGCTCTCGATCGCTCTTCATGAGGATTCCCACGATGATCCTGCAACGCATTTTCGCCCTGGCCCTGCTGGCGGTCTGTGCCGCGCTGGCGGTGATGGCCTGGCCTTACCAGGCCGCGTTTTCCTACGAACCGGTCGGCCCACGGGCCTATCCGCTGCTCATGCTTGCCCTGATGGGCCTGGGCCTGCTGTACCTGGCGATCCGCCCCACGCCGATCGTGCGCAAGGACGACGAGCCGGAGCTGGACCGACAGACCCTGGTCAAGATCGCTTGCTGCGTGGGCCTGCTGGTCGTCTTCGCCGCCACCTTCGAAGCGCTGGGTTTCATTCTCAGCGCGATCCTGACCGGCCTGCCCATGGCCCGCCTCTATGGTGGCCGCTGGCTGCATGGCGCCCTGGTGGTGATCGGCATGAGCCTGTTCCTGTACTGGCTGTTCGACCGCGTGATGGATGTCCCTCTGCCCCTGGGCCTGCTCGCCGGACTGGAGAACTGAAACATGGATACCTTGAGCTACCTCGGGCAAGGCTTCGGCGTTGCCCTGAGCCCCTACAACCTGGTCACCGCGCTGAGCGGAACGCTGATCGGCACGGTCGTCGGCCTGTTGCCGGGGTTGGGCCCGATCAATGGCGTGGCCTTGCTGATCCCGATCGCCTTCGCCCTCGGCCTGCCGCCGGAATCGGCGCTGATCCTGCTGGCGGCGGTCTACCTGGGCTGCGAATACGGAGGACGGATCAGCTCGATCCTGCTGAACATTCCAGGCGAAGCCTCCACGGTGATGACCACCCTCGACGGCTACCCCATGGCTCGCCAGGGCCTGGCCGGCGTGGCGCTGTCGTTGTCGGCCTGGAGTTCGTTCATCGGCGCCTTCATCGCCACTTGCGGTATGGTCCTGTTCGCACCGCTGCTGGCCAAGTGGGCGATCGCCTTCGGCCCGGCGGAATACTTCGTGCTCATGGTCTTCGCCATCGTCTGCCTGGGCGGCATGGCCGGTGACAAACCGCTGAAGACGTTCATCGCCGCGCTGATCGGACTGTTCCTTTCCAGTGTCGGCATCGACGCCAACAGTGGTGTCTACCGCTTCACCGGCGACAGCGTGCACCTGGCCGATGGCATTCAGTTCGTGGTGCTGGTGCTGGGCCTGTTCTCCATCAGCGAAATCCTCCTGCTGCTGGAAAAGACCCATCACGGCCACCAGGCGGTGAAAGCGACCGGACGCATGCTGTTCAACCTCAAGGAAGCGGCCTCGGTATTCGTGGTCAACATCCGTTGCGGCCTGCTTGGCTTCATCATGGGCGTGCTGCCCGGTGCCGGCGCGACTCTGGCCAGCGCCGTGGCCTACATGACCGAAAAACGCCTCGCCGGCACCTCGGGCAGCTTCGGCAAGGGCGACAAGCGTGGCCTGGCCGCGCCAGAGACAGCCATCGGCGCATCCTGCTGCGGCGCCCTGGTGCCGATGCTGACCCTTGGGGTCCCGGGCTCGGGCACCACCGCCGTGATGATCGGCGCACTGACCCTGTACAACATCACGCCAGGGCCACTGCTGTTCGAGCAGCAGCCAGACATCGTCTGGGGCCTGATCGCCTCGCTGTTCATCGCCAACATCATGCTGGTGATCCTGAACATCCCGATGATCCGCATCTTCACCCGCATCCTGGCCGTACCGAACTGGGCACTGGTGCCGGTCATCGCGATCATCACCGCGATCGGCGTCTATGCCGTGCATGCCACCACCTTCGACCTGTTCCTGATGGTCGGCATCGGCATTCTTGGCTACATCCTGCGCAAGCTCGACTTCCCGCTGTCGCCGATTCTGCTGGGGTTCATCCTCGGCGGTCTGATGGAGCAGAACCTGCGGCGCGCGCTGTCGATCTCCAACGGTGAGCTGGGAATCCTCTGGTCCAGCCCGATCAGCTTGTCGGTCTGGGTCCTGACCCTGTGCATGCTGGCCCTGCCGCTGCTGCGCATCTGGCGTCGCCGCGCCAAACAGCGCCAGGCCCTGGCCGATGCCTGAGGGCAAGCTGCCACTGTACTGGGTCACCGGCCTGGTCGGCCTGGCTGGCGGGTTTCTCGCCAGTCAGGCCGGCTGGCCCCTGCCATGGATGGTGGGCTCGCTGCTGGCGATCATCCTCGTGCGCTGCCTGACCCCCTGGCAGCTCAGCGAGATTCCGGGCGGTCGCAAGTGCGGCCAGTGGATCATCGGCATCGGCATCGGCCTGCATTTCACGCCGGCGATCATCGAGCAGGTGGCCAGCCACTTTGCGCTGATCTTCTTCGGCGCGCTGTTGACCAGCGTTTCCAGCGTGATCGGCGTGTGGCTGTTGAGGCGTACCGGCGAGGACAGGCCTACCGCCTTCTTCGCCAGCATGCCCGGCGGCTCGGGCGAGATGGTCAACCTCGGTGCGCGCAACGGCGCGGCGCTCGGCCAGGTGGCCGCCGCGCAGAGCTTGCGAGTGCTGACGGTGGTCCTGTGCGTGCCGGCGCTGTTCAAGCTGCTGCTCGGTGAAGGGGTAGCGATGCATCACGTCGGTGGGGTCGACTGGGGCTGGCTGGCGCTGGTCGCCCCGCTCGGCCTGCTGGCCGCGTGGGCCTGGCAACGCCTGCGCCAGCCCAATCCCTGGCTGTTCGGTCCGCTGCTGGTGGCCGCCACCACCAGCTTGGCGGCGGGCTTGCAGACCAGCCTGCCGGACGGCGCCAGCCAGATCGGCCAATGGCTGATCGGCAGCGGCCTGGCCTGTCATTTCAACCGAGCGTTCTTCCGCCGCGCGCCGTCCTTCCTCGGGCGGACCTTGCTGGCCACCGCCTTGAGCATGCTGGTCGCCGCCGCTGCTGCCTGGCTGCTCAGCAGCCTGACCCTGCTGGACCTGCGCTCGCTGACCCTGGGCATGATGCCCGGCGGCATCGCCGAGATGAGCCTGACCGCCGAGACCCTGCAACTGTCGGTGCCACTGGTCACGGCCATGCAGGTGATGCGATTGTTGTTCGTGCTGTTCCTGGCCGAGCCGCTGTTTCGCCAATGGGCGGCCAGGTGGCCCGAGACGGATTCACCGGACCACCCAGCGCGCTGATGTGAATGAGCGCTACGGTCAGTTGGACAAGGGCGGCAGCGACCAGTCGATTGGTGCCAGGCCCCACTGCTCGAGGAAGCTGTTCGCCCGGCTGAAATGTCCGCAGCCCAGGAAGCCGCGATGGGCCGACAGCGGCGACGGATGCACCGACTTGAGCACCAAGTGCTTGGTCCCGTCGATCAGTACCTGCTTGCTCTGGGCGTGCTTGCCCCAGAGCAGGAACACCACGTGCTCGCAGTGCTCGCTGACCAGCTGGATGATCCGATCGGTGAACGACTCCCAGCCTTTCCTGGCATGCGAGGCCGCGTTGCCGCGCTCGACGGTCATGGTGGTGTTGAGCAGCAGCACGCCCTGTTCGGCCCAGCTCTGCAGGCAGCCGTGCGTCGGTATCGGGATGTTCAGGTCGCGCTGCAGCTCCTTGAAGATGTTGACCAGCGAAGGCGGTGCCGGGACGCCGGGCTGGACCGAGAAGCACAGCCCATGGGCCTGGCCTGGGCCGTGATAGGGGTCCTGCCCGAGGATGACCACCTTGACTGCATCCAGGGGCGTGGAATTCAAGGCGTTGAAGATCATCGGCCCAGGTGGATAGATCTCCTTCCCGGCAGCGTGCTCTTCGCGCAGGAACTCGCGCAGGCGGTGCATGTAAGGCTGGTCGAATTCGGCACGCAGGGCCGCCTTCCAGCTGGGTTCGAGCTTGATGCGATCGTCGTCGGTCATGGGGTCATCCGTTGGCAGATGGCGGGACGGTAGGAAAGCTGTCCCGGGTTGTCAATGAATCCGACCGACGAGCGACGAGATCGCTCCGACCAGCCATACTTGAGCCGACAAATACAACGAGGTCGTCCATGTCCATTCACCATGAGCTACGCAGCGGTGCGCACGGCGCCCGCATCGGCATCGTCACCCTGGATGCGCCCGAGTCCCTCAATGCCCTGACCCTGTCCATGGTCGAACGCCTGCACGAGCTGCTGCAATTGTGGGCCAACGATCCGGCCGTGGCCTGCGTGCTGTTGCGCGGCGCCGGCAACAAGGCGTTCTGCGCCGGGGGCGATGTGCGCAGCCTGGCCCAGGCCTGCCGCGAGCAGCCGGGCAGCGTCGTCCCGCTGGCGGCGCGCTTCTTCGCCACCGAATATCGTCTCGACCATTACCTGCATACCTACCCCAAGCCATTGCTGTGCTGGGGCCATGGCCATGTGCTCGGCGGCGGCATGGGCCTGCTGCAGGGTGCCGGCATCCGTATCGTCACCCCAAGCAGCCGACTGGCGATGCCGGAAATCGGCATCGGCCTGTACCCCGACGTGGGCGCCAGTTGGTACCTGAACCGCCTGCCCGGCAGGCTCGGCCTGTTCCTCGGCCTCACCGGCTCCACGCTCAACGCCCGCGACGCGCTCGACCTGGGCCTTGCCGACCGCTTCCTGGGCGAACACCAGCAGGCCGACCTGATCGACGAACTGCTGCAGCTGAACTGGCAGGCGCAACCGGCGCTGCAGCTCAACAGCCTGCTCAAGGCCGAGCAGCACCGCGCTCACGAACAGCTGCCCGCCGCGCAGTGGCTGCCACGACGCGCGCGCATCGACGCGTTGCTGGACGTGGCCGAGCCACACGCCGCCTGGCGGGCACTGAGCGACCTGCGCGAGGATGCCGACCCGCTGATGGCGCAGGCCGGCCAGCGTGTGCATGGCGGCTGCCCCTTGACGGCGCATCTGGTCTGGGAACAACTGCAGCGGGCCCGGCGCCTGTCGCTGGGGCAGGCCCTGCAGATGGAATACACCATGAGCCTGAACTGCTGCCGCCATCCGGAATTCAGCGAAGGGGTACGCGCGCGCCTGCTGGACAAGGACAACGCTCCGCGCTGGCACTGGCCCGATATCGAGCGGATACCGGACGCGGTGGTCCAGGCGCACTTCAGCCCTTGCTGGGAAGGCCCACACCCACTGGCGGACCTGGCTTGACTCAACGCTGCCAGCGCTGACCACCCCGCTCGTGGTAGCGCGGAGCGCGTTCGCCGCGCCGGTCGTAGTGAAGGCGCTCATCGTAGCGTGGTTGGCCCAGGCGATGATCGTGGCGGTGGCGATCACCGATGAAGCGCTGGTCCTGGCGATAGTTGCCATGCCACCTGGGATTGACACCGGGGGGCGGATAGGGACGAAACTGCGGCGGCGGCGCTGGCTGGTAGTAGCGCGGCGGCTGACCGTGATGGTAGCGCGGCTGCGTGTTGTAGTAGTAACGCGGCTGCGGTGCGACATGATAGCGATCGACACGATAGTAGCCCGGCTGGATGGATGGCCCGGCCGAATGGTACTGCGTGCGGTAATATCCCTCGTAAGGTGCGCAGGCGCTGGTCAACAGGCCAAGCAGTGCGAGCATCAGGATTCTGTGCATGGCGGCCTCCCGGACCGCTGAGAGCCCGGACCAGCGACGCTGGCGGGGGTCGATCAGCAAACGTTCGTCGACCTCGAATCAGACAATGCACCTGGCGTGCAGTGCCATGTCGTAACAAATTGATACAAGGCTTTGCACCTTGCAAAACAATGCAGTCAATCCGCTTGCACCGCTCTAGAATGGCGCCACTGGCACACATCACGGGAAGATCATGCCTTCACGTTCCGCCCTGTTTTCGCAACGCTCGCTGCTCCTGGCGCTGCTGGTGTTGCTGGCCTGCGGTTTTCTGGCGACCGCGCTGCTGAGCTACTTCGCTTCGCGCGGGGCGATCCGTGACGGTATCGTCAACACGGAACTGCCATTGACCTCCGATACGGTCTATTCGGAAATCCAGAAGGACCTGGTGCGTCCGGTCCTGATCGCCGCCATGATGGCCCGCGATACCTTCCTGCGCGACTGGATACTTGCCGGAGAACAGGACCCGCGGCAGGTCACCCGCTACCTGGGCGAAATCCTCGACCAGCAACAGACCCGCACCGCTTTCCTGGTTTCCGAGCGCAGTCGTGTCTACTACCAGGCCAAGGGCGTGCTCAAGCGCATCGAGCCCGGCAACTGGCGCGATGCCTGGTATTTCCGCCTGCGCGACCTGTCCGAGCCCTATGAGATCAACGTCGACCTGGACATGGCCAACCAGGACAGTCTTACCGTGTTCATCAACTATCGCGTGCTGGACTACCAGCAGCGCTTCATCGGTGCCGCGGGCGTCGGCCTGAGCGTGGCCTCGCTGGTGCAAATGATCGACGACTACCAGCAGCGTTATGGCCGCTCGATATTTTTCACCGACGCCCAGGGCCGCATCCTGCTGACCGGCTCGCAAGGCGGCCCACACGGCATGCGCGCCGGCCAGCGGCTCGACCAGCAACGCCAACTGCGCGGGCTGCTGGCCAGCATGCCGACACCGAGCCAGGGGAGCCACGAATACCGCGACCAGGACGGGCACAGCCATTACCTCAACGTGCGCCGGGTCCCCGAGCTCGACTGGTACCTGATGATCGACAAGCGCGAGGACGGCGCGCTGGATCGCATCCGCCAGTCGCTGTACCTGAACCTGGTGATCTGCACCATGATCACCCTGGTGGTGCTTTCGCTGCTCAATGCCATGATCAAGCGTCACCAGCACAACACCGAGATCCTTGCCGGTCTCGACAGCCTGACCGGCCTGCCCAACCGGCGCAGCTTCGATCGCATGGCCGGCCAGGCATTGGGCGAGGCCGAACGCGAGCAGGTGGCCCTGGTGGCACTGCTGATCGACCTCGATCACTTCAAGGCGCTCAACGACACCCATGGCCACCTGGCCGGCGACGAAGTGCTGCGCCAGTTCGCCGAGGTGCTGCGCGGCAGCCTCCGCCAGTCGGATATACTGTGTCGCTGGGGCGGCGAGGAATTCATCGTGCTCCTGCGCGACGTCGAGCAAGGCCGTGCCCGCGAAGTGGCGGAGAAGATCCGTCGGCGAACCGAGCAGCTGGCTTTCGAGTTCGCTGGCAAGCCGCTGCGCCTGACCACCAGCATCGGGCTCAGCGAGCGTCGCGCCGACGATACCTTGCACAGCCTTATCAGCCGTGCCGACCATGCCCTTTACCAGGCCAAGCAAGGCGGACGCAACCGTGTCTGCTACGAAACGAGCGAACCCGAACATGCCTGACACCCGCCATTGCCCCGCGTGCGGCGCCGCCAACGCCTGCAGCCTGGCCGATCCGCGCAGCGCCACGCAGGCCTGCTGGTGCCATGCCGTGAACATCGACCCGGCCGTGCTCCAGGCCCTGCCCGAAGCGCAGCGCGGCCAGGCTTGCCTGTGCCAGCGCTGCGCCACGCGCGCGGACCGGCCAGCGGCCAGCTCGCTCGAGACGGCCGGCTAGAACCTGCGCATGCGCCTGGACCGTTTCCTCGGCAACCTGCCGTGCCACAACCGTCAGCAGGTACGCCTGCTGCTGGCGCAACGACGCGTGCGGGTCGATGGTGAGCCTGTCACCGATCCGCTGCACCCGGTCACTGCCTTCACTCGCGTGGAAGTCGACCAGCAGTTGCTCCAGGCCGGCCAGCCGGCACGCTACCTGATGCTGCACAAGCCCGCCGGATGCGTCAGCGCAACCCGTGACTCGCGCCATCGCACCGTGATCGACCTGCTCCCCGGTGAACTGGGCGCGGACCTGCACATTGCCGGGCGGCTCGACTACAACACCACCGGCTTGCTGGTCCTGACCAACGACGGGCAATGGTCAAGACGCCTGACCCAGCCGCGCGCCAAGTTGCCGAAGATCTACCTGGTGGAAACCGAGGACGAGATCGGCGAGCACTACGTGGAAAAATTCAGCCAGGGTTTCCATTTCGCCTTCGAGGACCTGGTCACGCTACCGGCCCGCCTCACCCTGCTCGGCCCGCGCCAGGCGCGGCTGGCCATCGTCGAGGGGCGCTATCATCAGGTCAAGCGCATGTTCGGCTACTTCGACAACAAGGTCATCGGCCTGCATCGCGAGCGCATGGGCGATATCGTGCTGGATGCAGGCCTGGCCCCAGGGCAGTTCCGTGAACTGACACGCGCCGAGATCGAGACGGTGTGAACGGCGTTCGGTGGCGCAGGTGAAGGCTGCCAGTCGAGCGCAGCAGCGAGTCGGCCGCCCAGCAAAGGTCGTGGATTGGAGGTTTTCAGCGCGCCGGGCTTCTCATCAGGCGAGAGTTCTGGTAAAACATCGGGCTCCGAGCGGCAAGGCCCAGACAAGGGCGCTGGTTTCACGCATCGGGTCGCTTCGCAAGCGGTTATAGTTTAGTGGCAAAACGAAAGCTTCCCAAGCTTTAGTTGAGGGTTCTTATTGGACACCCTCTGCTGTGAACATAGCTGCAACGTGATGCGGGTATAGTTGAATGGTACAACTATTGCTTCCCAAGCAATCGGTGAGGGTTCGATTCCCTCTACCCGCTCCACCCTCTCCCTCCGCAAGGCCCAGCAAATTCGGGCCTCCGGCCCAGTAAGAGCCTCCATTCGCTCCCTCCTGAAGCTCGTCAGGCAAGCAACGCTGCCTGAACATCCTCAAGCACACAATCTCCAACACTGCACATCCCCCGGTGTGACCAAAGGAATTTCACCCAGAGCGAATGATCACAGGTAGCAGCCGTGAGTGACCATTGGATAGTCCGATGTGATTATCGACAAGATGGGTAGCCACAGCTTTCAAGCGCGAGCCAGAAGCCCACAATCACAGACCATAACGTGCAAAACGTCAGTCCAGCCCGTAGCCGACCGGGGTGGCGGGGGCGCTACCCAGACAACCGAGGGGCGAGGCTAGAGAACAAGATCGCTTCAGTTGCTGACGACAAGTCAGACACTTATCACCAAAAGATAGGAAAATGTCGACAGTGATTCCTAAATGGAATTACGCCAAAAAATAATACGCGTGTAGAACCCGGCTCGACTTTATACTGCAAACCAGCGATCGTGTCAATATATGCAAAATGTTTTTGTCGGAAAATGCCTTCCCCACAGCCCCGCAATTGCTCCCAGATTACTCAGCCGGCCTGATCGCCCCACGACTGAGGCCATCAAGTGAAGCACGTGTACCTCATCAAGACGGACATCCTCCGCCTCTACGTGCTCGAGACCGGAGAGCCTATTGACGCGTTCAACTGCTACTCCCATCACGTGTCGCGTGAGGTCGCACATACCTTCGGGCCTGACACTCCAGATCAATACTGTCACTCAGTAGCCTGGTTCATGGATTACTGCTACGAGACAGGGGTCATGGGCGGCTCTCCTATGCCCTCTGAGCTGGCTCAGCAGACCATTAACATGTACTGGGACTTCTTGACCAAAGGTGTCAATAGCAAAGACTTTATCGTCCGCAAGGCAGCTAAAGCGCTTGAGCGGAAAACAGTGAAAGATGTAAGCGCCTCGACTTACTTGGCAGGGGTCAACCACTTTCTCCATGTAAGCCAAGCCAAACTGAAGGACATGCAATCCTTGCTCCGAGTCCTGACTCAAAGTGATGTATTCCTGGAAGTTTCTTCACTTCCGCAACTGGAAGACAGGAGAAGAAATAAAGCTGAGCTAGACAACATCTCGAGCAACTCACTTACATTCGGAAACTCCCCATCAAATATCCACCAGTACACCCGTGGAGGGCTTCCAGGAGGAAAAGCTAAGCCTTCTCAAGTTAGTCGACACTTCCCCACGGAACGGGTACTTGATCTCCTAAACAACATCGAAGATCCATTGAGTCGTTGCGTCAGCGCGATGATCGCAGCTGGTGGTGTACGTCACTCCGAGGCCTGGGGGATTCGGAAATGCGATATCGACATTGAAAACCGAACGGTCAAAATCGAAGACCCAAACTTTCACCGAAACCCAGCGGCGGAAAAACTTGAAAAGTCACTCCCTTTCAAAGGCCGAACTCTGGCGACAATCGTTATGTTTGAGCCGTTTAAAACAATATTCTTCGACTCACTGGCCGATTATCTGGACGTCCGCCCAACCACGGACAGCGAATACCTCTTCATTTCCAGCGCCAGGAAAACATATGGTGAGGCACTAATCCATACAGCGCCAATGAACTCTTTGAACAAACAGCTAAATAGAGCCATGAGAAAGGCGCAAGTAGGACTAGGCACAAAATCGCCAGCCACTGATAACCCATATACATCCCAC
>NZ_JADNYP010000015.1 GCF_015680705.1 Pseudomonas fulva | reverse complement strand
TTTTCGAAAAGACATGTCCGCCCGGCTTGTCGATTCTCGCTCTGTCAATATTGTAGGTAGCCCATTCGAAGTGCTCGGGTGCAGTAAACTTGAAACGGCCCAGGCACTCGGTGCGCGCGCCTTCGGCAAAGGCGGTCAGGGGACCCAGGCACAGTACTAGATACATCACAAACAGATATCTCATCAGACTTGCTCGCTGTCGGTGGCGGGATGATCGATGCTTGCAACGGTGGTGGCACCGTTGCCCTCCTCGGTGCCGGCCAGAATGGTCAGGTTCAAGCCCGAGTCGTTGTTCTCGCCCTTCGTCCAGCCCGTGGGCAAGGCGGTGATGAAACCTTGTATGCCCTGAGGCGGAAGATGGGGCTTGACGCCTGCCCAGGTTCGGCTGACCCAGAACTCTTCCTTGCACGCAGGTGGCTCTTCCAGCTGGCCTCCCAGTTTAAGTTTCCGGGTAGATTTATATGTCCAAGTTGGCCAGATCGGAGCAGGAAAACCCTCCCGATACTTCTCGCGCGTGGATTTCTCGATCACCTGCAGCTGGCTGAAGTTCTGCGGAATGAAGTTGAAGACCGCCTCATAGGCTTTACTGTTATCTCTCGCCCGCTGCTGGATCGCCCGCCAGACCGCCTCCGACGCCGGCTGCTCGAGAAAGTCCTCGTCGACCTCGAAGGGCGCCACCCCAGCGACCCGGGTCTGGCTCATGCCGAAGTGCTTTTTCCACAGGTCCTTGCGCAACTGGTGGACCAGCCGACCGACCGGGTGCAGGTGCTGGCCATCGAGCCGCACCTCGACCGACTCGCTGTCGCGCACGATCACCGCCAGCTCCGAGTCGCGCATACCGCGCAGGCTGCGGTCGTTGATGTTGGCGCTGCCGAGGATCGCCACCCGGTCGTCGGCGATCAGCAGCTTGCTGTGCACGTAGATCTGCTCGGTCACCACCCGTTCGCGCAGGGTGGTCCAGGTGCGCAGGTTCAGCAGGGTCAGGTATCGGGTCCAGTCCTGATGGGCATAGGCCGGCTGTTCATTGCCATCCACCCGCTCGATGATCGCCAGCGCCTCCTCGCGTGACGCCCCGCGCGCCATCACCGCCTTGAGCGCCATGCGCCGCTGGATCCGCCTGACCAGGCTGTGCTGGCCGAACACCAGGCTCTGCTGGGTCAGGTGCACCTGGTGCATCACGTTCAGCGTATCCAGGGTGCCTTCCGGGTGCACCGGCAACACCAGATACACATGGAACGGCAGGTCTTCGTCGATGGCCCGGCCGATGCGGTCGGCCAGGGCCTGGCCGATGGTGTTGCCCAGCGGCTCCTGACGTCCCAGTTTCTGGGTCAACCAGCCTTGCGCATTGGTCTGCCAGATGCGCCGCAAGTCCTCGAGAAACTTGTACGCCTCCTTGTCGGGCGACTTGCCGATGGCCTTGACCTCCTTCCAGTCGATCAGGGCGAAGTCCTGCCGTTCGAGCGCCTCGCGCAGGTTGATCCGTTCCACGAAGTCCTGACGCAGGGTCAAGGGGTCGCGCAGGCTGGCCATGGGACCGGACAGGTCCTGCCCCTCGTTCAGTTCACCTTCCTCACCGAAGTCGCTCTGGAAGAACTGGTTCTCGATGTAGAGGAAATGCTGGGCGCTGGAGATGGCCTGCAGCATGGCGTGGTAGCAGTCGGCCTGTACCCCGCCGGCATTGGTCCCTGGCGGCTGCGGCAGTTCCACCTGGGCCTTTGCGCGGCCCTTGGCTTCCTGGGCGAGCATCCTGGCCGACGCGCTGCGCAGCACCTGGACGCTGACCTTGCCGGGCACCGTCGTCGGGGGTCGTGGCAGGTCCTGCGGCTGGTCGATCCAGACCGGCCGCGGCTTGGGCATCTCCAGGCGGATGCGATCGTCCAGGCCCAGGTGGTGCGGCAGCCCGGCGTCACGGGCCAGTCGGTTCAACCACTCCATGAACGCCACCACCACCGCGGTCTTCTCCAGCGGCTGGATATCGGCGATGTAGGCCTGCTGGCCGTTCCAGCGGTCGATGAAGTTGCGCGCCAGGTCGTACACCGCCGGCCCTTCGATGCGGCTGTGGACGTCCTGCCAGGGCATGCGCGGCTGGTCCTTGGCCAGGGTACTGTAGTCGGCGGAGGCCAGCGGCTGGTGCTCGTGCTCGAGGTAGCGGAAAGGCGCCTGGCGGTTTTCCAGGCGGCTTTGCAGCAGCGCATAGAAATGCCCGAGCAGCGCGATGGCGACCTCTTCGAGACCGGCGAGCCAGCCCAGCTTGTCGGCCGGCATCGCGTCGTAGCCCTTGTCGCAGAACATCGCCACTAGGCGCCCGAGGTCCGAATCGTTCATCCACTGGCTGATCAGCACCTGGCTTTTCAAGCGCAGGTCGACGTGCAGGGCACCCTGGAACTGGTCGACCTCGGCGATCCAGCCCTCGACCTGGCCTTTGAGCGGCTCGGCCAACGGCAGGCGCCGCCAGTTGTCCTTGATCAGCGCGGTGATGCTGCGGATGACCAGGTCGGTCAGGTATTGCCTGGGCGCTGCTAGCGGGTCGAATGCGGCGAACTGCTCCTTGAGGCTGCGGCCGCCCTTGACCATCCATTCGAGCACCGGGTGGCGGGGGCTGGCGAAGAAGTCGCGGACCCAGGTGGCGGCGTTGAGCACGCCGGTCGTGCCGGTCCCGGAGAGGTCGAACAAGGTTGCCAGCAACAGGCCCGCGCGACTGACGTGCTCGTGCATCGGCATCCAGCCCAGGTGCGGGATGCACGGGTTGTAGGCATCGTTGCCGCGACGGTCGCTGGCGTCGAGGCTGAAGTCGTTGTCATCGCGCCGGCCATAGGCCAGATCGATGCCGCCTACATAACCGATGTGGTTGTCGATCACCACGGCTTTCTGATGATGGGAGAAGGTCGAGCCCAGCCCTTTCATGTCGCTTTGCTGGATGGCTGGCGTACAGAAGGCCCGAGGCTCCTTCAGGCCAGCGTTGAGGTGGAAGATCGCCAGCATCGTCTCGAAGTCGTGCGTGCCGACACTGGCGGCGGGGCTCAACCAGGGCATGACGAACACCTTGAGCTGGCTGCTGCGCATCAGCGCCGTGCGCAGGCACTGCCAGAGACTCTGCTTGCCGTCGAGGGTCACGTCGTAGTTGACCTGCCAGCCGGTGATGAAGATCGACGTGCGCGCCTGGCCGATGGCCTGCGCCAGGTCCAGGTAGTAGTCCTTGCCGGTGGTGAAGAAGCGCACGTCGTGGCCGCTGCGCTTCGGGGCGAAGGCGTTGGGGTCGCGCACGAAGAAGTCCGGTGCGCTCACCGCCCGCATGGCCTTGCCGTCAGCGGTATTGACCTGGGTGAGCTCCTTGTGGCGAACACCGTTGTAAGGGGCCGAGGAGGCAGCCTCGGCCTGGTGGCCACGGGCGGTCGCGACATTGTCGAGCGGGCGTTGCCGGGGGCTGTCGTGGAAGTCCTGTGCTGCCTGGCTCAGGCGTTCCGTTTGCGCCTGCGCCTGTGTGGTGGCCGCCGCTGGCGCCTCATGTACCGCTATCGGCACCCGCTGCCCCGCGTAGCACAGCCATAGCGGCTCGCCCCGGGCGCAGGCGGCGGACAGCTCCAGGCGCTGGGGCTCGTCGATCTGGACCCGGCCGTCCTGGTCGGTCACGCCTTCGAGCAGTGGGGGTTGGCCGGTCTTCTGGACGATCTGCCAGGCGGTCTGCCGCAGCGGAAAACCCTCGTCACCGGGTACGTCGGCAAGGGCGATGTCGAAGAAACGCTCCTTCGACGGACGCTCTTCGCTGGGCGACCTGACGTTGGCCTGGGCCGGCGCGGGCGGCGCGCCGGTATCGGCCGAGGGCGGCGCCACCGGCAGCGTCGGCGTCTGCAGCGCGAGCCCGCTCACCACCCCCGGCGAGCCGCCACTATTGAACAGGATCTGCTCGCCCACCACCGTCACCCCGCCAGGGTCGAGCTTGATGAAGCTGCCGCCGACGCTGAGCGTCAGCTGCAGGTCGGCTTCGATCACCAGCCGCTCGCCGGCCTTGATGTGGATCTCCCGGCCAGCCTCCACCCGCTGCGAACCGCCGACCTTCACGTGCTGGTTGCCGTCCACGCTCAGGTGGTCGCTGGCCTGCAGCGCGGTCTTGCGATCGCCCACGGTGGTGCGGTGTTCTTCGCCCTGGCACAGGCTGTAGCTGTTGTCGTGCACCGTTTCATGGCGCTGGTGCCCGACGTGCAGCTTCTGGTCGTGACCGATGTGCGCGTCCCAGTCGCGCTGGGCGTGCACGTAGATCTGCTCCGCGCCGCGCCTGTCCTCGATGCGCAGCTCGTTGCAGCCCTGGCCGCCGGGGCTGCTGGCGCTCTTGAACACACTGCGGGTCTTGTGCTCGGGCAGCTCGTAGGGCACCCGGTTCTCGGCGTGGTACAGGCAGCCGCTGACCAGCGGCTGGTCGGGGTCGCCCTCGAAGAAGCTCACCAGCACCTCCATGCCCACCCGCGGCACGGCCAGCCCGCCGTAGCGCACACCAGCCCAGCTCGAGGCCACGCGCAGCCAGCAGCTGCTGGTCTCGTCGCCCGCGCCCTCGCGATCCCAGAAGAACTGCACCTTGACCCGGCCGTACTTGTCGCAGTAGATCTCCTCGCCGGGCGGGCCGGTGACCACCGCGCTCTGGCTGCCGAGCACCTGCGGCTTGGGATGGCGCAGCGGCGGACGGTAGAACACGTTCCAGGGCGTGGCCAGGAAACGGTTGCGGTAGCCCTGGCGCGGCGCTTCGTCGGCGGTCTGGTCGAGCTGGCCGGTGGCGCCCGGCATCGCCTCCTCCAGCACCTGCGGCTGGTAGCCTTCGTGTTGCACCTCGGTGAGCAGCCAGAGGTCGTTCCACTCGACGCGCGGGTGCCCGGCCAGCTCGAAGAAGTGCCCGCTGGCCAGCTGCGGCGCGTCGCTGCGGCCGCTGGCCAAGTGCTGGTCGGCGCGGTGGCGCTCGAGGGCGCGGCGGCTGAGCAGGCGGCCCCGGCGGCGGTCGCCGAAGCGGCCCGGGTAGGCGTAGTCCTCCAGGTCCGGCTCCGGGTAGCAGAGTACCTCCTCGGGCGGCGGGTCGGGCTGGCAGCTCGCCTCGAGCGTCAGGCGCGGGCGCTCGAAATCGTGGTCGCGGCGGCTGACGCGGCGGGTGCGGGTCTGCAGGCGCACGCCGAAGTGACGGATCGCCGGCGTGTCGGCGGCCAGGCCGGTGTCCTGCACATAGGCCAGCGATCGGCCGAGCCGGGGAAAGAACACCTGGTCGTCGCCGAACACCAGCAGGTGGCCGTCGCGGCTGTGCTCGAAGTGGTAGTGCAGGCCCTCTTCCTCGCACAGGCGCTGGACGAAGTGCAGGTCGCTCTCGCGGTACTGCACGCAGTATTCGCGCACCGGGCAGGGCGTGCCGAGGGCGAAGCGGAAGGCGTCGGCCTGGATGCCATGCTCCTGGAGGATGCGGGTGATGATCTGCGGCACGCTCTGCTGCTGGAAGATGCGCAGGTTATGGCGGTGCGCCAGGTAGGCCAGGCGCGGCACCAGGACCAGCTGGTAGCGGTGCAGGCGCCGGCCGGGGTCGCCCTGGGCGGCTTGCTGGACCTGGCCGTGCAGGCCATGCCCGGCCGGGTCGAACGCGAGGAACGCGGTGCGGTGCAGCAGGCTGTGCAGGTCCAGGTCGGGGCGCTCGCTGACCAGCTCCAGCTCGAAGCGATAAGGTTGGCTGATGGCCTCGCGGCCCTTGAACGACAGGACCTGGAAGTCGGCCTCGGGGTGGTCCAGGGTCAGGTTGAAGCGGGTGTGGTTGCTGGGGTTGAACATTTAGCTTATTCCTGTCTGAAGATTTGCTTGGCCCTGGCCGAGCCATCGACGCCACGCCGGAGCACCGGCTGTCGCCACGACTTCGTGCAGTTCGCCGGCACTGATTCGCCGCTGCGCGGGCTCCAGAGCGAGCGCCTGGAGCAGCGCGCCCCAGGCTCTGGCGGGCAGGTGCGCCGGCCGTTGCAGGCGCTGATTGGCGGGCGCTTCGCGGAGCAGTCGCGCATCGGCGCCGAATGGCCGCTGGCCGCTGACCAGTTCGTAGATCAGGCAGGCGGCAGCGAAGACGTCTGTGGCGGGCGACAAGGCCGCGCCATCACGCAGCTCCGGAGCGGCGTAGGCTGGGGTCCAGGCATGGATCCGGTCGCGGCTCAGCCGAGCCAGGCCACTGAGCGCTCCGCCCAGCGCCTGGCCCAGGCCGAAGTCGAACAGCTGCGGGCCATGTTCGGTGAGCATCAGGTTGCTGGGCTTGATATCGCCATGGAGTACGCCGCGGTCATGGGCAAACGCCAGCGCCTCGAGCAGCGGCAGCACGATACCGCGCAGCTCGTCCCATGCCAGACCCTGGGGCCGTTCGCAGAGCACGCGATCAAGAGGCTTGCCGCGTAACAGCTGCATGCTGAAGAACGCTCGCTGGCAACCGCCATCGACCTCGAAGCCATGCACCCTGACGACATTGGGGTGCGGCAGATGAGAGGCCAGGGCGAATTCGCTGTACAACAGTGCGCTTGCACCTGGGCACTCGGCTACGTCATCGCGCAGCAGCTTGATCGCGCAATAAGGATCAGGTTCACCGAACCGCTCGCTGAGCAGGTCACGTGCGCGGTAGACCAGCCCCATGCCTCCCGCGCCGAGCAACCCCTCGAGCTTGTAGCGATCATTGAGAATCGGCGGCAGCACGCCGGGCAGTCGCGCCCCGGTGATCGTCACAGCGACGTCCCCCCGCTCGACGTCCGGGGCAGGCCCGCTCGCTGAGGCATTGTGACTGTGCAGCATGGACCGGGGCGCGTTCACTGGCGGATCACCACGCCGGTGAGGTTGTCGGGCGCCTTGCCCAGCAGCGTCCTGCCAAACAGATAGTCCAGCGCTCGGCTTGGCTGCGCCTGGTCCAGCGCCTTGCCGAACGTCTCGTCGCTCTGGTCATGGTATAGACCGTCACTGCACAGCAGAAAGGTGTCGCTGGGCATCACTCGGAATTCGAGCACGTCCAGGCGCAGCACCTGAGGGCTGCCCAAGGCGCGCGTCAGCGCATGCCCCCCAGGCTGCTGCCGGGCCTGTTCGGTGGCGAACTTGCGTTCATCGATCCAGCGCTGGCGCAGCGAGTGATCGCGGGTCAGCTGGAACAGACGTCTGTCGCGCCAGAGGTAGCAGCGGCTATCGCCGGCCCAGATACAGGCCGCGCGTCGCTCATGGATCAATAAAGCGACCACGGTGCTGCCCATGATCGGGGCAGCACGGCCGCTAACGACCGTCAGGGCATCGCCCAAGCGCCGATCGACCCAGTGCAGGCACTGACGCACCTCGCGCACCTGCTCGTCGAAGCCACCTGCCAAACTCAATCCAGCCAACGCCTCGACCACCATCAGGCTGGCCAGGTCGCCGGCCTGATGGCCACCCATGCCGTCGGCTACCGCCCACAAGCCACGCTCGGGACGTTCGAGGTAGGCGTCTTCGTTGCGCGTACGCACCTTGCCCAAGGCAGTGCGTCCGGCGCTTCGCCAATGACTGTCGGCCACCATCACAGCGACACCGGCATGCGCAGGTTGCGTACCGCGGCGAGGTCGAACGGATTCGGCGAACGTTGGGTCAGCACCAGATAGTTGGCTCGCATGCCGCCGACGTTGCCCTTGATCATCAGGACATCGCGACCGCTCTGGTACTCGGTCTGCATCAGGTCGAACAGGCGGAACAGCGACCATGGCCCCTCGTTCTTCTCCAGCGCCATCGTCTTGCCTTCGAGCGTCTCCAGCGACAGGCTGGCTCGGTCATCGTCAGCCTCGGTCGGCCACTTGAAGGCCATTGGCACGATCGGCCCATGACGGTAGACCATGTGTTGCTTGCCCAGGCGGAACTCGGCGCGGCCTACCGTCGAATCGAGGGTGTGGGGCTCGAGCCTGAACTGCACCTGCGGCGTGCTGGGGTCGTCGACGAAGAAGCCACGCTGGATGGTCCGCACGTGCCGCATCTGTTCGAGAAAGCCCTGGGACACCGGCAAGCTGCGGCCGTCGACGGTACGCAGACGGTAATTGCCCGGCTCGCCGATGACGAACGGCTTGAGGTAGGTTTCGAAGAAGCGGTCCACCAGCCCTTGGGCCTTGAAGAACTCACGGAAGTCGCTCAGCGCCACTTCGCTGCTGCTGTGAGCGTGGAATGGGTAACGCTCGCCGATGGCCTTGACATAGAAGCTGTAGAGCTGGGTCTCGTAGTGCTGGTTGATGTACTCGTAACTGTTGTCCAGCAGCAACATCCAGCTGTCATCGGCCAAGGTCGAGAACCAGCCGCCGACAGGGCGTGGCAGACGCATGGCTGCGTCGCGCAGGTTGCTCAACGGATCGCGCCGGTTACCTGCCATGCGCCCCTTGGCCAGTTCATAGGCCGCGTGCTGGGGTTGGCTGGAGCGCGCCAGGTCGGTCAGTTGCGCCTGCAAGTCGTCGAGCGTCTGGAACATCGCGGCAAGATCAGCGCCTGGACCGTTGTCGTCATCGAGCAGTCGGTGCAGCGGCTCGAAGCGCCGTTCCAAGGCCTTGCGCGCAGTATCGGCACCACGTCTGGCCAGGGTCCGCCCGGCGGCGCTGGCGACCGCGGCGGCCTTGCCCGGCTCGCCACCCTGCTCCTCGATGGACGCCGTGGCACGGCTGTCGCCTGCCAACGCGGCGAAACGAGTGTTCTCGCGAATCTGCGCAAGCATGGCCAGCAACGGCGAGTTGGTCGCGCCAAGGCTGGCCAACTGGCGGGCGCCTTGCTGGGCATTGGTGAAGGGATCCAGCGCCACCTGGCCGACCGCCTCGCCCCAGTAGCTGATGTAGTCGTTGAAATACAGCTGTTCGAGTTCGACGAGCAATCGGCGCATGTCCATGGCACTCAGGCTGCTGCCCTCTCCCAGTACCCAGTTGTCGCGCAGGATGTCCCGCACCAGCCCTGCACCTTGCACCATGAAATAGCGTTGGTAGCCGCGCTGGGTATAGAAGCCGGGGATGGTGTAGTCGGTACCGACGAACACCCCACCCTGGGGCCCCAGATGCTGGCTCAGGCGGTACTCTGGCAGGCTGCGGGCTTTGTCGCGGAGCACTCGATAGACCACCGTGGCCAGCGATTCCCGACGCAGCACCTGGCGCGCCTGGGCCACCAGTGCGTCGTCGAGTGAATAAGCGAAGCGCAAGTCGAGCAGACGTTGGAGATGACCGGTCAGGTCGTTTTGCAATTGGGCATTGCCTGGGTAACGCTGCGCCCATTGCTCGGCCATCCATTGCTCGAGCAACTGCCGGTCACGCCGCTCGGGCATGTTCAGCATCAGATAGGTGCGCAAGCTGGCTAGCAGGCGTTCGCGGCTGCCCATGTCGCTTCGGATCTGTGCTTCCAGGGCCTGGGCCACGCGTGGCAGCAGCAAATCGACGAGTTCGCGCTGATAAGCCTGGAGCAGCACCGGATTGCTTGCCGTCCCCTGGTATAGTCCGCCGCGCTCGACGTAGCGTGCCTGCGCCGTTGGTGCAAACACCTGGGTGGCAGCGTAACGGCTGTCCAGTGCAGGCAGGATTGCCCTGGTATCGTCACGGGCAGTCAGTGCGGCACGTTCTACGGCTTGCCGGTCTGCCAGTTCCTTGAGGGTCTCCAGGTTTCGGTCATTGGCTGCGAAGCTGCCGGCCCAGACCAGGCCGAACAGGCCGAGGCAGCCCAAGGCCCCAACGCAAAGCGCTCGCTGGGCCCAGCTGATGCGCCTGGCCTCGCGCCGGTCGAGACTGGCCAACACTGCTTCGGGGAAGATGACCTTGCTCATCAGGTCGTGGATGAAGCGCGCGCGGCCACGGTGAGCCAATGGCAGCGATAGGTCCCGACCAGAGGCCGTGGCATCCGCGTCGGTATGCGGCGCGCTGGTGAAGTAGAAGCCACGCAGGATGCTGGCACGCTGGTAGCGATTACCGGTGAACGCAGCCTCCACCAGGATGCCAAGGTTGTTGCCCAGCAGGCCCAGTTGCACTGGAAAGTCGAGAATCAGGCCGCGACGTTGTGCGTCGCGCTCCTGGTGCATGCGCATGATCACCTGGCCGCTCAGCTGCGACAGCAACGCTTCGAACTCACTGGTGAATACGTTCACGTCGGTGCCGTTCTGCTCCTTGGAGAAGCTGGCTCCGAGAACCTGCTCGTTTTCCTCGCGAGAGAGCTGATCGAAGAACGCCTCGAACCCCACTACCTTGTCGCTCTTGGTCACGACGAGGTAGACCGGGACGTCGACACGCAGTTGCTGGTGGATCTCCTGCAGGCGGTTGCGCAGAAGGCGTCCCAACGCCATCATCGCTTCGCGATCGCCGTCGAGCAGCTGCGTCGCCGGGACGGTGACCAGCACGCCATTGAGCGGGCGGGCGCGACGGCGAGCACGCAGCAACCGCAGCAATGTGACCCAGCCAGCACCGTCGACGGATGCATCCTCCTGGGTCAGGAAGCGCCCGCTGGTGTCGACAAGCACGCCACTCTCGGCGAAATACCAATCGCAATGTTCGGTGCTGCGGGTATCGCGGCTGAGCTTGCGTTCGACCTGGTTGAGCGGGAACTCCAGACCTGAGAAGTCCAGCAGGCTGGTCTTGCCCGCACCTTGTGGGCCGATGACCAGGTACCAGGGCAAGTCGCTGCGCCAACGTTCATTACGTCCGTGGTACAGGCTCGAGCGCCCGAGAACCCGCATGGCATCCTTGAAGCGGTTGCGTAGCGTGCGCTCGGCGGCCTCGATGGCGACACGGCGTGCCAGCTCGGGCTGCTCGGCGTCGCCGTTTTCCACTCGACGCTGCTGCGTATTGGCGCGCCAGTTGGCATACACGACGAACAGCCCCCAGAGCAGGCATAGCAGGCTGATTGTCAGCAGCCGGTGGCTGGCAGCTTCCCAGATCTTGTGGTCGGCGATCGCCAGCAGCGGGCCGACGAACCACACCGACAGGGCGACGATCAGCACCAGCAGCAAGGTCCATACCCAGGTCTTGGAGAGCAAACCCCGAGCCTTGCGAAAAAGTTCTTTCATTGCACGTTCCTGAAATTACGACGTGGTCTCGAGCACCACGGCAGGGTCGGGCTGGTAACGCTTGAGCACCGCTTCTCGTTTTTCCCCCAGCACATAGGCGAAACCGGAGAACATCACCAACAGGCAGATGCCGGTGAATGTCGCTATCAGCCACCAGGGCACCGTGCGCAGCACGCCCTGGCGGAAATTGCCCAGGCCGGCCCAGCGTGGCGAAAGTTCGCGCGAGACATCGCCGCGCAACTGGCGGATCTGGCGATACAAGCCGTCACGGATAGCGTCCAGCTCGATGTGGCCGCGTGCTTGCACGCGAAACTTGCCTTCGAAACCCAGTGACAGGCAGATGTACATCAGCTCCAGCATCGGCAAATGTTTCATCGGGTTGCGCCCCATGTTTTCCAGGAGCTGGAAGAACTTCTCGCCGCCGAAGGTCTCGTTGTGCAGGCTGCTTAGCAGGCTGATGGTCGACCACTCGCTTTCGTTGCCCCACGCCGTGGTCACTACCGCTTCGTCGGCCACCGTGCAAAGGACGTAGCGCGCGGCCATGACCTGGCCGTTATCCACGCCCACCTCCAGCGAACGGGCTTCGAAGTGGCGCAGGTGCTCCACCAGCCGGGTCTTGAGCACGCTGAGGCTGCGCTGCTCGGCACTCGACTTGATATCGACGATCGCCGAGAGCAAGGGCGCAGCAGCCGAGACCAGCGGATTGATGCCTATGTCGAAGGTGTCTGGCGCACTGGAGGCATGGATCATTCGCGCCTCCAGGTCTTCATAGCGCGGCGGGCGGGCAAAGTCCGTCAGCGGTTCCTGGACAGGACGCTCGCCGTGCTGGTTGACCAGGACGGTCCGGTCGTCCTGGCTATGATCGATCTCCCTGTTCATGCTCATGCGTCCTTGATGGCCCAGAATTTCAGCTCAAGCTCGGAAAACTCGCCCGAGACATGGAAGGCGAAGCCACCCGAGCGCTCCAGTTGCTCGAGATCCTCGGCAGTGAAGTCCAGGGCGAAATAGGTTTTGTCCGAATGGAACGGGATCTGTCGCGGTGCAACAGGCAGGGGCCGTACCCTGATCCCCGGCAGATGCAGGTTGACCAACTGGCGGATATGCTCGACCGGGCCGACCTTGAGGTGCGCCGGCAGACGCTGACGCAACGCTTCGCTCTCGCAGTTGGCCTTGGCAGCCAGGACGAACGAGGCGCGTCCGAGCAAGCCAGGGTCGTGCAGCGGGGCAACCAGAATCCCGTACTGGCGTTCCTGCAAGACCAGTTCGATGGCGTGTTGCTCCAGGACCATTGACAGTACTTGACGGATCGATGCCATCACCGCTCGAAAGCTCGCGCCTTGGTCGCTGTGTTGGTAGCGGATGTCGCTGCGCGGTCGCCTGGTATCGCTGGAAAAGGCCGACAAGTCGCCAAGCAAGCCCAGCAGCGTGCGGTACAGTTCCTCGGGATGCACCTGCTCCAGGCCCATGTAGTGGCGCAGGATCAGGCCGGTACGGTTGATCAGCTGGAGCATGAGAAAATCGCCGACCTCGGCGCCACCGACCTTGCCATTGGCGCGAATGCGCTCAGCCAGGATTTCGCCGCGATTGTCCAGCAGGCTGATCACTTCCTTCAGGCACGACAGCAGGTAGGTTGATCGATGACTGTCGACGAAGCTCGGTACGAAGTCGCTGTCGAGCGTGATCGCGCTGTCGGGAGAACTGGTGCCGATCAGGCACACCTTCAGCTTGACGTACGTCTGGTCATTCTGCTGCTCGCCCAACAGCAGGCGGAAGTCGGGGCGCGCGCAACTGACCTGGCTGCTGAAGTCTTCGCCGGCATTGGAGTCGGATATCTCCATGTCGTACGCCGTATACCGGGCCAGCACGTCCTGCTGATCGAAGCGCCGGGCTTCGACATGCCCCCCGGTGACCAGAGGCAAGGCCAGGTAAACCGGCGTTGCGGTGATGTTCGGCGGCACGTCCACGGCCAAGGGTTCACCTGTGCTCTCAAGATTGAACAAGGTGCCATCGGGCAGCACGCCGGATGCGCGACTGACCACAAGCTTGCCCATGGCCAGAAACTGCAGATCGATATCCAGGTCGAGGAACCCCCAGGTATAGCGGCCCAGCAAGCGGGTGCGTGATTTCATCTGGTGATCGTAGTACCGATCGTTCTGCTGGAAATGTTGCGGGCGCAGCAGCATCCCTTCCTTCCAGATGACCTTGTGCATGTTCATGGACGGTCGGTCTCCCGGGGCAGGGAATCGGCAGCATCATCGATACCCGTCTCGTCCAGGGTCAGCGCGACGCGGGTCAGCTCCTGCGCGCGGACGCCGATCACGTAGCGCCACCGGGTATCGGAAAGATCGCGATAGGCGGCCAGCAAGCCAACGTAGCGACTGTCGGGGCCAACCGTGAGCTTCAGTTCCAGGTTCTGTCCGGGACGCAACTCCAGCTCATCGCTGTTGACCAGGTCCGGGCCAAGCACCTCCTTGCCCCGTTCATAGAGACTGAAGAAATCGGTGCTCTCGAACGCTGCCGGGTGCTTGAGTTCATACAGCCGCAGTACCAGTGGCGAGGCCCGGCCGTTGATGTCGAGGTTGAGGTACTCGCTGCTCTGCAGGGTCAGCTGCAGCTTGGTCTGGCTCGAGTAGGGCGAAAGCGTCGAGCAGCCAACCAGCAACAACGCTCCCAACGCACCGATCGAGGTCTTGATGCATCTCATGCGGATCATCCTTCTTGTTCGCAATGCAAGGTCGCTATCAGCCGCGCCTGCTCGTCATAAGCCTGGGCGAAGGCGCTGGCCAGGAGGCTTTCGGCGAACACATCGTCCTGGCACAGGCGCTGGTGATACCGCTGGAAAGCGCGCCAGCGACTGCCGGGAGTCGCCAGTAGCGGTTTGTCGCAGTCCTGCTCGAAACGCAGTGCCAGCTTGGCGGGCGTGAAATGTTCAAGGGCAGCGCGCGCCATCGCCCGGCTACCTGCAAGCATTGCCACCTGGTGTGTCTGCAGGTCACGGTAGCCACAGGCCAAGGCCTGCTCGGCGGAAACTGCACGGGCGCCGTCCGGCCGCAACAGCAAGCGCAGTGTTTGCGCAGCGTCGCCGGTCCGCCTGAGCGGATCCTGGCCGGCAGGTTGGGTATCGGTGCAAGCCAGGCGCAGCTCACTCCTCACCTCGCTGCGCGTGTGCAGGCCCTGCAGCAAGCCGCCAATACTCTGCCTGAGCAAAACGGCGACCTCGACCGCCAGTGCCTCGCGTGCCGAAACGTCGAGTGCCTGCAGGTCGAACCCCAAGGCCTGACCGAAGCGCGTCCAGAACCGCGCCGAAACTTCATCGTGCGCCGAAGCCGGGGCCGCCACCGCCATGGGCGGATCAGCCGGTTCGGGTACCAGCTCGGGGACAATCAGATTCTCGGTGTCGATACGTGCGTAATCACAGTGCTGCACCGGCTCGGGCCAGACAGTGGCCGGAAGGCACGATGCCTTGGTCGCCGGAGGTTCGGCCACGGCACGCAACGGATCGAGTTCCAGGAAAGCGTCATCAGGTATGAAGGCGCCGCCTGCCTGTGGCTTGCCGACCTGCGCCTCGGAACGTGTCGGCTCATGGATCAGGCGCGCATGGATTTCGAAATCGCAGAACCGAAAAACGCTTTCATGCTCGATGCGAAACGGCTCGCTCCTGGGCAGTTGCGCTCCACAACCGGTGAAAATGCCGTTGCGGCTCAGGTCGGTCAGGTAGAACGTTCCCCGATGGCTGGTGACTCTGGCGTGATATCCGGACAGATGCTTCTTGATGTCCGGGATCGTCCAGTCACAATCGACGGCCCGTCCGATGGTGCCGCCGGCCACACCGAATCGGCAGACCCGCGCATGGGGCGGGATCATTTGCCGGGTGTTCTTAATCTCGAGCACGAGTTCCATGTATAGATGCGCTCCTTACGGTCATCTGCCGCGGTTGATCGCCTGGGGTTCGCCCAAAGGCCGGAATTGGTCATCGCTGAATTTGTAGTTGCCGCTGCAGCCACCCAGGCCAAGCGACAGGGCCAGCAGCCAGGCCGCGGCCTGCCATGGACGTGTTGTCATCGGAAGGTCTCCATCGAGGGTCAGCAAATCGGGGTCATGCCTTGAACTCGCTCAAGTCGACGTTCAGACGGCCTAGCCGGTAGAGGAAGGTGCGTCGGGGCAGGCCGAGCTGGCGCGCAGTGGCCGTTTGGTTGCCCTTGTTTCCGCGCAGGCAGGCAAGCGTGTAGGCGCGCTCGGCTCGCTGGAGATAGTCACGCAAGGGCAGGCAGGGCCTCTCCTCTCCCGTCTCGGCCTGCGTACCGAAGTGCTCTACTTGCAACTCGTCGCCTTCGCACATCAGCACGGCGCGTTCGACCATGCCCTTGAGTTCGCGCACGTTACCGGGAAAGACATGACCTGACAGATGCGCCAAGGCCATTTCGGACCAGCGCAGTGGCGGGCGCTCGAGGCGCGCGCATGCCTGGGTGGCGAAATGGCTAGCCAGCAATTGCACATCGTCACCGCGATCGCGCAGCGGCGGCAGCACGATGGGAAATTGCGCCAGGCGGTAGTAAAGGTCTTCCCGGAACGACCCTTGGGCGATCATCGATGGCAGGTCACGGTGCGTCGCGGCAATGATGCGAACGTCGACTTCAAGCGTGTCGTTACTGCCCAGAGGACGAACCTGACCGTCTTGCAACACACGCAGCAATTTGGCCTGGAGTCTTAATGGCATATCGCCTATTTCGTCGAGCAGCAAGGTTCCGCCATGGGCAGCCTGGAACAGCCCCTGGCGGTCGCGGTCGGCGCCAGTGAAAGCGCCCTTGCGATGACCGAACAGTTCGCTCTCGAGCAGGTCCTCGGGAAACGCCGCGCAGTTCTGCACCACGAACTTCTTCGAGCGACGTGGCCCGCACTCGTGCAGAGCACGAGCGACGACTTCCTTCCCGGTGCCGGTCTCGCCCTTGAGCAGTACCGTGTAGGTGGTATGCAGGACCTTGTCGATCAGTCGGCAGGCGCTGCGCATGGCTTCGCTGTTGCCGATCAGGCCATGATCGTTGGCACGGGATTCGATCTGTTTCGGTACCGCCCGCATCGTGGCGGCACCCTGCGCATGAAGCAACAAGCCCATCTGGCCAAGCACGAAGCGCCCGAGCTGTGCGAGCGAATCGGCGAACGGCCGCAGCGCCAGTGACCGCGGACTGGCACACACCAGCAGACCGCTCACCCTGCCTGCCGCTGTGCTCAACGGCACGCAGAGCAAGCTGCGCCAATCGCTGTCGAACGCGGGCAGAAAGCTGGTCGAATGGATGCCATCGGCCAGCGCATCCAGGTACAGCACACGGTCCTGGCACAAGCAGAACTGCAGCAGCTGATCGCCATGATAGTCGACCGCCATCGCGGCGGCCTCGCGCGCTTGCATGCTTCCATCCAGACACTCGGCACTCAGCTCCAGAGCAGTGTGCCCCAGGTCGAGCAGGTATACCTGTGCCAACTCACAGCCCGTCAACTCACACGCCTGGCGAGCGAACGCTTCTGTCAGCCTGCCCTGCTCCGACACTTGGGCCAGCGTGCCGAATGCCGCCAGCAACCGCTCGGCGTAGCGGATCGGTCGTGGCACCTGGGCCAGCATGCCGTGCGGGTCAGGCGAACTCACAGGCCACCCCGTCATCACCAGCCAGGGTCACGTGTACCTGGCGCAGTTGCTCCCCACTGGCCAGCGCGTCAAGCAATCGATCGGCGATGGTTGGCAGCAGCTCGGCATCGATCAGCCGATCGATCAGACGTGCCCCGCTCTCGTCATGGATGCATCGCTCGGCCAGGTGGTCCACCAGCGTCGGGCAATGACTGAAGCCCAGCTGGCGACGCTGCAGACGCTCACCAAGGCGCAGCAGTTTTATCTGCACCACTTCCCGCAGTACCGGGCCAGCCACTGGGTAGTACGGCACCACACACATGCGTGCCAGCAATGCTGGCTTGAAATGTTCGCTCAGGGACGGGCGAATGGCCTCGCGCAGCGCGTCCACCGCAGGCTGCCGGCCGTCCCGGCAGAGGTCTGCGATGAGTTCGCTGGCCAGATTCGAGGTCAACAGGATCACGGTATTGCGAAAATCGATCTCGCGTCCTTCGCCATCATTGACCACGCCCTTGTCGAAGATCTGATAGAAGAGATTGAGCACGTCCCGGTCAGCTTTCTCCACCTCGTCGAGCAACACCACCGAGTAGGGCTTCTGGCGCACAGCCTCGGTAAGCATGCCGCCTTCGCCATAGCCGACATAACCGGGCGGTGCGCCAATCAGGCGCGACACCGTATGTCTCTCCTGGAATTCGGACATGTTGAGGGTAGTCAGGAAACGTTCGCCGCCATACAGCAGGTCGGCCAACGCCAAGGCAGTCTCGGTCTTGCCTACGCCACTCGGGCCGACCAGCAGCAACACCCCGACCGGCGCGTCGGGCCTGTTCAGCCCTGTCGCGGCGGCGCGCATGCACTGGTCGAGGGCGCGGACTGCCGGCTCCTGGCCGCGGATGCGCAGACGCAAGTCGTCGGCGAAAGCCACGACCCTGGTGTTGTGCTCGCGGGCCAGCTGGCTCAACGGCACACCGGTCCAGGCACTGATGACTTCGCAAACCAGCCGCGGGCAGACTTCGAAACTGACCAGTCGCTCGTGCTGCTGGGCCTTGGCCAAGGCGCTACAGGTTTCATGCAGTTCGTCTTGCCACTGCGCCAGCCTGTCGTCTGCCACGTTGCTGCCAGACAGGTGCTGACGCAGTTCGAGCAACCGTTGGGCAAGAGTCCGCTGCTCCTGCCATAACGCCTCGAGTGCCTGCTGCTCCCGTGCTGCCTGCTCCAGGCGGGCCTCGAGCGCGTGCAGCGCATCGACATCGACGGCCAGTCCTGCTTCGGCATCACGGCGCAGAGCCTGGACTTGACGTTCGCCTTCGGCACGCTCGCCGCGCAGGCGTTCGACGGTTCCGGGCGCCGTGGCCAAGCTGATGCGCACACGGGCACAGGCGGTATCGAGCACATCCACGGCCTTGTCCGGCAGCTGCCGGCCTGCCAGGTAACGTGCCGACAGCTGAGCGGCGGCGACCACGGCGTCGTCGCGCAGATAGATGCCGTGGCTTTTCTCGTAGAGCGGTGCCAGGCCGCGCAGGATGGTCACCGCCTCGCTCACGGTAGGCTCGTGCACCTGTACGGGCTGAAAACGTCGAGCCAGGGCTGGGTCTTTTTCGAAATACTTCTTGTATTCGCTCCAGGTGGTAGCGGCGATGGTACGCAGTTCACCACGGGCCAGCGCTGGCTTGAGCAGGTTCGCCGCATCTGCGCCACCGGCCTGTGCTCCAGCGCCGATCAGGGTGTGGGCTTCGTCAATGAACATGATGATCGGACGAGGTGCGGCCCTGACCTCATCGATCAACCCTTTGAGGCGTCGCTCGAACTCGCCCTTGACGCTGGCGCCTGCCTGCAGCAGCCCCATGTCCAGCGCCACTACTTCGACGCCTGCAAGCGCCTCGGGCACTTCACCGGCAGCGATGCGCAAGGCCAGTCCTTCGACGATAGCGGTCTTGCCGACCCCAGGCTCGCCCACCACGATCGGATTGTTCTTGCGCCGTCGGGCCAGGATGTCGATCATCTGACGAATCGTGCCATCACGGCAGAGCACTGGATCCAGCTTGCCAGCACGAGCCTGCTCGGTCAGGTTGTGGGTGAAGCTGGCCAGCAGCGAGTCGCCGTTATTCGACGACGGGTGCGCCGCGTCGTGCGCATGGGACAGCGCATGGTCGCGTATACGTTGGCTGTCTAGCCTGGCCAGCAGCGGCTGGTAACGGCTGCCAGCGTAGCGCCACGGATTACCCAGCAAGGCGAGGATCAGAGCGGCCTGGTCGATCTGCTTGCGACCCAGTTCGAGGTTGGCGACCAGCAAGGCATCTTGCAGCCACTGAATAAGCTCCGCGGCGAACACCGGATTGCGCGAGCCACCCTGCCCGGGCACGGGCCGCAGCGCGGCGGTCAACTCACCGGCACACACCTTTGCGTCCCGCAGTGCCTTGCCCAGCAGGCCTCCGGGGCGCTCCAGCAATGCCAGCAACAAGTCTTCTACCAGAATCTTGCTGCCACCTCGGCTGACGCAACGCTGCGCGCAGTTTTCCAGGTCGCGACGGGTTTCGCAGTCAAGCGTCTTGATCAGTTGCTGCAGGTCTAGGTTGAGCATTTCATCGTTCCTCAATGAATCCGGCTGCCGAGGGTGACGACTCCGTCAGCGCGCTCGCGCCCGAGCCAACTGGTCCATCCCAGGCGGCAAGCGTTCTGTTCGCCAATACGCAGTTCGCGAATCTCCTCGCGCTCGAGCACCAACCGCAGGTCATGGTCATGAGGGGCACGCAAGGTAAAGCGCACCAGCGCACACAGCGGCTGGTAACCCGCCCCGATCGGCAGGAACTCGTGGAAGCGCTCCCAGCTCAGTTGCCGTACATGGATACGGAACTTGCCGCCACGATCGCGTACGCGCTGGCCAAGCACGGCACTTTCGCCCAGGACCGTATTGGCGCGCCCGAGACGGTTGCGCTGCTCGTCGAGAATCGCGACACGCCGCTCCACGCACTGTTCGATCACCAGGTCCTCGTGCTTGAAGTAGTAACGCAGGACTGATTCGATGAGCGCAGCCGAATGCGCACGCAGGCTCAGCAAGCCCAGGTACGGCAGCAGACGTCGCCAGTTGAGTTCGCCAGCGCGGCGAATCGCCTCTCCGCCAAGACCGATCAGTGCGAACAGCTGTGCCGAGAACGTATCCAGCGCTCCGCTTTCGAAGCGGGCGTGATAACGGTACTTGCGCCAGATGGGCAGCATCAGCCGATGCAGGCGATGGTGAAACAGGTCGAGGAACTGTCGGGTCGGGTTATCGCCGTCGCCGATCGCCTGTTCACCGTAGAACACCGGCAGCGGCGAAGTGGCACCGACCAGGCCGCCCAGGTTCAGGCGCAATCGGGCACGCAGTTCGCCATGTTCGTGGAAGAACTCCACCCGATCGATATCGCTGCCTGGAAAGCCCAGGCTCGGGTTGGCTTCGAACTCGATCCGCTCGTAGAGCTCCTCGGACCGCAGCCAGGGGCTATCCTCGCGCAGGCGATCGAGCACCAGCAGCACCGCCTGGTACAGCGAGTATTCGCGAATCGAGTGAGTCAGCCCGCTCAAAGCAGCGGTTGCAGGCCCATGCGTGGCGTCCATTGATAAACTTCTCCTTGGGTGCTCTTCACTCTCAGCTCATGGAAGGAATTGAGGCTGGCGTAAAGGGCAAAGAACTCGTTGAGTACCGAGGCGAAGACGAACAGATCGCCCTCCCCCAGGTAGCCTTCGGGGTCGATGGTCAGTTCGGTGCGCAGACCTCGCAGCGGCAGGCCTTTGTGCAACCGATCGATAGGCTCGTGGCGTATCGCCTTGAGCCCACCGAGCAGCCGCTTGCTGACCTTCTCGGCATGCTGGTCGTAATAACGCGGCAAGTCGTAGGTCTCGAGAATCACCTTGAGCGCCTCGACGTTGGCCAACGAAAGGTAGTTGAGCGACATGTTGCTGATCAGTCGCCAGAGGAAGTCGCGACCGATCGGTGGGGCGAAGCTCGGCGTGGCAACGGTGATGTTGCGAAAGCGCAGGAATTCTGGCGTTTCTTCCGCAAGCAGGCAGATATCGCCCTCACGCAAGCGCAACGGCAGATTCTGGTTCGTGCAGGTCAGCTCTACCGATACTGTCTCGCTCGCCTGGGCCTGGCGAATACCGAAGCTCAGATAGGTATCCAGACCGTCGTGCAGGAGCGAGCTTCGCTGGCGAACACTGTAGTGAGGGCTGGCCTCAGGCACATCGAAGCTCGGGTCATGTTCGAACGATTCGAAGGGCACGTAATCCCGATAGCCCACCCCCCCGGGCAGCCAACCGGTCACGGCCTCCACCGCGAATACCCCACAGTTGTGCACGTCGTATTCGGCCGGCAACAGCAGGTACTCGTCCTGCTTGCCATCAAGGCAGATCGGCAGCGCATCGTGGCGGAACAGGTTGACGATCGGTGTGCAGTGCAGCTTGACGTTTTCCAGTTCGGGCCGCAGGCGCTGGATGCCGTTCTTGCGGATGTCGAAGCGTATGGCCAGGCCCCGTACCTGCTCCCTCAGCTCTGCCGGGAACGCGGACAGCACTTGCAGCCCCTGCAGCTCGACGAACAGGAATTTATCCTGGAACGAGAAGTATTCCTGCAGGACGCGATAGCCACGGAAGGTATTGAGCGGATACGGGATCAGCGCATGCTCTTCGCCGAAGCCTAACGGCAGCACCTGGTCCCCGGCTAGGCGATAACTGATATCCGGCTCGCCTTCACGAGAAAAAGGCTTGCCATGAGCATCCAGTGGCACCAGTTCCACGCTGTGCAGGTTGCGCAACAGACACAGGTAGAGCATCTGGCTGATATAGCGCTCCCCAGCCAGGTGCAGGCGCAGCCGCTGGAGTTCCAGCTGTGCGAGAAAACCGTTGCAGCTGAGCTGGGTGCGTAATGTGAGCATCGCCCCATCACCTTTTACCGCATAATCGATACCAGCAAGCTCCAGGGCCTGCACCTCGGTGTCGTAGCAGGTACGAAAGCGACAGCGCACACCGTCGACCGGCCTGCTTTCCACCGGCGTTTCGCGTGGCACCCTTTGAGCAGGGCCGGCCTGCGGCAGCGGCTCGAACTGCAACATGCTGAACGATGGCAGGGCGCGCATGTAGTTGGGCCAAAGCAGGTGCATCAGCGAATGAGTAAGTTCCGGAAGCTCGTCGTCGAGCTTCTGACGCAAACGCCCTGTGAGGAAGGCGAAGCCTTCGAGCAGGCGCTCGACATCTGGATCGCGCCCATTCTGGCCGAGGAACGGCGCCAAGGCAGGGTTGCGCTCGGCAAAACGCCGACCCAGCCGGCGCAAGGCAGTGAGTTCGCTCTGGTAGTAATGATTAAAAGACACGTGCGCGGCACCTCGGGTGTCCGGTGACAGGATGCAGGCAAGCGAGGCCGTCGGTGGCAGGGACCAGGAACCGGCCTGGCAGCTCCGTTTCAGCGCATTCCATCGTCGCGTCCCCAGCGAACCGTGACATTGCCGCTGCCATCGAGCTGGGCAACGAACGAACTCTGGCGTTGGACGCCACCGGCCTCCAGCAACCCTTCGATGGCGAACGTCAGCTTCAGCGGATCGTTGGCCTGGGGAAGGGAAAACACCTCGACCCGCGACAGACGCGGTTCATAGGCCTGGATGAACCGCCCAATCGTCGTGCGTGCCTGGCTGAGCGCATCATGCAGGCTCAGGCGCATGTCGTTGAGATCCGGCAGGCCATAGTCGGGCAGCGTTTGCACGCTGCCCGCACGGGTGCCGAGCATTTTCTCGAGATGACTGGCCACCGAAGCCATCATGCTGGCCTCACGGTCATGCGCGCTGCGTGCGGTGGTTTGCCCACCCAGGCGCTCGAACAGAGTGCCGTACCCGTTTTCCGCGCGCATGCTCAGGCCTTGTCCAGCTTGCCGACCAGCGACAGGGTGAAGTCGGCACCCATGTACTTGAAGTGCGGGCGAACGTTGAGACTCACGCGATACCAGCCCGGCTCGCCCTCGACGTCGGTGACAGCGATGGTCGCAGCGCGCAGCGGACGGCGACCGCGTACTTCGGCGCTCGGGTTTTCCTGGTCGGCGACGTACTGGCGGATCCACTTGTTCAACTGGTCTTCAAGATCGGTGCGCTCTTTCCACGAGCCGAGCTGCTCGCGCTGCAGCACCTTCAGGTAATGGGCCAACCGGTTGACGATCATCATGTAAGGCAGCTGGGTGCCGAGCCTGTAGTTGAGCTCCGCGGCCTTGTCTTCTTCGCTGCCACCGAACAGCTTGGGCTTCTGGACCGAGTTGGCGGAAAAGAAGGCGGCGTTATCGCTGCCTTTGCGCATGGTGAGGGAAATGAAACCTTCCTCGGCCAGCTCGTACTCCCGACGATCCGACACCAGCACCTCGGTGGGAATCTTGGTCTCGATTTCACCCATGCTCTGGAAATGATGCAACGGCAAGTCCTCGACCGTGCCACCGCTTTGCGGGCCAACGATGTTTGGACACCAGCGGAACTTGGCGAAGCTGTCGGTCAGGCGCGTGGCGAAAGCATAGGCGGTGTTGCCCCACAGGTAGTGCTCATGACAATTGGCCACGTTTTCCTTGTAGGCAAAGGTCTTGACTGGGTTGTCTTCCGGATCGTAGGGGGTACGAAGCAGGAAGCGCGGCAGGGTCAGAGCCATGTAACGCGAATCTTCGGAACGACGGAAACTCTGCCACTTGGCGAACTGCGGGCCCTCGAAATGATCTCTGATGTCCTTGAGGTCCGGCAGGCCGGTGAAGGAATCCAGGCCGAAGAATTTCGGACCGGCGGCGGCGACGAAGGGTGCATGTGCCATGCACGAGACGCTGGAGACGTACTGCATCAGCTTGATGTCCGCGGCGCTTGGGGACATGTAGTAGTTGGCAATCACCGCACCGACCGGCTGGCCACCGAACTGGCCGTACTCGGCGGTATAGACATGCTTGTAAAGGCCGGCCTGTATGACATCCGGCGAGTCTTCGAAATCGTCGAGCAGGTCCTGCTTGGAAGCGTTGAGCAATTCGATCTTGACGTTCTCGCGAAAGTCGGTCCGGTCGACCAGCAGCTTCAAGCCGCGCCAGGCAGCTTCCAGCGACTGGAACCGTGGGTTGTGCAGGATCTCGTCCATCTGCAAGCTGAGCTTGGTGTCTATTTCGCAGATCATTCGATCGACCAGCGCCTTCTTTACCGGCTCCCCCTGGTTTTGCGGCTTGAGCAGTTCCTCGATGAAGGCTGATACGCCACGCTTGGCAATGCCATAGGCTTCGTCGTCCGGAGTAAGGCTGGTCTGGGCGATGATCTGGTCCAGGATGCCGAATGCGGCCAGGTCCTGGGTTTCGGGCTGTGCTGCGGTACTCATGGGTAAGCGTCCTCGAAAGTTCCGGATTCAAGCGTCCTGTTGGGGCTTGGCGTTCATGCCCAGCTCGGCAAGGACACGGTGGCGTGCCTCATCGTCAGCCAGGACGCCCTCGATGGCCTTGCGAAAAGCCGGAGCGTTGCCCAACGGCCCCTTCAACGCGACCAGTGCCTCCCTTAGCTCCATGAGTTTTCGCAGCTCGGGAATCTGCCCGACCAGGTTGGCTGGATTGAAGTCCTGCATCGCACCTACCTTGATCTTCAGTGCCAGCTCCTGGTCGGCAGCGTCCTCCTGCAGGCGGTTGGGGACCTGGATGGTCAGGTCGAGCCCCTGCTTGGCGAGTACGTCATCGAAGTTGTTCTTGTCGATGCTGATCGGCTTGCGATCCTCGATCTTGCGACTGTCCTCGCGCTGGGTGAAATCCCCGAGCACCACCAGCTTGAGTGGCAGCTCGACATCTTCCCGGCTATCGCCCAGAGCCGGCTTGAAAGTGACATTGATACGTTCCCTGGGTGCTACCGAGCCTTCTTTAGCCATCGGTGTTCTCCTGATCGGTTGAGGCCATCGGGCCTAGTCGAGTGCCACCTCGAGGTCGAGATGGCACAATCTGCGGTAAACCTCGTCCTTGCGCTCGCGCACCTCATGGTTCTGGGGCAGCGCCTCGCAGCAGCCGTGCAGCAGTTGCAACACGTTCAGCACCAGTTCGGGCTCCCAGGCATCCAGGCCCGAGTCGTGCAACTGGCGGTCGAGGAACTCGAGCTGGGTACGCGCCAGCTCATGCTTGCGAGCGTGGTGGCAGAGCTTTGCCAAGGTGAATTGCCAGAAGAAGCGCTCACGGCCGCCCCGGGCTTGTTGCATGGCCATCTTGAGTTGTCCGACCGCTGCCTTCAGGCCGTCCTTGGCCAGTACCGGCAGGCTGTCCTCCAAGGCTTGATCCCACGCGGTGAGGCTGTGCTGCGCCACGGTCTCGACATGCCGTGCAGCGGTTTCGGCCTGGACATGGGGCATCACGGTCGTGCCGATCCAGGCCTGGGTTTGCGGCCCGGCGAATGGCTGGCCATCGTGGAAGCGCAGCGTGGTGATTCCTGGCAGACGCTGCAGGAACAGAGCGAAAAGAATCTCCACCTCACGCATGGCCATGTCCGCACCAAGTGCCTGCAGGCATGCCCAGGCCAGGTGCTGACCATCGAACCAGAACGGAGACCGAGCCAGACTGGCCTCGAGGTCGACGAGCAGGTCAGCGTGCTTGCCAGCCTCGAAACGCTGGCGATACTCATTGAGCTTGTCTGGTGGCAAACCACGTAGTGCGGTGATCTGTTCGGCATTGCGGTCCGGCATGCCCTCGATCGGCAGCCATGCCAGGATCCGGTTAAGGCGCAAGGCGCGGACATCGCTGGCCTTCTGTCGCAACCACCAGATGGCCAGGGGGCGGCCAGCGTCCTGCACGACCCGCATGGCCCTGTGCGCGTCCTTCTCGCTGTCTATCGCTACGCCTGGCGCGAGCAGTTGCGTGGCCGCTTGCTTGACCTGGGCCACTACCGCGCCCACGCTGCCGCGCTCAGGCTGATATTCGCCGGCACGCTGGATCATCTGGGCCAAGCGCCGGTGCATGGGCAGGATCAAGGGCGCGTCATCGCCCAACTGGCTGGTGAGCACGCGATCCAGCCGCTCGAGATGATCAGCCATGGCCTGAAACAGTGGCAGCTGGTTCTTTACCGGTACGTCATCGACCAACGCCTGTTCCAGACGTGCGACCAGCCAGGCGAAGGCACCAAGACGCGTGCGCGGCTTGCGCGGATGCACCTGGTCCCAATGACGCTCACACAGATGACGCAGCATGCCGAGCCCGGCCAGCAGTCCGGCGAAGGACTCGCGCTCGAACAGCGCCCAGACCAGCCATATGCAGACGCGCAGATCCTTGGTCTGCGTGCGCAGCAGCAACTCGCATCCTTCAGCGACCTTGGCCCAGTCGGTCCGCCCGGTCGCATGCAGCGAGACGCTTTTGCCAAGTTCTTCTTCCAGCGCTTCGAATTCAGTGGAAAAGCGCACGTCTTCACCCGCATAGGCAGTTCCAGGAACGGCCACTTCCACGAGCTTCAAATAGCGCGAACATAAATTGCCTGAATAAGCCATCTGTAACTCTGATAAAAAATGGACGGCACCGCCCAGCGATCGACTTGCAAGACGCGCCCATGCCGCGCTTATCCAGACGAACCTGACAGCGAGACTAATAGTTCTTTCGATGCCTCCAAGCCTAAAGGGCCAAGCGAGGTAATTGCAAGCAAGCCGCCATCATGGCGCCGTACCACTTTTCGAGCCTGACCGCTGCCATTTCGATATTCGACAAGCGCTGTAGCATCTAAAAAATCTGAGCTACAACTAGCTGATTTCAAAGAAATAATCAGGAATCCTCGGGTCAGGAATTCCCTGCCTGGCAAACATTCCAGACGCCCCGCACGCCCCTCTCTCCGACATCTCCAAGCACCGTCTTACAACAAATATAGAAATTTCCCACAGTAACTTTGCAAGTTTCTTTATGAGGCGTTCATTGTCGACGAGGCGGGTCAGCGCGTGCTCGCAAATATTTCCATAAATGGCAACTGCGCAAGAAGTTGCGCAGCAGTTTCCCTGAAACATCTCTGTTGCCTACTGCGTACCCTTGAGCAACAAAGCCCGCAAAGGGTTGCGCAGAAACTTGCACATCAGCGCGCAACGTGTTGCACGATTTTTTGCGGCTTTTAGAACAACAAGGGCCTTCATCTGCGACAGCAGAACTTTAACCTGTTGATTTGAAAGGTATTGCCAAATCATGGCACACAAGTTGATAGAAGCTTCACGCCGCATGGTCACACCTCGGCACTTTCACTCCGTCATTTCTCGCAAGGAGAGCTGTAATGCCAACACCCGCCTACCTGACCCTCCACGGTACCAAGCAAGGCCTGATCACCGCCGGGACCTTCACCGAAGATTCGGTCGGCAACATCTTTCAGGAAGGTCATGAAGACGAGATCCTGGTCCAGGCCTTCGATCATCAGGTGATCATTCCTCGCGATCCGCAGTCCGGCCAACCCACGGGCCAACGTGTACACAAGCCGCTGAAGATCACCAAGGTCTTCGACAAGTCCTCGCCCTTGATCTTCACTGCCCTGACCACCGGCGAGCGACTGACCGAATGCACGCTGAAGTGGTATCGCACCTCAGCCTCCGGCACTCAGCAGCACTACTACACGATCAAGCTGGAGGACGCGATCATCGTCGACGTGCAGTCCAACATGGCCAACTGCCAAGACCCGAACATGGCGCATTTCACCCATCTGGAAGACGTTTACTTCACCTACCGCAAGATCACTTGGACCCACGAGGTGTCTGGCACCTCTGGCTCCGATGACTGGCGTGCCCCAGTGGCTGCGTGAGCACGTCGGAGCACGACGGCGGCCCTCGGGCCGTCGTTGCCTGCGGCTCGGTTGGAAAGCTGACCACCCAGCTGACCCAGGCTCTGTACGAAAAGTCGCCGAGCGGCGATTCCGGCCGCTTGGCGGGCAAGCGGCCTTTCTCTCACAACTGATGCCTCTGGTGCGCCTCCCGCGTCTCACAGCACGCGATGGCGCGGCACCCTGCCCTCGAGCACCGCCGCCAGCTCGGCCGCCGCCGTGCGCGCCATCAACGCGCGCGCCTCGACGGTGGCCGAACCGATGTGCGGCAACGCCACCACTTGAGGCAGCGCCAGCAACGGCGAGTCCGCCGGCAGCGGTTCACGCTCGAACACATCCAGCCCGGCCGCTCGAATTCGCCCCTCGGTCAGCGCCTGCACCAGCGCCGCCTCATCGACCACCGCGCCACGGGCAATGTTGACGAACACTGCCTCGGGGCGCATGGCCGCGAATTGCTCGCGGCCGAACAGGTGATGCGTGGCCGGACTCAGCGGCACGCAAACGCAGGTGAAATCCGCCTCGCCCAGCAGTTGCGCCAGCGGCAGACGCCGCGCGCCGAACTCGGCTTCATACTCCGGCTTGGCGCTGTTGCCGCTGTACAGCACTTGCATGCCAAAGCCGAAGTGCCCGCGTCGGGCCACCGCCGCGCCGATGCGGCCGAGCCCGACGATGCCCAGGGTCTTGCCATGCACGTCGAGGCCGAAGCACGAGGCGTCGATGGCACTCGTCCAGCCGCCGTCGCGCACCACTTGCGCCAGCTCGCAGGCCCGCCTCGCGGCCATCATCAACAGCATGAAACCCGTGTCGGCGGTGGTTTCGGTCACCGCATCTGGCGTGTTGGTCAGAGCGATACCGCGTTGGCTCAGGTAGCCCAGGTCGTAGTTGTCGAAGCCGGCGGATACGCTGGCGATGACCTTGAGCCCAGGCGCCTGACCGAGCAGCTCGGGGCCCAGGGGCAAGGTGCTGCCAATCAGCCCGTCAGCCGTGGACAAGGCTGCGAGAAAGCGCTCGCGGTCGGCCATGGGCTGGTCGAAACGCTGGAAGTGGTAACGCCGGCCTAGATCGTCCAGTACCTCGGCACTGGCGATAGGACCAAAGGAAACGACACGTTGCATGGAACCTCCTCAGTCGATGCGCGATGGCGCGTGAGCCGCATAAAGGCGGCGTGGTACGCCCCAGATGATCAGCACCACCGCCAGCAGGCTGACCGCCGTCAGCAGCCACAGGGCCGGGCTCGGCGAGCCGCCGACATCGCGCACCTTGCCCACCAGGTAAGGGCCGACGATGCCACCGAGCTGGCCGATGGAGTTGATCAGCGCGATGCCGGCCGCCGCGGCCAAGCCGGTCAGGTATTTGGGTGGCAATGTCCAGAAGATCGGCATCCAGGCGATGATCCCGGTCATGATCAGGCTCATGCCCAGCATCAACAGCCACAGTTGCCCGGTGAAGGCCGCGCACAGGGCATAGCCGATGCTGGTCATCGCCGCACAGCTCGCCATGTGCCAGCGACGCTCGCCGCGCAGGTCGGAGTTGCGCCCGATCAGCAGGTTGCCGAGCACTGCCACCAGGTACGGGATCATGCTCAGCAGGCCGATGTCCATGGCGTCCGCCACACCGGCATTGCGGATCAGCTGCGGCATCCAGAACAGCAGGCCGGTCAGCGCCATCACCAGGCACAGGTAGATCGCCGACAATGCGACCGAGGCCGGCTCGCGCAGGATCGCCTTGATCGAACCAGCACCACTGGGCTTGGGCTCGGCGTCCAAGCGCTGGCGCAAGTAGCGCTTTTCTTCGCCGTCGAGCCAGCGGGCATCCTCGATCCGGTCGCTGACCAGCCACAGCACAAGCAGGCCGAGCAGTACCGATGGCAGGCCCTCGAGCAGGAACAGCCATTGCCATCCGGCCAGGCCATTGATGCCGTCGAAATGGCTGAGGATGAACCCCGCCAGCGGGCCGCCGACGATGCCACACAGGCAGATCGAACTCTTGAAATAGGCGTTGATGCGCGCACGACGGTCGCTGGGGTACCACTGGGTGAAGAAGTACAGCACCCCGGGCACGAAGCCGGCCTCCATGACCCCGATGAGAAAACGCAGCACGTAGAACCAGGTCTCGCTGGTGACGAACATCATGGCCGCCGAGGCCAGGCCCCAACTGATCATGATGCGGGCGATCCAGATGCGGGCGCCAATGCGGTGCAGCAACACGTTGCTCGGCACCTCGAACAGGAAGTAGCCGACGAAGAACAGGCTGGCGCCCAGGCCGTAGACGGCGTCGCTGAAACCCAGCGCGCTCTGCATCTGCAGCTTGGCGAAGCTGATGTTGACGCGGTCGAGGTAGGCGAACAGGAAACACACGATGAACAACGGCACGATGCGCCAGTTGATCTTGCGGAACAGGCGGTTATCCAACGATTCCCGCTCGACCAGGTCGGCGGGCACGGAACGACTGGACATGGCTGCAACCTCTTGTTGTTGTTCTTGGGCATTCGTGGAAAGCCCGCCGGGCAAGGCCGGACGGGCGTGCAGCGGTCTATCTGGATGCCTGGGGCGTCAGCTCAGGGCCTCGCGGCTGTGCTGGCCGTCGACCAGGCGTTGCAGGCCCAGCGGGTTGGCGTCCTTGAGCGCATCGGGCAGCAGCGCGTCCGGGAAGTCCTGATAGCAGACCGGGCGCAGGAAGCGGTCTATCGCCAGGGTGCCGACCGACGTGCCACGGGCATCGGAGGTGGCCGGGTACGGCCCGCCGTGCACCATCGCGTCGCATACCTCGACACCGGTCGGGTAACCATTGACCAGCAGGCGCCCGGCCTTGCGCTGGAGTACCGGCACCAGCGCGGCGAAGCGCTGGAAGTCCTCTGGTTCGGCGATCAGCGTGGCGCTCAGTTGTCCATGCAAGGCTTCCAGCGCGCGGCGCAGCTCGGCTTCGTCGGCCACTTCGACGATCACGGTGGTGGGGCCGAAGACTTCTTCCTGAAGCACTGCGTCGCCATCGAGCAGCAGGCTCACATCAGCCTGGAACAGCTGCGCCTGGGCCTGGTCGCCGACCTGTTCGGCCCCGGCCAGGTGACGCACGCCCGGGTGCTGGTGCAAGCGCTGCACGCCACTGGCGTAGCTGCGCAAGGTACCGGCATTGAGCATGGTCTGGCCGGCCTGGTCGGTTAGCTGAGCGCGCAAGGCCGCGACGAAGGCGCCGAACGCTTCGCCGGCGATGCCGATGACCAGGCCAGGGTTGGTGCAGAACTGTCCACAACCCAACATCACCGAGCCGGCCAGCTCACGGGCCACTTGCTCGCCCCGGGCTCGCAATGCGCCTGGTAACACCAGCACCGGATTGATGCTGCTCATTTCAGCGAATACCGGGATCGGCTGCGGGCGCGCCGCGGCCAGGTCGCACAGCGCGCGGCCGCCCTTGAGCGAACCGGTGAAGCCCACGGCCTGGATTGCCGGGTGGCGGACCAGCGCTTCGCCGACGCCGGCGCCGTAGATCATGTTGAACACACCGGCGGGCATGCCGCTGGCCTTGGCCGCGCGCTCGATGGCCTCGGCCACCTGCTCGGCAGTGGCCATGTGACCACTGTGCGCTTTTACCACCACCGGGCAACCGGCGGCCAAGGCGGCGGCGGTATCACCACCGGCAGTGGAAAACGCCAGCGGGAAGTTGCTGGCGCCGAACACCGCTACCGGGCCGATGCCGGTACGGTACTGGCGCAGGTCCGGACGAGGCTGCGGTTGACGGCTTGGCTGCGCGCGGTCGATGCGCGCGCCCAGGTAGTCGCCACGGCGCAGTACCTGGGCGAACAGGCGCATCTGGTTGCTGGTACGGCCACGCTCACCCTGGATCCGCGCGGCAGGCAGCGCGGTCTCGCGGCACACGGTGGCAACGAAGCTATCGTCCAGCGCATCCAGCTGCTCGGCAATGGCCTCGAGGAACGCTGCGCGGCGCTCCGGCGCCAGGCCGTTGTACTCGGCGAACGCGGCGTCGGCAGCCGCGGCCGCGGCCGCCACCTCCTGCGGGGTGGCCTGAGCGAACGTCACGGGCAGCGGCTGCCCGGTAAACGCGTCGAGGCTCTGCAGGCGCTCGTTGCCGACAGCGCTGCGCTGGCCGCCAATGAAGTTGCTTCCAGACATGATGGACTCCTGTGACAAGAAAGAAGACTCAGAGGCTTTTCACGAGGCCAGGGCGGACTCGCTTGGGCGCAGCGGCGATGCCGTTGCGTAGCGGCTGGCCAAAGGCCTCGAGGCTGACCTCGAAGGTGTCGCCCGGCCGCGCCTGGATGCCATCGGCAAACGACAGCGTGGCGGTGCCGAAGTAATGCACATGGATATCGCCAGGGCGCAGGAACTGGTCGTACTTGAAATGATGGAACTCGAGATTCTCGAAGCTGTGGCACATGTTCTGCTCGCCGCTGAGGAACGGCTTGCTCCACAGTTCCCGACCATCGCGCAGGATGCGGCTGGTGCCTTCCAGGTGGGTCGGCAGCGCGCCCAGGCGCAGTTCCGGGCCGAAACTGCAGGCCCGCAGCTTGGAATGGGCCAGGTACAGGTAGTTGCGCCGCTCCATGACATGGTCGGAAAACTCGTTGCCCAGCGCGTAGCCGAGGCGGTATGGCGTCCCTTGCGCATCGATCAGGTACAGCCCGACCAGCTCCGGTTCTTCGCCGGCGTCCTCGGCGAAGGCCGGCAGCGGCAGGTCGGCGCCGGGGCGCACGACTATGCCGCCGTCACCCTTGTAGAACCACTCCGGCTGCGCGCCCTCTTCGCCCGCGGGCGGTCGACCGCCTTCCAGGCCCCACTGGAACATGCGCATGCTGTCGGTCACGGTGCCCTCAGCCTGCTGCTGGTGCATCTTGTCACGCGTGGCGGCGCTGCCCAGGTGGGTCAGGCCGGTTCCGGTGACCAGGCAGTGCGCCGGGTCCGGATGGTCCAGCGGAGGCAGGACGCGGCCTTCGGCCAGCAGGGTCAGGTAGTCGTGACCCTGGCCCAGCCCGGCAGCCAGCACTTCGCTGGCCAGGTCACGGCCAGCGGCAATGGCCTGCAGGGCCAGTTCGCGGGTGCTGCTGGCATCACGCACTTCCAGGGCGCGCTCGCCCTCCACCACACCTACGCGGCGCTCGCCGGTGGCGGTTTCGAATTGGATCAATCGCATGCTTGTGCTCGCTTTTCGGTTGCAAGGATTAGCGGGAGGTTTCGGCCACCCGTGTGGGGGCCAGGCAGTGGCGGCGCTCCAGGCGGTTGTAGACCACACCGGTGAGCAACAGCCCGAACAGCATCACCAACGCCAGGAAATACAGGCCCGACGACAGCTGCCCGGTATATTCCTTGAGCGCACCGATGCCGAACGGGCCGAGGTAGCCGCCGAGGTTGCCGATCGAGTTGATCAAGGCGATGCCGGCAGCCGCGCTGGCGCCGGAGAAGAACCGGCCTGGCAGGGTCCAGAAGATCGCCGTGCAGGAGAACAGCGCGAACGCCACCAGGCACAGCGCCGCCAGCTGCATCGCCGGCATGCTCAGCCAGGCGCTGAGGAACAGGCCAAGGGCACCCAGTGCATAGAGCAGACCCAGGTGACCATAGCGGTCATTCAGGCGATCGGAACTGCGTGGGACGATCAGCAGGCCGATGATGCCGAACAGGTACGGCACCGCCGAGACGAACCCGGTGACCAGGTCGCTGCCGCCAAACTGGTGGATCAGCGTCGGCAACCACAGCCCCAGGCCATAGATGCTCAAGGTGACCGGCAGGTAGAACAGGGCCAGCAGCAATACCCGGACATCCTTCAGGGCATGCAGGGGATTGCCGTGGCGGGTCTGGCCGAACTCGCGCAAGTCGTTGGCCAGTTGCTCCTGCAGCCAGCTGCGTTGCTCGTCGCTGAGCCAGCGCACCTTGGCCGGGCCATCCGGTAGCAGGCGCAGGGTCGGCCAGGCCAGCAGCATCGCCGGGGTGCCGATGCAGATGAACAGCCATTGCCAGCCATGCAGGCCATGGCTGCCATCGAGCCCAAGCAGCGCGCCCGAGAGCGGCCCGGTGACCAGCATCGCCAGCGGCTGCGACAGGATGAAGAAACCGAGGATCTTGCCGCGATGACGTACCGGGTACCACTGGGTGATGTAGTACAGCACGCCGGGGAAGAAACCTGCCTCGGCCACCCCTAGCAGAAAGCGCATCACATAGAAGCCGTTGGGCCCGGTGACCAATGCCATGCCGACGGTGATTGCGCCCCAGGTCAGCAGGATACGGGCGAACCAGCGACGCGCGCCGAAGCGGTCGAGCAACAGGTTGCTCGGCACCTCGAAGAGGAAATAGCCAATGAAGAACAGCCCGGCGCCAAGGCCATAGGCTGCATCACCCAGACCGATATCGGCCCCCATGTGCAGCTTGGCAAAGCCCACCGCCGAACGATCGACATAGGCCACCAGGTAAAGCAGAACCAGAAAAGGGATGAGTTTCAGCGTGATCAGGCGGACGAGCCGCTGCTCCTGAATCATGGCGATGTCTCCAATTGTTCTTGTAATGGGTACAGCGCTTGGCCGGGGCTTTCTTGGCAGACCTCTGACCGGGCCAAATCGATCTTATAGTATTACTATTTAATACGACAAGCCTTCACACAGATCAATTTAGGCGCTAGAGTCAGCTTCATAACGACAAATAGTAATACTAATAAGGTTTACCCATATGTCTGAACACAAACGCCCCCTGCGCTCCGCCCAATGGTTCGGCACAGCCGACAAGAATGGCTTCATGTACCGCAGCTGGATGAAGAACCAGGGCATCCCCGACCATGAATTCCAAGGCAAGCCGATCATCGGCATCTGCAATACCTGGTCGGAGCTCACCCCATGCAACGCTCACTTTCGCAAGATCGCCGAACACGTGAAAAAGGGGGTGCTGGAGGCCGGCGGCTTTCCGGTAGAGTTCCCGGTGTTCTCCAGTGGCGAGTCCAACCTGCGCCCGACCGCGATGCTCACCCGCAACCTGGCCAGCATGGATGTGGAAGAAGCGATCCGTGGCAATCCGGTGGACGCGGTAGTGCTGCTGACCGGCTGCGACAAGACCACCCCGGCCTTGCTGATGGGCGCCGCCAGTTGCGACGTGCCGGCGATCGTGGTCACCGGCGGGCCGATGCTCAACGGCAAGCACAAGGGCAAGGACATCGGCGCCGGGACCATCGTCTGGCAGATGCACGAGGCCTACAAGGCCGGTCAGATCGGCCTTGACGAGTTCCTCTCGGCCGAAGCCGGCATGTCGCGCTCGGCAGGGACCTGCAACACCATGGGCACGGCTTCGACCATGGCCTGCATGGCCGAGGCGCTGGGCACCTCGCTGCCGCACAACGCCGCCATCCCGGCGGTCGATGCGCGCCGCTACGTGCTTGCGCACCTGTCGGGCATGCGTATCGTCGACATGGTCCATGAAGACTTGCGCCTGTCGAAGATCCTCACCCGCGAAGCGTTCGAGAACGCCATCCGCGTCAATGCCGCCATCGGTGGCTCGACCAATGCGGTGATCCACCTCAAGGCGATCGCGGGGCGCATCGGTGTCGACCTGTGCCTGGAAGACTGGACCCGCATTGGCCGCGGCACACCGACCGTGGTCGACCTGCAACCGTCGGGGCGCTTCCTCATGGAAGAGTTCTATTATGCTGGCGGCCTGCCCGCCGTGATCCGTCGCCTCGGCGAGCACGGCCTGCTGCCCAACCCCGCCGCGCTCACTGCCAATGGCAAGAGCTTGTGGGACAACTGCCAGGCCGCCCCGCTGTACGATGAAGACGTCATCCGGCCGATCGAGCGGCCACTGGTGGCCGATGGAGGTATCTGCATCCTGCGCGGCAACCTGGCGCCCAAGGGCGCGGTGCTCAAGCCCTCGGCGGCGACCCCGGCGCTGATGCAGCATCGGGGCCGAGCGGTGGTGTTCGAGCATTTCGAGGACTACAAGGCTCGCATCAATGATCCCGAGCTGGATGTCGACGCCAACTCGGTGCTGGTGATGAAGCATTGCGGTCCCAAGGGCTACCCGGGCATGGCCGAAGTGGGCAACATGGGTCTGCCGGCCAAGCTGTTGGCACAGGGCGTGACCGACATGGTGCGTATCTCCGATGCGCGCATGAGTGGCACCGCCTACGGCACCGTGGTGCTGCACGTGGCCCCGGAAGCGGCCGCGGGCGGGCCTTTGGCGGCGGTACGCGAAGGCGACTGGATCGAGCTGGACTGCCAGGCAGGCCGCCTGCACCTGGATATTTCAGATGAGGAACTGGCCGGCCGCCTGGCCGACCTGCAACTCCCGCCACAACTGATCACTGGCGGCTATGCGAAACTGTACCTGGACCATGTGATGCAGGCCGACGAAGGTTGCGACTTCGACTTCCTGGTCGGTTGCCGTGGCGCGGCAGTGCCTAGGCATTCGCATTGAATCGGCTGCGGCCCCGTCGTCGACCAGCCGGCGACGGGGCCGATACGGTCGCAGAAGTGCTATGATGCCCAGCCCCGCTCCAAGGCCGCTGTTGCCCCACATGAACTACCGACAACCCAGCACGCGCAAAAGCATGCACGCCACCCTGGTCCAGGACCTCGGCTTGCAGATCGTATCCGGCGAACTCGCCCCTGGGCAGAAGCTGCCCTCCGAGACCAACCTGTGCGAGACCTACCAGATCAGCCGGCCGGTATTCCGCGAGGCCATGCGTGCCCTCACCGCCAAGGGCCTGGTCGAAGCCCGCCCCCGGGTCGGCACCCTGGTGCGTCCGCGCCATGACTGGCACATGCTCGACCCTGATGTGCTGCATTGGTTGATGCAGGCCACCCCGCAGCAGGAGTTCTTCAATACCTTGTCCAGCGTACGCTGGGTCATCGAACCTGCTGCCGCTGCGCTGGCCGCCAGCAACGCCACCCCCGAGGACATCGAGGCGATCAGCGAGGCCTACCAGCGCATGGAGGCCGCGCGTAGCCATGAAGAGCGCCTGCAACCCGACCTGGACTTCCACGGCCGTATCGCCGATGCCACACATAACGACCTGCTCGCCTACCTCTGCAACATGCTGTCGCTGGCCTTGCGAGAGTCGATGCGTTGCTCGAACCAGCGGCCCAATTTCGATGAGCTGGCCCTGCCTCGGCATAAAGCGATCCTCACCGCCATCCGCAACGGCGATGCGCTGGGCGCGCGGCATGCCACGCTCGTGCAGCTCGAAGACGCTCGGGTGGCATTGAACAAAGTGTTGGGGAAAGATCCGGTCAGCTGAAGGCCGCCTGCCCAGGCCCAGCTTCGCCGCCCCCGGCAGATCGGGTCTTTCCAGCAGAAACGGGATGCCATTGGCTCCCGGCAGCAGGCGCGCGGGGGTGCGGGGGTGCGGCACAGGCTTGCTGGTGCTGCCAGCCGGCCAATATGACCATCGCCGTAGGCTGTGCGAGCTGCCGTAACGACCTGGCCAGGCGGCGATGTCCCTTCAGCTCCTCCGTTTGGCAGGCGATCCTATCGTCGCCCCGATGTATGTTGCAGCGCCACTGGCGGCACCGATAGCGGCGCCAACGGGGCCGACGGCCCCGGACACCAGCTCCATATCTCGTATTGACAGTTCACGCATTTTACTTCCCCTTTTTTGGTTGCCACGATTATTTATCGTAAAATCAATGATTTCGTTATGTTCCCGATTATTAATGCAAGCGGAAGCAAGATCAGAATAGGCGTTGCACGCTTTCTGTCATAGCGCCGCCCCTTTGCATGCAATAGCGCCACATAAGCCCCAAATAAAACCACATAGGCTAGCAGGCTAGGAATTAGAATCAAAAAAAGTCTGAAATTGGCCCCAATGTAAATTTAGCCCCAAGAAAATCAATAGACCATACACCACCAACTTCCACCCTTCACCTCCACGAAACCAAGAACAATCAAATCTTGATCCGCGCAAACTCATTTACGCCTCAATGTCAGTTAACCCATTTCCCCGTAACGGAATAAATAGGCTCAAGAGCCCACTCATAAAGCCTGCGCTTATCCTGGATAATATCTGCCTCCAACAACATGCCGACCTGCAGACGTTGCGGCGCCCCATAGACCGTTAAACTTTGGGATTCAAGTCCAAGAGTTACACGGTAAAACAACTCACTGACATCGGCAGAGTCCTGTAGCACACTTGCAATGTGCGCAGGAAGTTCCTGAACTGCATAGGGGCTTTTCGCCACATCCAGCACCCGTGCCCGTGCTGACCCGAATTTCTGGTAGGGATAGGCGGCATAGCGCATCAGTGCAGTCTGGCCAGGCTCAATAAACCCAGCCTGTCGCGGGGAAACATAAACATGGGCCGTTAGTTCCGCCTCGTGCGGGATCAGGCTCGCCAGCAGCGTCCCGGCCATAACCTGTTGACCAGGCTGGATATTCACGCCAGTAACATACCCACGAAAAGGAGCCGAGATGATCTGTCCAACGCGCACATCGTTTTCGGCCCGTTCTTGCCTGACGAGCGCAATGGCATTGTCAATGTCGGAAACATCAGCCTGAAATCGGAGCTCAGTTTCCTCGCGCTGAGCCAGGAGATCGATTCTCTCCCGGTCCAAACTCGCCTGGGCGCGGCGCAACGTCTGTTGCTGCCCGCGCAAGGTCAACAATTCCGCTTCGGCCTGCTGTAGTTGTGCAATTGAAATGAAGTTCTCTGATACCAACTCCTCCTGGCGCTTCAGGTGCGTCTGAGCCAATGCCACGCGACGCCCCTGCAACTGAATTTCTTCATCCAGACGAGTCAGTTCTTCATCGATAGCGCGCAGCCGATTGTCGAGCATCCGACGTTGCGCAACGGCTCGGTTGTCGGCCAGCACTCGATTGCTCTCCAACAAGCGCAAGCGCTGCTCCAACTGCTCTGAGATCAGTTTTTGCGTGCCGCCCGCCGCACTGAGTCGTTCACCAGAAACGACAAAGAGGACATCTCCCTGCTCAACAGCTTGCCCTTCCATTACCCGGACTTCGGAGATGAAACCCACAGCACTTGAGGAAAGGCGCAGCATACCGCGCTCCGGCATCAGCAAGCTCGTGACCGTTGCCTTCCGTGTGTAGGTACCGAAATATGAAAAAACCCCTACGGTAGCGACCAGGATAATCGCCATGAGGGCAGCCACTGCATAGCCTACAGGCTGGTGAATGAGCACACGGCCCTGATGCCCCGATTGACTCCCCGCACTGGCTTCGGGGCGAAAGAGGGGTGCTCAGTTGAATCACTTACTGCTCCATACAAAACCTGTTGCTCCGTCAAGGTCACGTACTCAAGGCCGTAAAACCTAACGAAAACAGCAAGATAAGTTCAAGGGACAAATTATTGCCAAATTTCCTGGAGCACCGTCGCGATGGCGAGCCCCAACCACACCAGTCGCCATTCGGCTCGAATCACGTAGATCAGATTGGCGACTGCTGGCAAGGTAAAGGCCAGCAGTGCCATGCGCTCCCCCATACAACGCGCGATCTGCTGCATCAGTGCGGTCGGCAGATGCGCTGATGAAGGCATTCCGGGCGTGAGCTGGAGTTCGGCCAAACCGGTACGCTGCACGGCCACGAGCCGCTCTGCCGGCTTGAGCACTGCCAGTGGCAGATGCAGTCAGCATGGCGGCGAAGAAACGCCACCATCGCGCGCCTCCGACCAGATGAAGGGCCAACCCAGCAGAGCGAGCGCGCCTCCAAAGAAAATCAGGTAGGTCAGCCACCGACCGCGTGTTCCGTAGAATTGCCGCACCGTCTGGCATGACGGCCCTAGGAAGGCCGCCAGCAGATCGCGGCCCGTTGTACGGGTCGCAGAGTTCCTCCGGCTTGCCTGGTCTGCGCTTCTCGCGACCGACGAGGGCTGCTGTTGGACGAGGCGCAGCAGTTGCAAGGGTGAGCTGCCCAGTTCCACGCCGAACGGCGCCATCTGATAGGCCAGGACGCATAGGCGACTACCAACAGCAGCCACCATCCGGCCGCGACCAGCGCGGCGCCCTGCAGGTACATCAGCGGAACACCGCTATCGGGGATGTGCCCCCATGAACGCCAGCAGTCCGAGCGCGGCCAGAAGCGGCTTCTGCAAGTGCCTGTCCGCAAGGATGAAGCCACCCCAGGCGCGCCAGGCCCATTTGGGCGCCGCCCTGCAACAGGGGGCCACGTTTCTCACTGAGCCATCCGGCGTCGGCCCATCCGCCGCAGCGTCCTGCTGCCTGTCTGTTCCACTCCCGCTGTCGTCACCAGTCAGGGATTTCATTTATCCAACCCACAGGAGGTTTGTCCATGCACTACACACGATGAGATGCAGCCCGGTCTTCCCACAGGTAGCAAGGTGGACGTCTCATGCCGAGGCAAGGGGTGTGCTGAGCACCCAGCCCTTCGCCCTTCGGGGATCTTGGGTCAGCGAGTTGGCAACAACACTAACCGATGCCCCTCTCAGCAAGACGCCACACCTCTACACAGGAGACCGATGTGGATGATTTGACCTGGACGCTGAAACAGCTGTGCCGACGCAACCTTGACGGCAGCTTTGCCACGCAGGCTGACCGGCAGCGCTCCCTGACGCTGATGGCCCGTCAGCTGCGCGACGCGGGGTTCAACCAGTAGCAGGCACAGGGACTGCCGACCGGCACCCTCAAAAACCGCCTGAGTCACCTGCGCTGGTGGGCAGAGAAAATCGGCAAGGCCGGCCTGCTACCTGCCGACAACCGCCAGCTCGGCATTCCCGAGCGCAAGTACAGCAGCAACCAGAGCACCTCGCTGGCTCAGCAACCGTATCGCTGGCCTATGCTGCCTCCGCTCTCAAAGGGAAATGGCAAAGGGCCTCAAAGGTTGCGACAAGGGAAGGGGCTCAAGGGTCAAAGGCCCTATCCGAAAAGGCCAAAAGGCTCAAAAGCCGCTCTCCCGAGTGGAGCTTGTACAGCAGGTGCGCTCCCGCACCTGGCCGGCGTTTCCCGGCTTTCAATAGTGATAACGGCAGGCGGCAATCAGCAGCGCTTCATCCGTCACCGAATACACAAACCGATGCTCGGCAGTGATCCGCCTCGACCAGAACCCCGCCAGGTTGTGGCGCAGCGGCTCCGGCTTGCCCTTGCCCTCGAAAGGGGTGCGGCGGGTCTCCTTGATCAGCTCGTTGATCTTCTGGACCATCCGCTTATCCGTATCCTGCCAGTACAGATAATCTTCCCAGGCTTGTTCAGACCAGATCAGCTTCACTCGGCGATATCCCGCTCGGCACCCTGACCTCGCTTGAGGCTGTCAATCGAATCCATCAGTCGGCGCGCGTTAGCCGGAGAGCGCAGCAGGTAAGCCGTTTCCTCCAACGCGTTGTATTCCTCCAAGGACATCAACACACACGCCTCGCCGTTCTGGCGGGTAATCAGGGTCGGTGCGCGATCCTCGACGGTCTGCACCATGGTGGCCGACAGGTTCTGCCGGGCTTCGGTATAGCTGATAGTGCGCATGGCAACCTCTCTTTCATATATGTACAGCTCATTGTACATAAGAAGAAATCGTATTACCAGATTCCCGCACCACTAGCAAGGCCTCCCGAAGCCCTGCATCAACCCACGATATGACCCTGCAGCACAATCCCGTCTACCGGCTGCGGCAAACGCCCCTGCGCCAACAGGCGAAGATAGCTTTCGATCCCCGCCATGCTGTGCGGCGCTGCCCCACATAGCCCGCATGGTCGTAGGCGGCGCGGATCTTGTTGGGGTCGGCATGGGACAACTGCACTTCGATCCATTCTTTCGGTCATCCAGCTCGTTGAGCGCCGTGGAAATCGTCGCCCGGATGCCATGCCCGGTCAGCGGTCGGCATAGCCCATGCGATGCAGCGCGCGTTGAGCGTATTTCGCTGATGCGTTCCTTGAGGCGGCTGCGATGCGACAGCAGGTAGTGCTGTGCGGGGCGACGGGCGTGCTCGTCGATCAGCACACGCACGATGTCGATGGCCGGCTGGGGCGGCACGTCCTTGGCAAAAATACGGTCGATCTGCGACAGAGTGCTCTGGCGGCCGGTTTTCAGGTTCAGCGCCTTGAAGTCGCGCCAGGCCTTGAAGACGCAAGCAAAGGTGTTCAGGGGTGCGGCCAGCTCTGCCGCCTTGAAATGCAGGCGGTGAACACGCGGATCGACACCATGAGCCGTCTGCGCGCGCAGGTCATCGCGCTGCTCGCGCGCATCCTTGAGGGACATTTTCGGGTAGCTGCCAACGGCAACGCGCTGCTGCTTGCCTATCCAGATGAAGCGAAAGTGCCACATCTTGGCCCCTCGGGCGGTGACGAACAGCACCAGACCGTCAGTATCGTCGAGGGTGTAGTCTTTGCCGGTGGTCTTGGCCTGCCAGACAACGGCCTCGGTTAACGCCATAGGTACGCTTCCTTCTCAGGTTGAGAAGAGGTGTACCATGCTCAGGGGCGGTGACTCAGCAAACAATCCGCACCAGCAACCGCCCGGATTTCATGTACTGTTTCTCGTACTGATAGGGCATGGTTGAGAGTGGAATCGAGTAGCTTTCGCTAGACATTCTCTAGGGCTAAAACCCTTTTGAATCAGGAACCTATAGACTTGGGTGAACGTCTATGGATAAAGAATTGGAGCGGGAAACGAGACTCACATCCGCCTTCCGAGCCGTTGAAAATTAAGGCTTTTCAGCTATCCCTGAATCAGGGATAGCCTTGATTCTGGACTCATTTTTCGAGGCTTTCAAGCACCGCAACGCCGGTGCCTGCTTCGCTAAAGCGCCCTTAAGCCGATCCCTGCTCTCGATGGCTCAAACTGCTAGCGCTCTCGCACGCAGCTCGCTATTGAGAATCCGGTCATTCTCGCTGTAGTCGACCGGGCAGTCGATCACGTGCACTCCGGGGTTGGAAATGCAGTGATCCAGCAGCGGCAGCAAGGCGTCGGCGCTTTCTACGCGGTAGCCATTGGCGCCGTAGGACTCGGCATATTTGACGAAGTCCGGGTTGCCGTAGTCCAGGCCGAAATCGGTGAAGCCCATGTTGGCCTGCTTCCAGCGAATCATGCCGTAGCCGTCGTCACGCAGAATCACCACGGTGACGTGCATACCAAGGCGAACGGCGGTTTCCAGCTCCTGACTGTTCATCATGAAGCCACCATCCCCGCACACCGAAATTACTGGCCGGTCCGGGTGCACCAAATGCGCCGCCATGGCCGATGGCAGGCCGGCGCCCATGGTCGCCAGCGCGTTGTCCAGCAATACAGTGTTAGGGTTGTGCGCCTTGTAATTGCGGGCGAACCAGATCTTGTAGATACCGTTATCCAAGGCGACGATGCCTTCGGACGGCAGTACGCGGCGGATGTCGGCAACCAGACGCTGCGGGTAGACCGGGAAGCGGTGGTCATCGCCGCCCTCGGCGATTTGCGCTTCGTTGGCTTCACGAATCGCCATCAGGCGGGTGAAGTCCCAGTGTGAGGTGTCGGTCAGGGCTTCGCTGATCTGCCATACGGCGTTGGCGATATCACCAATCACTTCGACCTGTGGGAAGTACACCGCATCGACTTCGGCAGAGCGGAAGCTGATGTGGATGACTTCGGTGCCGCCACGGACCATGAAGAACGGCGGCTTCTCGATCACGTCGTGGCCGATGTTGATGATCAGGTCGGCCGCTTCGATGGCGCGGTGGACGAAGTCACCGGACGACAGCGCAGCGTTACCCAGGAAGCGCGGGTGGCGCTCGTCGACCACACCTTTACCCATCTGCGTGGTGATGAACGGGATGCCGGTCTTGTCGATCAGTTGCTTGAGGACCTTGGCGGTCATCTTGCGGTTGGCGCCAGCGCCGATCACCAGGATCGGGTTACGGGCGGCCTGCAGTTTCTCGACGGCAGCTTCGATGGCCACGTGCTCGGCCAGCGGGCGGCGGTGCAGGCTACGCGGAATCGGCAGGGCGTCGGTCTGCTCGGCGGCGATGTCTTCCGGCAGCTCCAGGTGAACGGCACCCGGCTTTTCTTCTTCAGCCAGGCGGAAGGCTTCGCGCATGCGCGATGGGATGTTGTCGGCCGAGGCGAACTGGTGGGTGTACTTGGTGATGGGGTCCATCATGCCGCACACGTCAATGATCTGGAAGCGGCCCTGCTTGGACTTCTTGATCGGCTTCTGGCCGGTGATCATCATCATCGGCATGCCGCCGAGATACGCGTAGGCGCTGGCGGTTACCAGGTTGGTCGCGCCAGGGCCCAGGGTCGACAGGCTGACGCCGGTCTTGCCGGTCAGGCGGCCATAGGTGGCAGCCATGAAGCCCGCGGACTGCTCGTGGCGGGTCAGTACCAGCTTGATCTTCGACTTGCGCAGGGATTCCAGCAGGTCGAGGTTTTCCTCACCAGGAATGCCGAACACATACTCGACACCTTCGTTTTCCAGGCATTGCACAACGACATCGGCGGCCTTGGCCATTGGGGTTACTACCTCAGGTCTTCGTAGGAATACAGGGTCCTGGGGCCACTGCCGGGCCCCAGGTCGTCAACGTGGGGCGCTGACGTCGGTTTGCCCGGTGGCCAGCAAGGCGCCACGGACAAAACCACTGTGCAGTTGGCGCTCGACGTAATCGCGCACATAGGCAGCCGCATGCTCGCGGCCACGCGGCACCGCCATGGCCTGGCGGATCGCGGTGAACGCGCCGTCCAGCACACGGTAGCGCGCATCGCTGTCTGCCACCTTCTGCAGCGGCTGGCGAACACCGGCGGCGGCGTCCAAGCCTTGCTCAATGAATAGGTCAACGGCACCGGCAGAGGTCTCGGCACGCACCAGTTCGGCATGTTCGAGGGTACGGCTCAGGTACAGGTCATAGGCGGCGCCCTTGCCTACCGCCAGGCGCAGGCCGGCCTTGTCCAGTTCCTCGACGTGCTGGAAAGGGGCGTCACGGCTGACCAGGTAGGTACCCTCGATCAGCACGTAGGGTTCGCTGAAGGCGATCTGCGCTTCGCGCACGGGTTCGATGGCGAGGAAAGCTAGGTTCCAGGCGCCCTCCTCCAGAGCCGCGAACACCTTGCCAGCGGCGTCGAAGGTGCGCATTTCGAGGGGGACGCCGAGCTCTTCGGCCAGGGCCTTGGCCAGGGCGACCGAGACGCCCTGGGGCTCGCCATCGGGGCCGCGCTGGGCGAGGACCGGGTTGCCGAGGTTGATGGCGACTTGCAGTGTGCCACTGGGGGCGAGTTCGGCCAGTACTTCTGCGGTGATTGCGATGGACATTGAGTTCTCCATTGTCTGGGCGGGCCTCTTCGCGGGTAAACCTGCGCCTACAGGGACCGCACAGTTCCTGCGGGAGCGGGTTTATCCGCGAATGGGCCTCACCAGATGGGCAAGGTGTAGGACACGATCAGGCGGTTCTCGTCGGCACCGCGGGCGAAGTTGGAACGGTAGGCCGCATTACGCCAGCGGATGCCGACGTTCTTCAAGGGCCCAGCCTGGATCACGTAGCCGATGTCGGTGTTACGCTCCCACTCACGGCCTTCGCCGGCCAGGGTGGCAGCGTCGGCATGGTCGCCTTTGACGTAGCGGGTCATGAAGCTCAGGCCGGGAATGCCCAGCGCGGCGAAGTCGTAGTCGTAACGCAACTGCCAGGAACGCTCGCCGGGCTCGGCGAAGTCGTTGATCTGGATGTAGTTGGTCAGGTACGGGTCGGTGCCATTGAGGAACGGCATCGAGGTATCGCCGTTCATTTTCTGCAGGCCCAGGCCGAAGGCATGGCCGCCGAGGCTGTAGGTGAACATGCCACTCAGTGCGCCGCTGTCGATCTTGCCACCGCGCGCGTTGCCGGAATCGTCACTGAGCATGTAACGCAGATCGCTCTTCAACTTGCCGGGACCAACGCTCCACACGTGGTTGATGCCGAAGAAGTTCTGCCGATACACGTCCTGCAGTTCGGCGTACTGGTAGCTCACAGTCAGTTGCTTGCTGATGGCGTAATCGGCGCCACCGACCCAATAGTCATCGCCCTCCACGGCCCCGGCAAAGCGCCGGTTCTTGTTGTTCAGGGTGATCTTCGTGGCGTTGGTGGAGTCACGGTCGGTCATCCGGTCGAATCGAGCACCGGTCAAGGTCAGGCCGTCGAACTCTCTGGAAGTCAGCAGCCCACCTTCGAAGGTCTGCGGCAAGATGCGCCCGGTGTTGGCCTGTACGGTCGGCAACTTGGGGATCAGCGTGCCGTACTTGAGCTCACTGCTGGACACCTTGACCTTGGCGGTCAGGCCCAGGCGGCTGAACTCGTCTGCGGCGCGGCCATCGTCGTGTACCGGCAACAGGCCGGAACCCGCGCGGTCGGGACTGGAGTCGAGCTTCAGGCCAAGCATGCCCAGGGCATCCACGCCGAAACCTACGGTGCCAGGGGTGTAGCCGGAGCGCAGGTCGAGCAGAAAGCCCTGCGCCCACTCTTCGCGCTTGGACTGGCCGGCGCCGTCACGAAAATCGCGGTTGAAGTAATAGTTCTGCAATTGCAGGTTGGCTTTGCTGTCTTCGAAGAAACCTTCAGCACTGGCGGTACCGGCGGCCAGGCAAGGCGACAGGGTGATCAGGGTTCGCAGGATGTTCTTGTTGTTGTGCATCTGGCGTTTCCGTTTTTCAGGCAAGCGAATGCCATGGCTCGTAGGAACCAGGCGTTGGCGGTGGTGAGCGGGGCTGCATAGCAACCCCAGGGATTCAGTGGGCGGACGCAGCCATCGGCTGGCCCGGCTCCTTGTTGTTGACGCGCATCAGCAAGGTCATCAGGAACGCCAGCAGCAACAGCGCGCTGAGGAACATCAGCCCGGTCGCAGCGCTACCGGTTTCGCCCTTGACCACGCCGATCAGCGAAGGCCCGGCGAAGCCGCCAAGGTTGCCGATGGAGTTGATCACGGCGATCGACACCGCTGCGGTGGCACGGTCGAGGAACAGCGTCGGCAGCGCCCAGAACGGCGACTTGAAGCTGTACAGGCCGGTCAGCGCGACGCAGATCATCGCCATCGAGGCCACCGGGCTGGGCAGCATCGCCGCGCCGACCAGGCCCAGCGAAGCCACGGCCAAGGGGATCGCCGAGTGCAGCTTGCGCTCGTTGCGCCGGTCGGAACTGCGCGACCACAGCACCATCAGGATCGTCGCGACGATATAAGGCAGCATGGCGATCAGGCCGATCTGGGTGTGGGTCAGGCTGCTGGAGAAGCCCTTGATGATCTGCGGCATCCAGTAGCCGACACCGAGGCTGCCACACTGGTAGACGAAGTAGATGAACGCCAGGTAAAGCACCTTAGGGTTGACCATGGTCTTGAACACGCTCAGACGCTTGACATTCTTGCGGCTCTGACGATCACGCTCGAGCTCGGCGAGCAGCCAGTCCTTCTCGGCCTGGGTCAGCCACTTGGCTTGCTCAGGCTTGTCGGTCAGGAAGAAGAAGCAGGCGATGCCGAGCAGTATGGCGGGTGCCCCCTCGAGGAACAGCATCCAGCGCCAGCCGCTCCAGTCGAGCCACTTGATGTTGTCCATGATCCAGGTCGAAAGCGGCGCGCCGATGATATAGCTGACCGGGATCGCAGCGGTGAATAGGGCCACGGTGGTGGCCAGCTCCTTGGCACGGAACCAGTAGGTCAGGTAGACGATCACGCCTGGGAAGAATCCGGCCTCAGCCACGCCCAGCAGGAAGCGCAGCACATACAGCTGGTTGGCGGTCTGAGCGAAAGCGGTAGCGGCGGCGATGGCGCCCCACGTCACCAAGATGCGGGCGATCCACACCCGTGCGCCGTATTTGTTGAGCATCACGTTGCTCGGCACTTCGAACAGGAAGTAGCCGATGAAGAAGATCCCGGAAACGAAACCGAAGGCCTCGCTGGTCAGGGCCAGTTCCTTATTCATTTCCAGCGCGGCATAGCCGATGTTGGCACGGTCCAGGTAGGACACGATGTAGAGCAGGAACATGAAGGGGATGATGCGCAGGGTAATCTTGCGGACCGTAGCCTGTTCATCGACAGTCTTGTTGTTGTTCATGGCGTCCTCACGAGGGCAGCGCTTGATCTGCCCTTTTCATTGTTATCGTTGCAGCACGGCTCAGGCAGAAAAAACCATGCAGACCGGACTACCGGTCGAAACCGAGAAGTCCGTTTTGCTCAAGCGTCCGTGCTCCGCATCGACTGCCAGTGCAACGATGCTGTCGCTGTCTTCATTGAGGGCGAAGACGAAGCGCTGATTAGGGGTCAAGGCAAAGAACCTCGGCGTGCGCCCGCCAGTAGGAGCGACGTCGACCAGCGTCAGCAGGCCGCTGTGTGTGTCGATGGCGAACACCGCGATGCTGTCGTAGCCCCGGTTGGAGGCGTACAGGAAGCGCCCGCTGTGATCGACCTCGATTTCCGAGGCGCGGCTGTTGCCGGTGTACGTCGAAGGCAGTGACGACAACACTTGCAACGGCTCCAGGGCACCACTGACGGCGTCGAAGCGGTAACTGGCCACGGTCGAGTCCAGTTCGTTGACCACGTAGGCGAACGATGCGCTCGGGTGCAGTGCCAGGTGCCGCGGCCCGGCACCTTCGCGGGTGGTGACGAACGGTTGCTCGGCCGGGTACAACTTGCCGTTGTCGAAACGGAAGCTGAACACCCGGTCCAGGCCCTTGTCCGGCACCAGCACGAAGTTGCCCGAAGCGTCGAACGGGTTGAAATGCGGTTTGGCGAACGGCTGCTCGACTCGGTGCGGGCCCACCGGGCCTTCCAGTTGCACCAGCTGGCTGACCTCGCCCAGGCTGCCGTCGAGGTTTACATCGAGCACCGCCAGGGTGCCAGTGATGTGATTGGACACCACCATGAAGCGCTCAGTCGGATCCAGCGCCAGGTGCACCGGGTTGCGCCCTTCGCAGCTCTGGGTGTTGATCAGGCTCAGCGTACCGTCGCTTGGGTCGACAGCAAACGCACTGACTTCGCTGCGATCGCCGTGCACGGTATAGAGCCGGTCGCCGGCACGGTTCAGGGCAAGGAAAGACGGGTTGACCAGATCGCCAAGCACCTGCACCAGCTCCAGGGTGCCAAACTGCTGGTCGACCCGGTAGACCGTGATGCCGTCACCCCGGGCGTTGCGCTCACGCGTGGTACGCGATCCGACATAGGCATACATAGAAGGTTGTTCTCCGGTGACAAATTCGTTTCAGACAAGTGCGGGGCCGTTGAGCGGGCAGCCGCCCCCGTGCGGCGGCAGCAAGGCTACCGCTGTTCTTGGAGCGTTATGCCATTCAGCTACGGGTGCGCTTGACGACCTTGCGAATCACATAAGGCAGCACGCCGCCATTGGTCAGGTAGCGAATTTCCTGAAGCGAATCGATACGGGCGATCAAGTCCAGCTCCAGCTGAGCGCCATCTGCGCGGCGCACCACCAAGCCAATGCGGTTGTCACCAACCGTCAGCTCATCGAGGCCGACGAAGTCGAAGTACTCGCTGCCGTCCAGGTTCAGGTCATCCACGCCCTGACCTTCTGCAAACAGCAGCGGCAGCACGCCCATGCCGATCAAGTTGCTACGGTGGATACGCTCAATGCTGCGCGCCACCACTGCACGCACGCCCAGCAAGGCCTGCGCTTTGGCTGCCCAATCGCGGCTCGAGCCTGCGCCGTAGTTGATTCCGGCGAAGATCACCATGGGTGTGCTGGCGTAGCTTTTTGCCGCGTCATACAGCGGCAGGCACTGGCTGTGATCGGCGTTCCAGGCCCAGGCTCCCGGACCAGGTTGCTGCTCGCCGAGCAGGCGGTTCCTGACCGATTTGTTGGTGAAGGCGCCGCGCAACATCACTTCATGGTTGCTGCGGCGCGTGGAGTACTGGTTGAGGTCCTGGGGATCCTCACCACGCTCCAGCAGCCATTCTCCAGCCTGGCTGTTCGCCGGGATCGCGCCAGCTGGCGAGATATGGTCGGTGGTGACGTTGTCACCGAGCACCATCAACGGCCGCGCCCCCTGGATGGCCAGGCTGGCCTTCGGCTCGGCCTGGATATCGGCCAGGTACTGCGGGCGGCGCAGGTAGGTCGAGCCTGCCTCCCACGGAAACTGCACGCTGCCCTGCGCCGACAATGCCTGCCAGTGGTGGGTGCCATCCCAGACCGTTGCCAGGCGTTGGCGGAAGAACTCCGGCTTGACCACCCGAGCAACCAGCGCCGCGACTTCTTCATCGCTGGGCATCAGGTCACGCAAGTACACCGGCTGACCGTCAGCATCCTGGCCAAGCGCTTCGCAAGTGAGATCGCTCTCGATGGTACCCGCGATGGCGAAGGCCACGCAGAGGGCGGGCGAAGCCAAGTAACCCGCCGGTACCTTGGGGTTGACCCGGCCTTCGAAATTGCGGTTGCCCGACAGTACGACCACACCCTTCAGGCCCTGGTCGGCAAATATCTCCACGTGCTCTTCAAGCTTCCCAGAGTTGCCGATGCAGGTCATGCAACCGAAACCGGCCAGCTCGAAGCCCAGCGCGGAAAAGTCCTGCAGCAGATCAGCTTCGGCCAGATAGTCGGCGACCACTTGCGAGCCTGGCGACAGCGACGTCTTAACCCACGGCTTGCGCTGCAGGCCCAGGCGCCGAGCATTGCGGGCCAGTAGGCCGGCCTGGATCATCTGGGCCGGGTTGGCGGTGTTGGTGCAACTGGTGATCGCCGAGATCACCACCGCGCCATGGCCGATGGACTGGCCAAAAGATGGCTCGTCGAACTGCTGCGCCCCAGGACCGGCAATCAGATTGCCACCGCCCAGCACCTGCTCCTTGAACGAAGCACCCGAGCGCGACAACGGTTGGCGCTGATGTGGCTGGTACGGGCCGGCGACACTCGGCTCGATGCTGGCCAGGTCGAGCTCGATGAGTTCGTCGAACTCAGGCTCCGGCAGCTCATCTCGACGGTGCAGGCCCTGGATATGCATGTAGCTGGCGGCTTGCAGGCACAGCTCATCCGAGCGACCGGTGAGCTTGAGGTAATCCAGGGTCTGATCATCGAACGGGAAGAACACCACCGTGGCACCGTATTCCGGCGCCATGTTCGACACCGTGCCCCGTGCCGCCCAACTGAGCGTGGTCAGGCCGGGGCCGGTGAACTCGACGAACTTGCCTACCACCGAGCGCTGGCGCAGGATCTCGGCCACGTGTAGCGACAGGTCGGTGGCGGTCACGCCGGGGCGCAATGCATTGGTAACGCGGAAACCGATCACCTGCGGGAAGTTGATAGGTACCGGCTCGCCTACCATCGCCGCCTGCCCTTCCAGGCCGCCAACACCCCACCCCAGCACACCGATAGCGTTGATCATCGGAGTGTGGCTATCGGTGGCGACCATGTCGTCGGGGTGCAGCAGCCGCTGGCCGTCTTCGGTGCGGCTTTCCCACACCACCTTGGCCAAGGCTTCCATATTCATCTGGTGGATGATACCGGTACCTGGCGGGATGACGCCGAAATTGTCCAAGCTCTTCTGCGCCCACTTGATAAAGCGGTAGCGCTCGCTGTTGCGGCGAAAGTCGATATCCAAGTTCTGCTCAACCGCCCCGGGCTCGGCGTAGCGCTCAACAATCACCGAGTGGTCGATGGTCAGCACTGCCGGTATCTGCGGATTCATCGCCGCCGGGTCGCCACCGAGTTCGGCGACGACATCCCGCATGCCAGCGAAATCAGCCAGTGCTGGCAAGCAGGTCGTGTCATGGAACATCAGGCGGTTGGGCTGGAATGGCACCTCACAGTCCGGGCCCTGGCCGACAGCGCGTGCCAGCACCGACACCAACGCCTCAGGACTGCAACGAGCCACGTTCTCCAAAAGAATACGAATGGAGTAAGGCAAGCGCTGCAACTGACTGGGGGTCAGCAGCTTTTTCAGGTCGACGTAAACAAACTGTACCTGGTCGATTTCCAGGGGACTCATCAGGTCGCGGACTGTCTCGGTCATGCTCGTATCGCTCGGTTTTTTATAGTGTTAACAGTGCTGGCAAATGCAATCAGCCCAGTTGATAAGCCGATACTAAGAGCAACCTTGCAAGATGAAAATTGTTGAATCACCACAACAGCGTTCTCTAAGCGAGAACGCTCAAGGAGCGTTGCATTGCGCGAGCTTCAGGTGATCGACAAAGGTCTTAAGGGTGGCGGGAGCTGCGTCGTATTTCAGTGCCAGCAACAACGTTCGCTTGGCCCATGGCTCCTGCAGGGTAACCGCCTTGAGCTTGTGGCTACGCAGATATTGGTTGATCACGCTACGCGGCAGCACCGCCACCCCCAGGCCGTTGGAAACCATCCGACACATGCAGTCGAAACTACTGATGCGGATGCGCAGCTTCAGCGCCATGTCGAGCTTCGCTGCCTCGCAAGTGAGCAAAGTGTGCATTGAGCTTTCCAGATGCGGCCCGACCATTTCGTGTTCGAGTACTTCCTTGAAGCTCATGCTCCGTCGGGCGGCCAAGGCATGGTTGCCGGGCACCGCCAACGTCAGTTCGTCATGTCGATAGGGGAAGGTGTCCAGCCCCTGGGTTGGCGTTTGTACCGCGACGATGCCGAGGTCCGCGCGGCCATCGGCAACTGCGCGAATCACCGCAGAACCGACCCGCTCTTCGATGTCGAACTTGATGGCCGGGTACAACTGGGAGAAGCCGGCCAGGTCCTGCGGCAGGAACTGCGACAACGCCGAGGTGATCGCGTGGATACGGATGTGCCCCTTGACCCCACTGGCATAACCGCTCAGCTCGGTATCGAGCTGGGCCATGGTCTGCTTGATCTGGCGAGCATAAAAGAGCAGTGACTGCCCGGCCGGGGTCAGGTCGACGCCCCTGGCATAGCGCACCAGCAACGGCGACCCGATCTGCGCTTCGAGCTCGGTGATACGCTTGCTAATCGCCGAGACGGCGACATGCTTGATACGGCTCGCCCGAGTCAGGTTACGCTCCTGAGCCACCGTGATGAACAGGTCGAGGCTGGTGAGATCGTAAAGCACGGCATGGCTCCTCAGCGATCAGATGTCGATTCGGGATCATATTGACCTTTAATCAACTTAAATACAATTTTGCATGAGTATATGGCCTCCCCTCGATAGAGGCTATCGCCAACAAGCCTGCCGCCTACAGGTATAGTGTGAGTCGTAGGAGCCAGCTCGCTGGCGAAGAGGCCCACTAGGCTTATGCCGACAGCAACCGCTTGAGCTTTATCACCGCACTGCCGGGCGTGGTGAGCACCGGGATATCGGTCAAGGCCATGCATTGGGCTGCAGCCGAGGTCATCGAAAACTGCGCGAAGCAGATCACGTCGCTGTCACCCAAGGCTGCGATAAGCTCACTGATCAGCCGGTCATGCAATGCGCCATCACCGCGCTGCAACGCCTCCATCGCCTGTGGCGCAGTGGCATGACTCAGACTCAGTTCGCGGCCGGAGGCTGCTGCAGCGGCGTGCAGCTCTTCGGACATTGAATCGATTGCCGGTGGGAAGGTCGCCAGCAGGGCCACTCGCTCACCCAGTTGCAAGGCCTCCTCGAGCATCGCCTCGTTCGGCTTGAGCACCGGGATGTCCAGCGCCGCCTTACAGGCGTCGATCGCTTCACCAAAGGCCGAACAGGTAAACAAAATGCCATCAGCCCCGGCACCCCGGGCGTACTTGGCGAGTTCGAGAAAGCGCTGGCGCAGTCCGTCGGTCAGCGCACCCTCATTTCGCAGGTCACGCGACAGCGAATCCTCCAGTAGGTTGCAAAGCTCTGCCTCCGGCCAGAAGCGGGCGAAGGCCTGGTTAATCGGCTCCACCGCCAGCGGCGTGGCATGAATCAGGAATACCCGTTTGATGGCGCTCATGCAGCGCCCCCGAGTACAGGCTCATTGACCATCAGCACGCCATCCTCGTCAGCGAACAACTGATCGCCTTCAGAGATGACCTGCCCGGCAATTGTCACGCTCAGCCCGACCTGACCTTCATTGCGCTTGGTCGATTTTGCTGGCGTTACGCCAAGCGCCTTTATAGCGATTGGCAAGGTGCGCAGTACGGCCTTGTCACGCACATAACCGTACACAAGCACTCCCGCCCAGCCGTTGCGCACCAGGTCTTCAGCAATGTGATCACCGAACAGCGCGCAACGATCACTGCCACCACCGTCGACCACCAGCACCTTACCCTCACCAGCAGTGGTGCTCAACTCCTTGATACGAGAGTTGTCCTCGAAACATTTGACCGTAACGGCGCGCCCTTGGAAGTCTGCTTTACCCCCTAGGTCCTGGAAAATCGGCAACAGGACCTTGGCGCCTGCACCAAATTCGTCACACAGATCAGTCGTCTTGATGCTCACAGCAGCTCCTTCGTTGGTCATGGACAAAACAAATGTTGCATACATTGGTTTTACATGCAATAAAATGCAAAGCGCCGAGGGCACTGACAGCTGCCACCGGAAGCAGCCTCAATCGAAACGACATTTAATCGATTCGATTATTGTACTTCGTCGCATTAGCGTACACCCTGTGGCACTGACGACGAGCCGCTTCATCTACGAACAAAAATGCTTAGGAGAGTGTGATGCGTATTCTGGTTCTTCCCTGCGATGGTATCGGCCCTGAAATCGTCGAGTCCTCGATGTCGGCCTTGCACGCCGTCAACAAGAAATTCGACCTGGGCCTGAGCTTCGATTATGACGACGTCGGCTTCGTCAGCCTGGAAAAGTACGGCACCACCCTGCGTGATGAAGTGCTGGAGAAAGCCAAAACCTACGACGGCATCATCCTGGGCACTCAATCCCATGCCGACTACCCGGCGCCGGAAAAAGGTGGCCGTAACGTCTCGGCGGGCTTCCGCATCGGCCTTGACCTGTATGCCAACGTCCGCCCAGCGCGCACTCGCACCTTCATCGAATCGAACATGAAGCCAGGCAAAAGCATGGATTTGGTGATCATGCGCGAAGCGACTGAAGGCTTCTATCCGGACCGCAACATGTCCCGCGGCTGGGGCGAAGTAATGCCTTCGCCGGACATGGCACTGTCGACCCGCAAGATCACGCGCCACTGCAGCGAGCGTATCGCGCGTCGCGCCTTTGAACTGGCCATGAAGCGCAACCGCAAGGTCACCGCCATCCACAAGGCCAACAGCTTCCACATGACCGACGGCCTGTTCCTGGAGTGCGTACGTCACGTCGCCAAGGACTTCCCGGAAGTCAAACTCGACGATCTGCTGGTTGACGCATCCACCGCGCACCTGGTGCGTAGCCCAGAGCGCTTCGACGTTCTCGTTGCCACCAACTTCTACGGCGACATCATCAGCGACCTGGCCAGCGAGCTGTCCGGCAGCCTGGGCCTGGCCGGGTCCACTATGCACAGCGACATCCACTGCTGCGCGCAGGCCCAGCACGGTTCGGCTCCGGACATCGCTGGCCAGGACAAGGCCAACCCGGTGTCGATGATCCTGTCGGTGGCGATGCTGCTGCAATGGATGGGTGAGCAACACGCCAAGCCAGCCCTGGGCGAGGCCGGAAAGGCTATGGAGCAAGCGGTTGACGCCGTTCTGGAAGATCCGGCCAAGCGCACCGCTGACCTGGGTGGCAAGTTGGGTTGCCGCGCCTTCGGTGAGGCCGTCGCCGCAGTCATCGCAGGCTGATCGACACCCCTTCCCTGCAGCAGCCGCTTGCCCGCGCTGTCGTCGTCTTGCTCACCGTCTCTCGGGCAAGCGGACGACACCGCGGGCAAGCCCGCTCCTACCAGGAGCTCACTTCCCTGTCTAATTGGAGTATCCGGCCGTGAACCAACCCCTACTCGGCTGCATTGCCGACGACTTCACCGGTGGCACCGACCTCGCCAGCATGTTAGTGCGCGGCGGCATGCGCACCCTGCAAGTAATCGGCGTACCTGAAGGTCCGATCGACGCCGACGTCGACGCCGTGGTCATCGCCTTGAAATCACGCACGCTTCCTGCCGCCGAAGCGGTGGAAGAGTCGCTGGCTGCACTCGCCTGGCTCAAACAGGCTGGTTGCCGTCAATTTTTCTTCAAGTACTGCTCTACTTTCGACTCCACATCGCAAGGCAACATTGGCCCGGTTGCCGACGCTCTGCTCGATGCTCTGGACACCCAATTCGCTTTGGCATGCCCGGCATTCCCGGAAAACCAGCGTACGCTGTTCAACGGCTACCTGTTCGTCGGTGATGTCCTGCTCAGCGAATCAGGCATGCGCAACCATCCATTGACACCAATGACCGACGCCAATCTGGTGCGCGTGCTGCAACAGCAGACTTCACGCAGGGTCGGCCTGGTAGCTCACAACGTGGTCAGTCAGGGCGCCAGTGCCGTACGCCAGGCCTTCGCCCAGGCTCAAGCAGACGGTTGCGGCTACGTCATCGCAGATGCCACCAGCAACCAGGACCTGACGGTCATTGGTGAAGCCGCAGCAGACCACGTGCTGATCACCGGGGGTTCGGGTGTCGCCATTGGCCTGCCAGACAATTTCAAGCGCGCAGGGCTGCTGCCTGATGCCTCCTCTGCTGCCGACCTGCCGCATGTCGAAGGTCTTTCGGCTGTTTTGTCCGGCAGTTGCTCGATCGCCACCAATGGTCAGGTCGAACAGTGGCAGCAGAGCGGTCGCCCAAGCTTCGCCTTCGATCCACTGCGCCTTGCGGATGGCCATGATCAAGTCAGCGAAGCGCTGGAGTGGGCACGTGGGCTGCTGCCGCAGGGACCGGTGCTGATTTATGGCAGCGCCAAGCCCGAAGCCGTCAAAGCTGTTCAGGGACGCCTGGGCGTGGCTGCCGCCGGCGAGATCGTCGAGCGCGCGCTGGCACAGACGGCCCTTGGACTTCGAGACATGGGCGTGAACACCTTCGTGGTGGCGGGTGGTGAAACCTCCGGCGCCGTGGTCAAGGCGCTGGGCATCGACGCCCTGCGGATCGGCAAGTCGATCGCCCCGGGAGTACCTTGGACCTACGGCCTGGGTCAGCAGCCGGTGGCGTTGGCATTGAAATCCGGTAACTTCGGTACACCTGACTTCTTCAGCAAAGCCTTGGAGCTGGCGCCATGAATGAGAACAAGGAGCGGGAACAGATCGTCCTGCTGGGCAAGTCCATGTACGACCGCGGCCTGACTCACGGCGGCACTGGCAACATCAGTGTGCGCCTGGACGACGGTTGGCTGCTGACCCCAACCGGCTCATCGCTGGGCCGGCTGGACCCCGCACGCCTGACCAAGCTCGATTGGGACGGCCGGCACATCAGTGGCGACAAGCCTTCCAAAGAACTCATGCTGCATCTCGCCATGTACCAGGAGCGCCCCACCAGCGGTGCAGTGGTGCACTTGCACTCCACGCACTCGGTGGCGGTATCGGTGCTGGACGGCTTGGACCCGGATGACCTGCTGCCTGCGATCACGGCTTACTACGCCATGCGCGTCGGCAAACTGCCACTGGTGCCGTACTACGCGCCAGGCGACCCCGCGTTGGCTGAGGCGGTGCGCTCGTTCTCCGGCAAACACCACGCCATGCTCCTTGCGCATCATGGCCCGGTGGTAGCCGGCAGCGACTTGAATGCTGCGGTCGACGCCACGGAAGAACTCGAGGCAACGGCGCAACTGTTCCTGCTGATTTTCCAGCACAAGTTCAAAACGCTGACCCCCGAGCAGATTGCCGAACTCCGCCACCTTTACCCACTGAAGTGATGGTCACATGCTTGCAAGCCTGAAAACCTGGTGGGCCACACCCCTGGTAGGCATTGTCGGGGCACTTCTGGCCAGTGCAGCACACTGGCCACTTCCGTGGATCATCGGCTCGATGCTGGCGGTGATCTTCGTGCGCTGCAGCGGCTGGTTGATCGCCGAAATACCCAACGGACGAAAATCAGGTCAGTGGATGATCGCGACCTCCATCGGCCTCCACTTCACCCAACCGGTAGTGCATGAGATCGCCAGCCACTTTCCCATGATGCTTGGCGCTGCGTTTCTGACCTTGGTACTGGCATTGCTCGGTATTGCCGTGATGCGCCGCCAGGGGATGGACCTGACCACAGCCTATTTCGCCTTTATGCCGGCCAACTTTGCCGAGATGATTCAGCTTGGTATGCGCTACCGCGCCGATGTGAGCCAGATTGCCGCTGCTCACAGCATTCGCCTGGTACTGATCGTGCTCAGCGTGCCGCCGGCAATGTTTCTGCTGATGCAAATCAGCCCAGGCGCCGTGCAACCGCGGCCACCCGCCGAGTGGCAATGGCTCGGGCCCATGCTGGCAGGTGGTGTGTTGGTGGCATTGCTCTGGAAGCGCCTGAGCCTACCCAACCCGTGGATGTTCGGCCCCATGGCCCTGTGTGCCGGGTTGACAGCGGCGTTCGACCTACGGACGGCCCTGCCAGTCGAGCTCAGCCAATATGGCCAACTGATGATTGGCTGTGCCCTTGGCAGCTTCTTTGATCGAGGCTTCTTCCGTCGCTCACCGCTGTACCTGATCAAGGTGGTGATATTCACTTTGACGATGATCACCAGCACCTTCCTGTTTGCCTGGGGGTTTGGTTGGCTGACAGGTATGCCTGTGCTTTCTCTGGCGCTGGGCATGATGCCCGGTAGCAGTACCGAGATGTACCTGACCGCCGAAGCCCTGCACCTGGGAGCCGGTATGGTCACGGCGATGCAGATCATGCGCCTGATAGTAGTCATGCTGTGCGCCGAGCCGGTACTTAAGCTCTGGCTTGCGCGTCAGGAAAGTAGCAGCGCGCCCGGCCAACAGGATAACAATGACTGACGCTCGCTAAAGCGCAGGCGTTTCGCTCTCGAGCTGCTCGGCTGGCGACTGTGACGCGCGGCGCAGCTCGAGGATCGGCGATTTGCGGGCGAACGAACCACTGAGGTGGCGCTTCATAAGGTGCGCAGCCTCAAGGTTATTGCCCTCCTCCACCAGCTCAACCATTCGCAAGTGCTCGGCACACTGGGTGTACAAACGCTTGCGGTCGATCATGGAACGGTACTCCAGCAACCGGCGCATGTTGTTCAACTGCTTGAGAATCATTTGGTAGAGCGGGTTGCCGGAAAGCTTGATCAGGTCTTCGTGGAAGCGGATACCGGACTTCAGCAGAACATCGGCCGGCAACGTGTCGATGCCACCTGCAAGTAGATCCCTTTGTTCTTTCTTCAAACGCCGCAATACGTCCAGATCGTAGTGGAAGTCGCTTTCCAAAAGAGCAGCCGGCTCGATCAGCGAACGCACTTTGTAGATCTGCTGCAGAGTCTCCGGTGTTTTCGCCACATCCAGAAAGCGCCAACCATAACCAGGTTTCGGCTCGGCCCAGCCCACCTTGGCTGCACGATTGAGGATGTCGATCACCTGAAATTTGGTGAGGTCATAGCGCTCGCGCAGGTATTTCTCGGTGACCTCCGACGGAATCGCGTCGTTGAGCCAATCTTCGGATAGTTGGTAATACTCTGGCGGCTCTTCGGTGGCAGTGATCTCGTCGAGCGCTTCAGCAGCACCTTCCGGGATACCAATCACGAAAAATCCGCGGTTCGGAAACTGCTCCAACACACCCTGTTCAGCGAGCATGGTCAATGCTTCCCGAGCAGGCGAGCGAGAGACATGAAAATCATCAGCGACTTTCTGCGCACTCAAATGCGAACCGGTGCTGATATCACCAAGCTGGATCTTATGCCTAATGTCGAAAACGATACGCTGGACGAGTGTGCTGGATGCCATAGCAGTGAACCAAAAGTGAAAGAAGCCTAGATGAGCGGCGTCCAATCCTTTGTTTATCGGCGCCAATAAGTGCAAGTATACGCGAAGATCACTGAACCTCGTCAGCCCGGTCTATTGAGCCATCATGCGAAATTGTCGCACCAATTCACCAAGTTCCAGCGCAAGACGTGCGAGCGACTGGCTTGCTGCCGAGGTCTGCAATGCACCCGCAGAGGTCTGGACGGACAACTCTTGAATCGCCAGCAGGTTGCGGTCGGTACTCTTGGCCACCTCTGCCTGCTCGGCCGCGGCACTGCTGATAACCTGATTTCGCTCATTTATCTGTTCGCTGCTCGACAGCAGCCTCTGCAGGGCCACGCCGGCAGCTTCGGCCAACGCCAGGGTCTCCTGCGTGCGGCTCGTACTGGCGTGCATCGTGTTCACCGCATTGCTGGTATCTCGCTGCATGTCGGTGATCATGGTTTCGATCTCACGGGTAGATTGCGCAGTACGATGAGCCAGGCCACGCACTTCATCGGCGACCACCGCAAACCCACGTCCCGCCTCACCCGCCCGAGCAGCCTCGATGGCAGCATTGAGGGCAAGCAGGTTTGTCTGCTCGGCGATGGTCCTGATCACGTCCAGTACACGACCGATACCCTGCGCTGAATCACTCAAGCCCTGTACCTGATCGGCGCTGGCTAGCACTTCACGAATGAGGTCATTGAGCGAGAACAGCGCTTCATCCATCTTCTGCTTACCGGCAAGCGCTGTTTCACGCGAGTCATGGGAAAGCTGTGAGGCCAACGCCGCATTGCGCGCTACCTCATCGGTGGCGCAGGTCATTTGCGTCACTGCCGTGGCCGCCTGTTCGATCTCGGCGTGCTGCATCTGATTGTCTCTGCGCCCTTCATCGGTAACCGCAGTGAGCTCTTCAGCCGCCGCAGCCAGCTGAGTCGACGAACCATCAATTTGCCGAAGCGTCTGCAACAGGCTCGACTGCATGTGCTGCAAAGCCTGTATTAACCGAGTCGCCTCGTCATTACCCGTCGGCACGATGGCCTGCGTCAAGTCAGCCTTGGCTATCCTTTCGGCCACCTGAAGCGCATATTTCAAAGGCGTGGTGATGCTCTTGGTGAGCATCCAGGCGACCAGTACGGTGCAAACGACTACCAACAGCAGCACCAGGACAACACCCCTTACCGCACTGGCGTATGCTGCCTCAGATCTCTGGCTGGCCTGCTGGGCGCCGGCATCAGCCTGTTCGATCAATGCATCGAACTGACGGGTCATTTCGTCATAGGCATCCCTCACTGACATCAGGTACGCGCGCGCGCCCGCTTTGTCACCCGAGCGCGAAACAGCCAGCATGGCATCATGATGCTTCGCGTAGACATCAAGGCTATGCACGAATGCTCGCAGCCCCTGGCGCTCCTGCTCGGCCTGCAGCAATTGCGCATAGCGTTGCATCTGCTCGCGCACCTGTCGCAGGCGGCCCGCAGTACGCTCTTCATACGTCTGCATCTGCTCAGGGCTGACCGATAGAATATGTTGCATCGAGCCCATTCGATAACGATTGAGGGCCGCATTGGCGGTGCCTAAAGCACGAACTCGCTGCAACCAGTTGTCCTTGATGTCGAGCGCTTCAGCCTGCACTTCGTGAATTTGCTGAAGTGCAAACGCGCCCATCAAGGCGCTGAGCAGAGCCAGGCAGGCGAACCCCAAGGCAGCCCGCGGCCCTAATGCAATCATTCTGATATTCATACAACCAGCTATTCCTGTATTCCCGGAACATGTAGCACTGCGAAGTGCGGGTGCTGATACCAGGCCTGCACGCAAGCCCGGCATCGGTCAGCCAGCTATGGGCGGGTCAGAGCAGTTCGAGCGGATACTCGACAATCACTCGCACCTCGTCCACATCCCCTTCTGCCTGGGCTTCGTTCGCCCTGTGCGTGGTATGGCGCAGCCGCAGCGAGAGGTCCTTGGCCGCACCGGACTGCACGACGTAGCGCAGATCGAGGTTACGCTCCCAGTGCTTGCCGTCCTCCCCTTGCAAACCGGCATACCCGCCCAGCGGATCGGCCTTGCTGCCGTCGATGTGGTCACCTTTGAGATAACGCGCAGAGAACTTCAAGCCAGGCACGCCGTAGCTGGCGAAGTCCAGATCGTAGCGGACCTGCCAGGAGCGCTCATTGGCACCGTTGAAGTCCGAATAGTTGACCGAGTTGGCGAGGAAGATCGAATCGCCACCGACGAAGTCAAACGGCGTGTCGCCATCGACATGCTGGTGCGCGAATGTCAACTTGTGAGCACCGACGGTATAACCCAGGGCAACACTGTAGGTTGTGTTGTCGATTTCGCCCTGCAGGGCTTTACCCGTATCGCGGGTCTTGTAGAGGTTGGCGTCGAAATCCAGTGCCTGGGTATCGCTGAGTGGCAGCACGTAGTTCAGATTGCCGTAGTACTGGCGCCAGGTCTCATCGAAGTCCGACGCGTACAAGCTGGCGCTGAGCTGCTTACTAAGCGCGTACGTGCCACCCACAAAGTCGATCGCTTGGCCGATGCGGCCCTCCCCATAATTGAGGTAAAGATCCTCGTCCTGATTGCTCGAATTACGAAGTTTGTAGGCTGTGAAATGGCCGGCCTGCACATCCAGATCTTCGATCTCCTTGCTCTGCAGCAGGAAGCCAGTCGCTGTTTCGGGCAGCAGCCGGGAGTCGCCGGTCGCGAAGACGGGTACTTCCGTACGCATGTTGCCGTAGCGAAGTTCAGTGTTCGATACGCGTACTTTCAGTGCGCCACCAGCACTTGAATAGTCATCATCAGGCCGGTCGTCACCGTCCACGGGCAAAAGGCCGGCTCCCGACCGCCCTCGCCCACTGTCAAGCTTGAGCCCAAGCAAGCCGAATGCATCCACGCCGAAGCCCACTGTGCCTTGGGTGAACCCCGACTCGTAGAACGCCATGATCCCGTGCGCCCACTCCTCCCGGTAGCTTTGGTCACCGGGCGCAGCGTCACGAAAATCGCGATTGAAATAGAAATTGCGGTTGAGCAGGCGAAGGCTGCTGCTCTCGACAAAGCCCTCTGACTCCGACTGCTCAGAAGCCTGCGCCGCAGCGCAGGCGAGCGAAACGACCAGCGCGGTGAAACCCTGGGTCACTAGATGCATCTTCAATTTTTCCTGGTTTAGAAATTGGTGCCCATGCCTGCCATTGCCGGGCTTTCTTGTTGTGAATCTAAACAAGCCATGCGCCACCTGGGCGCAGCAACGCTACCGACGAGGCTCTGACAGGCAGTGCCAGAAACGAATGCTCACCAGAGCGTTGAGCCACAAAAATAACATTGCATTTGCAAGTGTCAATATGCGAATCTTTTCTCGACTCGCAATCCGCACAGATTGGCCCGGACCTGGCAGCAAAAAGCTCAACCGATTTAAGGTAAATCTCGATCCTGCTGACAAAAACCCGGCTAAAGCCACCTGAACCGACGCCTACCACGATTGCCTTTTTACATTCATAAGTACGTTTCTAAGGAAGCTGAGCCATGCAACGCAGAACAAAAATAGTTGCGACCCTTGGGCCCGCCACCGAATCGCCAGAAGCGATAGAGGGGCTGGTCAAAGCCGGGGTTGATGTAGTTCGCCTGAACTTCTCGCATGGCTCGGCTGAGGAGCACATGGCCAGAGCGGAACTCGTGCGCGAGATGGCGCGCAAGCACGGCCGCTTCGTTGCGATCCTGGCTGACCTGCAAGGCCCCAAGATCCGTATCGCGCGGTTTGCCGAAGGAAAGGTGCTCCTCGACAAAGGCCAGCGTTTCATCCTCGATGCGCAAATGGACAAACATGCTGGTACCGCGCAAGCCGTTGGCATCGACTATGAAGCTCTCATCAGCGACAGCAACGCTGGCGACATCCTGCTGCTCGACGATGGGCGGATCGAACTGCAGGTGCTTGAAGCTCACCCCCACCACTTGGTCTGCGAGGTATTGATCGGGGGCCCGCTGTCCAACAACAAAGGTATCAACCGCAAAGGCGGCGGCCTTTCCGCCAGTGCGCTGACCGACAAGGATCGCGAGGACATCCGCACCGCAGCCCAGATGCAGGTGGATTACCTGGCTGTGTCGTTCCCGCGCGATGCCGCAGACATGCACCTTGCTCGCAAGTTGTTACAAGAGGCCGGAGGGGAAGCAGGCCTCATCGCCAAGATCGAACGTGCTGAAACTGTCGCAGATCACACGGTACTCGATGCAATCATCGAAGCGTCCGAAGGGGTGATGGTCGCCCGTGGCGACCTCGGCGTGGAGATCGGCGACGCCGAACTGGTGGCAGTCCAGAAACTGATCATCGATCGTGCTCGCTCGCTGAACCGGGTAGTGATCACCGCAACCCAGATGATGGAAACGATGATCACCCAGTCCATGCCCACCCGCGCCGAGGTGTTCGACGTGGCAAACGCCGTGCTCGACGGTACCGACGCCGTGATGCTGTCGGCGGAAACGGCGGCTGGCGCCTATCCGGTGCAGACGGTCGAGGCGATGGTACGCATCATCGCCGGCGCCGAGCGCCATCCCCAGGCACAACGCTCCAAGCACCGGATGGATGAAGTCTTCCAGCGCATTGACGAAACCATTGCGCTTTCAGCTATGTACGCCGCCAACCACTTGCATGGCGTCAAGGCCATCATCAGCCTGACCGAAAGCGGTGACACCCCGCGCCTGATGTCACGCATTCGCTCGCACTTGCCGATTTACGCCTGTTCCGACAACGCCCGCACCCAGACACGTGTCGCCCTGTTCCGCGGCGTCCAGACACTGCCCTTCAGCACCGAGGATATGTCGTTCGAGCAAGTGAACCAGCGAGCTGTCGAGGCCCTGATTGAACGTGGCGTGGTCCAGGTGGGTGACCATGTACTGATCACCCAGGGCGATCATGCGCATGCCCAAGGCGGCACCAACACATTACGTGTGCTGCGCGTAGGCGACGAGATCCGTTGAGAACAAGGAGCTGCGCATATGAGCCATTCAACCCAAGACGCTGCACAAGGCCATCAAGCCCAGGAGGCATGGCCTCGTGACTTCGACATCCGCCAGGAATACGCAGAGCAACAGGAACTGCTCGAGACTTCCCCCGCACAGGACACCACAGTCGTGACAGAAAACGCCGCCTGCATTGCCCAGATCATCGCACGCGAGATCCTCGACTCGCGTGGCAACCCCACGGTAGAAGCGCAGGTCATCCTCGCGGGTGGCCAGCAAGGGGTGGCGAGCGTGCCATCTGGCGCATCGACCGGCAGCCGCGAAGCCCTCGAATTGCGAGACGGTGGCCAGCGTTATCACGGAAAGGGCGTGCTCAACGCCGTTGAACACATCAACCAGACCCTGGCGGTACACCTGCGTGGAATGGATGCGCGTAATCAGCGCGCCATTGACCAAGCCATGATCGAACTGGACGGTACTGAGAACAAAGGCAAGCTCGGCGCTAACGCCATTCTCGCCGTCTCCCTGGCCACCGCCAAAGCTGCTGCCCAGGCCAATGGTCAGGAGCTGTACGAATACTTTGCCACGCTACACGGCACGCCCGGCAAGTTCAGCATGCCGGTGCCCATGATGAACATCATCAATGGCGGCGAACACGCGGACAACAATGTCGACATTCAGGAGTTCATGATCCAGCCGATCGGAGCGCAAAGCTTCCGCGAAGCGCTGCGCATGGGCGCCGAAGTGTTTCACACCTTGAAAAAAGTGCTGTCAGAACGCGGCTTGAGTACTGCCGTTGGCGACGAAGGGGGTTTCGCGCCATCACTTGATTCCAACGAACAGGCATTGGTGGTGATCAAGGAGGCTATCGAACGCGCTGGCTACCGAGTGGGCGTCGATATCAGCATGGCACTGGACTGCGCTGCATCCGAGTTCTTCCATGCCGGTGAATACGTGCTGTCAGGTGAGAATAAACGCTTCTCGAGCGCAGCCTTCACCGAGTATCTCGGCCAGTTGCGTAACCGCTATCCGATTCTGTCGATCGAAGATGGCATGGACGAAAGCGATTGGCAGGGTTGGGCGCTGCTGACCCAAGCCTTGGGCAAGCGCACGCAATTGGTTGGTGACGACCTGTTCGTCACCAACCCGTCGATCCTGCGCGAGGGCATCACTCAGGGCGTCGGCAACGCAATTCTTATCAAGTACAACCAGATCGGTACTCTCAGCGAAACACTGGATGCCATTCGCCTGGCCCAGCAGTCCGGCTACAACGCGGTCATTTCTCACCGTTCCGGTGAAACCGAGGACACCACGATTGCCGATCTCGCGGTAGGTACCCGTGCCGGACAGATCAAGACCGGCTCGCTGTGCCGTTCAGACCGTGTAGGCAAGTACAACCGGCTGCTACGCATCGAAGAAGCCCTGGCGGGCGAGGCCCCCTATTGCGCTGCCGCGCTGTACACCGACCGCAGCTGATCCCGGAGAGTGCAAATGAACGAAAAGCTTGTAATAGCCAACTGGAAGATGCACGGCACAAGCGCTGCCAACGCCCATCTCATCCACGGGTTGCTGCCAGTGCTGCAGGGATTGGAGGGCGTTCAGATTGCCATCTGTCCACCGCTGCCCTACCTGGCGCAGGTATCCGATCTGTTGGGTGATACCCCAGTCGCACTCGGTGCGCAGAACCTCAGCGAACGTACTCAAGGTGCCTTCACCGGAGAAGTCAGCGCAGAAATGCTCGCCGACCTGGGCTGCAATTATGCGCTGGTTGGCCACTCCGAGCGTCGCAGCCTGTATGGCGAAACCGATGCCCTTGTCGCCATGAAGTTCGAAGCGGCGCTGCGCGCGAATCTGGTGCCGGTACTGTGCCTGGGTGAAACCATCCACCAGCGCCGCGCTGGCAATACCAATGCCGTTATCGGCTCACAGCTGCGCGCCGTTCTCCACCAGGTGGGCATCACGCAACTCGCACGAGGCGTCATCGCCTACGAACCTGTATGGGCGATTGGTACGGGCGAAACCGCATCGCCCGCTCAGGCCCAGGCCGTGCATCGCTATATCCGCCAGCTCCTGGCTGAGCACGATCCCGTCGCAGCTGCTGGCATCCCATTGCTTTATGGCGGCAGTGTCAAAGCCGACAACGCCGCACAACTTTTCGAGCAAGCAGACATCGATGGCGGGCTGATCGGGGGGGCCTCACTGGACCCGGCGGCCTTCGAGGCAATCTGCAAAGCGGCCCAGGCCTGACAATCCACGCCCCCATTGCACTTCAGACAAGAAACATAAAAAGGTAGAAGCATGAATTCGATTTCCCCACTCAGCACCCTGTTCCCTACCCTCGAACAGGTTCCCGAAGCCTACAGGCTCGGCGAGCCAATCGAGCAACGCGAGTACCTGGTGGATGGCCAGTTGCGTCAATGGGACGGCCCTGTCGTGACCGTGCGCAGCCCGGTATACCTGACCGACAACGACGACGATCGTCAGGTCGTACTGGGCAGCGCGCCATTGCTGGACGCCAGCACCGCACTGATCGCGCTTGATGCTGCGGTAAAAGCCTATGACAACGGTCAGGGTGCCTGGCCGACCATGCGCGTGGCCGAGCGCATTCAGCATGTCGAAACCTTCCTGGCGAGCATGCGTAAACAGCGGGAGGCAGTGGTCAAGCTGCTGATGTGGGAGATCGGCAAGAATCTGAAGGATTCCGAGAAAGAATTCGACCGCACCTGCGACTACATTGTCGACACCATCAACGCCCTGAAGGACCTCGACCGTCGCTCCAGCCGCTTCGAGCTCGAGCAAGGCACCCTGGGCCAGATTCGCCGTGTACCGCTGGGCGTGACCCTGTGCATGGGCCCCTACAACTACCCACTGAACGAAACCTTCACTACGTTGATTCCGGCGCTGATCATGGGTAACACCGTGGTGTTCAAGCCGGCCAAGTTCGGCGTATTGCTGATTCGCCCACTGCTCGAAGCTTTCCGCGACAGTTTCCCCGCCGGCGTGATCAACGTCATCTACGGCAGTGGTCGCCAAACCGTCAGCGCTCTGATGGCCAGTGGCAAGATTGACGTGTTCGCCTTCATCGGCACCCACAAAGCTGCCAGCGACCTGAAGAAACTGCATCCACGCCCTCACCGCCTGCGCGCAGCCCTGGGCCTGGATGCCAAAAACCCCGGCATCGTGTTACCGCAGGTGGACCTCGACAACGCCGTGGAAGAAGCGGTCACCGGTGCCCTTTCATTCAATGGCCAACGCTGCACCGCACTGAAGATCCTGTTCGTACACGAGGACGTGGTCGAAGCCTTCCTCGACAAATTTAATAGCAAGGTCGCCGCGCTCAAACCTGGCATGCCATGGGAACCAGGCGTGGCCCTGACCCCGCTGCCCGAACCAGGAAAGACCGACTACCTCGCTACCTTGGTCGCCGATGCAGAAGCCAAGGGCGCTCGCGTCGCCAACCAGAGTGGCGGCGCAATCCGCGGCTCGTTCTTCTACCCGGCAGTGCTGTACCCGGTCAACGCCGACATGCGTGTATACCATGAGGAGCAGTTCGGCCCAATCGTTCCAGTGGTGCCGTACCGAGACCTGGAAAAGGTGATCGACTACGTTCTGGATTCGGACTACGGACAGCAACTGAGCATCTTCGGCAACGACAGCGCCGAGGTCGGCCGCCTGGTGGATGCCTTTGCCAACCAGGTTGGTCGGATCAACATCAATGCCCAGTGCCAACGCGGACCGGACAGCTATCCGTTCAATGGCCGAAAAAACAGTGCTGAAGGCACCCTGTCGGTGCATGACGCTCTTCGTGTGTTCTCTATCCGCACGCTCGTCGCCACCAAGTTCCAGGGCACCAACAAGGACCTGATCAGCGAGATCATCCGCAACCGCGAGTCGACCTTCCTCACCACCGACTACATCTTCTGAGGGCCTGTCGATGAGCACCCGCGCACTGATCATCCTGGACGGCATCGGCCTGCGCGATGCGCATGAGTCCAACGCCCTGGCCGCGGCCTGTACACCGAATCTGGATGCGCTGTTGGCGCGCTACCCCAACAGCCAGGTCGCCACCAGCGGCCTGGCTGTCGGGCTACCCGATGGCCAAATGGGCAATTCCGAGGTCGGGCACATGAACCTGGGCGCAGGGCGGGTGGTGTACCAGAGCCTGACGCGGATCGACAAGTCGATTGCCGACGGCGGGTTCGCTCGCAACGCGGCGCTGGTGGAACTGGTTGCGCAAGCCCGGCAACGCGGCGGCGACGTCCACTTGATGGGCCTGCTATCGCCCGGCGGCGTGCACAGCCACATCGACCAGATCCTTGCTACCTGCAAAATTCTGGTGGGGCTAGGGGTCAAGCGTTTCTATGTGCATGCCTACCTTGATGGCAGAGACACACCGCCCAAGTGCGCAGCGCAATCAATCCAGGCGTTGGAATTGGTATTGGGTGAACTCGGTCATGGACGCATTGCCTCTGTGGTGGGTCGCTACTACGCGCTAGATCGGGACAACCGATGGCCGAGAGTGGAAAAAGCCTATCGCGCCATGATGCAGGGCCAAGCCGAATTCCAGGCCGCCTCTGCCAGTGATGCATTGGCCCAAGCCTACGCCCGGGGAGAGAGCGACGAATTTGTGAGTGCGACCATCATCGGCGAGCCGGTGCCAGTGCAGCCGGATGATGCTTTGCTGTTCATGAACTTCCGTCCTGACCGTGCCCGGCAGCTGTGCCAAGCCCTGGTAGCGCCCGGATTCAATGGCTTCGAGCGCCCGTTGGTGCTACCCGCTACCCAGTTGCTGACACTCACCAGATACGCCGAAGACCTGCCCTGCCCATGCGCATTCGCACCGGAGCGCATCGACAACAGCCTTGGCGAGTACATCGCCGGGCTGGGCAAGCAACAATTGCGGATTGCCGAAACAGAAAAATATGCCCATGTGACGTTCTTCTTCAACGGCGGGCGCGAGCAACCCTTCCCAGGAGAGGAACGCATCCTCATCCCCTCGCCTGCGGTGGCGTCGTATGACCTGCAGCCGCAGATGAGTGCACCCGAGTTGACCCGGCGGCTGGTCGAAGCAATCGAAAGCGAGCGCTTTGACCTGGTGGTATGCAACTACGCCAACGGCGACATGGTCGGGCATACAGGCTCTTTCGACGCGGCGGTCAAAGCTGTAGAGGCGCTCGATGGCTGCTTGGCGCAGGTGGTGGAGGCGATTCTCAAGGTCAATGGCCAGTGCCTGATTACCGCCGACCACGGCAATGTGGAACAAATGACGGATCCAGGTACGGGCCAGGCCCATACCTCACATACGCTGAACCCAGTGCCGCTGATTCTGGTCGGCCGAGATCTTTCCAACACAGGCTTGAAGGATGGGCGCCTGTGCGATATCGCTCCCACCCTCCTGCAGATGATGAACCTTCCACAACCTGAACAGATGGAGGGACATTCTCTGCTCACAGACTGATTGGTCTGCAGGGACCATCAGGTCATGGATGGGAATGGAGTGGTTTTGTCACCCTGCCATCCCATCGATGACACGCTCCACGGTAAAGCTACTGCGCATCTTTGAGGCGGCACCCAAGTGGGACCGCCTCCTTTTTCTCTGCCCGGACCTCCGGGCTTCGACATTGATAGGTATATGACATGGAATGGCTCACCAGCCCAGAAATCTGGGTCGCCTTCTTCACACTGACAGCCCTTGAAATCGTCCTGGGCATCGACAACATCATCATGATCGCGATCCTGGTCGGACGCATGCCACCGCACATGCGCGCTCGTACCCGCTTCTTCGGTTTGGCACTGGCAATGGTCACCCGTATTTTGCTGCTGCTTTCGATCACCTGGATCATGGGGCTGACCCGAGACCTGTTCCAGGTCTTCGGCCAGGGCATTTCGGGGCGCGACCTGATTCTGTTCTTCGGTGGCTTGTTCTTGCTGTACAAGAGCAGCACGGAAATGTTCCAGAGCCTGGAGGGTGAAGAGGAACAAGGCCCCGAGTCCGCAGGCGTTGGCCGCGGGTTCATCGGCACGATCATTCAGATCGCAATCATTGACATCGTCTTCTCTCTGGACTCGGTCATCACTGCCGTGGGCATGGTCTCGAATGTACCGGTCATGGTGGCTGCGATCATCGTCGCGGTGATGGTGATGATGCTTGCCGCAGGGACCATCAGCGAGTTCATCGAGCGCCACCCGAGCCTCAAGATGCTGGCATTGTCTTTCCTGGTTGTCGTAGGTACGGTGCTGATCGCGGAGTCCTTCGATGTGCATGTTCCCAAAGGGTACGTGTACTTCGCCATGGCATTCTCGCTGGCCGTGGAGGCGCTAAACATCCGCATGCGGACCAGCCGAGCCAAGGTCAAAGCGGAAACGGAGTCCGGCGAGCTGGTCGAAACCGACTAAGTCAGGTAAAGCCCTGATGTAGGATTTCAAACTCTAAACAGGGCTGCTGCGCAGCCCTTTTTATTGCCCTGCCGCCGCTCGGTCTTCAATGTCTGCTTTCGACCCAAAGCAGTCTCTCGTGAAGGGAAGCAACCGGCCAATTTCAGTCATTCATCGGCTGCCCCCTACGCTAGCTGAGATGCGTCAGCCGTGGGGTAATCGTGTACGACTACTTGAATTCTCCATATCGCCTTACCTGTGCTGCGTTTGAGATCCGGATTGCCTCTTCAAGTTTAGGGAGTGCGGAATCAAGGCTAACTTCTATGAAGTTGATGCCTGTATACTTTCCCTTCATTCGGATGGCTGTGTAGATGGTTTTTTCCGGTGAATCTTGGCCTGCAAGCGTTCTGATGGTGTCATATATAAAGCCAAAATCGTTGCGCGGCTCAGTTTTATGGCAAGGCAAAATTTCTGCTATATGGCAGGCCTCAAAAATGAACGGCTTACCTGAGCCTATAAATTGAATCATGCCCTTAGCTGAGGTCTTTAACACGGAAAAAAGCTGCGTGCACTGCGCTGAAGTCAGGTTGACGTTCATCTTGAGGCTATCTAGTTTGGCTTTATCGCTAAGGCCTTGCATTTTGTTTAAATCTAATTTGTCGAGTAAGGCTTCTCTATTAGCAGTATTGATAGACTCAGTCACGTGGTGATTGGCCGCAACCTGATAGATCGACATCCCTAGAGTGGCGTCAGAGCGCGTGATATAGTTAATGATATCCGTCTTGAACTCTAATTCGGGAATTTTCTGGTGATGAAGTAGTTTCTCCTTCAGCTCAATAAATTCCAAAATCATTCTGCGATAGCGGCTGGCGAAAGTTTCGCGAAATTTCGTCCGTTGCGCATCGCTGATGCATGACGTAAAGCGAAGCTTGCGGGTCCTTCAAATTCTGCCCCCCATCAATCCGTCGACTAGTCCTGGGCGGTATGTTTCGCGACTGTCCGAGGCCATTACCGCTAGCACCTGCGGGTCAACTTCGGTCAACAGATGATTGACGATATCTTGAATGAAAGCTTCACGACTCATACGTAGCTAACCTCGCCAATTTAGATAAGAGTTCTCACTTACCACCGATGGCGTTCAGCCACTACGGAGCTACTAGGTTAGACCCTAGTTGGCTTAAGAGCCAGCCCCCGTTCTTACTGAGGGCATCCAGCGACCCCGAATCCATTTATCGACGAGGTTGGCACTGATGGTGTGGGTCAGCTAGGGATCGCCTTAGCTGTTATAGACGTGGAATGACCGCTTCAGGCCGATTTTCGCCTGTGGACACCGGCAGCGCTGGGTCATCTCCACTAGGCCTGCTGGCTAGGTGGGGCTTCCATAAGCTGGTGCTCACAAGGGGCTGCTTCTAGCCGATTGCTGCCCTTCGCAACAGGCCGTTATTGGTCCAGCCGGTCAACACTGGCGGCTATCGACCCAAAGCAGGCGCCGGAGCTGAAATGAGAGTTGAGCCCGGTAGGAAGTTTTGATGACAGGTTCGTCGCTTAGCAACCCCTGATCATGTGAGGTCTTGGATCTCCATCTTACTAATGGCAGAATGCCCTACGCTTGGAGCAACGTTCTTCGTCACAATACATTTTTCAGGCCCCACTTGTGAATGTTGCCAGATAGTGCATGTCGCAAGTCATGAAGAGATTGAACTTCTGGGGCAAAAAAGCAACGCAGGATTTGAGTGTTTATTATGGATTTTTTTTGGGGGCGATTTGGACGGTTATTGCAGGCTTTTAGCGGAACGCTGGCGTGTGCAATTGCTTTCTGGGCATTTGAGCTTTGGGGTGGTGCCCCTAAGAGGGTTCCGAGCTTATTTTTATTGGTGTTTGCTGGTGTTCTGGCATTGACGTCTTGCCTGAAGTTTTTTGATGAAAACTTTAAGAAAACACCTCTGTCGGTTGGGATTCTACCGTCAATATTAATTTTCCTGGTGTCAGGAATGTCAATTAGACGAGGATGGTTAGGTTTCGATATTGACATTAATCAGGGAGGGCTAATTGGTGAATGGCTGCTTGCAATGGTAGGCGTGCAGGCCGTGCTTATTTTTATTTATAAGTTTTTAGCCAAGGTTGTGGCCGGCTAGTAGCTCTCCGCATGCTTTCTTCAAATCAAACCCAGGGGCAGACTTTTACAGGTGCTGTCGCATGTAAAGGTCTAGCTGCTCGCGCTGTTTGTCGTCCGTAGGAAGGCTCAACGAAGAGCCCCATGGCCATAGTCTATGTACTGCCAAACACAAGGTTTTCATCCTTACGCATTCCTTGGCTTGGATACGATTCAACAACCGACGTTGTACGACCTGTCGTCCATGCTCCACTCAATGTGCTGGCAGGTCCAATTTTAGGCCTGTGAAACCGCGTTAGATGACTGACCGCTTTGGGTCGAAAGCGGTCATTCGTAGGGACCGCTTTACCGCGGTAGGTAGCTCAAACCGTATATGTCAAAGAGACTGCGAGCTGCCGGCCGAGCAAGCGTCTGAGCGCTGGGCCAGCCATTTAAAACACAATCAGCGCATTGAATGCGCTGATTGATAGAGGCCACGGTTGATCAGTTTGACGTGCGGCTGCCGTATTCGGGTATTCAGCCAGCACTCCATGGGAACAGCCCAAAGGCCATGGCCACGAACATAATCACCATGCACAAGGCAAATGCCCACTTGAGCGTGTACTTCTGATGATCGCTGAACTCCACGCCCGCCAAACCGCAAAGCAGGTACGTCGAAGCCACCAATGGGCTGAGCAGGTGAATCGGCTGACCGACCAAGGACGCCCGGCCGATTTCGGCGTGGGTGATACCGTACACCTCGGCCGCCTTGGCCAGTACCGGCAGCACACCATAGTAGAAGGCATCGTTGGACATGAAGAATGTCCCCGGGATACTCGCCAGCGCAGTGATCGGCGCCATGTAGGGTCCCCAGGTTTCCGGCAGCAGCCCTAGGAAGCTCTTGGACATCGCATCGACCATGCCTGTACCCGAGAGGATCCCAGCAAGAATACCGGCAGCGAGGAAGATCGCGATCTGATTCAGCGCAGTCGGCGCATGGGTCGAAATCCGTCGGCGCTGGTCCTGCATATGTGGGTAGTTGATCACCAGCGCAATGGAGAACGCAACCATGAACAGAATGGCCAGCGGCAGGATCTCCAGCACCAGGCCAATCATCAGCGCGATGGTCAGACTAGCATTGAGCCAGAACAGCTTAGGCCGACGAAGTTCCGCGTTTTCTTCCGACATCGCCGGCGTTGCCTCGTTGTCGGCATCTTCGAACACGGTGGCCGCAGCGCCCAGCGATTGCGGCAGACGCCCAAGGCGCTGGCGCTCGCGCGTACCGATGAACCAGGCTAGCAACAGCACACCCAGGAAGCTGATGATCATGGTCGGGATCATAGGCACGAATAGCTCCGACGTCTCGACTTGCAACGCCGCGGCAGCACGCGCCAGCGGCCCGCCCCAAGGCAGCAGGTTGGTGACGCTGGCAGCCAGGATCACCACGCAGGTCAGCGCCAGCGGGTCCAGACGCATGCGCTTGAAAAGCGGGAGCATGGCCGTTACCGTGATCATATAGGTGGTCGAACCGTCGCCGTCCAAGGACACCAGCCCGGCCAGCAGGGCAGCGAACACCACGGCCTTCATCGGGTCCCCGCCGATCAACTTGATGAACTTCTTGATGATGGGGTCGAACAGACCGGTGTCGAACATCACACCGAAGTACAGAATTGCGAACATGACCATGATGGCGGTCGGCGCTACCTTGCGCAAACCTTCGATCATCATGTCACCCATGTCCGGACCAAAGCCGCCGAGCAACGCGAAGATGATTGGTACCGTGGTCATTGCCACTAGCGGTGACAGGCGCTTGGTCATGATCAAGGCCATGAAGGTCACGATCATGCCGTATCCAAGAAATGACAGCATTTGTATCACCTTGACTTAAAATACAATTATTTTTATGGGTCAGCGCCACATCAGGCGCATCAAGGTTGCAGACGGCGAACCGTCAGCTCATGTGTAGGCCGCCATTGAGCGAGAAATCCGCGCCATTGGCATAACCGGACTCCTCCGAAGCCAGCCAGCCGCAGATGGATGCGATCTCTTCGGCAGTGCCGAGCCGGCGGGCAGGAATATCATGGATCAGCCGGTCCATCATGGCGGTGCTGGTGACCGATTTCAGCTTGGGCGTAGCAATGAAACCCGGCGAGACGGTATTGACCGTCACCCCGCGCGAGCCGACCTCGCGAGCCAACGCCCGGGTGAAGCCGCGGATGGCCGACTTGGCAGTGGAATAGTTGACTTGGCCAACCTGGCCAAGCTGGGCATTGACCGAAGAGATGTTGATCACCCTCCCCCAGCCACGCGCGACCATGTCATCGATGACTTGTTTGGTCACGTTGAACAGCGAATTGAGGTTGGTATCGATGACCGTGGCCCAGTCGCCTGGCTGCATGTCACGGAACACGACATTGCAGGCAGTGCCGGCATTGTTGACCAGCACATCGATCGGACCGATTTCTTTTTTGATGCGGTTGAAGGTGGCTTGGCAGGAATCCCAGTCAGCCACATTGCCTTCGGAAGCGATGAAGTCGAAGCCTTTACGCTTCTGCTCGGCGAGCCAGTCCTCTTTGTGCGGCGAGGCAGGACCACAGCCTACCACGACGGTGAACCCGTCCCGGTGGAGCCGCTGGCAGATAGCAGTACCCAGGCCACCCATGCCGGCAGTGACGTATGCGATGCGTTTGGACATGAACGATACCCCTCTTGTGTTTTTGTAGGGAGCAGCAACAGCTAGTGAACAGACGGACCCGATATTGGACTTCATTGCGAAGGAATACAATCACAAACAGATGACAACCATTCTCGATAGAATCCAACAGGCTGCCTCCAGTACAAAGGTCGAGCAGAAGCCACTCTGCATCTGCATTTATAGAAATGCAAGTGCAATTTAGCGCGAGCAGCGATCCGCTATTCGCTAGCAGTGAGTTACCCGCTTCGTAAATCGCGGCGATAAGATATAGTGAGCATCGCCTCCAAAAGCCCCACGCTCTGGCTGGACCTAATACATTGACGACCCTGACCTCTCCTATTCGCAAGGACCTTGCGAATCAGCTGGCCCCCAAGATCCTCGACATGGCCCGAGCTCGTTCGATGCGAGCGGGCGACCCCCTGCGGGAGGAAGCGTTTGCCAAGGAACTGGGGGTTTCCCGCTCCCCCATCCGCAGGGGCTTTGCCTTGCTTGAAGAGCTCGGGATCGCGGTGAAGGAACCTAATCGAGGTTTTTTCCTCACATGCGACGCGCGCAGCGTTGACACCGCAAAATTGCCTCTGGAAATCGACCCTTTCGAAGATTTTTACCTGCGCGTGGTGGATGATGTGCTCGCAGGCGATATTGGTGCCTCGTTTTTCGAAGCCGAGTTGATGCGCAAGTATGCGGTGCCCCGTGGGCAAATCATCAAGGTACTGAATCGCCTGGCGCATGAAGGCATGGTCGAGCGTAACCCTGGGCAAGGCTGGAGTACCAATGCGTTTTTGCACGACTCCGAAGCGCATATCCAAAGTTACCGTTTTCGCATGGCTGTGGAGCCGGCGGCCTTGCTCGAGCCAGGCTATGTGGTGGACACGGCCGCGTTTGCCAAGGCACGGAAGGTCCAGGAGTCCTTGCTTGCTGGCGAGATTTTCACCTTATCGCGCTCGCAGTTATTTCATATCGGTGCGCAACTGCATGAGCTGATCGTGCGGTGCTCGGGCAACCCGTTCTTCCTGGAGTCGATCCGCCGGCAGAATCAGTTACGCCGCTTTATGGCGTACAAAGCCAACGTCGACAGACCGAGGTTGATTCAGCAGTGTCACGAGCACATCGAGTTACTGGACTTGATCGAGTCCGGCCAAAGGGAGCAGGCCGCGCAATTCCTGCGCTCGCACCTTGATCATGTGAGCCGTCTGAAGGCGGCACATGAGGCCAAGGCATCGAAATGATACGCGCGACCACTTCCAGTATCGGTTAGAACTCGGTGGTAACGCGCATTTCGAACGCGGCGCGGTTCCCCTACAAGCACGCGCATGGCGCCGTCAACCGATGACGACGGGTAATACGTGCGGTCAAAGACGTTGCGCACACCGAACGCCACAGAAGTATCCACGCCGGCCATCGTCGGCAGGTCTACTTTCATCGAAAGATAGGCAACTGTGTATGCTGGCAGATCATACGTGTTGGCCGCATCGCCTGCGCGCGCAACTGAATAGCGTAACTGCCCGCCCCCCCCCCTTCAAGCCGAACCTGGGCTCAGGCTGGTACCACAGCGACACAGAAGCAAGGTTGCGAGCAACGTTCTGCAAGCGATTGCCGGCATTTTCCTCGATGTCCTCGGTGACCTCAGCATCAGTCCAGGCGTACGCCGCGATCAAGTTCAGGTTTGGCGCCAACTGTGCAGTCAGGTCTAGCTCAAAACCACGGGACCGTGCCTCTCCAACGGCTAGGAAAAAATCATCATCGACAGCGGTCACGATATTGCTTCTGGTGACGTCAAACACTGCCGCGGTAGCTCCCACACGGTCAGCAATATCCAACTTCACACCCAATTCGTGCGACTCACGCTCATCAGGGTCAAAGCCCCCCTGCGAGGATCGTCCACGTGATTGCGCACGAAACATGTAGAGTAATTGGCGTAAATCGACGCTTGCGGGCTCAGCTTGTACACAACCCTCAAGCGCGGAAGTAGCTCATGACCGTTGATCCTCTGGCTAACAACATAATGTCGACCGCGGCCCTCTTACTGCTCCCACCTTCGATAACGCAAAGCGCCAGAGACGACCCTACGGACAGCCAGCGAAATAGCAACCTGGATGAAAAACGAAGTGCTATCCAACTCGGAGCGTTAATCGCGCTTGTCGGGGTCCAAAGTATCTCGTACTGGGGACGCTTACTCACGACATTCACCACGCGGCCGGGTTCTTGAATGCCATAAAGCGTCGATGCCCGGCCTTTGAGTACCGCTACCCGTTCAGTGGTTGCACTGAAGTACCGTCTGCAATTATCGGTGCGAGGACCTTGTTCAATCTGCCTGGGCCAGCAGCCGAGCTGGCACTGGCCTGCTTCTTCCTGTTGATGATCCCTGCCCGTCGACGGCTTCATCGGATTGGCCGCACCGTCAGTCCGGTCGGCCTATTCATTTCCAGCCTAGTGCTGGGGTCCCTGACCGGTAACGTGCAGTCCACCGGACGGCTGAACTTAATCCTCTTCACCCTGATTGGCCTGACGCGTGGCGCCTTGCTTGGAACGGAGGCCGCAGCCTCGCTGGCGGTTTATCTAACAAAGACGACGACGTTCTCCTGGTTGGGAGTAGTGGATGCTCGGCTGCTGCTCAACGGCATGCTGGTTGGGTAAACGTTGATCGCAGGCACATATACAGGCAAGGCCCCGCTGCCTCGTATCGCTGAGCGCCATCTGGCGCAAGTGCTCGAGAGGGTCATGTTGGTGAGTGCCGACCTGCTCTTCATCACAGCGTGGACTTCAAGCTTGTCTTCTTGAGCGCATCACAGTGCGGCACCTGCATCACACAATTGCATTTCTATCTAAAAATATGCGATTCTCGAATTCACCTCTTGCCAGGGAAATCGGATGCCATGATCAAACTCAACGCTCATCTGGGATATCAGTTCACCGAGCTGCCTTTCCTGGACAGATTTGCTGCTGCGGCAGCAGCAGGATTCGCCGCCGTAGAGTTTCCGGCGCCCTATGACCACGCACCTGAGCTCATTTCGGAGCAGCTGGCTCTGCATAATCTGGCATTGATACAGATTGCAGCGCCCATGGGCATACCAGGAGAAAAAGGCTTTGCCGCCTGCCCTGGCCGCACAATGGAATTTCGCGCAAGTATTCAGCGAGCCATCGACTACGCGCTGGCCCTGGACTGCGCCAGTATCCATTTGATGTCTGGAGCACGCCCAGAAGGCCAACCCTCCTTCTGCCAGTGGCGATCGTATGTCGATAATGTCCACTGGGCGGCCTGCGCGCTGGCTGACCACGCCATCACACCACTGGTGGAAGTCATCTCGAAGACCACAGTGGCGGGCTACTTCATGAGTAGCTACGAGCTGTTCGATGCCTTGCTGGAAACAGCACCAAATGCCGGCATCAAGCTGCTGTTCGACACCTATCATGCCCACCTTATCGATGGAAACGTCATCGATAGCTTCAGCCAGGCGTTCGCAAATATCGGCCACATCCAGATTGCCGACGCACCGGGCCGCCATGAGCCTGGAACCGGCAATCTGGACTTTCCAGCGTTCTTCGCCCTCCTCCAACAGTTGGGTTACTCGGGTTGGGTCGGCTGCGAGTACCTACCGGAACATACCACCCAAGCCGGCCTGCAGTACCTGTCGTCATACCTGCCACCGGCTTGAGCGCCCCCCCTGCCCTGCGTCATACCGGCGCCTCATCCGCACCGCCCCTCAAGGAGTTGACCGCATGTCACAACCCTATCGATCCGATCGCCTACGTGATTTCGTCTCGCGTATCTATGCCTCGGCCGGCGTGCCGGAGCAGGACGCGGCACTGATGGCCGACTCGCTGGTACAGGCCGACCTGTGGGGGCATCAGTCCCATGGCGTGCTGCGCATGTCGTGGTACTACGAGCGCCTGATGAACGGGGTGATGAAAGCCGTCAGCCAGCCCGAATACGTCACGGACGCCGGCGCAATCGCGGTCATCGATGGCAACGACGGTGTTGGCCAAGTGATCGCCCGGTTTGCGATGCAATCGGCCATTGCCAAAGCACAAAAACACGGGACCGCCACCATTGCAGTGCGTAACTCCAATCACTTTGGTACGGTTATGTATTACACCCGCATGGCCGCTGAGGCCGGCTGCGCCGCCTTCATGACCTGCAATGGCGGGCCGGCCATGGCCCCTTGGGGCAGCTACGGCAAGAAGGTGATAGGTACCAACCCGTGGTCGATCGCAGCCCCGGGTGGGCATCGCGGCCCCTTGCTGCTGGATATCGCGAATACCGGTGTCGCACGTGGCAAGATCTACCTGGCGCGCCAGCGTAACGAGCCAATCCCATTGGGCTGGGCGCTTGATGCCAAGGGGCAGCCGACCACCGACCCTGTCGAGGCAATCGCCGGTATGATCCTGCCCATGGCGGGTCACAAGGGTTATGTGATCGGCGCCATGATGGACGTACTGGCGGGCGTACTCACCGGCAGCCAGTTCCTCACCGCAGTCAATGGGCCTTATCACTACGACCGCAAGAGCGGTGTGGGCCACTTCATCACCGTGTACGACGTGCGCGCCTTCATGGACTACGAGCAATACACCCGACGCGTCGAGGCGTTCGTCGACGAGCTCAAGGCCGCACCGCTGGCAGCAGGCCACGAAGCGGTGTTCTATCCGGGCGAGCTCGAAGCACACCGGGATCAACAGCAGCGCGAATCGGGAATCATCTTGCCAGAGGACACCATCATCGATTTGCGACGCATTGCCGAACGGGCTGGGGTAGCATTTGACCTTCGGGAATAACCTCCACTTCGAACGGTCCCCTCCAGAAAACGGACAACCATGACGCAAAAAACCACGCTCTCCCAGCGTATCGCTCAACGGATCATCCAGCAGGCCTTGTCGGAACGCTGGCCACCGGCGTTCCACTTGGTCAAGAGTGCACTGGCAGAAGAATTCGGTGTTTCCCGTACCCCGGTGCAACAAGCACTGGAGCTATTGGAGCAGGCAGGGCTAGTAGAGCAGGACCGCAACCGAGGATACTTCCTTACCGGCTCCGCAGCCGCCCTGTCAGAGCATCTCGCCCGCCATGGCATCCAACAGAATCGAGCGATCCGCAACGAATTATCTCTGACCGCCTTGCGGGAAGGTTGCCGGAGGTCCCCAGCGAGCAGGAACTGATCCGCCTCTACGGTTGGAACAAAGCGCGGTTGAACAATGCGCTGAGAGAGCTGGCATCGAGCGGCATTGTCGAACGCAAAGCAGGATACGGCTGGCAATTTCAGCCTTTAGTTACAGGTCTGGCTACGCAGCATTTCAGTTACGACTTCCGTCGCACCATCGAATGCGCGGCCATATCGAGCCCAGGCTATAGGATCGACGAACCACTGCTACGCGAATTGCGCAATGAGCAAATTTGGTTGCTTGATGGTGGGCTCGACAAAGTGACTCATATCGAAATGTTCGAAATCGGCTCACGATTCCACGAAAGCAAGCAAATGCCGCTGCGCAGGCACCACACGATCGAGCAGCAGCCTCACCACCTCCACCGCCTGGACTGATAGCGGCACGATGTAGGGCGGCACCTTGGAGGCCTGACTGCGGCTTTTACGCATCTTGAGCTGCAGCTGCTTGACCACCTCAGGCGGAATGACCCAGAGCCGGCGCTCTAGGTCGAATTGATCCGGCGTAGCCAAACGCAGCTCACCGGTGCGCACTCCGGTAAGCAACAAAAGCCAGATTCCCAACAGGGTCTGCTGCCCACCATGATAGCCGCGCAGCCTGTTCAGAAGCTGTGGTAGCTCATCCATGCGCAGGAAAGGATTGTGCTCTACGGGTGGTTTGGGCATCGCCACTACGTCCAGGTCAGCCGCAGGATTGTTCTCGAGCCCAGCAACGCGCACCAGCGCGTAGCGAAATAGCTGATTGAGCCAGGTGCGGCACTTTTCCGCCGTGGTGAACGCGCCGCGAGTCTCAATACGATCCAGCACCGCCATAAGCACATGACGATTGATGTCATAGATTGAGCGGTCGCCGATGTGACGCAAAATGTCTTTGGCAAAAATTCGCAGGATTTGCGACAGCGTACTCTGCCGGCCTTCCTTGAGACTCAGGCGGCGAAAGGCGATCCACTGGTTGAACACGACCTCGAAGGAATGATCGCTGGAGAGGCGAACCGCTAGGCGCTGCTGCTTACGCTGTTCGCTGGGATTGGTCCCCTGAGCAATCAATGCCCGAGCCTCATCACGCTTCGTCCTCGCATCACGCAGACCGAGCTGCGGATAACTACCAAACGACATGCGCTTCTGCTTGCCGGCCCAGTAGTAACGGAAATGCCAGATCTTGCCGCCTTGCGCGGTGATGTGAAGAATCAGGCCATCGCTGTCCGCGAGCGTGTATTCCTTGCCGGTGACCCGAGCGTGCCGGATCGCCATTTCCGAGAGTGCCATGGTGACCTCCTGAACCTGTCAGAGGCCAAATGCTCGTCTCGTGCTCCACCGAGCTCTACCGGAAAAGCGAATTGGGGCATTTCCAATTCTGGCCTCAAATCTGGCCTTAAAATGGCCGGATACTGCCGGTTTTCGGTGGCTTCCGCTGGAACGAAAAAAAGGGCCTTTCGGCCCTTTTTTTCAACGACTTACAGACTTCCATGGAACTCTGTAGATCTATAACTGGAGCGGGAAACGAGACTCGAACTCGCGACCCCGACCTTGGCAAGGTCGTGCTCTACCAACTGAGCTATTCCCGCGTCTTGGTGGGGCCATTCTAACCGTCTGCCGGCCGAGGTCAACCCCTTGATTCGAAAAAACTTTATTTCTGCTCCGAGCCTTCGCGCAGATGCGGCCAGGCGGCATGCAGGTAGTTGGCCATCGACCACAGGGTCAGGCCGGCGGCAATGACCAGCAGAAGATAACCGATGATGACCCAGAAGCCGAGCACGAGCGGGTTGGCCAGCAGTATGACCAGCGCCAGCATCTGCGCCGCGGTCTTCCATTTGCCGAGGTTGGAAACCGCCACCTGGGCCCGAGCGCCGAGCTCGGCCATCCATTCGCGCAACGCCGAGACCACGATCTCACGACCGATGATCACTGCTGCCGGCAGGGTCAGCCAGAGGTTGGCATGCACCTGCACCAGCAACACCAGGGCGACGGCGACCATGAGCTTGTCGGCCACCGGGTCGAGGAACGCGCCGAACGGCGTGCTCTGCTGCAACCGACGGGCCAGGTAGCCGTCGAGCCAGTCGGTGGCCGCGGCAATCGCGAACACGCTGCTGGCGGCCAGGTAGCTCCAGTGATAGGGCACGTAGAACAGCAGGATGAAAATCGGAATGAGCAGGACGCGTAGAACGGTGAGCAAGTTTGGAATATTCATCGATACGACTGGCCGCGGGTTGAGTCCGGCATTCTACTCGCTATGCAGGTTGGCATAAATCGACTCGGCGAGCTTTTTGCTGATGCCCGGCGCCTTGGCGATTTCATCGATGCTGGCGCGACTGAGTTCCTGCAGCCCACCGAAGTGCTTGAGCAGCTCGCGCCGACGCTTGGGCCCCACCCCGGCCACGTCTTCCAGGCTCGAGGTGCGGCGGGCCTTGCCGCGCCTGGCGCGGTGACCACTGATGGCGAAACGGTGAGCCTCGTCGCGAATCTGCTGGATCAGGTGCAAGGCAGGCGAGTCGCCCTTGAGCGTGAACTCATGGGCGACATCGTTGAGGTACAAGGTCTCGAAGCCGGCCTTGCGCGTCACCCCCTTGGCCACGCCGAGCAAGGTCAGGTCGCTCAGGCCCAGCTCCTGCATGACGTCCCGAGCCATGTTCAACTGCCCCTTGCCGCCATCGACCAGCAAGACATCTGGCAGCTTGCCCTCCCCGCCCTTGATTCGGCTGAACCGGCGCATCAGCGCCTGGTGCATGGCCGCATAGTCGTCGCCCGCCGTCACGCCCTCGATGTTGAAGCGGCGATAGTCCGACTTGAGCGGGCCTTCCGGGCCGAACACCACGCACGAAGCCACCGTCGCCTCGCCGCTGGAGTGGCTGATGTCGTAGCACTCGAGCCGTTGCGGAACTTCATCGAGGCCCAGCACCTGCGCCAGCGCCTCGAAACGCGCCGCCATGTGCTGACGATTGGCCAGCCGGGCACCCAGCGCCTGCTCGGCGTTGGTGACTGCCAGCTGCTGCCAGCGCGCGCGCGTGCCGCGGACCCGGTGGCTGATGTCCAGTTGGCGGCCGCGCAAGGTGTGCAAGGCCTCGATGAGCGTGGCGAAGTCCTCGTGCACGACGTTGACGATCAGCTCGCCGGGCAGTTCGCGCTCGGCATTGCCCAGGTAGTACTGGGACAGGAACGCTGCCATGACTTCAGCGGTGTCCTCTTCGATGCCCACCTGCGGGAAGAAGTTCTTGCTCCCCAGCACGCGACCACCGCGTACGCTGATCAGGTGCACGCAGGCCCCACCTGGGTTGACGAACGCCGCTATCACGTCGACATCGCCCGAGCCGCCTTCCATGTGCTGCTGATCCTGCACGCGCCGCAACAGGCCGATCTGGTCGCGCAGCTGGGCAGCCTTCTCGAAGTCGAGAGCCATGGCGGCCTTTTCCATTTCAGCGTTGAGCTCGTTGTGCAACTGCTGGCTGCGTCCTTCGAGAAACATCACCGAATGACGCACGTCCCCGGCATATTCCCCGGTCTCGACCAGGCCGACACAGGGCCCCTTGCAGCGCTTGATCTGGTACTGCAGGCAGGGTCGGGTGCGATTGCTGAAATAGCTGTCCTCGCACTGGCGAACCATAAAGGTTTTCTGCAGCAGGCTCAGGCTCTCGCGAATCGCCCCGGCGCTGGGGTAAGGGCCGAAATACCGCCCCTTGGCTCGCTTCGCGCCACGATGGATGCCCAGCCGCGGATACTGCCCGTCGGAAAGAAAGACATACGGGTAGGACTTGTCGTCGCGCAGCAGGATGTTGTACGGCGGGCGCCATTCCTTGATCAGGGTCTGCTCGAGCAGCAGCGCCTCGGTCTCGTTGGCCGTGATGGTAGTCTCGACCTGGGCGATGCGCGCGACCAGCGCGGCCGTCTTGGGTGCCAGGCCGGTCTTGCGAAAGTAACTGGCCAGACGCTTCTTGAGGTTCTTGGCCTTGCCTACGTACAGCAGCCGTGCCTCGGCATCGAACATTCTGTACACGCCTGGACGACCGCTACAGGTCGCCAGGAACGCGCTGGCATCAAAGGTTTGCGACATGAGTACCTGGGAAATTCGCCATTAGAAACTGGCGTCGACCATACCGTGACGGACCGCCAGCAACGTCAGTTCGACATCGCTGGTGACCGAGAGTTTTTCGAAGATTCGATAGCGATAAGTATTGACGGTCTTGGGTGACAAGCACAACTTGTCGGAGATGGCTTGCACCTTCTGGCAACCGACGATCATCAGCGCGATCTGGATCTCCCGCTCCGACAGCGCATCGAACGGCGAGCCCTGCGGCTGGAACGACTTGAGCGCCAGCTGCTGGGCGATCTGCGGGCTGATGTAGCGCTGGCCGGCAAAAGCAAGGCGAATGGCCTGGACCATCTCGTCGAGCCCGGCGCCCTTGGTCAGGTAGCCGGCCGCGCCGGCCTGCAGCAGGCGCGTGGGGAACGGGTCTTCTTCGCAGACGGTGACGGCCACCACCTTGATGTCCGGATGGCTGCGCAACAGCTTGCGCGTGGCCTCCAGCCCACCGATCCCTGGCATCTTGACGTCCATCAGGACCACGTCCGGCTTGAGCTCACGGGCAGCCCTGAGAGCCGACTCCCCGCAATCCGCCTCGCCCACCACTTGCAGGCCGTCGATATCGGTCAGCATTCGCGAAATCCCGGTACGCACCAGATCGTGATCGTCGACCACAAGGACCCTAATCAAGCAGACACCTCATCACGGGCGATTGGATCCCGCCACCTTAACAAAATTTTACCGAACGGACCTAGTGCATCACGTCATTCAGGGACACTTGCGCGCCAGTCGATCTGGCGTTGCATGCGCAGGAAACAGAGGTCCGTCCCGACTTCGACGAAGCCATGTCGCGCGTACACCCTGCGCGCCGGATTGCTGCGAAACACCATCAGACGCAGCAGGGGCAGATGGCGTTGCGCCGCCCAACCTGCCAGGCACTCCAGCACCCAGCGGCCAACGCCACGGCCGCGCTCTTCGGGCAACAGGTGCAACTCGCGAATGAACAGGGCCTGACGGTCCTGGCTGAGGCTGCAGAAACCCAGCCGCCGGCCTTGCCGAGCTATCAGCCATTGCTCACGCCAGCTCCAGGCCTGGTCGAAGGCTTCGTCGACCCAAAGCAGGTCGAATTCACGGTAATAAGGCAACATGGCCCGACGCGTCAGCTCGCGCGCGAAGGGCAAGTCGACGTCGGTCGCGGGCACGAGCCGCAGGCCCTGGTCGACCGCGGGCAAGACCTCAGGCGAGTCGGTCGGCATAGCACACCGGCGAGCTTCCAGGCCCGCGCCGCTCGATTTCGTCCTCGAGAAAATCAGCCAGCACCAGGGCGTTGTTGTGCTGGCGATCGCGGCTGGCGTACAGCAGCGTCACCGGCCCCTTGGCGGCCAGGTCGAGGATGAAGTACCAGCGCGCAGGCTGAGCCCGCCAGCTCCTGCCGGTAGCGGGCGGCAAAGGTCGGGAAATCCAGCTCGCCCTGATGAAGCGCCTTGCGCAAGGCATCGGATGGCGCGACTTGCGCGACCCATTGCCCATGCAGCTGGTCCTTGCGCCAATGCCGTGGCCATAGGCGATCGACCAGCAGACGCTGGCCGTCACCCGGCTCGACCGGCTCGTATACCCGCTTGCAATGGATCATCCAGCCTCCCGTCCAGATCGCGGATCAAGCCACCCTCCATGCTGGCCCGAGCGCCGCTGACGGCGGCTCGCTCAGGCGCTCTTGCCGACGGCCGTGGCATCTCGCGAAGCGACTGCGCCACGCCTGCGGCTCAGCGAAAGCGCCAGGATGGCGCAAGCGACACCAGCGGTCATCAAGGTCTCGTAGCGATAGGCGTCGCTGAACAGCATGTATCCCAGCACCAGGACTATCACGCCGATGACCAGCCAGGTCAACCACGGGAACAGCCACATCTTCAGCTCCAGCGCCCTGCCTTCGCATTCGGCCCTGGCGCGCATGCGCAACTGCGACACGGCGATCACCAGGTAGACCAGCAGCGCGATGGCCCCGGTGGTGGACAGCAGGAAGCCGAACACCTTGCCGGGGAACACGTAATTGACCAGGCAGCCGGCGAACCCGGCCAGGGTCGACAGCAGCACGGCCACGGTCGGCACGCCGCTGCCGGAGATGCGCCGCGTCTGCGCCGGCGCCTCGCCGCGCGCACCCAGCGAATACAGCATCCGCGAAGCGGTATACAGCCCCGAATTCATGCAACTGGTCACGGCGACCAGCACCACCAGGTCGACCAGCAGCTTGGCACCGGGCACGTTCAGTACCTCCAGCGCGCGCTGGAACGAACCCACTGCCTTGAGCCCTGGATCGTTCCAGGCCACCAGGGAAACCACCAGGAAGATCGATGCCAGGTAGAAGATCGCGATGCGGTATACCACCAGGTTGGTGGCGCGGCGAATCTTGTCACGTGGATTGGCCGTCTCGTCGGCGGCGATGGTGACGATCTCGGCGCCGAAGAAGGAGAAGATGGTGATCAGCACGCCGCCTAGCACGGTACCGAAGCCGTTGGGCATGAAGCCGCCGTTGGCCCACAGCTGGCTGACGCCGGAAACCTGGGCAAGCGGCCAGAAACCGCTCACCGCGAGCGTGCAGACGACGATGAAGGCCAGAATGGCGATGACCTTGACCAAGGCGAACCAGTACTCGAATTCGCCAAAGTTCTTCACGCTCACCAGATTGGTACACGACAGCACGATCATGATCAGGAAGGCGAACAGCCAGGAAGGCACCGCGGGAAACCAGGCATGCAGGATATCGGCACCGGCAATGGCTTCGACCGGGATGATCAGCACCCAGAACCACCAGTACAGCCAGCCGATGGTAAAGCCCGCCCAGGGCCCGATCGCCTCGCTGGCGTAGGTCGAGAACGAGCCACTGTCAGGATTGGCGACAGCCATCTCGCCAAGCATGCGCATCACCAGCAGCACCAGCAGACCGGTAATGGCATAGGACAGCAGGATCGCCGGACCCGCGGTGGCGATGGCATTGGAGGAGCCGATGAACAGGCCGGCACCGATGATGCCGGCGATGGAAATCATCGATACCTGGCGAGACGTCAGGCCATGTTGAAGGGAGCGCTGTTTCTTTTGTTGTAGCGATGCCATGGGGAACCCTCGAGTGGGCGGGCCGCAGCGACGCGGCTGAAAAGTCGAAGCAGAATGAGTGCAAGTACTGGTGCGCTGTTCTTGTCGTGGGCGAGCGCACTCGCCGTGTGTCAGGCTGGTCGTCGCAGGCTCGATCAGGGGCGATTGGCTGGGTGACGAACGAGCGAAACGTGGAAGCCGCCAGGGGTCCTGGCGGCGGGCTGGGCAGGCTGGAAGCTGCGCCCGGACCTATCAACAATCATGTTCTTGTACTCCTGCATCGGGGCGGGTCGTTATCGTTGATCCAGATCAGTATCGAGCTGCGCGGGAGGCTCAACAAACGAACTTTTCGACGCACGTGATTCCTTTTTGGAATGAATTTCGGGCTTTGCAGGAGCGCTCGGGCGAGTCCGGGCAGTCGATCTGAAGCGAGGCTTGGCTGAAAGGGCCGCGAGATGCAGGCCATCGCGGAGGGTTCCGTAGGCGCCGCACCGGTTGCGATAGAGCCGCGTAGGAGCAGCTGATGCCCGGCTTTGCTTCCCCTGTACACGCGGCCCGTCAGCTGCCCCTCTGATGACCTTGCACCCAGGTTCAGGAATCCACGGAATGAACGCAATCGAATAATTCGTTTGCGCGCGTCCAGCGCGGCACGCTTGTATACCGGCAAAACTCGAACAAGGTCCGACTGTCCATGCACCAGGAAAACATCAGCCCGTCGATCGCCATCGTGCACCCCATCACGCTGTCCCATGGCCGCAACGCTGAAGTCTGGGACACCGCTGGCAGACGCTACATCGACTTCGTCGGCGGTATCGGCGTACTCAACCTGGGGCATTGCAACCCGGCGGTGGTCGAGGCGATCCAGGCGCAGGCGACGCGCCTGACCCACTACGCGTTCAATGCCGCGCCCCACGCAGCCTACCTGGAACTGATGGAGCGGCTTGCGAGCTTCGTGCCGGTGGCCTACCCATTGTCCGGCATGCTGACCAACAGCGGTGCCGAAGCGGCGGAAAACGCCTTGAAGATCGCCCGCGCCGCCACTGGCAAGCGCGCGGTCATCGCCTTCGATGGTGGCTTCCATGGCCGCACGCTCGCCACGCTCAACCTCAACGGCAAAGTGTCGCCCTACAAGCAGCGGGTCGGCGAGCTGCCGGGGCCGGTCTATCACCTGCCCTACCCTAGCCAGGATACCGGCGTGACCTGCGCCCAGGCGCTCGCGGCCATGGACCGCCTGTTCAGCGTGGAGCTGGCGGTGGAAGACGTGGCGGCCTTCATCTTCGAGCCGGTCCAGGGCGAAGGCGGCTTCCTGGCCCTGGACGCCGAATTCGCCCAGGCCCTGCGCCGCTTCTGCGATGCCCATGGCATCGTGCTGATCATCGACGAGATCCAGTCCGGTTTCGGCCGTACCGGCCAGCGTTTCGCGTTCCCGCGCCTGGGCGTCGAGCCGGACCTGCTGCTGCTGGCCAAGAGCATTGCCGGCGGCTTGCCGCTGGGAGCCGTGGTCGGGCGCCAGCCGCTGCTGGGCGCCCTGCCCAAGGGCGGTCTCGGCGGTACCTATTCGGGCAACCCGATCGCTTGCGCCGCGGCAATGGCCAGCCTTGCCCAGATGACCGACCAGAACCTGTCCACCTGGGGCGAACGCCAGGAGCAGGCTATCGTCGCCCGCTACCAGCGCTGGCAATCATCCGGGCTGACCACTGCGCTGGGGCGCTTGACGGGCGTGGGCGCCATGCGTGGCCTGGAACTGGTCGATGGCCAAGGCCAGCCTGCCCCGGCGCAACTGGCCAAGGTCCTCGTTTCGGCGCGTGACAAGGGCCTGCTGCTGATGCCCAGCGGCAAGGCGCGCCACATCATTCGCCTGCTGGCGCCACTGACCATCGAGCCGCATGTGCTCGAGGAGGGCCTGGACATCCTGGAACGGTGCCTGGCCGAGCTGGGGTGAACTACAGGCCCAGCTCTTGCGGCGTGAGCATGTCGGACTCGAACGCGATCCAGCCACCTTCGAGTTCGGCATGGCCGTTGACGATCGGACCGTAATAGGTCAGGCCGTTCTCCAGCGTGACGCAGATATGGGTGGCGGCGTCCGGCGCGGCCAGGGTGCCGATGAAATGCACCTTCTTCAGAGTCTCGGTCACCGCCTCCAGGCCGATGCGCACGGCTGCGTTCTCGACGGCTTCGGCTTCGCCACCGCGCGATTCGGCGCTGACAGTGATGGTGGCGGTGTACTGGAACTGGCTCAAGCGGTGTACCTCATCGAATGGTTGGGCACCCAGGGTGCCCGGGGACGCCTAGGGTAAGGTACCTGGAGACGATAGGCGAGCGAACGATGCAGCCCCGGCCCGAGCCCGTTCACGCGTGGCCGATCACGTCTCGATCTGCTAGGGTGCGCGCCGATGCCCGCCTACCATACGAGGATTTCCAGTGAGCGCCGAGCAACCCCTGATCGCCGACCTGTTCGAAGTGGACAAGCGCCTGGCCCTCAAGCCTGTCGCCGACTTCAACGGTTTTCTGCGCAACGTATTTGGCGACGGCCCGTGCCGCTGCCACCGCTGCCTGGAAAACGGCGGCGACGAAAGCGGCTACAGCCACCGGCATACGTTCATCCTGCAGGGCCTGCAGCTCCATCGCCGCTTCGCCGCCAGCGCTGGCAGCGACGTATTGCAGGTGCTCAAGAAGGCCTGGCTGTCCTACACCCGGAACGAACTCAAGCCCACTGGCGAACTCGACATGGCGACGCTCATGGGCTTCACCGACCCGGCGCTGCACGAACGCCTGCTGGCGCTGCTGCCGGCCAGTGGCCTGGCTCGTGAAGTCGAGGGCCGCTGGCATTTGCAGGCGCCACTCGATTGACCAACCGTGTCCGCGCTGGCGCCAGCGCCCGGACGGGCCACTTCGAGCTCGCCCAGGTCGCGCTCGCTAGCTGTGCTCGCCGGAGCGCTTGAGCAGCTTCTTGCAACGCTCCGACAGATGAACCACGCGCAGGTGCTTGCCAGCCTTGGCATAGCGCTCGCGCAAGGTCTTCAGCGCAGCTATCGCCGAATAATCGACGAAACTCAGGTGCTGACAATCCAGGGTTACCCTGGCCGGGTCGCCGGCAGGGTCGAACTGATCGAGAAACGGCGTGGTCGAGGCGAAGAATAAGGTGCCGTGCACCTGGTAGACCTTGCCGCCCTCGTCATCGACACGGCTGTCGGCATACAGCTCACGGGCATGCTGCCAGGCGAAGTTGATCGCCGCGATGACGATGCCGAACAGCACCGCGGTGGCCAGGTCGGTGAACACCGTGACCACGGTCACGGCAATGATCGCCAGCACATCGCTGACTGGTACCTTGTGCAGTACGCGCAGCGACGCCCAGGCGAAGGTCTGCTGGGCCACCACGAACATCACGCCCACCAGCGCGGCGAGCGGAATGCGCTCGATCAGCGGTGAGAGCAGCAGGATGAACAGCAGGATCATCCCCCCGGCCACCACGCCCGACAGCCGCCCACGACCATTGGAACTCAGATTGATCACGGTCTGACCGATCATGGCGCAGCCACCCATGCCACCGCACAGACCCGAGACCATGTTGGCGGCGCCCAGAGCCACGCATTCTCGATCAGGGTAGCCCCGGCTTTCGGTGATTTCGTCGGTGAGATTGAGGGTGAGCAGGGTCTCGAGCAGACCGACCATGGCCATCAGCACTGCATAGGGCGCGATGATTCCCAGGGTTTCGAGGTTCCATGGCACCTGGGGCAAGGCCAGCCGCGGAAGACCACCGGCGATGTGCGCCATGTCGCCCAGCGTGCGGGTCGGCAGGTCCAGCAGATAGACCAGCAGGCCGACACCCAGGATGGCGACCAGCGCTGGCGGTACTGCCCGAGTCAGCCTGGACAGCAGGTAGACCACCAGCATGGTCAGCGCCACCAGCCCGATCATCAGGTACAGGGGCGTGCCGGCCAGCCAGTGCTCGCCTTGCTTGAAGTGTTCGAGCTGGGCCAGGGCGATGACGATCGCCAGGCCATTGACGAAGCCAAGCATCACTGGATACGGCACCAGCCGCACCAGCTTGCCCAGGCGCAGCGCACCGAACGCGATCATCACCACGCCGCCGAGCATCACCGTCGCCAGCAGGTACTGCGCGCCATGCTGGACCACCAAGGCAACGATCACCACCGCCATGGAGCCCGCCGCGCCCGAGATCATGCCGGGACGACCGCCGAACAGGGCCGTCAGGGTGCAGATGATGACAGCGCCATACAGGCCCATCAGCGGGTTGAGATGGGCGACCAGGGCGAAGGCGATGCACTCTGGAACCAGGGCGAACGAGGTGGTAAGGCCGGCCAGAAGGTCGGCACGGATACGGGCGGGTTTCATGGAGTTCCTGTCGTTTCTGGTCTACTGCGGACTGGTGAGGCCCGTTGTTCAGGCAAGCCTGTCGCGACAGGCCGAGCGTTGCGCTTGTGCATGCAAGCGCCATGGCCTGTCGAGCGAGCGGCAATGTTACGGAATTTGTCCAGCTCCAGCCACCACAGGCACGTTCAGCGCACCCGCGTGCGGCTTTGCATGGCCAGCTCGAGCGCCTTGCGCATGTCCAGGCGCGCCGAACGACCAAGATCGGGATGGTCGAACTGGCCTTCGCGCTCGGAGGGCAGGATCGGCGCGGTCAGGTCGTCGGCATCGGCAGCCTCGAAATCCTGCCTGGGCCCCATGCTCAATGCGCTGCGCCGCAGGAGCATGCGTACCTGCGCGGGTGAAAGCTGCGGATTGATCGCCAGCATGACGGCCACGGTGGCGCTCACCAGCGGCGTGGCGTACGACGTGCCACAATGAATCTCGGCGCCACCGTGGGGCTTGAGGCAAGCCGCGGCGCTGATGTCGACGCGCCGATCGACGTTGGAGCTCTTGCGCTTGGTGACGTGTCGGGGGTGCTCGAGCGGAACCGCTTCGTCGCTGCGCTGGTGCCCGCCCACCACCAGCAATTGATCGGTGAGCAGCGACGACGGCAGGCGGTAGTCATCGGCGCTGGTCCAGGAAGCGCCGTTACCCGCGGAATTGACCACCACTACATCCGGATGCTCGCGCTGCAGCCAGAGGAAGAACTCTTCCAGCAGTTCCTCGTAGCCATTGATGGCCAGACCGGAACGCACCAGCGAATCGACCTCCTCGTCACGTACATCGCGCGCGCCGATCCGATGCACGCCCCAGCTCCAGTTGAGCACCCGGACGCCGTCTTCCACCAGGTTGACCGACGCGGCGATGTTGGCCGTGATACCCGCGTCACTGTTGCGCTCGACGATGATCTCGAACCTGGGACCGGCCTTGCCCAGACCGCTGAGAAAACCACTCTGGCCAGCCTCACCGCTCGCGGCGACCACACCTGCCACATGCGCGCCATGTCCGCCAGATCGCCGCGCATCCCGAGCGTAGAGGCAGCCGCCAGCGGTGCAAGGCCCGAGATAGCCTGCGAATGCCGGCTGGTCGAAGTCGACGTCCCGCTCGATGATGCCCATGCGCACGGTCGCCAAGGGGATAGGCGAGGCGCTCATGCGCCGTTGGTAGAAGTACTGCGCGTCCATGAACCGGTTGGCCGCCCATTCCACCGCCTGTTCGAGCGACGCGCTCGAGTCACCGGACGCCTCGCTGTCACCTTCCGGCGCCGATTCCTCGATGATCACTGCGTCCACGCTGGTTTCGCTGCCCATGCGCAGGACCATGGCATCGCGCTGCAGCAGGTCATCCACCGGCAGTTTCAGCTGGTAGACATTCAGCGGGGGGATGCCGCCGACGACTTCTGCGCCGTATTTGCGGGCGATCCGCTTGGCGGTCTCCCGGCCATCATGGCGCTCTTCGATGAGCAGGCTGACCAGATCGACATAGGTATCCAGGCCATCCATGTTCTTGGCCACGGCATCGGCGCCAGCCGCTCGCACATGGCTGCGCTGGCGCGTCAACCAGACCGGATTGCTGCGCTGGTCGCCCTGTTCGAGCCAGAGCGCGGCGCTCGTTGCCGATGCGCCATCGAGCGAGAACTCGATTCGATCGCCATGGCGTTGCGCTGCCTTTTGGGGCACCCGTCGCTCGCCTAGCCAGAGCGTCGGCTGGCCTGGACCCAGGCCCTCTGCACGCAGGCACCAGTGCAGCCTGTCATCGGCCAGCAGGTCGCCGCAACGCTGCAAGTCGACGATACGCAGGCCAGGTGAAGTGGCCAGCGCCGTGGTCGAAAGCAGGCACAGCACCATTGCCAGGCAAGTCTTCATGCGCGCCTCACGCTCCGTTGCTCATGTCTGGCAATCGGACCAGGGCCAGCCGGCAAAGGTTCGTCGCTTCGTGCGCCTCGCTCCACCCCTGTCAAGCTGTGAGGACCTTGCCTGGAGAAGCGTCAGCGCCGGCCAGGAGAACTTGCCATCATGGGCACCTAGGCTTTGTACAAAAGGTGCCTGCGCGACGATCAGGCTACGTTGAAAACAGGCTCGGAATGCTCATTTACAACCAGTAAACTCCGCCTGCTCGCCTGTTTTCGCCTTGCCTGATCGCCGCTCGGCGACTTTTCGTACAAAGCCTAACGTGCGGAGACCACGACAATGCTGCCACGCTCGCTTATCGCCACCTTGATGATCGTCACCCACCTCGGCCTGGCCGAAGCCGCCACCGAAGTCCTGCCGTTGCAGCACCGCGACAGCGCCGAGCTGCTGCCGACCGTCCAGGCCTTGCTCGGCCAGCAGGGCAGTGTCAGCGCCTTCGAAAACAAGCTGGTGGTCGATGCCAGCCCTGAGCGCATCGCCGAACTGCGCGCCCTGCTTGGCCAGCTCGATACCGAGCCCAGGCGCCTGCTGATCAGCGTCGATACCCGCGACAGCAACTTTCAGGACACCCGTGGCGGGGCCCGGCTCATTCGCCATGGCACCGACAACCGCGAGGGCGGCCTGCTCCAGGTCCAGGCCACCGAGGGCCGAGCGGCGCTGGTACAGCTTGGCCACAGCGTGCCCCTCATCCAGGTCGGCACCGATGCCTATGGCCGGATGCTGAGCGATACCGAATACCGCAATGTCACGCAAGGCTTTTATGTGGTCCCACGCCTCAGCGGCAACACGGTTCATCTGCAAATAACCACGAACAATGATCGAATGAGCCGCGAACATCAGGATGTAGTGAGCATTCAGAGCAGCGACACGACAGTCTCGGGCAAGCTCGACGAATGGATCACCGTGGCGGGATTCAACGGTCGGAGCCGGGCTGGGCAGCCATCGAACAGGCAGACCTATGGCACCGAGCGCCAGGAAGACATGACGCTGCGCGTGAAAGTGCAATTGATCGAGTGAATCACAGCTGAGCGGGTTGACCAAAGGCTCTCGAACTGACTGACGAGTCGCATTAGACGAAAGATGTAGTGCCGTTAAATTTCCACTACAAAACGTTTGACAGGCCGTTTTTCGCACAGGCATGATGGCCTCGCTCCCGCTGATCCAGGCCCTGGCAAGGGTCCGCGAGACGCGCTCCTTTACCCTGGAGCGCCTCGTGTCCATACGGCCCACAAGGCGGTTCGATCGAGCTGTGACTGCAAACGAGGACGTTGTCCCAACGGACGGAAGAACATCAGGGCAGTAGACGGCAATCGATTCATGCAGCCGCGGGCGTGGCCAGCCAACCCGCACGGTTTCCGGTTGCCTGCACGCCCGGCATTGTCCCCCGCCGTCACCTCCTCTCGCCGTCGCGGTTCGCCGGGCCGAACACTGCCAGGCATTCGCTGCGCCGAGCACCGGCATACAACTCCAAGACTGATGCGACGAGGTTGATTCCATGGCACTGACACGCGAACAGCAAATTGCAGCCCTCGAGAAAGACTGGGCGGAAAACCCGCGCTGGAAAGGCGTGACCCGTACCTATACCGCCGCCGATGTCGTCCGCCTGCGCGGCTCGCTGCAACTGGAACACACCTTGGCCCGCCAAGGTGCGCAAAAGCTCTGGAAGTTGGTCACCGAAGGTGCCCATCCGCACTTCCGCCCCGAGAAAGACTTCGTCAACTGCATGGGCGCCCTGACGGGCGGCCAGGCCGTGCAGCAGGTCAAGGCCGGCATCCAGGCCATCTACCTGTCCGGTTGGCAGGTCGCGGCCGACAACAACTCGGCCGAATCCATGTACCCCGACCAGTCGCTGTATCCGGTCGATTCGGTACCGACCGTAGTCAAGCGAATCAACAATGCCTTCCGCCGTGCCGACCAGATCCAGTGGAAGGCCGGCAAGAACCCTGGCGATGACGGCTACATCGACTACTTCGCGCCGATCGTCGCCGACGCCGAAGCCGGTTTCGGTGGCGTGCTCAACGCCTACGAACTGATGAAGAACATGATCGAGGCCGGAGCTGCCGGCGTGCATTTCGAAGATCAGTTAGCCTCGGTGAAGAAATGCGGACACATGGGTGGCAAGGTGCTGGTACCGACCCAGGAAGCGGTGCAGAAACTGGTCGCCGCCCGCCTGGCCGCGGACGTCGCCGGCGTGCCGACCATCATCCTGGCGCGTACCGACGCCAACGCTGCCGACCTGCTGACCAGCGACTGCGATCCCTACGACCAGCCGTTCGTGGTTGGCGAGCGTACCCGTGAAGGCTTCTACAAGGTGCGTGCCGGCCTGGACCAGGCCATCGCCCGCGGGCTGGCCTATGCGCCTTACGCCGACCTGATCTGGTGCGAGACCGCCAAGCCGGATCTGGACGAGGCTCGCCGCTTCGCCGAGGCGATCAAGAAGGAATACCCCGACCAACTGCTGTCATACAACTGCTCGCCGTCCTTCAACTGGAAGAAGAACCTCGACGACGCGACCATCGCCAAGTTCCAGCGCGAGCTTTCGGCCATGGGCTACAAGCACCAGTTCATCACCTTGGCCGGCATCCACAACATGTGGCACGGCATGTTCAACCTGGCGCATGACTACGCCCGCAACGACATGACCGCCTATGTCAAGCTGCAGGAGCAGGAATTCGCCGATGCCAGCAAGGGCTATACCTTCGTCGCGCACCAGCAGGAAGTCGGCACCGGCTACTTCGACGACATGACCACCGTGATCCAGGGTGGCGCCTCGTCGGTGACGGCACTGACCGGCTCGACCGAGGAAGAGCAGTTCCACTGATCGACCCATTCGCTGCGCAGGCCCGGGCGATCCTGAGGGACACCGGGCCTTTTGCGCAAGCCTTGCCCAGGAGCGCTCAGGCAATCGACACAGCACCTCGCTGCCCGCCAAGCTCCATGTGGTTGCGGCCAAGCCAACCCCTCGGCGTCGTACCGGCCTGGAACCCGGCAGACCTGCCAATGACTGGCTATGCTCTGGATGGAACGCACGCGGTCGTATCCGCATCCAACGAAACATTGATCCAGGCCAGCACGCGGTCCAGGGGAACCTGCTAGAACGCGTCCCAGCTGCACTTGCAAGCAGTGAGGTCGAGCAATGAACTTTCAGGCGTGCCTGACAATAAAAGCCGGAACGGCCTCATCAAATGATATCAATTATCATTACAGCGAGGGCCGATCGTTACGCCGCAGAAGAAACATTATCAACCGAACTGGCTGCAATGCCCGGTTTTACTGGCCTGCAGCAGGTCAAGAAGATTTTTTGTTCCTAATCTTACGAATAAATTTGTCTTCGCAAATTTACTTGCGGGGGCTTTAGCCATAAAATCCGCGCCATTGATTCCGCTGCGACATTTCGTCACTGCTTTTGCGACACTTTGTCGCCGCGCAACTTATTTCAGACTACGGAGCCTGGTCTCTGTATAAGGATTACAGCATGTCCGATTCGGCAGGACTGATCGCCCACAACTGGGGCTTCGCCATCTTCCTCCTCGGTGTCGTCGGCCTGTGCGCCTTCATGCTCGGCCTGTCCAGCCTGCTCGGCAGCAAGGCCTGGGGCCGGGCCAAGAACGAACCGTTCGAATCCGGCATGCTGCCCGTCGGTAGCGCCCGACTGCGCCTGTCGGCCAAATTCTACCTGGTCGCGATGCTGTTCGTGATCTTCGATATCGAAGCCCTCTTCCTCTTTGCATGGTCCGTGTCGGTACGCGAAAGCGGCTGGACCGGATTCGTCGAAGCACTCGTTTTCATAGCAATTCTGTTGGCAGGTCTTGTCTACCTTTGGCGGGTCGGGGCGCTCGATTGGGCGCCCGTGGGTCGTCGCAGACGGCAAGCGAAGCTGAAACAATGAGGCTTTGGCATGCAATACAATCTAACCAGAATCGATCCGGATGCGCCCAACGAGCAATATCCCGTCGGTGACCGCGGCACCGTCACCGACCAGATGCTCGAGGACCAGGTCCACAAGAACATCTTCATGGGCAAGCTCGAGGATGTGCTCAGCGGCGCGGTCAACTGGGGCCGCAAGAATTCCCTGTGGCCCTACAACTTTGGTCTGTCCTGCTGCTACGTGGAAATGACCACGGCCTTCACGGCACCCCACGACATCGCCCGCTTCGGCGCCGAAGTCATCCGGGCATCGCCGCGCCAGGCCGACTTCATGGTCATTGCCGGCACGCCCTTCCTCAAGATGGCACCGATCATCCAGCGCCTGTACGAGCAGATGCTCGAACCCAAGTGGGTGATCTCCATGGGGGCCTGTGCCAACTCCGGTGGCATGTATGACATCTACTCGGTCGTCCAGGGGGTCGACAAGTTCCTCCCCGTGGACGTGTACGTGCCTGGCTGCCCGCCTCGCCCCGAAGCCTTCCTGCAGGGCCTGATGCTCCTGCAGGAGTCGATCGGCCAGGAGCGACGCCCGCTTTCCTGGGTCGTTGGAGATCAAGGCATCTACCGTGCCGAGATGCCGGCCCAGAAGGATGTGCGTCGTGAGCAGCGTATCCAGGTCACCAACCTGCGCAGCCCCGACGAAGTCTGATCCAGCGACCTGCCGCCCGCTCCCTGGAGCCGGCGGCCTGGCTTCATTCTCTACGTTGACCGAAAGCGACCGAGACCATGACAGCGGACACCGCTATTTATATTCCGCCTTACAAGGCTGACGACCAGGATGTGGTCGTCGAACTGCACAACCGATTCGGCGCCGAAGTCTTCGTCGCCCAGGAAACCCGCACCGGCATGCCGGTCCTGTGGATCGACCGTGCCCGGCTCAAGGAGGTCCTCGCCTTCCTGCGCAACGTACCCAAGCCCTACAGCATGCTGTTCGACCTGCACGGCATGGACGAACGCCTGCGGACCCAGCGTCGCGGCCTGCCATCGGCCGACTTCACCGTGTTCTACCACCTGCTTTCGATCGAGCGTAACAGCGACGTGATGATCAAGGTCGCGCTGCAGGAGCACGACCTGAACCTGCCGTCGGTGACCGGTATATGGCCCAATGCCAACTGGTACGAACGCGAAGTCTGGGACATGTTCGGCATCGATTTCTCGGGGCACCCTCACCTGTCGCGCATCCTGATGCCGCCGACCTGGGAAGGACACCCGCTGCGCAAGGACTTCCCGGCCCGCGCCACCGAGTTCGACCCGTTCACCCTGAACCTGGCCAAGCAGCAGCTCGAGGAAGAGTCAGCGCGCTTCAACCCCGAAGCCTGGGGCATGAAGCGCCAGGGTGCCAACGAGGACTACATGTTCCTCAACCTTGGCCCCAACCACCCTTCGGCCCACGGTGCCTTCCGTATCGTGCTGCAGCTCGACGGCGAGGAAATCGTCGACTGCGTCCCGGACATCGGCTACCACCATCGCGGTGCCGAGAAGATGGCAGAGCGCCAGTCCTGGCACAGCTACATTCCCTACACCGACCGCATCGACTACCTCGGCGGGGTGATGAACAACCTGCCCTACGTGCTCGCGGTCGAGAAGCTGGCCGGCATCAAGGTGCCGGAGAAGGTCGACACCATCCGCATCATGATGGCCGAGTTCTTCCGCATCACCAGCCACCTGCTGTTCCTGGGCACCTATATCCAGGACGTCGGCGCCATGACGCCGGTGTTCTTCACCTTCACCGACCGCCAGCGTGCCTATACGGTGATCGAGGCGATCACCGGCTTCCGCCTGCACCCGGCCTGGTACCGCATCGGCGGCGTGGCCCACGACCTCCCCCGCGGCTGGGAAAAGCTGGTGAAGGATTTCGTCGAGTGGATGCCCAAGCGTCTGGACGAGTACACCAAGGCGGCCCTGAAGAACAGCATCCTCAAGGGCCGGACCATGGGCGTGGCCGCCTACAATACCCGCGAGGCGCTCGACTGGGGCGTCACTGGCCCGAGCCTGCGCGCGACCGGCCTGGACTTCGACCTGCGCAAGGCTCGCCCGTACTCCGGCTACGAGAACTTCGAGTTCGAGGTGCCGCTGGCCCACAGTGGCGATGCCTACGACCGCTGCCTGGTGCGCGTGGAAGAAATGCGCCAGAGCCTGCGCATCATCGAACAGTGCATGCGCAACATGCCCGAAGGCCCGTACAAGGCCGACCATCCGCTGACCACGCCGCCTCCGAAGGAGCGCACGCTGCAGCACATCGAGACCTTGATCACCCACTTCCTGCAAGTCTCGTGGGGTCCGGTGATGCCGGCCAACGAGTCGTTCCAGATGATCGAGGCGACCAAGGGCATCAACAGTTACTACCTGACGAGCGATGGCGGCACCATGAGCTACCGCACCCGGATCCGTACCCCGAGCTATCCGCACCTGCAGCAGATCCCTTCGGTGATCAAGGGCAGCATGGTCGCCGACCTGATCGCGTACCTGGGCAGTATCGACTTCGTTATGGCTGACGTGGACCGCTAAGCATGAACAGCACGCTTATCCAAACCGACCGTTTCGCCCTGAGCGAGACCGAGCGCTCGGCCATCGAGCACGAGATGCACCACTACGAGGATCCGCGCGCGGCGTCCATCGAGGCGCTGAAGATCGTCCAGAAGCATCGCGGCTGGGTGCCGGATGGCGCGATCCCGGCGATCGGCGAGATCCTTGGCATCCCGGCCAGCGACGTCGAAGGCGTGGCCACCTTCTACAGCCAGATCTTCCGCCAGCCGGTCGGTCGTCACATCATCCGTGTCTGCGACAGCATGGTCTGCTACATCGGCGGTCACGAGTCGGTGGTCAGCCAGATCCAGAACGAACTGGGCATCGGCCTCGGCCAGACCACCCCGGACGGCCGCTTCACCCTGCTGCCGGTATGCTGCCTGGGTAACTGCGACAAGGCCCCGGCGCTGATGATCGACGACGATACCTTTGGCGACGTCCAGCCTGCCGGCGTCGCCAAGCTGCTGGAGGGCTACGCATGACCATCACTTCCTTCGGCCCGGCCAACCGCATCGCCCGCGCGGCCGAAACCCATCCGCTGACCTGGCGCCTGCGCGACGACGGCGAGCCGATCTGGCTCGACGAGTACCAGGCCAAGGACGGCTATGCCGCCGCCCGCAAGGCGCTGGCGCAGATGTCCCAGGACGACATCGTCCAGACCGTCAAGGACTCCGGCCTCAAGGGCCGCGGCGGTGCGGGCTTCCCCACCGGCGTGAAATGGGGTCTGATGCCCAAGGACGAGTCGTTGAACATCCGCTACCTGCTGTGCAACGCGGACGAGATGGAGCCCAACACCTGGAAGGACCGCATGCTGATGGAGCAACAGCCCCATCTGCTGGTCGAAGGCATGCTGATCAGTGCGCGCGCGCTGAAGGCATACCGTGGCTACATCTTCCTGCGCGGCGAGTACACCACCGCCGCGAAGAACCTCAACCGGGCCATCGACGAAGCCAAGGCCGCCGGCCTGCTGGGCAAGAACATCCTCGGTTCGGGCTTCGACTTCGAGCTGTTCGTCCATACCGGTGCCGGACGCTACATCTGCGGCGAGGAAACCGCCCTGATCAACTCGCTGGAAGGCCGCCGGGCCAACCCGCGCTCCAAGCCACCCTTCCCTGCCGCCGTCGGCGTCTGGGGCAAGCCGACCTGCGTCAACAACGTCGAGACCCTGTGCAACGTGCCGGCCATCGTCGGCAATGGTGTCGACTGGTACAAGTCGCTGGCTCGCCCAGGCAGCGAGGACCACGGCACCAAGCTGATGGGCTTCTCCGGCAAGGTGAAGAACCCCGGCTTGTGGGAACTGCCGTTCGGCATCACCGCGCGCGAGCTGTTCGAAGACTATGCCGGCGGCATGCGCGATGGCTATACGCTCAAGTGCTGGCAGCCAGGCGGCGCCGGCACCGGCTTCCTGCTGCCCGAGCACCTCGAGGCGCAGATGTACGCCGGCGGTATCGCCAAGGTCGGCACGCGAATGGGCACGGGCCTGGCCATGGCCGTGGACGACAGCATCAACATGGTGTCGTTGCTGCGCAACATGGAGGAGTTCTTCGCCCGCGAATCCTGCGGCTGGTGCACCCCATGCCGCGACGGCCTGCCCTGGAGCGTGAAGATGCTGCGCGCCCTGGAAAAGGGCCAGGGCAAGCCCGAGGACATCGAGACCCTGCTCGGCCTGGTCAACTTCCTCGGCCCTGGCCGTACCTTCTGCGCCCATGCTCCGGGTGCGGTGGAACCGCTGGGCAGTGCCATCAAGTATTTCCGGTCGGAGTTCGAGGCCGGCGTCGCTGCCCCTGGCGGCGAGGCCCTGCGCCCGGACCTGGCCCGGCCGATCGTGGTCGGCGCATGACAAGATGACCCGCGGATGGTCCGTGCCATCCGCCGGCCGCGCAGGCTCGCCCGATGAACAGGCGAGCCGCGGGCCCACCGATTTCCATTAGCCACGCCCGCTCGCGCGGGCCAACGAAGAACTTTGAACCATGGCCACTATCCACGTAGACGGCAAAGCGCTCGAAGTCAACGGTGCGGACAACCTGTTACAGGCCTGTCTGTCGCTCGGCCTCGACATCCCCTATTTCTGCTGGCACCCGGCGCTCGGTAGCGTCGGTGCCTGCCGGCAATGCGCGGTCAAGCAGTACACCGACGAGAACGACACCCGCGGTCGCATCGTCATGTCGTGCATGACCCCCGCCTCCGACGGCACCTGGATCTCCATCGACGATGAAGAGTCCAAGGCGTTCCGCGCCAGCGTCGTCGAATGGCTGATGACCAACCATCCGCACGACTGCCCGGTCTGCGAGGAAGGCGGTCACTGCCACCTGCAGGACATGACGGTGATGACCGGCCACAACGAGCGCCGCTACCGTTTCACCAAGCGTACCCATCAGAACCAGGACCTCGGCCCGTTCATCGCCCACGAGATGAACCGCTGCATCGCCTGCTACCGCTGCGTTCGCTACTACAAGGACTATGCCGGTGGCACCGACCTGGGCGTCTATGGCGCCCATGACAACGTGTACTTCGGCCGGGTCGAGGACGGCGTGCTGGAAAGCGAGTTTTCCGGCAACCTGACCGAGGTCTGCCCGACCGGCGTGTTCACCGACAAGACCCACTCCGAGCGCTACAATCGCAAGTGGGACATGCAGTTCGCGCCCAGCATCTGTCATGGCTGCTCCAGTGGCTGCAACATCAGCCCGGGCGAGCGCTATGGCGAACTGCGTCGTGTCGAGAACCGCTTCAACGGCTCGGTCAACCAGTATTTCCTGTGCGACCGCGGCCGCTTCGGCTACGGCTACGTCAATCGCAAGGACCGTCCGCGCCAGCCACTGCTGGCCGATGGCACTCGGCTGAGCCTCGACGCCGCCCTCGACAAGGCCGCCGAGCTGCTGCGCGGCCGCACCATCGTCGGCATCGGTTCTCCGCGCGCCAGCCTCGAGAGCAACTACGGGCTGCGCGAGCTGGTCGGCGCGGACCACTTCCATTCGGGCATGGAGGCCGGTGAGCTGGCCCGCGTGCGCCTGGTCCTGGACGTGCTGAACAACAGCCCGCTGCCGGTACCGACCCTGCGCGACATCGAGGACCATGACGCGGTCTTCGTGCTCGGCGAGGACCTGACCCAGACCGCCGCCCGGGTTGCCCTGGCCGTACGCCAGGCCACCAAGGGCAAGGCCCAGGCCATGGCCGAAGCGATGAAGGTCCAGCCCTGGCTCGACGCTGCGGTGCGCAACATCGGCCAGCATGCGCTGTACCCGCTGTTCATCGCCAGCCTGGCCGAGACCAAGCTCGACGACGTCGCCGAGCAATGCGTGCATGCCGCCCCGGCCGACCTCGCCCGTCTTGGCTTCGCCGTGGCCCACGCCATCGACCCGAGCGCCCCGGCGGTGGCCGGCCTGGATGACGACGCCCGGGCCCTGGCCGAACGCATCGCCGAGGCGCTGCTCGCGGCCAAGCGGCCCTTGGTGGTCGCCGGCACTTCGCTGGCCGAGCCCGCGCTGATCGAAGCCGCGGCGAACATCGCCAAGGCCCTGGCCCTGCGCGCGAAGGACGGCTCGCTGAGCCTGGTGGTGCCAGAAGCCAACAGCCTGGGCCTGGCCATGCTCGGTGGCGAATCGGTGGACGCGGCGCTGGACGCGGTGATCAGCGGCAAGGCCGACGCCATCGTGGTGCTGGAAAACGACCTGTACGCCCGTGTACCGGCCGCCAAGGTCGACGCGGCGCTGGCTGCCGCCAAGGTGGTGATCGTCGCGGACCATTCGCGTACCGCCACGACCGAGCGTGCGCACCTGGTCCTGCCCGCGGCGTCCTTCGCCGAAGGGGACGGCACCCTGGTCAGCCAGGAAGGCCGTGCCCAACGCTTCTTCCAGGTATTCGACCCGACGTTCCTCGACAGCAGCATCCTGATCCACGAAGGCTGGCGCTGGATGCATGCGCTGCGCGCCACCCTGCTCGAGCGTCCGGTCGACTGGACCCAGCTCGACCACGTCACCAGCGCCTGCGCCGAAGCCGCGCCACAACTGGCCGGCATCGTCGACGCCGCGCCCAGCGCCGCGTTCCGCATCAAGGGTCTGAAGCTGGCGCGCGAACCGCTGCGCTATTCCGGCCGCACGGCCATGCGTGCCAACATCAGCGTCCACGAACCTCGGATCCCGCAGGACAAGGACACTGCCTTCGCCTTCTCGATGGAAGGCTATTCGGGCTCGGCCGAGCCGCGCCAGCAGGTGCCGTTCGCCTGGTCGCCGGGGTGGAACTCGCCACAGGCGTGGAACAAGTTCCAGGACGAGGTCGGGGGTCATCTGCGCGCAGGCGATCCGGGCGTACGCCTGATCGAGTCGCAAGGCGATCGCCTGAGCTGGTTCAGCACCGTTCCGGGCGCGTTCAACCCGGCGCGTGGCAGCTGGATGGCGGTACCCTTCTTCCACCTGTTCGGCAGCGAGGAGAATTCCTCTCGCGCCGCCCCGGTGCAGGAGCGCATTCCAGCGGCCTATGTAGCCCTGGCCAAGTCGGAAGCCGACCGCCTCGGTGTCAACGAGGGCACGCTGCTCAGCTTCGACGTGGCCGGCATCACTCTGCGCCTGCCGCTGCGCATCAACGAGCAGCTGGGCGCAGGCCTGGTCGCCTTGCCGAAGGGTCTGGACGGCATCCCGCCCGCCATCTTCGGTGCATCCGTCGAAGGCCTGCAGGAGGCAGCACAATGAGCAGCTGGTTCACCCCCGAAGTGATCGATGTGATCCTCACTGTCGTGCGGGCCATCGTGGTGCTGCTGGCCGTGGTGGTCTGCGGTGCGCTGCTCAGCTTCGTCGAGCGGCGCCTGCTGGGCTGGTGGCAGGACCGCTACGGTCCGAACCGTGTCGGTCCGTTCGGCATGTTCCAGATCGCCGCCGACATGCTGAAGATGTTCTTCAAGGAAGACTGGAACCCGCCCTTCGTCGATCGCATGATCTTCACCCTGGCACCAGTGGTGGCCATGAGCGCCTTGCTGATCGCCTTCGTGGTGATCCCGATCACCCCGGTTTGGGGCGTGGCGGACCTGAACATCGGCCTGTTGTTCTTCTTCGCCATGGCCGGTCTTTCGGTCTATGCGGTGCTGTTCGCCGGCTGGTCGTCGAACAACAAGTACGCCCTGCTCGGCAGCCTGCGGGCCTCGGCGCAGACCGTTTCGTACGAAGTGTTCCTGGGCCTGGCGCTGATGGGCGTGGTGGTGCAGGCCGGCTCGTTCAACATGCGCGACATCGTCGAGTACCAGGCCCAGAACCTGTGGTTCATCATTCCGCAGTTCTTCGGCTTCTGTACCTTCTTCATCGCCGGTGTGGCCGTCACCCACCGCCATCCGTTCGACCAGCCGGAAGCCGAGCAGGAACTGGCCGACGGCTACCACATCGAATATGCCGGCATGAAATGGGGCATGTTCTTCGTCGGCGAGTACATCGGCATCATCCTGATCTCGGCGCTGCTGGTGACCCTGTTCTTCGGTGGCTGGCACGGTCCGTTCGACCTGCTGCCGCAGGTGCCGTTCCTGTGGTTCGCCCTCAAGACCGCCTTCTTCATCATGCTGTTCATCCTCCTGCGAGCGTCGATCCCGCGTCCACGCTACGACCAGGTGATGGACTTCAGCTGGAAGTTCTGCCTCCCGCTGACCCTGATCAATTTGCTGGTGACCGCTGCGATCGTGCTCTACAACACGCCAGCCGTCGCGGCCCAGTGAGGATTCGACCATGTTCAAGTATATCGGCGACATCGTCAAAGGCACCGGCACCCAGCTGCGCAGCCTGGCCATGGTGTTTTCCCACGGGTTCCGCAAACGCGATACCCTGCAGTACCCAGAAGAGCCCGTGTACCTGCCGCCGCGCTATCGCGGCCGCATCGTCCTGACCCGCGATCCCGATGGCGAGGAGCGCTGCGTGGCCTGCAACCTGTGTGCGGTGGCCTGCCCGGTTGGCTGCATCTCCCTGCAGAAGGCCGAGACCGAGGATGGCCGCTGGTACCCGGAGTTCTTCCGCATCAACTTCTCGCGCTGCATTTTCTGCGGCATGTGCGAAGAGGCGTGCCCGACCACCGCGATCCAGCTTACGCCCGACTTCGAGATGGCCGAGTTCAAGCGCCAGGACCTGGTGTACGAAAAGGAAGACCTGCTGATTTCCGGTCCCGGCAAGAACCCCGACTACAACTTCTACCGTGTTGCGGGCATGGCGATCGCCGGCAAGCCGAAAGGCGCCGCACAGGACGAGGCCGAGCCGATCAACGTGAAGAGCTTGCTCCCATAAGGACAGAAAGATGGAATTCGCTTTCTACTTCGCATCCGGGATCGCCGTGGTTTCCACCCTCAGGGTGGTGACTGGCACCAACCCCGTGCACGCCCTGCTCTATCTGATCATTTCGCTGATCTCCGTGGCGATGATCTTCTTCGCCCTCGGCGCGCCATTTGCCGGCGCCCTGGAAGTGATCGCCTACGCTGGCGCCATCATGGTGCTGTTCGTCTTCGTGGTGATGATGCTCAACCTCGGGCCGGCCTCGGTGGCCCAGGAACGTGGCTGGCTACGACCTGGCATATGGGCCGGTCCCGTGCTGCTGGCGAGTCTGCTGTTGCTGGAGCTGCTCTACGTGCTGTTCGCCAGCCCCAGCGGCGCTGCCATCAGCGGCACCACGGTCGAGGCCAAGGCGGTCGGCGTCAGCCTGTTCGGCCCTTACCTGCTGGTGGTCGAACTGGCCTCGATGCTGCTGCTCGCCGCGGCGGTCACGGCCTTCCATCTCGGTCGCAACGAGGCGAAGGAGTAAATCATGCCTGCAATCCCCCTCGAGCATGGCCTGGCAGTCGCCGGCATCCTGTTCTGTCTCGGTCTGGCCGGCCTGATGGTCCGCCGCAACATTCTTTTCGTGCTCATGAGCCTGGAAGTGATGATGAACGCCTCGGCCCTGGCTTTTATCGTCGCTGGCAGCCGCTGGGTGCAGCCCGATGGCCAGGTGATGTTCATCCTGGTGATCAGCCTGGCTGCCGCCGAGGCCAGTATCGGCCTGGCAATCCTGCTGCAGCTGTATCGCCGCTTCCATACTCTCGACATCGATGCTGCCAGTGAGATGCGCGGATGAACCTACTGTTCCTGACTTTCGTCTTCCCCCTGATCGGCTTCGTGCTGCTGTCGTTCTCTCGCGGACGGTTCTCGGAGAACCTCTCGGCACTGATCGGCGTCGGCTCGGTCGGCCTGTCGGCCGCGGTCGCCGCCTATGTGATCTGGCAGTTCAACGTCGCGCCACCTGAAGGGGGCGCGTACAGCCAGCTGCTGTGGCAGTGGATGTCGGTCGACGGCTTCGCGCCGAACTTCACCCTTTACCTCGATGGCCTTTCGCTGACCATGCTGGGCGTGGTCACCGGCGTGGGCTTCCTGATCCACCTGTTCGCCTCGTGGTACATGCGTGGCGAGGCGGGCTACTCGCGCTTCTTCTCGTACACCAACCTGTTCATCGCCAGCATGCTGTTCCTGATCCTGGGGGACAACCTGCTGTTCATCTACTTCGGTTGGGAAGGCGTGGGCCTGTGCTCGTACCTGTTGATCGGTTTCTACTACAGCAATCGCAACAACGGCAACGCGGCGCTCAAGGCTTTCATCGTCACTCGGATCGGCGACGTGTTCATGGCCATCGGCCTGTTCATCCTGTTCGCCCAGCTTGGCACGCTGGAAGTGCAGCAGCTGCTGGTGCTGGCCCCGCAGAAATTCCAGGAAGGTGATACCTGGATGGTGCTGGCCACGTTGATGCTGCTCGGTGGCGCCGTCGGCAAGTCGGCGCAGCTGCCGCTGCAGACCTGGCTGGCCGACGCCATGGCCGGCCCGACCCCAGTCTCGGCGCTGATCCACGCGGCGACCATGGTCACCGCCGGTGTCTACCTGATCGCCCGGACCCACGGTCTGTTCGCCCTGGCACCGGACATCCTGCATCTGGTCGGCATCGTCGGCGGCGTGACCCTGGTACTGGCCGGCTTCGCCGCACTGGTGCAGACCGACATCAAGCGCATCCTCGCCTACTCGACCATGAGCCAGATCGGCTACATGTTCCTGGCCCTGGGCGTCGGCGCCTGGGAGGGCGCGATCTTCCACCTGATGACCCACGCCTTCTTCAAGGCCCTGCTGTTCCTTGCCTCCGGCGCGGTGATCGTGGCCTGCCACCACGAGCAGAACATCTTCAAGATGGGCGGCTTGTGGAAAAAGCTGCCGCTGGCCTATGCCAGCTTCGTGGTGGGCGGCGCCGCGCTGGCCGCCCTGCCGATCCTGACCGCAGGCTTCTATTCCAAGGACGAAATCCTCTGGGAAGCCTTCGCCAGCGGTCACAGCGGCTTGCTGTACGCCGGCCTGGTCGGTGCATTCATGACTTCGCTATACACCTTCCGCCTGATCTTCATCGCCTTCCATGGCGAAGCGAAGACCCAAGCCGATGCCGGCCACGGAATTTCCCACTGGTTGCCGCTGGGCGTGCTGATCGTGCTGTCGACCTTCGTTGGCGCCTGGATCCATCCACCGCTGGCTGGCGTTTTGCCACAGAGCGTCGGACATGCCGGTGGCGAGGCCAAGCATTCGCTGGAAATTGCCTCGGGCGCCATCGCCATCGCCGGTATCCTGCTCGCTGCCGTGCTGTTCCTGGGCAAGCGTCGCCTGGTCGGCGCGGTCGCCAACAGTGGCATCGGCCGGCTCCTGTCGGCCTGGTGGTTCGCTGCTTGGGGCTTCGACTGGATCTACGACAAGCTGTTCGTCAAACCGTACCTGCTGATCAGCCACCTCCTGCGCAAGGATCCGGTTGACCGCGGTATCGGCCTGATTCCTCGGTTGACGCGCGGCGGCCATGTCGCCATGAGCAAGACCGAGACGGGCCAGCTGCGCTGGTACACCGCTTCGATCGCCGTAGGCGCCGTGCTGGTGCTCGGTGCCGTGCTGGCGGCGGCGGTATGACCATGAACCTTGCGACTCTGCGAAAGGAAACGACCCTGTCATGATTCTGCCTTGGCTGATCCTGATTCCCTTCATCGGCGGCTTCCTGTGCTGGCTGGGTGAGCGCTTCGGCACCACCCTGCCGCGCTGGATCGCGCTGCTGACCATGTCCCTGCTGCTTGGCATCGGCCTGTGGCTGTGGGGCACCGGCGACTACACACTGGCCCCGGCGCCTGGCACCGAACCGGCCTGGACCCTCGAATACAAGGTCGAGTGGATCAAGCGCTTCGGCATCAGCATCCACCTGGCTCTCGACGGCCTGTCGTTGCTGATGATCCTGCTGACCGGCCTGCTCGGCGTGCTGTCGGTCCTGTGTTCGTGGAAAGAGATCCAGCGCCACGTCGGCTTCTTCCACCTCAACCTGATGTGGATTCTCGGCGGCGTGGTCGGGGTATTCCTGGCCCTGGACCTGTTCCTGTTCTTCTTCTTCTGGGAAATGATGCTGGTGCCGATGTACTTCCTCATCGCGCTCTGGGGTCACAGCTCGGCCGATGGCAAGAAGACCCGGATCTACGCCGCGACCAAGTTCTTCATCTTCACCCAGGCCAGCGGCCTGATCATGCTGGTGGCGATCCTCGGCCTGGTCCTGGTCAACTACGACGCCACTGGCGTGATCACCTTCAACTACAGCGACCTGCTCAAGACCGAACTGCCAGCGGGTACCGAGTATCTGCTGATGCTGGGCTTCTTCATCGCCTTCGCGGTGAAGCTGCCGGTGGTGCCGTTCCACTCCTGGTTGCCGGACGCACATGCCCAGGCCCCGACCGCCGGCTCCGTGGACCTGGCCGGCATCCTGCTCAAGACCGCGGCTTATGGCCTGCTGCGCTTCGCCTTGCCGCTGTTCCCCAACGCTTCGGCGGAATTCGCCCCAGTGGCGATGACCCTCGGCCTGATCGGTATCTTCTACGGCGCCTTCCTGGCGTTCGCGCAGACCGATATCAAGCGCCTGATCGCGTTTTCCAGTGTTTCGCACATGGGCTTCGTGCTGATCGGCATCTACTCCGGCAGCCAGCAGGCCCTGCAAGGCGCCGTGATCCAGATGCTCGCCCATGGCTTGTCGGCCGCCGCGCTGTTCATCCTCAGCGGCCAGCTGTACGAACGCCTGCATACGCGTGACATGCGCGAGATGGGTGGCTTGTGGCACCGCATCGCCTACCTGCCGGCGATCAGCCTGTTCTTCGCCGCGGCCTCGCTTGGCTTGCCGGGTACCGGCAACTTCGTCGGCGAATTCCTGATCCTGATCGGCAGCTTCGCCAGCGTGCCGTGGATCACCGTGGTTGCCACCACCGGCCTGGTGTTCGGCTCGGTCTACTCGCTGATCATGATCCACCGGGCCTATTTCGGCCCGGCCAGGAGCGAAACCGTGCTAGCCGGCATGGATGGCCGCGAAATGATCATGGTGCTGGGCCTGGCCGTGCTGCTGATCGTGCTGGGCGTCTACCCGCAGCCGTTCCTCGACACTTCTGCCGCCACCATGAGCGGTGTGCAGCAGTGGCTCGGTTCCGCTTTCACTCAACTCGCTTCGGCCCGGTAAGAGCGCTATGGAATTCACCACTCAACACTTCATCGCATTGGCGCCGATGCTGATCACCACCATCACCACGGTGGTGGTGATGCTGGCGATCGCCTGGAAGCGCAACCACTCGCAGACCTTCCTGCTCTCCACGGTAGGCTTGAACCTGGCGCTGCTGTCGATCCTGCCAGCCCTGAAGGTCGCGCCGCTGGCAGTTACGCCACTGCTGACCATCGACAAGTTCGCCTGCCTGTACATGGCGCTGGTGCTGGTGGCCACGCTGGCCTGCGTCACCCTCGCCCATGCCTATCTTGGCGAAGGCGCATCGGGCTATCCGGGCAACCGCGAAGAGCTGTACCTGTTGTTGCTGATGTCCGCACTCGGCGGCCTGGTGCTGGTTGGCGCCAATCACCTGGCAGGGCTGTTCATCGGTCTGGAACTGCTGTCCGTGCCGGTCTATGGGCTGGTGGCGTATGCCTTCTTCAACAAGCGCTCGCTGGAAGCCGGCATCAAGTACATGGTCCTGTCGGCCGCCGGTTCGGCATTCCTGCTGTTCGGCATGGCCCTGCTGTACGCCGATGCGGGCAGCCTGAGCTTCGACGGCATCGGCAAGGCCCTGGCCAGCACCGGCATGCCGAGCCTGCTGGCCCAGCTGGGCCTGGGCATGATGCTGGTCGGGCTGGCCTTCAAGCTGTCGCTGGTCCCTTTCCACCTGTGGACTCCGGACGTCTACGAGGGCGCGCCGGCACCGGTCGCGGCGTTCCTCGCCACGGCCAGCAAAGTGGCTGTATTCGCCGTGGTGGTGCGCCTGTTCATGCTCTCGCCAGCCGCCAGCAGCGGCGTGTTGAGCACGGTCCTGGCAGTGATCGCGGTAGCTTCGATCTTGGTGGGCAACCTGCTGGCGCTGGTGCAGAGCAACCTCAAGCGCCTGCTGGGCTATTCATCGATCGCCCACTTCGGCTACCTGCTGATCGCACTGGTGGCGAGCAAGGGTCTGGCGACCGAAGCCATTGGCGTGTACCTGGTCACCTACGTCATCACCAGCCTTGGCGCCTTCGGCGTGATCACCCTGATGTCCTCGCCTTACAACGGCCGCGACGCCGATGCGCTCTATGAGTACCGCGGCCTGTTCTGGCGTCGCCCATACCTGACCGCGGTTCTCACCGTGATGATGCTGTCGCTGGCCGGCATCCCGCTGACCGCGGGCTTCATCGGCAAGTTCTACATCATCGCCACCGGCGTCGAGTCGCAGCTGTGGTGGCTGGTCGGTGCCCTGGTGCTCGGCAGCGCGATCGGCCTGTACTACTATCTGCGGGTCATGGTCACCCTGTATCTGGTGGAACCGAACCTGCGCCGTCACGATGCACCATTGAAATGGGAGCAGCGAACCGGTGGTGTCATGCTGCTGGCGGTGGCTATCTTGGCCTTCGTCCTTGGCGTCTATCCGCAACCGCTGCTGGAGCTGGTGCAGCAGGCCGGCTTGCAGTTGATCGGCTGATCGCCGAACAAGACCAGACACCCCGCTTCGGCGGGGTGTCTCGTTTCTGGGGGTTCAGTTGGTGCCAGGGAGCCCGCCCGTGCCGGATTCCGCCCTTGGCTGTTCGCACGGCATCACCGCTCGACGCAGCTCACCGGAGGCCTGAGGCAGACGTACTTCCGGATTCGGCATGCCGCTGGGCGAAAGCTCGTGGGTCATTTCGAACTCGGCTCGCACTGACCAGCCACACGCCTCGTTGGTACACTGCAAGTAGGCTATACGCAGAAAAATGTGCCGCCCCTCGCTGGTCCGTATGCGCATGCGACTATGGCAATGAGGGCATACCAGCTTGTAAGTGCTCATGGCCACCTCCCCAGACGCTCCCCGTCTTCGCCATTGCGCCAACTATACATGTCGCTGATTTTCAATAATCCTTTTAACCTTTTGCTGTAGGATTTTATCCACTCTCTTGCAATGCTTTTCTTCATAATCTTCCAGTCGGACATCTGCGAAACGATACTGAAACTATATTCGTTATGAGTATTTTACGCTGTACAAATGTATCAAAACCAGTCATGGAAATTTGAAATGAGTAATAACGGTCTGATCGCGGTCTTGGCGCGCTTGAAACAAGTCACTGCATCCGACACGGACGCCGCGCTATCCCGAGCACTCGGTATCAGCCCTCAGACCCTGAGCAGCTGGAAGGTCCGCAACAGCATTCCATACTCGCTCTGCGTCGACCTTGCAGAACGCAGCGGCATCTCGCTCGATTGGCTATTGCTGGGCAAGGGCCCGTGCCGCTTGCCCATGGCTCAAGCCACGCCTGCCGAGCCTGGCAGCGAAGCAGAAAGCCAACTCATCGAGAAGCTGCGCCACTTGCAGCCGACAGACCTTCAGTTCGTGATGCTGTGCATCGAAGAAAAAATGCGCCTGCGCCATCTCGAGCAGCGCCTGGACGAGTTGGGCCCCCGCTCCTGAAGTCACCTGCCTCGCCAACGTTGCACGATCTCCTTCAAATCCGCCGTATCCAGCCAAACCATCACCTTGATACTGATCGGGATCACCACCACCGCAGCGATGAAGGCCCCTACCCCACTGGATAACGAAGGCGCGAGCGACAACATCAGTGGCGTGAACAAATAGCCTACACCTGCCGAAAGCAGTAGCGAACCAGCTCTTTGCCATGCCTTCAGGCGTCTTTTCCTGCTCGCCAGCATCCAGGCGTCGAGCTTGCGTCGCGAGCTGCTGACCAGCCAGGCGCCGAGCATGGCCCCGAACAACGCGTGCCCATCGATACCTATATTGGCGATCAGTTCCCAGGCTGAATGTGTCAGCCAACCCTGTACCTCTGCGTGCTGGGTCATGGCTGCCGTCCTCGGGTTGGCCGCGGTGCGAAGATGACGACCGACGCTTGCCGGAGCGCCGCGCGCTGCGCTGGTGCATTGGGGTGGCGCATGAGGTTCGCCTCCGAGCCTTACTGATCTTTGAGCATGCCGTAACGCATGGCCTTGATGACCGCGGCGACCCGGGAAGTGACCGAGAATTTGCGCAAGATGTTGCCGATATGGAAGTTCACCGTGGACTCCTGGCAATCCAGGATCCGGCCGATTTCCCATGAGGTCTTGCCATAGGCACACCACAGCAGGACCTGCTGTTCACGGGCGGTCAACTTGACAGGGGCCTCTGCCTGGTCTTGGCAGGAGCAAGGGTGTGCGTTGGGTTGCGTGTTCATCTATAGGCTCCGCTTACAATGAGCCGGACCCGAAGGGCCGACTCGAAATGAGTATGCGGTCAGCATAAGCAACGACAATTCCCACACTCCACCGAGACGCTTTGTAGGATGTGTCGCAACAAGGCGCGCTCCATAGGTTGTTCAACCACGTGTTCTGCGCGCCGGATCGCGCGTCTGAGTTCAACCGCCGTTTTCTGGAGTCTCACGATGCGCCCGCTTCGCCCCTTTTCAACTGCCCTTGGCCTGCTGGGGCTGATGAATGCCAGCAGCCTTGCATGGGCTGCAGCTCCATTGGAGCTGGGTCAGATAGTGATCGATGACCAACGCCTTGGCGAAGTGGAGCAGGCAGCCGAGCGGCTGCGGCAGGTACCTGGCGGCACCAATCTGATCGACCTGCGGCCCGTCGCGCAGGGGCGCATGGCCAGCAACCAGGATGTTCTGGCTTATCAACCGGGCGTATTCGCCCAGTCGGCCGGCAACGACGGTATCAAGCTGTCAGTCCGAGGCTCAGGCATCAACCGAGCTCCAGGAGCCCATGGCTCGGGGGTCTACACCCTGTTCGACGGGCTACCGCTGACTGGCCCGGGGGGTACGCCCTACGAGTTGTTCGAGCCGCTTTGGCTCAGCCGCGCCGAGGTTTTGCGCGGCGCCAACGGGTTCAATCTGGGCAGCCTCGCGCTCGGCGGTGCGATCAACTACGTGACGCCTACCGGGTACGATGCCGCTGCGCTGTCCCTGCGCTATGAGGTCGGCAGTCGCGGCTACGCCCGTCGCCATGTCAGCTCTGGACAAGTAATCGGTGACCTGGACTACTACGTCGCGCTCACCGATAGCGAATACGATGGCTACCAGAGACACAGCAGCGGCAGCGCCAAGGGTGTCGTCGCCAACCTTGGCTATCGTTTCAACGCCAATCTCGAGACGCGCTTCTACCTGCGCTACCGCGAGACCGAAAACGACCTGGCTGGGCGAATCACCAAATCGCAGATCAAGCATGACCCGCGTGCCGCCAATCCTGTGTACCTGCGGCGCGATGCCAGCCGCCCCCAGCCTGGCAGCACCTGGCTGGCGAACAAGACCACGTTCTATCTGCAGGACGACTCGCGACTGGAAGCCGGCCTGGTCTACCATGATTACCCGATGGACCTGCGCGAAGGCGCGAACCGCTTGAAAGTGGCCTACACCGATGTCAGCGGCTCGCTCAACTACCAACGGCGTGACACCTGGCTCGATCGCCAGAGCAAGACCACCGTAGGCTGGCGCAGCACCAAGCACCTACCCAACAGCGGCGCCTCGGAATTCGTTCGCGTTCCCGAGACGGGCAATGGCTTCAGGCCGATCGGCAGCCGCACTCGCGACTTCAGCTACCAAGGCTCGGACACGGTGCTGCATGTGGGCAACGAGCTGGAGCTTATCCCCGATCTGTGGCTGACCACTGGCCTGGCGATGATCTATACGCGGCGTGAAAGCGCCGTGAGCTATCCGGTCACCGGCGGCAAGGTGTCACAGCACGACTGGGATTACGCACCGCGTCTTGGCCTGCGCTATGACATCACCCCGGACCTGCAGGTGTACGGCAACCTTAGCCGCTCGGTGGAACCCCCCCATCCTTGGTCGCTGATCTGGAGTTCCCCAGCAGTGGCGGGTGGGCAGATCCAGCCTATCGAAATGCAGAACCAGACCGCCACCACGCTCGAACTGGGTGCCCGTGGCGAGTCCTGGTTCGGGCGCTGGGACCTGGCCTGGTATCGTTCGCAGGTACGCCACGAGCTGTTGGCCGTGGAAATCGTGCCGGGCGTTACAGCTTCGGAGTTCAATGCCAGCGCCACCGTGCATCAAGGTGTCGAAGCCGGACTCGATAGCCTGCTCTGGCAACGCGCCGGCGTCGGCAAGCTGTCCTTGCGCCAGGCCTATACCTTCAGCGATTTCCACTATCGGGACGACGATCGCTTTGGTGACAATCGTCTACCAGGCTTGCCGATGCACTATTACCAGGCCGAGTTGCGCTTCGACCTGCCTGGCGGGCTGTATGCCGGACTCAACACGCAGATGGCTTCCAAGGTACAGGTCGACTATGCCAACAGCTATCACGCCGACGCCTACGCCTTGCTTGGCGCCCGCCTGGGCTACGACGCCCCGAGCCAAAACTGGCAGACCTGGCTCGACTTGCGCAACCTGACCAACAAGCGTTACGCAGCGACGGTCACGCCCGGCTTCGACGACGCCGGCCAGGATATTGCCCGCTCGACACCTGGCGAGGGCTTTGCCATCTACGCTGGGGTAGCCTACAGCTTCCGCTAGCGGGGTATGTGCAACGCCGCGCTCGTCGAAGCTCACGACGGCAACTGCACCTGAGGCTTGTGGGCGGCGAAGATCGCCCAGCTGGAGATGAACAGCGCAGCGATCAAGGGGCCGATCACGAAGCCGTTGAGACCGAAGACCGCAAGGCCACCCAGCGTGGAGACGAGGATCAGGTAGTCAGGCATCTTGGTGTCCTTGCCGACCAGCAGTGGCCGCAACAGATTGTCCACAAGCCCGATGACCAGCACACCGAAGGCGGTGAGCACGATGCCCTGCCAGATCGCTCCGGTCATCAGGAAATAGACGGCCACCGGTGCCCAGACGATGCCGGCCCCTACCGCTGGCAGCAGTGACAGGAAGGCCATGAGCACGGCCCAGACCAGGGAACTGGGGATGCCCAGCACCCAGAAGATGAATCCGCCAAGCGCCCCCTGGGTGATGGCCACCACCAGATTGCCCTTGACCGTGGCCCGCACCACTCGACTGAACTTGAGTTGCAGGCGGCGCTTCTGCTGTTCGGGCAGTGGTACCGCCAGCCGGACCTTGCGTGCCAGCTCAGGGCCTTCGCGCAGGAAGAAGAACAACAAGTAGACCATGATGCCGAAACTGACCAGAAAGTCGAAGGTGCCCTGGCCGAAGCTGAATACCTGGCTGGCGAAGTACTGGCTGCCTTGCATCGCCCATTTCGAGATCTTGTCGCGCAACCCTTCGAGATCGCCCATGCCCATGCGGTCGAGACCGTTCTGGGCGAAGGCCGGAAGCATGTCCTTGGCACGATCCAGATAGCCAGGCAGATCCAGTTGCCCGCTTTCGATACGCTGGTAGAGCATCGCGCCTTCCTGGACCAGCAGGGCACTGATCACGATCACCGGCAGGACCGCGATCAACAGGCAGATCGTCAAGGTAGTGCCCGCGGCCAGATTGCGACGGCGGCCGAAACGCACCAGCAGGTTGCGTTGCATCGGAGCGAAAAGGATCCCCAGGATCACCGCCCAGAACACGGCGCCATAGTAAGGCAGCAGGATCCAGACAAAGGCGATCGTGACCATTGCCAGCAGTACGGCAAGGGCTTTGTTTTGCAGCGCGGTTTCGTTCATGAAGGTTCCTCGTGGGCTCAAGACATTAGTGCTCGGGCCAGCAGCAAAGTGCCATGCCTGAGTTGACGCAGATCAATGCCGAGCAGGTGCTCTGCCGGTAGCATCCGCGCCTTTCGCCGGAGCATTCCCATGAGCAACTTCGCCAAGCCCGAATTGCTGGCGCCTGCCGGCACCCTCAAGACGTTGCGTTATGCCTTCGCCTACGGCGCCGACGCAGTCTATGCCGGACAACCTCGCTACAGTCTGCGGGTGCGTAACAACGAATTCGACCATGCCAACCTGACCCTCGGGATCCAGGAGGCACATGCCCTGGGCAAGCGTTTCTACGTGGTGGTCAACATCGCCCCGCACAATGCCAAGCTCAAGACCTTCCTCGCCGACCTGGCTCCGGTGATCGACATGCGACCAGACGCGCTGATCATGTCCGATCCTGGACTGATCATGCTGACGCGCACGCATTTCCCACACATGCCCATTCATCTGTCCGTGCAGGCCAACACGGTGAACTGGGCCAGTGTCGAGTTCTGGCGCACGCAGGGGCTGCAGCGGGTCATCCTGTCTCGCGAACTGTCGCTGGAGGAAATCGAACAGATCCGCGAGCGCGTCCCGCAGATGGAACTGGAGGTCTTCGTCCACGGCGCCTTGTGCATGGCTTATTCCGGACGCTGCCTGCTCTCGGGGTATCTCAACCGTCGGGATGCCAACCAGGGGACCTGCACCAATGCCTGTCGCTGGAAATACCAGGCGGTGCCTGCGAGCGAGACCGTCACTGGCGAGATCGTCCAGCACATCGAACCTACCTTGGGCATCGGCGCACCGACCACGCAAGCCTTCCTGCTCCAGGAAAGCGGCCGGCCCGACGAGCAGATGCCGGCCTTCGAGGACGAGCACGGCACCTACATCATGAATGCCAAGGATCTGCGCGCCATCCAGCATGTCGAGCGGCTGACACGCATGGGGGTGCACTCGCTGAAGATCGAAGGCCGTACCAAATCGCACTTCTATTGCGCGCGCGCCGTCCAGGCCTACCGCAAGGCAATCGATGACGCCGTGGCGGGGCAGCCTTTCGACCGCAGCCTGATGAACGATCTCGAGTCACTGGCCCAGCGCGGCTACACCGAAGGCTTTCTTCGTCGTCACGTGCATGACGAGTACCAGAACTACCTGCGCGGCAATTCCGTATCGCAACGCCAGCAATTCGTCGGCGAACTCACTGGCAGGCGGGTCGATGGCCTGGCCGAGGTGAAGGTCAAGAACCGTTTCGCGGTAGGGCATCACCTGGAGTTGATGACGCCACGCGGCAATTTCCACTTCGATCTGCATCGACTGCAAGACGTTCGTCACGAACCCATCCAGGTGGCGCCAGGCGATGGCCACGTGGTCTATCTACCGATCCCCGAGCAGGTGTCGCTTGACCACGGGCTGCTTCTGCGCGACCTGGAACACTAGCAGGCACTGCCTTCACGGCTCGCTGCAAGGTTGACGGCAGCCGCGCCAGGCCGCAGGCTCGGCCGTGAGCGCAGCGGCTTGCCGCATTCGAGGATGTTCTGCTGGAGAACCGCAACATGACCTATTCACGCTGGACCGCCCTTTGCCTCCTGGGACTTGCCGGCCTGGCCCAGGCCAACGACACCATCGATGTCTATCGTGACCCCAACTGCGGGTGCTGCAAGCAATGGATCAGCCATCTTCGCGGCAACGGCTTCCAGGTCAACGATCATGTGGAACCGAACATGAGCGCCCTCAAGCAACGCCTGGGTGTCGCACCACGCTTGGCTTCGTGCCACACCGGCGTGATCGACGGCAAGTTCGTCGAAGGCCACGTGCCGGCGGCGCAGGTCCGCCTGCTGGCCAGCCGCTCCGACCTCAAGGGTATCGCCGTACCGGGCATGCCTATCGGATCGCCTGGGATGGAAGTGGGCAATCGCAAAGACCCGTACCAGGTCGTCGGGCTTACCCATGACGGCCAGGACGAAGTGGTCGCGCACTACCCCTGAGCGCTGGTCACGACCAGACACGGGCAGGGCAAAGCGGCTGCTTGATTAATGGCTGGTAACACCTTTCTGTATAGAGGATGTCTTTCGACTGCTAAAGTCGCATTTTCCTACAAGTCTCTACATGGAGTCGCCATGCTGCGCGCCACTGTCCTGGCCCTGACCTGCCTTGTCGGCAGCCAGGCGTCCGCTGCCGATGCACCTGTCTACGGTGAGCATCTCGAAGGCTTCGACTACCCCTATCGGCTCGAGCACTTCGATTTCCGCTCCCAGGGCCAGGCCCTGCGCATGGGTTACATGGATGTGCCGGCCAAAGGCCCCGCTAATGGGCGCAGCGTGCTGCTGATGCATGGCAAGAACTTCTGCGCCGCCACCTGGGCATCGAGCATCGAGGCCTTGAGCCAGGCAGGCTATCGGGTCATCGCCGTGGATCAGGTCGGCTTCTGCACATCCAGCAAGCCGAAACATTATCAGTACAGCTTCCAGCAACTGGCGAGCAATACCCACGCCTTGCTGGAGCGACTTGGCGTCGGACAGGCCATCGTGCTGGGCCACTCCACCGGTGGCATGCTCGCCACCCGTTATGCGCTGATGTATCCGCAGCAGGTCGAACGCCTGGCCATGGTCAACCCCATCGGCCTGGAGGACTGGAAGGCGCTGGGAGTGCCCTACCGGAGCGTGGACCAGTGGTATGAGCGCGAATTGGCCCTCGATGCCGATAGCGTGCGCGAATACGAACGCAAGACCTACTATGCCGGCCGCTGGGAGCCGGCGTACGAGCGCTGGGTCCAGATGCTGGCAGGCTTGAACAAAGGTCCCGGTCATCAAGCCGTGGCCTGGAACTCGGCGCTGATCTACGACATGATCTTCACGCAGCCGGTCTACTACGAATTCAAGCATCTGAGCATGCCCACCCTGCTACTGATCGGCGATCAGGACAGCACGGCGATCGGCAGCGACATCGCCCCTCCCGCGCTCAAGGCGCAGCTGGGCAAGTACAGCGTGCTCGGGCCACAGGTCGCCAAGCTGATTCCCAAGGCAGACCTGGTAATGTTCGAAGGCCTTGGCCATGCACCCCAGATCGAGCAGCCCCAACGCTTTCACACGGCCTTGCTGGACTGGCTGCAAGACCGGCAGCCTTGACGCCGTGGCAAGTTGCCCGGCCAGCGATACTCAGGCGAAGCGTTGCAACTGCATTTTTCGCAAACGGCTCAAGGTCCGCCGAAACGCGAACGTCAGGTAACCTTCGCCGTACAGCGCCTCGAGCTCGACCTCGGCCTCCAGGTAGAGCGGAACGCGCCGGTCATAGCACTCGTCGACCAAGGCAATGAACCTGCGCACACTGTCGTCCCTGGCCGACAAGGCCGGCAATTCACGCTCGCCGGCCTCGACGCGGCAGGCTCCGTCTTCCGTGCCCCTGGCAATGCGTCCGGCGCGCTGTGCAGCCCCTAGCGCGGGCACCCCGTCGACCAGAATCGCCTGGAACGTATCACACAATGCCATGAATTCGCTGGTGGCCAGCGGCTGTTCGCAGAGTTCGGCGAACCGGCACCAGATCACGCACGAGTTCCGTCGCACGACGTTGATGGTCCGAGCACCGAGCTGCAGCGGCTGTGTGGTGCCTGGCTCACCCCCGCCAAGCCTGTCGAAGACCGGGGCGAGTTGCGTCGCCGAGCCCGGCCTGGCAAGCCAGTAGCGCTGGCACTCGATTCCAGGCTGCTGACGATGGTCTGTCTGCCCGGCCATGCAGAGTACCTGCATGTTGGCCTGCATGGCAGCGATGGCGGGCAGGAAACGTTCACGATTGAAGCCGTCCTGATAGAGCTGGTCGGGCGGCTGGTTGGAGGTAGCCACCAGCATCACGCCGCGATCGAACAACGTCTGGAACAAGCGCCCCAGGATGATCGCGTCGCCGATGTCGCTGACGAACAGCTCGTCGAAGCACAGGACCCGGATTTCCTGCGACAGCTCGAAGGCCAGCGCTCGTAGCGGATCGGCAGTACCGTTGAGCTGGAATAGCCGCCTGTGTACCCAGGCCATGAAATGGTGGAAATGTTGACGTCGCCCGGACACCGGGAGGCTGGCATGGAACAGATCCATCAGCCAGGTCTTGCCGCGACCGACCGCGCCCCACAGATAGACACCTTTGGTGTCCGTGCCCTGGCGCAGTGCCTCGTGACACGCCTGCAGGGCAGCTACCGCGGCCGCTTGCGCAGGATCGGGATGGAACCCCTGCTGGTCCATGGCAAGACGATAACGGGTGTTCGGGTCGAGCGACATGGCAGGTGCATCTTGAGCGGAAAGCACCATGGTACGTCATCCTGGCCGGTCGAGGTGGCGCACGCAGCCTTGGAGGCGCCACGCATGCGCTCGCCCAATCTGCGCAGCACCTGTCAATCAGCTCAATCCTGGCTCAGTCCAACCCTGAGCAGGGCGCCATCCTTGGCGTCCGTCAACAGATAGAGATAGCCATCCGGCCCGACTCGGACGTCTCGGATACGCGCCTTGAGCTCACCTAGCATGCGCTCCTCATGGGTAATCCGATCACCGTCGAGCTGCAGGCGGATCAATTCCTCGGTAGCCAGGGCGCCGATGAACAGATTGTGATCCCACGCCTTGAAGGTCGAGCTGTCATAGAAGGCCATGCCGCTGATACCCGGTGACTTCTCCCAGACATGATGAGGATCTTCCATGCCATCGACATGCTTGCCCTTAGCCTCGGGGATCGGCAGCATCGAATAGTTGATGCCATGAGTGGCGATCGGCCAGCCGTAGTTCTTGCCCGCCTGCGGAATGTTGATTTCGTCGCCACCCCGAGGGCCATGCTCGTGGGTCCAGAGCTTACCGGTCCATGGATTGAGCGCCGCACCCTGCTGGTTGCGATGGCCGAACGACCAGATTTCCGGACGAACATCGGTCTTGCCGACGAAAGGATTGTCCTTGGGTACTTCGCCATCGGGCAGGATACGCACGACCTTGCCCTGCAGCTTGTCCAGATCCTGTGCCGTCGCGCGCTGGTTGTTTTCGCCCAACGCTATGAACAGGTAGCCATCCCGGTCGAAAACCAGCTTCGAACCAAAGTGGTTGCCCTCCGACAGTTTGGGCTTCTGACGGAATATCACCGTGAAGTGCTCGAGCCTGGTCAGGTCCTGGGAAAGCTGGCCGCGCCCTACCGCAGTGCCAGCCTTGCCATCCTCGCCGGCCTCGGAGTAGGAAAGGTAGACCGTACGATCCTTGGAGAACTCGGGAGACAACACGACATCCAGGAGCCCGCCTTGGCCCTGCGCCCAGACCTGGGGCAGACCACTCAAGGGCGGCCCGACTCGACCTTCGGCAGAGACGATGCGCAGATCGCCAGGCCGTTCGGTCACCAGGATACCTTTTCCATCGGGAAGGAAGGCCAAAGCCCAAGGGTTGCGCAAGCCCTTGGCCAAGGTACTGACAGTCACCTGGCCTTCTTCGCTTGGAAACTGCTGCTCGGGCGCGGCATGGGTCAATAAAGGCCAGAACGTCACGGCAGCCAGGGTAGTCAACCAGGTACGACGAAGCATGTGTGGTTCCTTCCAGGAAATGACCAAAAGGTCGGTCTAGATCGTCATTGCGCGCTTACGGCACACGTTGCGTATCACGGGGCGGTCGAGCGGGCTCCAGCCGAGGAGTCTGTTGCTCTCGCCGCAGGTTCTCGCCGTTACCGATGCCGCGGTTGTCGAGCGTGGGCGGACGCGGATTGGGCTCGGTCGAAGGCCCGCGCAGCGGCGGCGCTGCCGGGGCGGTCCCCTGGCGACTGTTGGGGTTGGCACGCTGGACCGGGCTGTTGTAGGGGTTGCTGTCGGCGCCTGCCAGTACTCTAGGAGTGGCTGGTGCCGCCTGGACCTGCCAGCACGTGAACAAACCGATGGCAAGGCTAACGATTGTACGATTCATGCCCGAACTCTCGTAGGAAAAGTTACCAGGATTTTGGATAGCCTAAGGGGAGAGAGGTATCGGGCGAAACCCTGTTTTTCCACATAGGTGATTCGCGATGTTTCAACCTTTCGTTCGCTGGCAACGCTTTCAACGTCGCCTGGTATTTGCCAAACTCAGGCCCTGCCCTTTTCGAGGCGTATTCATGATCTCGCTCTTGCGCCGCACTGTTCGTAGCTGCCTGGTTCTCATACTGGCTGCAGGCCCTGGCGCCTGTGCGCTTTTCCAGGATCGTGATCCGCTCACCGTCAACGTCATCGGTATCGAACCTTTACCCGGACAAGAACTGGAACTGCGAATGGCGGTGAAGATCCGCGTGCAGAATCCTAACGAGCAGCCTGTGGACTTCGATGGGCTGGCAGTGGAGCTCAAGATCAATGGCGAGCCGCTGGCCGCTGGGGTCAGCGGGCAACATGGTCATATTGGCCGATATGATGATCAGGTGATCGTGGTGCCAGTCAGCGTCACTGCCTTTTCCATCCTGCGTCAAGCGTACGGGCTTGAGCGGTTGCAAGGCTCGCGTGGCGTGCCCTATGAGCTCAAAGGCAAGATGGCAGGCGGCGCGCTGGGGACGCTGCGCTTTTCCGATAGCGGGGTTCTTGAGCTGCCAGGCCTGACGACGCTACCTGGCAACGGCCTGCGCTGAGACATGGCTGCGCGCGCTGTTGCACCTTTGACGCCCTTCAACGGTTAGAACTGGCTGCCATCATCTTGTTGACCTCGCTGCGTACCATGCTGGCGTATTCGGGCGGTGTCATGCTGTCCAGTTCGGCACGAACCCATTCAGCCCATTTACCCTTGCGGCGAGGCTTTTCGGCAATCAGCCTGGCCGCATCGCCCTTGGCCTTGCCAAGATTGGTCTGCCATAGTTCGAACAGACGCGCCTTGTGGGACTCGATTTCCGCTCGCTCCGCGAAGCTCTTGTTGGCCAGATTGAAACTCATGGTAGGTCCTGCTGGTGAAAACAGGCGCTATCTTACACCGTGGTGACATGGGATCGGTATGCCGCTGCAACTTTCCTGGCGTGACGGCATCCACAGGTCATCCTGTCAAGAAAAGGAAATATCCATGCCACGCAAAGCTACCATGCAATCCGACACCGACCAGATCAAGGACCAGGTCTTCAGCGAGCTGCAGTCGCTGGTCACCGAGTCGGAAAAGCTGCTCAACCAGAGCGCATCGCTGGTTGGCGAAGAAGCGGAAACACTTCGCGCACAGATTAGCCAGAAACTGCAACAAGCGCGTGAAGCGGTAGGTAACGTAGGCAGCAAGGCCCAACCTGTCGTGGAGGCTACCCAGGCCTATATCGGTGGCCATCCCTGGCAGACCGTGGCCGTGTCGGCCGGCTTCGGCCTGGTGGTAGGCTTGTTGCTTGGACGCCGCGACTAGTCGAGCACTTCGACAGCAGCGCTTCGGTCATCTGCCGGAACCCCACTGTGGAAGCGAAGCTCGGTATCTACCGAAGAGATGAGCTCCGCTTCTACGGCCCGTACCTGCTCTACCACCTTGACGATATCGGTTTGCTCTGCGTATTGATGAGCCAACCTCAGGTAGCCCTGGTAGTGCCGCGCTTCGCTTTTTAGCAAGCCATGGTAGAACTTTCCTAGTTCCTCATCCAAATGCGGCACCAGCGCAGCGAATCGTTCACAACTGCGTGCTTCGATAAAAGCACCAACGACCAACGTGTCGACCAGCTTCGCCGGCTCGTGGGCACGCACGTGGCGTCGTAATCCAGAGGCGTAACGCCCTGCCGAGACCGGGCGAAGCGCGATCTTGCGACGCTTCATCATCCTCAGGACCTGTTCGTGGTGCACTAGCTCTTCACGGGCCAGGCGCGACATCATGTTGATCAGATCGATGTGTCCGTTGTATTTGGCTATCAGGCTCAGGGCTGTGCTAGCTGCCTTAAACTCGCAGTTCTTATGATCGATCAGCAAGGTTTCCTGATCCGCAAGGGCAGCCTCGATCCAGGCATCAGGGGTGCGACAACCAAGAAAAGCATCGATTTCTGGAATCAGGTTCATCAGCTCACAAGCTCTCGGTGTTTCCAAGGGTCGGCAATTATACCGATCGAGTCATATGCTGCCAGCCGCAACGACCAAGGCGCTGGCCCAGGCGTTCGAAGTCTTCCAGGCCAGCGCCGGATGCCCCGAGGCCACGCCCGGCTTGCCGCCTGAACCCCAGAAAGGACAAAACCCCTGGCTGCGGTCGCAGTCAGGGGT